>NZ_JBHVYH010000001.1:0-1835694 GCF_042880995.1 Arthrobacter sp. NPDC058288
CCCGGCCGCCCCCCCCCACCCCCCCCACCAAACCGCGGCGCCCCCGCCGCCCCAACCCGCCCCCGGGCCGGCCCCTCCTCCCTTGTGTCGCCAGAGTCAGTCGCTGGAGCTGGGTTCCGTGGTGAGGCCCCGGTCGTCCGCGGTTTCGCTGTTCTGTTCTTCGGCCGGCCCCGGCGGCCTGGTGCCTCCCGATCCCGCCGGCCCGGTGTCCGCGGGGCCGGAGGCGGCGTGGCGGCCGGAGCTGCGGTCCGCCGGCTCATCCCTCGGCACTGATCTTGATTCGTTCTCGACGCCGTCGTTCACGATGTCTTCGGGCTCGTTGTGTTCCGTGCTCATTGACTACTCCTCGTCTTGCGGTGTCGGACTGCACGAGCGTGTAGAAAGTGCACTGACCTTCCCACGCTACAGCCGGCGCGGAGGTGCGTACAGGTACGTTCCGCGGGCGTGTTCTATGCCATGGACGCCCACTGCCGCAGCTCGCGGGTTTCGCCGTAGGGGACGTCGCGGCTGACGGCCACGGTGTAACTGGAGAAGCCGGTCTGGGTGACCAGCACGCCGTGGCGGCGTTCCTGCATGGCGTGGCGGAGCGCGATGTCCACCGCGCTGTTGAGGTCGTTCTCGATCGTTGCGGGGTCGTGGGCAATGATCTCGAGGAGGATGTCGGAGTGGTGCTTGATCATGGGGTGCTCTCTTTCGCGGTAAAGGGGCAGGGGCGTCCGGGGTGGTTTTGGTGAGGGCTGTTCCCTGGACGAAATTTCCGGGGACAAGAAGTGCCGGTTGAGGCTGGAGATGATTCGAGAGGGCCCGGCATTCTGTGATGGGGCGGGAGGCCGGTGCGAAGCTTCCGGCGGAGGGACCGGGAACGTTGTGTCGTTCCTGCGGATCCACCCTTAGTGTGGCGGACCGCCGGGCAGGAAGGCAATCATTTCGGTGGAATTTCTTGTGTGCCCTGCATCACATGCTTGTCGGCAACACATGCGCCGTTGACCGCCTAGGGTGCCGGGCGTAAGCTGACGCTCACCTTCCGGGGCCCCCGCTCGGCGGGGGCCCGGGTCTCCTTCTAGAACGCATGCGTCCGCCGGGTGCCGAGGCTTATTCCGGCGGCGCTTTTTCGGCGGATCGCCCGGAGGCACAATTCCATGTCTGACATCACCATCAACGGCATCACCATTGATCCGATCAAACAGAACCGTGCCCTGCGTGATGCCGGGCTGGTAGCCGAGGACGCCTCGGAGTCGGACCACATCCTCATCCAGACCGCGGAGCCGCTGACCGCGGAACAGCGGGCGGAACTGGCCGGCATCGACGTCGAGATGCAGGAATACGTCTCGGACAACACCTATCTGGCAGCGTTCCCGCCCGCGGACCTGAACCGGGTGCGTGCCCTTCCGTTCGTTAGCTGGGCGGACGTCTACTCCCGTGTCTTCAAGATTCCGCCGCCCCTACTGCCGCGCGGTGCGGACACCGGCAATGTCCGGTCGCTGGCGGACCACGAACCCCATCCGGACCGCCGGCTGGAACGGGTAGACCTGCTCCTCCACCCGGGCATTGAGGCCGGCCCGGAGCTGATCGCCAAGGTTGCCGCGGCCGCCCGGGTGGAGCCGGATGCCGTGGCGGTGACACCGGGCAAGCTGCGCATCACCACCTCCGTCGGCCAGCTCCCGGAACTGGCAAAGATCGATGAGGTCCGGGAGATCCATCCGGTCCGTGAGCGCCAGCTCTTCAACAACGTTGCCCGGGAGATCCTGAACGCGAAGGTACAGCTCAACGGAACAACGTACCGGGGCGACGGCGAGGTGGTGGCGGTTGCCGATACCGGCTTTGACACTGGAGACGCCGCCAACCCGCACCCGGCATTCACCGGACGGGTCCAGACGCTCTACGCCCTGGGCCGCACGGCACCGGACAAGGCAGACGATCCGCACGGCCACGGCACCCATGTGGCCGGCTCCGTCCTGGGCAGCGGAAACTCGGCCACCATGGGCGGAGCGATCGAGGGTACGGCGCCCGAGGCCCTGCTGATCCTGCAGAGCCTCCTCGACTCCAACGGCGGACTGGGCGGCATCCCGGTCAACCTCAACGACCTCTTCCAAAAGACGTACGACGACGGCGCGCGCGTCCACACGAACTCATGGGGCGTGCCCGGACTCAACCTTCCGTACGACGCCAGTTCCCGGGAGATCGACGAATTCGTGTGGAACCACCCGGACCAGGTGATCTGCTTCGCTGCGGGGAACGACGGCGTGGATGGCAACAGCGACGGGACGGTGGATTCGAACTCCATCGGATCCCAGTCAGCTGCGAAGAACTGCATCACGGTAGGTGCCAGCGAGAGCCTCCGCAAGGAATTTTCACCCTCCTACGGGACCTACTGGCCCGGCGACTTCCCCGCGAATCCCGTGAAGCGGGACAAGCAGGCCAACAACCCTGACGGGATGGTGGCCTTCTCCAGCCGGGGGCCCACCAAGGAGGGGCGTATCAAGCCGGATGTCGTGGCACCGGGAACCAGCATCCTGTCCACGCTCTCGCGGAACGCCCCGATGGGCAACACCTTCGGCACCTCCACCGACCCGCTGTTCTTCTTCGACTCCGGGACGTCCATGGCGACGCCGCTGGTGGCCGGCTGCACCGCGGTGCTGCGCGAGACCCTGGTGAAAAACGGCCTCAACGCGCCAAGTGCCGCCCTCATCAAAGCCCTCTTGGTCAACGGCGCCGACGTCCTGCCGGGACAGTACAACCCCAGCGAGGCCGGGGAATCTCCGAACGGGAACTCCGGGTGGGGCCGGGTCAACCTGGCCCGGTCCGTGGTCTTACCCGGGCAGCCCGGCAACGCCGGCCTGGGCGAAGGCGGACCGCTGGAGCAAGGGCAGGAGGATTCCTTCACCATCGACATCCCCGAGGACATCCCGAAGGTGGCCGCCAAAGGGAGGCGGAACCGGGGTCCGGCCGCGGAACCGGTCCTGACCGCAGCCGGGGTGACGCTGAAGATCACCCTCGTGTGGTCCGATCCGCCCGGACCGCAGCTGCAGAACGACCTCGATCTCATAGTGCTGGCAGCCGACGGCAGCGAGCGCCACGGAAATTCAGGAACGAATGCCGGGTTTGACCGCCGCAACAACGTGGAACAGGTGCTCTGGACGGGCATGCCGCCGGGGCAGGCCAGGATCGTGATCAGGGCCTTCCGGATCACGCAGTTCCCGCAGCCCTACGCCTACGTGTGGCGGCTGTCCTAGCGTGCCGGAGCTCCACGTCCCGGACTTCCACCTCCAGGAGCAGCTCCCCGGACAACTGACGATGGCGCACGCCGCGCAGCTTCCCGTGGACCAGGTCCTGCTCCGGTTGGGGTCCGGCAGCGGGGGCCTGGACAGCGAGGAAGCTGCCAAACGGCTGGCCGACGTTGGCCCCAATGCGGTCCGGACGCATCAAGCCAGCGGATGGTCCGTGCTGGGCCGGCAACTGGGCAGCCCCATCCTGATCCTTTTGGCCATCACCGCCGGGCTGTCGCTCTTCCTGGGGGACGCCACGAACTCCATCGTGATCGGGGTGATCCTGCTGGTCAGCGTCGGGCTGGGCTTCACCAACGAGTTCCGGGCCGAACGCGCCGCCGAGGCGCTGCACTCACGCGTCACCCACCTGGCCGCGGTCCTCCGCGACGGGACCCTGGACGAAGTCGGCGTCACCGCCCTGGTGCCCGGCGACGTCGTGCATCTGGCCATCGGTGCGATCGTCCCTGCCGACATCAGGCTGCTGACGGCGAAGGATCTGCTCTGCGACGAAAGCATCCTGACCGGCGAATCGCTGCCGGTCAGCAAAGACGCCGCGCCGGTCACCGGTGCCGTTGCGCTCGCGGACCTGACGTCCTGCCTCTTCATGGGGACGGTGGTCCAAGCGGGAAACTGCACCGGCGTGGTGGTGGCAACCGGCGGGCGCGCCGAATTCGGGCGGATCGCCCTGGGACTGGGTGAGCGGCAGCCACAAACCGAGTTTCAGCTCGGCCTGAAACGCTTCTCCTACCTGCTGCTGCAGGTGGCCATCGTTCTTACCTCTCTGATCTTCATCGCCAACCTCCTGTTACAGCGGCCGGTCATTGAATCGCTGCTGTTCTCGCTGGCCATCGCCGTAGGAATCACGCCGCAGCTGTTGCCGGCCGTTGTGAGCACCAGCCTGGCCACGGGCACCCGCCAGCTGGCCAAACGCAAAGTGCTGGTCAAACGGCTGGTGTGCATTGAGGACCTCGGGGACATGGACGTGCTGGTCACGGACAAGACCGGCACCCTTACCGAAGGCAGGATCAGCTTCACCGCAGCGCTGCCCGCCCGGGACGGACTGCCCCCGCGCGCAGTGTTTACGCTGGGACTTCTCGCAACGGAAGCGGAGTACGCGGAAGCTAAGCTCTCCACGGTGGGGCTGAACCCGCTGGACGCGGCGCTCTGGGCCTCGGCCGATGCGGCCGGGTTCCAGCCGGACCGCTACGAGCGGCTCGATGTCATTGATTTCGACCACCTGAGGCGCCGGACCAGCGTGCTGGTCAGCGAGGACGGCGGCCCGGCGCGGCTGGTCACCAAGGGCTCGCCCGAAGATGTCCTGGCGCTCTGCGTGGACATCCCGGCAGGCGTGCAGGCGATGCTGGACGAACAGTTCAACGCGGGATCCCGGGTGGTGGCCGTCGCGAGCCGGCCGGCCGCAGGAATGACGGCGATTGAACCCTCCGACGAGAAGGACCTGGTCCTGGAGGGGTTGCTGGTCTTCCTGGACCGGCCCAAGGCCAACGCCCGGGCTTCACTGGACCAGCTCGAGACACTCGGCATCACGGTCAAGATCGCCACCGGGGACAACGCCAAGGTTGCCGAGAAGGTCTGTGACGAGCTCGGGGTGCTCTCCGGCGGGACACTCACCGGCGCCGAGGTGGAGGCTTTATCCGATGCCGAACTGGCCGCGGCGGCCCGGGAAGCGAGCATCTTCGCCCGTGTCTCGCCGGAGCAGAAGGCACGGATCATCCGCCTGCTGCGCCAAAGCGGGGGGTCGGTCGGGTTTATGGGCGACGGCGTCAATGACGCGCTGGCTTTGCACGCGGCGGATATCGGGATCTCCGTGGACAGCGCCACCGATGTGGCAAAGGACGCCGCCGACGTTGTGCTGCTGGACAAGGACCTGGGCGTTCTGGCGGAGGGGGTGATGGAAGGGCGGCGGATCTTCGCCAACACCATCAAGTACGTGCTGATGGGAACCTCGAGCAACTTCGGCAACATGTTCAGTGCCGCTACCGCGTCCGTCGTCCTGAGTTTCCTGCCCATGCTGCCCGGGCAGATCCTGCTGAACAACCTGCTCTACGACACCGGCCAGCTCGCCATCCCGGGGGACCGCGTGGACAAGGAACAGCTGCTGGCCCCTTCGCACTGGAATATCGGCTTCATCCGGCGTTTTATGTTCCTTTTCGGGCCCATCAGCTCCCTCTTCGACTTCGCCACCTTCGCCCTGATGCTGTTCGCTTTCAATGCGGTGCCCGGGGAATTCCGGGCAGGCTGGTTCATCGAGTCGATCGCCACGCAGACGCTCATCATCTTTGCCATCCGTACCCGGCGGGTTCCTTTCCTGAGGAGCCGGCCATCGGCCGGCCTGCTGGGCGCATCACTGGGCGTGGTGGCACTGGGCGTTTTCCTGCCGCTGTCGCCGCTGGCCGGTGTTTTGGGGTTCGATCCGCTGCCCACGCCCTTCTTCCTGGCGCTGCTGGGGATGACGGTGGTGTATCTGGTGATGGTTGAATTCGCCAAGAGATGGTTCTTTGCCCGCGCAGCCCAACAGCCTCCGGTCCGGCCGGCCGTCATTCCGCGCCGGCGGACAACGCACCACATTTCCCGTCGTGCGGCGCGCTTCAGCACCCCGGTTGCGCGCCCGTTGCGCGGACAGCTGGTCCGCGGCGGCCGGAAGCGGAAGACCAGGAGCACCCATGGCCACTGACCGGGCTCCGCGCCCGGCCGGAAGCCATGGATTCAGCGGTGCAACCGGCGTACCCTGCAGCTGTTAGCATCTGGTGATTTTGGCCCGGATCCGAGGCACATCATGAGCGTTGAATCGCATGCACCCGAGTCCGCGGGAAGCATCCGCACCCGGCTCAAGGACCGCATAGCCGCGCACCCCGTCGCCGCTTTCCTGATTCTCGCCATTCCGCCGGCCTGGCTGGCACAAGGCCTGGCCATCCTCGTGCTGCAGGACATCACTCCCGGGCTCCTGGCGGAACTGCTGGTCCTGCTGGCGGCAGCGGTCATTGTGACGGCGGCGACGGATGGCCGTGCCGGCGTCCGGCGCCTCTTCAGCGGGGTGGTCCGCTGGCGTGTGGGCGCCGGCTGGTATGCCATGGCGTTGCTGGCACTGCCGGTGCTGACTCTCCTGACCGCCGTCGCGACCGGCACGCTCCGTGAGCCCGGCAGCGGGTGGGCAACCACCGCCGGGCTGTACCTGCTGAAGGCAGTGGTCATCGGCGCCCTGCTGGGCAACGTCTGGGAGGAACTGGCGTGGGCCGGAGTGGTCCAGCGGCGGCTGATGGACCGCAAGGGAATGCTCGCAGGCTCCCTGCTCACGGCCATACCGTTTGCGCTGATCCATTTGCCCCAGGCCTTCGCCGTGCGGGGGTTCGCAGCCACCCCGTGGACGGACGTTGCCTTGTCCTGGGGAGTGCTTTTCGGGTTCGCCGCCGTAGCGCGTTACCTACTGGGTATGGTGTTCGTGGGAACCGGCGGGAGCATCCTGATTCTGGGACTCCTGCACGGGTCCATGAATGCGTCCCAAGGCATGGACACGGTGGACTGGTGGCAGTTCATTCCGGCGGTGGTAGTGCTGACGGCGGCGGTCGCGGCGTACCTCGCCCTCAGGTCCCGGACCACCGGCCAGGGCAGCAGCGGACCTGCCCTGCGCCGGCGGCCACCGCGACCGCTCAGGGCAGCAAACCCCTAACTGCTGGTCATCGGGTGGACCGGCTGGCTCCTCGTTGCGGCATGGCGGGGTCCGGCGCATGGCAAGGCCGGCTTGTCTTCGGCCGCCCGGTCTTCCGCCTGCTGGCAGCGGCGGATAATCTGGGACATGCCAGGATGCTGCCAGAACAGCACCCCAGTTCCTGGCAAGGAGAGGCACGACATGTCAGAGAAGCTGCATCTCACCCCGGAAGACGAGTTTCCGGAGGATCTCTCAAAGGTCGAGGACACGGAACTTCAGGTCCTCGACAGCCAGATCCAGCGGCAGCTGGATTATGAATACGTGGCCGACGGTGAACCCAACCCGGAGACCGAATTCAGGCACTTCGACCTCGACGAGGAATTCACCGAACGGGACAAAAGGGACTAACCGTCCACCGGTATTTCCAGCACGTTCGTCTCATCGACCCATCTGCTCTGCGTTCCCAGCTGAGCGCTAAGTCCCTGCATCCGCAGTGCGATGTGGCGTGAGCTCTTCCCTGCCAGCCGCGCCTGGAACCCGGCGATGACGGTTGGATGGAGCTGCAGCCGGACAGGCACGGCCCCGGCGGTTTCCAGGCAGAAGATGAACGACTGGTCGTTGCGCTCCCCGGGATCCACGGCATAGTCGTCAATGAAGTCACCGGTGCTGTAGATGAGGGGCCGTCCGCGGTACAGCTCGACGCCACGGAAGATATGCGCCGAATGTCCGAACACGACGTCGGCCCCGGCGTCCACCAATGCCCGCGCCAGGTCCCGGTGGGCGGACGGCACATCTGCTCCCCAGTTGCCGCCCCAGTGCGCCGATACCACCAGCAGGTCGGCCCGGGCCTTGGTTCGGCGGACCAGGGCCAGCAGATCCCGTACCCGGGCGTCGCCCTGCTGCCGCCCGTCCGCCGGTACGTAGTAGACCCCGGGCCGGTGCGGCCCGGCCTCCCAGTCCGGCTGATTGTCCGTGAAGGCGATGAGTCCGACGGCGGCCTGGCCCGCACGCCTGATCGCTGGCCTTTGCGCGGCCTCCAGGTCCGGTCCTGCTCCGGCGTGCAGGATTCCGCTGCGGTCCAGCGCAGGCAGCGTCTCCCGGAAGGCGTCCGCCCCGTAGTCGAGCACATGGTTGTTGGCGAGCGAGACGGCGTCGATGCCCGCCGCTGTCAGGACGGCCGCGTTGCGGGTGTCCGATCGGAAATGGAACACCTTCCCCGGTTGCGGCGTCCCGCCGTCGGCCAGGACGCATTCGAGGTTGGCGAACCGGATGTCCCCCTGGGCCAGGACGGGGAGCGTATCGCCCCAGGGGAAGGCGGGCGGCACCGTCCTGAGCTGTTGGTTCACGAGGCGGCCCAGCATCACGTCACCCAGGAATACCAGGCGCATGGTCCGCCTCCCGCCCTTCCACAGTCCGCCTATTTCTCCGCCGCGTGCTTCTCCGCCGGGCCGGCCACGGCATGCCTGGATCCTGCTTTGAGGGCGGTCCTGATGCTGACCTTCGAGGTGTAGGAGATGGATCCGTATTGGAAGAGCCGCACGGCCACCCGGAGCATCATGGCAGCGCCGATGTAGAGGATGGCGATCACGACGGCTGCCTCCGCGATGCCCAGTGAGCCGAAGGCGTTCCGCAGCAGCGCGGTAACGGGGGCGGAGAACGGGAAGAAGGTGAACACCTGCACGATCGGGGAGTGCGGCTCGGAGACCACCAGGCTGACCGAATAGAACGGGATGAATATCAGGGCGATCATCACGCCCATGAAGTTTCCGGCTTCCTTGGCTGTGGGCATCACGGCGCCGATGGCCACCAGGGTGGTGGTGAACAGGGCGAAACCGCCTACCAGGATGAGCAGGCCGACGGTCATGCGCAGGGGGTCGAAGACGAGCTGCGACGCGTCGAACTCGGGGATGCTCATGGCGTCACGATAGAAGAGGGCGCCGACCAGGATCGGGGAGGCGAAGACGGCCACCTGCACGAGGCCCACCATGAACAGGGCCAGCACCTTTCCGGCGATGAGGGTGGTGGGCCTGAGCGTTGTCAGGATCATTTCCGTGACCCTGTTTTCCTTTTCCTCCAGGGTGGAATTGAGCATCTGCCCGGCGAGGAGCACCACCAGTCCGTAGAAGACCACCAGGAATGCCATCGGCGGGATCACGGAGTTCATGCCGCCGGACACCTCGGACCCCTGGTAGGTGACGGTGTCCACCTGCGCCGACCCCGATGCGAGGCGGGACAGCTGGGGCGAGCCGATTTTCACGGCCACAGCACGGGCCAGCATGGCCTGTGCGACAGCGGCGTACTTGCCGTTCTCGAACAATCCCCGGTCCGCGCCGTACGCCTTCACGGCAGTGGTCTCGGGATGGGCAGGAAACTCGAAGTAGGCATCGACGGTGCCGGACTGGACGTCCCGGATTCCAGCGTCGGACGAGGCCGCAGGAACGGCGCCGAACGCGGCCGCGTCAGCCGGCGTGATCAGCCCGGAGGCGTCCAGGTAGGAGATGCTGAACTGCGCATTCTTCTGGGCCTCGGCGGCAGTGCTGGTGCTGGTGTTGCTGAGGAAGATCATCCCGAACACCACCGCCATGATGACGGGCACGGACAGGGTGCCGATCCAGAAGCGCAGCTTGGTGACGGTGCGCACGAATTCGAAGCTGATGACCGTTCCAAGGTTGTGCTGCGCCACGGCTACGCACCCCGTACTGCCGGCGCGCGGCCGGGAACGGACGACGGCGGCCGGGTAGGGTCCCCGTACACGCGGATGAAGATGTCCTCCATCGAGATTTTTGTGGTCGTGAAACTCCGGATGACCAGGCCGGCGTCCATGAGTTCCCGCAGGATGGCCGCTTCGTCGGTGCCGTCCGTGATGGAGAGCTCCGCATAGTTGGTCTCTTCCAGCGTCACCTCATAGTGGGGCGACGGCGGGATGGGCCCGGCGTGCCGGATGCGGACGATCCGGCCGCCGTATTTGTTCTGGACCTCATCGATGGTGCCGTAGGCCTCGGACGTGCCGTCCTTAAGGAGGATGATGCGGTCGCACAACCGCTCCACTTCCTCCATCTGGTGGGTGACCATGACCACGGTGGCGCCGTCGTTCTTCTGCTCCCCGATGATGTCCATCAGCAGCCGGCGGTTCACGGGGTCGAAGCCCTTGGTGGGCTCATCCAGGATGAGGAGCTCCGGACGGTTCATGATGGTGACGCCGAGCTGGACCTTCTGCTGCTCGCCGCTGGAGAGCTTGTCCACCTGGGTGGCGGCCTTGCCGGCCAGGTCCACCCGGTCCAGGTAGGCCAGTGACCACTGCCGCGCCGAATGCCGGTCCATTCCCTTGAGCCGGCCGAAGTAGGTCATAACGTCCATGACCTTTTCCTTCTTGTAGAGGCCGCGTTCTTCCGGAAGATAGCCCAGCCTGCTGCCGTGCTCGGGTTTAAAGGGCCGCCCGTTGATGTGGAGGACCCCGGCCGTGGGTTCGTAGAGGCCGAGGAGTGCGCGGATGGTGGTGGTCTTGCCCGAGCCGTTGCTGCCCAGGAAACCGAACGTTTCGCCGGCCCGGACATCGAAGGACAGGTCACGGACCACAGTGGTGTCCGCGAAGTCCATCCGGAAACCGCTGATGTGCACCACTGGCTCGTCCATGGCTGCCGCCGCCTGTACCGATCATTGCCCGCCGTTGTCGGTTCCCCCCGGGGCGGGCTGCCATGTGACCAGACTGGCTGCGGATCCCGCCAAACGGAAGGGGCGAAGGTCCCGGCAGGCCGGCGGAGCATACAAAAAAGCCGGGACACGGAAGGTTCCGCGCCCCGGCCATCAGGTAACGATTACTTGTCGTTGATGGTGTCCTTGACGTCCTCGGCTGCGTGCTTCGCGTCGGCCGTGCCCTGATCAATCTTGCCCTCGGTCTCGAGCTTGCTGTTGTTGGTCAGCTTGCCCAGTGCTTCCTTGGCCCAGCCGATTGCTTTCTCGGCAGCGTTCTTGATCTTGTCGCCCAAACCCATGTTTGTTTCCTCAATCAGTTGATCAGTCGCAGGCGGGCGGATGCCTACCGTTGCCCCTCCACCCTAGGTGCAACCGGCTCCCGGCGGCGCCATCCGCAGCTTTGCGTCCATGGCGCCGCGGCCCGCGCGCCGTCAAACGTTGAGGCGGCGGCGTAGTTGGAACACGAGCTCGACGGCGGCGCACCCGCCAAACGCCGCCAGCAGGGCGGCGTTGCGGAGCTCGTCCGGGGGCCACGAGATGCCGAAGAAGTCTGCGATGAAGGGGACTGTGAGCAGGGCGAGGAGGCCGGCGTACATTGAGGTCACGATGAGCAGACGCCAGCGGTTGAGTGGCCGGGAGAGCGCCACGAGCACCCAGAGCGCCACCAGGGCGAGCACCATGACAGACCCGGTCCGCACCGATTCCTCCCGGTACACGCCCGCGATCGCTGCATAGATATTCAGTGCAAGGACGGCCGCGGTGATGATGAGGCCGGCGGGGACAGCAAAGGTCAGGGAGCGTTTGAGGAAGCCGGGCCTGTACAGCCTGGTATTGGGCATGAGGGCCAGGAAGAAGGCGGGAATGCCGATGGTGAGCCCGTCGGTGGCGGACAGCTGACGCGGCAGGAACGGGAAGCCCCACAGCAACCCGCCGAAGACCACCGACAGGGCAATGGCGTACGCCGTCTTGGCCAGGAACAGCATGGACACGCGCTCGATGTTGGCGATGACCCGCCGTCCCTCAGCCACGACGCCGGGGAGCCGGTCGAAGCGGCCGTCCAGCAGGACCAGCCGGGAGACGGCCTTGGTGGCCGCCGCGGCGGTGCCCATGGCAATCCCGATGTCCGCCTCCTTCAGTGCCAGGGCATCATTGACTCCATCCCCGGTCATGGCCACCACGTGGCCCCGGCTGCGCAGGGCGGCGACCATGGCCTTCTTCTGCGCCGGGGTGACCCGGCCGAACACTTTGTGGTTCTGCAGGACGTCGGCCATGAGTTCGGGGTCTTCCGGCAGTTGGCGGGCATCGTAGCCGTCGGCGGAGTCCAGGCCCACGTCGCGGGCAACTGCCGCCACGGTCCGCGGATCGTCACCGGAGATGATGCGGAGGTCGACGCCCTGTTTCCTGAAGTAGGCCAGGGTGGTGGCGGCGTCGGGCCGGATCTTTTCGCGGAATGTCAGCAGCGCGGCAGGCACCAACTCGGACGGCAAGGCTTCCCGCTCAGCTTCCCGGGCGGCCATGGGCTGCCCGGCATGGGCCAAAACCAGGGTCCGGAGGCCGGACGATGCCAGTCCGGCCGCGGAGGCCAGGGCGTGGACGTGCCCCGGTGCAGTGGCCTTGAGGACCAGTTCGGGGGCGCCCAGCACCCAGGCGCCGGGCGCGGACCCGTCGCTGAAGCTGACCGCGCTCCATTTCCGGGACGACGCGAAGGGGACGGAGGATACCGGGCGGGAGCCGCCGTCGTCCTTGTAGGCTGCGGCGAGGCAGCGGGCGGTGGCGTTTGCATCGGGGTCGGCCCCGAACCAGCCCAGCGCCTCCTTCCACCCCTGAACCGGTGCGGCGCCGGCGTCGTGCACGCCGTCGAAGGTGATTCGTCCTTCGGTGAGGGTGCCGGTCTTGTCCAGGCAAAGCATGTCCACCCGGGCCAGCCCTTCCACGGCTGCCAGTTCCTGGATGAGGACCTTGTTGCGCGCGAGCCGCAGCCCGCCCAGCGCGAACGCGACGCTGGCCATGAGCACCAGGCCCAGCGGAACCATGGCGATGACGCTGGCCACGGCGCCGACCGCGGCGGTCTTCCAGGCGCCGGTGGCCAGCGCCTGGCTCCAGCCTCCCTGGGCATGCATCTCGCCGTTGACCACGACGGCCATGACCGGGAGGAGCCCCCACGTGATCCAGCGCAGGACCCGGTTGAGGCCGGTGCGGATTTCCGAGTTCACCAGGGAGAAACGCTTGGCCGCCGTCGTGAGCTTGCCGGCGAAGGAGTCGTCCCCCACGCGGACAACCTGGGCCCGGCCCTGGCCGCCCGCAACACTGGATCCGGCCAGGACCTCGGACCCTGCTGCTTTGTCGACGGGGTTGGATTCGCCGGTGAGCAGGGATTCGTCGATTTCCAGCCCGTTGGCGTCGAACACGGTGGCATCCGCAGGCACCTGGTCCCCGGCGAAGAGGAGGATGACGTCGTCAAGGACCACCTCGGCCGTCGGAATGTCCTGGATGGCGCCGTCCCGCAGGACCCTGGCGTGCGGGGAGTTCAGCACCGCAAGCCGGTCCAGCGACTTCTTGGCCCGGTATTCCTGGACCACCCCGATGACTGCGTTTCCGACGGCGGCGAAGCCGAAGAGGGCGTCCTGCCACTGGCCCAAGGCCAGGAGCAGCACGAAGCTACCGGCCACAATGGCATTGAACAGCGTCAGGACGTTCGCGCGGAAGATGTCCCATAGGCTGCGGCTTGATGAGTTGGAGACCAGGTTCGTCAGACCTCCGCGGACGCGTTCGGAGACGTCCGCACTGGACAGGCCGTTCCCGCGCCACGTGTCTTTGCCAAACCGGTGGGTGCGTTGCCCCGTCACCATGTGTGTTGCTCCCTTAGGCATGCCCCGCTCGTAGTCCTTAGTGTGGCACGTCGGCCGGCCCCGTGGCCCGTTCTGGCGCACACGGCCGATGTGGCCCGCAAATGCGCGGGAACGGTACCATCATGACCATGCCCGGAGTTCTTGACATTGCAGGCCCCATCCTGGAAGTGCTGACCTGGATTTGCCTGCCCGCCGGCCTCGTTCTTCTGGTGGTTGTGGAGACGATGAGGCGGTTCGAGGATCAGTGGACCCAGTCGGAGGGCGTGGTTTACTCCGACGAGAGCGGCGTGGGGTTCCGCTGGTACGACCACCATCACGAGGTCCACAACGCGCCCATGTCCCCGTATGACATCCGGCATATGGCCCCGGGGGACGCCGTCACCATCCACTACGCGGTGAAGACGCCCACCCGGTGGCGCACCAGTGCCCCGGAGGTGCGCGGAGAGGCAGCCGGAGTCCTGGGCTGGATCCTGAGCGGCATCGGTGCGGCAGCAATGGTGGCCGGGTTCCTGCTGCCGATGTTCTGAGCCGTTACAGGGCAGCCCTGACGGACGGCCAGGATTTTAGGATCTCCAGCACGCCCGGATCGCGTTCCGCCAGGATGGCGTCCGCATAGGACTCCTCCAGCAGGGCATCCACCGAGACCCTGGTGCCGGTGGCGGCGCTCTGGACGGCAGCCTCCACCATTGCCAGGCTCATGATGTTGCGGTGCACCTGCCCCATCGGAGTGCTGCCGGTGCGGAGTGCTGCCACGAAGTCACGCAGCGAACCGGCGATCTCCCGGCCGGGGTCGGTTCCGGGAGTCGATCCGGCCGATCCGGCCGATTCCACGGTGGGTTCGTTGTCGCCGTCCCACAGTACGGTGCCATGTTCTCCGCTGATCCGCCACGAAGCGTTCCATGACGTCTCCTGCCCGGGGCTGCACCAGCTTCCGGTGAAGACGAAACGTTCCCCGCCGGTCATCTCGAAGATGGCGCTGGCCCCGGCATCGCCGCGGTACCAGCTCCAGGACGGGTTGTACTCCTCGCAGAAGACGGATACCGGATCGGCGTCGAGCAGGAAACGGGCCATGTCGAACTGGTGTATGGCCATGTCCAGCAGCAGAGGGTGGTCCATGGCGTCCCGGAAACCGCCGAAGCGCGGGGCTTTGAAGAACTCGGCCGACACGATCCCGACGCTGCCCAGCGAGGATGAGAGCCGCTTCGCCTCGAAAAGCTGCCGGTTGTAGCGGCGCGACTGGCTGACCATAAACAGCTGGCCGGACAGTTCGGCAGCCGCTGCAAGGGACAGGCCCTGCGAGACGGTGGACGCGACCGGCTTTTCGCCCAGGACCGGCAGGCCGGCGGCAAGGGCCTCGGCGGTCACCGGGTGGTGCGCGCCAGGGACGGTCACGTTGATGACGGCCCGGGCGCCGACGTCGGCCGCCAGCACGGCGGTGCCGGTCCCGACCGGAAGGTCCGGGCGTCCGAGGGCGGCGGCTGCCGCGCGGGCGGCATCAAGGTCAAGGTCCACGATGCCTGCCAGTTCCACCTGGGGCGACTGTTCGACGGTGTTCAGCCAGGCACGGCCCATGCCGCCGGCGCCGACGACGACGACGCGCAGGGGAGCTCCGTCGTCGGGAACTGTGGCGAAGGGGGTGCTCACGCGTTGGCCCCCTGGTAGCTTTTGCCGTTGAAGAAATCGTTCGTTTCGTAGCGCAGCAGTTCGGGGTAGGCACGCTCGGGGCGGTCGGTGACGGCCCACTCAACGGCGTTGGCGATGACCCGGCGGACGTCCTTGTGGTGGTATACGGGGTAGTCCTGGTCGCCCGGGCTGAAGAAGAAGATCTTGCCGTGGCCGCGGCGGAAGGTGCAACCGGAGCGGAAGACCTCGCCGCCGCTGAAGGAGCTGATGAACACCAGTTCCTCGGGGGTGGGGATGTCGAAGAATTCGCCGTACATTTCCTGCTGGTCGATCACTATGGGATGCGGCACGCCCTTGGCGATGGGGTGGGTGGGGTCCACGGTCCAGACCAGCTCCCGGTCCTGCTCCGAACGCCAGCGCAGCGTGCAGGACGTTCCCATGAGCTTGGTGAAGATCTTGGACCAGTGCCCGGAGTGCAGCACGATCAGGCCCATGCCGGCCAGGACATGGCGGTGCACGCGCTCCACGATCTCGTCGTCCACGTCGCCGTGGGACATGTGCCCCCACCAGGTCAGCACGTCGGTGGCTGCCAGGACCTCCTCGGTGAGCCCGTGCTCGGGTTCGTCCAGCGTGGCGGTGCGGACGCTGACCTTGGCGCCCAGGTTTTCCTCGATGCCTGCCTTGACGGCGCCGTGCATGCCATCGGGATAGAGGCGGGCCACGAGTTCGTCGCGCTTTTCGTGGCGGTTCTCGCTCCAGACGGTGACGCGGATGGTGCCGTCCTGCGGGGTTGCTTGCGGGGTCATGGTTTCTCCTTGAAAGAACTGGCTGGGGGGAAGAGTTGAAGGACCGGCTGTCCTACTTGACGGCTCCGCCGGTGGTGCCCGCGGCGATGTACTTCTGGGCGGCCACCAGCAGGATGATGGCCGGAATGGAAGCGAGCACGGCAGTCGCCATAACCGAACTCCAGTCGTTTACGTAGGCGCCGATGTACTGGAAGATGCCCAGCGTTACCGGGCGCACGGCTTCGGTGGTGGTCAGGGTCAGGGCGAACAGGAAGTCGCTCCAGGCGAACAGGAAGGTGAACAGTCCGGCGGTGATGAGCGAGTTCCGGCTCAGCGGCAGCACGATGGACCAGAACGCGCGGATGTGGCCGGCGCCGTCCACCCTGGCCGCCTCGATCACCGAGGCCGGCATGCCGTTCATGAAGGCCCGGATGATCAGGATTGCGAACGGGATGCCGTGCGCCGAGTCCGCCAGGATCAGGCCCGGGATGGAGTTGAGCAAGCCGAGGTCGTTGTAGGCGGTGTACAGGGCGTTGGCCACCACGATTCCGGGGATCATCTGGCTGATGAGTATCGCGAACAGCACGATGCCGGCGCCGCGGACCTTGAAGTAGGCCAGCGCGTACGCTGCCGGAGCGGCAATGGCCAGGCTCAACGCCACACTGCCGAGCGAAATGACCAGGCTGGTGCCCAGGTTGCCGCCCTGCTCGCTGATGGCGGTGGCGTAGCCGGTGAAATCCGGCTTCAGCGGCAGCCAGGACGTTTCCAGCGTGGTGCCGTTGGGCTGCAGCGATGCGTTGACCATCCAGTACACAGGGAACAACATGACGGCCAGGAAGAAAATGGCCAACGCCGTGGATCCCCAGTTCTTGCGATCCGGGACCGGCATGGAACCGCGGCCGGCACCCTTGCGGCCCCCGGCGCGGTGACCGCCGGTGCGGGAGGTGATTGTTGTCGTCATGGTTTCCTCACTCATCAACGGCTCGCCGGCTGGCGCGGAGGTACAGGACTGCGAACACCAGCGAAATGATCACCAGGATGTTGCCCAGCGCGGCACCCTCGCCGAACTTGAACTCCTGGAAGGAGAGCGCGTAGGACTGTGTCGCGATCGTCTGTGTCGAGTTGGCGGGGCCGCCGTTTGTCAGGCCCAGGATGATGTCCAGGACCTTGAGCGTGTACACCACGCCGAGTACCAGGACCACACTCACCACCGGCCGGAGCATGGGCCACGTGATGTGCCGGAACGCCTTCCAGCCTGTGGCGCCGTCCAGGGAGCCTGCCTCGTACAGCTCGTCGGGAATTTCCTGCAGGCCGCCGTAGAGGATGGTCAGGTTGAACGGGATGCCGATCCAGATGTTCACGCCGACAACGGCGATCAGCGCCAGCGACGTGCTGGTCAGCCACGGCACCCCGGTGTCCACGATGTTCAGGTCGCCCAGGAACCGGTTCAGCGCACCGCTGTCCTTGTCCAGGATCCAGCGCCACACGGCGCTCGAGACAATCAGCGGCAGCAGCCAGGGGAGCAGGAGCAGGCTCCGGAGGATCCCGTTGAGCGGGAACTTCCGCTGAAAGTAGATGGCAAGCGCCAGCCCGATCACGAACTGGCCGAGGATTGACCCGACCGTGAACAGCGCGGTGTTGAGCAGGGAAGTGGAGAACAACGACGACGACAGGACCGTTGCGTAGTTGGCCAGCCCCACCCACGGGGCTTCCCCGGTGAAGAACGTGGCGGTCGTGTAGTCCTGGAAACTCATCACGACGTTCTTGACCACGGGGTAGCCGAAGAAGAGTGCCATGTAGACCACGGCGGGCACCAGGAACAGCCACTGGAAGAGGCGCTCCCGCCGCTGGCGGCTGCCCCGCCGCCGCGCCGGAACGGTGTTCCCTGTTGCGGCGCCGCCAGCATGGCTGCGGGTGTTGCCTGCCGCCTTACCGCCGGGTGGCGTCGCCTGCGACAAATCAGTTGTCAGTGACATGGCCGATGCCTACTGTCCCTGAGCTTGCTTCAAGGCTTCAGACGGGGACGCCTTCCCGGTAAGCGCGGTCTGGATGGCGGTGTAGATCTTGGTGGCCTGTGCGGGCCATCCCTCGCCCAGCTGTCCGGTACGGGCCCGGGCCGTCTTCACGAGTTCGGTGAAGGTGGCGAGTTTGGGGTTCTCCTCGGCGAACTTGGCAGCCAGCGTCGTCTTGGACGGGATGGTGTTGCGGACCTTGGCCATGGCCAGCTGGTTCTCGTCGCTGTTGAGGCGGGCGACCACCTCTGCGGCCTTGGCCTGGCGGGCCTTGTTCCCGGTCTGCGGAACGGTCCAGACTTCTCCTCCGAGCGGGGCAACAACAGTCTGGCCGGCCTCCCGAACCGGAATCTTCACCACGCCGTACTGCAGCGAGGCCTGCTTGTCGAGGGAAGGAATCTGCCATGGGCCGTTGACCATCATGGCGGCCTTGCCGGCCAGGAACTGGTCCTTGACGTCGGCCTGCGTCCAGTTCAGGGCGGAGGAGGACACCGAACCGTCCTTTACCAGGTCGGTCCAGAGCTGCAGGGCCTGTGCCGTTTCCTTGGTGTCGATGTTCTTTTCGTTGCCGCCGTTGGACCACATGACCGGCAGGAACTGCCAAGTGCCTTCGTAGGTGGGGTTGGCATTGAACGCCAGCCCGTACTGGTCCCCGGACGTCAGCTTCTCGGCGGCCGCTTCAAGCTCGTCCCAGGTGGACGGCGGGGTCACGCCGGCCTTCGCCAGGATGTCCTTGTTGTAGAAGAGGGCGATCGTGTTGACGGTGGGGGCCAGCCCGTAGACCTTGTCCTTGTAGGTGCCCGCGCTGAGGACGCCGGGGGCGAAGTCGGCGGTACTGATGTTGAAGTCGGCCAGGGGCGCCAGGGCACCCGTGGCCGCAATCTGCTGCAAGTCCGGGTTGTCCAGCATCAGCACGTCCGGCAGTGTCTTGGATGACGACTGCTGCAGGACCTTGGAGATCAGGGACTTACCGGGGACGGTCTCCCGCTTGATGGTGACGCCGGCCTTGGTGCCGCAGGATTTGAGGGCGTCGCCGATGAACGTTTTATCCGGTTCGTTGTTGTAGTAATCCATGACCGAGATTTCCGAGACGGACTCGGTGGAGGCTGCGGAGGTGGTGCCGCAGCCGGAGAGCAGAACCGGCAGCCCGATAAGGGCTGTGACGGCTACGGCGAGAGGGCGGCTCTTGCTGAGTGCTGACTTCATTGTCTGTTCCTTCATTTCGTGGGAAGAATCGGTTATCGATGCGTATCGACAATCGACAAATAAAAAATCGGGCAGGGCGGGGAGAACTAGGCGCCGCGGGGTGGACGGAGCGTGCTGGAACGGTGCGTGATGACCGTGGGCACCAACTCCAGGGATTCGTGTGGTCCCTGGGAGTCGGCTTCAAGAAGCTGGCAGATGATTTTCACGGCCCGGCGGGAAACCTCGGCCGGGCGCAAGTCGATGGTGGAGAGCGGAATGGGCTGGAGTTCCGCAAGCGTGGGCGATGCGCTGCCGATCACGGAGACATCCACGCCGGGAGTCAATCCGCGCGAGGCAAGGGTCCGGCGGAGGATGTCCTGTACGGTGCCGTCCGGGGCGATAAATGCCGGCACGCCCGTAGTCCGGGCCAGGGCCCGGTCCACGGAAGCGGAAATGGTGTCCCTGTCCGCGCCGCCGGGCAGGTGTTGCACGGTGACGCCGAGGGTTCGTGCCGCGCTGTCCGTGCCACGCATGAACCGCTCGACGTAGTTCACGTGCCGGTCCACTACTTCAGGTTGCCAGTCGATGACGGAGATGACGGAATGTCCCGCTGCTGCGAGGTCCCGGACACATTGTTCGCCGGCCATTTCGAAGTCCGCGTCGATGCAGACAAGTCCGGAGGGGTCTCGGGGGATGCCGATGAGTACCACCGGGACGTTCAGCGCCCGGGCCACGGGAAGGCGCTCATCCTCGCCCTCGACCTGCATCAGGATGAGGCCGTCACAAATCTGCTGCCCGACGACGCGGCGGAGTCCGGCGGCCCCCTCGTCCTCTGTGACCAGCAGGATGTCGTGGTCGTATTGCCGGGCGGTGGTGGCGATGACGGAGACGAACTCCATGATCGAAGCCATGTGTAGTTCGGGAATGAAGGGAATGACCAATCCAATGACCCGGGTCTTGCGGCTCGCCAGCGCCCGCGCCCCGGCGTTGGGCTGATAGGTCAGCTGCTCGATTGCCGCCTCAACCTTTTTTCGGGTCTTTTCCGAGATGGGCCGCTTCCCGCTCAGGACGTAGGAAACGGTGCTCTGCGCTACGCCGGCCGCCTCGGCCACATCTTTGCTGGTCGGCACGCTTCTCCACCTCCTAAGGGCCTTGGCTTTTCTGCTAGCGACTGTCCTGTCCGCCAGGTACCAGTCGATACGCATCGTCGATGCGTATCGAGAAGAGTATGGCATGCATCACATTCGGTTTGCAACGTTTATTTTGGCGCAACGCCGGATAACGGCGAACGGGAGCCGTTACAGCTCGAAGTGCGTCCTCGTCGGACCTTGGCCCAGCGAATCGACAATGGCCGTCGCCACGCCGTGCAGTTTGACGTTCCGTGCGCTGGAAGCCGCCTTGAGGAGCTCGAACGCTTCCTCCTGGCTGCACCGGTTCTGGGCCATGATGATCCCGATGGCGACGTCGATGGCGGTGCGGGACTCCAGCGTGGCCTTGAGATTCGCCGCCGTCTCGCTGAAGTGGGCGAAGCGTACGGCCAGCCGGAGGGCCATGGACGTCTGGCTGACAAAGTCCTCTGCGAGCTCCAGGACCTTGCCCTCGAACCGGCCCGGGCGGTGCGAGTAGAGGTTCAGCGCCGCCCGGGTTTCGCCCTCAAGCTGGAAGGGTATGGCGAGGATGGAGCGCACGCCGAGCCCAAGGACCGTATCCGAGTACTTCGGCCAGCGTTCATGGGCTTCAAGGTCTTTGATGTGCACGGTCACCTGGTCGCGGGAGGCGGTCATGCACGGGCCGTCACCAAAGGCGTACTGGATTTCATCCATCGCCTGGGCTTCCGGGCTGCTGCTGGCCACAGTGGCCGCTTTCCGGTGCCGGAGCAGCGTGATCCCGCAGAGCACGGCGTCCCCCTGTTCCGAGAGGCTGCGCGCGGAGACACGCGCGAGTTCGTGGAGGAATTGCTCGACATCCGAGCTGTTCAACACCAATTCGTTCAGGTGCTGGCTGATGGACGTTGCGGTGTTTGCGGTCGACTCGCTGGCCACGATGTTCTTGCTGCCGTTTCGTTCAGGTCAAAACGAACCGGCAACACGGCCAGCCACCCTGTCGATCGCGACGGGTAGCAGGCAGAGAAGCCGGATCGTAGAACTATCCAACGGCTCTCTGCTAAACCGTACCGGGAAATTATATACATCAGTTGGCGGGCGCCGGACTCGTGTGACAAGGCCCACCGCCGTTCCGGTCCGCCTCGAAGGAGGCCCCCGGTGCCGTGGAATCCGGGCCGAAAGTCCCTCGCAACAGGCCGCCGCCTGCCGGATAGTTGGAGAAAAGCGGCCGCAGTCCGTCCCCGCACGCCGAGCTCCATACCGTCGGCCCGCCGGACCCGCATGGCGGCCTTGAGCCACGAGGCGAACGGCTGGCCATGAGCATTTTCGAGGACAGGGTTGAAGCGGGACGGCGGCTGGGGCAGCGGCTCGAATACCTTCGTGGACAGAACATCGTGGTCCTGGGGCTGCCGCGGGGCGGCGTTCCGGTAGCGTTTGAGGTGGCCACGGCGCTGGACGCACCCCTGGACGTGATCGTGGTGCGGAAGCTGGGTGTTCCGTTCCAGCCTGAGCTGGCCATGGGAGCCATTGGCGAGGGCGGTGCCCGGGTCCTGGACAAGCACATCATTTCCCGCGTGGGCGTTACCCAGGCCGAGCTTGACGCCGTTGAAGACCGGGAGCGCGCCCTGCTCGAGTCGCGGGTGGCCCGGTTCAGGAAAGGGCGGACCCGTGAGGATTTGCGGGGGCGCACCGCGGTGATCGTCGACGACGGCATCGCCACCGGGTCCACAGCCCGTGTTGCGTGCCGCATCGCCCGGCAGCTGGGCGCCGCCAGAGTGATCCTGGCCGTTCCGGTGGCGCCGGCGGACACGCTCGCGGACCTCACGGAACCGGATGAGGTGGTCTGCCTGGCAACGCCACGCCAGTTCACCGCCGTCGGATACCACTACCGTGATTTCTCGCCGACCGGCGACGACGAAGTGGTGCTGCTGCTCGATGCGGCAGCCAAGCGGCTGCACAGTGCCCAGGCGGTTGCCAACGGGACTGCCGTCGATGAGGACGTCCAGATCGATGCGGGAGCAGTGCGGCTCCAGGGGCATCTCTACCTGCCGGTGGAAGGCGCCCCCGTCGTGGTGTTCGCCCACGGCAGCGGCAGCAGCCGGCACAGTCCCCGCAACCGTTTTGTGGCAGCTTTCCTCCAGCGGGCGGGGCTGGGGACGTTGTTGCTGGATCTGCTCACTCCGGCGGAGGAGCTCAACCGGGCCAATGTGTTCGACATCGGGCTGCTTGCCGGCCGGCTGACGGGGGCAACGGAATGGCTCGCCGGGCGGCCGGACACAGCGGGGAGCCATGTGGGGTACTTCGGTGCGAGCACGGGTGCCGGGGCTGCTCTGTGGGCCGCCGCGGAACCCGGCGCCCGCATTGGTGCCGTGGTTTCCCGGGGCGGCCGCCCCGATCTCGCCGGTGACCGGCTCTCAGCCGTCCGCGCCCCCACGCTCCTGATAGTGGGAGGGGCGGACCGTGAGGTCCTTGAGCTCAACCGCTGGGCCCAGGCGCTGCTGCGCTGTCCCAGCCAGTTGTCCGTTGTTCCGGGGGCCACGCATCTCTTCGAGGAACCCGGGACGTTGTCGGAGGCCGCGGCGTTGGCCAGGGACTGGTTCCTCCGCTACCTTCAGCCAGGCGCGGATGAGCCGGGGGACTGACCCGGCCGCCCATCCCGCAGTATCTCCTGGTACAGGGAGACGTGGTCGGCCACCATCCGCCCCACGCTAAAGCGCAGCTCGGCGGCCCGGCGGCAGGCAGCCCGGTCCAGGCCGGGGGCCAGCAACAGTGCTTTGGCCAGCTCGTCGATGCCGCTCCGCAGGTAACCGGTAACGCCGTCGTCCACGATCTCGGGGGCCGCCCCGGATCCGGTGCCCACCACCGGCGTGCCCGTTGCCAGGGCTTCGATCATCACCAGGCCGAAGGGTTCCGGCCACTGGATCGGGTTGAGGAATGCCGCTGCACCGCCCATGAGCTCATATTTTTCCGCGGCATTGAGTTCTCCGAGGAACTCCACCTCCGGCCCAAGCAGCGGGACAATCCAGCTGTCGAAGTATTCCTGTTCCTCCGGGCCCTGGATACGGGCGGACAGGAGGAGTCTGAACCCGGCCTGCCGTGCGATGAGGATAGCCTCCCGCGGCCCTTTGTCCGGGCTCATCCGCCCGAGGAAGGCAGCGTATCCGCCGCGGCCGTCTCCCACCGGAACGGCGTCAACGTCGATTCCGTGATGGATCACCCGGGCGATCCGCACGCCGGCGGCGTCCGCAGCCTGCCGATGCGAAATGGCCACCATCGAGACATCCGGTCCCATCAGCCGGTAGAGGTCGCCAAGCCGCGAGCTGAACAGCCCGTGATTGGTGGTGACGACGGGCAGCGAAGCCCGGCGGTAGCGGAAGAAGGGTCCGGCCACCGTGTGGTCGTGGACGAGGTCCACGTCCGTCAAAGCGGCGTAGGCCCGGGCCACGTGGTAAAGCTCGGTGGCCGCGGACCAGGTGGCGGACGATCCCGCGCTGGGTTCCGGCATATCCGGAACCAGGGAAACCGGGCAGGTGCTCCCCGCCGGGGCGGCCAGCAGCACGTCATGACCGGCGGCAACGAGTCCGCGGGCCAGCCCGTCGACCACCACCTCGGTGCCGCCATAACGGGGCGGGGGGACCTGCAGCCAAGGCGGAGAGATCAGTCCGATACGCACGCTGGATCAACTCCTCGCACCCGGGGACGCCGCGGTAGGCCGCCCGTACAGGTTCCCAGCCGTGCTGACGGATGCACAGTGCCTTTAGTCCCGTTACGATGTCTATTGAGCCCCTGTGCAGGCCTTGGTACTGTGTTGGTATCAGTCTGGGGTTGATGCAATAGGAACTCGGTGAAGCAGTCCGCCGTGTGTGTCTCGCTGCCGTGGGGAGTCGCATGAGCCCGGACCTTCCGGTAGTCAACATTTATCGGTCAAACAAACTTTTCGGTGGCCGCCTGACTGGCGGTGCACCTACTACCGTGTACGTCGGCAGGACAGTCGACGGCCCTTTCCGGGACATTTGCCTTCGGCGGCGCCATGTGGCGTGAACCCATCCGCCGGCGCACCGAGGACTTGTTGCGCGACTTCGTGGCCCGGGCAGATGAGCTTGTACGCGCCCAGGACCAGATGCAGGGCCTGCTGGGAGCCGTGGTTTCGCTCACCGAAGACCTCAGCCTCGAAGCCGTCCTGGACCGTGTGGTGCAGTCGGCATGCGAGCTGGTTGGCGCCCGCTACGGCGCGCTTGGCGTCATTGACGCCGACCACGAGCTGGGGCATTTCATCACTGTGGGAATCGACGACGACGGCGTCCGGCTGATCGGCGACCTCCCCACGGGACGAGGGGTACTGGGGCACCTGATCCGCCAGCCCGAGGCGCTGCGGCTGGACGATCTGGGTGCGCACGAAATGGCCAGCGGATTCCCGCCCAACCACCCCGACATGAAGACATTCCTCGGGGTCCCGGTCAGGGTCCGCGGTTCCGTCTTCGGAAACCTCTACCTGACGGAGAAGCTCGACGGCGGCCCCTTCACCCCGGAGGACCAGGAGCTCGCTTCCGCGTTGGCGGCGGCTGCCGGCGTCGCGATCGAGAATGCCCGCCTGTACGAGGACACCCGCCGTCGGCAACGTTGGCTGGAGGCCGGGCTGGAGGTCAGTGACCAGCTGAGTTCGGCACTGTTCCCCGGCGAAACAGACAACCTCGACCTCGTCGCCGAGCGGGCACTGACTGTTTCAGATTCGATCCTTGCCGTGATTGCCTACCCGGATGCAGACGGCACGCAGCGGTGCCGGACCATGGTGGGTGTCCAGTCCCTTCCTGCCGGCCAGGAGCTGCCTGCTTCCAAGGTCATTGCCGAGGTCCTGGAAACCGGGACGTCCGCCCTCATCAGGGACGCGAACGAGGTCTTCGGACCGGGAACGGAAAAGAAACTTGGCCCTCTGCTGGTGGCTGCCCTGGGACGCAAGAGCAGCGAACGCGGCCTCCTGATCCTGGCACGTCCCTCAGGAGGCCCGTTGTACCTCCAGTCGGACCTTCAGTCCTGCGCCGTTTTCGGCTCCCGGGTGGGTCTGGCACTCGGGCTGGTGAGGGCGCGGCGGCGGCGGGAAGAGCAGCTATTGTCCACGGACCGCGACAGGATCGCGCGGGACCTGCACGATCTGGTGATCCAGCGGCTCTTCGGTGCGGGGCTCAGCATGCAGAGCCTGCGTCGCTACATCCCGGACCCCGTAGCCCAGGAACGTATCTCTGCAGTGACTGCCGAACTGGACGGCACCATCCATGAACTCAGGGACACCATTTACTCGATGCGGACAGGCCATGGCCACAAGGAGCCGCTCACCGGCCTCATCATGCGGACCATCCACGAAGGCATCCGTAACTCCGAATTCTCCCCCAAGGTCCAGCTGACGGGACCGGTGGACGAAGCGGTCCCCGACGCCGTCGTCGAGCAGCTGTTACCGGTGCTATCCGAGGGACTGAGCAACGCCGTCCGGCACTCCGGGGCGGATGAGATCGACATTTCGCTGACCGCCTGGCCAGATTGCGTGGAACTCCGGATTGCGGACAACGGCTGCGGATTCGAAAACCCCGATCGCGTCAGCGGCATCGCGAACATGAAGCACCGGGCCACGGCCCTGGGTGGCGAGTGCTCCATCACGAGCAGCCCCGGGAACGGCACCCTGCTGACGTGGACGGCACCTTTCAGATAGCCGGTAGCCCCTAGCCGCGGAGTTCGAACCCCAGTTTGGCGAGGATGCCGGCAACCTGGATCTTCACCGTTGCGCGGGCGAAGCGCGTCTCCTCGCTGATCTGGCTGTTGGTCAGCCCTTGGCCCATAAGGGCCAGGACCCTCAGTTCCTGTGCGCTGAGGCCGCTGTGCCTGCGGTTCACCTGGGCGCTGTACAGGCCCTCCATAACCCTGCGTTCGACGCCGGGCTCGAGTAATGACTCGCCCGTGGACACCCTGCGGATTCCTTCAAGGAGCGCGGTCCCGGGTAACTGCCGGAGGACGTAGCCAGCCGCCCCGGCCAGCACGGCACTGCTGAGGGCATGGTCGTCGTCGTAGCTGCTCAGGAGCAGGCACCGGAGGCCGGGATTGTCGGCGAGGATCTCCCGGCACACTTCGATGCCGGTTCCGTCCGGCAGGTGGGCTCCGATCACCACCAGGTCGGGATGCAGTTCCGGGATCTGGCGGCTTGCTTCGGACGCCGATCCGCTCTCGCCAACCACCTCGAAGTGTTCCTCCTCCAGCAGCTCGCGGAGTCCGGTCCTGACCAGGGCGTGGCTGTCCAGGATGTATACGCGCGTTCCCCCAACAACGGTGTAGTCGATTGCTGGGTCAGTGGCCACCGTGAGCATCACCCAGTCCCGGCTTCATCTGATCGGCCACGGCCCTGCCCGCGTGCCGGCTGCCGCTTCGGCGGTTATGGAATGCGTAGTACAGCAGGCCCAGGCCGCCCAGTAGCGGCACCACGGCGGTGAGATATTCCATCGTGCGGAAATTTACGGCCGCCTGAAAGAGGAAGGACAGCCCGAGGACGGCCAGTGCGGCTGCGGGAATCAGCGGCCACTTCATCCGCTCACGGGTGAACGTCAGGACGGCAAAGGTCGCGGCGAGCCCCAGGAACAGCACTGCGGCCACCGGCGTGCCGTCCAGCGCCGGCGGCAACGCGACCACCAGGGCGAGCGTGAGCAGGACACCGCAGGGAATCAGCGCCCACCAGTTGGCCCGTTCGCGGAGGTACACGGCCGCGAACCCGGCGGACATGAAGAGGAAGAACAACGAGCCCGGCCCGTCGCCCGTTGAACCGGGCCACAGCTGTGTGGTGGCGGTCACCGCGGCAAGCCCCAGGAGGACAAACCCCGGGATGGCTGCCCACCAGTTAGTGCGGCTCCTGGAAAATACCGCCAGGAAAGCGCCGCCGGAGGCACCAAAGATGAACGGCCACACCAGCAGTGCGGTGTCGAGGAGGCGCAGGGCATCCAGCAGTAGCAGGACGCCTGCCAACAAGAGGACTATGCCTGCGACGATGCTCGCCGTTGGTGCTTTCATGACGATGCTCCCGGGACGTGGTGCGCGGCGTGCCGCGCTGATGCATTCAGGTTATGGCTTGGATGCGAACCGTGGTCAGAGCACAAAGTCACGGAACGCCCAGGGCCCTGCCGGGGGAGGCCCGGCTTCACACGGACTTGGGACCCGGTTCCGGCGCGGTCACCTTGGAGTCCTGGCCCACCACCAGGACGGGGCAGTGTGCGTGCGCGGCGCAGGCTCCGCTGACGGATCCCATAACCTGCGTGAGGAAGCCGCCTTCTCCCCGCCGGCCCACCACCAGCAGCTGCGCATCGCGGCTTTCATCCACCAGAGTCTTTGCCGGCGGACCGAACTTCACGATGCGGGACAGTCTCGCCGGAGGTTCTGCCCCAAAGGCCCTCTCAACAGCCTGGTCCACCAGGCGCTTGGCTGTCTCTTCGAGTTCTTCCATGCTGGGGACCCGCCCGGCAGGCATATGGGAAGCCAGGTAGAAATCAGAGGTGCCCAGGCATGTGATGATCTCCAGCGGGGCGTTGAGGCTCCCGGCCATACGTCCCGCGAGCTGCAAGGCAGCTGTGGAGAATTCGGAGCCGTCCACGCCCACCACAATGCGTTCTTCAGTGTTCATGGGTTCCAGCGTGCGCCGCCCTGCGCCCCCTTGCCTAGGGTCCAAAGTCACCGGGGCTCCTCCATGACTTTTGGCTCTATTGACTTTGCCGTCCGAGGGACGATCCTTAATATCAATCCGGTTCGGAGGTCAATGATGCCGCTTTCTGAACATGAAAAGGACGTCCTCAGGAAGATGGAGCAGTCGCTCCACGAGGATGATCCGCAATTCGCCGCGCGCATGGAGGGCCAGTCCTGGTCACTGATGCGACGGATAGTTCTTGGTGCACTGTGCGTGGTCTGCGGATTCCTCGCGGTGATTGCGGGCGCCGCCTTGCAGATTGTCTACCTGGGCGTCGCCGGGTTCGCTGCGATGGTGG
This sequence comes from Arthrobacter sp. NPDC058288, assembly GCF_042880995.1. Classification (NCBI taxonomy): domain Bacteria; kingdom Bacillati; phylum Actinomycetota; class Actinomycetes; order Micrococcales; family Micrococcaceae; genus Arthrobacter; species Arthrobacter sp. NPDC058288. The sequence continues at coordinate 28,190 of NZ_JBHVYH010000001.1, forward strand.
CAGGCGGCTATTACGCGTCCCTGGGCATCAGCCCGAGCAGGCTTCGCTTCGGCCGGCCGAGCCTCGGTTTGCCGGGCCAGTCGCAGCACATCTGAAAGCCGCCCCGGATGACTTCATCTAGCCGGGTGCCCGCTGCCGCCCCTGATTCCGCGGGTTTCCGCCCCGGCCGTAGGCTCCTGCGCTGGGCCTGGATCGCCGTTGCTGCCATCCCTGTGGCGTTCGTGGCCGGCATGGCCATCGGCGAAGGGCTGATCTCGCTGCAGGGATACAACGGTGGGGACGCCGTCCCCCCGGGTGTTGTTGCGCTGGCAGCAGGGCCGGCCCTGCTGGTGGTCCTGGCACCCGAGGTGGCCGCGGCGGTGCTCGGATTCAGGGCCCGGGCCCGCGGCGAGGCGCGGGGCCTCATCCCTGCCGTCATCGGCGTCGTGGCGGCCGCCTTCACCATCCTCACGAACACCCTCCCGCTGCTGCTCCGGCTCGGCTGAAGGGTCCGGAGGCAGGGGCGTTCTTTCCTAGGACTCAGAGGGCCACGCAGAAGGGCTGCATCCGGGCCGCTGCGCCTCTAGGGTGGAATGACGACGGCGGGGCGGTCGCGGAAGACCGCCGGCCGCCAACTACCCAGAGGAGTTCCTGATGAGAATTGCTGTAACCGGAGGAAGCGGAAAACTGGGCAGGAGCGTGGTGCGCAGGCTGGCGGAGGACGGCCATGACGTGCTGAACCTGGACCGCACCGGCACGCGGGGCCGCGGCTTCACCGAGGTTGACCTGCGCAACTACGGGCAGGTCCTGGACGTCATCCTCGGCCTCGATGACCGCCACGAGGGCTTCGACGCGATCGTGCACCTGGGGGCCATTCCGGCTCCGGGCCACGCGCCGGATGCGGCCACGTTCGAGAACAACATGCTCGCCACCTACAACGTCTTCCAGGCCGCCCGCCGGGCCGGAATCAAGAAAGTGGTGTACGCCTCGAGCGAGACGGTGCTGGGACTGCCGTTCGACGTCGATCCTCCCTATATTCCGGTGGATGAGGAATACCCGGCCCGGCCGGAAAGCACCTACTCGCTGGTGAAGCACCTGGAGGAGCAGATGGCCATCCAGCTGACCCGCTGGGACCCGGAACTGAGCATCACCGGGCTGCGGTTCTCCAACGTGATGGACCCCGAGGACTATGAGGCGTTCCCGTCCTTCGATTCCGATGCGACGCTGCGGAAATGGAACCTCTGGGGGTACATCGACGGCCGCGACGGAGCTCAGGCCGTGGCCCGCGCGCTGGAGAACGGCAAGCCCGGATTCGAGGCGTTCATCATTGCCAACGAAGACACCGTCATGAGCCGGTCCAGCGCCAGCCTCGCGGCGGAAGTCTTTCCGGGCGTCAAGGTGGTCAAGGAGCTCGGCGAACACGAAACCATGCTGTCCATCGACAAAGCCAAGCGGCTCCTGGGGTTCGCTCCGGAGCACACGTGGCGCACGTACCACTCGAACCGCACCACGCCCACCGAGGACTAAGGAGAACTATGCAATACCGCACACTAGGCAACAGCGGCGCCGTCGTTTCCAATTACGCGCTGGGCACCATGACCTTTGGTGCAGAAGCCACCGAGGAAACGTCCTTCGCCATTCTTGACGATTACTTTGCTGCGGGTGGCAACTTCATCGATACCGCGGACGTCTATAGCCAGGGTGTCTCGGAGGAGATCATCGGCCGCTGGCTGGCCGCCCGCCCCGAGGTCAGGGACCGGGCCGTCGTGGCCACCAAGGGGCGCTTCCCCATGGGGCAGGCCCCGAACGACCTCGGAACCTCCCGCCGCCACCTCACCCGGGCACTCGATGACTCGCTGCGGCGCCTCGGCGTGGAACAGATCGACCTGTACCAGATGCACGCGTGGGACCCCATCACGCCGCTGGAGGAGACGCTGCGCTTCCTGCATGACTCCGTCAGCAGCGGCAAGATTGCCTACTACGGCTTCTCCAACTTCCTGGGCTGGCAGTTGACCAAGGCGGTGCATCTGGCCAAGGCCCATGGCTGGAGCGCCCCCGTGACACTGCAGCCGCAGTACAGCCTGCTGGTCCGGGAGATTGAATCCGAGATTGTTCCGGCCTCACTGGATGCGGGGATCGGCCTGCTGCCGTGGTCGCCCCTGGGCGGAGGCTGGCTCTCCGGCAAGTACAAGCGCGATGAAGCACCTGCCGGCGCCACCCGGCTGGGCGAGAATCCGAAACGCGGCATGGAAGCCTGGCAGGCCCGCAACGACGATCCCCGCACGTGGGAGGTCATTGGAACCGTTGAGAAGATCGCCGCGGACCACGGGGTGAGTGCCTCGCAGGTGGCGCTGGCCTGGCTGGCGGACCGGCCGGCGGTCACGTCTGTGATCCTCGGCGCCCGCACCACGGAACAGCTCGCAGACAACCTAGCAGCCGCGGACCTGGAGCTGACGGAGGAGGAAACCAGCCGGCTGACCGAGGCCAGCCAGCCGAGGGTGGGTGTGTACCCGTACGGCCCCATGGCCCAGGAGCAGCGCAACCGGAAGATTGAGGGCGGCCGCTAAGCGGCGCACCAGCAATTGACAGGGGACGCCGACGGCGGCAGGTGACTGCCGCCGTCGGCTTCCTTTTTCGTGCCGCCTCCGCCGCGGCGGACCGCTGCGGCTTTGTCCGGCCGGGAGCGAAGCCCTCAGCTGACCGGTAGCACCTCGTAGCCGTCGGTCCGGGACACCAGTTGCCGGCCGTGGTTGCCGTCGAACCGCAGCCACATGACGGAGGAATCCTGCGTGGCGTCTTCCACCTCGCCGGTGCGGACCAGCCGCCCGTCGAGCCGCAGCTCAACCCGGCTGCCAATCAGCTCCTGCCAGGTGGAGGTTGGTTCAGGGGCGGGGCCGACGGAATTCATCCCGGGTCCAATCTGTGCGCGCTAACAATTATGGAATGCTATCCATCCGGGGGCTGTGAAGCAAATCACATTGGCGGGGGTGGGGAGCACGGAATGGGGTCGGCCGGCACCGGGGATAGCTTTACCCGGTGCCGGCGAAAACCTGCGGGACCTAGGCGCGAGCCCTGAGTCCCGGAACGCCGTCCCGGATCTCGAAGGACGCCTTGGTGCTGACCGGGGAACCGGGGGTGGTCACATAGTCGAGCACCCGGAAATCCGCCTGCAAAGAGTCCTTGGTGATGCGGGTGTTCACGTAACCGCGCTGGTCGTTGTAGAACCTAAGGTGCGGGTTCCACGCCATCACCGGGTCAACCGTGGAGCCGGAGCCGTTGCCGGTGGATGTGACGGAGGTGCAGACCAGTTCGGAGCCCACCACGGGCGACGCCGGGTCCTTGTAGTCGACCTTGACGTCGTTGGCCCAGTTCCGGTGCACGTCGCCCGTGAGCACGACGGCGTTGCGCACTTTGGCGTCCGCCCAGCCCTGGGTGATGCGACGTCGGGACGCGGCATAGCCGTCCCAGCCGTCCATGGACACGTCGTCGATCTCCGCAGCCTTGTTGCGGTCCCGCTCGGCGAAGAACACCTGCTGGCCCAGGATGTCCCAGCGCTGGGTGGAGTTCATGAAGCCGTCCAGCAGCCACTTCTCCTGGTCGGCGCCCGTGATGGTGCGGTCCTCCGCCAGCCGTTCCTGCACGTTCTTCTTCCAGCCGTCGCCGGCCAGCTGGTCATCGCGGTACTGGCGTGTATCCATCATGTGGAAGTTGGCCAGCTGGCCCCACTGAACGGTCCGGTAGATCTTCATATCGGCACCGGCCGGGACCGACGAAGCGCGCAGCGGCATGTTCTCGTAGTAGGCCTTGAACGCTGCGGCGCGGCGCTGGCGGAAGTGCTCCGCGGAGTCGTTGAGTTGTGCCGGATCCGCATTTTCCGGGACCTCGTCCGCCCAGTTGTTATCCACTTCGTGGTCATCCCAGACCACAAGCCACGGCGCAACTGCGTGCGCGGCCTGGAGATCCGGATCCGACTTGTACTGGGCATGGCGTTGCCGGTAGTTCTCCAGGCTGACAGTCTCCGGCCCGGCATGGTCGCGGGGGTTGCCGCCGCCAATCACATAGGACTCCTTGCGGTACTCGTACACGTAGTCGCCGAGGTGCAGTACGAGGTCGGGGTGATCCTCCGCCAGCCGCCGGTACCCCGTGAAGTAGCCGTGCTCGTACTGGGCGCAACTGGCGAAAGACATTGCCAGGGCCGCCGGTGTCTCGTGCAGGGCGGGACTGGTGAGGGTCCGTCCCACCTGGCTGGTGTGCTGGCCGCTGCGGAAACGGTAGAAGTACTCCCGGCCGGGCTTCAAACCGCGCAGTTCAACGTGGACTGAATGCGCGTTGTCGATCAGGGCATGTTCGACGCCGCGTGCCACCACACGCTTCATGCCCGCATCCTCGGCCACCTCCCAGGCGACCGGGACGCTGCGAGACGGCATGCCTCCCAAGCCGTCTTCGGCGAGGGGGTCCAGCGCCAGGCGGGTCCAGAGGACGAAGCCGTCCGGCCAAGGCTCGCCCGAGGCAATGCCAAGAGTGAACGGGTCGGTACGGAGGCCGGCGCCCGGCACTGTTGACGCGGCGGCAACCGCTGCGCCCGGAACGGCAGCGACAAGCCCGGCGCCGAGGCCTGCGGTGAGAAGGGATCTGCGGGAAATGTTGTCCATGGCTTGAAACTATTCAAGCCATTTGGACGCGAGCTGTCGCCTCCGTGAATGAAGGATTAACCCTCCGCGTCAGACCTCGACAAGGAACGGCGTAGGTGCATACCGGACGCCGTTGATCTGAAGCTCCAAGGCGTGGCTGCCGGGGTGGTGGACCCGGGTGGTCATCTGGCGGAAGGCATGGCGCTTCGATACCGTCCTGGTTTCGCCCGGGTTCAGGGTCAGGGCGGCCAGTTTGAAAACCTTCTCTGATTGGGAGCCATTGGCCTTCATGTAGTGCACGACGTAGTCCACCGCGAGCCTGGCCGGTTCTGCGCCCGTATTCGAGACCTCAAATTCAAAGGAGAGGTCCGCCGGCAGCGCCACGGTATCCCGGTCCAGCCTCGGCGGGGTTACGGAGAGCGACGCAGGGGCGAACCCCTGCAGGGCCAGTGCGCCCGGATGGGCTTTCTTGACAAGGGTGCGCAGTCCGTGGCGGACCACCCACGGCGTATTGGCATCCGCCGCCCCGGTCCAGGCGGCAGCCGCGGCCAGCACCGTCTCGGGAGCGTGGCGTGCCAGATCGTTCAGGTGGTTGGCCACCGAACGGCGGACGTACTCGTGCGGGTCCCGGTACAGGGCATCGAGGATGGGGACCGTTGCCTCGGGCCGCTGGATCAGGCCCGGGACCCGCACTGCCCAGGGAAGGTAGGGGCGGGTACCTTCGCTGGCGAGGCGGCGCACATGTTCATCAGGGTGGGCGGTCCACGTCAGGACGACGGCGAGCGCGCGGTCCAGGTCGGCGGCAAGGAGCCGCCGGATGGCAAATTCCCCGGTCAGCCGCGGGGTCAGTTCGGCGAGAAGCTGCAGGCAGTCTTCGAAATCGGCGGACGCGCTTGACTCGAGGGCCAGCGTTACTGCTGTTTCCGTCACCGGCCAGAGGGTCCAGCCGGTGAAGCCCGGGTCCCGGAGGGCGCCCCGGAAGACACGCGCCGCCGTCGGATAATCCCCCGGGCCGCCGGCAGCGGCAAGGTCGGCCAGCAGCCCGCGGCTTACGTGATCCGTGCGTTCGCGCAGGCTCAGGTTCCGCAGCGATGCGCCGGCACTCGACGCGTTGGACCAGGCACCTCCGGAGGCGGTATCCGTGAGCACGCGAACCAGCCGGTCGACGGCGGCATGGTCAATCAGTTCGTTCATGGCACCCATGCAAGTCAGGCTACAGTCTGCGCCCGGGCTGCGGTTGCGAGCCAAATCCGCGGAATCGGGATAATGTCAGCGGACACAAATTTTCAAGACTGCATAGGCGGAAGCGGGACATGGCTGAAGATCGATCACGGAAATCGCCCCATTGGTGGCGGGTCTTCCACGACAAATTCGTGGTCGAAGAGCGGTTCATGAGTGCTGCCTCCCGGAGGAACCTCTACCGCATCGCCGTGATCCTGATGGTCGTCGGTACCGGCCTGTTCCTGCTCGCCCTGACGGGTGTGCTCGGGAAGGACGGCCTGACCTTCATGGACGAACCGGTCCGGGCCTGGCTGGTCGGCCAGCGCAATGAGCCGCTCACTGCCGCCATGATCTTCCTGGCGATCGTTTTCGGACCAGTGGCGTTGCCGATCATCGTCCTCGTGGTCACCGTGGCCTGGGGCGTTGCCGCCAAACACGCCTGGCGGCCCCTGCTGCTGGCCGGGGCCATGCTCACCGGAGTTGCGCTTGCCCAGATCATCGGCAGGTCGGTCGGACGGCAGCGGCCGCCGCTGGACCTCATGCTGTTCGGTCCCGACGTCACCTTTTCCTTCCCATCCGGGCACGTTCTCGGTGCCTGCGACTTCCTGTTGGTGACCACCTTCCTGATCTTTTCGCGGCGCCAAAGCACGTGGCCGGCGGTGGCCGCCTTCGCCGTAGCCGTCTTCGGGATCTTCCTGGCTTCCATCAGCCGGCTCTACCTGGGCTATCACTGGGTCAGTGACGCCCTGGCCTCCCTCTTCATCTCCTTCGTGGTCCTGGGTGCCGTCATCGCCCTGGACACCTGGCGGACGGCGCGCATCCCGGGGGAACAGATCACCGGTGAATTGTCCAAGGCCGATTCGGTGGACAGCTAGCGGCAGGTGGCCGGCCCTGATCGCCGGCCGCCGGCCCGGCTTCCGTCGTCAGGCCTGACGGCGTGATTCTCCCGGCGGTGATTCCCGCGGGCGTGAACGGGCCTTCTTCAACTCGATCTTGAGCTTGGCAATTGCCGCCTCGAGCTCCAGCACCTTCGCCACCCCGGCGAGGTTGAGCCCGTCGTCCAGCAATTCACTGATGCGTTTCAGCACCGCGAGGTCCGCGTCGCTGTACTGCCGCGTGCCTCCCGAAGTGCGGTCCGGCGTGAGCAGGCCCTTCCGCTCGTAAAGCCTGATGTTCTGCTGGCCCGTTCCCACCAGATGGGCCACCACGGAAATCGCGTACAGGCCTGTCTCCGCGTTGCGCTCTGCCATGGTCCTCCCCAAAAAATCCGTGCCGATAGGTCTTGCAACAGTTTCGCACCGGTGCTATAAAAAATCTATACCCGCCACCATAGATATGTGGGGCGGGCGGCCTAAGAGAATGCAACAACCACATGCTGAAGGAGTGGGAAATGATGTTGATGCGTACGGACCCGTTCCGTGAACTGGACAGGCTTACCCAGCAGGTGTTTGGAACCGCGGCCCGGCCCGCGGCCATGCCGATGGATGCCTGGCAGGAGGGCGGGGAGTTCGTCGTCGCGTTCGATCTGCCGGGAGTCGACATCGACTCTGTGGACCTCAACATTGAGCGGAACGTGCTGACGGTACGGGCTGAACGGCGCGATCAAACTCAGCCCAATGTGGAGCTGGTCGTTTCGGAGCGCCCCCGCGGTGTCTTCAGCCGCCAGTTGATCCTCGGCGAGACGCTGGACACGGACAACGTTAAGGCCAGCTACGACGCCGGCGTCCTGACTCTCCGTATCCCGGTGGCCGAACAGGCCAAGCCGCGCAAGATTGAAATCGAAACCAAGCACGACAAGATGCAGGAGATCAGCACCTAGTCGCCAATGTCAGATCGGCCTTGAAGGCAGGGGCGGCAGCCGGCCGGTGCGGGCGGCCGCCCCGCCATGCAGCGGACAGCGGGGCACGCCATGACCAACAAGTTGCCTGACTACTACGCGGTACTCAACGTGGCCCGGACGGCCACGAGGCAGGAGATTTCGCGTGCCTACCGGGCGCTGATGCGCCTCCACCATCCAGACCTCGAGGGCGGGTCCACCGCCGCCGGCCCGGACAGCGCCGGCCCGGACAGCGGCGGCCTCGACAACGACGGGCTGCTGGGCATCATGGAAGCCTTTTCGGTGCTCAGCGATCCCATAACGCGTGCTGACTACGACCGTGCATTGTCCGTCTCCCGCCCCAACGGCGGAGGACCCCGCGAGGTGCCGGTCCGCCGGATGCACACTCCGCAGCCCCCGCTGCTGCGGGTCACACCAGTGCTTTGGGAGCGCGGCCCCTGGCCGGGCACCGGATAAGTAGAGAAGGAGCAATCCATGAGCGCCTGGCGCCGTTACGATTCCCATCTGATTCCAGCGTTCCACGAACGCTTTGAGCAACGATGGGGCGTGGGCACGGCCCCGTTCCTGGACCCTGAAGCCCATGAGGAGCCGCTTCCACGGGCGCAGTGGATCAATCCGGAGACGGGTGCTGCACTCGCCGTGGTCCCCATCTGGACCCCGGATGACAGCCAGCACCGGTCCTTCGGTGTGTTCTACCTGCCGCCGGGCGGCGACATCTGGGTGCTGCGCCCGGGGTTCACCGGCTACCTCGAACCCGCGGCGGATGAGACGGAACACCTGATTACGCTCCGCAACGACGCCTTCAAGAAAGCCGTGGCCCACGCCAAGGAATTCCTCTTCGGCTCCGACGCCACGGTGCACTAAAATCAGTCCACCACCCGAAACTACATAAGGGATCAAGCAGATGAACTACTCCGCCACAGACCTGGCTGCCAGGATCCCGCCATCATTTACCATGGGTGTCGCCACGGCCGCCTTCCAGATTGAGGGCGCCCTTGACGAGGATGGCCGCGGACCGTCCGGGTGGGACGTGTTTGCGAAGAGGCCCGGGGCAATAGTGGACGACCACAGCCCCGTCACGGCCTGCGACCACTACCACCGTATGCCTGAAGACGTCGCCCTGATGAAGGAACTGGGAGTGGATTCCTACCGGTTCTCGCTGTCCTGGTCCCGCATCCAGCCGGGTGGCAGCGGGCCGGTCAACCCCAAGGGCCTGGACTTCTACGACCGCCTGCTGGACCAGTTGCTGGCCAGCGGCATCTCGCCCATGGTGACGCTCTACCACTGGGACACGCCGCTGCCGCTCGACGAGGCCGGCGGCTGGATGAACCGCGACACGGCATACCGGCTCGGCGAGTTTGCCTCGATCGCCGCAGCGGCCTTCGGGGACCGCGTGGCCCGCTGGGTGACGGTTAACGAGCCTGCCACGGTGACTACCAACGGATACGCCCTGGGCCTCCATGCTCCCGGCGAAGCACAGTTGCTCAAAGCGTTGCCTACGGTGCACCACCAGCTCCTCGGCCACGGCCTGGCGATGCAGGCCCTGCGCGCTGCCGGTGTCCCCGGTGAAATCGGCATGACCAATGTCTACTCGCCGATGGTTCCGGCTTCGATCAACCCGCTGGACAAACTGAGCTCGGCCCTGATGGACGTCTTCCAAAACAGGTTGTTCGCGGACCCCGTTTTGCTTGGAAAGTACCCGGACGTCATCCGGGCCGCCACGTTCTTCAGCTCTTTCAGTCCCTCCGACGAGGACCTGAAACTGATCTCGCAGCCGCTGGACTTTTACGGGCTCAATTACTACATGCCGACGCGCGTTGCTGCCGGCCCGGGGAACGGCGCCGTTCCTTCCGGGATGGCGGAGGCCATGGGTGATGATCTCAGCGGCAGCACTCCGGGCGCACCCTTCCACATCACCGAGTTTCCGGACGCCGAGATCACCGCCTACGGCTGGCCGATTAGGCCCGACTACATGCCCGTGGCCCTCGCTGAGATGGCCGACCGCTACCCGGAGCTGCCGCCCGTCTTCATCACGGAAGGCGGAGCGAGCTTTGAGGATCTGGTGGTCCGGGACAAGGCCGGCGGCCGGATCATCATTCCGGACGAGCGCCGCCTGCGTTACCTTGCCGATCACATCTCCAGCGCCGTGGAGGCCACCAGCCCCGGGGGACCCGCGGAATCCATTGACCTGCGCGGCTACTACGTCTGGTCCCTGCTGGATAATTTCGAGTGGTCCGCGGGCTATAAGCAGCCGTTCGGATTGCTGCATGTTGACTTCGAGACGATGACCAGAACGCCCAAGGCGTCTTACTACTGGCTCCAGGAACTACAGGAAGCCCGCAAAGAGGCTGCCGCCAAGGCGGTGGGCGAGAGTGCAGCCGGGGAACCGGAGCCCGTAGCCTGAGCCCTGAGGCTTGCACGGCAGGGGAGGCCGGCCGGTAATGATACCGGCCGGCGAAAGTCCTCGAATCAGACGATCTTGAGGTCGGCGAGGCCCTTGGTGATGCCTGCGCCGTCGGGGGAGTAGATCCACGGGACGGCGGAGCCGGTGTGGTCACCGTTCTCCGAGTGGCCGCCGGCCAGCACGGATTCGCCGACCGAGAGCTGGCGGATGGCGATGGCGGCCACGCGGTCGCCATGGTCCCGGGCGAACCTCGAATAGATCTGTTCGTCGTGCTGGCCGTTGTCGCCGATCAGCAGCCACCGCATGTCGGGGAATTCCCTGGCGAGACGGTCCAGGTTCCCGTTCTTGTGCTCCTGGCCGCTCCGGAACCAGCGGTCCTGTGTCAGCCCCCAGTCCGTCAGGAGGAGGGGCCCGGCCGGGTACATGTTGCGGGTCAGGAACCGTGCCAGCGTGGGTGCGGCATTCCATGGTCCGGTGGATAGGTAGATCACGGGCGCATCGGGGTGCTCCACCACCAGCCGGTCCATGAGGACCGGCATGCCGGGCGTGGCCATCCGGGCCCGCTCACTCAGCACGAAGGTGTTCCACAAAGCCAGGAACGGCCGGGGCAGTGCCGTAACCATTACGGTGTCGTCGATATCGGACACGATGCCGAATTTCGTGTCCGGGCCGATCACAATGATGTTGGCCTGGACGGCCTCAGTGCCTTCGGCCCGGAGCGTGGCTGTGTGCCAGCCGGGGGACAGGGCCACGTCCACCACGGTGTCCACCAGGCCGCCGCGGTCCGCCTTGACCCGCGTGGTCACACCCTCGATTTCGATGTCCACCTCGGTGAACTGCAGGGGGACGCTGGTGAACGCCCGCCATCCGCGGATGTTCTGGTTGCCGTTCTTTGCGGCGTGCTCGGCGCGGCTGCCCGGCTTCGGTTTGGTGGTCAGAACCACCCGGCCCAGTACCCGCACCCACGACGTGGAACCGTACCCCTGGTAGGCGACCGTCTGCGGAACAAAATTCCAGCGCCGGGCCAGCTTGATGCGGGCGCTGTTGACCGTGTCCGAGACCTTGTGGGCCGCCCGAAAGGCATGATTTCCGGACACCGATGATTCCTGCGACGCCAATTCCATGCCTCCACTCTGCCACAACGGCGCCCGTCGCCAACCGTACGGTGCCACTAAGGCGCGGCACCGTAACAAGAGTCAGCCGTCCCCCAGCAGCCACCGCAGGGTGTCGGCGTTCCGCACGGCGTTGCCGCCGCCGTCGTTGTTGAAATAGACGAACACGTCCTTGCCCTGGCCCTGCCACTCCCGGATGCGATCGGCCCACCATCGAAGGTCGTCGTCGGAGTACGATCCCCCGTAGAGGTAGTCATGGTCCGGCCCGTGCAGGCGGATGTAGACGAACGGCGCCGTGGCCCGCAGGATGCAGGGCAGGTTGGCCCCGCTCATGATGCAATAGGCGGCCTCGTGGCGTTCCAGCAGGGCGTACACGTCGGGATGGTCCCAGCTGGGGTGGCGGAATTCCACCGCCACGCGTACCCACCACGGCAGTGCCGCGAGGAAGTAGTCAAGCCGGGCGTCGTCGCGGGAGAAACCCGGCGGGAGCTGGACCAGCAGGACCGCACGTTTGTCACCGAGCTCATGCCAGCACCTGACGATCCGTTCCACCCAGACTTCGGGCGCGTAAAGCTTCTTCGCGTGGGTCAGTCCGCGCGGGGCCTTGACGGACATCATGAAGCCCTCGGGAAGGCGCCGGCGCCAGCTGGCGAAGGATGCTTCCCGAGGCCAGCGGTAGAAACTCGCGTTCAGCTCCACGGTGCGGAAACGCGCTGCGTAGTGCGCCAGCCGGTCGCGCGCCGGAAGCCCCGGCGGGTAGAGCACGTTCTCCCAGTGGTCGTAGCTCCAGCCGGACGTTCCGATGTGGATCCCCATGGTGTCCTTAAGGTCAGTCCGTCGCCGGGCTCAGACTTCGCCGGCCCACGCCAGCGCATGCGGGGCGAACGCGTCTTCCCACCGCCGGCGCTCGGCGTCCGGCAACGGCCCGCGTTCGACGGCGGCCGCCGCGGCCTCCAGGTTGCGCACTTGGGAAGTGCCCACGATCGCCGTGCTCACCCCGGGGCTGAAGGCCGAGAACCGCAGCGCCGTGCCCTGCCAGTCATCGGTTCCCGGCTCGATGCCCATCCGCCGGAGCCGTTCCCAGTACGTTTCTCCGTACTCGCCCGCAGGACGTTCGGCGTAACGCCAGGGGGCGTTGGCGAGAGGGCGCTTGGCCACGATACCAAGACCCTGGCCCGCGGCGGCGGGCAGGACCTCACTCCGGGAGCGCTGGTCCGCGAGGTTCACCGAGGACTGCAGGGCGCCGAACACGCCGGACGATCCGGCCCAGGCGAGGGCGTCGTTCTCCCCGCTGTAGCCCGGCACCCGGACCTTTCCGGCGTCCACGCAACTCAGCAGTGCCTCCACCGCGTCGCCCCGCTGCAGGACGGTCAGCGGGCAGGAATGCAGGAACACGACGTCGATCACGTCGGTTCCCAGCTTCCGCAAGGCCTCATCCACACCGCCGGTCACCGCGGCCGCGCTCCAGTCCTCCGCGCCGTCGACGTCGTATCCCACTTTCGTGGACAACACCACGGCGTCGCGCCGGCCGGGCAGCCACGAGCCGATCCGCTCTTCGGAGAGCCCGTAGCCGCGCGCTGTGTCGATGAAGGTGATGCCCAAATCCAAGGCACGGTCCAGGAGGCCGTGCGCTTCCCGCTCGCTGACGTCGTCATAGCCAATATGGCCGGCGCCGAATCCGAGCGCGGACACGTTCAGCGTCGAGTTTCCGAAGTTCCGTTGCAGCATGCCTTGGATAGTAGTCGGCCCGGACCGGTTGTGGCACTGTAAGGTCCATGGCACACATCGAGGACTACGCCGTAGTAGGGGACCTTCACACGGCCGCTCTCATCAGTACTGAAGGCTCCATCGACTGGCTCTGCCTGCCGCGGTTTGACTCGCCGGCCTGCTTCAATGCACTGCTGGACACCCCGAAAGCCGGGCGGTGGCTCCTGGCGCCTGCCGGGGCAGGGGACTGCACCCGGCGCCACTACCGCAAGGGAACGCTGATTCTTGAAACAGAATGGGAAACTCCCAGCGGAAAGGTGAAGGTCATCGACTTCATGCCGCCGCGGGACAGTGTGGCGGACATTGTGCGGATCGTGGTGGGCGTCCACGGTTCCGTGCGGATGCGCGGCGAACTGGCGTTACGGTTCGACTACGGGCACATCGTGCCGTGGGTGCGGCACGATGAGCACGGCATCCACGCCATCGCCGGGCCGGATGCCGCGTATCTGGTCACCAATGCACCGCTGCGTGGCGAACGCATGAAGACAGTGAGTGACTTCACCGTTCACGCGGGCGAAAGGGTTCCCTTCGTGCTGACCTGGACCCCCAGCCACCTGAACCGCCCACGGGCCATTGATCCTGAGGCGTACTTGGAGTCAACGGAGTCGTTCTGGCGGGAGTGGTCCGCTAGGTGCAAGATCACCGGCCCGTACCGGGAGGCCATCCAGCGCTCGCTGATCACCCTGAAAGCTCTGACGTACGCTCCGACCGGCGGCATCGTGGCGGCCGTGACCACGTCCCTCCCGGAACAGCTGGGCGGACCGCGCAACTGGGATTACCGGTACTGCTGGCTGCGGGATGCCACGCTGACGCTGCAGGCGCTCCTCGCCGCCGGCTACACCGAGGAAGCGGCCTCCTGGCGGGACTGGCTGCTGCGGGCAGTGGCCGGGGACCCCGCCGACCTGCAGATCATGTACGGCATCCACGGGGAGCGGCGGCTGCCGGAGATGGAGCTGCCGTGGCTGGCGGGGTACGAAAAATCGGCGCCCGTTCGGATCGGAAACGGCGCCGCGGGTCAGCTTCAGCTGGACGTGTGGGGCGAGGTGCTGGACTGCCTGGCCCTGACCCGGCATTCCCTGCTGAAGCACACCGACGAAGCCTGGGACGTCCAGATCGCCCTGATGGAACACCTCGAGGGCGCCTGGCAGCGGCCCGACAACGGCCTGTGGGAGATGCGCGGTCCGCGGCGCCACTTCACCCACTCAAAGGTGATGGCCTGGGTCGCGGCCGACCGCATGGTCAAGGGCGTGCGGGACTTTGGCCTGGTGGGACCCGCTGACCGCTGGGAGGCTTTGCGCGACACAATCCACGCCGAGGTCATGGCGAAGGGGTTCGACGCCGAGCGCAACACCTTTGTCCAGTCCTACGGCAGGCCCGAGCTGGACGCGAGCCTGCTGCTCATACCCCGCGTCGGTTTCCTGCCGCCCGACGACCCCAGGGTGGCGGGCACGATTGACGCCGTGCAGCGAGAACTCACCCATGACGGATTCGTGCTCCGGTACCGCCCCGCGGATTCCGACGACGGGCTGCCCGGCGACGAAGGCGTCTTCCTGGCCTGCTCCTTCTGGCTGGTGGAAGCGCTCATCGGCGTGGGCCGACGCCGCGAAGCCCGGGAGCTGTTCGAAAGGCTCCTGGCACTGCGCAATGACGTTGGCCTCCTCAGCGAGGAATGGGGCGTGGAAGCGGGGCGCCAGCTGGGGAACACACCGCAGGCGTTCAGCCACTTCGCGCTGGTCATGAGTGCCCTGGAGCTGCACGAGGACAGTGTGCAGCGCAGCGACACCCCCGTGCACGGGCACTAACGGTCACATTTGGTTCAGCTGGGGGCCGCGGTCCGCTGCGTGGTTCCATGGTCAGGGAAACCTATTGGAGCAGGCACGAAGGAGTGTGGACCGGTGAAATTTGCGCGTCTTGGAGATGCCGGCAGGGAGCAGCCGGCCGTACAGCCCGGCGGGGCCGAGTCCAACGGGAGCTGGTACTCCCTCGCCGGCATCACCGCCGACATCGACGGAACGTTCCTTGAGGCCGGTGGCGTGGCCCGGGTCCGCGACGCGCTCGCGGCCGGAAGCCTGGCCGAGATCCCCGACGCCGGCAGCCTTCGCATAGGAGCCCCGGTGGCCCGCCCCGGCGCCGTCGTGGGGATCGGCCTGAACTACGCCGGGCACGCCGCGGAGTCCGGCGCCGCAGTGCCGGAGGTCCCGGTGGTGTTCCTGAAGCCAAGCAACACGGTGGCAGGGCCGTTCGATGACGCCCCCATCCCGCCGCTGTCGCGCAAGTACGACTGGGAAGTCGAACTGGCCGTCGTGATCGGCCGGCGCGCCTCCTACCTGAAAACAGTGGACGAGGCCGCAGGCTGCGTCGCCGGTTACATGCTGGCCAACGACTTGTCGGAACGGGACTACCAGCTACCCGGCGCGGCGGGGCAGTGGGTCAAAGGAAAGTCGCTTCCCGCGTCCACGCCCCTTGGCCCGTGGTTCGTCCCGGCCGCGGACTTGGACCCGTCGTCCTTGCGGCTACGGACCTGGGTGAACGGCGAGTTCCGCCAGGACTCGTCCACAGCGGACCTCATCTTTGACGTCCCGGCCGTGGTCCACCACTTGAGCCAGTTCATGGTGCTGGAGCCCGGCGATGTGATCCTGACGGGCACCCCGGAGGGGGTGGCTCTTTCGGGCCGCTTCCCCTACCTGCAGGACGGTGACGTGCTGGAACTGGAAGCCGAGGGGCTGGGCCGCCAGCGCCAGGTCCTTCGCCGGGCCACTGCACCCTGAAGCGCACCCGAGAGCGCCTATCGAACAGTCAGGACTTCCTTAAACCGTAGAGGTAAGTATACTTACTAATACCCCAGATTGGGGTTGAAGCGGAGGAAGAGCAATGGCTGGACATTTCGAGCTGGTTGATGCGCCCGACGGCGGGTACCGCGTCAAGCTCATCGACGGAAGCGGAAACCTGATGGCCATCTCGGTGACTTTCCCGACGAAGCGCGCCGCGGCCGCCGGCGTGGCTAAAGCCAGGGAGATCGCGGGTACCGGGCTGATCCGGGACCTTAGTGAAAGCCAGGATTCCGCACCCTTGAAGCAGCCGTCCGTGAGGCAGCACGTCAAGGCGCCGAAGAACATCGGCGTGCTGGGCTCCGGTAGGCCAACCGGAGCCACGGGAGTCAAACGCGCCCGGACGCACTACTGATTCCACGGTCTGCTATGTCCCCGAACGGTCCCGGCCAGCGGAAACGCGGCGTTCTTTTTGACGTTGACGGAACCCTGGTGGATTCCTGCTACCTGCATACCCTCGCGTGGTGGCAGGCGTTCCGTGAGGCGGGGCTGGATGTGCCGATGGCGTCCATCCACCGCTCCGTGGGGATGGGAGGTCGGGAGTTGCTGGACAGGCTCCTGCCGGCTGATCGCGATAAGTCCCATGACGCCTCCATCATGTCCTCCCACGGGGCCGTGTTTGCCACATTCTGGCCCTCGCTCCGTCCGCTCGACGGTGCCCGCGACCTTCTGGCCCAATGCTACGAAAGCGGCTTCGCCGTCGCGCTGGCCTCCTCTGCCCGGCAGCGGGACCTCGAAGTACTTCGCGCCACGTTGCGGGCCGACTCCTATATTCATGCCGCCACCAGTGCCAGCGATGCCAAAGCGGGCAAACCCGCTCCGGACATTCTGGAAGCGGCCCTGGCCGCAGTCGGCCTGCAGGCAGCGGACGTTGTCTACGTAGGAGACGCCGTCTGGGATGTTTACGCCGCCGGCAGGCTGGGCATTTCCACCATTGGACTCACGTGCGGCGGCACCTCCGCCGCTGAGCTGCTGGCGGCCGGCGCGGTGGAAATCTATGAAAACCCGAGGGAGCTCCTGGCGAACCTGCGTGACAGTGCAATTGGCAGGCTCGCCGGAAGCCCCCGGTGAGCGGGGATCCTAGACGTCAGCGATGGCGCCCTTGTTCCAGGAGACGGCGACGCTGACCGAGCCGTCGTCGTCCCGCTCGACTTCCGTGATGACATCGTTGGGTCCTGCACCCATTTCCATCAGCTTGGCCCGGTATGACGTGACCAGTTCTTCGAGGCTGGATTCGGTCCATTCGCCGGCGCGCATCCGCGTTGAAATCTCTACCGGCTCTGGTTGATACAGCTTCATGACGTTGCCTTTCCTCGATGCTCGGATTCCTCAACGCTATGATCCGCCGCGCTGCTTAGCAAGGATTTACTCAGGGTGCTTAGTTTTCCAGGCAAGCCCGATGCCGCTCCTGGGCGTCATGGACCTGGTGACGCGCCGGGTGGGACTGGATGATGCCCCGGCGATGTACGAGAAATTCCAGAAAAAGGAGGATGGCTGCATCAGCGCGGTACTGCAGCCTTGGCCGGCGTCCCGGTGGCGGGAAAATTTCTTCCAGGCCTTCCGGAACGATTTGCCGGGCCACGGGCCCGAAGATTAATGCATCCGGCTCCTGGGCCAGGAGGTCCCGCAGCCGCTGGTGGACCACATCGGGGTCCCTGGGTGCCGCCAAAGGGCCGCACCGGCACTAGTGTTGGGGTCATGGATTCATTGGGGGATGATGGCCGGCGGCCCGTACGTAACACCTGGTCCACGAGGTTCGCGGTGCCGCTCGCCGCCTTGGTACTGCTCATTGCCGGCGCTGTCCTCGCCGCCACAGGAAGCGGCAAGGAATCATTCGGCTGGGTTGCCTACGCGCCGCTGTCCTCACAGGCCTTCGTATCTGGCGGAATATTCTTTCTCAGCGCCCAGACCAAGGCCGGCCTGGTGCTGGCAGGAATCGGGTTGCTGGCCCTCACCTTCTGGTCGGGCTATCTCCTGGGCCGGCGGCGCACCTAACAGCTTGCGTTGAGGGCTTCCTCGACGACGTCGGTAAGGTCCTCCACGATGCCGTGGCCGTTGGAGCTGAAAGGCTGAGGCGGAGAGGCGAGGGCGAACGATGCCTGCCGGGTTCCGTCGGCGCTGGACATTGAAATAGCGCCGTATCCGGCATTCTGGCCGGCATGGCCGTAGTAGAAGTTGTTGGTACAGGTGTCGTTCCACCGTTGGATGCCCAGGCCGTATTCCGCGTAGGGCGGGTCCTGCATCTCCGTCACCAGGGCCCGGGGGATCAGCCGGCCCTGGAGCAGTGCCGCGAAGAAGACGTTCAGGTCGCCGACGGTGGACACCAGCCCTCCGGCAGGGTCGCCTGCATGAAGGGCGGCGTAACTGACGTCTAGGCGCTCGCCGAGGCTGGTGACATAGCCATGGACCAGCGAGGGCGGGGCCGGACCCGAGCCTGTCATCGAGGTGGACCGCAGGCCCAGCGGCTCAAGAATGTCAGACCGCAGGACCTCGCCGACCGGCCGTCCGCGCAGCCGTTCCACGATCATGCCAAGGACTATGTAGTTCGAATCGGAGTGCTCAAAACCCTGTGCCAGCCTGGGCTTCCACCGCTGGGTCGCTGCCAGGGCAAGGAGTTCGCGGGGGCTCCGGCTCGTGGCCAGCACATCGCGCAGGCTGCCCTGCTGAAGGAGCGGGATGACGTAGTCCGGCATCCCTGATCGGTGCTGCAGCAGCTGCCGGACAGTGACCGGCCCCGGCGGGTGCATGATGCCCTCGAATTCCGGCAGATGCTTGCCAACCTCGTCCTCAAGGCCCAGCCTGCCTTCGTCGACCAGCTTGAGCACAGATACTGCCACGAAGGATTCGGTCACGCTGGCAATGTTCACCTGATCGTCGATCTCCACGGGCTCCCGGCCCTCCAGGCTCCTGGCACCGGAGGCGCGCGCCCGTTCTTCACCGCGCACTTTGGCCTGCATCACGACGGCGGGGGCGCCGTCGTCGAGCATTGCGTTGCCAAACTCCTCCAGCGCTTCCTCGAGACGTGCGATCGACGAAGGCTGCTCCGGCGGCTCCGGGCCCGCAGTGCAGCCGCCAAGTGCGGCGGCCAAAACGGCGGCGGTTGCCGCGGCCACGGTCCGGAGCGGCAGTGCGCGAATCCGTACCACGGAACTCATGTTCCTCAGCCGGTCCGGACGCGTCAATAGCTAACGGATGCCGCCGTCGGAACCCGGATAAAGTCCCGTTAACCCCCAACTGACTCGCAGTTAACGTTGCGAAACCGCGTTTTGGCGACGTTAACTGCCAGTCAGTTGGGGTGGGAAGGTCAGGCCTAGGTCAGGCGGATCTGGCGGTTCATGTCCTTGTACAGCAGGTAGCGGAACTCGCCCGGCCCGCCGGCATAGCAGGCCTGCGGGCAGAATGCGCGGAGCCACATGAAGTCGCCGGCTTCCACCTCCACCCAGTCGTTGTTGAGCAGGTACATGGCCTTGCCCTCCAGGACGTACAGGCCGTGCTCCATGACGTGGGTCTCCGGGAACGGGATGACCCCGCCGGGCTGGAACGTCACAATGTTCACCTGCATGTCATGGGCCAGGTCGCTGGAATCCGTGAAGCGGGTGGTCTTCCAGGCGCCGTCGGTATCCGGCATCGCGGTGGGTTCCACCTCGGAATCACTGGTGACGAAGGACTTTGCCTCGTAACCCTCAAGCCGCTCGTAGGCTTTACGGATCCATTGGAAGGAGACAATGTCATCCGAGACGTTCTCCAGACCCCAGGCAGCGCCGGCGGCCAGGTAGGCGTAGCCGCCTTCCTCAAGCTGGTGCAGTTCGCCGTCGAGGGTCAGGTTGACCTTGCCCTTGGTGACGAAGACAACGCCTTCGACGCCGGGCTCAAACTCTGCCTTGGGAGCGCCGCCGCCCGGGCCGATCTCCACGATCAGCTGCGAGAACGTGGTGGCAAACCCTGAGATCGGGCGGGCCAGGATCCACGAGCGGGTGTTGGAGAAGCCCGGCAGGGTGCTGGTCACGATGTCGGTCATGACACCCTTGGGGATGACCGTGTAGGCCTCCGTGACGATGGCCCGTTCCGTGGTGAGGTGGGTCTGCGGCGGCAGGCCGCCCTGCGGGTAGTAGTACTTGCCCATCATTGGATCCTTACTTCGAAATGGAGTGGGCCAGCCGCGGGTGGGCCAGGCCGGTTAGCTGGGGGATTCCGACGCCGGCAAGCGCCTGGACGTCTTCGGCGCCGACGGCGCCGCACTGGACGCCGCGCAGTACGAACGCTGCCAGCGCCCGTGCCGTGGCGGGTTCATCCATGACCCCGCCGTCAGTGTGATCCACGTAGTTGCGCAGCCGGGCCGCCGCGGCGGGGAGCCCCTGCCGGTAGAACGCGTACGTGGCCGCGAACCGGCTGGGCAGCTGGGCCGGATGCAGGTCCCAGCCCTGGTAGTAGCCGCGTTCCAGGGAACGCCGTACCAGCCGCCCGTGCAGGCGCCATGCGTTTTCCACATTGTCGCCCACCGGGATGATGTTGGTGGAGCCGTCCGAAAGCCGGATGCCGGTTCCGGCCACTGCCAGCTGCATGACTTCCTTGGCGAAGTCGGCCACCGGGTGCTCCATGGACTGATATTCGGCCGAGATCTGCAGCGAGGCGGAGTAGTCGTAGGTGCCGTAGTGCAGGCCGCTGATCCGTCCCGGGATCGCGTGCGGAAGCTGCGCCACCGGCGACGTGCCCTCCGGGCCGAGGATGAGCTGCGGCGTTTCCACCTGCACTTCGAACCGCAGCCGGCCGGAGGGCAGCGAGTGCGCTTCCTCCAGCCGGGCGACGGCGAAGTCCATGGCCTTGACCTGTGCCACGGTGGTGACCTTGGGCAGCGTGAGGATCAGGCCCTGCGGCAGCTCACCGGCGGCGGCCAGCCCGGAGACGAACAGGTCCAAGGTGCGCAGGCCGCGCGCCCGGGTGGCCGCTTCGAAGCACTTAAAGCGGATGCCGATGAACGGGGGTGCTGTGCCGGCCGCAACTGCGGCGGCCACGGCGGAAGCCGCGGCAACAGCGGCGGCGTCCTCGGCGTCGTCGCCCCTGTCGCCGAACCCGTCCTCGAAGTCCAAACGCAGGTCCTCGACTGGCTCGCTTTCCAGCTTGGCCTGGACGCGCGAAGCCACGGCCTCGGCGAGGTCGGTGTCCTGGCCCAGCAAGTGGCCCAGACGTGCCAGGCCGCCGTGCGCGTCAGCGGCGGCCAGCGCCTGGGCGCCCCACTCAGCAGAAAACGACGGTGTGAAACGGTCTGCCGGTACATACACGGTATGCACAGGCTGCCGGGAGCCGTCGTCGCCCGGGTAGTTGCGCTCCAGCAGCCTGTCCGTGTCTGCCAGCTGTGCGTCGATCTGTGCCAGATCGTCCGCGCTGAGGGAGCCGGAAGGTACCGCCATGCCTCAGCCCACCAGTTCGTAGGCCGGCGTGGTGAGGAAGTCGGTGTAGTCCTCGGACAAGCAGATGTCTGCGATCAGTTCGCTGGCGGGGAGGTAGTACTTGGCGAAGGCTTCCTCTCCCACCTCGCCGCGGAGCTTGCCGGTTTCCTCGGCCAGGATGGTGCTGACCAGCTCCCGCGTCACCGTGTTGCCGGTATCGGCCAGGACCACCTTGTTGCGGATCTGCTGCCAGACCTGCGAACGGGAGATCTCGGCCGTGGCGGCGTCCTCCATCAGGTTGTGGATGGCCACCGCGCCGTTGCCCGAGATCCACACCGCCGTGTATGCCACCGCGACATAGAGGTTCAGGCGCAGCCCGGCTTCCGTGACAGTGCCGTCGGCCGACGCGATGTCCAGCAGCTGGTCCGCCGTGACGTGGACCTCCGGGCGCTGCTTGTCCAGCTGGTTGGGGCGCTCGCCCAGGACGGAATCGAACACCTCCCGGCACACCGGCACCAGGTCGGGGTGGGCCACCCACGAGCCGTCAAAGCCGTCGTTGGCCTCGCGCGTCTTGTCGGCACGGACCTTCTCGAACGCCTGGGCGGTGACCTCGGGTTCCCGGCGGTTGGGGATGACTGCGGCCATGCCGCCCATGGCAAACGCGCCGCGGTGGTGGCAGGTCTTGACAAGCAGCTCGGTGTAGGCGCGCATGAACGGGGCCGTCATGGCCACGGTGGCGCGGTCCGGCAGCACAAAGTCCGCTCCGGCGTCGCGGAAGTACTTGATGATGCTGAACAGATAGTCCCAACGGCCGGCGTTCAGCCCGGCGGCGTGGTCGCGGAGCTCGTACAGGATTTCGTCCATCTCGAACGCCGCGGGGATGGTCTCGATCAGTACGGTGGCCTTGATGGTGCCCTGCGGGATGCCCAGGAAATCCTGCGCGAAGACGAAGACGTCGTTCCAGAGGCGCGCCTCAAGGTGGCTCTCCATCTTCGGCAGGTAGTAGTACGGGCCCTGGCCGTTGAGCAGGAGCTGCTTGGCGGTGTGGAAGAAGTGCAGGCCGAAGTCCACCAGCGCGCCGACGGTGTGTTCGCCGTCGAGCAGCAGGTGGCGCTCGTCCATGTGCCAGCCGCGGGGCCGGGCCACCACGACGGCGAGCGGGGCGTCGTTGCGGAGCCGGTATTCCTTGCCCTCCGGGGAGGTGTAGCTGAGGGTTCCCGTGGCCGCGTCGCGGAGGTTCAGGATGGCGTCAATGACGTTGGCCCAGGTGGGTGTGCTGGCGTCCTCGAGGTCGGCCAGCCACACCTTGGCACCGGAGTTGAGGGCATTGATGGCCATCTTGGCCGGCGAGGCGGGTCCGGTCATTTCCACGCGGCGGTCCTGCAACGCGGCGGGCGCTGGCGCAACCTTCCAGTCGCCCTCGCGGACATCCTTGGTTTCGGGCAGGAAATCAAGCTTTCCGGTCCGGGCTACCTGCTCGCGCTTGGCCACGCGGGCTTTGAGGAGTTCGGCGCGGGTGCCCGCAAACCGCTTGTGGAGCTCCTCCACGAAGGCCAGTGCCTTCGGGGTGAGGATTTCCTCTGCTCGTGCAATCGGCTGCGGGTCTGTGACTGAGAGAGCCATTGTCCGGGTCCTTTCTAGGCTGCGAATCAGGCGTTGGCGGGTTCTAGGCTTGCGTGCGCTGCGGTTGCTGCTTTGGCTGCGCTTGCGGCGTTGGCTGCATTTGCGACAGCCGCGGCCACGTCGGCGGCAACGTGCGGGTCAAAAACGCTGGGGATGATGTAGCTGGCATTGAGTTCGTCGTCTGCCACGCGGTTGGCGATGGCTTCGGCGGCAGCCACCAGCATGTCTGGGGTGATGTCCGAGGCGCCGGCGTCGAGCAGCCCGCGGAAGAACCCCGGGAATGCCAGGACGTTGTTGATCTGGTTGGGGAAGTCGCTGCGCCCCGTAGCCACCACTGCCGCATGCTTCGACGCTACCACCGGGTCGATTTCCGGGGTGGGGTTGGCCATGGCGAAGACGATCGCATCCTTGGCCATGGAGGCCACCTGCTCCTCGCCGATCACGTGCGGGGCGCTGACGCCGATGAAGACGTCCGCTCCGACGAGTGCCTCGTGCAGGGTGCCGGAGAAGCCCTCCTCGTTGGTGTTGGCCGCGATCCAGCTGCGGTGTTCGTCGCTGTATTCCGCGCCGGAGTGGATGGCACCGGACCGGCCGGCGGCGATGATGTGCTGGGCGCCCTGAGCCTTGAGGAGCTGGATGATGGCTGAGCCCGCGGCGCCGACACCGGACACCACGATCCTGACGTCGGCGAGCTTCTTGCCCACTACGCGCAGGGCGTTGACCAGTGCCGCCAGGGTGACGATTGCCGTTCCGTGCTGGTCGTCGTGGAAGACCGGAATGTCGAGTTCCTCGCGGAGCCGGTTTTCAATCTCGAAGCAGCGCGGGGCGGCGATGTCCTCGAGGTTGATGCCGCCGTACACAGGAGCCATGGCCTTGGCGATCATGATGATTTCCTCGGTGTCCTGAGTGTCCAGGCAGACCGGCCAGGCGTCCACGTTGGCGAACTGCTTGAACAGGGCGGCCTTGCCTTCCATCACGGGCAGGGCCGCGGCCGGGCCGATATTGCCCAGGCCAAGGACGGCCGAGCCGTCGGTCAGGACTGCGATGGTGTTGCGCTTAACGGTCAGGTTGCGTGCCGCTGAGGGGTCCTCCGCGATGGCCAGGCAGACGCGGGCGACGCCGGGGGTGTAGGCGCGGGACAGGTCGTCGCGGTTGCGGAGGGCGACCTTCGGGACCACCTCGAGCTTGCCGCCGAGGTGCATCAGGAAGGTGCGGTCGGAGACGTGCTGGACCGTGACGCCGTCGAGCGCGTTGAGGGCGTCCTTGACGCGGGCGGCATGCTCGTCGTCCGTGGTGTTGCAGGTGACGTCAACTACCAGCGTTTCGTGGTGCGATTCGGTGACGTCAAGGGCTGTGATGGCTGCGCCGGCAGCTCCAACGGCGGCGGCCAGTTCGCTCGTCGCGGTGAAGCTGGACGGCGCCTCAACGCGCAGGGTGATCGAATTTCCGGGGCTCGGGTTCGCCATTGAATGTTCCTCCTGGTCGGGCCCGGACGCTGAGTGCCTCCGGGCGTACTGCTCAAGCAAATGTTTTCGTATTATGGATATTATTATCTACTTTGTGGAAACACAAGCCCCGACCATGCATCGACGGAGGGCGATGCGTGCTGTATCTTGGGTCTTCTAAGCAATTTTTTTCACGATGTGGATAAGAGTTGTCGGAATCGATACCGCAGGAGACCACGGTTATGGCTGAAAAAGCCCCGGGAGGCGTGCAGTCCGTTGAGCGCGTCTTCGAACTTTTGGAACTGATCACTGACGCCGGCGGAGACGTCACGCTCAGCGAGCTTTCTTCCTCTACCGACCTGCCTCTTCCCACGATCCACCGCCTGCTGCGCACCCTGGTCACGCTGGGCTACATCCGGCAGTTGCCGAACCGGCGGTACGCGCTCGGTCCCCGGCTCATCCGGCTCGGCGAAGGCGCCAACAAGCAGCTCGGTGCACTGGCCCGGCCGCAGCTCAAGTCCCTCGTGGACCGGCTGGGGGAGACCTCCAACATGGCGGTCCTCGATTCGGACATGGTCATCTATGTGGCCCAGGTGCCCTCCCTGCACTCCATGCGCATGTTCACCGAGGTGGGCCGCCGCGCGCACACCCACGCCACCGGGGTGGGCAAAGCGATCCTGGCCCAGCTGGATGACGAGACGGTCCGCGGGATCGTCCAGCGCAGCGGCATGCCCACGCCGACCCCCAAGAGCATCGGCGACATCGATTCCCTGCTCCTTGACCTGAAGCTGATCCGTGAACGCGGTTACTCCATTGACGAGGAGGAGCAGGAGATCGGCGTCCGCTGCTTTGCGATGGCGGTCCCGAACGCGCCGACGCCCACGGCCATCTCGGTGTCCGGACCGGTGTCCCGCGTGGACCAGTCCTTCGCCGAACGCGCCGTGCCGCTGCTGCGCGAAGCAGCCCAGGCAATCTCCGACGAGCTCAACCAAAACTGACCTCCCGCCGTCGTACGTCCCGCCGCCCCTCCGTACCTCCGAGCGCGAACGGGCACTTAAGCCCCCGGCTCCGAGCGCGAACGGGCACTTAAGCCCCCGTCTCCGAGCGCGAACGGGCAGTTGCGGCCCCGTCTTCCTGATGGAAGGGGGCCGCAAGTGCCCGTTCGCGCTTGACCAGCGGGGTCGGAGTTCGACGGCGGCGGGTCCTAAACCAGCGTGCCGTCGCTGACCGCTCCGCTGTCTTCCCCGGCGGGTTCGAGCGAGATCATTGGGGACCTGCGCTCCAGCGCCCGGAAGGCAACGTAACCGAGGGCGCATCCGAGGAACCAGCTGTAATTGCCGATCCACGTGGCGTTCACCGCGGTGGCGCCGGTGTCGAGCAGGATCTTCGGGATCACCACAGAGGCGATGGAGATGGCGCCGCTGATGGCCACGGCCTTGACGGCGTTCGGGTTGTAGCCGTTCCGGAACCAGTACCGGCCGGTGGTCTTCAGCGTGTACATGTCGTCCACCCAGACCTTCTGCCGGCTCACCACGTAGTACCCGGCGATCAGGATGCCGAACAGCGGCCCGATCAACGCGCCCAGGACGCCCAGTGTGTAGTGGATGGCGTCGTTGTTGGAGTACCAGTTCCACGGGGTCAGGATGACGGAGCCGACGGCGGCAATCATGCCGCCCGCCCGCCAGCTGATTTTCTGCGGGCTGACATTGGAGAAGTCGAATGCCGGCGAGATGAAGTTGGCCACGATGTTGATGCCCACGGTGGCGATGACGAAGGTCAGCCCGCCCAGCAGCACGGCGAACACGGTGTCGATTTCCTGGACTGTCTTGACCGGGTCCGTAATGAGGCGGCCGAACACCGGGATGGTGGCGGAAGCCGTGATGACGGTTAGGAGCGAGAAGAACAGGAAGTTCACCGGCAAGCCCAGGAAGTTGCCCTTCTTGACCGCCTTGTAGCTCTTGCCGTACCGGGCGAAGTCGCCGAAGTTGAGCATTGGGCCGGAGAAGTAGGACACCACCAAGGCAATCGCGGAGACCATCACGGGGATGGAGGCGGCGAAGTCCAGGGGCGGCCCGCTGGAGAGGTTCAGGCTGATGTTGCCGATGCCCGCCTTGGAGACCAGGTAGATGGCCAGGACCAGCATCACCACGTAGACGGCGGGGCCGGCGAAGTCGATGAACTTGCGGATGCTTTCCATGCCGTTCCAAAAGAGAGCGGCCTGGGCCACCCAGAGGATGCCGTAGCAGATCCAGCCCAGGGCGGAGAGGCCCAGGAAGCCGTTCTGTTCGACGTCGTACAGCGGCGCCATGCCGGGGAAGAACTTGAGGAAGACAATCACCAGCGCCTCGGAGGCGAGGAATGTCTGGACGCCGTACCAGGCCACTGCGATCAGGCCGCGGATGATGGCCGGGATGTTGGCGCCCTTGACGCCGAAGACGGCCCGGTTGATAACCGGGTACGGGACGCCGGTCAGCTGGCTGGGCTTGGCCACGAGGTTGCAGAAGATATTGACGATCACGATGCCGGCCAGAAGGGCTACGAGCACCTGCCAGCTGGCCAGCCCCAGGGCGAAGAGGCTTCCTGCCGTGACATAGCCGCCGATGCTGTGGACGTCCGACATCCAGAAGGCGAAGAGGTTGTAGCTGGTCCAGCGCTGGTTCTTCAGGGGGACCAGATCCTCATTACTGAGCTGCGGATCGTAGTCGGGGAGCTGGCCGGTGCGGGCGGGCGTTTCAACCCGGGGTGCGGCCATCGCGGGATCTGTCATGGTTTCCTCTAAGAGATGGGGACAGCCGCCGATCCGGCCGTTTCACAATTTCAATTAGATGGAACCAATGTTTCAAAGCTGTTTCTGGGGCAAGAAATCCCGTTTACTTCTCCTGAGAAGCGCTGCGGAGGGGCATGCGGAGGTGCCGCTCCGCCGCGGCGGCCTCAGCGCGCTTCAATCTCGCCCAGGGTGTCGAACATGCCCGTCACCTCGCGGACCCGCTCACGCCCGGCCCGTCCCGAGGCGATGAGCACACCGTTGGCCAGGACACTCACCAGGCTCATGGCGGCGGCGTAGCTGTCGAAGGCATGGGCGCCGTCCACCGGGCACTCGAGCCAGAGGGTGGCGTCGGCAGCCATCCGGCGGGCGCTCGGGTCCGCGATCAGGATGGTGGCCGCCCCGGTGGCCGAGGCGGCCTGGAGGATCTTGCGGAACCCGGCGGGCCGCCGTCGGAAGCCGAACAGGACCACCACATCTCCGGCACCCAGGCCGGCGAGCTCCTCGCCCAGGCTCTGGCCGGGCTGCGGCGCCACAGACACCGCGGGGCGGCACTGGAGCAACTGTTGCCGGAAGTGCAGCGCCACGGGAAAGCTGTTGCGGAAGCCGAGCAGCAGCACGGTCCCGGCGCCGGCGAGCTTCCCGCTGGCCTTCGACAGTCTGTCCTCGTCGAGTGAGTCAGCCAGGCGGCGCAGGTTTTCCTGGTCCTGCCCCCAGTGGGCGGCCAGGCCGCCGTCGGACGACTGCGGACCCAGCGGCATGCCGCTGGAACGGATGGACCGAGTATGTTCCTTGACCTCGTTGAAATCCTCGAAGCCGAGGCGGCGGAACAGCCGGCTCATGGTGGCTTTGGAGACGCCGCTGAGCCTGGCAAGTTCGGCGGCGTTGTAGACGGCGAGGTCGCCGAGGCGGTCCAGGAGCGTGTCTGCCGCCTTCTGTTCCTGCGGGCTCAGCTCCGCATAGTGCCGTTCGATCCGTTCATCGATCCTCATGAAACAACCGTCTCACAGCAGAAAGCGCGAACGGACACTTGCGGCCCTTCGGAAAGGGGCCGTAACTGTCCGTTCGCGCTTGTTGTGCCCGTCTGTGGGCTAGTGGTCAGACTTCGACGCCGACTCCACCGGCACTTCCTTGCCGTCGCAGTCGATCAGCTTGCCGTCTTCGAAGCGGTCGCCGTGGGCCAGGCACTTGAGGTCCTCTTCGCGGACCACCCGTCCCGTTCCGGCCACGAACACCGACTGGTTCTCCGAATTGCCGGCCTTGAGGTGGTTGAAGAGCAGGTTCAGCAGGATGGCCATGACCGCTGCCGAGCTGATGCCCGAGTGGAAGATGGTACCGAACCAGGACGGGAACTTGTCATAGAACGCCGGCGCAGCGATCGGGATCATGCCGAAGCCGATGGACGCCGCCACGATGATCAGGTTCATGTTGTTCTTGTACTCCACTTTGGCGAGTGTCCGGATGCCGCTGGCGGCAACGGTTCCAAAGAGTACGACGCCGGCACCGCCCAGGACGGGCGTCGGCACCGCTGCGACCACCCGGCCAAGCACCGGCAGCAGCCCGAGGATCACCAGGATGAGTCCGCCTGCGCTCACCACGAAGCGGCTCTTGACGCCCGTGATGGCCACGAGCCCCACGTTCTGGGCGAAGGCGCTCTGGGTAAAGGAATTGAACAGCGGGGAGATGGCGCTGGAGAGCATATCGGCCCGCAGGCCGTCGCCGATGCGCTTGGAGTCAACCTTGGTGCCGACGATCTCTCCGACTGCGATGATGTCCGCTGAGGTCTCGGTAAGCGTCACCAGAATGACGATCAGCATGGAGATGATCGCCGCGAGCTCGAAGGTCGGCGGACCGAAGGCGAACGGCGTGGGGAAGGCGACGATCTCGCCCTGGCCCACCTTGGAGAAATCAGCCATGCCGAAGGCGAAGGCGATCAACGTGCCGAGCACCATCGCCAGCAGGATGGAAAGCCGTGAGATGGCGGCGTTGCCCACCTTGCTCAGGAGCAGCACGATCGCCATGGTGGCCGCGGCCAGGCCGATGTTGGCCATGCTGCCGTAGTTCGGCGCCTTGCTGTTGCCGCCCATGGCCCAGTTGGCCGCTACCGGCATGAGGGTCAGGCCAATGGTCGTGATGACCGTGCCTGTGACCACCGGCGGGAAGAAGCGGATGATCTTGGAAAACAGCGGGGTGATGAGCAGGCCGATCAGTGAGGCTGCAATCACCGAGCCAAACACCGCCTGGATCCCGCCGCCGCCGTGGACGATCGCCACCATGGTGGAGACACCGGCGAAGGAGACGCCCTGGACCAGGGGCAGCTTCGACCCGAAGAACGGAATGCCGATGGTCTGCAGGATGGTGGCAAGGCCGCCGACGAAAAGGCAGGCGGCGATCAGCAGGCCGATGTCCTGCGACGACATGCCGGCGGCTGCGCCGATGATCAGCGGCGGGGCGATGATGCCGCCGTACATGGTGAGGACGTGCTGGAAGCCGTAGGCGAACGTGCTTCCGATGGGCAGCCGCTGGTCTTCGGGGCGGTCCGACTGCTTGCGGCCGGTGGCGGCCGTTGAAGCGCCGGATTTCTTCTTGGTGTTCATGGCAGACTTTCTTGGTTCATGGCAGACGTCTTTGTCTGGCTAACGGTGTCTGGCTAACAGTTGTGAATCGTTGATGGCCCCGGGCCCGGAGTTTTTGTCCAGATAATGGCCGCTTAGGGGTGCTAAGGCCTCGATATCTGGACAAAAACTCCGAGCCGGCGGAGCGGGCGGGCGCTAAGAGCGGTTTAGCAGAAGCCGGCGATGCCGGACCAGGCGATGTCCGCCGGGGCGGCGTCCTCGCGCTGGACCGTGGCCTCGATCAGGCCATAGGGGCGGTCGGCGGCAAAGAAGACCTCGTTGGGATTGTCGAGGCCGAACGGCGAGAGGTCCACCAGGAAGTGGTGCTTGTTGGGCATCGAGAACTTGATCTCGTCTATCTCGCTGTGTGCTTCCAGGACCTTGGCGCCCATGTCGAACAGGGTCTGCTGCAGGGCGTGGGAGTACTTTTCGGTGAAGCCTTCCAGCAGCAGGCTCTTGACGTCTTCGTAGCTCTTGTTGAAGTCGAGAGAGCTGAAGTCGGTGTTGGCGTTGAAGCGCCAGCGGGCGGAAACATCCGTCGCCAGGATGCGGTCCGTGGTTTCCGGCAGGGTGGTGTACTTGTCCCGCGGGTAGCCGACGAAGCCGGACTGGGTGGACTTGAGGACGGTGAGGTCCTTGAGGCCGGAGATGAGGTGCGCTGCCGCGCCGTCGCGGACCAAAACCGCGGTGCGGACTTCCTGGCCATTGCGCACGAAGGAGTGGTCGTGCTCGGCGCCGTGGGCCTGGATCCGGTCCCAGCTGTAGGACTCGGCTTCCCAGCGGCCGCCGGTGACCCAGTCGAAGCTGGAGGTGAAGTGCTCGCCCAGCCGCAGGAGGAACGCCTCCGGCGAGCCGACGCCTTCACGGGCAAACGCGTAGATGGTGTTCTTCTGCGTGTCCGTGGCCACGACGTGGCTGTTGTCGCCTTCGAGGTGGGCGGCGGCGAAGTCCCCGCGGAGCTGCGACGTGACGTTCAGGTCTTCGATCTCGTGGCGGTCGGTGTCGCGGGTGATTTTTACAACCCGGACTTCGGCCTTGCCGTACTGGTTCTGGCCGAGGATGATTTTGCTGCTCATGGTCTGTTCCCAACTTCCGTGATGTGGAACCTAGGTTCCATCATTGAAATTAAGCGCGTGTTTCGCACGCGTTTCTGATGGAGCCGACCCAACAAAAAAGAGCCGGCATCCAATGACGCCAGCTCATTACGACCCTGCCTGCTGCTCCCAGGTTACGTGACCTACGCCACGAGTTGATTTAAAGCGTAGCCGAGCTTTGCCGTGGTGTACATCACTCCTTGAAAAATCCGATTGTGACCAGGGGTGCCCGGAACCATTGACGAACGCCAGGAGGCCGCTCTAGGATATTTCACATAGCAAAAGTTCTTTTCCATTTTGCGGAATTTCTGAACGAACCATCAACCACCTCGGAGGAGGATCAGATGTACCAGCAGGACACAACGCCGGTTGCACCGGCACAGACGGCGGCACCCTCAGTCCAGGAGTTCTACCTCCCCCTTGGAGGCGGAACGGATCCGGACTTCTACCTGCCTGCAGACCGGGAACACGTCCCCGGACGGTTCTCGCGCTGGGTCCACGGCCTGCCGGGTTTCGGCGGTCAACGTTCATAACGAGCCTGACGACAGGCATCTTCGCTGATGACGCGCATAAGGCCTGGCGACACCGGAATCCGGGTGTCGCCAGGCCTTTTGCGTGTCGATGGGCACTTTGCGCGTCGCGGGCCTCAGGTGCCCGGTGTCCCCGGTGCCCCCGGTCGTCCCGGCCATTCCCTGCCCGCCCAGGGGTCGTAGTCCGCGATGAGCTCCTCCTGCGGCGGCCGCTCCGCCTCGGGGACGTGCTGCAGGTTTACCCGTACCCGGTACCAGAGCGAGCTCGAGCCGCGCATTCCGTCGATGAGGACGTCGGCGGGGTGCAGGGCCGGGATAACGTCCGCGTGCCGGGCCTTCCACTCGTCGAGCGCCGCTAGCGCCTCGGGCTTGGTCCGGCTGCGGGCCACCTCGATCAGCGGCATCGCCGACTGCCGGCGGCCGGATCCATCACCGTTGCGAGGCGGTTTCTCGGCCGGACCGAGTTCGGCTGCCAAGGCGAGGAGCCCGGCCAGGGAGCCGGCGGCGTCGTCGATTCCCGTGTGGGGGTCGCCCACGTCAGCGAAGCGCACGAGCACCGTGGGCACCGTGAATTGTTCCGGGCGGGTGGTGCGGACTTCGTCCCACGTGAGCGGCGTCGACACCCGGGCATCGGGCAGGGGTCGGATCGAGTACGCGGATGCCACGGTGCGGTCTTTGGCGTTCTGGTTGAAGTCGACGAACACACTCTCGCCGCGTTCCTCCTTCCACCACCGTGCAGTGGCGAGGCCGGGAGCGCGGTTCTCCACCTCCCGTGCAAGGGTTTCGGCGGCGAGCCGCACGTCACGGTAGGACCACTGTGGCTCGATGCGCACCAGGATGTGGAGTCCCCGCGACCCGCTCGTCTTCGGCCACCCCACGAGCCCCACGTCGTCGAGCACCTCCCGCGCGACGTACGCGGCGTCGACAATTTGGGGCCAGCCGACCCCCGGCATCGGATCGAGGTCCACCCGGAGTTCGTCGGGGTGCTCGAGGTCTTCGGCGCGGACGGGATGCGGATTGAGGTCGAGGCAGCCAAGATTCACCACCCACGCCAGGCCTGCGGCATTCCGGATGACGGCCTCCTCGGCCGACGTCCCGGATGCATAGTGCAGTATTGCCGTCTCGATGAAGCCGGGGTGGTTTTCGGGCACACGCTTTTGGAAGAACGGTTCGGCGTCGATGCCCTTCGGGAAGCGCTTGAGCACCATGGGCCGGCCGCCGGCGCCGCGCAGCGCGCCGTCCGCCACGGCGAGGTAGTAATGCACCAGGTCGAGCTTCGTCAGCCCGGCTTCGGGGAACACCACCTTGTCCGGACTCGAGATGCGCACCTCGGCGCCGTCGATGGTGAGGATCTCGGCCGGGGTCTTCGACGGGCTCATGCCGCCACGCTAGCAACCAACGGACGCCGCGGCATAGGGTCCGGCTACCCGTTCACCAGCTTCCGCGCCGCGGCCGAGTGTTCCGCGATGAGCCCGGCGATATCCAGCCCCGGAATCTGCCCGTCAACCACGCGCCACTGCCCGCCCACCATCACGCGGTCGGCGCGGTCCGCTCCGCACAGCAGGAGCGCGGCGAGGGGGTCGTGGCTGCCGGAGAACCGCAGCTCGTCGAGCCGGAACAACGCCAAATCCGCCTGCATCCCGGGTGCCAGCTGGCCGAGGTCGGAGCGGCCCAGCACGGCCGCCGACCCCCGTGTGGCCCAGCCCAGCGCGCGCTCCACCGGGACCTGCGCCCCATAGCGCAGCCGCTGCAGGTACAGCGCCTGCCGCGCCTCGAGGATCATATTCGAGGCATCGTTCGACGCCGACCCGTCCACTCCCAGCCCCACGGGCACTCCCGCGTCCTCCAGTTCGAGCACCCGGGCGGTGCCCGAGGCCAGCCGCATGTTGGAGGAGGGGCAGTGCGCGACGGCGGTGCCCGCGGCTCCCAGCGCGGCGATCTCGGCATCGCTGAAGTGGATGCCGTGGCCCAGCCAGGTCCGGTTGCCGAGCCAGCCCACACTCTCCAGGTATTCCACGGTGCGGAGCCCAAACATCTCCCGGCAGAAGTCTTCCTCGTCCAGCGTCTCGGCCAGGTGCGTGTGCAGCCGGACGTCATGCCGTTCGGCCAGGGCGGCGCTCTCGGCCATGATCTCCTTGGTCACGGAAAACGGCGAGCACGGGGCCAGGGCAATCTGAATGACGGCGCCGTCGCCGCGCTCGTGATACTCGCGGATGAGCCGTTCGCTGTCCGCCAGGATCACGTCCGGCTGCTGGACAGTCGACTGCGGCGGCAGGCCGCCGTCGTCCTCCCCGAGCGTCATGGAACCGCGCGTGAGCGTGGCCCGCAGGCCCAGCTCCCGCACCGCCTGGACTTCGATGTCGATGGCGTCTTCCATGCCCTCGGGGAAGAGGTAATGGTGGTCCGCGGCGGTGGTGCAGCCGGAGAGCAGCAGTTCCGCGAGGGCAACGGTGGTGGCCAGTTCCAGGTTGCGCGGCGTGAGCCGTGCCCAGACCGGGTACAAGTTCTGCAGCCACGGGAACAACGGTGCGTTGGCCACCGGCCCCCAGGCGCGCGTGAGTGTTTGGTAAAAGTGGTGGTGGGTGTTGATCAGGCCGGGCAGCAGGACATGGCTGCCGGCGTCGAACGTTTCCTGGCACGGTGCGGAGGGCAGCTGGCCGGCGGCCAGGACCTCCGTGATGACTCCGCCGGCTACCACGATGCCGCCGGAGGCATCAAGGCTGTTGGCGGTGAAGGCTGCGAGCGGATTCCGGATCCAGAGCCGGGAAGCGGAGGGGTGCGTGGTCATGGGGCTCCTTGCCTGAGCGTGCGGATGAAGTTACAGCTCAGTGAGGGCCTGTCTGCTGATCCAGGCGTCCGGCACCTGTGGCACCGGTTGGGGCTCAGCGTAAGGCGGCGGGAATCGCCGCGTCAACGCCCGGGATGGTGCCAACGTGTTGTGACTGCCCGGAAACCCAAATTTCACATCACGAAATTAACTTTCCGAAAACCTATGGCGCAGCTCACGTTCCGGTGCTAGTCTCGATTCTGCCAAAGGCGGGCCCCCGGACACCGGGGAAGCTATCTACCAGGCGCAACTTAACCTTCAAAAGCACATGCTGAAGCCTGGTAACCGTCGCATCTGGCCCTTTCGTCCCACCTCGGCGTACCGGCTTCCCAGCAAAGGGAGTCGCATCATGAGTACCACCGTCACGGCCCAGGAATTCCTGGCCAGGTCCATTGAGTTGGCTACTGCCAACGTCCTCAACAGCGGCGGTCCGTTCGGCGCCGTCATTGTCACCGCGGACGGTCAAGCGTTCGACGGCGTCAACCGCGTCACCGCCACGAATGACCCCACAGCCCACGCCGAAGTCACGGCCATCCGCCGTGCGTGCAGCGAACTCGGCACGTTCGACCTCACCGGCGCCACCCTGTACACGAGCTGCGAGCCGTGCCCCATGTGCCTGGCCTCAGCGCTGTGGGCCAGGGTGGAGCGGGTGGTGTTCGCAGCGGACCGGCACGACGCCGCCTCCGTCGGCTTCGACGACGCCGTGTTCTACGAATTCTTCGAAAACGACCAGCGCGATGCACTGATGCCCGTATCCCGCCTTGAACTCGAGGATCCCCAGGCACCTCCGGTCCTCGAGCCGTTCAACACCTGGAACACGCTCGACTCCAGGATTGACTACTAGGGCCGGTGGCTGAGATGACAATCCTGGACACCACCTCCGACGAGCGGCAGCAACCGGCCGCCCCCAAGCGCCCGCAGCCGTCGACCGCTTTCCTGGACCGTTTCTTCGAAATCACCAAGCGCGGTTCCACCGTGGCCCGCGAGGTGCGCGGCGGCCTGGTCACGTTCTTCACCATGGCCTACATCGTCATCCTCAATCCGCTGATCCTGGGCGGTTTTAGCGCGGACAATGCCCCCACCGACGTTGCCGGCGGCTGGCTGTCCGCAGCGCAGGTGGGTGCGGTCACCGGCCTCACCGCCGGCGTCATGACCATCCTCTTCGGCCTGATCGCCAACCTGCCCTTCGGGCTCGCGGCCGGCCTGGGTATCAACTCCTTCCTGGCCGTGGCCGTGATCCAGGAGGTCACCTGGGCCGAGGCCATGGGCCTCGTGGTCATCAACGGCATCCTGATCGTCCTCTTCGGCGTCACCGGCGCCCGGACGGCCATCTTCCGGGCAGTGCCCAAGGAACTGAAGGCGGCCATCACGGTGGGCATCGGCCTGTTCATCGCGTTCATCGGGTTCGTGGATTCCGGCTTTGTCCGTGCCACGACGGCGGGGCCTCCGGTCCAGCTGGGCGACAACGGATCCATCACCTCGGTTCCCACCCTGGTGTTCATCGTTGGCCTTTTGGTCATGGGCATTCTGGTGGCCCGCAAGGTGCAGGGCGGCCTGCTGATCGGCATCGTGGCCACCACCGTGCTCGCCGCGGTGGTTGAGGCAGTCATGAAGATCGGCCCCGGCAGCGCGAGCAACCCGGGCGGCTGGCACCTGAACACCCCTGTCCTCTCCGGTCAGCTGGTGTCCGCCCCGGACCTGTCCTTGGTGGGGCAGTTCGACCTCTTCGGTGCCTTCGGCCGGATCGGCGGACTCGCGGCGACCATGCTGGTATTCACG
Source organism: Arthrobacter sp. NPDC058288 (assembly GCF_042880995.1). NCBI lineage: Bacteria > Bacillati > Actinomycetota > Actinomycetes > Micrococcales > Micrococcaceae > Arthrobacter > Arthrobacter sp. NPDC058288. The sequence continues at coordinate 64,033 of NZ_JBHVYH010000001.1, forward strand.
CTGGTGTTCACCAACTTCTTTGACGCCATGGGCACCATGACCGGCCTGGCCAGGAGCGCCGGCGTGGCGCACAAGGACGGCACGTTCCCGCGGCTGAAGTCGGCCTTCATTGTCGAAGGCCTCGGAGCCGTGGCCGGCGGTGCCACGTCAGGTTCGTCCAACACGGTGTACATTGACTCCGCCGCCGGCATCGGGGAAGGCGCCCGCACCGGTCTGGCTTCGGTGGTCACCGGCGCGCTGTTCCTGGGCTCGATGTTCCTGACCCCGCTCACGTCCGTGGTGCCGCTGGAAGTGGCCGCCGCTGCGCTGGTGGTTGTCGGCGCCATGATGATGGCCCAGATCCGCGAGATCAAGTTCAGCAAGTTCTCCGTGGCGCTGCCCGCCTTCCTGACCATCGTCACCATGCCGCTGAGCTACTCCATCGCCAACGGAATCGGCGTGGGCTTCATCTCCTGGGCGGTCATCAGTGCCTGTTCCGGCAAGATCCGGAAGGTGCACCCGTTGATGTGGGTGGTCACGGCAGGCTTCCTGATCTACTTCGCCCGCGGTCCCATCAACGCCCTGCTGGGCGCCTAGGGACCCCTTGAGACCGGACCGGGGCAGGCAGATGGGGCCGGCCCCGGTCCACCAAACCGCCGGTCCACCACCCGGCAGTTAAACCGACCGCAACCACAAACTGCAATGAAACTGATGCAGGTGCCACAATTGCCGGTGCTTCCCCCGGCGCACGATAGGAACGAGAATATGGACACCATCGCCGCACAGGAAAAGGGAGTGCAGCAATGTTGGATCTGATGCCTTCACTGAAGGAATGGCAGCCCGCCGCCACCGGCCAGCGCTGCGCACTGGCCACCGTGGTGGGGGCCGGCGGATCCGTACCGAGGCCGTTGGGCACGTCCATGCTGGTGTCCGAGGCCGGCGACGTCCTGGGAAGCCTGTCCGGCGGCTGCGTTGAGGGCGCCGTCGTGGAGGCGGCGCTGGCGGCAATGCACGACGGCGGCACGCGGCGCGAGTTTTTTGGCTACAGCGCGGAGGACGCGTTCGCCGTCGGACTCACGTGCGGGGGAGAGCTGGAGATCCATATCGAACCACTGGGCGCCGCGCCCGGCGGGCTCGGGCTGGAGAGCCTGCGGGTCCTCGCCGGTCAGGGATCCGCCAGCGCACTCGCGCTGATCCGCCGCGTGGACGCCCACGGGGGCGGCGCCGTCGTGATTGCTGACCCGGCAGGTTTCCAGGTGGAGCATTCCGCGGATCTCGCGGCGCTGCTGGGCCTGCCCGGCCCGGCAGCACCCGCGGCCCGGCGCCTGTTGCTGGCGGCCGCCGCCCAGCTGGAACCCCTGCTGCGCGGAGGCCGGACGGGGCTGGTCCGGCTCGCCCCGCCGGAGGGCTGCCTTTCCGGCACAGCTGTGCCACATAACGCCCCAACCGGTCCGGCCACCGGCCCGGCGCCCGTCACCCTGCTCGTGGAGAGCCGGCTGCCCCCGGCCCGCCTGCTGATCTTCGGCGCCAACGACTTCGGCGCCGCGCTGCTGCCCGCCGCCCAGCTGCTGGGCTACCACGTAACACTGTGCGACGCCCGGCCGGCGTTCGCCGGCCAGGCACGGTTCACCGCGGCGGACCAGGTGGTCACGGCCTGGCCGCACCGCTACCTGGCCGAGGAAGCTGCGGCAGGGCGGATCGACGCGCGGACCGTGGTGTGCGTCCTGACCCACGATCCCAAGTTCGACATCCCGCTGCTGCACACCGCGCTGGGGCTTGACCTCGCCTTTGTGGGCGCCATGGGATCGCGCCGCAGCCACCGGCAGCGCGTCGATGCGCTCCTTGCCGCAGGGGTGGGCCCCGAGGACCTGTCCCGGCTGCATTCGCCCATCGGGCTGGACCTCGGCGCCGTGACCCCTGCCGAAGTGGCCGTGTCCATCACTGCCGAACTCGTGGCCAGCCGCAGCCGTGCCGCCGGCGCCTCCGTGCAGGCGGCGTCGCTGAAAGACGGCACCGGTCCCATTCACGGAACAGGTTCGACTCCCGGAACCGGCCGCCTTCACAAAACTAGCCGCGTCAACAACGTCAACACCCCGCAACACCAGGAGACCCCATGGACATGAACACCATCGAGGCCGTAGTCCGCACTGAGGACCCGGCCGAATGGCGCGACGGCGATGCCTGGCTCGCCGGCGGAACGGTGCTCTTCTCCTACGGGAGCCTTGCCTTCGGCAAGGTACCGCTCCGGCGGCTGCTGGACCTCGGCTCCGCCGGCTGGCCCGCCGTCACGGTAACGGATGCGGGCATCGAGCTCGCGGCGACCTGCACGGTGGCGGAGCTCTACGCCCTGCCCGGGTCCGCTGCCGCGGCCGACCGGGACACTGCCTGGCCCGCCCTGGACCTCGTCCGTCCCTGCTGCGACTCCTTCGTGGCCTCTTTCAAGGTGTGGAACATGTCCACCGTGGGCGGCAACCTCTGCACCTCGCTGCCCGCCGGCCCCATGACCTCGCTGTGCGCCGCTCTCGATGGGGTGGCCACCGTTCTCGGGGCGGACGGAACCAGCCGCACCGTCCCGGTGGCGGAGTTCGTGACGGGGGACGGGCGGAACTGCCTGGCACCCGGCGAGCTCCTCCGCAAAGTCCACCTCCCGGCGTCGGCGCTTGCTGCCCGGGTGGCCTTTCGTCGGCTGTCGCTGAGCAATCTGGGCCGGTCGGGGGTGCTGCTGATCGGAAGGCTCGACGCCGACGGCACCCTGGTCCTGACGGTCACCGCCGCCACCAAACGCCCCGTGCAGCTGCGCCTTCCGGCCGCGGCGGCCTCCGCGGCTGCCCTCATAGAAGCCCTCGACGACGCCATCCCGGCGGAGCTCTACCACGACGACATCCACGGCCTGCCCGCCTGGCGGAAGGACATGACCTACCGGCTGGCTGAGGAAATCAGGGCAGAACTCGCATCCGCGGCAGGGGTCCCGCCGGCCCGGGTTTCCGGGGACTTCTGGCCGCCGCAGCGACAATCGCCACAGCACGGTTCACCACAGCACACGGTCACATCGCAGGCTTCGCCTCAGCAGGAAGGGGCCTGAGCATGGCCAACCACACCACCCGCGGCATCGAAATCAATGGCATCCCGGCCGCGGCGGAGCCACGTCCCGGCCAGTGCCTGCGGACCTACCTGCGCGAGCAGGGCAACTTCGGGGTCAAGAAGGGCTGCGACGGCGGCGACTGCGGCGCCTGCACCGTCCACGTGGACGGCATTCCCGTGCACAGCTGCATCTACCCGGCCGTGCGGGCCGAAGGGCACGCCGTCACCACCATCGAGGGGCTCGCCCGCACCTGCGGCAATTCCGTTGTGGCAGGTACGGACGGCACCGAAACGGCAGGCACCGAAACGGCAGGGGCCGATGCGGCCCTCCACCCGGTGCAGCAGCAGTTCCTGGACCGCCAGGGATTCCAGTGCGGATTCTGCACCGCCGGCATGGTGATGACGGCCGCCACATTCGACGAGGAGCAAAAGGGAAACCTGCCCCGGAACCTCAAGGGAAACCTGTGCCGCTGCACCGGCTACCGTGCCATCGAGGATGCCGTGTGCGGCCACGAAGGACACCCGGACCCCAAGGGCCCGGGGTCGGGCATCGCCGGCGAAGGCCAGCCCGAGCCCAGGCCGGGCCAGCTCGGAGACGACGTTCCCGCCCCCGCCAGCCTTGCCGTGGTCACCGGGAAAGCCCGCTACACCCTGGACGTTCCCGCGGAGGAGCTGCAAGGGCTGTTGCACCTTAAGCTCCTGCGGTCACCGCACGCCCACGCCCGGGTCCTCTCCATTGACACAAGTGCGGCCCTCCAGGTTCCCGGCGTCGTGGCCGTTTTCACCCACGACGACGCCCCGGCCCAGCTGTTCTCCACCGCCCAGCATGAGCTCTACACCGACGATCCGGACGACACACGCGTCCTGGACGACGTGGTCCGGTTCATCGGGCAGAAGGTTGCTGCCGTCGTCGCCGATTCCGTGGCAGCGGCGGAAGCCGGCGTGCGCGCGCTAAAGGTGGAGTACGAAGTCCTTGACGCCGTCTTCACCCCGGAGGACGCGATGCGCCCCGGTGCGCCGGCAATCCACGGGGAAAAAGATGCGGCCACGGCTCGCATCAGCCGGCCCGAGCAGAACGTCGTGGCGGAGCTGCATTCGGAACTCGGCAGCGTGGCAGCCGGGTTCGCCGAGGCCGATTTCATCCATGAACAGACGTACCGGACCCAGCGGGTGCAGCACACCGCGCTGGAGACGCATGCCGCGATCGCTTCGGTCGACAACGACGGCCGGCTGCAGGTCCGCACCTCCAGCCAGGTCCCGTTCCTGGTCCGGCGTACCCTGTCCAGGGTCTTCGATATGCCGGAGGAACAGATCCGCGTGGTGGCCGGCCGCGTTGGCGGCGGCTTCGGCGGCAAGCAGGAGGTGCTCACGGAGGACGTCGTGGCCCTGGCGGCGATGAAGCTGAAGCGGCCGGTGCAGCTCGAATTCACCCGGACGGAGCAGTTCACGGCGTCCACCACCCGGCATCCTTTCACCATCCACCTCAAGGCCGGCGCCAGCAGGGACGGCCGGCTCACCGCGCTGCAGCTGGAAGTGCTCACCAACACGGGCGCCTACGGCAACCATGCCCCGGGCGTGATGTTCCACGGCTGCGGCGAGTCCCTGGGCGTGTACAAGTGCGCCAACAAGAAGGTGGATGCCCACGCCGTCTACACCAACACGGTTCCCGCCGGTGCGTTCCGCGGCTACGGCCTCAGCCAGATGATCTTCGCCATCGAGTCCGGGATTGACGAGCTCGCTACCGGGATCGGGATGGATCCGCTGGAGTTCCGCCGCCGCAACATGGTCCTGGAGGGCGATGACATGCTCTCCACCCATTCCGACCCGGAAGAGGACGTGCACTACGGCAGCTACGGGCTGGACCAGTGCACCCGGCTGGTGCAGGATGCCCTGGCCCGCGGGCTGGATCGATACCGGGCCGCCGGCCTCGATGACCTGGGTCCGGACTGGGTCACGGGGGAGGGGACGGTGCTGTCCATGATCGACACCGTCCCGCCACGGGGCCACTTTGCCCACTCCCGGCTCCGGCTCCTTCCGGACGGAACGTACGCCGCCGACGTCGGGACCGCCGAATTCGGCAACGGCACCACGACTGTCCACGCCCAGCTCGCTGCCACCGCCCTGTCCACGACGGCGGCGCGAATCACCGTACGGCAGTCGGACACGGACTTGGTGCAGCATGATACCGGTGCGTTCGGCTCGGCCGGAACCGTGGTGGCGGGCAAGGCGACGCTGGCCGCGGCGGAGGAGCTCGCCATCCGGATCCGGGCGTTCGCCGCGGGTATCCGCCAAGTGCAGTCCTCCGGCTGCGTGCTGGAGGAGGACGCCGTGGTGTGCGAAGGAACCCGCGTCCCCCTGACGGAAATTTTCGACGCCGCCGAAGCCGCCGGAGTCGAGCTCGCCACCGAAGGCCACTGGGGCGGAACGCCGCGCTCGGTGGCGTTCAACGTCCAGGGCTTCCGCGTGGCGGTCAACACGGGCACCGGTGAATTGAAGATCCTGCAGAGCGTCCAGGCCGCCGACGCCGGAGTGGTGGTCAACCCGCGGCAGTGCCGGGGGCAGATCGAAGGCGGGATCGCGCAGGCCCTCGGGGCCGCGCTGTATGAGGAAGTGAAGGTGGACGACGGCGGAAAGGTCACCACGGACATCCTGCGGCAGTACCACATCCCCACCTTCGCGGACGTGCCACGCAGTGAGGTCTATTTCGCCGAGACAAGCGACAAACTGGGCCCGCTGGGGGCGAAGTCGATGAGCGAAAGCCCGTTCAACCCGGTGGCGCCGGCGCTCGCCAATGCCATCCGGAACGCCACGGGGGTGCGGTTCGCCGAGCTGCCCATTGCCAGGGACAAGATCTACCTTGGACTGAAGGAAGCGGGAGTCGCCTCGCGATTTGAGAGCGCTAACGGCCTATAGTCGGATGATGGAAAAGCGAATGTTGGGCAAGACCGGACGGAACGTCTCCATTGTTGGCCTGGGGACCTGGCAGCTTGGCGCGGACTGGGGCAACGTGGATCCGGTGCAGGCGCAGGCCATCCTGGCTGCGTCCGTGGAAGAGGGCGTCACGTTCTTCGATACTGCGGACGTTTATGGCGACGGCCGCAGCGAGCAGGCCATCGGCGCGTTCCTGGCCGATAACCCGGGCCTGGACATTACGGTGGCCACCAAGATGGGCCGCCGGATGGAGCAGTTGCCGGAGAACTACAACCTCGCCAACTTCCGTGAGTGGACGGACCGCTCCCGGCGAAACCTGGGCATGGAACAACTGGACCTGGTCCAGCTGCACTGCCCGCCTACGGCCGTCTACAGCAACGCGGAAGTCTACGACGCGCTGGACACCCTCGTGGCGGAGGGGGCCATCCGGAACTACGGCGTCAGCGTGGAGCGGACCGAGGAAGCCCTTGAAGCAATGCGCCACGACGGCACCGCCACCGTGCAGATCATCCTCAACGCCTTCCGCCTGAAGCCGCTGGACGAAGTGCTGCCTGCGGCCGAGGCTGCCGGGGTGGGCATCATCGCCCGGGTGCCGCTCGCCTCGGGGCTGCTGTCCGGCAAGTACACCCCGGATACGTCCTTTGCGGAGAACGACCACCGGAACTACAACCGCACCGGTTCCGCGTTCGACGTCGGGGAGACCTTCTCGGGTGTGGACTTCGGGCAGGGGCTCAAAGCGGTGGCCGAGTTCGAGGAACTGGTGCCCGACGGCGTCAGCACCGCCCAGGCGGCCATCGCCTGGATCGCGGCGCAGGACGGCGTCAGCACGGTGATCCCGGGCGCGCGCAACGTGGACCAGGCCCGCTCCAACGCTGCCGCAGCGGATGTTGGCGGCATTGACGCAACGTTCGACGTCGGCGTTCACGAAATCTACGACCGCTACTTCCGCGAATCAATCCACCCGCGCTGGTAGCGCGCAGGATTCCTTCACGGCCAGGCGCACTTCGGGAGCGAGGAATTGGCCGATGACCAAACGTTCGGATTACCGGGCGGTGCTGGAGTCGCTCCCCGCTGACCAGTGGGTGGCCTACCTGAACCAGGAATCCGGCCTTCCCGGCCCCCGCGGGAACATAGAACTTGCGGAGGCTTTCGCCGATGTGGCCGACCCCGTCCTGATCCGAAGGTGCGCGGAGAGCCAGGACGAATACCTGGCCACCTGCGGCGCCGTCGGCTTTGGCCGTTTACTTGCCGAGGGCGAGGTGCAGGCCGCGGAAGCGTTGAGGTCGTTGGCAGCCGATTCCCGCTGGCGGGTGCGCGAGGGCGTGGCGATGGCACTGCAGCGGCTCGGCGATGCGGACATGCCGGCATTGTGGGCCGTGACCGGGGACTGGGCGGATGGCCCGCTCCTGGTGCAGCGCGCCGTGGCGGCCGGTATCTGCGAACCCCGCCTGCTGCGCCACCCGGACGATGCCCGCCGGGCGGTGGAGACCCTGGACCGGATCACGGCGTCAATCCAGGGACTGGGGCCTGAGTCCCGGCGTGCTGAAGAGTTCCGTGTGCTGCGGCAGGGGCTGGGGTACTGCTGGAGTGTTGCCATTGCGGCGTCACCGGCGGAGGGCTTCGAGAGGCTGGAAAGGTGGGCGGCCAGTGACGACAAGGATGTGCGCTGGATCGTGCGGGAAAACCTCAAGAAGGCGCGCTTGGCCCGGGCTGACCCGGCAGCTGCCGAACGCGTGGCCGCCGTCCTGGACCGGGCAGCTCGTTAGTCCGCCGGATACCACACCCGCTCTCCCTCGACGCGGGCAAAGGAGGTCAGGGTGTGGGGTTTGGCGGACTTTTCCGTCATGATGTCCAGCACCTTGACGTTCCGGGCCAGGAGCGCGTCACCGATCAATGAACGGTGGCAACGCCACGGGACGGCCTCCGCGCACATGATCACCGCATTGCCGGTCCGCCCGCGTTCCATCAGCTCATCGATCGCTGATGAGAACTCTTTGGTCTGCATGTAGTCCGCGTACCCCCGGAAAGACGCGTTCCGCCAGGCGCCGTTGGAGCTGTCTTTCCGGGCATGCCGCAGGCCGCCAAGGGATTCCATCCGCCGGTAGGTGATCCCGCTGGCGCGCACGCTCGCCGCCAGGGCGTCCCCGTTGAACTGCGGATTGTGCCGCGACTTCGGGACGGTGCGCACGTCGATCAGCTTCTTGATGCCGTGGGCTTTCAGGATGCCGATGAATTCGTCGATGGGATGAGTGGAGTGCCCCACCGTGAAGATGGTCATATCCGTCATGCCCCCATGCTAAGGCGGCAGCCCGGATATTCTGGTGGCCCGACAAGCTGCCTAGGGAAATGGGGATGGAATGCCTTCATCGGCAATCGAAGCCTTCATCGAGCGGCTCGGGGCCGTGGCAACAGGGCCGGGGTGCAACAACTTCTTCGACCACGCCGTCCCGGAAAATGCGCAGCGCCGGCGGAACCTGGGGATCTACCTGCAGGAAATGCTGGACCGTTCCCCGAAGGTGCTGCTGGTGGGGGAGGCCCCCGGCTTCCGGGGCATGAGGGTCACCGGTGTTCCGTTCACCAACCGCACCATGTTTGAGGGGCCGGCCAACAGCTTTGGGCTGTTCGGGCCGGGCAAGGGATACGTGCTGCCGGCTGAGGCCGCCGGCGTTGCAGCCGAGCCCACCGCAACAGTCATGTGGCAGGTCCTGGCCGAGCTGGAATTCCTGCCCCTGCTGTGGAGCGCCTGCCCGTGGCATACACACGTGGCGGGGCGGCCGATGTCCAACCGCACTCCGAAGCCGGCCGAGGCAGCACTCGGAACTCCCTTCTGGCAGGCACTGACTGACCTCTTTCCGATCGAAACCGTGGTGGCCGTAGGCAATGTGGCGCACCGCAGCCTGCACCGGAGCGGCCTGGACGTGCCAAAGATCAGGCATCCCGCCCATGGCGGCCGGTCCGGGTTCAAGCGGGGACTGGAGGAGTTGCTCGCAGCGGGAATGCGGCCCTGACCGGCTAGCTGAGCAGCCCCAACTGGTCCGGCGTGTCGAGATCACCGCCGCCGGACTGGTCGCTGCAGTCCACCAGGTCGATGAGCTCCGGGTGGGCCCGCAGGAAATGCCGCGCTCCGGCGTCGCCCGTTGCTGATGCAGCCGCGTCGGCACGCAGGGTGGCGTCCAGCAGCAGCGGATGACCGCGCCGGATGATGCCGTCCGCGCCGCGGTAGGCGGCGGCAGTCACCCGGCCGGGCGCGTGGGCTGCCAGGAGCCGGGACACGGTTTCCGGAGTGAGGCCGGGCTGGTCCACCAGCGCGATCAGCACATGGTCGTGAGCTGCCGCCGCGGCAACTCCCAGCCGGAACGACCCGCCCATCCCGGACTGCCAGTCAGGGTTGTGGGCAACGGTGTACTTGGCCAGGTCGGTAGTTTCGCGGACTTTCTCCGCTTCGGCGCCGAGGACGATCACGACGTCGCGGCATCCGCCGTCGAGCAGCACCCCGGCGAGCACTTCGACCAGTGTGCGGCCGCGGAACGGCAGCAGGGCTTTGGGCCCCAGTCCCAAACGGGACCCCGACCCGGCAGCGAGCAGCACCGCCGTCGTCCCCTGCTGGTTTGGATGGGTCATTCCCACACCATATACAAGCGAGTCCCCCACATCACATACGAGTTTTTGTCCAGATAATGGCCTCAAAAGTGCTTCCAAAGCGCATTATCTGGACAACAACTCCCAAAGGAGGACAGCCGGATTGCCTGCGTCAGGCGTCGCCGCCTGCTCCTCCGGTGGTTCCGGCGTTCACGTCCAGGAGCTTGTAGCGGTCCATGGCGTACGACGGCGCCCCCTCCTCCACATCGCCCCTCGCCGCGAGCATTTGCAGCGTCTTCACCACGATGGAGTGGGTGTCGTTCTTGAAGAAGCGGCGCGCGGCGGCGCGGGTGTCGGAGAAGCCGAAGCCGTCCGCGCCGAGCGAGGCGAACTCGTTCGGGAGGAACTGGCGGATCTGGTCCGGGACGGCCTTCATGTAGTCCGAGACCGCCACGATGGGCCCGTGCGCCTCGGCCATCTGCTGTGCCACAAACGGGATCCGGGCCGGCTCGCCGGGGTTCAGGAATGCTTCCTCCTCGGCGGCGAGGCCGTCGCGGCGGAGTTCGTTCCAGGACGTGACGGACCAGACGTCCGCGGAGACGCCCCAGTCCTCAGCCAGGATCCGCTGCGCTTCCAGCGCCCAGGGCACCGAAACGCCCGAGGCCAGGATCTGGCTCCTGGGACCTTCCACACCCGACACCGATACCCGGTAGATGCCCTTCAGCACACCGTTGACGTCGAGGTTCTCAGGCTCGTTGGGCTGGGTGATGGGTTCGTTGTAGACGGTGAGGTAGTACATCAGGTCTTTATCGGATGCAGCTCCGGTTCCTTCGCCGCTTGCGGCCCCCGGTCCGTACATCCGTTCGATGCCGTCGCGGATGATGTGGCCCATTTCGTAGCCGTAGGCGGGGTCGTAGGTGACGACTGCCGGGTTGGTGGCGGCGAGGATGGGGGAGTGGCCGTCGGCGTGCTGGAGTCCTTCGCCGGTGAGGGTGGTCCGTCCTGCGGTGGCGCCGATGATGAAGCCGCGGGTCATTTGGTCCGCGGCGGCCCAAAAGGCGTCGCCGGTGCGCTGGAAGCCGAACATGGAGTAGAACACGTAGACCGGGATCAGCGGTACGCCGTGGGTGGCGTAGGCGGTGCCGGCGGCGGTGAAGGCTGCGACGGCGCCGGCTTCGTTGATGCCGGGGTGGATCAGCTGGCCCTGGGCGGATTCCTTGTAGGCCAGGACCAGGTCCCGGTCCACGGAGAGGTAGTTCTGGCCGCCCGGATTGTAGATTTTCGCCGTGGGGAAAAAGGCATCCATGCCGAACGTGCGCGATTCGTCCGGCACGATGGGAACGATCCGGTGCCCGAACTTCTTGTCCCGGAGAAGGTCCTTGAGCAGGCGGACGAACGCCATGGTGGTGGCAGCCTGCTGCTTGCCCGTGCCGCGCTTGGCGACGTCGAACGTCTTGGCTTCGGGCAGCTCAATGGCCGCGTGGTTGGCCCGGCGCTCGGGCGTGTAGCCGCCGAGGGCCGCGCGGCGCTCAAGGAGGTAGGCGATCTCCGGAGCGTCCGCACCGGGATGGAAGTACGGCGGGCTGTACGGGTCCTCCTCCAGGCGGGCGTCGGAAATGGGAATCCTCAGGTAGTCCCTGAATTCCTTCAAATCCTCCACCGTGAGTTTTTTCATCTGGTGGGTGGCATTCCGGCCCTCAAACCTCGGGCCGAGGCCGTAGCCCTTGACTGTTTTGGCCAGGATGACGGTGGGTTTGCCCTTGAATTCGGTGGCTGCCTTGTAGGCGGCGTAGACCTTGCGGTAGTCGTGGCCGCCGCGCTTGAGGTTCCAGATCTGGTCATCGGTGAGGTCCGCGACGAGGTCCTTGGTGCGGGGGTCCTTGCCGAAGAAGTGTTCGCGGACGAACCCGCCGGATTCGGCCTTGTAGGTCTGGTAGTCACCGTCCGGGGTCTCGTTCATGATCTTCACCAGCGACCCGTCGGAGTCCTTGGCGAGCAGGTCATCCCATTCCCGGCCCCAGACGACCTTGATCACGTTCCAGCCCGCGCCGCGGAAGAACGCTTCGAGTTCCTGCATGATCTTGCCGTTGCCGCGCACCGGCCCGTCCAGGCGCTGGAGGTTGCAGTTGATCACGAAGTTCAGGTTGTCCAGGTTCTCGTTCGCGGCGAGCTGGAGCAGGCCGCGGGATTCGGGCTCGTCCATTTCCCCGTCGCCCAGGAACGCCCAGACCTGCTGGTCCGAGGTGTCTTTCAGGCCGCGGTTGTGCAGGTACCGGTTGGACTGGGCCTGGTAGATCGCGTTCATCGGCCCGATGCCCATGGACACGGTGGGGAATTCCCAGAACCCGGGCATCAGCCGCGGGTGCGGGTAGGAGGACAGGGCGTGCCCGGCCTTGGACTTTTCCTGCCGGAACCCGTCCAGGTCCTCCTCGCTCAGGCGTCCTTCCATGAACGCCCTGGCGTACATGCCGGGGGAGGCGTGGCCCTGGAAGAAGACCTGGTCCCCGCCGCCGGGGTGGTCCTTGCCGCGGAAGAAGTGGTTGAAGCCGACCTCGTACAGGGTCGCGGCACCGGCGTAGGTGGAGATGTGCCCGCCGACGCCGATGTTCGGGCGCTGGGACCGGTGCACCATGACCGCGGCGTTCCAGCGCATGTACGCCCGGTAGCGGCGCTCGTATTCCTCGTTGCCGGGGAACGGTGCTTCCTGGTCCGCGGGGATGGTGTTCACATAGTCCGTGGTGGTGACCATCGGAACCCCGACGCTCTGGGCGCCGGCACGCTGCAGGAGACTGCGCATGATGCACTGGGCACGCTCGGTGCCCTGTTCCCTGATCAGCGTATCCAGGGACTCAATCCATTCGGCGGTCTCTTCCGGATCACGATCAGGCAGCTGGTTAGTCAACCCGCTGAGGATATGGGAGGTATCTTCTCCTGCAGCCACGGCAGCCTCTTTTCATCTTTGAATGTCTGGGCTCTAAGTTTTCGTATTGTGAGAAAACATTCTTGCCATTCGAGATTATGCAGAAGCGCTCAAGTGGTCAAGGCGAACCGGCAGTACGTGCTCCCGGGGACGCCGCAATGGCTCCTGCGGACGGATTGTGACAGTGCGGTGCGCCGCCAAATCCTTGACCGGAAGGTGATCCAGGTCATAAAGTTATTCCACTCCTCAAAACCAAACTTCCATCTTGTGGAATTAATATCTCGGAAGCGTTGGCTTCCGCCCATCCCATCCCTAGAACTGGAGAACCAGATGCAGACGACCCCATCAGTCGGCGTCGAAACGGCTCCCGGCCCGACAGAGTCGTCGGGCCGGCCGGTCCATTCCGCAACGGGCGTCGACGCCCTGTGTGAAACAGCGAGCGCCGCGTCCGGGCGCACCATCAGCCCCGGCCTTTACAACATCGACCTGGCCCCGACGAAGCGCGAAGGCCGCCGCTGGACCAGTTACAGCATCTTCACCCTGTGGGCCAACGACGTCCACAGCCTTGGAAACTACGCCTTCGCCATCGGCCTTTTCGCACTGGGCCTTGGCGGCTGGCAGATCCTGCTGGCCCTCGGTGTCGGCGCCGTCCTGCTGTTCGGGCTCCTGAGCTTCTCAGGTTTCATGGGCGTCAAAACCGGTGTGCCGTTTCCCGTCATGAGCCGGATCAGCTTCGGCATCAGGGGAGCCCAGATCGCCAGCCTCCTGCGCGGCGCTGTGGCCGTGGCCTGGTTCGGCATCCAGACCTACCTTGCGTCGGTGGTGCTTCGGGTCATGCTCGTGGCCATGGTTCCCTCGCTGAAAGAGCTGGACTCCAATTCGGTCCTGGGACTGTCCACGCTGGGCTGGGCCGCCTTTGTGTTCCTCTGGATAGTCCAGCTGATTATCGTCAGCTTCGGCATGGAAATGATCCGCAAGTACGAGGCCTTCGCCGGTCCGGTCATCCTGGTGACCATGGCGGCCATCGCCGTTTGGATCTTCATCGAGGCCGGCGGGTCCATCGCCTGGTCTTCTGACAACGCCCTCGTAGGCGCGGACATGTGGCGCACCATTTTCGCGGGCGGTGCCCTGTGGGTGTCCATCTACGGCACCTTCGTCCTGAACTTCTGCGACTTCACCCGGTCCGCCGTCTCCAAGAAGGCAGTGGTGCGCGGCAACTTCTGGGGCATCCCCATCAACATGCTCCTCTTCGGCGCAATCGTGGTGGTCATGGCCGGCGGCCAGTTCAAGATCAACGGCACGGTCATCCAGAGCCCGTCAGATATCGTCCAGACCATTCCAAATACGCTGTTCCTGGTCCTTGCCTGCCTCGCGTTGCTCATCCTGACCATCGCCGTGAACCTGATGGCCAACTTCGTGGCCCCGGTCTACGCCCTGACCAACCTGTTCCCGAAGCACCTGAACTTCCGCAAGGCGGCCTGGGTCAGCGGCACGATCGGATTGATCATCCTGCCATGGAACCTGTACAACAACCCGCTCGTGATCGTGTACTTCCTGGGTGGCCTCGGGGCGTTGCTTGGCCCGCTGTTCGGCGTCGTTATGGCCGACTACTGGCTGCTGCGCCGCGGCAAGGTCAACGTGCTTGAGCTGTACACGGAAGACCCCGCCGGAGCGTACTTCTACAAGAAGGGCTTCAACCCCCGGGCCATCATCGCCCTGGTCCCGGCAGCCGCCGTCGCGCTCCTGATAGCCTTCGTTCCGGCGCTCGAGGCAGCCGCCCCGTTCGCCTGGTTCTTCGCGGCCGGCATCGCCGCAGTGGTGTACTACTTCATCGCCGACCGCTCGCAGCGGCTCGAAGACGTCGACGGCGAATCCATCGCCGTCGCGAGCACGCACTGACGAACACCACCCGGCCCCACAGACAACGGAAGACACCACTATGCGCATACTTGTCGCCAACGTGAACACCACACAGTCCATGACCGACTCCATCGCCGCCCAGGCCCGGTCCGTCGCGGCGCCGGGCACCGAGATCGTCGGGCTCACGCCGCGGTTCGGCGCGGACTCCTGCGAGGGAAACTTCGAAAGCTATCTCGCCGCGATCGCCGTCATGGACGCCGTGGTCAACTACCCCGAGCCGTTCGACGCCGTCATCCAGGCCGGGTACGGCGAGCACGGGCGGGAGGGGCTGCAGGAGCTTCTAGACGTCCCCGTCGTGGACATCACCGAGGCGGCGGCCTCCACGGCGATGTTCCTTGGACACAAGTATTCGGTGGTCACCACCCTTGACCGGGCGGTTCCGCTCATCGAGGACCGGCTGAAGCTGGCCGGCCTCGATGCGCGGTGTGCCTCGGTGCGGGCCAGCGGCATGGCCGTCCTGGAACTCGAAGAGGAACCCGAGAGGGCTGTCGAAGCAATCATCGAACAGTCAGTGGCCGCCGTCCGTGACGACAAAGCCGAGGTGATTGTCCTGGGCTGCGGCGGGATGGCCGGCCTGGACGAGGAGATCCGCAAGCGTGCCGGCGTCCCGGTGGTTGACGGAGTGGCGGCCGCCGTGACCATCGCGGAGTCCCTGGTCCGGCTGGGGCTGTCCACGTCCAAAGTCCGGACCTACGCCAGCCCGCGGCCCAAGACCGTCATAGGCTGGCCCGTAACCGCAGCGGACGTGCCCGCTGCACCGTAGCCGCGGCCCTGACAGCACGGCCATCAACGCAAGGAGCGACGCATGACCGCAACCCACCGGCCAGTACCACCCCACCGGCCGGGGCCGGTCGCCGTCGTGACCGGTGCAGGGTCCGGGATCGGCCGGGCGGTGGCGCGGCTCATGCTGGCCGAAGGCTACCGCGTGGTCCTGGCCGGCCGCCGTGAGGATCCTCTCCTGGAGTCCGCGGCAGGTCACCGCCAGGCGCTGGCGGTGACCTGCGACGTCACGGTGCCCGACGACGTCGAACGCCTTTTCGCTGCGGCCCTCGAAAAATGGGGGAGGGTGGATGTCCTGTTCAACAACGCGGGCGTGTTCGGCCCGGCAGCCTCAGTGGACGAGATCAGCGTGGCCGACTGGGATGCGGTGGTGGCGGTGAACCTCACCGGTTCCATGTTGTGCGCTGCAGCTGCGGTACGGGCCATGAAAGCGCAGGAGCCGCAGGGCGGCAGGATCATCAACAATGGGTCCATTTCCGCGCATTCCCCGCGGCCGCGGACCGTTGCATACACGGTGACCAAACACGCGATGACCGGTTTGACCAAGAGCATCGAACTGGACGGCAGGGGATTTGGCATTACCTGCGGCCAGATCGACATCGGCAACACGGCCACGGACATCATGGGCACCATCGGCGTGGATTCGGGAGCCTTGCAGGCGGACGGCAGCCGCCGGGTGGAGCCCACGTTCCCGGTGCAGGACGCTGCCCGCGCGGTGCTGCTGATGGCAGGCATGCCCCCCACGGCCAGCGTCGGCTCGGTGGTGATCACGGCAGCCGGAATGCCGTTCATCGGCCGGGGCTAACCTCTTTCTTCGAGTTTTTGTCCACATATCGCGACTTGGGAGGCCTCTAAGTCCCCCGATATGGACAAAAACTCGAGAGCCGGGATGTTGGCCTGTGGATAACCTCTGCGGGCATGCGGAGGGGTGCCTCAATGGACCATGAGCAGATTGTCTCCCCTTCCAGAAGAAGTCGGCCGACGTCCCTTTGCTGTTGCGGAGGCCACCGCTGCCGGCGTCGGAACCAGCAGGCTGTTGGGCGCCGACCTGCACCGGCCAAGCCGCGGAATCCGTGTCCCCAAGGCCGGCAGGACTGACCTCGCGGCGCTTGTCCGATCCCACACCCGGTTGGACGCGGTTACCTTCTGCAGCCTTGTCAGCGCTGCCGAGATCCACGGCGTTCCGCTGCCGCCGTGGGCGGAATTCCGGCCCGACGGCGGCGGCCCGGTAACCGCCGTCGTCGAACCTGTTCCCTGGGGTAAGAAAACCGGCCCGCACTTCCGCGAGCCCGGGCGCTTCCTGCACCTTTCGCGCCGGGGCGGCGGAACGCTGCCCCGGCGCAAGGGAGTGGCGGGACACCGGCTCAGGATCCGCGATGGCGACGTCGTCGAAATCGATGGGCTGAGACTGACGTCTGTTGCCCGGACCTGGGTGGATCTTGGCTCAGTGCTGCCCTTGGATGACCTCGTGGTGGCGGGCGACGCCATCGTCAGCGAACACGCTAGGTTGTTCGGTCCGCCAAAAGTTGCCATGGTGCCGCTGGCTGAACTCCGGAAGTTCGTGGACAACGCCAACGGTATCCACGGTATCCACGGTGTCCGTAAGGCCCGGCTTGCCCTGGACCTGCTGCGCGTCGGCGTCGATTCGCCGCCCGAAAGCAGACTTCGCCTGATGCTCCACGGCGCGGGCCTTCCGGAGTTCACCCCGAACTGCCGCGTGGACGATGCCCTGGGCAGGCCGGTCTGGGCGGACCTAGGCAACGCGCGGTACCGGACCTGCATCGAATACGAGGGCCTGCATCATCTGGATCCGGAGCAGCAGGCCATGGACGCATACCGGGATCAGCGGGTTGCGGACGCTGGCTGGCGGCAGGTCAGGATCAACAGGATCGACATCGAGCGGGGTCCCGAGTGGGTGGCGTCAAGGGTGGCGCATACACTCCGGAAGCAGGGCTGGCGGCGCTAGGGAGTTTTTGTCCAGATGGAGTGACTTCGGACCCTTTCAAGTCCCTCGATGTGGACAAAAACTCGAAGACGGGGACGCAAGTAGGCTTTCGCGATCTGTTGAGAACTTCCACAGTGTGGAAACTGAATTTCCTCTTGCGGAATAATGTGAGCGGGGTTACTTTTGAAACAGACCCCGATTTCCGGGGCTGTTCCCGATTGATAGGTACAGATCAATGAAGATCCCAGACTCTGCGGCGCTGAAGGCGAGTTCGGCGCCGTCGAAGAAGAAGCCCCTGTATAGGTCGCTCTTCTTCCAAATTCTGATCGCCGTCGTGGCAGGTGTTCTTATCGGACATTTCTGGCCGGACCTCGGCTCGCAGCTGAGGCCTCTCGGTGATGGATTCATCCAGCTCATCAAAATGATCATCGCGCCGCTGATATTCCTGGTGATTGTCACCGGAATCTCGGCCGTAGGCGACGTCAAGGCGGTCGGAAGGGTAGGAGTCAAGGCCCTTCTCTACTTCACTGCGGCCACGCTCTTCGCGCTGGTCTTCGGCCTGGTCGTGGGCAACATCGTCCAGCCCGGAGCCGGGCTGAACATCGATCCCAGCACGCTCTCCCAGGAAGCGCTGAACGCGAAAACCGGCACCACGCCGCCGAAAGACGCGGCCCACTTCATCCTGGACATCATTCCCACCAGCGTGATCGGTGCCTTCGCGAGCAACAGCCTCCTGCAGGTCCTGTTCTTCTCGGTGTTCTTCGGCGCGGCCATCGTGGTCATCGGACGCGAGCGCTGCATGCCGGTCATCAGCCTCATGGAGACTGTCCTGGAGCTCATCTTCAAGATCATGTCCTGGATCATGAAGGTGGCGCCGATCGGCGCCTTCGGTGCGATGGCATTCATCATCGGCCAGTACGGCCTCGGTACCCTCGGCACCTACGCCAAGCTGATCGCCGCCTGCTACGGCGCCGCCGTCGTCTTCATTGCGCTGCTGTTCCTTGTGGCCTGGGGCTTTGCCCGGGTTCCGCTCTGGCATTTCCTGAAGTACACCCGCGAAGAGTTCCTGCTGGCCCTCGGCACTGCCTCCACCGAGGCTGTCATGCCGCGCATCATGACCAAGCTGACCAATGCCGGCTGCTCACGGGCCACCACCGGCCTGGTGGTTCCCACCGGCTACTCGTTCAACCTCGACGGCGCCGCGATCTACCTTTCGATCTCGCTGCTCTTCCTGGCCCAGGCCTTCGGCCACAACCTGGACCTTGGCCAGCAGTTGGCCGCCCTCGGTGTCCTGCTCCTGACCTCCAAGGGCATGGCCGGAGTGCCCGGGTCCTCGTTCCTCGCGCTGTCCGCCACCGCGGCCGCGCTCGGCATCTTCCCGGTTGCCGGCGTGGCACTGCTCCTCGGCGCGGACCGCCTGATGGATTCCATGCGGGTTGTGGTGAACCTGCTGGGCAACTGCGTGGCCACCTTCGTCGTCTCCAAGTGGGAGGGCCAGTTCGACCGCAGCGTCATGGTCCGTGCATTCCGCGGCGAGATCACCAACCACGACTCGGCCATCATGCTCGGCGTCGAGGATGACTTCGAGGACCAGGAGCTCGAGCGGATCAGCGGCGGAGGGGCGCCGTCGCCCAAGTTCCGCGGCGGACCCAACCCCGGGGACATCCCCGGCTTCCAGATGAGCCGGCCCGGCGCCCACGCAGGTCCGCCGGAGCGCAGCTCAGCCGCCATCAACCACGAATAGGGCCCGGCCGTACAACCGGAAACCCGCAGAACCGCACTATACGCAGCCCCGTCCCGGAAAACGCCGGGGCGGGGCTGTGTGTTGCCGCCGCGGAGCGTCAGGCCAACGCCGGCTGAAGCACCCCGCCCGCCGGCCGGGTTTTTGTCCAGATAATGGGTCCAAAACGTCCTTGAAGTCCCTCGATATGGACAAAAACTCCAAGAGGAGGTGGGGCTACAGCGGGAGCAGTTCCGAGAGATCGGCCCGCAGCCCGGACGCCGCTACCTTCCCGGATGCCACGGCGTCGGCCCAGCCCACCCGACCGGTGACCATTGCCAGCCAGGTGGCGGCGTCGCATTCGATGACGTTCGGGGGAGTGCCGCGCGTGTGCCGCGGGCCCTCCACGCACTGCGTCACGCCGAACGGCGGAACGCGCACCTCCACGGAGTTGCCCGGCGCCCTCGCCGTGACCTCCTCCAGCGTGTAGCGCACCGCGGTCGCGGTCACGGCACGCGGAACGCCTGACGCCGGAGCGCCCGACGCCGGAACGGCGGCTTCCAGCCACGCGGCAAGGGCGGCACGGCCTTCTTCGATGCCAATGCGTCGACGTGAAACAGCCATGTCAGTCCAGCAGCGCCGAGACGGCATGGCCCAGCCGGATCTTGCCGACAGGCCGTCCGCCGCCGAGCACGGGTTCCACTACTTTTTCCAGCACGCTGGAGACGCCCGGAATGTCCACCGCGCCCGAGGCGGCCAGCAGGGTCAGGCCCACAAGGGTGGTGGCGCGCAGGTTTCCGTCCAGCACCTTGATGGCCACGGAAACGCCCGTGGTGGTGGCCATGGCCAGGACGCCTTCCGCACCGATCTTGGCGATGATCTGCAGTTCGTCCATCACGATCGTGTTGGGCTCGCCCTTGCCCTGGACAGCCCACGGGTAGTCCAGCATGGAGGTCGCGATGGTGGCGGCGCGCGCATTGGAATTCTTGTCACCGGGTGCCTTGGCCAGCCGCGAGTAGGCCCGTGCCAGCCCGGTCAGGGAGATGGCTGCCACCGGAGCACCGCAGCCGTCGATCCCCAGGTGCGCGATCCGCTCACCGGAATACTCCTCGATCGCGGAGCGGACCCGCTGCTGCAGCGGATGGTTGGGCTCAAGGTAGCTGTGGGTGTCCCAGCCGTTTTCCGTGCAGGACCAGAGGAACGCGGCGTGCTTGCCCGAGCAGTTGAACGCGAGCTTGGACCTGCCCTGTTCGGACCGGATCAGCCAGTGGCGGGCGTTCTCGTCCTGCGGCCACGCAGCGGGGCACTGCAGCTGCTCTTCCTTGACTCCCGCGGCCTTCAGCATCCCCTCCACCACGTCCATATGGTCCAGGGAGCCCGTGTGGCTGGCGCAGGCCAGGGCAACCTGTGCGCCGCGCAGGGGAACCCCGGACTGCATGGCCGCCAGGGCCTGCAGCGGCTTCAGCGCCGAGCGGGCGTAGATGGGGGTGGTGATGTCGCCGAGCTGCGTGACCACCGTTCCGTCAGCGGCAAGGACCACGGCTGAGCCGATGTGCCGGGATTCGACGAAACCGCTGCGTTCCACGACTGCCAGTTCGACGGCGGACTCCACTGTGAATGTGGCATGCGGATTTTCTGGCATGGCTAAAGTCTATGGTGCCGTGGCCTGAAACCCGGGCTATTGCACGGTCACCATGACCGACTGCCAGCCGGAGGCGCCGTCGGGCACGGGATCGGCGCGCTTGTCCGTCTGGACCTCGCCGGTACCGTCCGTGGCGCGGGCCTTGATGTAGTGCGGCCCGGGGGTGGCGTCCCATTCGAACGACCACTGCCGCCACGTCACCACTGATGCTTCGGTGGACAGCACGGCCTCCGTCCAAGGCCCGTTGTCGATCTGCACCTCCACCTTCGTGATGCCGCGCGTCTGCGCCCAGGCGGTGCCGCCGATGGCCACCTTGCCGGCCGGGACCTGCGCGAAGGACTTGGGCACCTCCACCCGGGCCATGGTCTTGATGGGGCCGCGCTCGGACCAGCCGCGGTCCGTCCAGTAGGCCTTGCTGTCAGCAAAGCGGGTGACTTCCAGGTCAACCACCCATTTGGTGGCTGAGACGAATCCGTACAGGCCGGGGACCACCATACGGACGGGGTAGCCGTGTTCCAGCGGCAGGGGTTCGCCGTTCATGCCGATCGCCAGCATGGCATCCCGGTCATCCTGCAGCACCTCGAGCGGAGTGGAGGCGCTGAAGCCGTCCTCGGAGGTGGACAGCACCATGTCCGCCCCGTCCTTGGGACGGGCCATCTTGAGGACCTCGCGGATGGGCAGACCCAGCCATTTGGCGTTGCCCGCCAGGTTTCCGCCCACGGGATTCGACACGCAGGTGAGGGTTACGTGGGACTCGATCAGCTCGGCGTCGAGCAGGTCCTGGAACGTCAGGGTGACTTCCTGCTCCACGAGGCCGTGGACGCGAAGCTCCCATTCCTCGGCATTAATTTCCGGGACGCTCAGGGCGGTGTCGATCCGGTAGAACTCGTTGTTGGGGGTAATCCACGATGTAACCCCCGGTGCGGCGGACTGGACGCCCGCCGGGACAGCGGGGGCTGCCTTGGCCGGCGACGGCAGTTGGAGGGATTCGCGGGCCTGGGCAATATTGCTCCGTGCCGCGCTGAGCAGCCGGCCGCCGGTGGCCGCGACGGCAGCGGCCACGGCAGTGATCCCGCTGGCGGCGAAGAAGGCGCGCCGGGTGGTGGCCGGGCGTTCGGTGTCCTTGGCGGCAACATCCGCGGCGACGGCGGGCCATGAACGCATCCGCCACAGCCGCGTGATCAGCAGCCGCAGCACCACCAGCCCGGCGGCGGTGCCGATCAGCGACGGGAGGGCGTCCAGCGGTTCCACGCTGGCCCGGGTGACCACGCTGGCGACAATGACGGCGCCCATCAGCAGGACGCCGGCCACGCCCAGCGCCCACTTCCGGTACGCCACCACGCCCAGAACGCAAGCGAGCAGGAAGATGGTCAGCCCCATGCCAGCGAACAGCGCCGCCTTGTCATTGGTGCCGAACGTGGCGATGGCAAAATCCTTCAGCCACGGCGGTGTGAAATCGATAAAGGTTGAGCCGAGGGCAATGAGCGGCGTTGCCCGCGCCGTGAAGAAGGCGCCGATCAGTTCCGCAACGGAAAGTACGACGGCGGCCGCGGCCACGCCTGCCAGCGCTGCCAGTGCAGTGGGGCCCTTGAGCCAGTTCGTAAGCTTCTTCATGCCGGGGGTTCGTAGCTGCGGCCGTTAAGGATTGACGGGGGCAGGTCACGGCTTAGGACCGGACCGGGTGCACAAAGTACCCTTGGAGACTGTGAAGGTACTCGTCATTGGCCCTGGTGGCCGCGAACACGCCATTGTCCGCTCCCTGCTTGCAGACCCCAACGTTTCCGAAGTCCACGCGGCTCCGGGCAACGCGGGCATCGGCAAGCTGGTCCCCACCTACGCCATTGACGGCAATGACCCGGACGCCGTTGCTGCCTTGGCCACCAAGCTGGGTGTGGACCTCGTGGTGGTCGGTCCCGAGGCGCCCCTGGCCGCCGGAGTTTCCGACGCCGTCCGCGCAGCCGGCATTCCCGTCTTCGGACCCAGCAAGGCGGCCGCCCAGCTGGAGGCATCCAAGGCGTTCGCCAAGCAGGTCATGGCCGAGGCCGGCGTCCCCACCGCCATGGCGCGCGTTGCAAGCACCGCCGAGGAAGCCGCCGACGCGCTGGACACCTTCGGCGCCCCCTACGTGGTCAAGGACGACGGCCTGGCCGCCGGCAAGGGCGTCGTTGTCACCAACAACCGCGACGAAGCCCTGGCCCACGCCCAGAGCTGCTTCGACGCGGGCGGCTCCGTGGTGATCGAAGAGTTCCTGGACGGTCCCGAAGTTTCCGTGTTCGTCCTCTGTGACGGCCGGAACACGGTGGCACTCTCCCCGGCGCAGGACTTCAAGCGCATCTTCGACAACGACGAAGGCCCCAACACCGGCGGCATGGGCGCCTACACCCCGCTGGAGTGGGCCCCGGAAGGCCTGGTCCAGGAAGTCATTGACCGTGTGGCGCAGCCCACGGTCAACGAGATGGCGCACCGCGGCACCCCGTTTGTCGGCGTGCTGTTCGTGGGCCTGGCCCTGACCTCGCGCGGCACCCGCGTCA
Source organism: Arthrobacter sp. NPDC058288 (assembly GCF_042880995.1). Taxonomy (NCBI): domain Bacteria; kingdom Bacillati; phylum Actinomycetota; class Actinomycetes; order Micrococcales; family Micrococcaceae; genus Arthrobacter; species Arthrobacter sp. NPDC058288. The sequence continues at coordinate 87,061 of NZ_JBHVYH010000001.1, forward strand.
TCGAATTCAACGTCCGTTTCGGCGATCCGGAAACCCAGGCGGTCCTGGCCCGGCTCAAGACGCCGCTTGGTGCGCTGCTGCTGGCAGCTGCCAAGGGCGAACTGGACAAGGCGGAAGAGCTGCGCTGGTCCAAGGACACCGCGGTCGCCGTCGTCGTCGCCTCCGAAAACTACCCGGACACGCCGCGAACCGGTGACCGCATCCGCGGGCTCAAGAAGGTTGACGAGCTGGAAGGCGTCCACGTGATCCACGCCGGCACCAAGCTGGACGAGGAAGGCAAAGTGGTCTCCGCCGGGGGCCGCGTGCTCGCCGTGGTTGCGCTGGGAACGGACCTCGTGGAGGCCCGCGAACGTGCGTACGACGGCGTGGAGCTGGTTCAGCTTGAAGGCGGGCAGTTCCGCACCGACATCGGGCGCAAGGCGGCCCGCGGCGAGATCAAGGTCTCGTCCGGCGCGACAGGGTCGCTGCCCGTCACGAAGGCGAAGGCATAGCATGACCGAGAATTCCCCCCTTGAAGGAGCCCCCAAAGCCGGACTGGACACCGCCACTCCGGACCTTCCGGGCTGGCGCCATGTCTACTCCGGCAAGGTCCGGGACCTCTACGTACCCGCGGATGATTCCCTCGCCCGGCAGTTCGGCCAGGACTGCGTCCTGGTGGTGGCCAGCGACCGCATCAGCGCCTACGACCACGTGCTTTCGAGCGAAATCCCGGACAAGGGCCGCATCCTTACCCAGCTGAGCCTGTGGTGGTTCGACCAGCTCGGCGTCGCGCATCACGTGCTGGCATCCACCGTGGAGGACGGCGTCCCGGCCGCGGTCGAGGGCCGCGCCATGATCTGCAAGAAGCTGGATATGTTCCCGGTGGAATGCATTGCCCGCGGCTACCTCACCGGCTCCGGGCTCTTGGAATACCAGAAGTCCCGCACGGTGTGCAGCATCCCTCTGCCGGAGGGCCTGGTGGACGGTTCCCGGCTCGACGAAGCTATCTTCACGCCCTCGGCCAAGGCGGAGGTGGGGGAGCACGACGAAAACATCACCTATGACGCCGTGGTGGGCCTGGTGGGCGAGGATGTTGCCGGCCGCCTGCGCGAGCTGACGCTGAAGATCTACACCAAGGCCGAGGAAATCGCCCGCGGACGCGGCATCATCCTGGCCGACACCAAGGTGGAGTTCGGCTTCGACGCATCCACCGGCGTCATCACCCTGGGTGACGAGGTCCTCACCCCGGACTCTTCGCGCTTCTGGGACGCGGCCACGTACGAGCCGGGCAAGTCCCAGCCGTCCTACGACAAGCAGTACGTCCGCGACTGGCTGACCTCCGCCGAGTCCGGCTGGGACCGGGCCTCGGACGTCCCCCCGCCGGCCCTGCCGGAGGACGTGGTGAGCCGAACGCGCGGCCGCTACGTCGAGGCGTACGAAAAGCTCACCGGACGGGCGTTCGTCTAAGTGGAAGTTTATTGAGGGCCGGGTTCGCCTAGCTGGCCTCAGCAGCTGCCTGGGCAGCCGCTGCGCGCCGCTGGGCGAGCTTGATCTCCAGCACCGCGTCCATGGCCTGCTGGACGCGGTCGGAGGCCCCGGCGGCGCTGAATTCCTGCTGTGCTTCCTCGAGGAGCACGAGTGCTTCGTCTGATTCCCCGGCGGCCTTGAGTGACTTCCCCAGCAGGAGCGACACTTCGCCTGCCGTGTGGCGGGCCAGGGCCTTCCGCTCGGCGTGGATTTCGCGGAGCTTCTCCACGGCGGCCGGGATGTCACCGGTCAGGTACAGCCAGCGCGCGCGGATGAAGGCGACTTCCAGCTGGTCGGTCTTGTTCCCGCCCACGATGGACAGGGCCAGTTCGGCGCGTTCGATGGCGGAGAGGGTCTCCGGTTCCACGATGCCCGAGGAAAGCCGGACTGCTGCGGAGGCCTTGTTGAAGCGGGCCCACAGTTCAATGTCATTGGCGGGTGAGAGCAGCTTGGCGGCGCGTTCGTGGTATTTGATGCCCTCGGGATAGTCATGCCGCATGAAGGCCACGTTGCCAATCACCCAGGCAACCTCGCCGGCGAGCTGCGAGATGGATTGGTCGTCCATCTGGTCGTTCATCGCCTGGCAGTAGGTCCAGGCTTCGTCCAGCCGGCCGCTTTCGGCCAGAGCGCCAATCAGGGCGCGCAGGGCGCCGATGATCAGCGTTGACCCCTTCGGCAGCTGCGCGCAGAGTTCTACGGCCTTCTGGGCATGCTCGACGGCGGTGGCCAGCTGGCCCTGGCCGTGGCACACCGCGGCGAGCATCTGGCGGGCGCGCACGCCCAGGCCGGCGGACTCGGTGGCCATCGGGTGCTCCAGGAGGTGCTGCATGATGTTCTGGCATTCCTGCAGCTGGCCCTGTTTCATGAGGCATTCCGCCTGCATGTAGGTCATGTTCCACCAGGCGCTGGTGTTTTTGCCCTCGAGGGCTATCTGGGCGGCTGTGGCGGCGTGCGCCGCCGCCAGCGGATAATCCCGCAGGTCCCAGGCCTGCCGGGCGTAGAGACCGGCCAGAACATACTCGGCGTCGCTGACCGAGATCGGCTGGCTCCACGCTTCCAGTGCTTTGGGGGCCAGCTCCAGCCTGCGGGCTAACTCTTCGATAACATCGGCGGTAGGTTCACGCCGACCTGTTTCCAAGAGGGAGATGTAGCTGGGAGAATAAAGGTCCTTTCCCAGTTCTGCTTGCGTCAACCCACGTTCGAGTCGTTCGGCGCGGAGCTTCTCCCCGAATCCGTTCCCCACGGGTTTCCTCCTTATTCCGGACAGTCTTTATACCAAATGCTTGACAGTCTCTGTGGAAAACATTTTACAATGTATGTCAACAAGGGCAGTGCTGACTTTGTAACGAATCCGACTCGTATTGAGGAAACCTAATGTTGAAGAAGATCGCAGCCGCCGCCGCCTTGGCTGGCGCACTGGCATTTTCAGCCGCAGCCCCCGCAATGTTGTCTGCAGCTCCGATCGGCAACTGGGCGGATCAGCTGGGAAGCACCACCGCTATCGGAAACTGGCCGGACCCCATGCAGTTCGTTCAGGCCATCGGCAACTGGCCGGATCCCATGTCGTACCAGGCGTCCATCGGCAACTGGCCGGATCCGATGTAGCCGCTGATTAACCTCCCGCAAGGGACCACCAGCTCCGGGACATGCGCGAACCATGTCCCGGGGCTATTTTTTTGGCCAAACGACGCAAGGGGAGTGTCATGAACCGCAGGGAACCGAATGACTTGAAGCGCGCCTATTGCGTCGTTGCTGGAGGCGCTGGTGCTCTTTGCCAACGGACTCCGGCTTAGGCACCGGTACATGAACCAGGTCCAGACCTATGAAACGCGGGGAGACTACCGGGAGGACGACGGCTCCAACCGGCCGCGGGTTCCACTGCTGGGCGACGGCCAGTCCAGCCAGCGATCCACGTTTGAGGGCCTCTGAGGCCACGGCCGGCAGTCCGCCCGACCAAAAGCAAAGAGGGCCTTCCGAATGGAAGACCCTCTTTGCTTTTGGTCGGGATGACAGGATTTGAACCTGCGACCTCGTCGTCCCGAACGACGCGCGCTACCAAGCTGCGCCACATCCCGATCCGTTGCTTCAAAAGCAACTTCACAAGAGTATCCGATTCCGGCCCCCATGTGAAATCGGCGCCCGGACGCCCCGCGGGAGCTACACCAGTGAGTCTTTCCACGCCCCGTGCAGCTCCGCGAATCGCCCGCCGCCGCCGATCAATTCCTCCGGCGTGCCGTCCTCCACCACCCGTCCGTCGTGGACCACCAGGACGCGGTCGGCGGTCTCCACCGTGGACAGCCGGTGTGCGATGATCAGGGCCGTCCGGCCGGCGTCGTCCCCTGCCACGCCCTCCAGCAGGCCGGCCAGGCCGCTCTGGACCAGGCGCTCTGAAGGGATGTCCAGCGAGGAGGTGGCCTCGTCCAGGATGAGCACTGCCGGGCGGGCCAGGAATGCCCGGGCAAAGCTGATGAGCTGGCGCTGGCCGGCCGAGACGCGTCCGCCGCGCTTGTTCACGTCAGTGTCGAAGCCTTCGGGCAGTTCCATGATGAACTCGTAGGCGCCAACTGCGCGGGCGGCCTCCTCGATCTCCTCGCGGGAAGCTTCCGGCCGGCCCAGTGCGATGTTGTCCGCCACGGATCCGCTGAACAGGAAGGCCTCCTGGGTCACCATCACCACGTTCCGGCGCAGGTCCTGGGTGGTGAGGCTCCTCAGGTCCACGCCGTCCAGTGTCACCGACCCTTGGGACACGTCGTAGAAGCGGGCAATCAGTTTGGCCAGCGTGGACTTGCCGGCGCCGGTCTGGCCCACCAAGGCCACGATCTGCCCGGCCGGAATGTGCAGGTCCAGCCTGGGGATGATGACCGGCCCGTCGCCATATCGGAGCTCCACGCCGCTGAAGTCGATGGTGCCGCGGGCGTCGCGAAGCGCTACGGGGTTCTTCGGAGGCCGCACGGTGGGAACCTCCTCCAGCAGGCCGGATACCTTCTCAAGGGCTGCCTGGGCGCTCTGGAAGGAGTTGTAGAACATGGCCATCTGGTCCACCGGCTGGAAGAAACGCTTGGTGGACAGGATCAGGGCCAGCAGGACCCCCACGGCGAGGTCCCCGCCCAGCACACGGAAACCGCCAAAGAGCAGAACCACCGCGACGCAGACGTTGCCGATCAGCACCAGGCCCGGCTGGAAGACGCCGTTGAGGTTGATGGAGCGGACAGTCACCTTGCGGTAGTCCTCGGACAGTTCGCCGTAGCGGTCGGCGTTTTCGCGCTCCTTGCGGAAGGCTTTCACTGCACGAATGCCTGTCATGGTCTCGACGAAGTGCACGATCAGGCGTGCGGACACCACCCGGGACTCGCGGAAGGCGATCTGGGAGTGCTTCTGGTACCAGCGCGCCAGGAAGTACATGGGCACGCCCGCGGCCAGCACAATGAGCCCGCTGCGCCAGTCCAGGGCGAACACCGTGATGGCCGTGAACAGCATGAACAGCATCCCGGAGGCCAGCGAGCTGACGCCCGAGTCCAGGAGTTCACGCAGCGCCTCGAGGTCGGACGTCTGCCGGGCGATGATCCGGCCGGACGTGTACTTCTCGTGGAACTCAAGGCTCAGCCGCTGTGTGTGCCGGAAGACGCGGACCCGCAGGTCCAGCAGCATCGCCTGGCTCAGTTTCGCCGTCGAGGTCACGTACAAGGCGGTGAGGCCTGCGGTGGCGACCGCCGCGGCAAGGTACGCCACGCCGGTGAGGACCAGCGGCAAGTTGTCCCCGGCCCGCAGTGCCGGCAGGGCGTGGTCGATGCCAAAGGCGATTAACGCCGGGCCGGCCACCCGGGCAGCCTGCGACAGGACCACCATGGTGATGGTCAGCCAGAACCTCAGCCGGACGGGACGGATCAGGGACCCAAGCAACGCGAGCGACCGCCGTCGTACGGTTTTGCTTTCGCTTTTGCTCAGGTGGGCGTTGTCCTCGTTGGCGGTGCCGAAGGTAGCGGTGGTCATCGGGAAATCTCCTCGGACTCGTCGCTTAATTCTGAGAGGTCCGACAATTCGGAATCCAGGTCCCGGGGCTCCGTTTCCAGGCTGGCGATCACGTAGCGGTAGTGCTCGTTGCGGGCCAGCAGTTCGGCGTGGGTCCCGACGGCGGCGATCCGGCCGTCCTCGAGCAGCGCCACCCGGTCTGCCAGTGCCACAGTGGACGGCCGGTGGGCGACAATCAGTGTGGTGGTGTCGGCAAGCACTTCACGCAGCCGGGCTTCGACGAGTTCTTCGGTGTTGACGTCCAGGGCGGACAGCGGATCGTCCAGCACCAGCACCTTGGGCTTCGCGGCGATGGCCCGGGCCAGGGCGATTCGCTGCCGCTGGCCGCCGGACAGGCTGAGGCCCTCCTCGCCAATCAGCGTGTCCAAGCCGTCAGGCAGGGAGTAGGCGAAGTGTGCCTGGGCAACGTCCAAAGCTTCCTCCAGCGCTTCCTGGCTCCGATCACGTGCTCCAAGGAGCACGTTGTCCCGGACGGAACTGGAGAACAAAGTGGTGTCTTCGAAGGCCACGCCCACCACCGTGCGCAGCTGTTCCACGGAGAACTCCCGCAGGTCCACGCCATCGATGGTGATGGAGCCTGCGGTGACGTCGTAGAGGCGGGGGACCAGCTGGAGCAGTGCGCTCTTGCCGCTGCCGGTGATGCCCACAAGGGCCATGGTCTCGCCGGGGCGGATGTCCAGGCTGATGTCCTTGAGGATGGGCTTGTCCGGTGCGTCCTCGAACGCGAACGTCGCGGCGTTGAAGCTGAGGGCGCCTTTGAGCTGCGCGGGCTGCCGGGGCTGTGCCGGGCTGGTGATGGTGTTGGCGGCGTCCATGACTTCGAAGTGCCGGTCGATGGCCGTCTTGGCGGTCAGTGCCATCGCCAGCAGCATGCCGCAGAATTCCACGGGAGCGGCAATGACGGCTGCGGTGGCGAAGAACGCAACCAGGGCACCGATGCTGAGCTGTCCGTCCGCAGCCAGTATGACGCCCACCACCAGCCCGGCGCCGAGTGCGAGTTCCGGCAGGAGGGTGACCACCATGCTGAAGGCGGCAAGGTGCTTGGCCTTGGCGATCTCGGTCTGCCGAAGTTCCTCGGCCTGTTCGTTGAAGTTTTCCAGGGCTTCGCGGCTGCGGCCGAAGGCCTTGAGTACGCGGATGCCGTGCACCGATTCCTCCACGGTGGTGGCGAGGTCGCCTGCCTGGTCCTGGCTGCGGCGGGCCACCTTGCTGAACCGCGTGCGGAACCGGAAACCGTAAACCATAATGGGCGCGGCGGCTGCCAGGAAGATCAGTGCCAGCTGCCAGCTCATGGAGAACATCACGACGACGCCTATCACCACCGTCAGCGTGGTCACCACCAGCATGATGGCACCGAATGCCATCCAGCGCCGCAGGAAGTTGAGGTCCGTCATGGCCCTGGAAAGGAGCTGCCCGGATCCCCAGCGGTCATGGAAGGAGACCGTCAGGTCCTGGAGGTGCCCGTAGAGCGAAACCCTCATCCTCGTTTCCACGGTGGTTGCGGGATTGATCACGAACTGGCGGCGGAGGGCAACCAGCCCTGCTTCGGCGACACCAAGCCCCAGGATAATCAGGGATGCGGTCCAGACAGCGTCCGTGGCGCCGCCCGGCCGGAGCGAATCATTGATGAGCACCCGCAGCACCTGCGGGATGGCCAGGGCCACGATGCTGGCCAGGAGGGCGCAGAGGAGTCCCATAACAAGCCGGGGGATGATCGGCCTTACATGGGGATAGAGTCGGCTGATTGACGTGAAAAATGGAGTCTGCTTGGCCATGCCCGCTTCTTAAAGCTCAACTAAGAATGTAGTTTCCTTTAGCAACTACCCTATGCCATGGCGTGACGTCGTTCACAGGTCCCCGCGGGGTACAGGGATCTTCCCCAGTCATTGCGTTTTGTAATGGGCCCTTGGCCGAGCCTGGCGAAACCTGGTCGCTCAGCGCTCCGTCAGCGTGAGCAGTACGGCCTCCGGGCGGCAGGCGATCCGTACCGGCGCGAAGCGCGAGGTGCCGATTCCGCCGGAGACGTTGACCGGCGTCGTGCGTCCATTGCTTTCCCAGTCGTTGAGGCCCTTGGCCCGCCACGTGGGGAGGTCGCAGTTGGACACCAGGGCGCCGTACCCGGGCAGGCAGATCTGGCCGCCGTGGGTGTGGCCGGCGAGCAGCAGGTCCGCGCCGTCCTCGGTGAAATGGTCCAGCACGCGCTGGTAGGGCGCGTGGATGACCGCCACGCGCAGGTGGGGCGTGTTGTCCTGACCCTTGGTCCCGCGGGGCCAGCCGGCGTAGCGCTCCAACTTGAGATGGGGATCGTCCACACCGGAGAAGTCAAAGCGCAGGCCCTTCAGCACCACGGACTGGTTTCGATTGGTGAGGTCCACCCAGCCGGACATCCCGAAGTAGGAGCGCAGCCTTGGCCAGTCGAGTTCCACGGGGTTCTTTTGGGCTTTTGACGGCCCCATCAGATAGGACGCCGGGTTCTTCAGGGTCGGTGCAAAGTAGTCGTTGGAACCGGGCACAAAGACGCCGGGAAATTGCAGGAGGGGTCCCAGCGCCTCCAGCAGCGGGTCGATCGCCTTGACGTGGCTGAGGTTGTCGCCGGTGTTGACCACCAGGTCCGGTTTCAGCTCCGCCAGGGAGGAGAGCCACTGCGCCTTCCGTTTCTGACCCGGGACGAAGTGGATATCGCTCAGGTGCAGGATCCGGAACGGACCGAAACCGGCGGGAAGGACGGGCACGGTTTCCTCGCGCAGGACGAACTGGTTCTTTTCCCACAGCCCGTACCCTGCCGTTGCCATGCCGGCCGCGGCGCCGGCTGCCGCAGTGACGGCAAGGCCGCGTCCGATGCTTCGGGCGCGGCCTGCCAGCGTTGTGTTGTCCCCCATCGGTGCCCTACCCGTTGCCCTTGCCGTTGTCCTTGTTGCTGGGCGCCGGAGCCGGAGCCTCGGTGGTGGGTGCCGGCGCCGGTGCCGGGGCCGTGCTCTGCGTCGTCGGGGTGGTCTGCCGCGTGGGCGTTCCATTGACCATGTTCGACGGCGGTGCAGTGAAGGGGTTGGTGCCGTATGCGGGCGCTATCTGGGACATGAAGTTCGAGAACATCGGCCCGGCGATCATGTAACCGTCGATTCCGGTGTAGAACTTGCCGTTGACGGTAACGTTCTGACCCGCGCGCTGCTGCGTTCCAAGCGCGTCACCGAACCACGCGGCGGTGGCCAGGCCCGTAGTGTGTCCCACCACCCACGTCGAGCCGTTGTTGTTGGAGGTACCGGTCTTGGCAGCGATGGGGAAGTTGGTCTTCGTGGAGATCCGCGGCTGGATCAATGAGCCGGAGCCCCGGTTGAGGACTTCCTGGAGGGCGTAGTTCACGCCGCGGGCGACCTCCGGCTTAAGGGCATCGCGGCAATTGGTGGACTGGGCCGGGAGCTGGGCGCCGGTCTGGTCCGTGACCGACGTGATGGCGATCGGGGCACAGTACTTGCCGTCATTCGCGAACGTGGCGAAGGCGCTTGCCATCGCCAGCGGCGACGTCTGCCTGGAACCGAGGAGGTTACCGAGCGTCGTCATGGTGATGGGCGGCGTCGGGTTGGTGATCTTGCCGTCGCCGTCCCTCTGCGGGAGGCCTTCGTGCAGGCCAACCGCGTCCACGACCTTCTGGATTCCGCACAGATCCACCCTGGCGGCGGTGGCAAACGTCATGGTGTTGATCGAGTTGGCCAGGCCGTCGAGGACCGTCATTGACTTGTAGTAGTTCGGCTCCGCGTTCTGGAGGTCCGTGGATTCGCCGTTGGTGCTGTCGTACCAGCCAACGGTCGGGGTCTGGCACGTGTTCTTCCACGGGAAGTTCTGCGGATAGCGACGAACCGCGCCGTTCAGGATCGTGTTCATCGAATTGCCCTCGTTGAGCCACTCGGCAAACGTGAACGGCTTCATGGTTGAACCCGGCTGGGCGCCGCCGAGTCCGTTGAGGTCGTTGCCGTTGGAGTCGTACTGGTCAACGCTGAAGTTGAGCTGGCTGTCGAACTTGCCGTCCCCGGCGAACCATACGGTGTTCTGCGCCATGTTGGTGATCTTGCCGGTGTTCGGCTGGACCGAAACCACCGCCGCACCCCACTTGTCCGGGTTGGCTCCGGCCGACGCGTCCACCTGGGCCTGCGCCGCGTTCTGGGCCTTGGGGTCGAGGGTGGTGGTGATGGTCAGGCCACCGCGGAAGATCTTCCGCTCGCGCTCCGTGGCGTCGGCGCCGTAGGCCGGATCGTTCAGCAGCAGGTGCAGGACATAATCACAGAAGTAAGGGGCGGTAGAAGCGTAGGCGCAACCCTGGCGGGCCGGGGTGACCTTGGTTTCCACCGGTGCGGCCACCGCTGCTTCGTACTCGGGCTGCTTGATCTTGCCCTGCGTGTACATTGCTTTGAGCACCAGGTCGCGGCGGTTCTTCGCGTTCTCGGGGTTGGTGATGGGGTCATAGAACGACGGGCTGTTCACTACGCCGGCCAGCAGCGCGGCCTGCGGGAGGGTGAGGTCCTTCGCGGTGGTGCTGAAGAAGAATTTCGAAGCCGCTTCAATGCCGTAGGCATCCCGGTTGAAGAAGACGATATTGAGGTAGCCCTCAAGGATCTGCTCCTTGGTGAACTTCTTCTCCAGGGCGATGGCCAGCTTCATCTCGCGGAGCTTGTCGCCCACGCCCTTGTTCACACCGTTGAGCTTGATGTCCTCGGTATTGCCTTCAGCTTCCAGCGAGGCATTGATGACGTTGTTCACGTACTGCTGCGTGATGGTGGACGCGCCCTGCTTGTTGCCGCGGGCCGTGCTGACCAGTGCGCGCATGATGCCGGTGGTGTCCACACCGCCATGCTCATAGAAGCGGCTGTCCTCAATGGCGATCACTGCATCCTTGATGTATGGCGACATCTGGTCCAGTGCAACGCGGGTGCGGTTTTCAGCGTAGAGGTTGGCGATCAGGCTGCCGTCAGAGGCGAGGATCTTGGTGGACTGGCTGGGCGGATCAACCTGCAGCTCTGCCGGGAGCGTGTCGAAGAACTCGATGGATCCGCTCGCCGTGCTGCCGGAAACGGCCGCCGCAGGGACCAGAAGGCCCGCCACCAGGACACCACAAATAGCGCTCACGCCAAGGAAAGCAAGGATCTTTCCGAGGGTGGTGGCCGTGTCGAATAAAGGGTTCTTACCAGTCGCCATGTTTTCCACTTTACCGGCAAGGACTAGTCTTTAGCTCATGACCAAATGGGAGTACGCCACGATTCCGCTCATTATTCACGCCACGAAGCAGATTCTGGACCAGTGGGGAGAGGACGGCTGGGAGCTCGTCCAGGTAGTCACCGGTCCTGACGGCAACGGCCTTGTTGCCTACCTTAAGAGGGAGAAGCAGTAGTTATGACAAGCCCTGCGGGCACGGCGCCGGAAACCCCGGCCCACGCCGAAAATCCGGCCTCCGGAGCGGAAAACGGAGCACCGGTTTCCGCCGTCGAACAGCGTCTGGCGGAGCTGGGACTGGTCCTTCCGGACGTTGCGGCCCCGGTGGCCGCCTACGTTCCGGCCGTCATCTCCGGCAACCATGTTTATACGTCCGGCCAGCTGCCCTTTATTAACGGCAAACTCGAAGCTACGGGCAAGGTGTCCACGGGCACCGAGGGCTACGCCGACGAGCCCACGGTTTCTCCCGAGGACGCCAAGCGCTTCGCCGCTGTCTGCGCCGTCAATGCCCTGGCCGCAGTCAAGAGCGTGATCGGCGACCTCGACCGCATCACCAGGATCGTCAAGGTGGTGGGCTTCGTTTCCTCCGATCCCACCTTTACCGGGCAGCCGGGAGTCATCAACGGCGCGTCCGAACTCCTGGGCAAGGTCCTCGGCGATGCCGGCCAGCATGCGCGGTCCGCCGTCGGCGTGTCGGTGCTGCCGCTGGACTCGCCGGTGGAAGTCGAACTGATCGCCGAATTTAGCTAAGGCCGGTCACTTCCCTTGCCCCAGTTAGCCCGTCGCTTGTTTGTGCTGCCTCCCGATCTTGAGGGGGCAGCACAAAGCTGGCTCGAACATGGCGAGCGGACACCGCGCGCCGCACGCTACGCCTCCTCCGTTGTCCTGTTGCGGGACTCTCCCACAGGGCTTGAAACCTGGCTGGGCTACCGGCCGGGTTCGTCCCCGCTCGGTGTCCTCGCTTTTCCCGGCGGCTCCCTGGAGGCGTCCGACGACGACTCCGTCGGCTGGCTGGGCCCTACGCCGCAGCATTGGGCGGAACAGATGGGAACGGCCGACGTCGGGCTGGCGCGCCGCCACGTGCTGGGGGCCATCCGCGAACTCTTTGAAGAAACAGGCGTCCTCCTCGCCGGCCCGGACTTCTCCACCACGGTGGAAGCCACCTCCACCCCCGAATGGATGCGCGCCAGGATTGCCGTGGCCGAACAGGAGAAGTCCTTCACGGACGTGCTGGCCAAACGCGGGCTGTCAATCCGCACCGACCTGCTCAAGCCGCTGGTCAACTGGCTCAGCCCTGACTTTGCCCACCGCCGCTTCAACACCCGCTACTTTGCCGCCACGGTGCCCGTGAACCAGCAGCCCACGCTCTTGGGAAGCAAGGGCGTATGGGGCCGGTGGGTATGCGCCAGCAGGGTTATCGCAGAACGTGATACCACCGCCCTGGGAGATGAAGTGGGCCAGGAAAACACGGTGGGCCTGAAACTCGGCCAGCTGCTGGTTCCCGGCTCCGAAATCATGCTCGAGAAGATGGCGGCCGCCAATGGGTGCATCGCCTACCTGAGCTACAAGCGCAAGCCGCACGTGTACCAGCCGAAGCTTGTCGAAGAAGACGGCAAGCTGATGCTCGAAGTCGAAGCCGCCAAAACCGTGGCAGGAGAGCCTCAGCGTGAGCGCTAAGCCGACCGGGGTCTAACACCCCGGTCGGTGAACCTGCAGAAGGCCGGCTCCGTTACCACGGGCCGGCCTTCTGCATGCGCTGTAAGGGTGTTGTGAGGACTAGCGGGAGCGCTGGCGGAGGCGCTGCATGTCCAGGATGACTACGGCGCGGGCTTCCAGGCGGAGCCAGCCGCGCTGCACGAACTCGGCCAGGGCCTTGTTCACGGTTTCGCGTGACGCGCCCACAAGCTGGGCCAGTTCTTCCTGCGTGAGCTCGTGTGCCACCAGGACGCCGTCGGTAGCCGGTCGGCCGAAGCGGTCGGCCAGGTCCAGCAGCGCCTTGGCCACGCGGCCCGGGACGTCGGAGAACACGAGGTCGGACAGGGAATCGTTGGTGCGGCGCAGGCGGCGGGCCAAGGCCTGCAGGAGCTGGGCCGATACCTCCGGGCGGGTGCGCAGGAGCGCGTTGAGGCTCTCGTTCTTCAGGCCGGCGAGGCGGGTCTCCGAGACAGCGGTCGCGGTTGCCGTGCGGGGGCTCGGATCGAAGAGGGCCATTTCACCGAAGAGTTCCCCCGGGCCGAGGATTGCCAGCAGGGACTCGCGGCCGTCCGGTGACGTGCGGCCGAGCTTCACTTTGCCGGAGACGATGAAGTAGAGCTGATCACCCTGGTCGCCTTCGCGGAAAACCGAGGCTCCGCGTGAGAGGTCCACCTCCGTGAGCTCGTCCGTCAGCAGGCGGAATGCCTCGTCGTCGAGCGTGGCGAATAGGGGTGCGCGGCGCAATACCTCGATGTCCATGAAATCTCCTGAGTAAATGTGTCGGCTGGGGCGCTTCAGCCATTGTTTCAGAATTTTGAAGGTTCTGTGACGTACTTGGCACGCGAAACGCCCGAAACGGCGCCTTGAAGGCACCCACGGGGACCATAGACGGCAGATTACGACGGCGGGATCGGGGTTTACCGGGCATCTTGCCGATTGCCGGGACGCCCTGCCGTCGTCGGCAAACTGCCAGGGTCCGCCCCTAGAATTAGGGCTTACCTGTTTTGTGAGGAGCCCGTGTGTTCGGCTTGACCATCCTGGACCTGGCGTTGATCCTGGTGCTGCTGTCGTACCTGATTTACGGCCTGCGCAATGGCTTCCTGGTGACCCTCGGCGGCATCGCCGGGTTTGTTGTTGGAGCCGTGGCCGCATTTGTTTCCGTGCCCGTCGTCAGCAACCTGGTGGAGGACAGCGGATGGCGGCTCACCGCCATCGTGGCCGCCGCCGTCGTGCTCATTGTCCTGGGGCACGCCCTGGGAACCATGATCGGCCGCAAAATCCGCAGCGCCGTGCGGATCCAGCCCCTGCGGGCCATGGACCGGCTGGTGGGCGGCGGAGTCAATGTGGTGGTGGCAGCGCTCGTCATGTCCATGCTGTCCTTCAGCATCAGCGCACTGGGCGTTCCGTTCGTGTCCCAGCAACTTGCTGAGTCCAAGGTCATCCGCTTCATCGACGGCCTGACGCCCGTGCCGGTGAAAACGGCCGTGGCGCAGCTGCGCTCCACCGTGATCGGCGACGGCATCCCTACGCTCATCGAGGGACTCGGACAAGGCCAGCCGGTGGCCATTCCCAACGCCAGCACGGACACGCCTGCCCTGAACCGGGCAGCGGAGTCCGTCCTGAAAATCGCCGGGACCGCCTACCAGTGCGGCCAGAACCAGACCGGAAGCGGTTTTGTGGTGTCGCCGGGGCGCGTTGTGACCAACGCCCATGTGGTGGCGGGCGTGTCGCAGCCGGTGGTGGAGATTCCCGGCGGGGGAGCCATGCCCGGCCGGGTGGTCTACTTCGATAGCCAGCATGACCTTGCGGTCCTTGCTGTGGACGGACTGCCGTCGTCCCCGCTCCAGCTGAGCGCCGACCTTCCTGCCGGCAGCCCGGCCGCTTTCGCTGGCTACCCGCACGGCGGGCCGTTCCAGTCCAAGCCGGCAACAGTGCAGGACATCACCACCGTTCTTGTCCCGGACATCTACGGCAGCAATGCGGCACCCGAAGATGTGTACCGGCTTGCCGGTGATGTCCAGCCGGGCAACTCCGGCGGTCCGCTCCTGACTACCGAAGGCCAGGTTGCCGGTGTGATCTTCGCCAAGGCAACCTCGGATGCCGATCTGGGCTTCGCCATCACCATGGACGACCTCGGTCCGGTGGCCGCCCAGGCGGCAGGGCTGAGCAGCCCCGTTTCATCCGGGCAGTGCATCCAGAAGTAGGCCGCCGACCGGAACCCTAGAGCCACTCCAGGGTCTGGCCGTGGGGGCCGGCAACGGCCACGGGTACGCCGTCCTGGAGGAGGAGGAACCTGCCGCGCAGGCGGGCATCGTCCATTTCCGGCACCACCACCGAGCCGTCGGCCTGGGCAATCACCGTGTGGCCTTCGTTGGACAGCCAGTGGCAGCCCCGCTCTGCCGCAAGAGTGCCGATGGTGGCCCGGAAGGCTTCCCGCTGTGGGGCGTCGAGGTAGGCCATCACCGCGCTGTGGAAGACCACCAGGGTTGCGTCCGGCGGGGCCTGGCCGGCCAATGACACCAGCTGCTCGTTGAGGTCGCCCGCCACCAGGAGGGGCGGATCCTGCCGCGCGATGGCGATGGCCCGGCGCAGCCGCTCACGGCGGAAGTCCTGCTCCGGCCAGATCAGGGCCTCAAGCCAGGCGACGTCGTCGGGGTTGTTGATGTCCAGGGGGTTCAGGTCGATCCCCGCCCGCCACACCACATCCGGGAGCCGTGGGGGAAGCGGAACGGCGCCCTGCACCGTGCACCGCAGCATCGGAGGCTCATCCGCCCTGGGCCGGGCCGCGTCCGGTTGCGGGGCCAGCCGGGTCACGGACGGCCCGCGGTGGTACTCGTAGGCGTACTTGTCGGGGTATAGCGCCAGCCCTGCGGAGGCGCCCACCTCGATCAGGGCCAGCGGTCGGCCCGAGGCCGCGGCGATGCCTGCGAGGGAGGGCAGCAGCGTGGCGCAGCGGCCGGCCTCATTGGTCTGGGTGGCACGGGAGAGCACGATCCGGGATACCTCGCCCCAGTTCGCGTCCAGGAACTCCCGGAACCCGGGGTAAGGGGTGATTCCCGCGCCGAGGAACCGGGCGGCAGCGAGGATCAGCAGCGGCTGGCGTTTGTTGTGTGGCCACTGCTCGATGCGGCGGATCAGTTCCGGATCGTCGGCGATTCCCAGCGACCATTCGGCGTAGCAGGGCGAAGAAGACGGAGCATCGACAGTCCCGAAGTTCCGGTACCAGTCCGCCGTGTCCATGGTCAGGCCTTGCCGGCGTTCAGTTCTGCGAGGTATTCGACGGCGAACCGGTAGCCCATGACCCCGGCACCGGCTATCACGGCCTTACTGATGTCCGAAAGGTAGGAATGGTGCCGGAATTCCTCGCGGGCGTGGACGTTGGTGATGTGGACCTCCACAGCAGGCAGCTGTACAGCGGAGATGGCGTCGCGGATGGCCACGGAAGTATGCGTGTACGCGCCGGCGTTGAGGACGATGCCGATGGCCTTGCCGCGGGCTGCGTGAATGGCGTCAACCAGTGCGCCCTCGTGGTTGGACTGGAAGCATTCAACCTCCAGCCCGTAGCTTGCGGCGGCATCCTTGGCCAGCTGTTCGACGTCGGCCAGCGTGGCAGTGCCGTACTTCTCCGGTTCCCGGGTACCCAGCAGGTTCAGGTTGGGCCCGTTGAGGACCAGGATGGTGCCGCGGCCGGCGTCGGCGGCGGTGGAGGCTTCAGTCATGTCAGCCAATCTATCGCTTTGCGGGCGGCGTGCGTCGTTCTTTACGGCTGTCACCCGGCCGTCCGGCCGGGGGCACCGACCGCGAACCGGTCCCCGCCGGCCACCGACCACGACCAGGACCGGCCCGCGTCGAATTCCGTCAGAGTGAACGGCAGGCGTATGCCGGGCAGCGTCCGCACCCGGCCGGTGCTGCCGGCCTTGAGGCAGGGCGAATCGAGTACGGCACCTGTTACTGACGGCCCCCAGTCCGGCCAGCGCCCGACGTCGGTGAGCAGCTCCCACACGTCCGCGGCGGACGCCGTGATGTGCCGCGACACTGAAAACCGCATGCGGCTAGCCGAAGTCGGGGCGCAGGACCGCCTGCGCCGCGTGGTGTCCGCTGGCGAGGGCACCCTGGATGGAAGCGGTGGCGCGGTAGTCGCCGCAGAGGAAGAGGCCAGGCGAGGCCTCGGCCGGCAGCGGAGAAGCCAGCGGAGGCGGCTGGACGGGCAGGGCCTGGGGCACTTCGTGCCTGGCCACCAGTTCCCAGGCTGTCGCGTCCGAACCGTAGATCTCGGCGGCGTGCTGGCGGACCTCGTCTTCACCGGGCACCGGCCGTCCCGCGCCGAACAGTGCCGACGTCTGCACCAGATGCCTGCCCGCGGGTGCGTACCCGGGCGCCGCGTTGGAAACGACGGCGGTGTTGACCAAAGGCCCCCCGCGAGGCTCCCGGGCATCGACGCAGAGCATGTTGAGCCGCGATGGCGGCTCGCTCGCCGCAAACCAGTGCGTCAGCACGCCCTTCATGGCCGGCCTGCTGCCACCCGCCGCGCTGCCGCCTGCCGCCGGCCCGCCGTCGTTGTATCCACGGGCCAGGGGCCCGGCACTGACAGGATCCGTGGCCAGCACCACCTGCTCCGCCCGGAGCTCGGCGCCGGCGGCCCGGACCAGCAGGGAACCGCCCTCGCGCCGGATGGACTCCACCCTGGTCCGGGTGCGCACCGGGGCGGCAAGGGAAGCCGCCAGCTGCCTGGGGAGCGCCTGCATGCCCAGCCGCGGCAGCCCAGGCACGCCTAACGCGAAAGTGCGCAGCAGGAGCCGGGCGAAGTCATTGGAGGTGCTGCCGTCGTCTTCCAGGAGAACCCCCGCGAAGAACTGCTCCACCACGCGGCGGAGTTCGCCCGAAAAGCCGGCCTCGTCCAGCGCCTGCCGCAGCGCGACATCCCGCTCGGACTTTCCGGTGAGGAGGCGGCCGGCAAGGCGCCTGCCGGCGCGACGTCCGCCGTCGAGACGCCCGCCGTCGTCATAATGCCCCCAGGACCGGACAAATGCGGGAGCCGCCCAGCGGAGGAGGGCCGCCGCATCACGCGGCGTGGCTATGCCGCTGCCAAGGGTCCGGGCGATCAGCCGGGGTTCGCGCAGCGGGTGGGCCAGCACGGCGAAACCGGCATCGCGCCGGACGCCCAGCCCGGCGCCGAAAGGCTGCAGCTCCAGCGCGCCCACGTCAACCCAGCGGCGGACGGCCGGGTAGGCGGGGTTCAGCACCTGGAACCCGCGGTCCACCAGGAAGCCGTCCACCTGTTCCGTGCGGATCCGGCCTCCGACGTCGTCGGCTGCTTCCCACACCTGCACATCACGCCCGGCAGCCTGCATTTCGCGGGCACACTGGAGCCCCGCGAGCCCGGCACCGACCACCAGGACTTCACACGAATCGGTCATGGTTCATCTTGGCACGGCCGGCCGGGCGCACGGCCGGACGGGCGCATCCCGCGGCCCGGGGCCCGCAATTCCCCGCGACTCTGGCCACCCTTCGGGGCGGTGCCTAGACTTGAAGGACCATCGTGCGGAGCTCCCGTACCGGTCAGCTCGCGCGGAAAGCCCGATCTGGAGAGAGCGTCATCATGCGCTACAAAAATGTGGATTCAGCAAAAGCAATTCGCCGTGCCGCCGTGGGACTTGTAGCCCTCGCAGCACTCATAATTCCGGCGCCGCTGGCCTCTGCCAGCCCGCCGTCAGCCAAGGGCGATGACAAGGTCATTGAGCTTCCCGGGGCCTCGTCCGCCGAGGGCATTGCCGAAGGAGAGGGCACCACCTTCTTCGCCGGGGACCTGTTCAAAGGCGACATTTTCCGCGGAGACATTCGCCGAGGAACCGCCAGGCTCTATATTGACGTTCCCGATGGCCGGATGGCCGTTGGCATGAAGGTGGACGTGGAGAACGGCCTGCTCTTTGTTGCCGGTGGCACCACCGGCCAGGCCTATGTCTACGACACGGATTCAGGAAAGACCGTGGCCACCTACCAGCTGACCACGCAACCGGCGTTTATCAATGATGTCGCAGTGACCCCCGACGGTGCCTGGTTCACCAACTCCCTCAAGGGCGAGCTGTACTTCGTCCCGGCGGACCGCCACGGCAAACCGGGGGAGGCCAAAACGCTCGAACTGACCGGACCGGCAGCGGCCACTCCGGGGGACTTCAACCTTAACGGCATAGCGGCCGTCCGGGGCGGCCGGACCCTGATCGTGGCCCACACCGCCAACGAGGCCCTGTACACGGTGGACCCGGAGTCAGGTTCCAGTGCCGAGATCGCCGGCGCCAAGCTCCCGAACGTGGATGGCATCGTGGCGAGGGGGAACACCCTGTGGGCCGTGCAGAACATGCTCAACCAGGTGAGCCGCGTCCGGCTGGACTCCAGGCTGGATTCCTTCGAGGTCAGGGACGTGATTACCAGCCCTGACTTCCAGGTCCCGACGACGGCGGCCCTGTTTGGCGGCACTCTCGCCGTGGTCAATGCGAAGTTCGGCGTACCCGGGGCCAGCACCTTCGAAGTCGTCCTCACCGGCGCCCGCTAAGCGGTCATGGAAAACAAACAGCCTGCCGGCCGGGTGGTACCCGGCCGGCAGGCTGTTGTGGGACGCGTTGACGCTACACGGCCCGGAAGCTGAGCAGCAGGGCGTGCTCCGGGTTGAGGACGGGCATGGGCAGGCCCACCTCGGCCAGGAACCGGCCGCTGGCTTCTGCACCCTCGGCCAGCCAGGCCGGAGGTTGCGCCTGAGTGAAGTTGTGCGCGTAGTCAGCATCACCGGGCGTCGGGAAGATGGCCTCCACGCGGTAGCTGCGGTCTTGGTCCAGTCCCGGAACGGTGATGCGGCCCGGCCGCTCCGCGAACGAGGTCCTGGTGCTGACCAGCGCGAACAGTGCTGCCGTGTCTCCCGTTACGGGGGAGCCTTGGGAAACGACGCCGTGCAGCATCAGAGAATCGTCGGCAACATCCGCCCGGACCATCCGGCCCGAGTGGATCAGGCCGCGGTGCTCCTTGTAGAGCCCGATGAAGCGCTTGAGTTCTTCGCGCTCCGCGCCGTGGACCTGGCGGACGTCCCACTCGAGGCCGAAGTGTCCGAAGAAGGCGGTGATGGCGCGGAACGAAACGTCATGCGTGCGGGCCGTGGTGTGGGACGTGGTGGGGCCGATGTGTCCTCCGACCAGCTCCGGCGGCACCACCAGCCCTGTCCAGCGCTGGATGGTCTGGCGTTCCAGGGCATCGTTGCAGTCCGAAGCCCAGATCCGGTCCGTGCGTTCCAGGATGCCCAGGTCCACGCGTGCCCCGCCGGAGGAGCAGCTCTCGATCTCGAGGCCGGGATGGGCTTTCCTGAGCTCGTCGAAGAGGCGGTAGGCGGCCAGGGTCTGTTCGTGCACGGAGGCGCGCCCCGCGTGGCCGTGCTCGGTGAGGTCCCGGTTCTGGTCCCACTTCAGGTAGCTGATGTTGTTTTCGCGCAACAGTGCGTCAATGCGGTCGAAGACGTACTGCCAGGCTTCGGGGTTGACCAGGTCGATGACGTGCTGGTGGCGCCAGGTCAACGGCAGCCGGCCGCCGTCCTTGTGGGACCGTGTGGCGGGCCCAACGATCCAGTCCGGGTGGGCGCGTGCGATGTCCGAGTCCAGGTTGATCATTTCGGGCTCCACCCAGAGGCCGAATTCCATGCCGCGGGAGGTGACGGCGTCGATCAGGGGCGTGAGGCCGTCCGGCCAGAGGCCTTCATCCACGTACCAGTCGCCCAGGCCTGCCTGGTCGTGACGGCGGCCGCGGAACCAACCGTCGTCGAGCACGAAGCGCTCCACCCCCAGGTCCGCCGCGGAATCGGCCAGTTCGACCAGCGTGCCGAGATCGTGGTTGAAGTAGACGGCTTCCCAGACGTTCAGCACCACAGGCCGGGCCTTGCCGGTGCCCGCAGTGCCTGCTCCTGAAACGGCTGACGGCGCAGGCAGCACGTGGTGCGGCCGGCTCCTGAACCAGCTGTAAAAAGCTTCGCTGATGCCGTCCAGGCCACGGTCCGAGTAGGCCGCGAAGAGAGCGGGAGTGGTGTAGCTGCCGTTCGCCTGGAGGACCACTTCGGCGGGACCCAGAAGCTCGGAACCTCCGATCACGGTCCGTCCGTCCCCAATGCTGTCCGCGAACTGCTCATGGTTTCCGCTCCAGGCAAGGTGGGTGGCCCAGACCTTGCCGTGGCGGTTGCCGAAGCCTGCCGTGCCGGCGGCCAGCAGCAGGGAGGAGTCGTGGCCGGTGCGGCCGTGGCGGCCGGTCCGCACCCAGGTGCCCTGCTGGACGGGCCGGCGCTGCGGGTGGCGTTCACGGCACCAGCGTCCGGTCAGGTCAAGGAGTTCGACGGCGTCGGGAGCCACCGGCAGCACGGTGGCCAGTTCGTCGAGCTGAAAGGGGGAAGTGCCGTTGTTGGTGACGGTGTGGCGCATTTCCAGCAGCCCGCCGTCGTGCAGTTCCAGCGTGGATTCAACGGTGATGCCGGCGTCCGGATCGGACTGAACAATCACGGCGGAACTTCCACCGGTCCTGACGTCCGTGACGCGGAGGCGGACGGAAAAGTCGTAGCCGGGCAAGCCGTCGGCGATCCGGTGCCCCCGGAGGGCCGGGCGTCCGCGCCAGCTCGAGGATGCCTGCGGAAGCAGCCCAGCGGGGACGGCGGCGTCGATGGCGGAAGGCGGGATCGGTTCGCCGAGGATGGCCAGATCGGGAAGCGAAGCGCCCAGATCGGCGCCCCAGTGAATGACCTCGGCCTCCCCGCTGTCGAAGCTGATCACCAGGCTGGTGCCGGCGGAGCGGAGGTGCAGGGGATCCATGGGGGTTCTCTTTCGTTGTGGCGGTCGTCCGGTGACGCTGCCGGCGGGGTTCGTATGGTGTGTTTTGTCAGTACGTGCGGGGTGGAGCGCCCCGGGCGCCGCCGCTTCGCGAGGATGAAACGGCGGCACCGGGGCCGTGGCTGCGACCACTTACGCAGCCACTACAGGTGCGATCTACTTGAAGAGATCGTTCACCTGGTTGTTGGCTTCGGTCAAGGAGCTGGCAGGCTTCTTGCCGGAGAGCACGGCGTCCATTGCGGGCTTCATGATGCCGTCAACCTTTGCCGCTTTGTCCGCGATGGGGAAGAGGAACGTGGTGCCTTCCTCGACATGGGTGGTGAAGGCTGAGACGTCGGTGCCCTTGGCCTTGAACGCTTCAGCTGCCTTTTCGGAGGAGCTGGTGATGGCGGGGAAGACGACAGCCTTGGAGGCCACAACGTCCTGGCAGGCGGTGGAACCGAGGTATTCAACCCACTTGACGGATGCTGCCGGGTTCTTGGTGCCCGCCCAGACGGAGTCGGCCAGGCCGTTGAACATGCTGGCACGCTTGCCGTCGGGCCCCTTGGGGGTGGGGGCGAACGCAGTCTCCACGCCCTTGTAGGACTTGTACTGGCCGATCAGCCAGTCGCCTGTGGTGTTGATGGCGGCCTTGCCCGCGCCGAAGTTGTCAGCCAGGCTGGCGCCCACTGTGGTTTCCAGCTTGGGCATGTAGCCCTTCTCGATCAGGCCCGCCCACCAGGCGATGGTTTCCTGGAACTTGGGGTCGTCGTAGTTGAACTTGGTGCCCCACGGGTTCTTGTCCGTGTGGGTCCAGCCCGTGGTGGCGCTCAGGAAGCTCCACTCCGTTTGGCCCTGGCCGGAGCCGCTCCCTGCGAGGCCCAGCCCGTAAACGGCCACGTTGTTCTTGTCGAAGCCGGGCTCGTCGCCGCGCTTGCCGCTCTTGTCCACGGTCAGGTGCGCGATCGCCTTCTCGTAGCTGCCGCCGTCCTTCGGGTTCCATTCCAGGTTCGCCATCTGCTCGGCCGTCAGGCCGGCCGAGTCGGTCATGGCCTTGTTGTAGAACAGGCCAACGGTGTCCCAGTCCTTCGGCAGACCGTAGCGCTTGCCGTCCTGGCCGACCCAGAGCTCGGGCAGGCCCTTCGTGTAACTATCCAGCTTGATGCCGTCCTTGGCGACGGCGTCGTCGAGGGAGAGCAGCTGCTTCTTCGCCGCGTACTCGGGGTACTTGGAAAGGTGGTTGGTGAAGACGTCCGGCGCGGTGCCGGCGACGAAGCCGTTGGTCAGCGTCGTCCAGTAGTCGTCCCAGCCGCGCTGCGTGATCTTGACCTTGATGTCGGGGTTGGCCTTGGTGAAATCGTCAGCGCACTGCTGGTAGGCGGGGAGCTGGTTGGCGTCCCACAGCCAGTAGTTGATTTCACCCTTGGCCTCGGTGGAGGCGGTGCTGCCTCCGCCGCAGGCGGACAGTGAGAGTGCGATTGCCGCGGCGGCAGCTGCGACGCCGATGGTTTTCTTCATGATGGACCTTTCGAGGTGATTCTTGGGAGGAGGGAAGCGAGGGGGTTACTTGATACCGGAGAAGCCGATGGAATTGACCACCTTCTTGCCGAAGGCAATGAACAGCAGGAGCACAGGGAGCGCGGCGACGAGCGTGGCGGCCATCAGTCCGGTCCAGTCGGGGGCGCCCTGCGGTGACTGGGATTTGAAGACGCCCAGGCCCACGGTGAGCACGCGGACGCTTTCGTCCTGGCCCACCAGGAGCGGCCAGAAGTATTCGTTCCACTGGCCGATGAAGGTCAGCAGGGCCAGCGTGGCCAGGGGTGCAGCGGCGTTGGGGAGGACGATCTGGAAGAAGATCCGCAGGTGCTTGGCGCCGTCCAGCATGGCGGCCTCTTCCACTTCCCGGGACATGCTGAGGAAGAACTGGCGAAGGAAGAAGATGGCGAACGGTGTCATGAACAGGAAGGGCAGTGTCATGCCGGCGAATGTGTTGAGCAGGCCCAGGTTCTTGATCATGAGGAAGTTGGGCAGGGCGGTGAAGATCGGCGGGACCATCATGGTGGCCAGGAACAGGCTGAACACCACGTTCCGTCCGGGCCACCGGAGCCGCGAGAAGGCATAGGCGGCCATCGCGCTGAAGAACACCTGCCCCGCGGTGGTAACGGTGGCGAAGATGACCGAGTTCCGCAAGTAGAGCCAGAAGTTGATCGCGGCACCCGAGCCGCCCTCGGCAATGGCCTCTTCGGGGCTCTGCATGCCCAGAACCCGCTTGAATGCGCCCAGGTTGAAGTCAGCGGGCAACAGGTTGCCGGCGTTGGAGGCCAGCGAGGCGTTGGTGGACAGTGCGGTGCGGAGCATCCAGAGGAAGGGTGCCACGGTGACGGCGACTGCGACGGCGACGAGGGCCCATGCTCCGACGCGCCGCCAGTTCACGGGCTTCCTGGCGGAATTCCGGCGGGGAGAGGCGATGACGGACTTCTTGCGGGTAATCGTGGAGTTGCTCATGGCTGGGGTTCCTTAGTCCAGATCCGATTCGTTGCCCTTGAGGAACTTCATTTGCACGAAGGCCACCAGGGCAAGAATGAGGAAGAGAATGACGGACAATGCCGATGCGTAGCCGAAGTCCGATTCGCCGAAGGCCTTTTGGTAGATGTACATCTGGATGACCCGGGAGGCGTTGATGGGGCCGCCGCCGGTCGTCACTGCGACGGTGTCGAACACCTGGAATGAGCCGATCACGGTGACGACGAGCACCAGCACCAAGACGGGGCGCAGGAGCGGCATGGTGATGCTCCAGAAGGTCCGGGTGGGGGAGGCTCCGTCCAGGGAGGCGACCTCATAGACGTGGTTGGGGATTGACTGAAGCCCTGCGAAGAGCAGCAGGGCCGTGTAGCCCATGTGCCGCCAGACGTTGACTGCGGCGATGGTGGGAATGGCCCACTGCTCGCTTCCGAAGAAGGCGATGCGCGGCAGGCCCATCCAATTGATGATTTCGTTGACAATGCCGATCTGGTAATCGAGCATCCAGAACCACAGCAGGGCGACGATCACGTTGGCCACCAGGAAGGGCAACAGCAACGCACCGCGGATGAACGTGGACTTGGCCACCCGGTGCATGAGGAGTGCCAGTCCCAGGGCGATCACGGTCTGGAAGCCGATGTTCAGCCCCACGTACTGGAGGGTGACGCCCATGGCGTTCCAGAAGAGTTCATCGCCAAGCATGGCGGTGTAGTTCTTGATGCCGATCCAGGTGGGGTCTCCCAGGATGCTGTATTCGGTGAAGCTGAGATAGACGCCCCGGATGGTGGGGACCAGATAGAAGAGAACAAAGCCGATCATCGCCGGGAAGATGAACAGCAGGGCCATCTTCAAGTCGCCCAGTCGGCGGAGCCGGCTCATCCCGGCCGGCTGTACCGCCTTCGGGCGGCGGGCCCGGGCTGCCGGGTTCTGTTGCTGCTTGGTAAGGGTGGTCATCTTCGACCCTTTCCTGACTGTGATGTGGGTAACAACTGGAGATGAATCTACACGAGTAGATTGAGTGTGGCAAGTATTTTTTCAAGTCAACACTGAAAGATGCCGCTACTTTGCTGCTTATCGTTGACTCGAGTAGATTCCGGTGGAAGACTCGCGGTAAGCCCGCAGGGGCCACTCGTGCCCGGTACCTCGGGCCAATCAGGGAAAGGTAAACAATGACGTTTTCAATCGGAGTCGTCGGCGTCGGACAGTTCGGCGGCCATTTCGCCCACCTCTTCAAGCTCCATCCGGGAGTCGGTGAGGTCTACGTCGTCGACGAACGCCCGGAACGCGCCGCCGCAGCGCTTGAGCGTTGGGGGCTTGACGGCACCAAGGGAAGCTTCGAGGAGCTCTTGGCGTCCGACGTCGACGCCGTCGCCATCTTCACGCAGCGCTGGACCCACGGTCCCCTGGTGGAACAGGCGCTGCGCGCCGGAAAGCATGTCTACTCCGCTGTTCCGATGGCGGTTTCGGAAGAAGAGATCGAACGCATCATCGCGGCCGTGAAAGAAACCGGGCTTGTCTATGCGATGGGCGAGACCAGCTACTACAACCCCGCCACCGTCTACGCCCGCAACCAGCACGCAGCAGGCAAGTTCGGCCGGATCTTCTACAGCGAAGGTGACTATGTCCACGACATGGACCTCGGCTTCTACGACGCCTACCAGTACAGCGGCGGAGAATCGTGGAAGTCGACGGCGAGCTACCCGCCCATGCTGTACCCCACCCACGCCATCGGCGGCGTTCTGGGGGCGCTGCCATCGCACGCGGTCAGCGTCAGCTGCATCGGAGTCCGGGACGACCGCAACGACGGCGTCTTCGACAAGGACGTGAGCATGTTCGGCAACGACTTCTCCAACGCCACGGCACTTTTTGAACTGAACGACGGCGGCGCCATGCGCACCAACGAGATGCGCCGCGTGGGCTACCCGTCGCACATCCGTGAATCACGCTTCCGCTTCTTCGGCACCGAGGCGAGCTTTGAGCAGCTTGCCAAAGTGACGGTGTGGCAGGACAAGGAAAACGTCCACGACATCTCCGAGCAGGTGGAAACCCGGCCCAGCATCCCGCTGGATGACCCGTCGCTGGCCGACGTTGCCCCCGAACTGCGTGACGCCTTCATTTCCGGTCTTGCCCCTGTGCACGACCGCGGACGCCTGCCGGAGGAATTCCTCGGTGCCCCGAACGGCCACGAGGGAAGCCACCAGTTCCTGGTGGACGACTTCGTGACGGCGGTCAACGAAGGGACGCTTCCGCCCGTCAACGCCTGGGTGGCCGCGCGCTTCACCCTTCCCGGGATCGTGGCCCACGCCTCGGCCCAGCAGAACGGCGAACGGCTGCCAATCCGCGATTTTGGCGATGCTCCGCAGGGTGCATAGCTAGCATGTATTCCATGACCATTCCCGCAACGCACCCCACCCGAGGCCCGGTAACCCGCAAGGATGTTGCCCGCTATGCGGGCGTGAGTACGGCTGTGGTCAGTTATGTGGTCAACGGCGGCCCGAAACGGGTGGCGCCGGCCACGGAAGCGAAGGTCCAGGACGCCATCCGCGTCCTGGGCTACCGCCCCAATGCCGCGGCACGGGCGCTGAAGCTCGGGTCCAGTGAGACCATCGGGCTGATCATTCCCGACAACAGCAACCCGTTCTTCTCCTTGCTGGCGCACGCGGTGGAGGATGCTGCGGGCGCACTCGGCTACGCGCTGTTCCTCACCAATTCCGACGGCGACCTCGCCAAGGAACGCCGGAACATCCGGAACCTGGCCGCCCGCCAGGTGGACGGGGTGGTGCTGGCAAGCGTCCTCTCCGAACCCGACCTTGCGGACCTTGAATCGGCGGAGATTTCATCGGTCCTGCTCAGCCATAGCGAGAGGCCCGCGGGGGTCACCAGCGTCGGGGTGGACCTCGCCGCAGGCGCCCGCACTGCCGTGGAACATCTCATCGGGCACGGCCACACCAACATCGGCCTGGCCATGGGAACCACCACGGCCAACGAGGCCGACGACCGCGAGCAGGGCTGGCTGCAGGCACTCAAAGCCGCCGGTTTGCCCGAGGGCACCATCGCGCGCAGCGCCTTCACCCGGGATGGAGGCTACGCGGCCGGCAAACGCCTGCTGGCGTCGGGGCACCGGCCCACCGCCATCTTTGCGAGCTCGGACATGCAGGCCGTGGGCATCCTCCGGGCCCTCCATGAAGCCGGACTCTCCGCTCCGGGGGACATTGCCCTGGCCTCCTTCGACGGATCAGTGGAGGCTGAATATTCGTGGCCGCCGCTGACCACCGTTGAACAGCCGGTGCGCGACATGGCGGAAGCCGCGGTGCGCGCGCTGGTGGGAGCGGGCCGCGGCGAGCCGCCTCGCCACCACGTCTTCCCCACCCGGCTGCTGATCAGGCAGTCCTGCGGCTGCCCTTAGCGGCGGCTATCCCGCGTTGGCGATCCGCAGCCGGCTGACGCTCTCCTGCAGGATCCGCCGCGCGTCGGCGCTGAGCCCGGCGTCGCTGATGACCTCGTCCGCCTCCTCGAACCCGGCAATGGTGCTCATGCCCTGGGTGCCCCACTTGGTGTGGTCGGCCACCACCACCACCTTGCGTGATGCCGCCACGAACGCGCGGTCCGTCTCGGCCTCCAGCAGGTTGGGCGTGGTGAAACCGGCATCCGGATCCATGCCGTGCACGCCCAGGAACAGAAGGTCCAGATGCAGCTGCTTCAGCGCCGCCGTCGCAATGGGTCCAACCAGCGCGTCCGACGGCGTGCGCTCGCCGCCGATCAGGATCACCGTGGAACCGTAGCGTCCAGCCCCGGAGGACGAGCCGAGATGGAAAAGATCGGCAATGCGGATGGAGTTGGTCACCACTGTGATGCGCGGGCCGTTGACGAGTTCCTTGGCCAGCGCCCATGTGGTTGTTCCGGCGCCCAGCCCCACCGCCATCCCCTCGTGGACCAGCGAAGCCGCCTCCAGGGCGATGGCCCTCTTCTCCGCCGTGAGCTGCGTTGACTTCTGCTCAAAGCCGGGCTCATGCGTGCTGGCATCGCCGGGGAGCTTGGCACCGCCATGGATCCGCTCCACCTGGCCACCCTCCTCGAGCAGCTCGATGTCCCGCCGAACGGTCATCAGCGACACACCCAGCTGCTGGGCGAGGTCCGAGACCCGGACCACCCGCTCGCGCTGGACGGCGTCCACGATTGCCTGGTGGCGTGCTGCGGGGAGCATGGAGTTCCTTTCGGGCTGCGGCTGGGGGAGTGCTGTCCCCGTCAGCTTCCATCATGGTCTACCCCTTGGAAGAACCAAGAGTCAGCCCTGCAACAAACTGCCGCTGCAGGAGCAGGTAGATCACGAGTGTGGGGATGACCGTGATCACCGCGCCGGCCGCCAGGAGATTGTAGTTGTTCAGGAACTGGCCCTGGAGGTTGTTGATGGCGGTGGTGATCGGGAGCCGGTTGCCGCTCTGGATGAAAAGCAGCGGCCAGAAATAGTCGTTGTAGATGAAGATGACCTGCAGCGTCCCCAGCGCGGCGAAGGCTGGCCGGCACAGCGGAAGGATGATCTCCCGGTACTGCCGCCAGATTCCGGCACCGTCCACCAGGGCTGCTTCGGTGAGGTCGGCGGAGAGCGCCTTCATGTAGTTGGACAGGACGAACGTGCAGAAGCCCATCTGGAAGGCCGTGTTGACCGCGATGACGATGATGTAGGTGTTCAGCATGTTGCCGGAATCGCTGAAGGAGTAGGGCACCTCGAAGTGTTTGGCCATCTCGAACAACGGCGCGGCAAGGACCTGCGGCGGCAGGAGGTTGCCGGCAGTAAACATGATGAGCAGGGTGATGTTGAACTTCCAGCTCACCCTGCTTACGGCGAACGCCATCAGGGAAGCCAGGAACAGGGTCAGGAACACGGCCGGAACCGTAATGATCACTGAGTTCCAGAAGTAGGTTGCGAATCCGCCCTGTGTCCAGGCCTGGATGAAGTTATCGAAATTGAAGTCGCCCGCCAGGCTGAAGTAGCCGTGTTCGTTGGTGGAGGCCACCGGGCGGAGCGCGGTGAAGACGGACCAGCCCAGCGGGATCAGCCACATGACCGCCATGACGGTGAGGAAGATGTGGGTTCCGTAATGGCGCTTCGGCCTGCTGCCGGACCTGGGGGCGGGGGAGGCGTCTTTCCTGCGGGCGCGGACTGTGGCGGTGCTCATGCTTTGTTCTCCTTGCCAAAGGTGCGGCTGAGGTAGAAGACGATGGGGACGAGGGATATGACCAGGAGCACTACTGCCAGTGCCGAACCGACGCCGATCACCTGGCCTTCGCCCACCAGGTTCTGGATTACCAGGGCACTGAGCATTTCCAGGCCGTTGGTGCCGCGGTTGATGACGTAGACGACGTCGAAAGCGCGCAGCGATTCGATGATGGTGATGACCACAATCACGATGTTGATGGGCCGCATGGCCGGGAAGACCACCCGGAAGAAGGTCTGGACGGCGCTCGCGCCGTCGATGGCGGCGGCCTCCTTCAGGCTGGGGTCCACGCCCTTGAGCCCGGCCAGGTAGAGGAGCATGACGTATCCGGCGTGCCGCCAGGTGGCCGCGATCATGGCGGCCCAGATGTTGACGGAGGAATCGCCGAACCAGTCCACGGCCTGGGGCGTCCCGGCAGTGCCCAGGAGGAAGTTCAGCAGGCCGTTGTCCCGCTGGTAGAAGAGCTGCCAGATGATGCCGATCAGGGCAAGAGACAGCATCACCGGTGCGAAGAAGATGCTCTGGTAGATCTTGCTGCCGCGGATGTTCTGGTCCAGCAGCACGGCCAGCAGCAGGCCCAGGGGCGTGGCGATGAGGGCCAGGAACAGGAGCCACAGCATGTTGTGCTGCACCGCCGGCCAGAACGGCGGGTAGTCCTGGGAAATGAATTGGTAGTTGTCCACGCCGGCGGGGCGGATGTCCCCCAGGTCCAGCCCGTTCCACCGGGTGAAGCTGAGGCCAACGGACATCAGCATGGGCAGCCATACCAGGGTCAGTTCGATCAGGGTGGGGATGCCCACCATCAGTGCCAGGACCACTTTGTCCTGCCGGGACAGGCGGCGGACCCGGCCGCCCCTGGCCCGCCGGTTCTTGGCCCGCTTTCCGGAAGCGTCTTCAGGCTCCCGTGATTCCGGCGGAATCAGTTCTCTTGCAGTGCTGCTCATGGAAATGTTTCCCTCGATTGGTCCGGTTACCGGGAAGGCGCGACGACGGCGGAAGGCTGTGCCGCCGTCGTCGTTCCTTCCTGGATGGGTGCCTGTGATGCGCGGCTGACGGAGCCGCGACTATTGGGCGGCGTACAACGTCTTGGCCTGTGCTTCGAGGTTCTTGACGTCCATCTTGCCGTCCTTGATGAAGCTCTGCAGGGCCGGGATCATCACGTTGTTGGCCATGGCCGGAAGGGCGTCGCGGTCGAAGAACTGGCTGATGTATTTTGCGTTCGCGATGGTGTCCGCACACGCCTTGTTGAGGGGCGTGAACTTGGACGTGTCCGTGCCCTTGGCCGTGGCGATGTTCGACGAGTCCACCGCGGCGTAGGCGTCCTGGGCCTCGGCAGTTCCCAGGTAGGCCATGAAATCGCGGGCAGCCTTGTTCCCGCCGCCCTTCTTGGACAGCAGGAGGCCGTCGATGGGGGCTTCTACGGCGTCGCGGCCTTCCATGGCGATCTCCGGGAAGGCGAAGAATCCGATGTCCGCCAGGACGGCGGGGTCGGTGAACTGCTGGGTCACGAAGGATCCGAGCAGGTACATGCCGGTCTTCTTGGCCTCCAGTGCCTTTGCCGCATCCTGCCACGTCTGTCCGAGGGCGGCGGGGTCCTGGAAGGGGAGGAGCTCGGCCCACGTGTCAAAGACTGCGCTGACCTTCTGCTGGTCCCAGGATTCCTTATGAGCGCAGAGGTCCACGTGGAACTGGTAGCCGTTCAGCCGCATGTTGATGTAGTCGAAGGTGCCCATGGCCGGCCAGCCGTCCTTGTCAGCAAAGCCGATCGGAATGATGCCGTCGGTCTTCATCTTGGTGGCCAGCGCCTTGAGCGCGTCAAAGGTCTCCGGAACCGCGTAGCCCTTCTCTGCCCAGAGGCTCTTCCGGTAGAAGAAACCCCACGGGTAGTTGTAGTTGGGGACGAAGTACATCTTGCCGTCCGGGCCGGTGGAAGCCTTCTTCAGCGCGTCGGAGTAGTTGGCGCCGATGCTCTCCCAAACGTCGTCGATCGGAGCGAGCAGTCCCTTACCCGCGTAGTACTGCATGCGGTAGCCGGCAAACCACGTGAAGGTATCGTCCGGGGAGCCCTGCAGGTAGGAATTGATCTTGTTCTGGAAATCGTTGTGCGGCACCACGTTGGTGGTGACTTTCTTGCCGGTCTTGGCAGTGAAGGCATCGGTGACGGCCTGGTACGCCCGCTTGGGGACATCGTCCGAGGATCCTGAACCGAAAGTGAGGCCGGGGGAGTCGGAACCCGTCGCCGACGGCCCGCTCCCGCCCGTACAGGCTGCCAGGAACGGAATGCCGGCCAGGCCTGCCGCGCCGACGCCGACGGTCTTGAGGATGGTCCGCCGGCTCGGATAAGCACTTGCCGCCGCATCAAACTGTGCTGCCATGTTCTCTCCCTTGAAAAATAGCTGCATGTGAGGCACCTCACATACCTTGACTATAACCTCTCAAAAGAGAACAGGAAAGAACGGGAAACAACATTCTGGGTGCATTTTGTATTTGAATCGTCACAAAGCGGCGCGGCCCCGCTTTTCCGCGCTGACGCGGGAAAAACGGGGCCGGCTGAAGGCCGTCAACCGGGCTTCCGGGCGGCTCTTGCTTTCTGGGCGAGTGTTACTTTCTGAGCGACTGGGCGATCTGTGCCATGACCGTGTTGTCCGCCAGGGTAGTGGCATCGCCGACTTCCCGGCCTTCAGCGACGTCCTTGAGGAGGCGGCGCATGATCTTCCCGGACCGGGTCTTGGGCAGCTCCGGCACCACCAGGATGGTCTTGGGCTTGGCGATCGGACCGATCTCCTTGCTCACGTGGTTGCGGAGTTCCTGGACGATCGCGTCGCCGGAGTCCACTGCGTCCTCGCGGAGGATCACGAACGCCACGACGGCCTGGCCCGTGGTTTCGTCGGCAGCGCCCACTACGGCGGCCTCCGCCACGGCCGGGTGGCTGACCAGGGCCGATTCGATCTCCGCAGTGGAAAGCCGGTGGCCGGAGATGTTCATCACGTCGTCCACCCGACCTAGGAGCCAGACGTCGCCGTCGTCGTCCTTCTTGGCGCCGTCGCCCGCGAAATACATGGTCTCGAAACGCGACCAGTAGGTCTCCTTGAAGCGTTCAGGGTCACCCCAAATGCCGCGCAGCATGGCCGGCCAGGGCTCGCGGATCACGAGGTAGCCGCCGGCCCCGTTTGGCACGGACTCACCGGCTTCGTCGACGACGTCCACGGCGATGCCGGGCAGCGGCACCTGCGCGGAGCCTGGCTTGGTGGCGGTGACGCCCGGCAGCGGGGCGATCATCTGGGCACCCGTTTCGGTCTGCCACCAGGTGTCCACGATCGGGGCCGGGTTTTCCTTCTTTTCGCCGTTCTTCCCCGCGTTGGAGCCAATGACTTCCCGGTACCACATCCAGGCCTCGGGGTTGATGGGTTCGCCCACGGAGCCCAGGACCCGGATGGAGGAGAGGTCGAACTTGGCCGGGATCTCTTTGCCCCACTTCATGAAGGTCCGGATCGCCGTGGGTGCGGTGTAGAGGATGGACACCTTGTACTTCTCGATGATTTCCCACCAGCGGCCCTGGTGCGGGGAGTCCGGGGTGCCCTCGTACATGACCTGGGTGGCTCCGTTGACGAGCGGGGCGTAGGCCACGTAGGAGTGGCCGGTGATCCAGCCGACGTCGGCCGTGCACCAGTACACGTCCGTCTCCGGGTGCAGGTCGAACACGGCCTTGTGGGTGTAGGCGCCCTGGGCCAAGTAGCCGCCGGTGGTGTGCAGGATGCCCTTGGGCTTTCCCGTGGTGCCGGAGGTGTAGAGGATGAACAAGGGGTGCTCGGAGTCATGGCCTACGGCGGTGTGCTCCGGCGACGCGGCGTCCACGGTATCCGCCCACCAGTGGTCCCTGCCTTCGTGCCAGTCCACGTCCTGGCCGTTGCGTTTGACGACGATCACGTTCTCGACGGTGTGGCCGCTGCCGTTCCCCTCGTGGGACAACGCGTCGTCCACCGCATGCTTAAGCGAGCTGGGCTTGCCGCGGCGGTAGGTTCCGTCGGCTGTGACCACGAGCTTGGCTTCGGCGTCGTCGATCCGTGAGCGCAGCGCCTCGGCGGAGAAGCCGCCGAACACCACCGAGTGGATGGCGCCGATCCGGGCACAGGCCAGCAGCGTGATGACTGCCTCGGGGATCATGGGAAGGTAGACGGCCACGCGGTCGCCCTTGGCCACGCCGAGGGACTCGAAGGCGTTGGCGGCCTTCTTCACCTCTTCGGTCAGCTGCGCGTAGGTGTACGTGCGGGTGTCGCCCGGTTCGCCCTCAAAATAGATGGCGACCCGCTCCCCAAGCCCGTTCTCCACATGGCGGTCCAGCGCGTTGTAGGCGGCGTTGATCTCGCCGCCGACGAACCACTTTGCGAAGGGAGGGTTGGACCAGTCGAGTGTCTGGGTGAAGTCCTTGCTCCAGGTGAGCAGCTCGCGGGCCTGCTTCGCCCAGAATGCGGGACGGTCGGCGTCGGCCTCTGCGTAGTCGGCAGCGGTGACCACCGCGTTGGCGGCGAACTCAGGAGTCGGGGCGAACTTCCGGTCCTCCTGGGAGAGGTTCTCGAAGGCATCGCCCTGCGGGGGCGTTGTCGTGGTGGAGCCTGGGGTCTGCTGGGACATGGTGAACCTCATCATTCATCGATCTTTGCTGCGCGGGACGGACCGTCACCGGCCGCAGCCGGGCCGCATGCGCGACATCGGGCAGCGGCTGATCACGGCTGTACCGCAAAGAGCTGTTCCGAAATACACACTAATACCTGCCCCGCGGCGTGCGTGTGCCCCGTCACATAGTGAACCGTGAGCGGCGTTTATTAAGCGCCGAGTGGTTCCGGAGCGCGGCATCCCGCACCCCTGGGGTGCGGTGGCCGGATGCCGGGGGACGCGTCTGTGAGGGGCACGCTCACCGTGGAAACAGGCGGATGTGCTATGCGGAATCCGGCGGCATTCCGCTGCGCACGCCTCCGGCCCGTCAGCTAGTGATCAGCCAGTCACTTGGCTAGGCTGAGATGGAGTTGTGACATCCGATGGAGGCTGCAGGACCGCTCGCGGTCCCGTTTTTGCCTGCCGTTAGGAGGCGCTGTCCAGGGCGCCGCCGTGCTAAGGAGAACAGAATGAACCAGCAAAGCCATGGGCAGCACAAAGCCGTCCATCAGCATCCCGGTCAGGCGGCCGGCCAGGAGAACTCCGGCAGGCCGGCAAGCGCGGACGGCTCAAAGCCCGCGGAGAGCCGGCTGACGGGAAAGCGGAACGAAACGGTCCTCGGCCCGTTCACCGTGCGTGACCTGACGATCTTCGCTTCGACGCTCCTTCTGTTCGTCGCGTCCCTGATCCCGATGTTCGCTACCCGCTACAACCTGTGGAACCTGGGCAACCTCTTCTTCCTGGGCCTGGGCATCATCCTGCCCCTCATTGTGACCGCCCTTTTCGTCGCCCGCCGGTTGAGCCCCGAATCCAGGGTGCGGATCGGGTCCCTCTCCATCGACCAGTTCGCCTCCGTGGTGGCGTCGTTCGCCCTGGGGTTCTTTTTCCTGTCCGCGGCCCAGGAGTTCATCCCGGTGCTGCTGGTTGGACTGATCGGATCCGTCGGGCTCTTTGCTGCCACTGTGCTGGCACGCTTCATCCCCTTCCTTGCCGGTGACTTCCTGGACCGTGCCGAGGTTCCTGCCCATGTTGTGGCCCGCGAGTCCGCCGCACCGTTCCGCAAGCCCAGCGCCCCCAAGGAGCCCAAGGCCGCCAAGGAGCCGGGCTCCAGCACATTGGCCGGCTGGTCGAAGCGGCTGACGGCCGGTGCGGCTGCTGAGGACGGAGGTGCCGCCGCGAGCTCGACGCCGAACGGCGCCCGCCCCCACGCCGGAGCTGCGGGCGCCGACGCGCCCGTTGCGGCCACCCCGAACGGGACCGCACAGCACGGTTCAACCCAGCATGGTGCCACGCAGTTCGGGACACCGCAGCATGAGCCGGCCCCGCACTTCGGTGGCAGGCAGGGTGACGCCGTTCCGGCAGCTGCCGCAGGTGTCGCCGGGTCATCGGGCCATGCGGCCGGCAACAACGCCGCTGCCGCCGGCGGGGCTGCCGCGGTCGGTGCTGCAGCCGCCAGCCGGGTGACGGACACGTCGCCCGCAACACAGGCGGCCGACGTCGTTCCTTCCGCCGCAGAGCCGACGCCGGCCGCCGCTGTGCCTTCCACAGTCGAAGCCACGCAGGCAGCTGCCGTCCCCGCAGCCGGTCGGGACTCCGGGTCCGGTGCGGCCACGGGCGCAGTGCCTTCAAAGTCGGCTCCCGCTGAGACGATGCTGAATCCGCAGGTGAGGTCGCAGGAACCCATCGGTGCCACAGTTGACCCCTACAGCCGACCTGAAGAGCATGAGGAACAGCCCGTCCATGAGGCGTTCTGGTTCGCCGTGGCCCAGCCCCGGACTGCCGTCGATGAGCGGACAGGGATGCCCGCGTTCGTGA
This sequence comes from Arthrobacter sp. NPDC058288, assembly GCF_042880995.1. NCBI lineage: Bacteria > Bacillati > Actinomycetota > Actinomycetes > Micrococcales > Micrococcaceae > Arthrobacter > Arthrobacter sp. NPDC058288. The sequence goes on from NZ_JBHVYH010000001.1 coordinate 122,525, forward strand.
TCGAACCCGGCGGATGGGTTCTTGCACTGGAAGACCGCGGGCACGAATTCCTGGTGCAGCACACTGACGGCCGGGTGGGCGTGCTGCGCGACCTCAGCAACATCGAGCGCGGCTAGCCGGCCGCCGGTGGCATCACTTTCCGGCACTCCGAAGCCGGGCAGCATCACCCCGCGGACGTCCGGTGAATCACTGCTGGCGTTGAAACGGCGTGCCCGCAGGATCAACCGGGCGCTTGCGGAGCTTTACCCCTATGCACACGCCGAGCTGGACTTCCGCAGCCCGTTTGAGCTCCTGGTGGCAACCGTGCTGTCCGCCCAGACAACGGATGTGGTGGTAAACCAGATCACGCCGATGCTGTTCGCCCGGTACCCGGATGCCCGGAGCATGGCCGAGGCCGACCCGGCAGAGCTCGAAGTGATCCTCAAACCCACCGGTTTCTTCCGCGCAAAAGCCAGGAACGTGATGGCGCTGTGCAACCGGCTGGTGGACGAGTACGACGGTGAAGTGCCGCCCCGGCTGCAGGACCTGGTGACGCTGCCCGGTGTGGGGCGAAAGACGGCCAACGTGGTGCTGGGCAACGCCTTCGGGATTCCCGGAATCACCGTGGACACTCACTTCGGCCGGCTTGCCAGGCGCTTTGGCTGGACCGACTCGGACGATCCCGTCCGCGTTGAGGCCGATGTGGCGGAGCTGTTCGAACCGCGGGACTGGACCATGCTCTCGCACCGGGTGGTGTTTCATGGCCGGCGTGTCTGCCACGCACGGAAGCCGGCCTGCGGTGCGTGCGCGGTTGCCACGTGGTGTCCCAGCTACGGCGCAGGCGAAACGGACCCGGAGAAGGCGGCCAAGCTGCTGAAATACGAGCTCGCACCCGGGCAGGAAGCCCTCCTCGCCCAGCTGCTGGCTGAAACACACCGGGCTGCTGAAATCCGGATGGAATCACAAAAGCGGGGGACATGACTGCCCGACAGGACCTCGTTGATCTCATTGCCGCCATCGACGCCGGGAGCGGCCCGCCGCGCAATCCCTACTGGCGCGACCTCACGGTGGATGCCAGCGTTGCGCGGAAAGCGGCCGTGCTGATGCTGTTCGGCGCCCTGGACAACATCCCGGCTGCTTCGGGAAAACCGCTGGCCCCCGCCGACCTCGATGTCCTGCTCCTGGAACGTGCCCACACCCTGGACGATCACCCCGGCCAAGTCGCGTTTCCGGGCGGCGGGATCGACCCGGGCGAGACGCCCGTTGAAGCCGCACTCCGTGAAGCCGAGGAGGAAACAGGATTGGACTCGGGCGGGGTGGAAGTGCTGGGCGCCATGCCGCAGCTGGCGCTGCCCCGCGGGAATTTCCTGGTGACGCCCGTCCTTGGGTGGTGGCACTCGCCTTCCCCGGTCCGGGTGGTTGACTACGGCGAATCGGCCCAGGTGTTCCGGGTCCCGGTGCGCGACCTGCTGGATCCCGACAACCGTGTGATGGCAACGGTCAGCAGGGCCGGCCAGTCGTTCCTGAGCCCCGCTTTCGTGGTGAACAAGGTGGTGGTCTGGGGCTTCACCGGGATGATCCTGAACGAACTATTCGATCACCTGGGCTGGTCCGTTCCCTGGGACCGGACGCGCTTGCACCAGATCGACATATGAACTCCCGTGCGGCCCCGTTGCCCGTCCAGCGGGCCGCGGCGCTAGCCGGAAGCCAGTTCCCTCCGGGAGCGGTTCACCACCAGCCCGGTGGCGGCGTTTTCGCGGACAGCGTTGATGCCTGCGACCACGCCTTTGAGCGTCTTGAACCGTGGCGAAACCGCCACCAACGTGCCGTCCTCGGCCGTGAGCCGGAAGTAGAAAGCCTCTTCCTCCGCGTTAACAATTTCAAATGTGCCAGCCACTATGTGGTGCCTCCCCAAGTTCCATGCGTCATTGCATCGGCCGGTCCTTTATCGGAGCTGCACTGCCACTGCTGCGAACCGGCTAATCGAGCTTAACCGGGATGTGAGACAGTCCACAAAGCTACCAACAGGTAGGTTACAAAGCGCGACGTAGAGGGCTATTTCGCCTTGTCGTAGGAGTCCACTACTGCCACGCTCACCGGGAATTCCACCGGAATCCGGCCGAACAGCAGGTCCTTGGCGGCCGCAGCTGCCTCCTCGATGGCCCGGACACAGGCGTCCACGGAGTCGTCAGGGCAGTGGATCATCACTTCGTCATGGAGGAAGAACACCAGCTCGCCGGCGGGTCCGCCGCCGGACCGCATGGCGCGGAGCCGCCGTCGTAATTCCGCCAGCCAGCAGGCCGCCCAGTCAGCTGCCGACCCCTGGACCACGAAGTTGCGCGTAAACCGGCCGCGGGAACGGGCAACCGCGTCCGCCCGGCGCTGTTCCTCGGCGGTGGTGGATTTCTGGCTTTGCAGCCAGCGGTCCGACGGCGGCGGGCTGCTGCGGCCCAGCCTGGAGGTGACTGTGCCGCCGGCCTCGCCCTCCCGTGCGGCCTGTTCCACGAACCCGACGGCCCGCGGGTACGTGCGGGTCAATTGCGGCATCAGGCGCCCGGATTCTCCGGTGGTGGCACCGTAGATGGCGCCGAGCAGGGCCACCTTGGCTTTGGCACGGTCACCCCCGAATCCTTGCGCCGCGATGCCCGCGTAGAGGTCCTTGTCCCGGGCTGCTTCGGCCATTTTGGAGTCCTGGGCCAGGGCAACCAGCACCCGCGGCTCGAGCTGCGAAGCGTCGGCCACAATGAGTTTGTGGCCGGGATCGGCGTGAACGGCGCCGCGGATCTGGCGCGGAATCTGCAGTGCTCCGCCGCCCCGGGAAGCCCACCGCCCGGACACAACGCCGCCCACCACATACTCGGGCTGGAAGCGTCCGTTGTTCACCCACGCGTCCAGCCAGGCCCAGCCGTTGGCCGCATGCAGGCGTGCCAGCTTCTTGTAGGCGAGGAGCGGTTCGATGGCCGGATGGCTGGATTCCTTGAGCTCCCATTGCCGGGTGGTCTTCACCTCGATGCCGTTCCGGTGCAGTGCGCGCATCAGTTCCTGGGGCGAGTCGGGGTTGAGGCCCGGCGAGTTCAGGAGCCTGCGGAGCTCGTTGTTCAGCGCCTCGAGCTTGGCGGGCCGGTGGCCCAGCGGCGGACGCGGGCCCAGGTAATCCGCCAGGATCTGTTCGTGCAGTTCCTCCCGCCAGGGCACGCCGGTGTGCTGCATTTCCGCCGCGATCATGGAGCCCGCTGATTCAGCGGCGAGGAGCAACTGGAGCCGCTGCCTGCGGTTCGCGTCCGGGCTCGCCTGGCTGAGGGCTTCCTGCTGGGCGGCGTACTCGGTGCGCAGCTCCTCGAGTGAATGCCTTGGTGCCCGGCTGAGTCCGGAGTCCTCGAAGAGCGCCCCCTGGTGTTGCGGCTGGGGCGGTGGCTGGAGGCTGCGTGGCGGCTGCTGCGAGTCGTCGTCCTGCGTGAGTTTTTCCGCGTTGCGGGCGTAGGCAGTGTGGGCGGTGAACTCGGAATGCGCCAGGATGGCGCCGCAGAGCGTGAGGTCGTAGCAGCGTTCCAGCTCGACCCCCGCCGCCAGGAGGGCCGGGTACCAGTCCTGCGTCCGGTGCCAGATCCAGCGCGGGCGCAGCTTTTCGAGTTCACGTACGACGCCGGCCAGCTCGCCGGTGCTGACGAGGCGCGGTTTGGGGTTTGCCGGGCTAGCAGAGCCGTCCGCGACGAGTTCCTGGAGGGCTGCGCCGTCGGCGTGGGCGGACAGCAGCAGATACATAGCTCCAATTCTGCCTTGTGGAGTGCCCTGCCTGCGCCGCGCCCGGGCCCTGCGGGCGCACTGCCCCTCCACAGATGTTCGGCGCCGAAGGTTGTCCACATGGCGTACATGGGGTCTGTCGGACGTGACGGCCGGACGGCACAGTGGCAGGATGAGCAGGCAGCATCTTCAGGAACCCACCCCGGAATTCACGCCGGAGTTCAGCGGCCCCGGCCCCGTGCCTTCCACCGGCGGAGGTGCCGCTCCGGCGTCCGGAGCGTCGGCAGGAACTTCGGAACCGTCCATGGCGGCACGCCGCTCGCCGCGGGCCGCAGCGCCGGGAGGTGACGGCGCCACCCGCGCGAACCAGTCCCGGGCACGGAACGGGACCAACAACGAGGGAGCAGGACGGCAGACACGTGCGCGGCCGACGCGCGGACGGCAGGCGCCCGGGCGCCAAGCTGCCAGGGGCAGCCGGCCCGTTCGGGCCCGGACACCAGACCCTGGTGGCATCGCGGCGAGGAGTTCCCCGTCGGCAGCGCGGGCTCCCGGAGCCTGGCTTCCGGCCGAGTCCGCGGAGACGCTCCTGGTGACGGGCTTCGACTTCCTGCGCGGCGAGGTTGAACGGATCGTGGCCGCTGCAGGCGGCCAGCTTCGCGTTGCAGCCGACGCCACCGAAGCGGCCCAGTTCTGGGACACAGCAGCCGTTGTACTCGTAGGCAGCGATATCCGCGAGCTGCCGCCCCGCAGGCGGGCACCGGCCGTGCTCGTGGGCCTGGGCGGCGAAGGCGACAGTCTCTGGCACCTTGCTGCGGCCCTGGGCGCCGAACGCGTGGCCGTTTTGCCGGATGCCGCCGCATGGCTGGCCGAATACCTGAGCCGCTCCCGGTCACCGGAAGCCGGCGGGCTCGTCCTGGGCGTGACGGGCGGGTGCGGGGGCGCCGGAGCCACCACCGCTGCGATCTGGATCGCCCAGGCAGCCGCGGAGTGGGGAGCCCGGGTCCTCTTAATTGATGGCGATCCCTGGGGCGGCGGCCTGGAACTTTCCCTTGCGGCCGAGGAATCCCCGGGCCTTCGCTGGACCGACCTTGCAGGGGCGAGCGGGAGCATCGATCCCCAGCAGCTGTCCGACGCGCTCCCCGTGGCAGGAGGGTTCTCCTTCCTGTCCTGGCCGGGCAGCCGCGAACGCCAGAAGGGTGTGGATGCAACCACCGTGGGCGGTGTGCTCGATGCCGCGCGGCGCGGCTATGAACTGGTCCTCGTGGACATAGGCCGCGGAACGGAGCCGCTGCGGACGTTCGCCTGGGACTGCGACCGCATCCTGGTGGTGGCGCCGGCACAGCTGAAGGCCGCGGTTTCTTCCGCCAGGCTGCTGCAGGAACTTCCCCCGGTGGACACTGCGCTGGTGATCAGGGGCAAAGCGGGGGCCGTGCTGGACGGGCCGCTGATCGCGGAATCGGTGGGGCTGCCGCTGCAGGGACTTGTCCCGGAGGTAAAAGGCACGGCCAACGCCACGGAGCTCGGCCGCCTGTTGGAAACGGGCCGCCGGCGCACCGTTCGCCGGTTCGCTGCCTCGGTTTTGGACCTGCTCGGCGGTGAGTTCCCGTGAGCACGCCTTCGCGATCGCCCGGGATGTCCCGGTTTCCGGGTCCGGCCGAAGCCCTCAGGCGGCGGCAGAGCAGTGCCTTGGACGCCGGGCTCCTCGATTCGGTCAGGGAATCGGTGATGGCAGATTCCGGTCCCGTGACGCCGTCCCGCGTAGCCGCGGCGGTCCAGGCCACGGGCAGACTCCTGGGAACTGCAGGGTCGCTGGCCGCCGTCGAACGGATCAGCGCCGAACTCAACGGGCTGGGTCCGTTGCAGGTGCTGACCACGGACCCGTCCGTGACGGACATCTTCGTCAATGCCCCGGACTCCGTCTGGCTGGACCGTGGAAACGGCCTGGAACAGGCTGCGGTGTCGTTCTCCTCAGAAAGCGAGGTCCGTTCGCTTGCGGCCCGCCTCGTGGCGGCAGGCGGGCGGCGCCTTGACGACGGTTCCCCGTGCGTGGATGTCAGGCTTGACGCCGGATACCGGGTTCACGCGGTCCTGCCGCCCATCTCGACTGCCGGGACGCTGTTGAGCGTCCGAATCCGACGGCACGAAGTGTTCACGCTGGACGAGCTCCGGGACGGGGGCATGTTTGGTTCTCTGGTCCAGGACGTGCTGGAACGCATCGTTTCCCGGCGCCTGAGCTTCCTGATCAGCGGGGCCACCGGGTCAGGGAAGACCACTCTCCTTTCGACGCTCCTGGGGCTGAGCCAGCCTGGCGAACGGCTCGTCCTGATCGAGGACGCTTCGGAGCTGAACCCGGTCCACCCGCATGTGGTCTCGCTTGAATCGAGGCATGGAAACCTCGAAGGCGGCGGTGCGGTGAACCTTGCCGAACTGGTCCGGCAGGCCCTTCGGATGAGGCCCGACCGGCTGGTGGTCGGGGAATGCCGCGGAGCCGAGGTCCGCGAGCTGCTGACGGCCATGAACACCGGACACACAGGGGGCGGCGGGACCATACACGCGAATACGGCTGCGGCCGTGCCTGCCCGGCTCACTGCGTTGGGTGCCCTCGCCGGAATGGACCAGGATGCCGTGCGGCTGCAGGTTGCCAGCGCTTTGGACGTCGTGGTGCATGTTGAACGGTTCCGCGGCATCCGGCATGTGGCCTGCGTTGGTGTGGTTGAAGACGGCCCGCTCGGACTGGAAGTCTCGGCGGCTGTGACTGTGCGGCCCGGTACCGTCAGTTTGGGCCCCTCGTGGCCGAAGCTGGCGCGCAGGCTCGGCATCGATGCTTCCGGCGCTGCCGGCACCGCTGGGGGCCCGCTGGAAGCAGGTCCGGGGGAAAGCGAATGATGGTTCTTCTCGTCACAGCGCTGGTCCTCGCTGCGTGGCTGGTGGTCCGGCCTCCCGGCGGCAGCCTGGGAAGGATCCGCACAGCACTGAACGCCGGGTATCCCGAGCCGCAGGGCAGGCGAGGCTCCCGTAGTGAGCGCGGGGTCACGGGAAAACGTCGCTGGCCCGGTGGGTCACAGGTCCGGAACGCCATCCGGGCGGGGAAGTCCCGCCAACATTCCCAGGTAGTGCCCATGACAGTTGTAGTCCAGCAACTGGCCGCGCTGCTTAAAGGAGGCCGTACCACCTCACGGCTGTGGGATGAACTCTGGATGGTCTATTCCGTGGAGGAGCCTTCCGCATCCGGTGTCGAGGCGGGGCTCACCCCGGCGTCGTTGTCGATGCTGGCGGCGGCCCGGGCAGCGGCCATGCGGGGTTCTCCTGTGGCGGACGCCATCCGGGCGGCAGCGCCCGCTGCATTCACCGGAAGCCAGGGCCGCGAACGACGTATCTGGGGCGAACTCGCAGCATGCTTCGACATCGCGGCAGCGAGCGGTTGCCCGCTGGCCGACGTCCTGACCCGCCTGGCTGCGCAGCTGGAAGTGGAGGACGACGCCGAAGCCGCCCGCCAGACCGCGCTTGCAGGGCCGAAGGCCACAGTTACCCTCCTGACGTGGCTCCCCCTGCTGGGCCTCGGTCTGGGAGTCGCCCTTGGCGTGGATCCGTTGTCCGTCCTGCTCGGCACCCCGTTCGGGATGGCTGCGCTCGCAGCCGGCGTGGCGCTGACAGTGGCCGGCCGGATCTGGTCCGCCAGGCTCGTCCGCTCGGCCATCGGAACACCATGACGGCGGAATGGATGCCGCCGGTGGTCGTGGCACTTGTACTGGCCGCTGCCGCGGCCCTGGCCTTGACGGGACACGGCAGCGCGCACAGGAGACTTCTCCAGCGGAGCCGGATAAGCCTGGATAACGGGGGGACTGGCGCCCACCGCGGAACGGAGCGTCCGGGTCTTCGGGCCGAGGAGGGCCTGCGCGACACCGCCATGATGCTGGAGCTGATCGGGGCCATGCTGGACGCCGGTTCGGGGATCGGGCGTGCCTTGGAACTCGTCGCCGATTCCGCCTCAGCCGAATATCACCGTTCCCTCCGGCCCGTTGTGTCAGCGCTTGCCATAGGTGCCGACTGGGAAACAGCGTGGCGCAGCTCTGAGGTCAGGACGCCGGAACTCTTGGTTCTGCGGCAGGCACTGGGTTTTGCCGCCCTGACCGGCGCGCCGTCTTCGGCCATTCTCTACGCCCAGGCAGCCAGGCTGCGACGGGAACGCTTCAGGGCGGCGGAAAAGCGCGCGGCCGCACTTGGCGTAAGGCTGGTGGTCCCGCTGGGGCTCTGTTCCCTGCCCGCCTTCGTCTGCCTGGGCGTGGTGCCGGTCCTACTGGCGATGCTTCCCTCCGGAAGCTGACCCAAGGTCCGGTACGAGGGCGTGACGGCGGCCAAGTCTTCCTCCACAGCCGCGACTTCCCGGGCTTATCCACTTAGCCGAACCTGTCCCTTAACTCCCTTTGGACAAGCCGGAAGAGTCGAAGCAACCGGCAAATCGGCCGGAACACGATGAAAGGAACTGCCATGACAATCACCTCCAACCACCGTCTGTTCGCCCAGCCTAAGGCTTCCGCCAAGGGCGGCAATGTGGACGCACAAGTCCTGGAGATCTATCCGGGTGCCAGTGAGGCGGCGCCTGTATCCGGCCGGGCGCACAGGCGGCTCATGGGCTCCGAGGCGGGAATGGCCACCGCTGAGTACGCGATTGCCACCCTCGCGGCCGTGGGTTTTGCAGGGATCCTGGTGTTCATCCTTCGCAGCGACGAAGTCCGGGGTTTCCTGTTGAACCTGATCCGGACGGCGCTGGCCCTGCCATGACGGCGGCGGTGCGCCGCCGGTTGCGAGCCACTCAGGAGTTCGGCGGCCGTGGCTGGCAGGGTCCGGTATTGGGCGGTCCGGGGAAGGACCGTGGAGCTGTCACCGCCGAATTCGCGGTGGCGTTGCCGGCGGTCCTTCTACTTCTGGCACTCCTGCTCGGGGGATCGGCGGCCGGGATTACCCAGCTGCGGCTCGAAGAAGCGGCACGGGCCGGGGCGAGGGCGCTGGCCCGAGGGGACGACGCCGGCGCGGTGGAGGGAATCGTTCGCCAACTCGCCGGGGCTTCGGCATCATCAACCGTCGTGGGCGAGGGCGAATGGGTCAGTGTCACGGTTTCCGGCAGGGTGCCGGGCCCTGTCGGGTCCATCATCCCGTGGACATTGTCCGCCCGTGCTTTGGCGCGGGGCGAAACCGCCGAGTCCGCGGGCCTCCGTCCGGCAGAAATGTGGCCCGTACCGTCCGGACATGCACCGGATCGGCATCCGGAAGCTGCGGCCTCATGACCGTGACGGGGGCTCGGCAACCGGTGTGTCCGAACGCCGGGCCCGGAGGACAGAAACCCGGGTCAGGCGAACAGCAACCCGGGTCCGGCGAACAGCGGAATCCGGAACCACTCGGCGCACCCGCCGGTGAGCCGAAAGGTGCGCTTGAGCGCGGATCAGGAACGGTTCTTGCCGCCGGGCTCGGCATGGTGGTGATGGTGACCATGGCGCTGATGCTCCTGTTGGCCCAGTCCGCCGTGATGGCCTCGAGGGCGGCGGCAGCCGCCGACCTCGCGGCGCTGGCGGCCGCAGACGCGCTACGCGGGATTAGCCAAGGCGTGCCGTGCTCCGTGGCGGCCGAGGTTGCCGGCCGGCAAGGGGCGAAAATAACCAGTTGCGCAGAAAGGGGAAGCGATACCATCGAGGTCCGGACGGAGCTCCTAAACCGGAGCATGTTCGGCGTGGCGACCGGCCACGCCAGGGCAGGCCCCCCTCCTTGACCTGCACCATGCCCCGGACCATGAACCGCCTTCGAGCGCGGCAGGAGGCGGGGTCCGGGCCGGCGGCTCAACGGGCGGTCCGGGGAAGCCCGGCTCAGAAGGGGGCTGCGTGCTCTTCCGCCCGTGCACCAGGGGTCCGGGCACCAGCTGGCTGCCCGGTCAGCTGCTCGGTAGCGTCCTTCAGCAGCACGTCGATCAATGTGATTGCCGCAGCCTTGTCCAGCGGGTTGTTCTTGTTGCCGCACTTGGGCGACTGAACACAGGACGGGCAGCCGGCGTCGCACTCGCAGGCCGCAATGGCAGCACGGGTTGCGGAGAGCCACACCTTGGCTTTGTCGAAGCCGCGCTCGGCAAAGCCTGCGCCGCCGGGGTGCCCGTCGTATACAAAGATCGTGGGCACCCCGGTGTCGGCGTGAATGGCCGTGGACACCCCGCCGATGTCCCAACGGTCGCTGGACGCCACCAGAGGGAGCAGCCCGATGGCCGCGTGTTCGGCCGCGTGCAGTGCGCCGGGGAACTGGGCTTCGATCAGCCCGGCCCCGGTCAGCGAACGGTTGTCCACCACGAACCACACGGCCTTCGTGAACAGGTCCCGGGCTCCGAGCTCCAACGGCTCCTCGCCGAGAATCTCATTCGAAATCAACGCCTTGCGCTGGAAGGAAACCACCTGTGTTGTCACCTTTACGTCCCCGAAATGCACGGCAACGTCGCCCCATTGCGCTGTTCGCTGCGTCTCGAGGACTTCGATTTGGGTCACGTCACGGGCAGTGGTGTAGTAATCGGGGTTGGCGCGGCGCACCATCACGCAGTGGTCCGCCTCATTCAGGTCCTCCACCACATAACTGTCGCCCTGGTGCACGTACACGGCACCCGTGTGGGCCTGGTAGTGCGTCTGGGGCGAGTCCATGGTGCCGAGCAGGGAACCGGTCTCGGCGTCGACAATGCTCACCGGCCCGCCGCCGTCCGCCCTCAGGTTAACCATGGCCGCCGCGCTTTGCGGGTGGGTCCAGAACCATCCTGCCGGACGCTTTCGCAGGTAACCCTGGGAGACGAGCTGGTCCAGTAGCTTCTCCGAGGTGGGGCCGAACAGGTTCAGCTCCGCGTAACCCAGCGGAAGTTCAGCCGCGGCAGCGCACAGGTGCGGCCCCAGCACGTACGGATTGGAGGGATCGAACACCGTGGCCTCGACGGAGACATCAAAGATGGCTTCCGGGTGGTTCACCAAATAGGTGTCCAGCGGATCGTCGCTGGCCACAAAAGCGGCGATAGCGTCCTGGCCCGCGCGCCCCGCCCGGCCGATCTGCTGGAACAGGGAAGCCCTCGTGCCGGGCCAGCCGGCTACCAGGACGGCGTCCAGCCCGGAGATGTCGATGCCGAGTTCGAGGGCCGAAGTGCTGGAGACGCCCAGGAGTTCCCCTGACCTTAGGGCCCTCTCCAGCGCCCGGCGCTCCTCGGGAAGGTAGCCGGAACGGTAGGCGGCAACACGCTGGGGGAGGCTGGGATCCACCTCGTCCAGAAGACGTTTGGTGATGGCGGAGATGGTCTCTGCCCCGCGCCGGGATTTGATGAACGCAATGGTCCGGATGCGGGAGGACACCAGGTTTGCCAGCAGGTCCGCGGTTTCGGCAACGGCGGTCCTGCGTTCCTTGGCGCCGTTCTCGCCGCGCAGTTCAGTGAGGGCAGGCTCCCAGAAGGCCACTGTGGTGGAGCCGTGGGGTGAGGAATCCTCGGACACGGCCCGGACCGGCGCACCGATAAGCCGGCCGAAGGAGGTTCCCGGTTCGGAGGCGGTCGCCGAGGCGGCGACAAACACCGGACCGGGCTGGGAGTTATTGGCGCTGTAATAAGCGCAGATGCGGCGCAACCGGCGCATCAGGTTGGCCACATGGGAGCCGAAGACACCTCGGTAGCTGTGGGCCTCGTCGACAATGACGTACTTGAGCCGGCGGAAGAAACTCGCCCACCAGGCGTGATTGGGCAGGATGCCGAAGTGCAGCATGTCGGGGTTGGCCAGGATCACGTTGGCGTGATCCCTGATCCAGCGCCGCGACGCCGGGTCGGTGTCGCCGTCGTACGTTTCGGCCCTGACAGTCGGGAGCCTGAGCGAGCGGATGGCGGCAAGCTGATCGGCGGCCAGGGCTTTGGTGGGGGAGAGATACAACGCCACGGCACCGTCGTCGTGGATTTTGCCCGGCTCGGAGAGTACCCGCAGCTCCGAGCGGTGGATCGCATCCAGCGCAGGCAGCTGGTAGGCCAGCGATTTTCCGGAGGCGGTCCCGGTGGCAATCACCACGTGTTCCCCGCCGTGGGCGAGGTTGGCCGCCTGGATCTGGTGGCGGTACGGTTCATGAATGCCCAGGGAGCCGTACGCCTTGATGAGGTCTGGGTGGGCCCACTCCGGCCACGGCTCGTTCACGGCCTGGCGGGCCGGAATGGTGCGGATATGACGCAGCTGCTCCGGGTCCGGGCCACGGCCCAGCAGCGGTATCAGGGAGTCATGGGGGTTCACTTAAACATTGTTTCATCCGGGCTCAAATCGCCCGGCACCAACAACAACCCCGGCACCAATAACCCCGGCTTGGCAGCCCAAGCGGCTGCAGCAGTCTCAACCGACGGAAAGGTCAGCGCCTTCGTTCGACGCCGACAGCATCAGCACATGGCACAGGGTTGTCCAGCCCAGGTGCGAATACAGCTTCTGCCCGTCCAGGGAGGCCAGCAGCAGGCCGTTCTCCACGTCGTGTTCGAACGCCTGCGCCGCCAATGCCTTCATGATGAAGCTCCCCAGCCCGCGCCGCTGATAGGCCGGTTCGGTGACGATCTTGTCGAAAACCGCCGTATGACCCACCACGAACACCCTGCCGCTGGCTGCCACGGAATCGCCGGCGTGCACTATGGCGTGGTGGACGCCGTCCCTTTTGAAGGTGGTCAGCTTCAGGTCATCATCGGACAGCCAAGGATCCTCGGAGTCCTGGGTCTCCATGTCCACGATCATCATGGTCTGCGAGGCGGAGGTGACGTTCAGGCCCTGTTGCTGGGCTAGGTAGGTATATCGTGCGACGTCGTTGGTGAGGACCGTGAGGATCCTGGCCGGAGCTTCCGCTGTCTTGGCAGCCAGCTCGGCGAATTCGGTGTCCGAAGGATCGTGGGCGAAATATTCCCATTCCTTCGTGGTGTCCGCGCGCAGCGCGGCCGGAAAGCGGCCTTCCGTTCGCGTCTCGTAGCCCCGGCAACCGGCCCATCCGGTCACCCAGATTTCCACGAGGCGGGTGATGTCTTCAACCATGGCGTCTGGACTCATGTGATGAGAGTATTCCAGCCCTGCCGCAAGCAACAGGGGGTATGGCATGGTAAGCAGGCTTGCTTATGGAATTGTAACCGGAGGCCCCGATAGAGGCTAAGGCCCCGTTTCAGCGGCTTTCAGACAGCAAGTACCCTTAAATACGTGGCTTTGAACCGAATTGTGCTCTTTTATGGCTTTACTCCGATCGCCGATCCCGACGCCGTGCGCCTGTGGCAGCGCGCCCTCTGCGAAAAGCTGGGCCTGACCGGACGCATCCTCATCTCCAAGGACGGCATCAACGCGACCGTAGGCGGTGAGCTGAACGCTGTCAAGCAGTACGTGAAGACGACCCGCGAGTACAAGGGTTTCCACGAGATCGACGTCAAGTGGTCCGACGGGGGAGCTGAGGACTTCCCCCGCCTCAGCGTCAAGGTGCGGGACGAGATCGTATCCTTCGGCGCCCCCGGCGAACTCAAGGTGGACGCCAACGGTGTGGTGGGCGGGGGCACCCATCTCAAGCCCGAGGAACTGCACCGGCTGGTCGATGCCAAGAAGGAAAGCGGCGAGGACGTGGTGTTTTTCGACGGCCGCAACGCCTTCGAAGCCCGGATCGGGAAATTCAAGGACGCAGTCGTCCCGGACGTGGCCACCACCCATGACTTCATCAAGGAACTTGAGTCCGGCAAGTACGACGCCCTCAAGGACAAGCCGGTCGTCACGTACTGCACGGGCGGGATCCGTTGCGAGGTGCTCTCCAGCCTCATGGTGAACCGCGGCTTCAAGGAGGTCTACCAGCTCGACGGCGGCATTGTCCGCTACGGCGAGACCTTCAAGGACCAGGGCCTTTGGGAAGGGTCGCTGTACGTCTTCGATAAGCGCATGCACCTCGAATTCAGCGACGAAGCCAAAACGATCGGCGAGTGTGTCCGCTGCTCGGCCCCGACCAGTAAGTTCGAGAACTGCTCCAACCCGAGCTGCCGCACGCTCACGCTCTACTGCACGGAGTGCGCCTCCAGCCCGGAGACGCTGCGCTGCCCGGAAGGCTGCGCCGCCTAGCCGGGATCCGGCCGGTTCAGATCCTGCTGATCCGGTAGGCGAAGTTTGCTGCGGACTGGGCCGCCACTTCCACGCTGAGTACGGCGTCGTTGGACACATGGATCACGTTCACGCGCGACGTTCCGCACCGCAGGCTCAGGTCCACGAGAGCAAACTCCCCGTTGCGGACGGTGAACGACACCCTGCGCGGGCTCTTGCACGCCAGCGTCAGCGAATACGTGCCGCTGGGCAGCTGCCCGGTACTCTCCTCGCGTGTGGTGCCCGCCTTGAGAAGGCCGAAGCCCGTGTGGAAGACCTGTCCTGCCGCGTCCGGAAGGACCTGCCCAACCCATGCATCAAGTTCCGCACCGGTCACCGGAAGGTTCCGCCGCGGGTCCTGGGGGAGCGTCGCATCAGTGAAGGGGGGCGCCGTTGCGGTGGGGAGCGGCCCGCGGCCGTCGTCGTACACGTACTCGCAACCGCTGAGCGCCGCTCCCGCGCCCAGCACACCGGAAAGCACGACGGCGGCCGCCGCGGCCGTACGCCGTGGCACCCGGGGTGCCTGCACGGTGTGCATACTCTGACTCTAGGCCTGCCGCCACCCCCAAACCAGAGGCGGCCGGCCGCACGCCGGCAGCCCCGCCGGACGTCAGGGCGACGGGTCCGGAATCCGTACCGCCCCCACTGCCGCTTGGTGAACCCGGTCCTCGTCCGGACTCACGATATAGGCGGTTACGGGACCGGTGTTCAGCTCGACCTGCCGCTTGACCACGTCCCCGCAGGGCACGTCGATGCCCTGGGAGCTTCCGGTGGATCCTCGGGAGGTGACCACCAGCTGCGCCTTCACCGCACCCACACAGACGGCGGCGACTGTGTACGCGCCCGCCTCAGTCACGACTCCGTTATACGTCAGGCCTTCTCGGGCTCCGCTGGGCCCGCTGATGGCTCCGGCAGCGCCACCCGCTCCCACGGGGACGTCCGCCAGCAGGAGTTCGACGGCGGCCATGTTGCGGTCCAGTTCAGCCATTAGTGCCGGGTCCGCGGACGGCAGCGGCAAAGCGCTGCTGCCCGTCCGGCCGCCGGCTGAAGGGGCCGGCCCGACGTCGTCCGCGTATTCGCACCCGGCCAGGCCGGCGGCGAGCAGGGCACCGACCAGGAACATCGCGCGTTTTGGCTCCCGGACCGCCACTACTGCCTGCTCCCGGCAGCCGGCAGCAGGCTGTACGCGGCCTGGACGGGGTGGTTGTTCGAATCCACCATCACCATGACACCCTCCGGACCCACTTGAATATCTGCGGGAACCGGTCTGCCGCAGGGAAGGCCGCTGCCTTGGAACAGATCCTCACCCCTGGGCCGGAGAACGGTGACGTCGACAGTCGCCGGGCCCTCGCAGACGAACGTGAACGTCAGCATGCCGGGCACGTCAACTGGACCGGAGTGATGCCACTTGCCGTCCCACGGATAGCCCCGGAACTCACCGGCCTGCACAGGTCCGAGTTCCCCGGCCGCCCAGGCCGTTGTTTCGGCGGCAGAGGGGCCGCGGGGCGCCCGATCCGGATCCAGCTTGACGCCCGTGAAGACGAAGGGCGAGTCGGCCGGCGGCACAACTTCAGCGCTGATCCTGCCGCCCTTGTGGTCCAGGTACATCACTTTGCCCATTCCGCACCGGAAAGACATGCGCTCCGGCTCGGCGTTCCCCAAGCGCACCACCAGTTCGGCGCCCGGCGCCGCGACGCAGGCCGCCGTCAGGAAGTATTCGCCGGTGGGGACTTCCTCGGTCCACGAGGCCGCACGCCCTGAAGCGTAGGGCAGCCCGCTCCCGTCCCGGGGGCCCAAAACTTCAGCCAGCGCGTCGATATTGTCCTGCGGGTCCTGCGGGTCCTGCGGGCCTGGCGGCGTGACCCGGTTGTCCGGGCTGGCGTTTGACGGCGGGCCGGACGCTGCATCCCTGGGCACATCACCGTCAGTGTTGTATTCACAGCCGCTCAGCGCCGCTGCGAGCAGGCCCGCAACCGGAACGACGGCGGCGACGCCCGTCATCCGCTTCCCCCAAAGAGCTGACATGTCCCTGAGCATACGCACCCGTGGGGACGGTGCAAGTCATAGGGCTAGCTTCCGGCCGCCAAATGGTAGGCGTAGATAAGTGGAGCATCAACGCTGGACGCGCTGACCTGCACGGTGCCGGCGGAGGGCACGGTTATTTTGGCGCTCTCGCGGCTGCCGTTGCAGGCGGCCCCGGCCTCGGCGAGTGTCTTGCCGCCGGCGCTGACGGTGAAGAAGGCTTTGCCCCCGCCGTCGCACGTCATGGTCAGGGTGTACGTTCCGGCCGGTACGTCGGCGGCGTCCTTGACCAGCGGCTGGCGGTTGAGGATCTTGCCGGCGTCCTCGAGCACGGTTCCGCTGGCCGTCGGCAGGGCCGTGGCCTTCCAAGCCGGAACGTCGGCGTTCTCGATGGAAACGGCTGAGGAGCACGCCGAGGCGGCAACCAGCAGGCAGGTGCCAGCGGCCGCCGTGCCGAGGACACGCCCCACTGCAGGCAGCGGTCGGGGCCCGGAGGTACGTGAAAGCATACGTCCAACTTACCCGTTGAAAGGGGCCCGTCCGGACGCCGGCCTAACCTGCTATCAGCTCCTGCACTTTTCCCTGGTGGAGGGCGACGTACACCCGGTCGCGCAGCCGGTTGGCCTGCTGATCGGTCAACGTCCGGTCGAGCGGCTGGAGCACCAGCCGGAGCAGGACGTTGACGTCTCCAGGGGTCATGCGGAGGCGGTCGACGGCGGCAGGCGGCAGCTCCGCCGTCGGCGTCACGGCCTTGATCTCCAGCGCCGCGAGGACGTCCGCGTCGTCGGCAAGGGCGGAACGTGCCCGGTCGCCCAGCAGTTCGACGTCCGCCTCGGCAGGGTCCGCCAGAACCACTGAGAGGTCCCGGCGGACTGCCGGCATGAGCGAGACCGGCCGATAGGGTGCAAGGTCCAGCAACTGCGCCTGGATCTCCGGGTTCTCCGAGCGGAGCAGCCGGATGTCGTCCATGCCCTTGCGCAGCATGAGAGCCCGGTCCATCCCCATGCCGAGGGCCAGGCCGGCCCACCTCCGGGGATCCAGCCCGGAGCTGCGGAGGACCGGCGCAGCCACCAGGCCGCACTCGGCGAGTTCCAGCCATTCGCTGCGGCCGTCCGGCAGGGTGACCAGCACGTCCAGCTGCCGGCCCGCCGCCGTATAGCTGTGCGTGGCCGGGGTTGTCCGCCACTGCACGCCGGGGTGCTCCGCCGCCGGAAGTACGGCTTCAACAACTGCCGCCATCATCGCCTGCAGGTCGGCGGACCCGAGCAGGCCGCGCGCCTTGATGCGCCACAAATCGACCTGGTGCGGTGCTCCCACATGCGTCCGGTCGACGGCGTCCCGGCGGTAGACCAGCCCGGGCAGGACGTGCAGCCTGTCGTAGTGGCCCTGCTCACCCCGGAGCGAGTCGAGGAGGGCCGGGATCCCCGCGGACGTGTGGCTTCGGAGCATCACCGTCGGGCTGACATGGCGCGAGTACCGCGAATCCCGGGTGACATCGCCGGGTGAGTAGCCCAGCCGGTCGTAGTTGTCGGCCGTGGCCACCAGCGGGTTCAGCCGGTGGGTTTCGGACTGGATGTCCCACCGCCGCTCCAGCGCCGTGACCACGTCCGCCAAGAGCCGCTGCATGGCGTGTGCTCCGGCGTCGGGCTCCGTCAGGTCACGCAAGGCGAGGGCGGAGTTGAGTTCTGTCGGGGAGAGATAGTTCTTCACTGGGTTTCCTTGGGGCAGCTGTGTGGAGGGGAAGGAAATTACCCTCAGCCGCTGCACCGGACGGACCCCGGCGGCCGCAATTATGCGCGCAACAAGAAGCCCGTGCGGCCGAAAAGCGGCCGAGGGCTGATAAATCGTTGTTGCTGCTGCATAGGTCCATGGTGCCCCGGCGCATGCGCGATCCGCAACCTCCTGCAACACAGACCGGCGCAGCGCATGATTCCCGCGGCGCTGCTACTGAACGAGCTCATCCAGCCTGCGCCAGAATGCCGCCCGGATGGCCTTGCGGATGTCCTGGAGGTCCGTCTTGGCTTCGCCGACCTTCGCCGCACAGTCCTTGATCAGGACACGGTCAATCGTCGGCGGCAGCAGCGGCCGCTCGGCGAGGAGTTCGTTGAGTTCGCGCTGGCTGACGCTGCCGTGCCAGTTATCCGCAAGGCTGACAGCCACCGCTTCGGCGCTCTCCACCAGGTCGAACCAGGGGCTCTGGGCCGCGGGGGCGCCGGTTGCCGTGGAATAGACCGGTTCCCGGCGCACAACGCCGGCTGCCGGCACCGGACGCACGTCCGGCTGCACCACCCGCCTTGGTCCGGGCGTCGGGACCGGCCTGCCGGACGACCCTGCCGTGCCCGCAGCAGCCGCGGCGGGTTCCACCGGCCCGGTGGATCCTGCAGGCGCGGAAGCGGATGCCGCAGCAGACTCAGCTTCCGGAGCCGCGGCGGAACCCACGGCGGGAACAACGCCCGGTCCGGGGACAGGCCGCGTGCCGCGAAGATGGCCCGCACCGTTGCCGGAAACGCTGACTGCAGCGCCGGCTTCGGACGCAGCGGGGGCGTAGGCGGCAAGCTCGGCCACCGGCGCCGACTTCGCGAAGCAGCGGTCCAGGAGCGTCTGCGGCAGGGTTGCAATATCGTCAACCTGCAACGCCAAGTGCTCAGCCACCGCGGTGACCCCCAGCCGATGGCCCTGATTCTCGATTCCCAGCAGGACCACCTTCATGCCGAGGTCCTGCGCGGCTTCCACCGCTTCCGCGAGGTCATCGTCGCCGGACAGCAGGTAGGCGACGTCTGCCGACCGGTTCCGCGCCACTCCTACGAGGTCCAGCCCGAGTTTAAGGTCCACACCTTTTTGCTCGCCGTTGTAGGACATGCGCCCGAGCCGAACCTTCACTCCCGGAAGCAGGCCGATCCTCTTGTGTTCGTCGCTGAACAGGCCGTCCTTGGCAGCGTCATACCAGTACATCCTCAGGAGATCCCGGCTGTCGCGCTCACTGACAAACCCCTGGATGCCGTCCACCAGGCTCTTGTACTGGACGGAAAAGGCAGAGCGCAGCGAGTTCCCGGTGACCCGCAGCCCGCCTGTGGCCAGGAGGAAACCTGCGTCAACGAAGATCACACTTTTGCGGCTCATGCTCTGAAGCATAGGTGGTGCTGCTGACAATCCCGCCCCGGCGGCGCTGAGCCGGTCGAACCCGGCCTGGAGGGCGCAGCCCGGAACCATAGACTTGCCTGGTGACTGAAACAGCTATGCACTTCACGGCCGGCAACACGTCCGACGCCCCACGCAGCGACCTCCCGGAGCTGCTGTCTGCCCTCGCCGCGGACCTGGGCAGCGTCGGTTACACCGTGGACGGAGTGGCCCGCCTGCTTGGCGGGCCGGCCTATTCCGCGCTGAGCCGCGACCAGATCATCCCGTCGTTGATCGCCACCGACAAGGCCGCAAAAGGCGACCCGCAGACGGCGGCGCTTGCCGCCGTCGTACGCCTCTGGCTGCTGGCTGTGCCACAGCGCACCGAAGTGCTCGACGCCGCCCTTCCGCAGATCCGTACCGAGGGTCTCCTCACGCTTGGACTTGTTGAACCTTCCACGACAGCGGAGACCGGCACTGTTCCGGCTTCGGGAACTGTCAGGGCAAAAGCCGATCTGCGGCCGTACGGCTGGAGCGGTGAGGCTGCGGCAGGCACGGACGACACAGACAGCAGCGGCGGCACCGAACTCTGGGTGGCCAGCGACCTCGCGGCGCATCAGCAGCCCGGGATCCTCCGCCACGACCATGTGCTGGGGATCGGGCAGGCTTCCACCACCCTGGTGCAGACCACAATCCGCCGGCCGGTGTCCAAAGCCCTGGACCTCGGCACCGGCTGCGGCATCCAGACCTTCCACCTGTTGCACCACGCAGACCATGTGACAGCCACGGACATCTCAGCCCGGGCGCTTGCGTTCACCCGCTTCAACCTGCTGCTGAACGCCGAGGTGCTCCGAATCGACCCGGAGAAGCCGGAAGACCGGGTGAGCCTGCGCCTGGGTTCGCTGCTGGAACCTGTGGCGGGGGAGACCTTCGACCTGGTGGTGTCCAACCCGCCGTTTGTCATCACGCCCCGAAGCCTGGGGGAGGCGGCGGACCACCAGTACACCTACCGCGACGGCGGCCTGCCCGGAGACGACATTGTCGCCTCACTGGTGCGGGAACTTCCGTCCGTCCTCGCGCCGGCCGGAACAGCCCAGCTTTTGGGTAACTGGGAGGTCGCGGCGGGGACGTCATGGCAGGACAGGCCGCAAAGCTGGGCCGGCCCGGATGTGGATACCTGGTTCATCCAGCGTGAACTGGTGGGGCCGGAACAGTATGCCGAAACGTGGCTGCAGGACGCTTCCGAGTCCCGTGACCGCCGGCATTACCAGGACGCCTACGCCGCTTACCTGGACGACTTTGCCTCGAGGAGCGTGGAGGGGATCGGCTTCGGCATGATCTTCCTGCGGCGGCCCGCTGACGGCGCACGGCCGGTCATCAGCCGTTTCGAGGAGATCATGTACCCCATCGAGCAGCCCATTGGCCCGCACCTGGGTGCAGCGGTGGAACGGGCCGACTGGCTGTCAGCCCACGATCTGGCCGCCGCCCACCTGCTGGTGGCGGAGGACGTCACGGAGGAGAGGCACCAGCGCCCGGGTGCGGAACACCCCGGGGTCATCCTGCTGCGCCAAGGCGCCGGGCTCCGGCGCACCAACCTGTTGAGCACCGAGCTCGCCGGCTTCGTATCAGCGTGCGACGGCGATCTGTCCGCCGGGCAGATCATCGGCGCCCTTGACGCGCTGCTGGGCGGGGAGGACGGATTCGACGGCGAAGCGTTCCGGGACGGGCTCCTCACCGAAGTCCGGAACCTGGTCCGCGACGGGTTCCTCTTGCCGGCCTGAACCTGCAGCCGCGGCAGGTGCGGGGCCGGAACCGTCCGGGGCCGTTGCGGCTGCGGTGTGGGCGGCACCGTCCGGGACGCCCGGAGCCAAATCCTGTGAACCGAAGCGCCACAGCACGGTGATGGCAATCGCCAGGGACACCACCGCTCCGGTCCCGCCGATCAACAGGAAACCGGTCCGGACCGGAAGCAGGGCCCCAAGGAGCCCGCCGAACGCCAACGCTGCAATAGTGATGGCGCGGGTCAGGCCGCCGATCATGGACATCGCCTGGCCGCGGCCTTCCTCGGGCATCCTGAGGATCACGATCGCCCCGAAACAGGCATTGAGGACACCGCAGGCCACCCCCATCCCGGTGTAGGCGACGAACATGATGTCCAAGGTGGGCACCAGCCCGATAACTGCGAGCACTGCGGACGTCAAGGCCATCGACCCCAGCAGGATCCGGAGGCGCACCGGGGGTGTCTTGATCAGGCCGGCGAGGGCGGCGCCCACCGCCATTCCCAGCGCAAAAGCGGCAACGAGCAGTCCGTACTGCGTTTCGGAGGCGCCCATCTCGCCGCGTACCAGGAACACCTCAAGGACGTTGGTTGCCTCTCCTACGGCAATGAAGAACAGCGCGCCGAGCACCAGTGCCCATACGAGGCTGTCACGCCGGATAAGCCGGAGACCGTCCATCAAAGCGGGCTGCTTCCGCCCGGCCCGTTCGGCTGCAGTGCCCCTCCTGGTCCGGATCAGGAACGCACCTGCCCCCATCAGGACATAGCAGGCGCTCGCTACGGAAAACACCAGCAGGGAGCCGCCCCAGCCACTCAGCAGTCCACCTGCCGCAGGCCCGGCCATTCCCGCGATCATGATGGTTGCCTGCATGGTGCCCACGGCGCGGGGTGTGCGCTCTTCACCGACGATCCGGGGCAACAAGGCTTGGAACGTCGGCCCGGCCACAGCCTGGCAGGCGTTCAGCACAAGTGTCAGCGCAAAGAGCGCGGGAATGTGGTTTTCCAGGTAGTGCATACTCAGGCCCATGCCTGCAACGGCGGCGGCACTTCCGGCGGAAGCCGCCGTCGCGAGCGTCCGGGAATCCCTTGTATCCGCCAGTCTGCCGGCCCATGGGGCGAGAATCACCAGCGGCATCGCAGAGCATAGAAGGTATGCGGCCACCAGCCAGGACCCGGCAAAGGAAACCGTGCCGGCCGCAGTGGCGGCCTGCAGATGCAGCATCACGCTGACCACGACGGCACCCATGCCCGCGGCAGCCATGAACCGGGCGCTGCTCGCCAACAGGAAATCGCGGTTTCGCCAGAGGGCTGAATTTACTTGTAATAAGGCAGGCGATGGCCCGGCGGTGTCCCCCATGTCCGCGAAGCTACTCCCCGGCGAACGGGGATGTCAAGCGTTTCTTTCAGACCTGCCGGCGGGTCGATAGAATGAAGGTGTGAATGCAGAGACCCCGGAACCGGCGCCGGCCGCGCCAGAGGGCGCCAAGCGCAGGGTCCGGCCGGAAAAGAAAGTGGAGATCACCGATCCCAAGGCAATCCGCGCGCTTGCCCACGCCGCACGCCTGGAAGTGATCTCGGAACTGTATTCCACGCAGGTCAGCCGGACGGCAACGGAGCTTGCCGCCCAGACGGGCCTGACACCGAGTGCCATGAGCTACCACCTGCGGGCCTTGCAGAAGTGGGGCATCGTGGAGCCTGCCGCCACTGCGGGTGACGCGAGGGAGCGCCGGTGGCGGGCCGCCGGAACGGACTTCACCATCAACTCAGGCGGCGGCGTGGCCAGTCCC
Organism: Arthrobacter sp. NPDC058288; assembly: GCF_042880995.1. NCBI lineage: Bacteria > Bacillati > Actinomycetota > Actinomycetes > Micrococcales > Micrococcaceae > Arthrobacter > Arthrobacter sp. NPDC058288. Next base: position 145,066 of record NZ_JBHVYH010000001.1, read on the forward strand.
GAGTTTGCCGTTCTGGACCTCGAACTGGATGCCTTTCGGCGCAGGGTCGATGCATACGCCAGGGTCCGCGACGAGCGCCGGAATAACAACGAATCGATCGAGGCGCCCGGTGTAGTGGTGCTGTCCAGCGACTTGTTGTACCTGACCCCGGCGCAGCGGGCGGAGCTGACCGCGAGGGTGTTCGGACTGCTCAGGGAATACGAGCTTGAGGACCCGGACCAGGTCCCCGAGGGTGCCGAGCGAATGGCCACAATGTGGTCCCTGATTCCGGACGACCGTAAGTGATCCCCGGCACCCGTTTTCCACATGAATGCGCATCATCCTCCAAAATATGGTGAACTAGGCGAGTATGGGCTCATCTGCCCGAGCCAACCTTTTTCTGTAGGAGCACCGTGCCAAGCAAGGCCAAAACCGGCAAGAAACTCGTGATTGTGGAGTCTCCGGCCAAGAGCAAGACCATCGCCAAGTACCTGGGCGAGGGCTTCATCGTTGAGGCCTCCATCGGTCACATTCGTGATCTGCCGCAGCCGTCCGAGCTCCCCGCCGAACTCAAGAAGACCTCGATCGGCAAGTTCGCCGTCGACATCGAACACGACTTCAAGCCTTACTACGTGGTGTCCCCGGACAAGAAGAAAAAGGTGACTGAGCTCAAGGCGGCGCTCAAGGACGCTGACGCCCTCTATCTCGCAACCGATGGGGACCGCGAGGGCGAGGCCATCGCGTGGCACCTGCTGGAAGTGCTCAAGCCCAAGGTCCCGGTCTACCGGATGACGTTCGGTGAAATCACCAAGGAAGCCATCCAGCGCGCCATGGGCAACCTGCGCGATGTCGACCAGGACCTCGTGGACGCCCAGGAAACCCGCCGCGTACTGGACCGCCTGTACGGCTACGAAATTTCCCCGGTGCTGTGGCGCAAGGTGGCCCGCGGCCTGTCCGCCGGCCGTGTACAGTCCGTGGTCACCCGCATGGTGGTTGACCGCGAACGGGAACGCATGGCATTCAAGGCCGCGTCCTACTGGGACCTCACCGGCCAGTTCGGTGCCGGCAACGGCGCGACGTCGTCTTTCAAGGCGAAGCTCGCCGCCGTCGACGGCGCCAAAGTGGCCAGCGGCCGGGACTTCAACGACGACGGCGAACTCACCTCGCGCAACGTCACGCACCTGAACGAGGAACTTGCCACGTCGCTGGCAGCGGGACTGCAGACCGCGGAATTCCGTGTCCGCTCCGTCGACACCAAGCCCTACACCCGCCGTCCGGCGGCGCCGTTCACTACCTCCACGCTGCAGCAGGAGGCGGGCCGCAAGCTGCGGTTCTCCTCGAAGAGCACCATGCAGGTGGCCCAGCGCCTCTACGAAAACGGCTACATCACCTATATGCGTACGGACTCGTCCGCGCTGAGTGATGAAGCCGTAACGGCCGCCCGGCGCCAGGCCGCCGAGCTCTACGGTCCGGAGTACGTGCCGCAGTCGCCCCGGGTTTACACCGGCAAGGCAGCCAACGCGCAGGAAGCCCACGAGGCCATCCGCCCCGCCGGCGACTCCTTCCGCACCCCGGCGCAAGTGGCCAAGCAGCTCTCGGGTGACGAATTCCGGCTCTACGAGCTCATCTGGAAGCGCACCGTTGCCTCCCAGATGGGTGACGCCAAGGGCTCCACGGCCACCATCCGCCTCGGCGCGGTGGCTGCGGACGGCCGCGACGCCGAGTTCTCGGCGTCCGGCACCGTCATCACCTTCCCCGGCTTCCTCGCCGCCTACGAGGAAGGCAAGGACGAAAGCCGCGGGGACGACGACTCCGAGGAAGCGCGCCGCCTTCCCAATGTGGCCAAGGACGACGCCCTCACGGCCTCGGAGATCGTTGCCGTCGGCCATGAGACCTCACCGCCGCCGCGTTACACCGAAGCGTCCCTGACTGCGGAACTGGAAAAGAAGGGCATCGGCCGCCCGTCCACCTATGCCTCCACGATCTCCACCATCCAGGACCGCGGCTACGTCCGGAAGCAGGGCTCCGCCCTGGTACCGAGCTGGATCGCCTTTTCCGTGATCCGGCTGCTCGAGCAGCACTTCCACGACTACGTGGACTACGACTTCACGGCCGACATGGAAGCGGACCTCGACAAGATCGCCAACGGCCAGGAAGCCGGACCCGCCTGGCTCAAGCACTTCTACTACGGCGAAGACTCCGACCCCGGCCTGCTGAGCATCGTGAACAACCTTGGCGAAATCGACGCCAAGGAAATCAACTCCGTGCCGATCGCCGAGGGCATCACCCTGCGCGTGGGCAAGTTCGGCCCCTACCTAGAGAGCTCGGTCCCCACGGTCGACCCGAAGACCGGCGAGGTGGTGGAGTCGGCGCGCGCCAACGTCCCGGAGGACCTGGCTCCGGATGAGCTGACGGCCGCCAAGGCCAAAGAGCTGATGGAGACTGCAGCGCCGGAGGAACGGGTCCTCGGCGAAGACCCGCACACGGGCCACACGATCGTCGCTAAGAACGGCCGCTACGGTGCCTACGTCACGGAAATCATCCCGGAGATGACGGACGAGCAGCTGGCCAACCAGCCGGTGGAGTACTACAAGAACGGTAAGCCGAAGCCGCCGAAGAAACCCGTCAAGGCCAAGCCGCGCACCGGCTCGCTCTTCGCGGCCATGAGCGTGGACACGGTCAGCCTGGACGAGGCCCTGCAGCTCATGAGCCTGCCGCGCGCGCTCGGCGAGGACGCCGAAGGCAACGTCATCACCGTGCAGAACGGCCGCTTCGGCCCGTACCTGAAGAAGGGCACGGACTCGCGTTCCATAGGTTCCGAAGAGGAAATCTTCACGATCACCCTCGAGCAGGCACTGGAGATCTACTCCCAGCCAAAGCAGCGTGGAGCCCGTGCGGCCGTCCCGCCGCTCGCCGAGTTCGGTCCGGACCCGGTGTCGGAGAAGAACATCGTGGTGAAGGAAGGCCGCTTCGGCCCCTACATCACCGACGGGATCACCAACATCACTGTTCCGCGGTCCACCTCGCTGGAGGAACTGACGCGCGAGCAGGCCGTGGAACTGCTGGCGGAGAAGCGCGCCAAGGGCCCGGCCAAACGTCCTGCCGCGCGCAAGGCCCCGGCGAAGAAGAAGGCTGTCGCCAAGAAGTAGTGCATCGAGACCGTGGGTGCGGGCCGGCGGCTGTGTTATGGAACGCAGCCTCCGGCCCGCACCCGCGTCCAGGGTTTTCCACATGGCCCGGCCGGGCGATTCCAAGGCGTCGGCCGCCAGTGGAAGCTGATGGAATGACCCATCAGGCAAACACCCGCCCGCATGAAGCAACTGATCCGCTCGCTGACATGTGGGCCGAAATCGGGACCTCGTCGGCGGATGGCCGGGTCTCACAGAGCTCACCCGCGGCCGCCATAGTGCCTCCCCTGCCGGAGGAGGCCGGTGCACGTTCCGGCTCCAACCGAAGGGTGCCTCTTTCCCTGGCGCCGGATCACGCCCCCGCTGCATTTCCGCTTCCCAGAGGCGAGATCATGTGGCGCACGGACGAGCTACTTGCGCAGGGGCTCAGCAAGCGGCGAATCAATGAGCACCTCCGGGCAGGATCCCTTGTCAGGGTCCGCACGGGCGTCATGGCCCGCGGAAGTTTCTGGAATGGCCTCTCGGACGGCGACAGGGAGCGGACCCGACTTACCGCGTACAGCAAGCGGACCCTGCCGGCTTCTGCTGACGGACTGACGTTCAGCCACACGTCCGCAGCTCGCTTGCATCGGCTGTATTTGTGGCGAGCCGACAGCCTGATACACGTAACCATTCCGTACCATGCCGCCCGGGGATCGCACGCTGCCGACGTCAGGGCCCATTCGAGTCCTCTTCTGCCCGGAGACCGTCTGGAGATAGATGGCTTGCCCGTGACGTCGCTAGACCGGACCGTGCTGGACTGCGCCCTGATGCTCAACTACCGGCAAGTCCTGATCCTCCTGGATCACGGGCTGCGGAGCGGATGCGACCGGCGCCGACTGGAATCGGCCTGCGCCGGACTGGCCGGAGCCCGGGGCGTTGCCGGTTTTCGCCGGGCCCTGGCTTTTGCCCACCCACTGTCGGAGTCGCCCGGCGAGTCATTGGCCAGAGACCTCATCGCGCGGCTGAGGTTCCCCGCCCCTGTGCTCCAATTTCCGGTTCAAACGATCCGCGGCACCTACCGATTCGACTTTGCATGGCCTGACCTTCGGGCTGCCCTGGAGTTCGATGGAAAGTCAAAGTACTTCGATTACAAACCGACAGCCCAAGTGATTTATGAAGAGCGCGAACGGGAGAAGCTGTTGACCGAACAAGGGTGGCGGATCCTGCGCATCGGCTGGAAGGACCTGTTCGACGAACAGGGCATGAAAGGGCGCCTTCTGCGGCTCCTGGGTGGATGAGATCGCGGCTGCCGGCCGGGGCCTGTGTTCCGGAACGCAGCCTCCGGCCCGCACCCACGAAGTCGAAGCCCGGCAACAGCGGAATTGCGTCCCGCCCGGCAAACGTGGTCGAGTAGATGTATGACTGAACAGCCTGTACCCGAGGAAATCCAGCCCCTGAACGACCTCGAAGAGAAGCTCGCCACAGGTGACCAGCCGGATGCCAACCCGGTGGACGTCATCCTGTCCTTCCTCAACAACGAGGTCTACATCATCAGCTCCGATGCGCTTGAGGGCGAGGACGCACAGGTGGAACCCCTGGTGCTGTCCAACGCCGAGGGCAAGCCCGTGCTGGCCGTGTTCTCGCACCCGAGCCGGGTGGACCAGCAGTTCCTCGACGCCGCCCCCAACGTCCTGGGCACCCAGGGAGCCGCCATCATCGGCAACCTCGGGGATGAGCTTGGCATGGTGATCAACCCGGGCAGCGCCTTCGGCTTCGAAATCGATCCCGAAGGTGTCGCCAACATCCGGCGCGACTTCAAGCGTGCCGACCAGCCCGCAGAGGATTCGGGCACTCCGGCAGCCGAGTAGCTGCAGTTTCATTCCGACTTGGAGAGGCTAGCCGCCGACGCAGTTGCGCCGGCGGCTAGCCATCGGTGAATAATGGCAGAATGCGTCTAGGCGTCCTCGACATCGGTTCAAACACTGTCCATCTGCTCCTGGTTGACGCGCACCCCGGCGCGCGGCCGGTGCCCTTCGCCTCGCATAAACGTCCGCTCTCGCTGGTGCAGTTCCTCGACGCCGATGGAAACATCAACGATGCCGGCCAGCACGAACTCATTGAATTCGTCCTGGAAGCGTGGGAGTTCGCGGCCAAACACAAAGCCCAGGAGCTGCTGGCCTTTTGTACCTCCGCCATCCGCGAAGCCACCAACGGTCCTGCGGTGCTGGCCCGGGTCAAGCACGAAACCACCGTGACGCTCCAGGAGCTCACCGGCAGCGAAGAAGCGTCCATGACGTTCTTCGCCGTCCGGCGCTGGTACGGCTGGGGCGCCGGGCCCATCCTGAACCTCGACATCGGCGGCGGATCCTTCGAAATGGCGTTGGGCCAGGACGAGCTCCCTGAGCTGGCCACGTCCGTGCCGCTTGGCGCGAGCCGCCTCACCCGGGACTGGCTGCAGGAAGACCCGCCCACCGCGAAGAGCGTCAAAGAGCTCCGCCGCTACATCCGGGCAACCCTCAAGCCTGCCGTGCGAAGCTTCAACGATCTGGGCAGGGCCAACGTGGTGGCCGGGACCTCCAAAACCTTCCGTTCCCTGGCCCGGATCGCCGGTGCAGCCCCCAGCGCGGCCGGACCTTACGTCAAGCGCGAACTGGGCGCCACGGACCTTGGCATCTGGGCGCAGCGGATCTCTGCCATGAAGACCGAAGACCGGCTGCACCTCCCCGGTGTCTCCGAAGCCCGGGCCAACCAGCTCCTCGCAGGAGCCCTCGTGGCCGAGGCAGCCCTGGAACTCTTCGCATTCAAGAAGGTCAAGATCTGCCCCTGGGCGCTCCGGGAAGGACTGATCCTCCGCAGGCTGGACCAGTTGATCTTTGAAGGACCCCTGGAACCGGCCCACCAGGTGGTGCTGCCTCCCGTTGCGGCCCCCGCTGCCGCGACCACAACCGCCCCGGCCAGCGTCGCTGGCCCCGACTCCACCCCGGCCGCTGCCACCGTCTCCGGCGGGAGGGCTGACTGAGATGAGCACCGCCGTCGAACGTTCCCCGGAGGAAAAACGCGTGATCCCGGTGGCGCTGTCCAGCGCATCTGTCTACCCGCTGAGCGTGCACGATGCTTTCGCCGTGGCCCAGGACCTTGGTTTTGACGGCGTGGAAGTGATGGTCACCAACAACGCCACCAGCCAGAGCCCGCACTCCCTCCTGGAGCTCAGCCACCGTTACCGGCAGCCGATCGTGTCCATCCACGCGCCCACGCTGCTGCTGACCCAGAAGGTCTGGGGTTCGGCATGGAACAAGATCGAAATGTCCTGCCGGATGGCGCGTGAAGTGGGCTGCGGGACCGTGGTGGTCCATCCGCCGTTCCGCTGGCAGAACAACTACGCGGAGAACTTCCCGGCAGGCATCCGCCAGCTCGCCGACATGTACCAGGTGCGGATCGCCGTCGAAAACATGTACCCGTGGCGCGTGCGGGGCCGGGAGACGGTTGCCTACCTGCCGCACTGGGACCCGCTGGGACAGGATTACGACGACGTCACGTGGGACTTCTCGCACGCCGCCACCGCGGGGGCCAACAGTGTTGAGGCGATCAAGGCTCTCGGCAGCAAACTCAGGCACATCCACCTCACGGACGGATCCGGTTCCGGCCGGGACGAGCACTTGATTCCAGGCCGCGGCAACCAGGGCTGTGCGGAAGCGCTGCAGCATCTGGCCGGCAGCGGATTCGACGGCGTGGTGGTGGCGGAAATTTCCACCCGGCGGGCAAAGTTCGCGGGGGAACGCGAACTGTGGCTTAACGAAACCCTGAAGTTCGCGCGCCAGCACCTGAGCCACCCGCTGGTCGGTGCACGCGAGGCGTAGCAGGATTCTCCGCAAAGGGGCGGGGGAGGTGTGTCGATACGGGCGGGAGCCGTTCGTATAGGAGGTGAGAGGCCGGCACCCCGCCGGCCGGATCCTCAAGGAGGAAAACCAAATGTCACAGTATCTGCTCAGCATCTACCAGCCTGACGGTCCCGTCCCGGACGGGGAGTTCCTGGAGCCCATCATGCGCGGTTTGGAAGGCCTGAACCTGGAGATGAAGGCGGCCGGCGCCTGGGTTTTCGCCGCGGGGCTCCATCCCGCGGACACGGCCACCGTCCTGCGGCCGCAGGGGGACGACGTGCTTGTCACCGACGGCCCGTACACCGAAGGCAAGGAGCACCTGGGAGGCTTCACTGTCATCGACGTGGACGACCTCGACGCCGCCCTGAACTGGGCCCGCCGACTGGCCAAGATCGTGACGTTGCCGGTCGAAGTCCGCCCCTTCCAGCACTAAGCCCTCGGAGACGTCCGGATGACGGGGCGCGGTTCCGCTGCCGGGGGTTCCGCCTCGGAGGCTTCCAGCGGCGAGATAGCCCGGATCTTCCGCCGGGAATACGGCCGCGCCGTGGCAGTGCTGGTCCGGGTATTCGGCAGCATCGACGTCGCCGAGGACGCCGTCCAGGACGCGTTCACGGCGGCGGTGCAACGCTGGCCCTCCAGCGGCGTCCCGCCCAGCCCGGCCGGATGGATTATCACCACTGCCCGCAACAGGGCCATCGACCGGCTCCGGCGTGACGCCGCCCGCGACGACAAATACGCCCAAGCAGCCCTGCTGCATGCCCGCACCGGTGATGCCTCCGGAGCGGCGCCCGAGGAGCTGCTGATGGATGAGCTGGGAGAGGAGGCCGGCGTGCGCGATGACACGCTGAGGCTCATCTTCACCTGCTGCCACCCCGCCCTGGGAAACCCGGCCCGCGTGGCGCTGACTCTCCGCCTCCTGGGCGGCCTGAGCACCGCGGAGATAGCGCGCGCCTTCATGGTGCCGGAAAAGACCATGGCCCAGCGGCTGGTCCGGGCCAAGGCGAAAATACGGGATGCCCGGATTCCCTACCGTGTTCCCCGCGGCGCGGAGCTGCCGGAGCGCCTCACAGCGGTGCTCGCCGTCGTCTACCTCATCTTCAACGAGGGCTACAGCGCGAGCTCCGGCCAAGCACTGGTCCGCGGCGAGCTCTGCGGGGAGGCTATCAGGCTGGCCCGGCTCCTGGTGGCCCTGATGCCGGATGAACCCGAAGCCCAGGGGCTTCTGGCGCTGCTGCTGCTTATCGAATCTCGGCACGCAGCCAGGATGACGCCCGACGGCGGCATGGTGCTTTTGGCGGACCAGGACAGGCAGCTGTGGGACAAGGACCTGATCCTCGAGGGGCAGGCAATGGTCCGCCGGTGCCTTCGCCGGAACCAGCCGGGACCGTATCAGCTCCAGGCCGCCATCAACGCGGTGCACAGCGATTCCCCGTCGGCAGAGGAAACGGACTGGGAACAGGTCCTGCGGTTGTACGATCAGCTCCTGCACGCGTCGCCGGGCCCGGTGGTGGCCCTTAACCGCGCGGTGGCCGTGGCCGAAGTGCACGGCCCGGAGGCAGGCCTCGGGCTGGTGGACACCCTGGAACTGGCAGGCTACGGGGTGTTCCATTCCGTACGCGCTGATCTGCTCCGGCGCCTGGGCCGCTTCTCCGAAGCCAGGGAGGAATACCTCATGGCGCTGGGGCTGGCAGGCAACGCGGCCGAGCGGCGTTTCCTGGAAGGCAGGCTCCTCGGTCTGCCCGCGGCGGATCGGCCGCGTTAAAGAGAAAACGCCGGGCGGTCCTGCCGAAGGAATTGGGGGAACCCTTCCGCAGCCGCCCGGCGCTCCGCCGGTTCCGAAGAACAGGCTGTCATCACTCGCACCTGTGAGGCACCTTCCAAGGTACAGACCCATTTTGGGTGTTCCGGGAGTTTTCCCTGTGCGTTGGCTGGCAAGACGTCCGCTGCCCGGCACTGCCTGGTCTGGCCGGACGCAGTGCTGCGCCGGGACTTAAATGAGAAAGCACCGGCGGCCTCGCAGGAAAATGGGGGAAACCTGCTGCAGACCACCGGTGCCGGGCAAACATCCCCATGCTTGCCGCATCACTCGCACCCTCAATGAGGTAATAACTACGTTAGGGGCCGACTTTGTGAGGAAGCTGCGCCGAGCATGTGAGCCAGCTGTGAATGGGGGCGGGGCTGTCCCCGTCCGCTGCCGCCGCTCGGCTGGAGGCCGTCCGGTCTGCAGGCTCCGGATGCGACAACGAGCGCCGAACTGCAATGATGGACCAATGAGCAACCGAATCGCATTCCTTGGCTGTGGATCCATGAACGAGGCCGTCATGAGCGGCATGCTGGAGGCCGGAACCGACCCGGCGGACGTGGTGGCCACAGTCCGGCGCGCGGAGCGTGCCGCCGAACTTGCCGAGCGCCACGCAGGCATCACGGCCATTGCCGGCGAGGAGGAGCCTGAGAACAACAAGCAGGCGGCCACCGGCGCCGACGTCGTAATTCTCGGCGTCAAGCCCGTGGGAATTGCCGACCTCGCGCGGGAAATCAGCGGTTCGCTTTCCCCGAAAGCCATCGTGGTCAGCGTTGCCGCCGCGGTGTCCATCGCGCAGCTTGAAGCCGCGCTGCCAGCCGGCCAGCCGGTGATCCGCACAATGCCCAATACCCCTGCCAAGCTGGGCCGCGGCGTCGTGTCCGTCTCGCCGGGTACCAACTGCTCGGCCGAACAGCTGCAGCTGGCCAAGGACATCCTCAAGGGTGCCGGCACTGTGGTGGAGGTGCCCGAAGAACAAGTGGACGCGCTGTCCGCCATCAGCGGTTCGGGGCCGGCCTACGTGTTCTACCTGGCCGAGGCGATGGCTGCCGCCGGCGTCGAGCTCGGACTCGATCCGGAGTTGTCGCTGCTGCTGGCACGGGAAACGGTTGCCGGAGGCGGCCTGATGCTGGCCGAGCCTGGCGCGGATCCCGCCGCCCTGCGCAAGGCCGTGACCAGCCCCAACGGCACCACGGAACGCGCCATAGCAACGTTCGATGAACGGGGCCTGCCGGCGATCATCGCCGCCGGCGCCCGTGCCGCGGCCGCCCGCGCAGCCGAAATCACGAAGCAACTGGGCTGACGGCTCACCGAGCGGACCCTACGAGTTTTTGTCCAGATAATGCCCTTTCGGGACCGCTTTGGTGCCATTATCTGGACAAAAACTCGGGCCCCCGGCTACGGGCGGGCGGCGAACCGTTCCAGCAGGTCCACGTGGCCGGACACGATCAGCATGTCCCGCGATGACACTTTGGTCTCCGGGCGGGCGTACGTGAAGTCCTCGCCCGGGGTCTTCACGCCCACAATGGTCACGCCGTACTTGGAACGGACCTTGGATTCCTCGAGGGTAAACCCGACAGTCTCCCGCGGCGGATACATCTTCACGATCGCGTAGTCGTCGTCGAACTCGATGAAGTCCAGCATCCGTCCGGACACCAGGTGCGCGGCACGGACGCCGGCGTCGGCCTCCGGGTAGATCACGTGGTTGGCACCGATCCTGGTCAGGATCTTGCCATGGGACGGGGTGATCGCCTTGACCCAGAGGTGCTGGATTCCGAGGTCCACAAGGTTCACGGTGATCAGCACCGAGGACTCGATGGACGTGCCCACCCCCACCACGGCGGAGCTGAACTCCTGCGCGCCGAGCTGCCGCAGGGCGTCGATGTTGGTGGCGTCGGCCTCGACGACGTGCGTGAGCACGGGGGCCCATTTCTGCACCAGGTTGCGGTCGCGTTCGATCGCCAGGACCTCGCGACCCTGTTTGACCAGCTGTTCGGCGGTGGATGAGCCGAAGCGGCCCAGTCCAATCACCAGCACGGGGGCGTTGTGGGCGGGGCGATTTACGGCGCCTGAGGAATCAGCCAATGATGGGCCTCTCTTCCGGGTAGTGGTACAGCTGGCTGCGCTGGCGCAGGGCCAGCGCAGCGGCGAGGGTTACGGTGCCCACGCGTCCGGCAAACATCAGCGCGGACAGGACATAAACGCCCGACGGCGGCAGCTCGGCACTGAGGTTCGTGCTGAGGCCCACGGTGGCGAAGGCTGAGATGGTTTCGAAGAGCACCCGGTCGAGGGACGCCCCGCTGATGTGCAGCAGCATGAAGGCTGAGACGGAGACAAGCGTGGCGCCCGCGACGATCACCGAGATGGCCACCCGCATGGTTCCCTGCGGGATGGTGCGGCCGTAAACCTTCACATCGGCGTCGCCGCGGGCCTCGGCCACGATGGCCAGGAACATGACGGCGATGGTGGTCACCTTGATGCCGCCGGCCGTTGAGGCCGAACCGCCGCCGGCGAACATCAGGGCATCGGTGAGGAGCATGGTGGTGGATTCCATGTGGTTCTGGTCCACCAGGTTGAAGCCGCCGGACCGGGTCATCACGGAGGCGAACAGCGAGTGGGTGATTTTGTCGCCGATGTCCATGGAACCGATGGTCCGCATGTTCTCCCACTCCATGAGCCCCCACAGCACCGTTCCGGCCGCCAGGAGGATGAACGACACCTGGATGGTCAGCTTGGTGTGCAGGTTCCATTTCTTCCAGTTCAGCCCGTTCTGCTGCAGCACCATCACCACGGGAAAACCCAGGCTGCCCAGGAAGACGCCGAGCATCAGCGGGACCAGGATCCAGAGATCGGTCTCGTACGGGACGATGCCATCCGAGTGCGGCGTGAAACCGGCGTTGTTGAAGGCCGAAATGGCATAGAAGACGCCATGCCACACCGACTGGCCGAGGCTCTCTCCCAGCGCAAGGAAGCGGGGGACCAGGGCAACGGCGAGGGCAGCCTCAATGACCACGGAGGTGGTGATGACGATCCGCAGCAGGGTGCCCACTTCGCCAAGGCGGCCGGCGTTGTTCATGGCTTCCTGGGCAATCAGCTTCCCGCGGACGCCTAGCTTCTTGCTGACCATCAGCGCCAGCAGCGAGGCCAGCGTCAGCGTGCCCAGGCCTCCGACGAAAATGCCGATCAGGATGACCAGCTGGCCAAAGAAGGACCAGTGCACCGCGGTGGAAACGACGGTCAGGCCGGTGACGCAGACCGCGGACACCGCGGTGAAGAGCGCCTGGTGCAGGGGAGTGAAATCGCCGGAGGCAGAGGACGCCGGCAGGGACAGAAGCCCCGTGAACAAGACGATGACGACACCGAACGCGGTCAGCGCCAGCCGTGCCGGCGACGTGTTGGCGATGTTGTCGATAAAGTCGCGGATTCCCGTGAAAATCCACAGGCCCTCACGCTCCGGCATGCCGGGATGCCAGTTAGCCGGGCTCTGGGACCTCGGCTGGCTTTGCGTCATGTGCGGCTTTTCCTCGGTTGAATCGGCTTCCTTCAGTAGTAAACCACTATATTCCGCGCGATGACCGGGAAATCCGGGTGCCCGGCTCAGGTAGCCTGTCCTTGATGACATTCCTGCCCGGACTCACGCAGCCCGCACTGCCAACGATGGTGGTGTGGGACATGGCCATGACTGCCTACAACTTCGGCCACGGGCATCCGATGGCACCGGAACGCATGGAGCTCACCGCGCGCCTTGCCCGCAGCCTTGGCCTGCTGGACCTGGGGCACGTCACCGTGGCCGCCCCGGAAGTGGCCGGCGACGACGAACTCTGCACCGTCCACAGCCCCGAATTCGTGGCTGCGGTCCGGCAGGTCAGCCTGAACCCGGGCGTCCCCGACCTGGAGCGGGGCCTGGGCACCGAGGACGACCCCGCTTTCGCCGGCATGCATGAGGCCAGCGCGCGGCTTGCCGGCGGTTCACTGATGGCGGCCAGCGCGATCCTGGACGGCAGCGCTGTCCGGGCAGTCAACTTCGGCGGCGGCATGCACCACGCCGCGAGGGAGCGGGCCAGCGGCTTCTGCATCTACAACGATGCCGCCCTGGCCATCCAGAAACTGCTCGACGGCGGTGTGCAGCGGGTGGCATATATCGACGTTGACGCCCACCACGGTGACGGGACGCAGAGCATCTTCTGGGATGACCCGAGGGTCCTCACCATTTCCCTGCACGAAACCGGACTGACACTGTTTCCCGGGACGGGCTTCGCCAACGAGATCGGCGGCCCCAACGCCCAGGGCAGCGCGGTCAATGTGGCCCTTCCGGCCGGAACGGGCGACGCCGGCTGGCTGCGGGCGTTCCATGCCGTGGTTCCGCAGCTGATCGGCGCCTTCGAGCCCGAGGTGATCGTGAGCCAGCACGGCTGCGACTCGCACCGGCTCGATCCCCTGACGCACCTCAACATCAGCGTGGACGGTCAGCGTGAGGCGGCCACCGCCGTCGGGAATCTCGCGGCCCGCTACTGCGGCAACCGGTGGATTGCCACCGGCGGAGGGGGCTACAACGTGATCAGCGTGGTGCCGCGCTCCTGGAGCCACCTCATTGCCGTTGCGGCGGGCAGGCCCGTGCCGCTCCGGACGCCCGTTCCCGAGGACTGGCGGCAGTACGTCCAGGACAAGTACGGGGCCATCTATGGAGTGACGGCGCCCGCGCTGATGGGCGACGACGTTGATCTGTGGTGGCGCTCCTGGGAGGTCGGCTTCGATCCCAACGACGAGGTGGACCGAACCGTGATGGCCACGCGCAAGGAAGTGTTTCCGCTGTACGGCCTGGACCCCTGGTTCGACTAGCACCCGGTTCGACTAGCACCGGGTTCAATTAGGCGAGTGGCTTTTCCGTCTGGAAAACCACCCCGGCGGCGCCGATGAGCCAGCCAAGCAGTGACAAGGCGAAGGCGCCGATGAGGTCCGTTGACGCCGTTCCCTTGACCAGCCAGAGCAGCAGGACCAGCAGCCCCACTGCCAGGTAAACCACCACCGCGGCCACGATCCGGCCGGACAGCCGGGCCGTGACCTCGGCCGGGTTGAAGGCAACGGTGGCGCCGGCTTGGCCAGGTTTCAGGTCACGGCGGGCTTCCTCATCGCGGCGGACTTCGGCAATGGTGAACCCCAGGGCCGATGCGGTCAGGGAGCTCAGGGACGTGGCCAGCACGCCCGCCGCAGTCACCAGGGCTCCGTTGAGGGGCGGAGCGACCGTCCTGCCGTCGGGCACCCAGAACCCGACGCGCAGCAGCACGGATCCCCAGACCGCCACAAACAAGCCCAAAAACACAAACGCGATGATGTTGAACAGCTGCTGGCGCAGGAAATCCATGGCCACCCACCCCTCATGTTTGAGCGGCCGCAGCCGGACAGCCCGGGGCAACCGTGAGTCCGTTGTAGCACTGCGGCAGGTGCGGGGCAATGGCCGTTGTGCGCAGGAGGAAATAGTGGATGCCATCCGGCGTATATGTCGCTAGGGTGGATCCCATGGTGACAGACGACGTATTTGCCGTCATTGCTGAGGCAACCCGGCGTGACATTCTGGTATCCCTCCGCTCGGGGGACAAAGCAGTGGGGGAGCTGGTTGAGGAACTGGACGCCAGCCAGCCCACCATCTCCAAACATTTGAAAGTGCTTCGCGAGGCCGATCTGGTCAGCATGCGCGCCCAGGGCCAGAAGCGCTACTACGCGCTGAACCCCAAACCGCTTGCCGGCGTCGCCAGTTGGCTGGAGACGTTCGACGTCGGGCCGCGTGCCGCCGTCGTCAGCTCACCGGCCGCCCAGATTCTGGAGGAAAAAACCGTGCAGGCGTCGGAAGCGGCCACGCCGTCGCCGGTGGCCGCGGCTGCGGGCACAGTCCGTCCGTCCGGGTCAGCAGCAGTGCCCGGTGCCTCGGAAGGCGGTCAGCTGAGCCCGGCCGTAGCGATTCCGGTGGCCACGGCCGGGGATGACACCGTCCCGCAGCAGATCGGCCGCACCGTGGGCCGGGCCGCCACAAAAGCCGCCGACCTCATCGCGAACCTGCCCAAGTTCGGCCGCAAGAAGTAGCCCGGCTTCACCCAACTGACCAGCAGTTAACGCTGTGAAAACGCGTTTTGGGAGCGTTAACTGCTAGTCAGTTGGGCGGGTCTCCGAAAACGGGCCCGGCCTACCTGCCGAGGATCCGGACGTGGTCCGGGGTGAGCTCGGAGAGCTTGCTGACGCCCAGCAGCGCCATGGTGCGGGTCATGTCCTTTTCCAGGATCTGGAGGGCGCGGTCCACGCCGGCCCGGCCGCCGGCCATGAGGCCGTAGAGGTACGCGCGGCCGATCAGCGTGAAGTCGGCGCCCTGGGCCAGCGCGGCAATGATGTCCGCCCCGCTCATGATGCCGGTGTCCAGGATGATGGCGGCGTCGGAGTTGTCCTTGGTGAAGGCCTCCTTGACGCCGGGCAGCAGGTGGAACGGGATGGGCGCACGGTCCAGCTGGCGTCCGCCGTGGTTGGAGAGCACCACGCCGTCGGCGCCGTGGTCCACTACTTTGCGGGCGTCCTCCACGGTCTGGATCCCCTTGACCACGAGCTTGCCCTTCCAGGTTTCGCGCAGCCAGTCCAGGTCCTCGAACGTCAGGGTGGGGTCGAACATGGAGTTGATCAGGTCCGCCACGGTGCCGGTGTACCGCGAGAGCGACGCAAACGTCAGCGGCTCGTGGGTGAGGAAGTTGAACCACCAGGCCGGACGGTAGGACGCATCCAGCACGGTTTTGATGGTCAGTGCCGGCGGGATGGTCATGCCGTTGCGGACGTCGCGGAGGCGGGCGCCGGCGACGGCGGTGTCCACAGTGACCATCAGGGTGTCGTTTCCTGCCTTGGCGGCGCGCTCGATCAGTTCGAGGGAGCGGTCGCGGTCCGTCCACAGGTACAGCTGGAACCAGTTGCGTCCGTTGGGTGCCGCCTGGGCGACATCCTCAATGGACGCCGTGCCCATGGTGGAGAGCGTGTAGGGAATGCCGGCGGCCTCAGCGGCCTGCGAACCGGCGTACTCACCTTCGGACTGCATCATCCGGGTGAAGCCGGTGGGCGCGATGCCGACGGGCAGGCGGGACGGCTTACCCAGGATGTCGGTGCCCAGGTCGATGCTGGAGACGTTCCGGAGGATGCCCGGCCGGAACTCGATGTCCAGGAAGGCTTCACGGGCGCGCCGCAGGGTGATTTCGGCTTCGGCGGCGCCGTCGGTGTAATCGAACGGTGCCTGCGGGGTGCGGCGCTTGGCCATGTCCCGCAGCTCCCAGATGGTGCTGGCGCGCTGCAGCTTCGCGGCGCGGCTGAACTCGGGCTTCTTGAACTGCATCAGCGGCGCGAGGTCCGAGTACTTCGGCACGCGGCGCTTGAGCGCGGCCGGGACTGCTGCTGCGGCCCGGTTCACTGCGCCGGACAACGTTGCGCCGGTTATGGACACTCCGGGTGCGGCGCCGGCGGCCGTGGACGGAACGTCCGTTGTGTCAGGGGCCGGGGTGGCCTCGGGGTTGTTGGGCTGGATAGTGTGCGTCATTGCTGCCTCCGGGGCATCGGGCTGGGGTGGCTCTGGACAGGTGGCCTGTGGTCTAACCACACTCTAAGGGATGTGGTCCAACCACATCAAGTACCATTGGCCCATGCGTACCCATCAATTGGTCCTGCAGTGGATCGAGAACCAGCTTTCCAGCGGCGAACTGGCACTGGGTGGTCGGCTGCCGGCGGAGCGGATGCTGGCCGAACATCTGCAGGTCTCGCGCACCTCTGTCCGTGAGGCGATCCGCGTCCTGGAAGCCATGGGGGTAGTCCGCGCCGGGGTGGGATCCGGTCCCGATGCCGGCACGGTGGTCATCGCCGACCCGACGGCGGCGCTCGGATCGGCGCTGCGACTCCACGTGGCCACCTCGCACCTGCCCGTGGCGGATATTGTGCAGACCCGCGTCCTGCTTGAATCCTGGGCGGTTGCCCGGGCCCGAACGGACTCCCCGGCGCTGGCAGAGGCCGCCGAGCTGCTGGAAAAGATGGAGGCGTGCCCGGACACCGACGAATTCCTGGCCCTCGACGTCCGCTTCCACCTGGCCCTCGCCGAAGCTGCCGGCAACGCCGTGGTCAGTGCCATGATGGGCTCCCTGCGCGAAGCGATCCAAAGCTACGCCGGTAGGCTGACGGCCAACCTTCCCGACTGGGAGGCCACTGCCGACCGGCTCCGCGCCGAGCACCGCGAGATCCTCGCGGCCATTAACCACCACGACGGCGGCAGGGCAGCCGGGCTCGTGGCAGCCCATATCGAGGGTTATTACAAAGAGGCCGGGCTGGATCCGAAGGATTCGGACCCTGCCCGGCCTTAGCCCTCTGGCGTTTTTGTCCAGATAACGTGCCCAAGGGCCTGTTTATCTCACGTTATCTGGACAAAAACTCGGAAGGGGAAGGAGGGGTGGGGGCGTCAGCGCAGTTCGATCTCCAGTACCTGGAAATCGTCAGCCGCGTGCCGGCCCACCAGCAGGCGGAACGTGCCCTGCTCGAACTGCCATCCGCCGTCGTAATGCGCGAAGGCTTTCGCCGGGATGCGCACTTCGACGCTGTCCGTGCCTGCCGGTGCCAGGTGTGTTCCGGCGTAGCCGGCGAGCCAGCGGACCGGCCGTTCCACGGCGCTGTCGGCGCGGTCGAGGTACACCTGGACCAGTTCGCGGCCGGTGCGTGTGCCGGTGTTGCGGACCGGAACATGAACCACCACGTCCTGCCCGGCCGGGACCGACTGCGGTGCGTGGGCGGTGCCCAGCTCAAAGGTGGTGTAGCCCAGGCCGAAGCCGAATGGCAGGGCCGGGGCCGCTCCGCCCGCTGCCTGCTGCTTGAGCCAGGCCCGGTAGCCGATGTGGATCCCCTCGGAATAGGCCACCTTGCCGTCAACCGGCGTGGTGTTGAGGACGGGGACATCCGCCAGCGCGGCGGGCCAGGTGGTGGGCAGGCGTCCGCCCGGTTCCTCGGCGCCCAGCAGGATGTCGGCGATGGCGGTGCCGAATTCCTGGCCGCCGAACCAGCCGAGCAGCACGGCGCCCACCTTGTCCAGCCACGGCATGAGGACGGGTGAGCCTGAATTCACCACAACCACCGTGCGCGGGTTCACCGCGGCGACAGCCTCCACCAGCTGGTTCTGGCGGCCGGGGAGGTCCAGGTCCTTGCGGTCGAAGCCTTCGGATTCGATGGCCGCGTTGGTCCCCACCACCACAACTGCCACGTCGGCTGCCCGGGCGGCTTCCACTGCGGCGTCGATCTCGGCCTGCGGATCGGCAACCACGGTTTCCTCGCCGAGCAGGATGGCGGTGAACGGGATGGCCTGCTCCTTCGGCAGCTGGTACTCGGCTTCGATGCGCACGCTCTGGCCGGCAGCCGTTTCGATGGCATGGACAGTCTTGGGCGGATCGAACAGCGCGGCGCCCAGGACGTCCGTGTCGTCCTCGATCTCGCTGTTGAACACTTCGATGCCGTTGAGCGCGAGACGGATCCGGCCCACGGTCCCGACGCCGAGGTGGTGGACGCCGGCCGTTTCGGCCGTCCAGTCCGTTTCCATCCGAATGGAGGCGGCGCCGTCGGGAATTCCGATGCCGAACCAGATCAGGTGCGAGGCAAGGCGGTCTTCGCCGGAAATCTCCGAGCCGTCCGGGGCAAGGAACGTGACGCGGAGTCCGGGCACACCGGACACGGGGTTGCGGAGCGACGTACGGGGGAATGCCTGCAGCCCCTCGGCCACCTTCGCGCCGCGGACATAGGTGACGTCGACGTCGTCGGGCAGTGCTTTCCGAAGCCCCTGCAGCGGCGAGACGGTGTATTTGGGCATCACCGTGGCGCTGCCGCCGCCCTGCGTGCGCGCTTCCTCAGCGTTGTGGCCGATCACCGCCACGCTGCCAAGCTTCCTGGCGTCCAGCGGCAGGATGCCTCCTTCGTTGCGGACCAGTACGGCGCCGCGGACAGCCACTTCACGGGCGACGGCGGCGCCGTTCAGCGAGGCGGGAAGTTCCGTCACCGCGGGGGTGAACCCCTCGAGGGAACCCACGCGGGCCGCCAGCCGCAGGATGCGGGTGACCTTTTCCAGGATGGCCTCGCGGCTGACCCGGCCGTCGTTCACGGCTGCCAGCAGCTTGGGGCCCCAATGGCCCACCGGGCCGGGCATCTCCAGGTCCTGGTGCGCATTCGCTGCGTCGACGGAGCGGACCCCGGTCCAGTCGGAAACCACGACGCCGTCGAATCCCCATTCCGTGGACAGCGGGGTTTCGAGCAGCTTGTTTTCGCTCGCCGTGGTGCCGTTGATGGAGTTGTAGGAACTCATCACCAGCCAGGCGCGGGCCTCGGTGATGGCGTCCTCGAAGGCCGCCAGGTAGAGCTCGCGCAGCGGACGTTCGTCAACTACCGAGTCGGCGGTGAAACGGTCCGTCTCGGCCTCGTTGGCGAGGTAGTGCTTGGGGGTGGCGCCGACACCCATGGACTGCACGCCGGCAACATACCCGGCGGCCATGGTTGCGGTCAGCCGCGGATCCTCGCTCATGCATTCGAAGTGCCGGCCGCCCAGCGGGGAGCGGTGCAGGTTGATGGTGGGGCCGAGGACGGCGTGCACGCCCTTGCGGCGCGCCTCCTGGCCGAGGACCTGGCCGTAGCGGCGCGCCGTTTCGACGCTCCAGGTGGCGGACAAAGCGGACGACGACGGCAGGGAGACGGAGTCGTGACGCTCATCGAAGTCTTCACCGCGAACGCCGGACGGCCCGTCCGACATGACCACCCGGCTCAGCCCGATGTCGGGGATGGCATGGGTGGCCCAGACGTCCGCTCCGGTCAGCAGCTGGACCTGCTGCTCGAGGGTGAGGCCCTGGGCGAGTTCGCGGATCCGGGCTTCGGCATCCTGGGAATCCGACGCCGGGACCAGGACGGCAGGCGAGAGTGCGGGGTTCATTTACTTGACTCCTTTGATGCGGATAACGAGGACGGCGCCGATGATGCCGATGGCCGCACCGCCGAGGAACAGGGCGGGGTAGCCGCCGAACGCAATCACCGGGAAGGCGACGGCGGGCACAAGGGACTGGGGGAGTGCCTGGGCGATGTTGAAGACGCCGAAGGTCTTGGCGTTGTCGCCCTGGCTGCCGGGCAGGAGGTCGGTGATGAGGGCGACGTCCACGGCGCTGAAGCATCCAAGGCCCAGTCCTGCGATCGCCTGGCCCACCAGGACCTGGCCGGTGGTGCTGCTGGTGGCAATGACGATCAGGCCCACCATCATGATCAGGGCGGAGATGATCACCATGCCCTTGCGCTTGCCGATGCGGTCGCTGATCCAGCCGCCCAGGAGGCTGGTGGCAACAGTGCCGGCCGAGCTGACGAGGGTGGCCTGGAACACCAGGCTGGTGACCTGGGTTTCAGCCACGTGGAGGTGGTCCGTGAAGAAGTACGGCAGGTAGAGCAGCCCGGCACAGTACCCGATGTAGACCATGAACTTGGTGAGCCAGGCCCACCCCAGGCCGGGGTAGGTGCGCGGGTTGAAGTAGAACGACCCCAGGACCTCCTTGAGGTTCAGCGGTGCAGGCTTCTCGGTCAGGACCCGGTCCTTGAACGTGAAGGCAAAGGCGATGGCAAGCCCGGTCCCCACGATGCCGGGCACCACGGCCATCTGCAGCGCGTTGTCGAACATTTGCGCAAAGAACGCCGCGGCAACGAGGCCCACGGGAAGGGTCATGCCGATCAGGCCGGAGAGGCGCCCGCGCTCAGCCGGGGCGGCCTGGTCGGGGAGCGTTGCCACGAGCGCTGCCAGGGCGGCGTTGAAACCGAGCTGGGCCACCACCCACGCCATCAGCACCCCGGCAACTCCGGTGGCTGAACCCAGCAGGAACAGCGACGCGAGCCCTACGAGGGAGCCGCCGACGATCCAGGGCTTGCGCATGCCGAACCGTGACGTGGTGCGGTCGCTGAGCCTGCCGAAGAACGGGTTGGCGAGCAGCGCGACCAGGGCGCCGACTCCTGCCACGAGGCTCAGTGCGCCTGCCCGGGTGTCCGGCGTGGTGATCTCGGAAACCTTGATGGCGAGGACCACCAGGGCCGGCGCCAGTACGGCCATCCAGAGGCCGGCACTCGCGATGGGCATTCCGATGACGTAGGCGCGGGGCGCAGTGGACGGTGCCGTCGAGGATGTCCCGACTGGTGCTAAGCCTCCTGGAGTGGCGGTGTTCGTGGTGCTGCCGGTTGAAATGCTGCTGAGCAGGGTTCCGCTGGCCGGAGTAGCAGCGGAATCCTGGGGAATGGTCTTGACGGCCACATTGCCTCCTGACGAAAAGTGACCCTCCATTGGGTCCTGACAATGATGGTAGCGACAAAAACCAAGTCTGACTAGATTTTTGTTCAAAGAAGTGAAATACACTGTCTCAATGTCAACGTCGAAGCCACGCGGCCAGTACGCAAAGGGAGCCGAACGCCGCGAACAGATAATCCAGACGGCCACGGATGTTTTTGCCACGGAAGGCTTCGAGGGTACGGCGCTCAAACGCGTAGCCGAGCTGGTGGGGGTCAAGGAAGCCACCCTGTTCCATTACTTTCGCGGCAAGCAGGAGCTGCTGACGGCGGTGCTGGCCGAACGGGACCGGCGAAGCCTGGCCGCCGGTGCACACGAGGAAGTGGGCCTGCAGCTGATGGCGCCGATCGCTGAGCGCAACCGCAAGGAGCCAGGGCTCACCACGCTGTATGCGGTGGCATCAGCGACGGCGAATGATCCGGGTCACGATTCCCACCCCTATTTCCAGGAGCGATACGCCCAGGTGGTGACGGACCTGGCCGAAGACATTGGCCGCCGCCAGGATGCCGGGGAAGTGCGCCGGGACGTGCCGGCGACGAAGCTGGCGCGGCTGGTGGTGGCCGCCTTTGACGGCCTGCAGCTGCAGTGGCTCTACGACAAAGACGTGGACATGGCGGACGGGCTGACGCAGCTGATTGATGTGCTGCTTGCGCCGCCCGTGGCCTAGGTCCGGCTGAGAGTTTTCGTCCAGATAATGGCCCCAAAAGGGGTCCCAGGTGCCATTATCTGGACAAAAACTCTCCCGAGGAGAGGCTAGCCCTTCGCCGGGCCCGTGCTGCCGCGGACTTCGAGCCGGGGCTGAAACACCGTGGGTCGTTCGGCGGCTGCGTCCGAGGGGACGTGGCGGATCAGATCCCGCATCCGGTGCCACGCCTGCTGGCCGAGCTCGGTGATGGGAACCGCTGCCGTGGTGAGCGTGGGAGTGGTGTAGCGGGCGAAGGGGATGTCGTCGAAGCCTGTGACGGAAATGTCCTCCGGAACCCTGACGCCGCGCTCGTGGAGCCCGCTGAGCAGGCCCATGGCGACGAGGTCGTTGAAGGCCAAAACTCCGGTGGCGCCGCTGGCAACAACCGCATCAACCGACTGGTGCCCCGCTTCGAAGGTGGAGCCGCCGTCGAGCATTGTGAGTTCAATCTCGGGGTGGGCCGCCGTGAACTTTTCCAGTCCGACGAGGCGTAGGCCGTTCGACGCGCTCCGCTCCGGTCCGGCCAGGAAAACAAGCCGCGTATGGCCCAGGCCCACGAGGTGTTCGGCCAGTTCCTGGATACCCTGGCCGTAGTCCACCATGAGGCTGGGCGTGTGGGTGTCCACAGTGGTGCGGTTGATCAGCACCATGGGCTGGAGTGATGGCGCGAGCTCTTCCAGTTCGGCGTCGCCCATGCGCGGCGCACAGAGCACCAGTCCGTCGCAGCGGCGGCGGGCCTCGCCGGCGAGGATGGCCTCCTCGCTGGACACTTCGGAGGAGTCGGCGATCAGGACCCGGTAGCCGTCCTGGGCGGCGGCCATGCTGAGGCCGCGGAGGATGGCCTGGAAGGTGGGGTTGGAGAGGTCCGGCACCACAATGCCGATGGTGTCCGTCTTTCCCAGCGCCAGGCTGCGTCCCACCGGGTTCGGCTGGTAGTTCAGTTCGGTGGCGGCAGCCCTGACGCGCTCGGCGATGGTGGGGTCAACGGTGAAGTTGCCGTTCATCACACGCGAAACGGTCGCGTGTGAAACGCCGGCCTTGAGGGCGACGTCGGCAATGCCGATTCGCCGGGTGGTGGCTCTCCTGCCCAAAGTGGCCCCTTTCCGGGCTTCTCCGACTCCTTCGCCGTCTTCCGCTACGGGCATTCCCGTTCGGGACGATGGTTGACGTGACCGCCAGAGTCTTGATACAAAGCTTATAACGTTCCGAGAAAACGCTTTCTCATCATTCTCACCGCACCGCCACCGACCGTCAAGCGGCCGGATTCCTGCCTTCCGAAAGGGTTTACACCGCAATGGCCAATACAGCCAACACCGTTAGTCCGGGCGGTACCGTCGCCGCCGACGACACCACTGCCGACGCCGCCTCCTCCAAGCCGGTCCGCAAAGCACGCATCGCGCTGATCGGCACAGGCGGCCGTTCGGAAATGTACATCCGCGCGATCTTCGGCAAGCACTCGGACACCGCCGAACTCGTGGCCTTCTCCGACGTCAACCCCGGCCGCGTGGAGTTCTACCAGAAGCTCATCCAGGAACTCGGGGCTCCCGGTCCCGTCGCAGCGTTTGATCCCGCCGACCTGACGGCGTTCATCCGGGACAACGACATTGACCGCGTTGTGGTGACCACGCCGGACTACACCCACGCCGACTACATCGTGGAAGGCCTGGAAGCCGGTGCCGATGTGGTGGTGGAAAAGCCGCTGACCATCGATGCCGAAGGCTGCCGCCGGATCACCAGGGCCGTCGAAGAAACCGGCCGGAATGTTGTGGTCACCTTCAACTACCGCTACTCGCCGCGCAACAGCGCCCTGAAGGAAATTATCCAGAGCGGCGTGATCGGCAGGGTCACCTCCATCGACTTCAGCTGGGTGCTGGACACCGTCCACGGAGCCGACTACTTCCGCCGCTGGCACCGCGAAAAGAAGAACTCCGGCGGCCTGCTGATCCACAAGGCATCCCACCACTTCGACCTGGTCAACTGGTGGATCGACGACGTCCCGGAGCGCGTTTTCGCTTCGGGCGGCCTGAAGTTCTACGGCGACAAGAACGCCGCTGAGCGCGGCCTGGGCCCGCGCCCGGAACGGGGAACGCCCGACGCCGGTGCTTCCGCCGCCGGAACAGGGCCGGCCGAAAAAGACCCCTTCGCGCTGGACCTGCGGGAAGACGAACGCCTCAAGGCGCTCTTCCTGGACAACGAACACTTCGACGGCTACCGCCGCGACCAGGACGTCTTCACGGCCGGAATCACCATCGAAGACAACCTCGCGCTGGTGGTGGACTACCAGGGCGGTCCCGTCCTCAGCTATTCGCTCAACGCGCACAGCCCCTGGGAAGGCTACCGGGTGGCTGTCAACGGAACCGAAGGCCGGGCGGAACTTGAAGTGGTGGAACGCGCCGCTGTCCTGCACAGCACGGACAAGAAGACCGTGGTGGACCCGTCGGCGACGCCCGTCGAAGAAGAGGACGCGGTCCGCCGCAACGGTGAACGACTGGTGGTCCAGCGGCACTGGGAGGCGGCGTACGAGGTGCCCATCGTCAACGGCGAAGGAGGCCACGGCGGCGGCGATGAGCTCCTCCTGTCCGATCTCTTCAACGGCCCCGGCGAGGACCCGCTGGGACGCCCCTCCGGCTATTTGGACGGACTTCGTTCCGTGTCGGTCGGCATCGCGGGCAACGCGTCCCTCGAGTCCGGGCTTCCGGTCCGCACCGCGGACCTGGGGCTCGGCGCCGACCTTCGCCGCGGCGCCTAGCCCGCGGCCTGAAATCCTAAGGAATCACCATGAGCAGGATTTTTGTCACCGGCGGCTCCGGCCGGCTGGGACGCAGTGTTGTTGCCGGCCTCGCCGGGGCAGGCCACCACGTCATCTCCGTGGACCGAGACGCTGTTGCCGCCGCCCAGCTGCCCGACGGCGTCGAGCAGCTCACTGCCGACCTTCTGGCGCCGGGGGAGGCGGAACGCCTCCTGCGCGAAACAGCGCCCGACGCCGTCGTCCACCTTGCGGCGATCGCCGTGCCGTTCAGTGCGCCGGAAGACGTCATCTTCAGCACCAACACGAGACTGGCATACGCCGTCATCAGCGCGGCGACGGAACTGCGCATCGGCAGGATCGTCACGGCAAGCAGCCCCACAGTGCTGGGCTACGGCTCGCCCGCGGGCTGGCTGCCGGAGAGCTTCCCGGTGGACGAGCGCACCGCACCAAAACCATGGAACGCTTATGCACTGTCCAAACTCATCGCCGAACAGACCGTGCAGATGTTCGCCGCGGCGCAGGGGGAGGCCATCCGCTATGCGGCCTTCCGGCCCTGCTACGTGATCTCGCCGGAGGAATGGGCGGGCGCGCCCACCCAGCAGGGCCACACCGTCCGTGAACGGCTGGATAATCCCGCGCTGTCCGCGCCCGCACTCTTCAACTACGTGGACGCGCGGGACGTGGCGGACTTCCTGGACCTGCTGCTGGCCAGGATGGATAGCATCCCCAACGGACAGACCTTCTTCGTGGGAGCAGCCGACGCACTGGCCACCGCACCGCTTGCGGAGCTGATGCCGCGTTTCCTGCCCGGCAGCTCGGAGCTTGCCGCCGGGCTCACGGGCACCAGCCCGGCATTCTCGATCACCAAGGCCCGTGAATTGCTCGGCTGGGAACCCAAGCGCAGCTGGCGGACCGAACTGAAGACTGAAACCACCCTCAATGACGAGACCCCCGCCGTGCTGGTCGCGGCCGGCACAGGATCAAAGGAGACCCCATGAAATTCGACGGCGTACTGTTCTTCCCCGTCACGCCCTTCACACCGGAAGGGACTGTTGATGTGGACATCCTCAAGGAACACATCACCTCCCGCCTCCCGCACGGCCCGGGCGGCGTGTTCCCGGCCTGCGGCACCGGAGAGTTCCACGCACTGAGCATCGACGAGGTGCGCACCGTGGTGACCGCCGCCGTCGAAGCCGTGGCGGGCCAAGTCCCGGTGGTTGCCGGTGCCGGCGGGCCGCTGGGCCACGCGCTTGAAGCCGCCCGCATCGCCGAGGAAGCGGGGGCGGACGCCCTGCTGGTCCTGCCGCCGTACCTCGTCACCGGCCCCACCGACGGCCTGGTGGCCTACATCGAGGCCGTGGCCGCGGCCAGCAGCCTGCCGGTGATCGTCTACCACCGCGGAAACGCCAAGTACACGGCAGCCTCCATGACCCGGCTGGCCGCCAACCCCAAGGTGATCGGCTTCAAGGACGGCCTCGGCGACGTCGGCCTGGCCCAGGAAATCGTCAGCGCCATCAACGCCACCGGCCGCGAGGACTTCCTGCTCTTCAACGGCCTGCTCACCGCGGAACTGACCCAGGGCGCCTACCGCGGACTGGGCATCCCGCTGTACTCCTCGGCCGCGTTTGCCATGGCACCGGAAATCGCCAAGGCCTACTACGACGCCTACATCTCCGGCGACGAGGACCGCCGGCACGCACTGCTGGAGGGCTTCTACGCGCCGCTGGTGAGGCTCCGCGACCAGACCCCGGGTTTCGGCGTTTCCCTGATCAAGGCCGGGCTGCGCCTGGGCGGCCTGCCGGTCGGGCCGGTGCGGGCCCCGCTGGTTGACCCCACCGAGGAACAGCTGGTCCAGCTCAAGTCCATCCTGGCCAAAGGCTACGAGCTGGCCGGCCGCTGATGGGCTCGCCAGTTGCCGAGGTGGCGGTCGCCGCAGAGGTGCGGACGCTGCCCCGGATCACCGGGCTCTCAAGCCGCCTGCTGACTGTTCCGCTCCTGCGGAGCTGGGGTGCGGAGGCACCGGAAAACCATGTGATCGTCACCGAAATACAAACGGACGACGGCGGCGCCGGGCACGGGTTTTCCTGGACCCCCACTATCGGCCCGCAGGCGGTCAAAGCCCTCCTGGATTTCGACGTTGCGCCTTTCATCACCGGGCTCGAAGCGAACCCCGAGGGAGTGTGGGACGAGCTGTGGAAGCGGCTGCACGAAGCGGGCGGCGGAGGACTGACCACCATCGCCATGGCCGGTGCGGACCTTGCCCTGTGGGATCTGCAGGCCCGCCGCGCCGGAACCTCGGTCACCGGGCTGCTGGGCCAGCGCCAGGATTCGGTGGAGGTGTACGGTTCGGGCGTGAACCTGCACTATTCCCTCGGGGAGCTCGTGGCGCAGGTGGAACGCTGGGTGGCTGCCGGGCACAACGCCGTCAAGATCAAGGTGGGCAAACCGGACCTCCGGGAAGACATGGAACGCGTGGCCGCTGTCCGGAAGGTCCTGGGCCCGCACCGGAAGCTGATGATCGACGCCAACCAGCGCTGGGACCTGCCCGCCACGTTCCGTGCCCTGGACGTGCTGGGCGAGTTCGGCCTCGAATGGCTGGAAGAACCCCTCCGGGCCGACGACCTCTGGGCCTACCGCAGGCTGCGCCAGCACTCGCCGGTACCCATCGCGCTGGGCGAGAACCTGCACAACATCTACCGCTTCCGTGACTTCATCGAGGCGGGTGCAGTGGACATCATCCAGCCCAACATCATCCGCGTCGGGGGCATCACCCCGTTCCGCCGCATCGTGGAACTTGCCCGAACGCACAGCATCAGGGTCATGCCGCACCTGCTGCCGGAACTCTCCGGCCAGCTTGCGCTGACCATGGCCGAGCCCACCCTCGTGGAGGACATCGAGGACGCCTCCTTCGAACAACTTGGCGTGCTGGACGCGCCCTCACCCGTGCAGGTCCGTGACAGCCTGCTCACCCTCACGGGCAGGCCCGGACTGGGGTTCGCCTTCTCCGGCTCATCCGCCGATCACCAGAACAGGAACGCACTGTGACAACAGCAACCCTTGAACTCACCGCCCTGACGGCCGCCGCCACCTGGGCGGCCAAAACCGCCGCGGCAGCGTCCGACGTCGAACGGGCCGGCTGGCTGAACGCCGTCGCCGATGCGCTGGATGCCAACGTGACGGAACTGGTGGCCATTGCCGACGAGGAGACCCGGCTGGGCGCCGTGAGGCTTACCGGCGAGGTGGCCCGCACCACCGGGCAACTGCGGCTTTTCGCGAGGGTCATCACGGAAGGCTCCTACCTTGAGGCCGTCATCGACCACGCCGAACCTTCGTCCACTCCGCCCAAACCTGACCTGCGGCGGCTGCTGAAGCCGGTGGGTCCGGTGGCTGTCTTTTCGGCGTCGAATTTCCCGTTCGCGTTCTCGGTGGCCGGCGGCGACACGGCGTCGGCGCTCGCCGTCGGCTGTTCCGTTATTGTGAAGGCGCACTCCGGCCACCTCAGGCTGTCCGAGCGGACGGCGGAAATCGTCACGGAGGCGCTGGCCGCAGCCGGTGCTCCCGACGGACTGTTCGCGCTGGTCAGCGGACGGGACGCCGGCACCGCACTGGTGCAGGATCCCGCGATCAAGGCCGTGGGTTTCACCGGGTCCATTCCCGGCGGCCGGGCGTTGTTCGACCTTGCGGTCTCCCGTCCCGAACCCATTCCGTTCTACGGAGAACTGGGCAGCCTGAACCCGGTGGTCATCACTGCGGCCGCGCTGCAGGAACGTGCCGGTGAACTGGCCGCAGGCCTCGCAGGGTCATTCACCCTCGGCGCCGGGCAGTTCTGCACCAAGCCGGGGCTCGTGTTCATCCCCGCCGGCACCGACTTCCCGGCGCTGCTGGCGGAAGCCGCAAACGACAAGGGGGCGGCGCCCATGCTGACCGAGCGGATCGCCGACGCCTACCCGGACGGCCTCCGGGCGGTGGCTGCACTGACGGATGCATCGGGCCGGCCCGCCGTGCAGGTGGTCAGCGGTTCGGTCGACCAGGATACCGCAGCGAACGGCGCGGCCCCGGTGATCTTCAGGACCGCCGCGGCCACCGTGCTGGAGCGCCCGGCGGAACTGCTGGAGGAGTGCTTCGGCCCCACCACGCTGCTGATCGAATACTCCGGCCGCTATGAGCTGGCCGAAGCGCTCGCGCTGGTGCCCGGCAGCCTGACCGCCACCGTCCACGCGCAGCCGGGCGAGGATGTTTCGGGGCTGGTGGAGCAGTTGTCCGGCCTCGCCGGCCGCGTGCTGTTCGACGGCTGGCCCACCGGTGTTGCGGTGAACTGGGCCCAGCAGCATGGCGGCCCTTACCCGGCCACCACCTCGCTGTTCACGTCGGTGGGGGCGACGGCGGTGCGCCGCTTCCAGCGTCCCGTGGCCTACCAGGATGCTCCGGAAGCCGTGCTGCATCCCGCGCTGCGGGAAGCCAACCCGCTGGGAATCCCGCGGCGGGTGGACGGAGTCCTGGTGCTGCCGTAGCCGTGCTGTCCCAGCGGTGCTGCCCGGCTGTGCTGACGGGCCGGGGCACGAGTGACACAGGAAAATCACCCTCCGGAAACGTTGCTGCAATCTTGCCGGGGGATGCTGGTCCCAGGAGTAGCACCAGGGGAGGGGCTCATCGTGGATACAGGCGGCAATACCATCGTCCGCACATGCTCGGAGTTATCGGCCGGGGAAGAAATCGAAGCCTGGCACAAGGGGCGGTTGTTCCACCGGGGGCACGTGGCCGAAACGATTCCATCCACGGACTTGTTCTGGATCGTGGACTCGCGGACGGGGGCGCGCAAGCTGCTGGACGTGGAAGCCTTGGAAATAGTCAGGGTCGAAAAGCGCGTCGCGGTTGAAGTGGCCCGGCCCGACGCTGTCCACGTTGACCGGGCGGTCCGGGGGGAACGTGCCATTGCCCCTCGGGTGTCCCGGCGGGAACCGCACGTCGTGTGGTTCTCCTCGGCCTGAGGCGTCGCAAGAACGCTGCGTCAGGCCGAGGAGAAGCTGCCGCCCCGCCCGGATCAGCCCACAGTCCGGATCAGCCCACGGTGCGGTCGTCGCTCCGCAGCCGGGCACGAAGGGCGGAGCGTAAACTGCCGCGGCTCGGCGGCCCGGCCTGTGCGGCGTGGAGTGTTGCCGTGCCGGTTTCCTCAATGACCACCGTGCCGCCGTTGCCCGCGTGGCGGTTGCGCCAGGCCTCAAGGGTGTCGTGGACGGGATGGTCCAGGAAGTCCACCTCCAGCTCCACCGTGACGTGCGCGCCGGCCGGAACCGAGGCCAGCACGGCGCTCAGGCGCGGGAGCGAGAGGAAGCTGCATGAGCCGTCGATCACCACTCTCCAGTGGTTCCCGTCACTGGCGCCTGCCGGTTCAGCGTGGATGCTGGCCCGGGCCACCCGCCAGAGAACCAGGGCCACGGCCAGGACCAGGCCGGTCAAAACTCCCGCGAGCAGGTTGACGAACACCACGCAGAACAGGGTCACACCGTAGACGGTCAGGTCACCGGTCCGCCGTGCCGTCCTGATGTCGGCCGCCCGGACCAGTCGGGAGCCGATCACGATGAGAAGCCCTGCAAGGACAGCCTGCGGAATCAGCTGGATCAGGCCCGCCAGCAGCAGCGAGAAGACCAGCACCCACACCCCGTGGAGGATTGCGGACTTCCGCGTCCGGGCGCCGGCTTCGAGATTCGTGGCGCTCCGTACGATCACGCCGGTGACGGGCAGGCCCCCCAGTATCCCGGAGGTCACGTTGGCAGCGCCCTGACCCAGGAGCTCCCGGTTGAAGTCCGTCCGTCGGCCGTGGTGCATCTTGTCCACGGCCACGGCGGACAGCAGGGATTCCACACTCCCGATCAGCGCGACGGTCACCACACCAATGACTACCGCGGTCCAGTTCCCGTCGGGCAGTTCGGGAAAGGCGAGCGCGCTCAGCAGCGAGCCGTCGAAGGTGATCCGGTCCACGTTGAAGGGCAGGGAGAGGGCGGTGGCCGCGATGACGGCGACTAGCGGCCCGGGAACCCGGCGGACGGCGGGAGGAAGGTGCCTCCAGCCGAGCAGCATGGCGATAACCACCGCGCCAAGGACTGCGGCGGCGATGTCGGCGGCGAAGAGGCTGCCCGGCATGGCCATGATGTTCTCCCAGGCCTCACTGGCCGACTCGGCGCCGAGCATCACGTGCAGCTGCTGCAGCACGATGGTGATACCGATGCCGGCGAGCATGGCATGCACCACCACCGGTGCGATGGCCAGCGCAACGCGGCCCACCCGTGCCAGGCCCAGCAGCGCCTGGAGCACGCCGGCTGCCGCGGTGATGGCACACGTGACGGGCCAGCCGAACTGTTCGATCAGGCCGGCAACGATGACAGTCAGCCCGGCGGCGGGGCCGCTGACCTGCAGCGGGGAACCACCCAGGCTGCCGGCGACGATCCCGCCCACGGCGGCGGCAATCAGGCCGGCCATGACGGGGGCGCCAGAGGCGGCAGCGATGCCCAGGGAGAGCGGCACCGCCACCAGGAACACCACGAGCGAGGCCGGCAGATCCCAGCGGAGCCCGGTGGCCAGGAATGCCCGGATGCCCGAGGGTTCCTTCCCAGCGGGATCGTGGCCTCCTGGTGCGGTCCGGTGTGGTGCGGGCGGGTCCGTCTTGGCGGGTGCTGGAATCATTGCAGTCCTTCGCTGGTACGTCGCGGTCCCGTGCCACGCTATTGACGCTCCAGTTCGGCCCGCAAGGGAACCGATCGTGAGAAAGAACACGCCCGGAAACCGCTCCGGGCCCCGTAACGGACGCTCAACATTCCCTCGGTCGCCGCTTGCGGCACCACCCGATTGCCCGTAGCCCGGTGGTGGCGTGACCCCACCGAACAAGACTCGGTTTTCAAGTCAAATCCACCCGGCGGGGCATCCAATGGGCGCCCGGGGCGGAAAAATCCCGAAGGTGTGCTCCCGAAAGCGCCTGCCGGTCTATACCAGTGACGCCGTGTTGCGGCAGCAGTTTGGCGCCCGTTACACCGTGTGCCGGTACCGGAAAGCGCGGGCTCACAACTCCAGGGTCAGCGGGCGCCGGATGCCGTTCACGACGGCGGCCGGCCAGCGCGGGTCCACGCTCAGGACAGTGACCCCCGACTCGGTGAGCTGGACCGTGTCTTCGATTTTCACCCCCGGACCGGAAGGATTCCACGTGAAGGTCTGGTTGAGGACCACGGCATCATCGGTGCCAGGGGTCGCCCGGGGATCGCGGCCCGCGTAACCGGCCGGACCGCCCTGATGGTGAAGGGTCCACTGGTCTGCGCCGAAGCCGTGCCGGACGTAGGATTCCCGGATTTCCGCGAAGATGCCGTCAAGGCGTGCCCCGGGAACGGTGGCGTCAAAGATGTCCGCTTCCACCGCGGCAATCCGGGCTTCGGCATCGAGTTCGGCCGGGGTGCCGGCGTCGAACCTCACCCAGCGGGTCACGTTGGCCACCAGCCCGTTGCGACGCGCACACACCACCGCCATGGCCCGACGGCCGATCGGCGCGTGGGTGGGCAGCGGGTGCCGGAAGCCGCTGCGTCCGGCGCCGTTGCACAGGAGTACCAGCGGCTCGGCCCCCATCGCCACGATCCGTGCGGCCAGGGCGGAGGCGACGGCGAACTCGGTGGTTTCCGGGGTGGCAGCGGCGAGGACGTCGGTCATCGCGGCGGCAGCGTCGGCGCACAGCCGGGCGTACCGGGCGCTTTCGCCAGGCAGGAACGGCTGGCGGGCGGTTCTCAGCTCGACGGCGACATCGGCCTCGGCGAGCGGTGTCCCGCCGGGGGCGAGCGTGGCTGCGGCGGCATGCAGCTGGCCGTGCCAGGGCACCGTGTGGAGGGCGACGCCGTCGGGCAGTTCCTCTGCGGCGATCCGGGCGGCCTCGTTGTTGAAGGTGACCAGATGGTCCCCGTCACGGTCAACCAGCATGGCCGCGATGGGGTCGCCGGCGAGGCTGATATGGACGCGGCTTCCGTCCAGGTACCAGGTCAGCGCCGTATTCGTGGTCAGGAGCAGCGAGTCCCGGCCCGCGGCATCCAGGATGTCCAGTACACGCCGCCGCTTCACGGCCCGGTCGGCCGGGCTTGCCGGTGCGACCCGCCCTGCTGCTGCGGCGTCCTGCTGTGCCTGTTGGGTGGCGGTGTTCATATGGATTCCCCCAAAGTAGAGACGAGTTGTTCGATATCGCTGGTGGACAGGAGGCCGTCGGCCACGAGGACGGTGACGGTGCGGTGCAGCGGGCAGGCGTGGCTGGCTCTCGCCGCCCGCTCCCACGCCAGGGACAGTCCGACGCCGGGATACCCCGCTACACGGACAAACCAGGGATCGCCGGGCTGCTCCGGTTCCCGCCGGGGCAGGAAGACGAGGGTGGCAGGGCCGCCGTCGGGCTCTCCGTTCCGGAAATTGCCCGACCACGCCAGCCACGGCGCCGCAGCGGAGGGTACGGCGCCGTGGACGGCGTCTTCCCCTTCCGCGGACGCTGTCCACACCCTGGCTCCGTCGACGGCGGGAAGGCGCCAGAAGAAACCCCCGTATCCGCCCTGCGGCCGGCCGTTCGAGCCCGGGCTGCCCAGCGTGACCGGGTCCGGACCGGCCGGCGTCAGGGTGAAGTCCAGCGTGAGCTGCCACGTGGAGGAGTCGACGGCTGCCCAGCTCCACGTCCGGCGTTCGCTGAGGAGGGGAGTCCCGGGCCCGGCAGAGCCCTCCGGTGCCAGCCAGCTCAAGGTTTCGGTCCGGGAGTCTCGTTGGGGGTGGTCTTCCACCGCGAGGGTGACAATCCGGCCATGGTCCTTCCGCCAGACGTAGGCCCCGGCGTCGCGGGTGTAGGTGCGGCCGCCCCAGAAGTTGACGCCGTCCACGTCCTGGATGGCAACCCCCGCACCGAGGTGCCACACGTGGTCCTCGGGGAGATGGTCGGTCACCACGGTGCCGGCAAGGGTGCTGACCGGATGGAGGTAGGGCCGGGGCGACGAGGTGCTCGTTATCCGGCTGCCGTCTGCCCTCTTCGCCACCACCGTCCCGTTCACCGTGAATGCAGGTTGCGGCCCGGCTTCCGGCAGCCCGCGGGCCCACGGCGCGCCTAGCTCCGCGAAGGTGGCCTGCGCCGCGGCGGCCCGGCGCACCATCGGGCGGATTCCGCGGACCACCGGGTGGGCGTCGTCGCCTTCACCTTCCCAAGCCACATGCGCTGCGCCGATCGCGCGGGGCTGCTCCGCCGTCCGGATTGCTTCCAGCACCGTCATGAAGGCGCCGTTCCCGGCCAGCGGGCTGAGTAGCTGGATCGCGCTGCCCGATGAGCGGCGGGCGGCGAGGAGGTCTTCCAGCAGATCGGTGCGGCCGAACTTTTCGGTGCGCTCGCCGTCGGGTGTTGTCACGGTCAACCGGTCCTCCGTGTAGAAGAAGTCTGCCCGGCCCAGGGCGCCGTGGACAGTGACGGCCGGCGCGGTCTGTTCGTCGGCACACAGGGTCAGGGCGCAGTGGAGGACCCCGCCGCCGGCCGTGCGGACCCGGATCACCGAGGTGTCGTCGCTTTCGGTCGCGTGGGCACGGTACAGGTCTGTCTCCACTGACAGGACGTCGCGGGCCAATTCCGCGCCGGCGATCTTCAGTCCGGTGGCCACCGCGTGCGCCAGCGCATTGGTGGCTACGCCGTCCACCACATCGGTGCCGTTCAGGCTGCGTTTGCCTGCCCAGCGTGATCGCTTGAAATAGCCCTTGGTGCGCACCCACGTGCCGATGGCGCTGACTCCGCGGACCTCGCCGATTTCACCGGATGCTACGACCCGGTCCAGAGCCGGAAGGGCGTGGGAGCCCAGGCTCTGGAAGCCCACCTGGACCAGCCGGCCGGCCTGCTGCGCCGCGGCAAGCACGGCGTCGAACTGGGCCAGGGACGCCATGGGCGGTTTCTCCACGTAGACATCGGCCCCGGCGGCGATTGCCGCAAGGGCAAGCGGCGCGTGCGTCTGGATGGGGGTGGCCAGGATGACCACGTCAGGAGCCGGACCGGAGCCCAGCAGCTGTTCCAGGTCCGGGAATACGGCCACGGAGTCCGCGAGCCTCCCGGGCGCAGGGGGAGCGGGGTCCGCGACGGCCACCAGTTCCAGGGCTCCGGCTTCCTCAAGCCGGACAATGTTGGCCAGGTGCCGCTCACCGAATCCGTGCACGCCCACCAGGGCGATGCGCGGGCGGGCGGGCGGATCTGCGGAGTCAGCAGCGGTGCGGCTGACAAAATCCGCGGCGACGGATTGCTGAGTCATGAAGTGGTCCTCAAAGGCTAAGGGGTTGAAAGGTGGGACGGTTCTGTGGCCGCTGGCCCCCGGTGCCCAGGCCTGCCGACAGGAAACTGATCGCTTCCTGCTGCATCCGGGCAGTGAAGACGTGGCCGCCGGGCCAGAAACTGCCGGTGTAGGCGCCCGTGGAATGAAGTGACTTCAGCTTGTTGTGGGCGTCCCGCATGCCGGCCTCGGGGAAGAGCGGGTCCGCGAGGGCGTACTGGACCAGGAAGCTACCGGCGCCGGACCGGGTGGTGAGTTCCGGCCAGTCACCGAGCTTCCACAGCCCAGGGGTCTGCAAAAGCCAGGAATGCGCGTCCAGGTAGGCGGGCAGAAGGGATTGGAAGGTGGTCATCATGCAGGTCACCACGTAGGTCCGGATCCGGGGGCTCAGGGCGGCCAATATCAGCGACCGGCCGCCGCCGCCGGAGAATCCGAGGCAGCCCAGCCGGTCCCGGTCGATGCCAGGCAGGCCGGCGAGCACTTCCAGGGCGGCGAGGTCGTCGTGCGCCACCATTCCGGCCAGGCTGGTGCCAAGCAGTCCGGATGCCTTGGCCACCGTATCCTCGTGGAAGCCGGCGGCGGCATTGTAGAGGTCCGCTTCGGAAGGCTCGACGCCGTCCTCCCGCCATTGGGCTTTGCGTGCGTCCACAGCGGAGGCTGTCCGCCACGGCGGATCCGCCAGGTCGAAGCGGCGGCTGCCCCAGGCGAACCCGTCATGTGCCAGGACCGCGAAGCCCCGCCGCGCCACGTCCGTCGCCAGCGCGTGACCGTCATAGTGGCCCACTCGGGCCGCCGCGGCGGACGGATGGGTGTGGGGAAGTTCCACGAGCCGGTCCGCCCCGCCGAACTTGTTTCCGCCGTGGCAATGCAGGGCAAGAACGCCCGGCAGGGGCTCGACGCTTCCGGCCGGGCGCACCAGCCAGCCGGTAGTCCGGGGGCCGAAGCCCAACTGCCAGCTCAGCCGGGAGGTGGTGACGCCGTCGTGCGTGTCCTCCCCGTGGACCTGCAGGTCCTCCGGCGCGGATGGAACCGGCACGCCGAGGGCGTCCGAGAGTTCCTGCGCCGCGGGGCCGGAAGCCTGGTAACGAGGACGCTGCCGGACCCAATCGGGCCAGTCCTCATAACCGGGGATGGCACTGGGCCGGACCGGCTGGATGGTTTCGTTCACGGACCTGCCTACTGTTCAGGGGAGGTGCTGTCCCGGAGGACAGGCGATGAGGTGGGGTTGGCAGCCTCGAAGTGCTGCGCGGGATGGCTGACCCGCGTAACAGAAAGCGTTTTCTTAAAAACTAACAAAGGGCTATACAGGAGTCAAGAAAACGTTTACTTTGGTACAAAGCCGCTGTTGTTCAGCACCGTCGAAAGGCGCCGGAAGAGGCCGTTGCGGGAGATCCTGCAGGACGGCCGGATCGGCCACGAAGGCGGTGCATACACTGATCGCGCAGACGATCACCAAGACGTGGAGGGCCACGATGACCAAAGGAGACCACATGGCCGCTAAACACATCCCCAGGGCGACGCGCCCGGCAGGCATGCCGGCAGCGGGCCCGCTGTGCCGGACGGAGTTGACGCAGTGAGCGCCATTAGCGAACTCAGCTCGATCTCCCGCCGCAAGGGCAAAGCCACCGCTGAGGAGAAGAAGGCCAACGGCCGCGACAACAAGGCCGCATATATCTTCCTGCTGCCATGGCTGGTGGGGCTCGTCGCCATCACCATCGGCCCCATGCTGATGTCCCTGTACCTGTCCTTCACGGACTACAACCTGCTCCAGCCGCCGGAATGGACCGGCCTGGACAACTTCACCCGCATGCTCAGCGACGCCCGGCTGCACAATTCGCTGCGGGTGACGTTCACCTACGTCTTCGTTGGCGTACCGCTCCAGCTGGCGGTCGCGCTGTTGATCGCCCTGGTTCTTGATAAAGGCCTGCGCGGGCTGCCGTTCTATCGTTCGGTGTTCTACCTGCCCTCCCTGCTGGGCGGCTCAGTCGCTGTTGCCATCCTGTGGAAGCAGATCTTCGGCACCACAGGCCTGGTGAACCAGGTCCTGGCCATGTTTGGCATCCAGGGGCCCGGCTGGATCTCGGATCCCAGCACGGCCCTGGGCTCGATCATCCTGCTGCACGTCTGGACGTTCGGCGCTCCCATGATCATCTTCCTGGCCGGCCTGCGCCAGATCCCGGTCATGTACTACGAAGCAGCCAAGGTCGACGGAGCGAGTACCCTGCAGCAGTTCCGGCGGATCACCATGCCGATGCTCAGCCCCATCATCTTCTTCAACCTCGTGCTCCAGATCATCGGCTCGTTCCAGTCATTCACCCAGGCGTTCATCGTCTCCGGCGGCAATGGCGGACCTTCGGACTCGACCATGTTCTTCACGCTGTACCTCTACCAAAAGGGCTTCGGCCAGTTCGACATGGGCTACGCCTCGGCCATGGCCTGGTTCCTGCTGGTCATCATCGGTGTGTTCACCGCCATCAACTTCATCGCTTCTAAGTATTGGGTTTTCTATGACGACTAAGCTTGAGACGCTGCCCGCACCGGACAAGAAGACGCCCGCTGCCGGCAAGCCTACGAACCGCAAGCCCAGGGTGCGCGAGTCCCGGGGGACGCTGGCGTTCAGCCGTGCGCAGCGCAGCAAGGCGCTGATGAAGCACGCCATCCTGATCGTCGCCGGCGGCCTGATGATCTATCCGCTGCTGTGGATGGTTGTGTCCTCGCTGCGGCCCAACGAACTGATTTTCCGCGAGCCGGGACTGTGGCTGAACAGCCTGGAAATGGGCAACTATACCGATGGCTGGTCTGCACTGACCCATCCGTTCGGCCACTACATGCTCAATTCGGCGATCGTGGTGCTGGGATCCATCCTGGGAAACCTGATCTCCTGCTCCATGGCGGCCTACGCCTTCGCGCGGCTGCAGTTCACCGGCAAGAAGCTGTTCTTCGGCATCATGCTTTTGACCATCATGCTGCCATTCCACGTGATCATCGTTCCGCAGTACATCCTGTTCTCGCAGATCGGCTGGGTGAACACGTTCTGGCCGCTGATCGTGCCCAAGCTCCTGGCGACGGACGCGTTCTTCGTGTTCCTGATGGTGCAGTTCATCCGGGGTATTCCCAAGGAGCTGGATGAGGCCGCAAGGATCGACGGCGCCGGGCACCCCCGCATCTTCCTGCGGGTCATCCTGCCGCTGATGGTGCCGGCCCTTGCCACCACCACCATCTTTACCTTCATTTGGACATGGAACGACTTCTTCGGGGCGCTCATCTACCTGACGGATCCGGACATGTTTACGGTTCCGGTAGCCCTGCGCGCCTTCGTGGACTCGCAGTCCGCCACGAGCTGGGGTTCGCTCTTCGCGATGTCCATCGTATCCCTGCTTCCCGTGTTCCTGGTGTTCCTGTTCGGGCAGCGCTTCCTGATCAAGGGAATCGCGACGACGGGCATCAAATAGGGCCTCCTGGATGACGTCTGCGCGGGGTGGACGGGCGTTCGTCGCCTGTCCACTCCGTCTTGTTGGGCGCCCGTTCAAATCAGCAGGCAGAGCGTCTTGTAATACAAGTAGAGTGCTTATATCATCAGTGATGAGAAAGCGTTTTCTCATCACTTTCCAGACCACTCATTTCGAACTCAATCAGCTTTCAAGATCAACGAAGATCGGAGAACCCAGTGCCGCTATTTTCCCGCCCTGCCTCAGCCGCCAGTCATGGCGCAGCAGAGGCCACATCCGCCCGGGCCGGGCGGAGGCTCCGCCGAACCGGCGCGGTTGCAGCAGCTGCCGCCGTCGTCCTTGCCCTCAGTGCCTGCGGCGGGGGAGCCGCCCCGCAAAGTGCCGACGGCAAGGTTGAACTCCGTTTCTCCTGGTGGGGCGGGGACAAGCGGGCGCAGCTGACACGGGCCGCGATCGCGGCCTTTGAGGCCGAGAACCCGAACATCAAGATCAAGCCGGAGTTTGGCGACTGGAGCGGATACTGGGACAAGCTCGCCACGCAGGTGGCTGCCAACGACGCCCCGGACATCATCCAGATGGACGAAAAGTACATCACGGAGTACTCGAGCCGCGGCGCCCTGCTGGACCTTTCCAAGTACCAGATTGACACCTCGAAGCTTGACGAAGCCGCCCTCAACGCCGGGAAGAGCGAGGATGGGCTGACGGGTATTGCCGCCGGCATCAACGCTGCCACCATCCTGGCCAACCCCGCAGTCTTCAAGGCCGCCGGCGTTGCGCTGCCCGACGACAAGACCTGGACGTGGGATGATTTCGAGCGCATCGCGGCCGAGGTCACCGCGAAGTCGCCGAAGGGTACGTATGGCGCTGCGGCCTACGGCACCGATGAGGCATCGCTCGGCGTATGGCTTCGGCAGAACGGCAAGTCGCTGTACACCAGCGACGGGAAGCTGGGTTTTGAGCCGGGCGACATCGCAGAGTGGTGGGCGTTCCTAAAGGAACTCAGCGAGAAGAAGGCCGTGCCTTCAGCCTCGGAAGTGGTTGAGGCCGAGGCCGCAGCGCTGGACCAGAGCGGCCTGGCGACAGGCAAGAACGGGCTCGCGTTCTGGTGGTCCAACCAGCTTCCCGCGCTGGAGAAGGCCGCCGGCGGAGAGCTCCAGATCCTGCGGTTCCCGTCCAAGACCGGCAGCTCAGCGGACGCCAAGCTCTGGTACAAGGCCTCGCAGTTCTGGTCAGCTTCGTCACGCACCAAGCACCCGGAAGAGACCGCCAAATTCATCAACTTCCTGGCCAACAACACCAAGGCCGGCGAAGCGCTCCTGGCCGATCGCGGCGTTTACCCCAACTCAGATGTCCGGGCAGCAATCGCACCCAAGCTGACCCCCGCCGACATCAAGGTGGTCAAGTTCATCGACCAGATCAAGGGCGAACTCGGCGAGGCCCCGGCACCGCCGCCGAAGGGCGCGGGTGCCATCCAGGAAATCGTCAAGCGCTACACCTCGGAGGTGCTCTTCAACCGGCTGTCCACGGAGGAGGCAGGCAAGAAGGCAGTCGATGAAATGAAGTCAGCCATCAGCAGCTAGCAGGCAGGGCCGAAGAGCCGGAAAATCCTGGGCCTGTCCGCAGATCCTGACCTTTTGGGCCGGGCTCTGCGGACAGGCCTCTGTCATGGTGCGGTGGAGCGTCCGGCGGGGCTGCTTGGGCCTCCCAAGCAGCCCCGTTCCCGGTCAGTCCTCCGCGATCACCGCCACGCCGCCAGCCGGAACCGTGCCGGTGAACCGCTCGCCGGACAGCAGCTCAGCCCCTGCCGCACGGACGCTGGCATCGGCGCGTGTGTGGTTGATGGCGAAGATGAAGCTGGTGCCGTCGCCGGTGCGGCGGCGCGATAATTCGACGCCCTGGTCCGCCTCCGCCACTGCGGAAACTCCCGACTCGGCGAGCAGCCGGTCCACCAGCGCTTCGATGCCGGCCCGGTCCGGAAAGGTTGCCAGGTACCAGGCCGAACCCGCTCCGACGGAGCGCCGCGTCAGGGCCGGAACCCCCTCCAGCGGGTATTCCGTGAACGTCTGCATCGGCTCGGCCCCGGGGGCCCCTGCGGCCCCGGCCACGTGCACATGCTCGCTCCATACCGACCCCACTCCGCCGTCGCTGAGCCTGGCCGTGGCACCGGCCAGCAGGGGGTGGAATTCCTCCACCGTGATGCCAAGCAGGTCCCGGAACGCGCCCGGGTACCCGCCGAGGCGGATGTGGTCCTGTTCGTCCACAATCCCGCTGAAATAGCTGACCAGGACTGTGGCGCCGGCTCGGGCAGCCGAGGCAATGTTCGCGGCAGCGGCGTCGGTGACGTTGTACAGGGTGCACACCAGTACAAGGTCGTAACCCTCCAAGGAGGCGGAAGGGTGCACAAAATCCGTCGAAACCCCGCGCAGGAGCAGGGAGCGGTGGAAGGCGCGCATCAGGTCCAGGTACTTCACGTCCTGGCTGGGGTGGGAATCGAGTTCGCTGGCCCACCAGGCCTCATAGTCGAACACAATGGCCACGCGGGACTCAACGCGCGTTCCCCGCACCGCCGCCAGCTTCTGAAGTGCGGCGCCGAGCCCCACCACCTCCTGGAACACGCGGGTGTCCCGTCCGCCGTGGGGGACCATGGCGGAGTGGAATTTCTCCGAACCGGCGAAGCTCTGCCGCCACTGGAAGAACATCACGGCGTCCGCGCCGCGGGCCACGTGCGCCAGGGAGTTGCGCAGCATCTCGCCGGGCATCTTGGGCTGGTTGCGGGGCTGCCAGTTCACTGCCGACGTCGAATGTTCCATCAGGATCCACGGTTCGCCGCCCGCCACGCCGCGCGTGAGGTCCGCGCTGAACGCGAGTTCGATCTGACGCTCCGGATCGGCGGCCACGAGGTAGTGGTCGTTGGCGATCACGTCCAGGTCCTTCGCCCAGTCGAAGTAGTCCATGGACCTGGTGGCGCTGGAAACCATGAGGTTGGTGGTGGCAGGCACCCCTGGCGTGACTTCGCGCAGCACTTCGAGCAGGGAGCGGTAATAGTCCATCAAAGCCCAGGAGCTGAAGCGCTGGAAGTCCAGCTGCTGCCCCGGATTAAGCGTGGACGGCGCCACCGCGGGCGGCAGGATCTCCTCGAACGAGGCGTAATGCTGGGACCAGAATGCCGTTCCCCAAGCCGCGTTCAGGGCTTC
This sequence comes from Arthrobacter sp. NPDC058288, assembly GCF_042880995.1. Taxonomy (NCBI): domain Bacteria; kingdom Bacillati; phylum Actinomycetota; class Actinomycetes; order Micrococcales; family Micrococcaceae; genus Arthrobacter; species Arthrobacter sp. NPDC058288. Next base: position 186,555 of record NZ_JBHVYH010000001.1, read on the forward strand.
GATGCTCCCGTACCGACGCTCAAGCCAGCGGCGGAAGGCGGCCGCGTCCTCGTCGCCGTAGAACTCCGAAACATGGCAGCCGAGTTCGTTGTCCACGTGCCACAGCGCCAGTGCGGGGTGGTCCTTGTAGCGCTCTGCCAGCACCCGGGTGATGCCGGTCGCGTAGCGCCGGTAAGCGGCCGACGACGGCGTGTAGTGCCGCCGGGAGCCCGGTCCCAGCACGGTTCCGTCAGCGGTGACCGGGAGGATTTCCGGATGCTTGCGCACCAGCCATGCCGGGGGAGCGGCGGTTGCTGTCGCGAGGGCCACCTTGATGCCTGCTGCCGCCAGATTGTCCAGGACGTCGTCCAGCCAGCCAAAGTCGTAGTCGCCTTCTGACGGCTCCAGCAGGCCCCAGGAAAAGATGCCCACGCTGAGGAACGTAACGCCGGCTTCCTGCATGAGTTCCAGATCCTCCAGCCGCGTGCTGACAGGCCATTGCTCGGGGTTGTAGTCGCCCCCGTATCCGATGCCTTCGAGGCTGTCCCACACTGCTGGTGGACGGGAGATTTCCTGGGATGACATGGGACTCCTTTGTCGGTGCTGGTGCACGATCATGGCATGAAAGCAGATGTTTGGAAAACGCTTGCCCAAATGTGGGAATGGGGATATTGTATCGTTTCAGAAAGCACGTGTAAGCCAGGTCACTCGCCCTGTCGAAGAGAATCACAGGGAATCGCGCTTACACAACCGAGCAAGGAGGCTCTCATGATCAGCAGAAGGAATTTCCTCACCACCGTGGCGCTGGGCACCGCATCTGCCGCTGCGCTGGCGGCTTGTGGCTCCCCGGCCCCCGCCCAGACGGGTTCGGCGGCGAACCCGGTCACCATCAACTACACCTGGTGGGGCAACGATGACCGCGCCACCCGCACCCGCAAGGCCATCGCACTCTTCGAGTCCAAGAACCCCGATATCAAGGTCAACGGCAACTTCACCGACTTTGCCGGCTACTGGCAGAAGCGCGCCACTGAAGCTGCCGGTGGCGGCCTGCCGGACGTGATGCAGTGGGACCTCTCCTACCTGCGGGACTACGGGCAGCGGAACCAGCTCCTGGACCTGGGCACCGTGAAGATTGACACCTCGGGCTTCGACAAGTCGCTGCTGCCGTCCGGCCAGATCAAGGGCAAGACCTTCGGCATCCCCACCAGCACCAACGCTTTCGCCGTCTACTACGATCCTGCCAAGCTCAAGACCCTCGGCGTTTCCGAGCCGGACGGCAGCTGGACCTATGCCGAATACAAATCCTGGCTCAAGGAGGTCGGTGCCAAGGGCAACGGCACCATCTTTGGATCCACTGACTTCACCGGTATCTGGTGGCAGTTCAACATCTGGCTCCGCCAGAAGAACATCGAAGCCTTCACCGAGGACGGCAAGCTCGGCTTCAGCAAGGACGACCTCAAGACCTGGTGGAACCTGGCTTCGGACCTGCGCGGCACTCCCGCTATCATCCCCGAGGAGCGCGTCAGCCAGTTGCTGCCGAAATCCCCGTTCGGCTCCAACGTGACTGTTGCGGAAAACACCTGGGACAACTTCATGGCCGGCTACCTCGCGGACAGCGGCGCCAAGGAACTGAAGATCGTCCCCGTTCCCTCCGACGACCCCGACAACCTGGGTCTCTTCCTCAAACCATCCATGCTGATGGTGGCCAGCGCCAAGACCAAGTTCAAGGACGCCTCCGCCCGCTTCATCGACTTCATGATCAACGACCCCGAGGTCGGCCAGATCTTCAAGACCTCCCGCGGTGTCCCTGCCTCGAAGAAGCAGCGCGACGGCACAACGTTCGAAGGCACCGACAAGATCGTGGTGGACTACGAGAAATCCATTGAGAAGTACCTCAAGGACGCCCCCGAGCCGCCCATCGTCGGCTTCGGCACGCTCGAAGCATCGTTCAAGCGGATCAGCTCGGACCTGAACTACGGCAAGCTGACGGTTGACTCGGCGGCCGACGCCTGGTTCAAGGAAGCCGAAGACCTCATCAAGCAGAATTCCTGATCCAGGCATTCGCAACTGACGGAATAGACATGACTCAAAGCCCAACCCTGAACAGGCGTTCGACGTCGTCCACGCCGCCGCTGCCGCGCAAATCGCGGCAGCGGGGTGCGGATGCCCGCGCCGGCTACACCTTCCTGCTGCCGTGGCTGCTGGGATTCATCGCCCTGACCGTGGGCCCGATGATCTCCTCGCTCTACCTGTCCTTCACCAACTACAACCTCTTCGAACCGCCCAAGTGGATCGGGCTGGACAACTACACCACCTTGTTCCAGGACGAACGGTTCCTGCAGTCGGTGGGCGTGACCCTGTCCTATGTGGTCTTCGGCACCCCGCTCAAGCTCGCCGCCGCCCTGGCAGTGGCCATGCTGCTGAACAGCAAGCGCAAGGGGCAGGGCTTCTACCGCTCCGCGTTCTACGCCCCCTCCCTGATCGGTGCGTCCGTCTCCATCGCGATCGTCTGGAAGGCGATGTTCGGCGACTCCGGCCCGGTGGACCAGGGACTGTCCTTCTTCGGCATCAACCTCGGCGGCTGGGTGGGCAACCCGTCCATGACCATGCCCATGATGATTCTTTTGACCGTCTGGCAGTTCGGCGCCCCGATGGTGATCTTCCTCGCCGGCCTCAAGCAGATCCCGGCCGACCTCTACGAAGCCGCCTCGATGGACGGCGCCGGCCCGGTGCGGAAGTTCTTCAACATCACCTGGCCCATGCTCTCCCCGGTGATCTTCTTCAATCTGCTGATGGAAACCATCCACGCGTTCCAGATCTTCGCCTCGGCGTACATCATCTCCAACGGTGAAGGCGGCCCGGCCGGCTCCACCCTCTTCTACACCCTCTACCTCTACCTGCGCGGCTTCTCCGACTTCCGGATGGGCTACGCCTCGGCGATGGCCTGGCTCCTGGTGATCGTGGTCGGCATCATCACGCTCATCTTCTTCAAAACCTCCAAGTCCTGGGTCCACTACAGCGGTGATTCGAAATGACAACCATGGCAACACCCACCCAGCCGAAAGCCGGCGGCACCGCCCCCGCTCCGGCGCCCGAGTACAACCCGAAGTCCGAGTCCGTCGGTGCCAAGCGGGCCAAGAGCCTCATTTTCCACATCGTGGCGCTTGCCCTCACGGCCGTCGTCCTCTACCCGGCCCTCTGGATGGTGGCCTCGTCCTTCAAGCCGAACGCTGAAATCGGCGGCACCAACACCTCCCTGTGGTCCAGCAACTTCAGCTTCGACAACTTCGCCACCGCCATGGAGGGGATCGGCGGGGTGTCCACCCTGCAGTTCTTCACCAACTCCCTGATCCTGGCCATCGGCGCCGTGGTGGGCACCATCCTCTCCGCCAGCGTTTCGGCCTATGCCTTCGCGCGGATCAAATTCCCCGGCCGCAGCGCGCTCTTCGGCATGATGATCGCCACCCTGCTCCTGCCCTTCCACGTGGTGATCATCCCGCAGTACATCATCTTCCAGCAGTTGGGCCTCGTGGACACCTACATCCCGCTGCTCATCGGCAAGTTCCTGGCGGCGGACGCGTTCTTCGTGTTCCTCATGGTCCAGTTCATGCGCAACCTGCCCGCGGAACTGGATGAAGCGGCCCGCATCGACGGCGCCGGCCACGTCCGGATCTTCACCTCCATCATGCTGCCCCTGATGAAACCGGCCCTGATCTCCACCTCGATCTTCTCCTTCATCTGGAGCTGGAACGATTTCCTGGGCCCGCTGCTCTACCTCAACACCCCGGAGAAGTACCCGCTGCCCCTGGCCCTGCGCCTCTTCGTGGACCAGACCCAAAGCTCGGACTACGGAGCCATGATCGCCATGTCCGTCCTGGCCCTCCTCCCGGTCCTGATCTTCTTCCTCGTCTTCCAGCGCTACATCGTCGAAGGCGTCTCCACCCAGGGCCTCAAGGGCTGACAGGATATGAGCACCATGGACAGCACCACACCCGCGTCAGGCCATGACGACCGCATCCCGGTAAACCGCTTTGCCTTGTTTTCCGAGACCCTCCTGGCCGGAGTGCTGGTACTGGTGCTGTCCATTCCGCTGGTCACCATCCCCGCCGCCTATGCCGCCGGCATCGCGCACCTTGAGCGCCATCTCTCCGGCAGGGATGACTCCCTCCGCGCCCTGTGGGGCACGTTCCGCTCGGCGCTGCCGGGCAGTTGGAAGCTGGGAATCACGACGGCGGCAGCCGCCGTCGTGATTGTCCTTAACCTGTTGCTCGCATGGGTGGGGCAGCTTCCGGGCCGGGAACTGGTCCTGCCGGCAACCCTCATCCTCGCTGCCGCCGCAGCCGTCCTGCTCCTCCGCACTGCTGCTGCGTGGTCTGACGCTACGGGCAGCCAGGCTCCACGCAGCGCCTGGACCGCAGCGCTTGAGGCCGCCAGGACTGTTTCGCTCCGCGACTGGACCGGTTCCCTCCTGCTGGCCGCAGCCCTCTTCGCGGGAGTGGTGTTCGTCTGGATGCTGGCAGCCCTGTTCGTTGTGGTTCCCGGGACCCTGATCCTGGCCTCGGCCGCCGTCAAGATGCGCTCGGCGCGCGCGTAGCACCACCAGCGCCCCCACCCCGTCCCAGCAGGTCCACTTCACTACCGAGTTGAGCCAGACGTGTCTTCCGACCGCACCCAGTCCGCTGAGTCCCTCCAAAAACAAGCATCAGAACGGCCGCTTCGCTGGTACCACCCCCTGGCGCAGCGCAACTACCGGCTCTTCATTGCCATTCAGCTCGCGGGAAGCACCGGGGTCTGGATGCAGCGCCTCGCCCAGGACTGGCTGGTCCTGCAACTGACGGGCAGCCCCGCTGCGGTGGGCGTGGCCGTGGCGCTCCAATTCCTGCCCATGCTGGTGGTGGGACCGCTCAGCGGCATCCTGGTGGACCTGTTCCCGAAGCGCCGCATCCTGCTGATCTGTCAGTCCATCACCGCGCTGCTGGCCCTGGCCCTCGCGGTCCTGGACGCCGGCGGCGGCATCACCGTCTGGGCCGTGTACGCGTGCTGCGTGGCCCTGGGCATCACGTCCGCGGTCGACGGTCCGGCCCGCCAGGTGTTCGTGAACGAGGTGGTGGGCGACGCAGCACTGCGTCCCGCGATCGGGCTGAACAACGCGATCGGCCAGCTCGGCGCGATGGCGGGGCCAGCCCTTGGCGGCCTGCTGATCGCCAAGGCGGGTTCCGCTGCCGCCTTCGCCGCGAACGCCGTGGTGTGCCTGGCAGTGATTGGCCTGATCGTGGCGATCCGGACGTCCCGGCTCTACCCCGGCCCGCCGCCTCTCCGGGGCCGCGGGCAGGTCCTCGCGGGCTTCCATTACGTCCGCCGCAGGCCGTCCCTCCTGCTGGTGATGCTGCTGGCCGGGCTCCTTGGCGCGTTCGGCATGAACGGGCCGGTGGTACTGGCGGCGTTCGCCGAAGATGTCTGGCACAGCGGTGCCGCGGGCTTCGGCATCTTCAACACGTTCAGCGCCGCCGGAGCCCTTGCAGGCGCGCTGCTGGCGGCACGGCTCCGGACCCTGGGCCGGCGGGGGATCGTGGTGAGTGCCGGGCTGTTCGGGCTGACCCAGCTCGTGGCCGCGCTCATGCCCAGTCAGGAACTGTTCGTGGCCATGCTGGTGCTGGTGGGCATCATGACGCTGCTCTTCCTGACCAGTGCGGCCACTACCGTCCAGCTGGAGGCCGGCGCGGACGTCCGCGGGCGAGTCCTGGCGCTCTACCTGCCGCTGCTGCTGGGCGGCCACGCCCTCGGCGGGCTGCTGGCCGGCTGGCTCACGGAGGAGTTCGGTGTGCGCTCCGGCCTCGTGGTGACGGGAGCCCTCGGAATGCTGTCCGCCGCCGTCATCGGACTGCTGCTGTGGCTGAACGCCCGACGGCGGCCCGCGGCTGCCTGAGGTCGGCGGACGCTTTATCAACGACATTGCGGATGAGGTGGGCGCCGGGTGAGCCCGGAGGAAGCCGCGAAGAAGTCGATCGAGGAACTCAAGAGCGCACTGAGCTTGGCGCCACGAGTTTTTGTCCAGATAACGCGGGGAAAACGTCCTTTAAGACGCGTTATCTGGACAAAAACTCCGCTAAGCCGGGCTGAAGCGCCAGGTTCCCGGGTGGATCCGGAACACGACCGGGCCGGCCCCCGCACCGGTGAAGGTTTCGGCGACGGCAGCGGCCGGCGTCGGGCCTTCCACCGTGTAGCTGCCCGCGGGCAGCTCCACCGCAGCGCGGACTCCGGCGGGGACGGTGCAGCTGAGCTCCATCCCGCCGGGGCCGCGCCGCCAATCGGCCGACACCTTGCCGCGTTGCAGCGGAACGCTGCCGCGGGCATGCTCCAGCCGGCAGGCCGGCGGCACGATGCGGACATCGGTGCCTCCAGCGCCCGCCCGGATGCCGAGCACGTGGCTAAGGATTTCCCGGATCACGGAAGCGGACCACGCGTGCGACTGGCTGTAGTCCGTGGCCTCGTCCAGCTCCCAGGCTTCCCACGTGAAACTGGCGCCGGATTCCAGCAGCCGGGCCCAGCCGGGCTGCCCGGGGTCGGTCAGGAGGTCCAGCACCCCGTCCACCATCCCCGCAGCGAGCAGTGCCCGCACCAGGCGGTGCACCGTCATGGGACCCTGGCGCATGCCCATCTTAACCAGGCGCCGGCCATCCTGCCGGACGTACTCCTCAGGAGTAATTCCCAGCGAGAGCGGAAAGGACGTGGCGTGCTGGGAGGCATGGCTGCTGGGCGAGCCGTCCTGGTGCAGCCCGTCCACCATCACGCCGTCCACGCGCAGGCGGGCGTTGATGGCGGCCGCCAGTTCAGCCGACTGCGCGCGGTACCGGGCTGCCTCCAGGGTCCGGCCGGTCAGCTCGCACAACCCGGCAACCGAGTCCAGGACAGAGACGGCCTGGGCGTTCACCGTGGTCTTGGCGGCGCACTCCATGTCGTAACCGAACCGTCCGGATGCCGGCCAGTCCACGATCCCGTGGAGGTACGGGCCGGAGCCGCCGCCGAGGCGGGTGACGAGTCCCGCCGTCGGGCCATCAGCAGGGATGTGCCGTGAGACGTAACCGGCGGTTGCCCGCAGTGCCGGCAGCAGTTCCTCCACGAGGGCGGTGTCGCCGCTGTTCCGGTGATAGTCCGCCACCCATTCGGGCATCATCAGGGAGAAGTCCGGGATATCGCGTTTGCCGTCGCCGTTGGGGTATACCGCGTTGTAGCGGCCGTGGTCGTCGCCGTCAGTCCAGTACCTCACGGCCGAGGACGCAAACTCGCGCAGGGCCTGGGCCGTCAGGTTGCGCTCGCCGAACAGCGCCATGGTGGCGTAGGAGATATTGACGGCGTCGCCCAGGAACTGGCCCTTTTCGCGGGTGGGGGTATCCACGAACTGTTCCTGCGCGCCGTACAGGGCGGAGTCCCGCAGCAGCGTGAACACCGCGTCAAGCGCCGGATCGGAACTGCTGAAGCTGCCTTCCCGCTGAAGGCCTTCCGGATGTTCGGAATGTACGACGACGCCGCTCACCGCGGCGATCTCCTCCGCAGGAATCCCGGGTACTTCGAGGTACCGGAATCCCAGGTGGACGGCGGCTTCGTAACGCTGCGGTCCGGCAGCCTGCGTGTAGGGGAACGACATGTCCGTGTTCTGGCTGGCGGACTTGCTGCGGCCAACCCGGCCGTCCGGATCCAGCGAGTAGCCGGCGCGGATCATCACAGTGCGCCCTGCCTGGCCGTCAAGGAAGTCCACCACCGGCCGGGCAGGGAGAACCCGCCCGAAGTCGGCCACCACCGTACCGTCCGGAGCGGTCAGCAGCCGGGCCGCTGTGACAGGTATCCTGGCCAGGAAAGTGCGCCGGGGGAGTACGGCGGGAAAGTCTCCCACCGGGTGCCTGCCCAGTGATGCGGCCGGCCCCCACGTGGCCGGGAGGCCGGCATCCAGGTGCTCCACCGGATCGCCTTCGTCGTTCCGGTACCCGGACTGCCGGTACGGCCCCTCTGCCACCTCCCAGCCGGGCCCGGTGCCGAAGACCTCGCGGCGGCCGTCGTCGTAGTCGACCTGGAGCTGGGCCAGGAGTCCGGGAACGCCGGCGGCCCTGCCCTGGCCTGGACCGAACCAGTGGACCCGGGCGGAAAGCTCCGCCTGGACTCCGTCCTGCAGCAGGGCGGTGACGTCGGCGGCGTCGTAATAGCCTTCGCCGGGGTAGCCGAAGGACGACACCTCGAGGCATTCCTCGCCGTTGATGCGGAAGACGGCCTGGTGGCTGGCGGCGGCAAAGAGCCTGGCGCGCACCACACTGCCTGCGAGGGGCACACGGGTGCGGGCCAGGGTCCACTCGTCGGGATGGCGGTGGGTAGTGGTCCGGGTCCACTCGCCGAGGCATGCACGTGCGTGGTCAGCGCCGGCGTCGAACCGGTGGTCAACAAGTACGCTGCCGCCCGGGGTTCCGGTGCCGTGGCCGGTGACGAGGATCGAGCCGTACTCGGCCTGGCTGCGCGGCCCCTGGTGAAGGGCGAGGATTCCGCGGAACCCGGCGGGGGCGGGCTCGTCCACGGCGAAGAGTTCCACGCCGTCCAAAGTCACCGTGATGGTGCGGCCGTCGTCGGTGACTGCCAGGTCATTCCACGTGCCGGGGACCGGGTCCTTGCCGGGGAGCCGCTCCTGGCCGGGCTTCACCTGGCGCTCCAGTTGGGCGCTGGCCAGTACCTCGGTTGCGGGCACCGCGGCGGCGGGGATTTCCCACCGGGCGGCACGCCGGAGCACCGCTGTCCCGGCCGTGTCCAGCTCCAGCAACAGTCCGGTGCCGGGGCCGGTGGAGCGCAGGAGCAGGCCCGCGCAGCCCATCGCGGGGCGGACCCGCGCTTCGATCCGGACCGCCCGCACCGGCGGGCAGGGGATCGGGAGGCACGGCGAACCGGCCACCAGCAGCGCGCCATCAAGAATTTCCAGCGGAGCGCGGCCGCCGGGCTGCCTGCGGATCCATTCGGCCCCCCAGCCCTGGGCTCCTAGACCTGTGCTGAAGCCCTGCGGCGCGGACCACGGCCCGGGAGCACCGGCCGCGTCATGCACGCGGACGGTCCAGCGGTAGTCGGCGTCGGGCGCGAGGTCGGGGCCTCCGCAGGGGACGAAGTGCTGTCCTCCGGAAACCACAACCCCCGAATCCCACAGCAGCGCTCCTGCCGGATCGCTGAGCCGCAGCTCATAGGCGCTTTGATAGCAGGACGCCGGGTCGCTTCCCGCAGAGGCAACCAATTCCCAGCCGAAGTGCGGGCGCCGTGATGCCGTAAGGCACGTGTCAAGTCCGTCTGTGAGGAAGGCGACGGCGGCGAGCGCGCCCGTCACCGGTGATCAGCCAATGCCGCCGCTTCTGCCGGTGACAGCGTGCCGTCGGCGATCCACACCGTGAAAGAGCGCCGGACGGATTCTCCCGCGGCCAGGACCACAGGGCGGTCCCAGGCCAGGGCGGAGCCCACGCCGGGGTAGCCGGACAGGCGGACGAACCAGGGGTCCGGCGCCTCGGCAGGGGCGGCGAACACGAGGCTGGCCGCGCCCTGAGGGAAGGTTCCCGTCCAAGCCAGCCAGGGTGAGGCGGAGCCGTGGACGGCTGCCTCGCCCTGCCGGTCGGCCGTAAAGACATTCGGCGCGGAACACGCGGGCAGCCGCCAGAAGAACCCGCCGTAGCCGCTTCCGGCGGCACCGTTGGACCCGGGACCGCCCAGCGAAGCGTCGACGACGGCGGTAAGTTCCGTGGCCAGGTCCAGCCGCCAGGTGCGGGCGTCCACCCGGCTGGCGCGGCTGGCGCGGTGCTCGCGGAGCAGTTCGCTCCCGTCCGGGGCCTGCCAGCTGAGTTCCTGGTGGAGGGAATCGCCGCCCGGCGATCCTGGCTCCGGGCTTGCGGACAGCTGCACGATCCGGCCGTGATCCCGGCGTTCCTCATATCGGCCGGCGGCGCGGGTGTAGGTTTTGCCGCCCCAGAAGTTCGTGCCGTTCACATCCTGCAGGGCGATGCCGGCGCCGAGGTGCCACGGGTGGTCCGCCGGAAGGTGGTCGGTGACCGTGACGCCGCCGATCGAACGCACCGGATGCAGGTAGGGGCGGGGCGAGAGCCGGGCTGCGACGCCGGAACCGTTCCGCAGGGTGGCCAGCGCGGGGGCGCCGCTGCGCGCGCCGGTTGCTGTGCCGCCGTCGAGCCCGGCGTCCTGCACGGAAAGTGACAACGTATCCGCATCATCCGCCGCCGGCCGGGCCCAGGGCAGGCCCAGTTCGCTGAAGGTGGCGTGCGCCGCCGTTGCGCGCTCCAGGGCATCTTCGATGCCGGAGACCACGGCGTGGGCCGAGTCGCCGTCGCCCACCCACTCCACGTGTTGCCCGGCGATGAGAGCCGGGGCTTCGGCCGTGCGGATGGCTTCCAGTACCCGCATGAACGCGCCGCTGTCCGCGAGGGAGCTGATGAGCGGCGTGCGTCCGTGCTGGTCCTGGCGGCGGTGCCGCAGGTGGTCCAGCAGGTTCTCAGTGAGGTCGTCACGGCCATACACCTCGTGGCGCTCGCCGGCCCCGGTGCTGACGCTAAGGCGGTCCTCGGTGTAGTGGAACACCGCGGTTCCTTCGCTGCCCTGCAGTGTGACGTACGGTTCCACGGATTCCGTGGCGCACAGGGTCAGCGCGCAGGTAACAGGAAGGCCGGAGGAGGTGCGGACGCGGATGACGGAGGTGTCGTCGGATTCGATGTCGTTGGCGCGGTAGAGGTCCGTTTCCACGGAGGCGAGGTCGTCCACGGTCCGTGCGCCGGCGATCCGCAAGGCGGTGGCGATGGCGTGTGCCAAGGGATTCGTGGCCACGCCGTCCACGACGTCGACGCCGTCCAGGCTTCGTTTCCCCGCCCAGCGCGACCGCGTGTAGTACGCGCGGTCCCGGACCCAGCGGCCGGTGGCGGAGATTCCCAGGAGGGTGCCGATTTCGCCGGCCTTGAGCAGGTCCTCGATGGCCGTGAGGGCATGGGATCCGAGGCTCTGGAAGCCGACCTGGACACTCCGCCCGGCAGCCGCGGCTTCGTCCTGCAGCCGGTTGAAGTCGGCCAGGGTAGCGACCGGGGGTTTTTCCAGGTAGAGGTCGGCATGGGGGAGGGCCGCGAGTGCCAAGGGTGCGTGCGTCTGGATGGGTGTGGCCACAATGACGAGGTCGAGCCCCGGTGTTGCTGCCAGGAGGTCGTCGAGGGTGGCGAACACTGCGGTTTCGGGAGGGAGTGCACCGCTGGCCGGGGGATTCGGGTCGGCAACAGCCACGAGCGTGACGGCCTCGTCCTTTTGGAGCCTTTCCAGGTTGCGGAGGTGGTGGGTTCCGAAGCCGTGGACCCCCACCAGCGCCACCCTCGCCGCAGCCACCCCCGTTGCCGCGGAGCTGATCGGGTGTTCTACTGCGGTGATCTTGCGTTCTTCCGGAACGGGTGCGGACGGGGTGCCCATGGCTCTCCTCTTCTGTCCCCCGGGACGGGGTTTTGACGTCGGTGTCCTTGCTGGAAATCGCCGGGGCAGTGGCCCCTTACCGCCGATATCAGAGTGGGCCGGCTCGGCCTGCCGACACTCGTGGCAAGCGCTTTCCATTTTACTCTCGCCAACAGTCTAACCCCGGCGGCTTCATTATGTAACGATTCAAAAATCACCTTGACCGCCGCTTCGAAAGCGTCTAGATTTTCGAGAAACCGCTTACTAACGTGACGTGGACCACTGTGGCCCCCGTTTCTGCAACGATGGAGATCCGAAGGGGGCTAGCTGTGCTGGCTGGAAGTTTTAGCGCCAAAGCTTATTCATTCTTCGACGCCCTGCTGTGGATTGCATGCCTGAATCTGCTGTGGATGGTGTTCTCACTTGCCGGGCTGGGTGTACTGGGCGTGGGCCCCGCCACGGCGGCGGCGCAGATCCTGGTACGCCGAAGGGTCCGGGGGGAGGCTGCGCCGCTGCTCCGCTCTTTCGCCGGGGAATATGGCCGCAACTTCGGCCGCGGGAATGCCTTGGCGCTGCCGGTCCTGATCGCAGGGGCAGCCCTGGCCCTGAACTGGAATTACTTCTCCCGCTCCGGTGACCTCCTGTCCCAGCTGATGGCCGCCGGCGCGTTCGTGGCCGCGATCTTCCTGGTGGCCGTGGCCTGCCACCTCTTTCCGATGTTTGCCCGCTATGAACTTCCCCTCGCGCAGTACCTCCTGATGTCCTCGCGGTTCGCGCTCCGGCACCTCGCGGGCACTGCAATCCTGCTCTTCGTGACTGCCGCAGCCCTGTTCGCCAGCCAGGCCCTGCCCGGGCTTATCCCGTTCTTCAGTGTCGGAGCGTGGCTCTACGTGACGGGCTGGCTGTGCGACCGGTTCTTCACTGCGAACGACGAATCCGTGACCGGGGCTGCCGGGGATGCCACGGACACCGCCCGCCCGGTGGCAATGCTTGGAGCCCCTGTTGCCTGAGGCGCCGCGCTTGTGGCGCCGGGCACGTGGCGAAGCCATGAGTGAAACGTATCAATAGCTGGACCGCCACCTGGACCTCCACCTGAACTGCACCCTGAACTGTCCCCTGAACTGCACCGTCCAAACCCGGAACCAACCCCGAAGAAGTGGAAAAGGAAAACACTATGATCCGTAGAAAACTCAGCCTGGCGGCCGCCGTCGTGACCGCCGCCGCCCTGACCCTCACGGCTTGCAGCGGGGGTGAAGCGCCGGCTGCGGATTCCTCGAAGATCAGCATCATGGCGCCGTTCCTGGAGGCGCAGCCGCCGTCCGCTGACGGCGCCGTGCAGAAGAAGCTCGAGGAGCTCACCGGCAAGGACGTGAACATCACGTGGGCGCCCAACGCCTCGTACGAAGACAAGATGAACATCACCCTGGCCTCCTCCGAGATTCCCCAGGTCCTGGTGGTGCAAAGCAAGTCGCCGGGCTTCGTCAAGAACGCCGAGGCGGGGGCGTTCTGGGACCTCACGGACAAGCTTGACGAGTACCCCAACCTGAAGACCACCTTCCCGGACGTCGAGAAGAACGCCAGCGTCAACGGCAAGGTCTACGGTGTCTTCCGGGCCCGAAACCCCATCCGGGCGGCTGTGATGTTCCGCCAGGACTGGCTGGACAAGCTCGGACTGAAGGCACCCGAAACCACCGAGGACCTCTACAACGTGGCCAAGGCCTTTACTGAACAGGACCCCGACGGCAACGGCCAGAACGACACCTGGGGCATCACCATTCCAAAATGGGGCGCCCTGGGCTCCAACAGCCCCTACGACATCATCGAGGAATGGTACGGAGCCGGTAACCGCTGGACCGAAAAGGGCGGCAAGCTGATCCCCAGCTTCGAGACCGAAGAGTTCCTCGAAGCCAACCGGTTCGTCAAGAAGATGGTCGACGAAAAGCTCATCAACCCGGACTTCGCCACTTTCGACGGCACCAAGTGGAACGAGCCGTTCTTCAACGGCAAAGGCGGCATCATTGTCGACGTCGATTCCCGTGTCAGCGTTCTGATCAACCTGTTCAAGCAGGCCAACCCGAACGATTTCCAGAACAAGGTGGGCTTCGTCGGCAACCTCAAGGGACCGGACGGCGAACTGCACGCCCACCCGACGGACGGCTACTCCGGGTTCCTCGCCATTCCCAAGACCAGCGTCCGCACCGAGGCTGAGCTGAAGAACGTCCTGGGATTCCTGAACACGATGAACGGCAAGGAAGTTGCCACGCTCCTCAACAACGGCATTGAAGGTGTGAACTTCACCGTGGAGGACGGCAAGGCCGCCACCATCAAGCCCGAAACCCCTGAAGGCAAGGCCGTGGCCACTGACATCAAGAGCTACGCGCAGCTGGGCACCAACGTCACCGGCAATAACTTCTACCCGGTCAAGCAGGCCTCGGACTACGAACAGAAAGTCTTCGACAAGCGGGTCGAGGTCATGGCCCAGGACCTGAAGAGCGCCGTCTACAACCCGGCCGCGGCCTTCGTCTCGCCCACCTATGTTGCCAAGGGCGCGCAGCTGGACAACATCGTGGCCGACGCCCGGATCAAGTACCTGGCCGGCCAGATCGATGAGCAGGGACTGAAGGACGCCATCAACCTCTGGAAGACCAGCGGCGGCGACAAGGTCCAGGAAGAGATCAACAAGCTCTGGCAGGACAGCAAGTGACAACGTCCACCGTTGACGTCAAAACCCCGGAGCAGGCGCCCCCAGCAGCGCCTGCCCCGGGGCGGCGGCGCCGCTTCGCTGTCCACTTCGCGCACTACAAGTGGCTCTATCTTTTGCTGCTGCCGGGCGTCATCTACTTTGCGGTCTTCCGGTATGCCCCGATGTACGGGGTCAGCATCGCGTTCAAGGACTACGTCCCGTTCCTTGGCGTCAATGCCAGCCCGTGGGTGGGTTTCCAGCATTTCCAGGACTTCTTCAGTAATCCTGATTTCGGCCGGCTGCTGGGCAACACCCTGATCCTGGCGTTCCTGAACCTGGGGATCGCGTTCCCGCTGACCATCGTGCTGGCGCTGCTGCTGAACGAGGTCCGGCTCTCCATCCTGAAACGGACGGTCCAGACCCTGGTCTACATCCCGCACTTTTTGTCGTGGACCATCGTGGCGTCACTGAGCTTCCTGTTGTTCGCCCTGGATTTCGGGCCGCTGTTCCTGTTCATCAATTCCGTGCTGGGCACCGACATCGACTTCCTGTCCGATCCCGCCTGGTTCCGGCCGCTCATCGTGCTGCAGGAGATCTGGAAGAACACCGGCTGGGGAACCATCATCTTCCTGGCCGCCCTGGCCACGGTGGACCAGGACCAGTACGAGGCGGCGATCATCGACGGCGCGGGAAGGTTCCGCCGGGTCTGGCACATTACGCTTCCGGGCATCCGGTCCACCATCATCGTGATGCTCATCCTGGCGATCGGGCAGATGCTGAACACCGGGTTCGAACAGATCTACCTCATGACCAACGCGCTCAACCGCGATGTGGCGGACGTCTTCGACACCTACGTGTACTTCGTCGGCATCACCCAGGGCGCCTACTCCTACTCCACCGCGGTGGGCCTGTTCAAATCCCTGGTGGGCATCGTGCTGATCTTCGGCACTAACGCCCTGGCCAAGCGGTTCAACCAGAGCGGACTGTTCTAATGAAGATTCACAACACCACCGGCGGCAGGATCTTTGACGCCGCCAACTACGTCTTCCTGGTGCTGATCGGTGTCCTGACGCTGCTGCCGTTCATCTACGTATTCGCAGGCTCCTTCGCCACCGAAGCGGAAATTACCCGCCGGGCCTTCTTCGTCTGGCCGGAGCAGTTCAGCCTGGGGTCCTACGAATACATCTTCTCCACTCCGGCGTTCATCAAGGCGCTGGTCACCACCGTGCTGGTCACCGCAGTGGGCACCATCGTCCAGCTGATCCTGACCGTCACCATGGCCTACCCGCTGGCCAAACGGAACCTCCGCGGCCGTCAGTTGGTCCTGTCCCTGGTGGTCTTCGCCATGGTGTTCTCCGGCGGCATGATCCCCACGTTCCTGCTGGTCAAGGACCTCGGCCTGCTCAACAGCTACTGGGCGCTGATCCTGCCGGCCGCGATCAACCCCTTCAGCCTGATCATCATCAAGAACTTCTTCCAGGAACTCCCCGCCGAGCTGGAAGAGTCCGCCAAGATGGACGGCGCCACGGAAATCGGGATCCTCTGGCGGATCCTGCTGCCGCTGTCCAAACCCGTGCTGGCCACCTTCGCGCTGTTCTACGCCGTAGGCATCTGGAACGACTTCATGTCGCCCCTGCTGTACCTCAGCGACAACTCCAAATGGACCCTGCAGATGTACCTGCGCCAGGTCACCGCCTCGTCCGACCTCCTGGGTGCCGGCAACGTGGACCCGAACTACATCCCGCCGGAACAGGGCATCAAGTTCGCCGTGATCGTGGTGGCCACTCTTCCCATCCTGATCTTCTACCCGTTCCTGCAGAAGCACTTCGCCAAGGGCATGCTGATCGGGTCCGTCAAGGGCTAAGCGCCCGGAACCTCAGATGCCCGCCCAAGCTACAGAAAGCACAGCATGAAAATCCTGCTCGCCGGAGATTCCACAGTTGCCAACTGTCCCAGCCACGAGTACCCCATGAGCGGCTGGGGCGCCCGGCTGCCCCGGCATGTCTACACCTGGGCCGCCGTACACAACTTCGCCAAAGGCGGGGCCAGCACGGAGTCCTTCCGCGAGGAAGGGCTCTGGGCCCGGCTCCTGGAAACAGCCGGGGCGGGCGACCTGGTGCTCATCCAGTTCGGCCACAACGACCAGAAGCGCCCACACCTTGCGGCCAGGACCGGGTACGCTGCGAACCTGCGCCGCATGGCGGCGGACGTCCGGGGGCTTGGTGCGGTGCCGGTGCTCTGCACGTCGGTGGAGCGCCGGCACTTCCTGGACGGCGTACTCGAGGAGAGCCTGGAGGACTATCCGGAAGTGGTCCGCGAGATCGCGCTCGAGCTGCACGTCGCCGTCGTCGACCTCAACGCCTGGACCCGCGCGCTGTACACGGAGCTGGGCGTCGAGGACTCGAAATCGCTGTTCTGCCATTTCGCTGCCGGCGAGCACGCGCACTGGCCGGACGGGCTGGCGGACAACACACACTTTTCCCGGCGGGGTGCGTCGCTGGTCGCCGACGAAGTTGCCGGCAGGCTTGCGCTGTTGGGATTCGGCGGGGATGCCCTTCCGGACTCCCGGGAGGGCACGACGGCGGGACTTACGACGGCGGGAAGGGGCTAGGTGGGCGAGGCACGGCTCGGCACGGAACTCTTGTACAGCAATCCGCTGTCCGGCCCGGCCGACGTGTTCGACTGGGTGCCGGAAGGACCCCTGGGCCTGGGCGACCGCGACGGCGCCCTCGAACTCTTCGGTTCGGCGGACGATGAGGAGTTCGGGGACCACGCACACTGGATCTTCTGGTGCCCGGTGGCGTTCCCGGACGGCATTCGGATCAGCTGGGAGTTCCTGCCCCTCGCGGAGCCGGGACTGGCCATGCTGTTCTTTTCGGCAACCGGCCACGCCGGCCGGGACCTGTTTTCCGCAGGCCTCGCGCAGCGCACCGGTTATTACCCCCAGTACCACTCGGGGGACATCGACGCCCTCCATGTCTCGTACTTCCGGCACAAGTACGACTCCGAGCGGGCCTTCCGGACCTGCAACCTGCGCAAAAGTGCCGGCTTTGAACTGGTGGCCCAAGGCGCTGATCCGTTGCCTCCCGCGGAGGACGCCCGGGGTTTCTACCGCATGGAACTTCTCAAGGACGGCCCCCGCGTGGCGTTCTCCATCAACGGGCTGCCCCTTTTTGAGTGGACGGACACCTCGAACACGGTGCTGGGCGGAGGATATCTAGGTTTCCGGCAGATGGCACCGCTACGTGCCGCCTACCGGAACCTCACCGTCGAGAAGATCTGACCGTCGGTGGATGGCCGACAGACCGGACGGCCGCTCAGTAACCGGTCGGCATCCGGACCGTATAGGGATCTTCGAGCCGGCGGACGTCCTCGTCGGTGAGTTGGATGTCCAAGGCTGCCGCCGCGTCCGTGAGGTGGCGGGTCTTGGTGGCACCAACGATCGGGGCAGCCACAGCGGGGTTCCGCAGCACCCAGGCCAGCGCCACCTGGGCCATGGGCACATCCAGGTCCCGGGAGACTTGCTGCACTGCATCGGCGATGGGCTGGTCGTCGTCGCTGAAGAAGCGGCGCTGCATGGGGTCGGCGTCCGCGCGTTTGGTGTGTTCACCCCAGGGCCGGGTGAGTCGGCCCTTGGCGAGCGGGCTCCACGGAATGCTGCCCACGCCCTGGTCCGCCAGGAGTGGGAACATCTCGCGTTCCTCCTCCCGCTGCATCAGGCTGTACTGGTTTTGCATCGACACGAACCTGGTCCAGCCGTGCAGCTCTGCAGTGTGCTGCATCTTCGCGAACTGCCACGCCCACATCGACGACGCCCCGATGTACCGCGCCTTCCCGGCCTTGACGACGTCGTGCAGGGCTTCCATCGTTTCTTCGATCGGCACGTCCGGATCGAAGCGGTGGATCTGGTACAGGTCCACGTAGTCCGTATCCAGGCGGGACAACGACGCATCGATCTGTTCCATGATGGCTTTGCGGGACAGGCCCGCTCCGCCCGGGCCGTCGTGCATCTTGAAATGGACTTTGGTGGCGAGCACAACGTCTTCGCGCCGGGTGTATTTCCTGATGGCGCGTCCGACGATCTCTTCGGAGCTGCCGAATCCGTAGACGTTGGCCGTGTCCCAGAACGTGATGCCCAGCTCCACCGCCTGGCGGAAGATCGGCTCCGCCTGGTCGTCGCCCAGTGCCCATTCATTGAAGCCTTTGGACGTGTCGCCGAAACTCATGCAGCCCAGGGCGATGCGGCTGACTTTCAGGCCGGACTGGCCCAGCCGTGTGTACTCCATTCCTCAGCCCTCGATCCCCGTGCTGAGGCTCAGGTCCCGCCATCGGTCCAGTTCCGCGCGCTCCGCCTCGGCCACGGCACCAAATGCGCTGAACGCATCCGTCCCCAGCACCACCAGGGAGGGCGGGTTCCCACTTTCGGCGATCGCCACGATGGCTTCAGCGGCCTTGGCCGGGTCGCCGGGCTGGGTGCCGTGGACCGTGTCGTTCTCCTTGCGCCGTTTCCCCGCCGTCTCTGCGTAGTCTCGGATCGCCGTCGCGGACTGCGTGAGTGAGCGGCCGGCGAAGTCGGTGCGGAAGGCTCCGGGCTCGATGACGGTCACATTGACGCCGAGCGGCTGCAGCTCCTTGTGGAGTGACCCGGACAGGCCCTCCAGGGCCGCCTTGGTGGCCGAGTAATAGCCGGACCCTGCCGGTTTGATCCGGGCTCCGATGGACGAGATGTTCAGGATGTGCCCGGTCTTTTTCGCGCGCATGTCCGGGAGGACTGCCTTGATCATGTCGACGGCGCCGAAAACGTTGGTGTCGAACAACTGCCGGATGTCGGCGTCGTCCGCTTCCTCGACGGCGGCGCGGTAGCCGTAGCCGGCATTGTTGACGAGCACGTCGACGCCGCCGAACCGTGTCCGCGCCTGTTCCACTGCCGCGCCGATCTGTGCCTTATCGGTGACGTCGAGGGGGAGGGCCAGAGCCGTGTCGGGGTAATCAGCGGCGATGTCCTCCACCGTGGAGGCGTCTCGGGCCGTGACGACGGCGTTGTGGCCGTGCGCGAGAACTGCCTGGGCGAGGGCCCTTCCGAGTCCGGTCGAGCATCCTGTGATGAGCCATGTAGCCATAAGGGTGTACCTTTCGTGGGATCTTCAATCAGCGGCATTCCTTTACATGGAACAGGAGATGATCCGCGGGTGGAAGGGGCTACCGATACAGGTACTCGCAGTGCCTCCCGCCCGGGGTGAAAGGCTCCTACGGCGAACTCGCCACGAAGTGACCGCCAGGCAGGTCCGCAGAGCCCCCGGCCCCGGCAGTGCTTTGGCGCACCACCAGCTCCGGGGTGAAGATCACGGCCCGGTGCTTGGGCTTGTCCGTTTCCAGCTCTTCCGCCAGCAGCTCGATCGCCGTCCGGCCGAGCGCTTCAGTGGGCTGCCGGATGGAGGACAGCGGCACGACGGCGGACACGGCGAAGTCGATGTCGTCATAGCCGATCAGTGCGATGTCCTCCGGTATCCGGATGGTGTGCAGCATGGTGAGGGACTGCATCACGCCGAGGGCCAGCAGGTCATTGGCGCAGAACACACCGTCCGGGAGCTCGCCGGGGCTGCGGCGGACCAGCTGGTCGCCTACGCCCCGACCGGCCAGGACGGTCTGTCCGGCCGAATCCAGAATTTCCAGTGAAGCGTCCGGAACTTCAGCGACGGCGCGTTGCGCCCCCTGGAGGCGGTCTGCCACCTGGCGTATCGACGTCGGGCCTCCCACGAAAGCCAGCCGACGGCGGCCGATGTCCAGCAGGTGCCGTGCCGCGAGGTAACCGCCGGCGTCGTCGTCAACGGAAACAGAGCTGTACTTCGTTTCATCGGCCAGCCGGTCCACCAGGACGGTGGGCACGCCGCGTTCGCGCAGCTGGTCGAGGCGTCCCGTGAGGTCGCCCACCGGCGAAATCAGCAGGCCCTGGACCCGCTGTTCCTGGAAGAGGTCGATGTAGTTCGACTCGCGGCCCGCATCGTGTCCGCTGTCCCCGAGCAGGACCGCACTCCCCTGGAGTGCGGCGGCGTCCTCGGCGGCCCGGACCACGGAGGTGAAGAAGGGGTTGCCCACGTCCAGCACAATCAGGCCGATGGTGCGGCTGTGCCCGGCCCGGAGCTGCCGTGCTGCATCGTTGCGGACGAACCCAAGCTCGTCGATGGCCTGCAGAACGCGGTCCTTGGTCCGTTGCGAAACCCGGTCCGGGTAGTTCAGGACATTGGACACCGTTCCCACCGCCACGCGGGCATGGTTGGCAACATCCTTGATGCTGGCTGACCGTGACATGTTTCTCCAAGCTCTCTCTCGCGGGGCGGCGTGTGCAACCGCCTGGATCACCCCCGGCCCCAATTGTCCTTGTCCGGCCGGCGTTCCCTGACCAGCGAAACGGCATTCGGCCGGATAAAGGGCTTTTCATCCACTGACAATTGCTTGACACCTACTCGACTTCAAGAGTACTTTGAATCGTAACAATGAAACGATTCAAAGAATCGGAAATTCAGGAGAGTCGCAGATGAGGGTGTGTTTTCGCTCCTCAGTCCAGCCCGGACTGATCGATGAGTACAGGCGCCGGCACGCCGCTGTCTGGCCGGAGATGCTCCGTGCGCTGAAGGATGCAGGCTGGCACAACTACTCGCTCTTCCTGGGCGCGGACGGGCTGCTGGTGGGCTACGTGGAATGCGACGACTTCGACGCCGTCAGGGCGCGGATGGCGCTCACCGAAGTCAACGCCCGCTGGCAGGCCGAAATGGCAACGCTTTTCGACAACCCGGACAATCCGGACCGGGCACCCGATGAAGGATTCCAGGTCCTCGAAGAAGTCTTCAATCTTGACGATCAGCTTGCGGCCGCGGAGTCCACCGCGAGCTGAATCATCCAGGCTCCGGCAGCGGGGCCGCAGCACCACCCCCAAATACCGCAGCAGCACCCCCAGATACCGCAGCAGCACAAGACATTGGAAAGAACCATCATGAATGACGTAGCAACGGCGCTGGGCAGGCTCGAGGAGCTTGCCATTGAAGTACCCTCCTGGGCCTACGGCAACTCGGGCACCCGTTTCAAGGTGTTCGGCACGCCGGGCACGCCGCGGACGGTGCAGGAGAAGCTGGCGGACGCCGCCAAGGTGCACGAACTGACCGGCCTGGCGCCCACCGTTGCCCTGCATATTCCGTGGGACAAGGTGGAGGACTACGCCGCGCTGCGCGAGTACGCGGCGGGCCTGGGCGTGGGCCTGGGCACCATCAACTCGAACACGTTCCAGGATGACGAGTACAAGTTCGGTTCCCTGACATCCTCCAGCGAATCCGTGCGCCGCCGTGCGATCGACCACCACCTTGAATGCATCGACATCATGCACGCAACCGGCTCGCGGGACCTTAAGATCTGGCTGGCTGACGGCACCAACTACCCAGGCCAGGACGACCTCCGCGGCCGGCAGGACCGCCTGGCGGAGTCCCTCCGGGAGATCTACGCCGGCCTCGGAGCGGACCAGCGGCTGGTCCTCGAGTACAAGTTCTTCGAGCCCGCTTTCTACCACACGGACATTCCGGACTGGGGCACTTCCTATGCCCAGACCCTGGCGCTGGGGGAGAAGGCGTTCGTCTGCCTGGACACCGGCCACCACGCCCCGGGCACCAACATCGAATTCATCGTGATGCAGCTGCTGCGCCTGGGCAAGCTCGGCTCCTTCGACTTCAACTCGCGCTTTTACGCGGATGACGACCTGATCGTCGGCGCCGCGGATCCGTTCCAGCTGTTCCGCATCATGTACGAGGTGATCCGCGGCGGCGGCTTCGGCAAGGAGTCCGGCGTTGCCCTCATGCTGGACCAGTGCCACAACCTGGAGGAGAAGATCCCGGGCCAGATCCGCTCGGTCCTCAACGTCCAGGAAATGACGGCGCGTGCCCTTATGGTGGACACCGCGGCCCTGGCCGAGGCCCAGCGCAACGGCGACGTCCTGGCCGCCAACGCCGTGTTCAACGACGCCTTCTACACGGACGTCCGGCCCATCCTGGGCGACTGGCGTGAATCCCGCGGCCTGCCCGCGGACCCGATGGCCGCCTTCAAGGCCAGCGGCTACCAGAAACAGATCAACGAGGACCGCGTGGGCGGCCAGCAAGCCGGATGGGGCGCATAGGGCATGACTAACAAAACTGTTGAAGAACTGATTGCCCGGTCCAACCGCCTGGGCGCGGACAAGCGGAACACCAACTTCGCCGGCGGCAACACCTCGGCCAAGGGCACCGAGAAGGACCCGGTCACGGGCGAGGACGTCCGGCTCCTCTGGGTGAAGGGCTCCGGCGGGGACCTGGGGACGCTGAAGAAGGAAAACCTTGCCGTGCTCCGCCTGGATCGGCTGAACGCACTGAAGAACGTCTACCCCGGGGTGGACCGCGAAGACGAAATGGTGGCTGCTTTTGATTACTGCCTGCACGGCAAGGGCGGCGCTGCACCGTCGATCGACACCGCCATGCACGGGCTCGTGGACGCCGAGCACGTGGACCACCTGCACCCGGATTCCGGCATCGCGATTGCCACGGCCGTGGACGGGGAGGCGCTGACCACCAAGATCTTCGGTGACAAGGTGGTGTGGGTTCCCTGGCGCCGCCCCGGGTTCCAGCTGGGCCTGGACATCGCCGCGATCAAGGACGCCAACCCGCAGGCCGTGGGCACCATCCTGGGCGGCCACGGCATCACCGCCTGGGGCTCCACCAGCGAAGAAGCCGAAGCAAACTCGCTGTGGATCATCGACCAGGCCGAGAAATTCATCGCCGAAAACGGGCGCCCGGAACCCTTCGGTGCCAAGCTGCCCGGCTACGGTGCGCTCCCCGAAGCCGAACGCCGCGCCAAGGCTGCCGCACTGGCGCCGGTGATCCGCGGGCTGGCGTCCACGGACAAACCGCAGCTGGGGCACTTCAGCGATGACGCCGTCGTCCTGGACTTCCTGGAAGCGGCCGAACACCCGCGCCTGGGTGCCCTGGGCACGTCCTGCCCGGACCACTTCCTGCGCACCAAGGTCAAGCCGCTGATCCTGGACCTGCCCGCGGACGCCTCCGTGGAGGACTCGATCGCCCGGCTGCAGGAACTCCACGCGGACTACCGCGAGGACTACCAGGCGTACTACGACCGCCACGCTTCTCCGGAGAGCCCGGCCCTGCGGGGCGCGGACCCGGCCATCGTGCTGGTCCCGGGCGTGGGCATGTTCTCCTTTGGCGCGAACAAGCAGACCGCCCGCGTGGCCGGTGAGTTCTATATCAACGCCATCAACGTGATGCGCGGCGCCGAGGCGATCTCCACCTACGCCCCGATCGAGGAATCCGAGAAGTTCCGGATCGAGTACTGGTCCCTGGAGGAAGCCAAGCTGGCCCGGATGCCGAAGCCGAAATCCCATGCCACGCGCATCGCGCTGGTGACGGGTGCTGCGTCGGGCATCGGCAAGGCCATTGCCACCCGCCTCGCCGCGGAAGGCGCCTGCGTGGTGATCGCGGACCTGAACCTGGCGAACGCGCAGGCGGTGGCCGCGGAACTCGGCGGGCCTGACGCAGCCATCGGGGTCCAAGCGGACGTCACTGACGAAGCCCAGGTCGCCGCGGCCATCCGGGAAGCTGTGCTGGCGTTCGGCGGGCTGGACCTGGTGGTCAACAACGCGGGGCTGTCCATCTCCAAGCCGCTGCTGGAAACCACGGAGAAGGACTGGGACCTGCAGCACAACGTCATGGCCAAGGGCTCTTTCCTCGTCTCCAAGGCTGCGGCGAAGGTCATGATTGACCAGGACATGGGCGGGGACATCATCTACATCTCCTCGAAGAACTCCGTGTTCGCCGGCCCGAACAACATTGCTTACTCGGCCACCAAGGCGGACCAGGCCCACCAGGTCCGGCTCCTCGCAGCCGAACTTGGCGAATACGGCATCCGCGTCAACGGCATCAACCCCGACGGCGTGGTCCGCGGTTCCGGCATCTTCGCCGGCGGCTGGGGTGCCAAGCGCGCCGCGGTCTACGGCGTGGACGAGCAGGAGCTGGGCAAGTACTACGCCCAGCGCACCCTGCTCAAGCGCGAGGTCCTGCCGGAGAACGTGGCCAACGCCGCCGCCGTGCTCACCAGTGCCGAACTGTCCCACACCACCGGCCTCCACATCCCCGTGGACGCCGGTGTGGCCGCCGCCTTCCTGCGATGAGCGGGCACGTTCCGGGTGTTGACGGCGGCCTGTCCGCCGGCAGTGTCTTTGCCGCCGTCGACATCGGCGCCTCCTCCGGCAGGGTCATCCTCGGACGCGTTTCCGGCCGTGCCGGCTCGGAAAGCGCCAAGCTGGAAACGGTCCACCGCTTTCCGAACGGCGTGGTGGAGTCCGACGGCGGCCTGCGCTGGGATTTCGACGCACTGTTCGCCGAGGTGCTCACCGGCCTCGCTGCCGCGGCCAGCGTCGCCGCGGAGCGGGGCGAAACCATCAGCAGCATCGGAATAGACACCTGGGCGGTGGACTACGGGCTGGTGAACGCTGCCGGGGAGCTTGTTGCGCAGCCCTTCAGCTACCGGGATGACCGCAGCCGCGCCGCCGTCGCCCGGGTGCACCGGAAACTGGACCCCGCCCGGCTTTACGGCACCACCGGGCTGCAGTTCCTGCAGTTCAACACCCTCTACCAGCTGGCCAGCGAACCGGACCTGACCGGGCTGCAGGCCCTGCTCATCCCGGACCTGGTCGCGTTCCTGCTCACCGGGCAGCGCCGCACCGAGGCCACGAATGCCTCCACCACGGGGCTTTTTGACGCCGTCGCGGGGGAGTGGGCCGGCGAATTCCTCACCGCCCTCGGGCTCCCGAAGGACCTCTTCCCGCGGCTGATCCAACCGGGCGAAACCGTGGGGACGCTGCTGCCCGGCATCGCCGCCCGCACCGGGCTGGACAGGGCGACGAAGGTGGTGGCCGTCGGCTCGCACGACACTGCCTCCGCCGTCGCCGCCGTCCCGGCCGCGGCAACCGGAACCGGGGCCGCATCAGCGCAAGCGGAGAATTTCGCCTACATCTCGTCAGGGACCTGGTCGCTGGTGGGCGTCGAACTCCGGAAACCGGTGCTCACCGAGGCGAGCCGGCAGGCCAACTTCACGAACGAACGCGGCGTGGACGGCACCATCCGCTACCTCCGCAATGTCGGCGGGCTCTGGCTGCTCAGCGAATGCCAGCGGACATGGGCGCAGCAGGGATACACCGCCACCCTCGACGAACTGCTGGCAGCCGCCGCCGCGCTGCCGTTCGGCGGACCCCAGATCAACGCCGACGACCCCTACTTCATCGCCCCGGAGGACATGCCCGAACGCATCCGCGCTGCCGTCCGCAACACCGGCGCTGTCCTCCCCGACAACCCCGCCGCGATCACCCGCTGCATCCTGGACAGCCTGGCTGCCGGCTACGCCCGGACCATCGCGGACGCCGAACGCCTGGCGGAGGCGCCCGTGGATGTGGTGCACATCGTAGGCGGCGGCTCGCAAAACCGGCTCCTGTGCCAGCTCACGGCAGACGCCACCGGCAAGCGCGTCATCGCCGGGCCGGTCGAGGCCACTGCCCTCGGCAACGTGCTGGTCCAGGCGCGGGCGGCGGGCGTGGTGTCCGGAGGGCTCGGCGAACTGAGGGCGCTGGTGCGCGGCTCGCAGCAATTGGAAAGCTACCAGGCGGCACTGGTCTGAGCGCATGTCCAGGAACTTCACCCGAGGCCGCACTTGGACACAGTCCTCAACCTGCCGTCGTGGCGGCTGGATACTGCAGCGCCTGCCTGAAACGATCACCACAACGCACCTATCAGCCCGCTCCAAAGAACCGGAAACCCGATGCCCCTCTTCGACCTACCGCTTGAGCAGCTCCGTAACTACACGTCCGGCGTCACCGCACCCGCGGACCTTGACGCCTTCTGGGACCGCACTATCAGCGAAGCGCGGGAGTACCCGCTGGACGCAGTCTTCGAACCCGTGGACAACTACCTGACGGTGATCGACACCTTCGACGTCACGTTCGCCGGCTTCGGCGGTTCCCCCGTGAAGGGGTGGCTGCACCTGCCGGCGAACAGGCCGGCTGACGTGCCGCTTCCCGTCGTCGTGCAGTATGTGGGCTATTCGGGCGGCCGCGGACTGTCGAACCAGGACACCAAGTGGGCGCAGGCTGGCTATGCGCACTTCATCATGGATACCCGCGGGCAGGGGTACGGCGGACTCCTGGGCCATACGGCGGACCCGCACCCTTCAGCGGGCGATGTGGCGCACGCGGGACTGATGACCCGCGGTGTCGGAAGCCGCGAGGACTACTACTACCGCCGGGTCTACGTTGACGCTTTGCGCGCGGTGGAAGCGGCGCAGGCCCATCCCGCCGTCGATCCCTCAAGGGTTGTGGTGGCGGGCGTCAGCCAGGGCGGCGGCATCACGGTTGCCGTGGCCGGCCTCGCAGCCGGAAGGCTCGACGGCGTGATCGCCGCGCTGCCGGATGTTCCGTTCCTGCAGGACTTCCCCCGCGCCATCGACATCACTCCGCGCGGACCCTATCCCGAAATCGCCGCATTCCTGGCCCGCCACCGCGACCGCTACGAGCCGATCCTGGCCGTGCTGGACTACTTCGACGGCGTCAACCTGGGCCGGGCTGCAACGGCTCCGGCGCTGTTCTCGGCCGCGCAGGCGGATGATATCTGCCCGCCTTCGACGGTCTTCGCCAGCTTCAACGCCTACGGAACGGGCAGTGGCGGGGCGCCGGCCAAAGACATCGAGGTGTACCGCTTCAACAACCATGAGGGCGGACAGGAACACCAGTGGAACCGCCAGTTGGAGTACCTGCGCAAGCTGCTGGGGTAATGCCTACGCCTCCCAACTGACTCGCAGTTAACGCTCCGAAAACGCGATTTCGGAGCGTTAACTGCGAGTCAGTTGGGGAGGGCGGTGAGCCGGGGAGGGCGTCGGTGGAGTTTTGTGACGCCTCCGGGTTTGCGGCCGGATGGTTTCTGCGGTTATGGTCTTGGCTATGACTAACCGTTGGTATGCGTATTTTTCGTTGGCTCTGGAGGGGCCCGCGTCTAACTGACACGCATCCAACTTTCCTTCAGAGCCAACAGGGCAGAGATCATTCTCTGCCCTTCGCCATTTCTCCGGCGGGTTCTGATCTGGGCCCGCTCCGCACCACCCGGAACAGGACCCGCACACATGAGCACCGCAGCAGCCACCGAAACACAGCCTTCCACTTCACCGGAAAACAACGGTTCACCGGAAGGCCCCGCATCTGCGCAGAAATCCACCTCGAACCTGCGCGTCAGCGAATTCCAGGCGCTGCCGACTCCCCAGGACATGATCGCGGAACTGCCGCTGGACGCCCGGGTGGCGGACGTCGTCGAACGCGGGAGGGACGAAGTCCGGGCCATCATGGACGGAGTGGACGACCGCCTGCTGGT
Source organism: Arthrobacter sp. NPDC058288 (assembly GCF_042880995.1). Taxonomy (NCBI): domain Bacteria; kingdom Bacillati; phylum Actinomycetota; class Actinomycetes; order Micrococcales; family Micrococcaceae; genus Arthrobacter; species Arthrobacter sp. NPDC058288. The sequence goes on from NZ_JBHVYH010000001.1 coordinate 214,104, forward strand.
GATCGTGGGACCCTGCTCCATCCATGACCCCAAGGCCGGCCTGGAATACGCCCGCCGGCTGGTGAGCCAGGCCGAGAAGCACAAGGAAGACCTGCTGATCGTCATGCGGACGTACTTCGAGAAGCCCCGCACCACGGTGGGCTGGAAAGGCCTCATCAACGATCCCCACCTGGACGGCAGCCACGACATCGCCACCGGGTTGCGCGCGGCCCGCCAGTTCCTCAAGCAGGTCACGTCGCTGGGCCTCCCCACAGCCACTGAATTCCTGGAACCCATCAGCCCGCAGTACATGGCTGACCTCGTCTCCTGGGGCGCCATCGGCGCCCGTACCACCGAAAGCCAGATCCACCGCCAGCTGGTTTCCGGGCTGTCCATGCCCGTCGGGTTCAAGAACGGGACCGACGGCGACCTCCAGGTTGCGGTCGATGCCTGCAGTGCCGCCGCGGCCCCCCAGGCATTCCTGGGAATCGACGGTGAGGGCCGCGCCGCACTCGTGGCCACGGCCGGCAACCCTGACACGCATGTGATCCTCCGCGGCGGACGCAAGGGCCCCAACTACTCCGCGGCCGACGTCGAAGCAGCCTCGGCCAAACTGGCAGGCAAGCAGCTCAACCCGAGGCTCATTGTGGACGCCAGCCATGCCAACAGCGGAAAGAGCCACCACCGCCAGGCCGAGGTGGCCCTGGAAATCGGTGCGCAGCTCGAAGACGGCGGTGCAGCGGCCGCGGCGATTGCCGGCGTCATGCTTGAGAGCTTCCTGGTGGGCGGGGCCCAGAACCTTGATGTGGCCGAGCATGCGGCCGGCACCGACGAACTGGTCTACGGCCAGAGCGTGACGGATGCCTGCATGGAATGGGATGTCACGGCGTCGGTCCTGGGCCAGCTGGCAGCATCGGCGCGCAAGCGGCGCGGTGCCGTGGAGGGCTGATTTCCCCCGGCATCCACCGAAAACTGGTACCGCGGAATGACTTTCACAATGGCACCATCAGCCACTAGAGTAACTAGCACAGGGTAGGTTGATGGCTCAGCATCGGCACACCGCAATGGGGTTTCAATGGGGTTGCCTTTATCAGCTGTTAACAAAGGAATAAGGGAAATGTCCGCAGAGTCGAACTTCTCGAACGCTCAGTTCTTGACTGTGGCCGAAGTGGCCGAGCTCATGCGCGTTTCCAAGATGACCGTGTACCGCCTTGTCCATTCCGGCGAGATGCCGGCCGTCCGCTTTGGCCGGTCCTTCCGGGTGCCGGAATCCGCCGTCGAACAGTACGTCAAGGGTGCTGTCGTGGAAGGCCAGTCGGACACCGCCTGATCTGCCTCAAAACGAGTGCGGTCAGTGGGTGCGCCGGATAAGCGGTACCCTGTTAGGGAACGTTTTTCGTTATTGTAAGAATCTGTTTGTTGTTTAGTCTGTTGCCTAGTCCACGGACCTCTTCCATCAGACAGGTACTCCATCTAGTTTGTAAGGAACTTTCGTGGGTTCAGTTATTAAGAAGCGTCGCAAGCGTATGGCCAAGAAGAAGCACCGCAAGTTGCTTCGTAAGACCCGCCACCAGCGCCGTAACAAGAAGTAGAGATACTTCCTACAGCGTGAGATGCCCGTTGCCTTTGGCAGCGGGCATTTTTCTTTGGGTCGGGGGCCCGGCGGCGGTGCTTCGCCCGGACGCAGTTTCCGCGTCCCGGGGCAGACGGTTAGACCGTGGGGCCGCGGAAGCGCGTCAAGCCCCTCCAGAGGCCGTACACCGCCCCGCCAACCGTCGCGGCCTTCAGGCCAAGCGTGGCGGCGCGGCGTCCCGAGCGGAAGTCGTACACCGGCCAGTTGTTTTCGCGCGCGTGGCGGCGGAGCCGGGAATCGGGGTTGATGGCCACAGGATGGCCCACCATGCTCAGCAGGGGGATGTCGTTGTGCGAATCGCTGTAGGCCCAGCAGCGCTTGAGGTCCAGCCCCTCGGCATCCGCGATGCCCTGGACGGCCACCGCCTTGGCCTGGCCGTGCAGGATGTCGCCCACCAGCCGGCCGGTGTAGGCGCCGTTTTCGATCTCGCCGACTGTTCCCAGGGCACCGGTCAGGCCCAGCCGGGTGGAAATCACCGTTGCCACCTCGATGGGGGTAGCTGTTACCAGCCACACCATGCGTCCCACGCGGAGATGCTGCTGGGCGAGTGCCTTGGCGCCGGGCCAGATCCTGGACTCAATCATTTCGTCGAACACTTCTTCGCCGAGGGCCTTGATGTCCTCCACCGTGATTCCGGCGGCCAACGTCAGTGCGGAGTCCCGGACGGCGTGGACGTCGTCCATGTTCTCGCCCCGGAGGACGAACTTGAACTGTTTCCAGGCCATACCGGCCGCCTGCGGCAGGGTGAACGCGCCGCGCTGATGCATTTTCCTGGCCACGTGGAAGAGGCTGGCGCCCTTCATGAGGGTGTTGTCGACGTCGAAGAAGGCGGCCTCGCCGTGCTGCAACGCACCGGCCGGCTGCCGGACTACGGCGACGTACTTCTCCTCGGGCATGACTTGAGTCTAGTCAATGGGCGGGTCCACGCCGTCACGACCCGTGCCGTCGCGGCAGGACGGCAGCCCGGGCTACGGTTGAGGCATGGCAAAACCTGACGTCGTCCTCATCACCAAAGTTGACTGCCACCTGTGCGAAGCAGCGCGCGACGCCGTCGAGCGGGTCACTGCCGCCCTGGGACTCGAATGGACGGAACAACTGGTGGACAATCAGCCGGAGCTGCGCGAGCGATACGCCGAAGAGATCCCCGTGGTCCTGGTGGACGGGATCCAGCGGGACTTCTGGAAGATCGATGAAACCCGCCTCGAGCGGATCCTTCGCCAGGCCGTGGCCAAATAAGCGCGGCGGCTTCTGCTTTGTTGGCATTGCGGACGGGGCTCTAGAGTGGACTCACAACGCGACGCAATGGAGCAGATAGTGACTTCGCTGGATTCATCCCCCGAGGCTGTACACGGGGACAGCGGAACTGCGGCCAAGCAGATTCCGCCCGCGGCCGTGGCACGGCTGACCATCTATTTGCGCGCCCTCACCACCTTGCTGGCCGAAGGCGTCGAACGCGTCTCCTCCGAGTCCCTGGCCGAAGCTTCCGGCGTCAGTTCGTCCACCCTCCGGAAAGACCTCTCGCATGTGGGGTCCTACGGCACCCGCGGCGTCGGCTATGAAGTGCAGTACCTCAGCCGCAACATTTCAGCCGCGCTGGGGCTCACCCGTGACTGGAAAGTGGCAATCGTGGGCGCCGGCAACCTCGGCAAGGCCCTCGCGCGGTACGGCGGCTTCGAATCGCGGGGATTCGACGTCGTGGCCATTTTCGATGCTGACCAGATGGTGGTGGGCAACGAGGTGGGCTGGCTCCGGGTCAGTGACGTTGCGGACCTCGAACCGGTCCTCCACCGGACCGGTGCCAACATGGTGGTGCTGGCGCTGCCGGCCGCCGTGGCGCAGGGAGTGTGCGACCGCGTCATAGCCGCCGGAGTGCGGAGCATCCTCAGCTTTGCGCCGGTCATGCTCCAGGTGCCGCCGGGCGTGAACCTGCGCAAGGTGGACATGGCCACCGAGCTGCAGATTCTGGCCTACCACGCCCAGCGCATCCAGGCCCCGGACGACGGCGAGTAACGACGGCGAGGAATACTGCCGTCAGCGGCCGTACGGGTAGCCCGGCTGCCCGTACGGGCTGGCGAACGGGTGGTACTTCCTGAAATACGGTGCGGCAGCAGGGAGATAGAGAAGCACCATGGCGGCGACCCCGGCCAGGATGGAAGGTGTTCCGAGCCCCATTTGAAGAACGCCCAGCAGTGAGAATGCAGCCAGGATGGTGCCAAGAATCCGGGCCCAATTCCTGCCCTTCCGGATGTTGAACGCCACCAGCGCATACACCAGCACACCGACGGCCGCAATCAGCACCACCATTCCCACGATGATGCCCTGGAGGGCCTCGAAGTCCATGTCAGCTCCGCTCGTTGCCAGCCTGGCCTCGAACGCCCGGCGCATGGCGGGATCATCGATTGAACCCAGCGAGAGAAACACCGATCCGGCCCACAGGAGGCATGCAAGGATCAGCAGCCAGAAGGAGACGTTCACCAGCGGGGGAGCCGCGCTTGCCCCCGAGTTTCCCCGCTGCGGCAGCTCCGAAGGGTAGACCGTGTACTGCTGGTTCCCGAACTGCTGCGGCTGCGGTGCCTGCGCGTACTGCGGCTGTTGGTACTGAGCCGGCTGGCCGTACTGCGGCGCCTGCGCATACTGCGGCGCCTGTCCGTACTGGGGTGACTGCGCAAAGGGCGACGGACCCTGCCCATGTAGCGGTTGCTGGCCATACTGCCCGCCGGATGAGGAAGCGCCGGGGTACGACGGCGGGACGGGCGGAGTGCTCATGGTTGATCCTTTGCGAGTCGGCTACTGGACAATCAGCCACCGGGATCAGCCACGTCTTCCTGCCCCCAGCGTGATTTTGCTAACACGGTACCGTGTGCCGGGGCTTTCTGTGCATAGTTTGTGGCTCAATTTCGGCTCAAGGAACAGCCGGGCTAACGCAGAGGGCGCAGACTCCGGGGGACCGGCGACTGTTGTCGACCGGTCCGTCCAAAGTCCACGCCCTCTGGCTGGAACCGTGGTGCAGGAGGTTTAGCGGCCGTAAGGGTTGCCCGGCTGCGAGTAGGGGCTGCCAAAAGGCTGCTGCTTCCGGAAGTAGGGTGCGGACGCCGGGAGGTAGAGCATCACGATGGCGGCGATGCCAAGCAAGGCCGAGATGGTGCCGATGCTGAACGGGAACAGGCTGAAGATCGACAGGGCTGCGAAGACGGTGCCGAGAATGCGGGCCCAGTTCTTGCCCTTGCGCACGTTGAAGGCGACCAGGGCGTAGAGACCGGCGCCAATGAGGCCGAAGACCACCATCATGCCGATCACAAGGCCCTTGATGGACTCGAAATCAACGTCCGCCCCGCTGGCCCTCATCTGATCCTCGAACTGGCTCCGCATAGCGGGATCGTCCAGGGCGGGGATGGCCACCAGCATGGAAATGATGTAGAGCACGCCCGCTGCGATGATCATCCAGAACGCGTTATTGACCATTTTCGGGACGCCGCCGGCGGCGCCACCCTGAGGCTGTTCGGACGGGTACTGGGCATATGGTGACTGGCCATACTGCTGCGGGGCCTGGCCATAGGGCTGCTGGCCGAACTGGGCCTGGCCGTACTGCGGCGCGTTCTGGCCGTACTGGGGTGCCGTCGGGGGCTGCTGGCCGTACTGGGCCTGGCCGTACTGAGGCGCGTTCTGGCCGTACTGCTGCTGGCCGTACTGCGGCGCGTTCTGGCCGTATTGGGGCGCCGCGGGGGGCTGCTGGCCGTACTGGGGCGCTGCGGGGGACTGCGGCGCGTTCTGGCCGTACTGCGGCGCTGCGGGGGACTCCGGCGCGTTCTGGCCGTACTGGGGCGCGTCGGGGCCGGGCTTGCCGTTCTCAGGTTCGTTCGGGTTGGCCGGGTTGGCTGGAGGCGTGCTCATAGTTGGTCCTTTGCGGGTCGACTACTGACTAAACGGGTACCGGGATCAGTGACGGTTCCCTGCCCCCAGCATGGTTTGGTTCAACCGTACCGCGCTCCGGCCTGACGGTGGATCATTCGAAGGAGGTATTCTGGACCGCCATCCGGCCGGCGGACCTGAGCGGCCACTTTAAACACAGCATCCCGTTTTAAACACAGCACCCCGCTCCGTCGCGGTGACGGAGCGGGGTGCTGAGGTAACTACGAAGCGCAGTACCTACGCGGCAGGAGCGATGAAGGCGAGCTCGAGGTTGATGGCAACCTTGTCGCTGACCAGCACGCCGCCGGCTTCGAGGACGGCGTTCCAGGTGAGGCCGAAGTCCTTGCGGCTGATGGTGGTTTCGGCGGTGAGGCCGGCGCGGGTGTTGCCGAAGGGATCGACAGCCACGCCGTGGAGTTCGGTCTCGAGGGCCACGGGGCGGGTGACGCCCTTGATGGTCAGGTCGCCCTGGAGCTCGTAGGCGTCGCCCTTGGGAACGATCGCGTTGGAGACGAAGGAGATCTCCGGGAACTTTTCGACGTCGAAGAAGTCTTCGCCGCGGACGTGGCCGTCGCGGTTGGCGTCGCCGGAATCAAAGCTGGCGGTCTGGATGGTGGCGTTGACCTTGGAGTCGGCAACGTTCTCGGCGACGGACAGCGTGGCTGCGGCGTCCTTGAACTGGCCGCGGACCTTGCTGATGCCTGCGTGGCGCACGGTGAAGCCGATTTCGCTGTGCGAGTTGTCGAGGGTCCAGGTGCCGGTGGTGACGTTGGCGGGCAGTGCCATGGTGTTGCTCCTTGTGATCTGTGGTGGAAAGTCTCTTGCGGAAGGACATCTGATCGCCAGCTGATACCTCTTGGTTGAAGTCTCAACTAACTGCTTCACTAAGTATAAACATGCATTTGCATCTTTTATTCCAACCCGGGGGAACATTTTTCAAAACTTCTCAGTTCTACTCCCTGTAGAAGATTTCAGATCACCCGACATCTTTGAGAAACTGGTACACATGCCCCACGCCACTGTTCATCTCCTTCGCCACGGCGAGGTCCATAATCCGGACGGCATCCTCTACGGACGGCTGCCGGAATTCCACCTCTCCGAACTCGGGCAGCAGATGGCCAGGACGCTCGCTGTGCACTTCAGCGACCGCGTCGCCGGCGGGGCTAACATCGTGCACCTGGTGGCCTCGCCCCTTACCCGCGCGCAGGAAACCGCCCTGCCCATTGCGGAAGCGCTGAACCTCGAAATCCACACTGAGGCCCGCATCATCGAAGCTGAGAACCACTTCGAAGGCCTCAAGGTCAACAAGGCCGAGCTCCGCAAGCCCAGGCACTGGCCGTACCTGCGGAATCCCTTTGTTCCGTCCTGGGGAGAGCCGTACAGGGACCAGGCCGCCCGCGTCATCGCCGCTGTCCAGGACGCCCGCCGCCGTGCCATTGAGCTGGGCGGCGACCACGCCGAAGCTATCCTGGTCAGCCATCAGCTCCCCATTTGGTCCACGCGCCTGAGTGCCGAGGGCAAGCCCCTCTGGCATGATCCGCGCAAGCGCGAATGCACCCTGACGTCCATCACCTCACTGGTGTTCGCCGACGACGGCACCCTTCTCCGGGTCGATTACAGCGAGCCTGCTGCCGCGCTCCTGCCCGGCGCCTCGAACACTCCGGGGGCTTGAGCGTGGCCGGATTCCCCTTCAAGAAGGCAAACACCGCAGGTGAGGACGTCATGCGCTCCGCCTCGCGCCGGAGTGTCCTGGCCGCCGGCGGCCTGGGCCTGGCCGCCCTCACGCTGGGGCTCTCCGCATGCGCCCAGGAGGACGCACTGGCCAAACAGGCCAAAGCCGGGGACAACAAGAATTACGTGGCCGGAGACGGTTCCGTGACAGAATTCGCCGCTGCAGACCGCAAATCCGCCGTCACCATCAAGGGGACCCTTTTCGACGGCACCGCCGTGGAGCCCGCGGACTTCGTCGGCAAGGTCACCGTGCTCAACTTCTGGTTTGCTGCCTGTGCGCCGTGCCGCGTCGAGGCGCCGTCGCTCGAAGCCCTCCACCAGGAATTCAAGGGGCAGGGCGTGCAGTTCTACGGCGTCAACCTCCGCGATGAGAAGGCCGCCGCAGAGGCGTTCGACAAGACCTTCAATCTGACCTACCCCAGCTTCAACGACAAGGACGGCGGCGTGCTCCTGGCCGTCTCCGGGCTGGTTCCTCCCGGCGCCGTGCCCACCACGCTGGTGCTGGATAAACAGGGCCGCGTGGCCTCCCGGGTCCTCGGCGAAATCCAAAAGGGCACGCTCAAGGCCCTCATAACCGCCGCCGTGGCAGAGTAACGGCGGCGCCCGCACCGTGAACAGCCCCTTCGCCGAAGCCATCCTGAACGGTTCCCTGCTGCTTGCCATTCCCGTGGCACTGCTGGCCGGACTCGTTTCCTTCCTGTCCCCGTGCGTCCTGCCGCTGGTGCCGGGCTACCTGGGCTATGTCACCGGACTGACGGGCGTGGACCTGGAGAAACAGAAACGCGGCCGGATGCTGGCCGGAATCGGCCTGTTCGTGCTCGGTTTCTCGGTGATTTTTGTCCTGCTGGGCGGAGCGTTTGGCCAGCTGGGATCCATGATCAGCGGCGGCCAGAACGCGTGGATCACCCAGGTGCTGGGCATTCTCGTGATCATCATGGGCGTGGTGTTCATGGGCGGCTTCGGCTGGCTGCAGCGGGACGCGAAGATCCATGCCAAGCCTCCTGCCGGGTTGTGGGGCGCGCCGGTGCTGGGCATCACCTTTGGGCTGGGGTGGGCGCCGTGCATCGGGCCGACGTACTCCGCCGTCCAGCTGCTGAGCATGTCGGGGGGCTCCTCCGCCGCCAAGGGCGCGTTCCTTGCCTTCGTCTACAGCCTGGGGCTGGGCATCCCCTTCCTGCTGATTGCCCTGGCCGTGCGCCGCGGGGTCGGAGTGATGTCCTTCTTCCGCAAGCACCGGCTCGCCATCCAGCGGATCGGCGGCGGAATCCTGGTGGTCCTGGGCCTTCTGATGGCCAGCGGGGTGTGGGGTGCCTGGGTTGCCGGGCTGCAGTACTGGTTCCAAACCGATGTGAAATTGCCGATCTGATGAGCGAGCGAGTGAACGACAACAAGAAGCCTGCACCGCAGAAGACTGCCGCGGACAACGCGCCAGGGACCCCCGTGGCCAAGGCCAAAGCGGAAGCTGCCCTCCCGGCGCTGGGATTCAAAGGCATGCTCCGGTGGGCCTGGACCCAGCTGACCAGCATGCGTACCGCGCTGTTCCTGCTGCTGCTGCTGGCCGTTGCCGCGGTGCCGGGGTCGCTGTTTCCCCAACGTCCGGCGAACCCCTCCATCGTCACGCAGTACATCAAGGACCATCCCGAGTACGGCAAGATCCTGGACTCCCTCCAGCTCTACGACGTCTACTCCTCTGCCTGGTTCTCCGCCATCTACATCCTGCTGTTCATTTCGCTGATCGGCTGCGTTGTTCCCCGCGCGATTGCCCACTACAAGGCCATGCGCTCCCAGCCCCCGCGCACTCCGGCCAGGCTCTCCCGCCTGCCTGAGTACGGCACACTGGTGATCCCCGCGGACGCCGGGATCCCGGCGTCGCGCGCTATCAAGGACGCTGCCGCGAAGCTGAAGAAACGCGGTTACCGCGTTGATGTCAGGGACGACGACGGCGCGCGGCCCTCTTTGGGGGCCGAGCGCGGCTTCCTGAAGGAAGTGGGAAACCTGGTGTTCCACACCTCGTTGATCGGCGTGTTGGTGTCTGTGGCCGCCGGAGGCCTGTTCGGCTACAGCGGACAGCGGATCCTTGTGGAGGGAGACACCTTCGTGAACACCCTGGTGGGCTACGACCAGTTCACCCCGGGAACGAACTTCCAAAGCAGTCAGCTCCAGCCCTACTCCATCCAGCTGGACAAGTTCCAGATCACGTTCGACCGTGAATCGAAGGGCAAGTTCGGCCAGCCCATCGACTTCAAGGCGGACGTGACCACCCGCGAAACCCCGGACGCGCCCGCGGAGAAGCAGGTGCTGAAGGTCAACGATCCCGTCAGCCTCGGCGGGACGAGCATCTACCTCACCGGCAACGGCTACGCCCCCGTGGTCACCATCCGCGACGGTGCCGGCAACGTCGCCATGCAGGGCCCGGTGGTGGCCAAGCTGCAGGGGGACAACTACTACTCATCCGTGGTGATCAAGGTTCCGGATGCCAGGCCGGACCAGCTGGGCTTCGCCGGCTTCTTCCTGCCCACCGCATTCGTCACCGAGGAAGGGGTCTCCTTCAGCGGGGATCCGGAGCTCATCAACCCGCAGCTCACGCTGAACTCGTACTTCGGCGACCTCGGCCTCGACGCCGGCTCCCCGCAGAACGTGTTCGAGCTCGACGTAAAGAAGCTCACGCCGCTCAACGCCCGGAACCTCGACGCCGGCGGCATCACGCTGGCTCCCGGCAGCACCTACACGCTCCCGAACGGCAAGGGCTCCATCAGCTTCGACGGCGTGAAGCGCTACATCGGCGTGGACATCCACCACAACCCGGGCCAGCTGTACGCCCTGATTTTCGCGCTGCTTGCCGTGGCAGGGCTGGTGACTTCCCTGTATGTGAACCGTCGCCGGGTATGGGTCCGCACGGGAACGCACCCGGACGGCCGCACCATGGTGGAGTACGGCCTCCTGGCCCGCGGCGAAGACCACCGCCTTGCGGCCGAAGCGGAGACCATCCGGGGACTTCTGACGGACGAATGGGGCCTTGACTCACAGGCATCTCCCAGCGGACCGGTGGATAATGGCCCCGCGGACAGTGTCCCCGGCGGCAGCGTCCCCGCAGACGGTGTCACCAGCGAAGCCTCCACGGCATCGCGTACAGAAGACTTCATCCAGTCAACAGCAGGCTCAGCCGAGTCGAAGAAGGACCAGTAATGCCATTTGGAATCAACGAAACCATGGGCCAGTACAGCGAGCTCTTTATGCTGCTGGCTGCCGGCACGTACACGGTTGCCTTTATCGCCTTCGCCTGGGACCTGGCGAAGAGCAGCAAAGCGCTCCGCGCGGTCGACCTCAAAGCTGCGGCCGCGGCCCAGGCGGCGTCCGCCACAGCCAGGGTTCCTGTGGGCGCCGGTGTGGGGGCCGGAGGCTCCGTTGAGCGTGCCGACGCCGACCGTGTCGACGTCGACGTTGACCGCGCCGCTTCGGACGTTAGCGGTCCGGCCGGCCGTGCCGAGCGGCCGTCGTCGGCTACCGGCCGCGGGTCCAAAGGTTCCGGTACCGGCGCCGGGCAGACGGCCGACGGCGACATGCGCTACGCCGCCGAACGCCGCGTTCCCGCCCGCGTCGCGGTTGCCCTGACGGTACTGGGGGTCGTGATCCACGCTGCCGGTGTGGTCACGCGTGCCCTCGGTGCGGGCCGGGTGCCGTGGGGAAACATGTACGAATTCCTCACCACCGGCGCCTTCGTGGCCGTGGCTGTGTTCCTGCTGGTGCTGATCCGCCGCGACCTGCGGTTCCTGGGAACCTTCGTGATCGGCCTGGCCATTATCATGCTCGTCGCGGCTTCCGTGGCCTACTGGACGCCCGTGGGCCACCTGGTGCCGGCTCTCCAGAGCTACTGGCTGATCATCCACGTATCCATCGCCGTGATGTCCTCCGCACTGTTCACGCTGACCTTCGCGATGTCCGCCTTGCAGCTGGTGCAGGCGCACCGGCAGAAGGCCATCGCGGCCGGCGGCGAGGACAAGCTGGGCTTCATGCGCCTGGTGCCGTCCGCGCTGAGCCTGGAAAACCTGTCCTACCGCATCAACGCGATCGCCTTCGTGGGCTGGACCTTCACCCTGATGTTCGGCGCCATCTGGGCCGAAAAGGCCTGGGGCCGCTTCTGGGGCTGGGACACCAAGGAAGTCTGGACGTTCGTGATCTGGGTGGTTTACGCAGGCTACCTGCACGCCCGTGCCACACGCGGCTGGACCGGCACCCGCGCCGCATGGCTGTCGATTGTTGGCTACCTCTGCGTGATCTTCAACTTCACCATCGTGAACCAGTTCTTCAACGGCCTGCACTCCTACTCAGGCCTGTAGGCGGCACGGGGACCGGGGTCCCCCTCGGCTCCGGGCCACGTCACGCGCTGGCGTACGCTGCGATTGACGCACCATTTGCCACTTTTGGCCGCTAAGCCCCAGGGTTAGCGGCCAAAAGCGGCAAACGGCAGTGAACTGAACTGGTTCAACGACGACGGCGGGCCGGTTCCGGTGCCCAGCCCCGATCCAAGAGCGCTTTGCGGTCCCGGGTGGCGGCCGCGGAAAGATGGCTCACCACGGCCCCGTGACCGCGCCCAGGGCTGAGGTGCGGAGCAGCAGGGTGTCCTCAGCCGCCGCTGGAATCCGTGCCCCGCTGCACGGCTGCAGCAGGTCGCGGGCTCGGAGACGACGCCTGCTGAGCCCTGCAGACCGGGCCTGCTCCAGTGTGAAGGACCGGTGCCGGAAGGCCTCGGGGAGTTGCTACGGCAGTGTGGGCGTCGGAGGCGTGCTCCCAGGCCTTACTTGACCTCGTCGGTGCCGTGCGCGTCGGTCTCGGGGTGGTGTGATTCCTCGGGGTGGTTGCCGCCACGGTGGTTGCCGTTCGGCTTCCCCTTGCCCTCGGCAGTGCCCGAACCGGAGGCTCCGCCGTTGGCCTTGAGTTCCTTGGCCTGGAGCTCTTCCTTGAGCTTCTTCAGGCGTTCCGCTTCGGCCTGGTTGCGGCGGCGGATTTCCAGGTTGCGCAGGAAGTCGGGATCGTCATCCGGTGCCGTCGTGTGGCTGTAGGACTGCGGGGCGGGCCGGCTTCCGCGCGGCCGTCCGATGATGAACCACAATGCCGCTCCCACCACGGGGAGGACAACCATCACCACGATCCAGGCTGTCTTGGAGATGCCCCTGGTGAGGTGCTTATCAGTCCGGATCACGTCCACGAGGCCATAGACGAATATGGCAAGAACGGCAACGGCGACCAATACACGGGGCATACCACCAGTCTACCGTCAGGGGCGCAGGCGCCGGACGGCTAAACTTGGACTGTGGCCTTTATGAAATACTCCCTGATCCGACTGGCACTCTTCGTGCCGCTGTTCGTGCTGTTCAGCGTCCTCCAAATAGGCATCCTGCTTGCCGCGGTCTGTGCCGGCCTGATCGCTTTCGCCATCAGCTACCTGTTCTTCCAGAAGCAGCGCGACGCCGCCACGGCCACCTTGCACGAGCGGTTTTCCGGCCGGGCCAAGCCGATCCGCAGCGCCGGAGAGGTTGAAGACGCAGACGCCGAGGACACCTTGGTGGACGCAAACCCGGACATCACCGTCCGTTCCGAAATTCCCCGCACGGAAGCTCCCCGCAAGGAAGCCTGAGCCGGCCCTGAAGCGGCTCGCTAGGCCAGGCCTGGATCCCTTATAGGCCGTGGCTGAGCACCAGGCCCAGCGAAAACAGCACGCTGTAGCCCAGGTTGATCAGGCCCGTCTGCTTCAGGACCGGGATGAGGCTCTTGCGCTTCCGGCCGTTGATCATCAGCCATGACGGCATCAGGCTGGCGGGGATCAGCAGCAGCACGATGAGCATCCACGGACGTCCCGGTGCCAGGACCACTACCAGCAGGATGGCGACTGCGAGCATCAGGACGTAGCTTTCGCGGGCGTGCTTGTCGCCCAGCCGCACGGCCAGGGTCTTCTTGCCCGCCTGCATGTCCGTGGGGATGTCCCGGACGTTGTTTGCCATCAGTAGCGCGCAGGCGATCAGCCCGGTGCCGATCGCGCCGATGACGGCGGGGAGGCTGATCTGTCCCGCCTGCGTGTAGGTGGTGCCGAGGGTGGCCACCAGGCCGAAGAACACAAACACGAACACGTCGCCCAGGCCCATGTAACCGTAGGGGTTCTTGCCCCCGGTATAGCCCCAGGCGGCCAGGACGCAGCCCAGTCCCACCAGGATCAGCCACCACGCCTGCGTGATGAGCACCAGGACCAGACCGAACAGCATGGCCGCGCCGAATGCGGCGAAGGCCGCGCGCTTCACCATTTCAGGCTTCGCGGCGCCCGAGCCAACCAGGCGGAGCGGGCCCACGCGGTCCTCGTCAGTGCCGCGGATGCCGTCCGAGTAGTCGTTGGCATAGTTCACGCCGACCTGGAGCAGCAGTGCCACCAGTGCGGCCAGGATGGCGTTGAGGGGCTTGAACGCGTCCAGGTCAAAGGCCGCGGCGGTGCCGATCAGGACCGGTGCGATGGCAGCCGGCAGGGTGCGCGGTCGGGCGCCTTGGATCCATTGTGCGGCTGTGGCCACGGTCAGTACTCCGATGTGGTTCGTTGTTCGGTTCGGTCTGGCAGGCGGCTTCCACCCGCCGAAAAACTGCCTGCTCCGGCGTGAATCCGGAGAGGGGCTTCTCTATTTTCCCTGATGCCGGGCATCCAGCAGAACAGTCATGCCCAGCCGGTCCGGTTTGCCGTTAGGCAGCATCATGAGTTCGCCGGCCGCGAGGACGGTTTTGGGTGCAAGCTGGCCCAGGGCATCGTGCCGCCTGGCAGTGAAGCCTTCAATGCCGGCGGGGGAGCTGTCCGCAACTGCGACGTAGGCGGCCACGGCCTGGCCCCACTCCGCGGAGGGGACACCTGCCACAAAAGCCGCCAGCACGCCGTCGAGCTTTTCCAGCTCCGCCTGCACGTGCGCGGCGGAAACCTTCACGCCTCCGGTGATGATGACGTCGTCGGCCCTGCCCAGAACGGTGAGCTTGCCGGTGGCGTCAATGGCGCCGAGGTCGCTGGTGCGGTACCAGCGGACCCCGTCCTCCTCGAAGAAGGCGTCGGCCGTGAGGCCGGGCTCGTCGAGGTACCCGGCGGCCAGAGTGGCGCCGCCCAGCAGGATCCGGCCGTTCCCGTCCACCCGGGCCAGCACGTCCTCGAGCGGGAAGCCGTCGTACACGCAGCCGCCGCAGGTCTCCGCGGAACCGTAGGTGGTGATCACCCGGGCGCCGGCGTCGCGGGCAGCGGCCAGCAGCTCGGGCGAGGCGGGGCCGCCGCCCAGCAGGATTCCGTTGAACCGGCGCAGGACGGCCAGCGTCTCGGCCGACGGCGACTCCAGCAGCCGCTGCAGCTGGGTGGGAACCAGCGAGGTGAAGCGGATCTTGTCCGTGAGCTCCTGCGCGGCTGCGGTGAAGGCCTCCGCTGTGAACCCGTCCGAGAGGTCCATGGCCCAGGGCCGAGTGCCGGCGAAGAGGGAGCGCACCAGGACCTGGACCCCGGCCACATACTGCAGGGGGAGTGCGAGCAGCCACTGGCCCTCACCTTTGAGTGCGAAGGCAGTGGCCACGGAGGACGCCGCCAGGGCATCCACGGTGAGGACCGTCGCCTTGGGCGTGCCCGTGGAACCGGAGGTGCGCACCACCACGGCGGCATCCTCGACCCCCGGCGTTTCCACAGCCGAGACCACGATGTTCCCGTCGGCGTCGGCGGAAAATTCGACGGCGGGGCCCTCGCCGTGAAGGGCGTCCGCCAGCGCCTTGAGCGCCGGTTCGATGTTCGGGGGCTGGGAAGTCACAGGGGCTGCCTTCGTCAGTAGGGCGGGCTAGAAGTAGTACGGGAACTGCGACCAGTCGGGATCGCGCTTCTCGAGGAAGGCCTCTTTGCCCTCCACGGCCTCGTCGGTCATGTAGGCCAGCCGGGTGGCTTCGCCGGCGAACACCTGCTGCCCGGCCAGGCCGTCGTCGGCCAGGTTGAACGCGAACTTGAGCATGCGGATGGCCTGCGGCGACTGCCGGGCGATGTCCGCTGCGTACTCCAGGGCGACGTCCTCAAGGCGTTCGTGGTCCACGGCCTCGTTCACGGCGCCCATCCGGACCATGTCCTCGGCCGAGTATTCGCGGGCCAGGAAGAAGATTTCCCGCGCGGCCTTCTGGCCGATCTGGCGGGCCAGCAGCGCGGAGCCGTAGCCGGCGTCGAAACTGCCCACCGTGGCGTCGGTCTGCTTGAACTTGCCGTGCTGGCGCGAGGCGATGGTGAGGTCCGAGACCACGTGCAGCGAGTGCCCGCCGCCGGCGGCCCAGCCGTTCACGACGGCGATGACCACCTTGGGCATGGTGCGCATCAGCCGCTGGACCTCCAGGATGTGGAGCCGGCCCGCGCGGGCGGGGTCGATGGTCTCCTTGGTCTCACCCTCTGCATACCGGTAGCCGTCACGCCCGCGGATCCGCTGGTCCCCGCCGGAGCAGAACGAGTGCCCGCCGTCCTTGGCCGAGGGCCCGTTTCCGGTGAGGAGCACGGTGGCCACGTTGGGGGTCATCCGGGCGTGGTCCATGGCGCGGTAGAGCTCGTCCACGGTGCCGGGGCGGAAGGCGTTCCGGACCTCCGGGCGGTTGAAGGCGATGCGGACCGTGGGGAGGTCCCGCAGCACTGCGCCGTCCGAATCCCGCTCCACCTGCCGGTGGTACGTCATGTCCTGGAAGTCGTCGAAGCCGGCCACGGTGCGCCACCGGGAGGGGTCAAAGACGTCGGATACCTTGGCTGGGAATACGTTGCTCACAGACCGAGTCTAGTAATCGCCTCAGCTGATGCAGAACTCGTTGCCTTCCGGGTCCGCCATGGTGTGCCATTCGTGCGGCCCCTGGCTGGCCGTCCAGAGGAACGTTGCGCCTCGTGCCTCGAGCTCCTTGCGGACCTCATCCTTGTCCCGGCCGTCCAGCCTTACGTCCCAGTGCACCCGGTTCTTGACGGTCTTTTCTTCCGGTGCGGTCTGGAAGAGCAGGCGGCGTGCGGGCGCCTTGGCGTCGATCTCTTCCACCGGCCGGATGGCCGCCCCGGCCTGCCAGACCAGCTTGCCGTTGTGGACGGTGGTCTCGGCTTCGGTGGCATAGCCCTGGTCGATCATGGACCGGATAAACGCCTCGTCCTGGGGCTCCACGGCCCAGTCGAGGGTTTCCGCCCACCAGTCGGCGAGCTGGTGCGGATTCCTGCAGTCGATTGCTATCTGAATGTTGAGTCCCATGGGTCAAAACTACGACGCCGGCATCCCCGCGGAAAAGGGTGCCGACGCTCGGATCAGCCCTGGACCTGCTGCAGCTGTTCCATCAGTTCGGGCGGGATGGCGTAGATGAACACTACGGCCAACAGGTTCTTGGCGGCGTGGACGAAGTAGGAGAACATCAGGTTTTTCCCGGTCCACACGTACACAAACACCAGGGTGGCGCCCATGGCGAGGTACGGCATCAGCACGGGCAGGGTCAGGGTTTCCTGGCCCACGATGTGCAATGCCGCGAAGAGGAAAGTGGACAGGATGCAGCACACCCAGATGTTGACGCGCCGGCTCAGCTTGCCGATCAGCAGGTGGCGGAAGATGTACTCCTCCACGAACGGGCCCACAATGACCAGCAGGGGCACGATCAACCATGGCGGAACTTGCTGAACGAGCGCCTGCACGTTGGCTTGGTTGGCGGAGCCCTGCACGGGCCCGGTAAGCGCCACCAGGACGGCTGTCAGGATCAGCATGGCCACCACTGCCGCGGGGATCATGATGAGCGTGAACCACGGCCTGGTGCCCAGCACCCGCAGGTCGCGGGAGGCAACGCGGCGGGCGGCGGCGACGGCCAGGATGCCCACGCCGCCATAGAACAGCAGGTTCACCGAGTAGACGGCAGTTGTGGGGTCCGGGGACAGCTGAAGCAGCAGGGGTTGGAGCAGCGGGCCCGCAACGGCAAAGAGCGCCGCGACGGCCACGTACAGCCCCACAGTGGTGTAGTCGAGCGCGGAGAAACGGTAGAGCTCCGGCTGTGGCGCCGGGGATTTGCGGACAGCTGTTCCCATGGGTCCAGCCTAGCGGTGCACCAGGGGCACTAAAGCCCTCAGGGGCACACGGTAGTCAGGCGGGATGCGGGTCAGGATTGCCCGGTGATGGTCAGGGCGATGAGGACGCAGTTGAGTCCGACGATGAGCGTCGCGCTGGTCCATCCGGCGATCTTCAGTGCCGTCGAGTCCGTGTGGATACCCATGACGTCGCGTTTGCCCGTGAGCCGGATGAGCGGGATCAGGGCGAACGGTATGCCGAAGCTGAGGAGTACCTGGCTAAGGACCAGTGCGAGCGTGGGTTCGATGCCCGCGCCCAGAATGACCAGGGCAGGAATCAGTGTGATTACGCGGCGGGTGAGCAGCGGCACCTTGACCTTGAGGAGGCCGCCCATGATGGTGGCGCCGGCGTAGCAGCCGACGGAGGTGGAGGCCAGCCCGGAAGCCAGCAGCCCGATCGCGAACACAACCCCGATGACCGGACCAAGGGCCGAGGTGACTGCTGCATGCGCTCCGGCGATGGTGTCGGTTCCCTCGATGCCCCGCAGGCTGGATGCGGCGAGCAGGAGCATGGCGATGTTCACGACGCCAGCCAGCATCAGCGCGCCCGCAACATCAAACCGGGTGGCTCGGATGAGACGCGTCCGCTCCGCCGGATCCTCGGAGAAACCATGCCGGTCCCGGGCGAGGGCAGAGTGCAGGTAGATCGCGTGCGGCATGACCGTGGCCCCGAGCATGCTGGCTGCAAGCAGGACGGTGTCCGTTCCTTCGAAGCGCGGAACGAGGCCGCCAAGTGCGCTTCCGGCATCCGGAGGAGTAACAAAGAGCCCGGAAACGAATCCCACCGCGATAATCCCCAAAAGGACCAGGATGGCGTATTCGAAGGACTTCTGGCCCCTGGCTGACTGCAATGTCAACAGCAGCATGGATGCCAGGCCGATGATGATGCCGCCGGCCAGCAGCGGCAGTCCGAAAAGCAGGTTCAGGGCCACGGCACCGCCGATGACCTCCGCCATGTCCGTGGCGCCGGCGACGACCTCGGCCTGGACCCAGTACAGCCTCCGGCGACGGGTGCCCAGGCGCTTGCCCAGTATTTCCGGAAGGCTCAGGCCTGTGGCGAGGCCGAGCTTCGCGGACTGGTACTGGACGAGCACTGCCATCGCGTTCGCGGCGACCAGGACCCACACGAGCAGATATCCGTAATTTGCACCGGCCGTCAGGTTCGCGGCGACATTTCCGGGATCCACGTACGCGATGGCGGCGACGAACGCCGGACCCATGAGCAGCAGGCGCGACCATTTCCGGCCGCTGGCCGGTTTTGCCTGGAGGGTGGAGATAGCCATCGTTGATCCTCGTCATCGGGGGTGCTGATAAGACGAGAATAGCTTAATTTAGGCATACCGAAAAGTAGAGTTTCGGCGTCGCTACTTTAGGGCGCGGACCCGTGTCTGCCAGGCCGTCCCAGGGCTGCGCTTGACGTTGGGCGCAGGGCCGGGCAGGCTGGACGGATGAAGTCCTAAGAAGCAGCGCCGGCACGCTGTGCAGCACACGCTGTGTAGAAGCCGGCCAGGCGCTGCGCACCGGTACCAAGGCCCCGCAAAGACCGCCGACCCCGTTCGGCCTGAGTCTCCGGCGCCACACTTCGGACCCGCGAGGACTTCCCTTGACTGAACACCTTTCCCTGACCGGCGTCACCCATGGCTACGGCGACCGCCGGCTTTTCACCGCCGTGGACCTCACGATCGGCGCCGGCGAGCACGTGGCCGTCGTCGGCGAAAACGGAGCCGGCAAATCCACCCTGCTTCGGATCCTGGCCGGGCTCGAGGCCCCGGACGAGGGCACCGCCGTCAGCCACGGCCGCGTCGGCTACCTTGCCCAGACCACCGGGCTACCGGCGACGTTCACCGTGGGCGACGCCGTCGACGACGCGCTGGCGTCACTCCGCGCCGTGGAGGCCGAGCTGGACCGCCTGGAGGCCGGCCTCGCGGATGCCGACGAAGAGCAGCTGGACCGCTACGGCAACCTGCAGACCCAATACCAGCTCCGGGAAGGCTACGCCGCGGAGTCGCGCGTCGAGGCAGCCCTGGACCGCCTTGGCCTGGGCGGGCTGGACCGGAAGCGGACGCTGGGTTCGCTCTCCGGCGGTGAGCAGCACCGGGTGGCGCTGGCCTGTGTGCTCGCTGATCCCGCGGACATCCTCCTCCTGGACGAGCCCACCAACCATCTGGACGCCAGCGGAACGGCCTGGCTGGAGGCGCGGCTGGCCGCCCACCGGGGCACCGTCGTCGTCGTTTCCCACGACCGGGCGCTGCTGCGCACGGTGGCATCTTCCATTATCGAAGTGGACGCCGAACGGTGCGCCGTCAACCGCTACGGGAACGGCTACGAAGGGTACCTGCGGGAGAAGGCCGCCGAGCGTGAACGCTGGGTGCAGCAATACCGCGGCTGGCTGGACGCGATGGCCGCCGAACGCCTCCAGGCGGACACCGTAGCCGGGAAGATGGGCTATGCCCGCCGGCGCGACGGCGACAAAATGGGCTTCGACTTCAAAGCCGGCACCTGGCAGCAGGCGGCCAGCAGCAAGGTCCGCAACGCCCAGGAACGGCTGCGCCGGCTCGAAGCCAACCCGGTGGACCGTCCGCCGGTTCCCTTGAAACTGGCGGTGGACCTGCAACGGGGCGAGTCCGGCGTCGGTGAACGGGTTGCTCCCGGCGCGGATGCCTCCCAGGCCGAAGACCCTGCCCTGGACGCACGCGGCATAGAGGTGCACGGACGGCTGGAACGGACGGATTTCCGGGTGGAGGCCGGCCGGAAGATCCTGATCACGGGCCCCAACGGTGCCGGTAAATCCACACTGCTGTCCGTGCTCGCGGGCACCCTGGAGCCGGACGCGGGCACCGTGGAACGGCATGGCCGGATCGGCTATCTGCAGCAGGAACTGGAACCGCCGCTCCGCCCCGCGCAGCGGCTTCTTCCGGCTTTCGTGGCCGGCCTGGGCGGCAACATTGACGAGCACGCAGAGGCCCTCCTGCGGCTGGGCCTCTTCCGGACCACCGAATTCCATGTGCCTGTGGGCGGCCTTTCCGCCGGTCAACAGCGCCGGCTGGCGCTTGCCCGGCTCCTGCTGGGCGGCTACGGAACGATGCTGGTTGACGAACCCACCAACCACCTGGCCCCCGTGCTGGTGGAACAGCTGGAAACGGCACTGTCGGAGTTCGGCGGAACGCTGATCATGGTGAGCCACGACCGGGCGCTGGGGGAGTGGTTCAGCACCTGCGCGGCACGTGGGGACGGGACCTGGCTTCGGTACACCATGCGGGACGGCGCGCTCGTTTAGCTCCGGGGCTGCGCCGGTAGCTCCGGGCTGTGGCGGGCCATGGAAGGCGGCCCCGAAAAACGGTGAGATTTGCGTTAAGGGATCGTTACTCCCTGCGCGCCGGGCCGAAACAACTGCGGAGCAGGATGGAAGGGAGTCAGTGATTCCCACGCTCAAGTAGCACCCGCGCGGTCCGCCGCCGGGCCTACCCAGCCGGCCGAAAGGATCCGTCCCGTGATCACCAAGAACCTTTTCCTGCAGGGCGTCTTCCCCTTTGTGGGAGCCGGACTTGAAAAGCCCGTTCCCATCCACCGGGAACTCGCGCACTTCGTTCCGGACGGAATCATCAACCAGACCCTCTACTTTCGCGGCGGCAACTCCAGCTCCGAGCTGGTCACCGTGGTCCTGATGCGCGACGGCGTGCCCATGCGGTATTTCCCCATCGGTGCCAAGAGCGACGTCCACGTGCCGCTCCGCGTGGTGGAGGACATCGAGGGGGGCTCCGTGATCGAGGTGTACCTCCTGGCGGCCGAAGGCGTCACGGGCTTCGTGGTCATCGACCTGGGCATGGTGGAACACTGATGACAGCCACCCTCGGTAACCGCCAGCGCGGTCCCCTTCCGAAGGGCAAGGCCCCGCAGGTCAAGCCGAACGCCCGCCGTCGGCTCGTGGTGATCGGCAACGGCATGGCCGGTGCCCGGGCAGTGGAGGAGATCCTGGCCCGCGGCGGCGCCGAACAGTTCACCATCACCATGTTCGGCGACGAGCCGTACGGCAACTACAACCGGATCATGCTCAGCCACGTCCTCTCCGGCGAGGAAAGCGACGCGGACATCTTCCTGAACTCCCTGCACTGGTACCAGGACAACGACATCACGCTGCACGCCGGTGTCCGGGTGGAACGGATCGACCGCTTCACCAAATACGTCTTCGCCAACAACGGCCACGTGGTCCCGTACGACGTGCTGATTATCGCCACGGGGAGCCAATCATTCATGCCGCCGATGGACGGGCTCTACACCCCCAGCGGCTCGATCAAACCCGGCGTTTTCACGTTCCGCACCATTGACGACACCCGCAACATGGTCCAGCACGCGCAGGTCGACGACCATCCCTCGGACAGGGAACGGAGGGCGGTAGTGATCGGCGGCGGCCTGCTGGGCCTGGAGGCCGCGCGTGGTCTCCAGAGCCACGGTATCGCCGTCGACGTGGTGCACTCCGGCGGGCACCTCATGAACGCCCAGATGGGGCCCGACGGCGGGGCAATCCTCCGCCGGAGCGTCGAGGCCCTGGGCATCCGGGTGCACACCGGGAGCCGCACCACAGCGGTCCTGGGCACGGACAAGGTCACCGGCGTCCGGCTGCGGGACCGGCCGGACATTGACTGCGACATGGTGGTGGTGGCCGCCGGCATCCGCCCCAACGTGGACATCGCCGTCCTCAGCGGGCTGCACGTGGAACGCGCCATCGTGGTGGACGACCAGCTGCGGGTGGTGGACGAGGACGACATCTATGCGGTAGGCGAATGCGTCCAGCACCGCGGCGAGGTCTACGGCCTGGTGGCTCCACTGTGGGAGCAGGCCGTGGTGCTCGCCAACCACATCACGGGCGCGGACTCCTCCGCGGCCTACCTCGGCTCCCGGATTGCCACGAAACTCAAGGTTGCCGGCGTCGAGGTCGCGTCCATGGGCCTGCAGGGCCCGGAGCGGGACACGGACGAACATATCGTCTTCTCCGAGCCCAGCCGCGGCGTGTTCAAGTCGATCGTCATCCGGGACAACAAGATGGTGGGCGCCACCCTGCTCGGCGACAGCCGCAAGGTGGCCTACCTGACCCAGGCCTTCGACAAGGGGCTGCCCCTGCCGGAGGAGCGGATCTCGCTGATGTTCGATCTGGGCGGCCCCGCGGAGGAGCAGGGCGTGGCCGAACTCGGTGACGACGCCCAGGTGTGCAACTGCAACGGCGTCAGCAAAAAATCACTCGTGGACGTGGTCAAAGGCGGGTGCAACACCCTCACCGGAGCCATGGACGCCACCCGGGCGGGCAAGGGCTGCGGTTCCTGCAAGCTGCTGGTGAAGCAGGTGGTGGAATGGGCTGCCGACGGCGCAGTGGAGGAGGACCCCGCCGCCAGCTATTACGTGCCGGGCATTCCACTGGACAAGCCCTCGCTGATGGCGGCCATCCGCAAACACGGACTCCGCTCTGTCTCAGCCGTGTTCGCCGCGCTGGCGCCGGGCAGCGCCGAGGACGCGAAATCAAAAATGGGCCTCGCCTCACTGATGAAGATGATGCTCGCGGACCAGTACATCGACGAGCGGGACGCCCGGTTCATCAACGACCGCGTGCATGCGAACATCCAGCGCGACGGCACGTTCTCCGTGGTGCCGCAGATGAAGGGCGGGGTGACGTCCGTGCAGCAGCTGCGCCGGATTGCCGACGTCGCCGAGAAGCACAGTATTCCGTTGATCAAGCTGACCGGCGGCCAGCGCATCGACCTGCTGGGGGTGCCCAAGGAGGACCTGCCGCAGGTCTGGGCTGATCTGGACATGCCCTCCGGCTATGCCTATGGGAAGAGCTTCCGCACGGTCAAAACCTGCGTGGGAAAGGATTTCTGCCGCTACGGCACCGGTGATTCCACCAAGCTGGGCATCGAGATCGAATCTCGGTTCCAAGGGATCGAAGCGCCGGCCAAGCTGAAGCTGGCCGTCTCGGGCTGCCCGCGGAACTGCGCCGAGTCGCTGGTCAAGGACGTGGGCGTGGTGGCGGTGGAAGGCGGCCGCTGGGAAATCTATATCGGAGGAGCGGCCGGCGCCCACATCCGCAAGGGAGACCTGCTGGCCACCGTCGAGGACCCCGAGGAGGTCAAGGTGCTGACGGGCCGGTTCATGCAGTTCTACCGGGAGAACGCCAACTGGCTGGAGCGGACCTACTCCTTTGTGCCGCGGGTGGGCATTGACCGCATCCGTGCCGTGGTGGTGGACGACGCGGAAGGCCTCGCGGCCGGACTGGACGCCGCCATGCAGGCGTCCGTGGACAGCTACGTGGATCCCTGGACCGAACGGGACGTCCCGCTCACGCCCGGGCAGTTCCGCACCTCGCTGCCGCTCACGGTGCTTCCCCAGGTGCCGGTCCGATGAATGCCGGCCGCAACCTGGGCCCCGTAAGTCAGGTGCCCTTCGGGGAGGGGCGGGCGTTCGGCGTCGACGGTGAACAGGTGGCGGTGTTCCGGCTCCGCGACGGCAGCCTGCGGGCACTGTCCGCCGTCTGTCCGCACAAGGGCGGTCCCATCGCGGACGGCACCATCGATCAGGACGTGGTACTGTGTCCGCTGCATCAGAACGCCTTCAGGCTGGACACCGGGTGCTCCACCACCGGCGCCGAACCTCTGACCAGCTACGACGTCCAAATCGACAACCATCAGAATATTATTCTGCGAACCTCCGCAAGGTAGCTGAATTTATTCGGCATAACTCCTCCCTGCTGTTGTCTGCGTCACGGGCGGTTCCGGCGGCCTTGTAAACTGGGGAGGCCGCGCGAACTTCGACGCCTTGCGAGTTTTTGTCCAGATAGTTGCCCCAAACGGGGGATAAACCCGAATTATCTGGACAAAAACTCTGCGTTCCTGAGCCGGCCATACCCCGACCCACAAGGAACAGTTGTGCCACAAAGTACCCCAACAGAACTTAAGAGCCCGACGGCGCAATCCGCCGTCGTCGACTCCACCCTCAGTGCCGAGGGCTACAAGAAGTCCCTGAGCGGCCGCCAGGTCACCATGATCGCCATGGGCGGCGCCATCGGCGTCGGCCTCTTCATGGGTGCCGGCGGACGCCTGGCCTCCACGGGCCCCGCGCTGATTTTCTCCTACGCCATTGCCGGCGTCATCGCCTACCTGCTGATGCGTGCCCTGGGCGAGCTCATCATGTACCGCCAGACGTCGGGCTCGTTCGTCAGCTACGCCGGCGAAATGTTCGGCAAGAAGGGCGCGTATGTGTCCGGCTGGATGTACTTCATCAACTGGGCCATGACCGGCATCGCCGAGCTCATCGCGATCGGACTGTACTTCCAGTTCTTCTTCCCCAACGTGCCGGTGGAACTGACCGCCATCGCGGCCCTGCTGCTGCTCGTGGGCGTCAACCTCATGAGCGTCAAGGCGTTCGGTGAGTTCGAATTCTGGGCGTCCTGCCTCAAGGTTGGCGCCATCCTCATCTTCCTGGCCGTAGGCACCTTCATGGTGGTCACCAACGCCCAGGTGGGCGACGGCCACGCCTCGGTCAACAACCTCTTCGCAGCCGAAGGCGGGATGTTCCCCAAGGGTGCGCTGGTGATGATCCTCGTCCTGAACGCCGTGATCTTCGCCTACAACGGCATTGAGCTCGTCGGCATCACGGCCGGTGAAATGCAGGACCCCGCCAAGGAGGTGCCCAAGGCCATCCGCGCCGTGGTCTTCCGCATCGTGGTGTTTTATGTCGGTTCGGTGACCCTGTTGGCCATGCTGCTGCCCTCGGACCAGTATGTGGCAGGCACCTCGCCGTTCGTCACCGTGTTCGGCCAGATGGGCCTTGGCTGGATGGGCGATGTCATGAACATGATCGTCATCACCGCCGCCCTGTCCTCCTGCAACTCGGGCCTGTACTCGATCGGCCGGATCTTCCGCACCATGGCCAACAACGGACACGCTCCGGAGTGGCTGACCCGGATGTCCAAGAGCCACGTGCCGTACGCGGCCATCCTGGCCATCGGCGCCGTCTACCTGGTCGGCATCCTGCTGAACATCTGGCTGGGCGGCTCGCACGCCTTCGACCTCGCGCTCAACTCCGCGTCGATCGGCGTGATCTTCACCTGGGGCGCCATCTTCGCCAGCCAGATCGCGCTGCGCAAGACGAAGGGCAAAGTCTCCTCCCTGCCCGCGCCCGGCGGAACCTGGAGCAGCTGGGCCGGCCTGGTTGCCCTGCTGGCCATCACCGTGCTGATCGGCTTCGACACCATGACCAGCAAGTCCGGTGAGGTCTTCCACCTCGGCCTGTGGACCCTCGCCACCATCCCGTTCTTCGTCCTGGTGCTGTGGCTGGGCTGGCAGAAGGTCAAGGACAACGAGCCGAAGAGCGAACTCTTCAGCTAACCCTGTTCACCCAAGCAGTACGACGACGGCGGCGGTCACCTCACGGGGTGGCCGCCGCCGTCGTTCTCCCCGGCGAGGAGCGCGAACTCCCCGGCGAGGAGCGCGAACGGACACTTGTGGCCCCTTTGCGTTGGGCCATAAGTGTCCGTTCGCGCTTTGTCCTTCAGGTGTTAATCCTTGAGGTGTTTGGCGAAGTGGTCCTCGATCCGTTGCCAGGCCTCCACGGCCGCCTCCGGGTCCGGTTTGATGCCCATCACCCGGAACAGCGGGCGGAGAAGTCGGGGACCCTCCTCGCCGTCATTCATGAAGGCGTGGCCGGCGCCGTCGAATTCCTTGATGTCGTGCTCGACGCCGAGGTGCTCCAGTGCCGCTTCGAGTTTCGCCGCGGCCCCGGGAAGCGTGCGGTCCGCCTTGCCGAAGTTGCCCACCACGGGGCAGGCGCCCTGCAGCGCTTCTTCCAGGTTGTTGGGCAGCCGGCCGTAGTTCACGGCAGCGGCGTCGAAGCCCTTGTTGGCGAGCAGCAGCGCGAAACCGCCGCCCATGCAGAAGCCGATCACGCCCACCTTGCCGTTGGTCCGGCCGGAATTCTCCAGCCAGGCCTGAGCGCGGGCCAGGTCGGTGAACGCCTTGCCCGTGCCGGACAACAGCGACCGCATGGTGGAGACGAGGCACCGGCGTGGTCCGCCGTCACTGAAGAGGTCCACCGCCAGGGTCAGGTAGCCGGCGGCCGCCAGCCGGTCCGCCTGGCGGCGTGACATGTCGTTGAGGCCGAATGCCTCGTGGATCATCACGACGGCGGGGAACGGGCCGGGTCCCGCAGGTTCAGCCAGGTAGCCGCGCAGGTTCGGGGAGCCCGTTACGGCGGCGCCCGCGGGCGTGCCCGCGGTATTTCCGGCACCGCTGAGGTCAATGATCGTCATGGTGCGGGCCTTCCGTCGGCGGTTGCTGTCCACCCGAGAATCTCACAAAAAACGGCGGGCATCCCCCAAAGGAATGCCCGCCGTTTCTCCGGGGCAGCGGCCGTGGCCACTGCCCAGGATGCTTTAGTCTCTTTTGAACTCGTCCTTCACGTTTTCGCCAACTTTCTTGGCGTCAGCAACAACCTGGTCCTTCTGACCCTCTGCACGCAGACGGTCATTGTCCGTGGCGTTGCCGGCCGCTTCCTTGGCCTTGCCGCCGAGGTGCTCTGCTTCGTTCTGAATTTTGTCGCCGATACCCATGGTGTGTTCCACCTCTCGTTGCCGGTAAAAAAACTAAGCACATTTACCATAACACGAAGCATGCTTACTAAATCAAGGCGGCCTATTCAGGCTTTCCGGTGCCACCGTCCGCACGGCGGTCGATACAGCGTCGCCGCTGACCTTTGACGGCGCTCCCGGATAGGCTCGAAGGCATGGACCACACGACCACGCTCACGCATCGCGTCAATGCCAGTCCGGACAAGGTCTGGGCCGTGATCTCGGACATCCCGGGCTCCGCCGCCACCCTCTCCGGAGTCGAGTCCGTCCAGATGCTGAGCGAGGGCGGATACGGTGAAGGCACCCGGTGGAAGGAAACCCGGACCATGATGGGCCGGGCTGACACCGTGGAGATGTGGGTGTCCCAGGCGGAGCCGCCGTCGCCCACGCGGGCCGGAACCACCACGGTCAAGGCGCGCCAGAGCGGTGCCGACTACACCACGCGGTTCATCCTCGCGGAGCGCGACGGCGGGACTGACCTCACGCTGACCTTCGGCGCACAGGTGGCCAGGCCCACGTTCCTTAGCAAGGTTCTGCTGGCCCTCGTCGGCAGGATCGGCATGAGCATCACCCGTAAGGCGCTGACCAGGGATGTCGCTGACATTGCAGCGAAGGCGGAGTCCCTCTGATGGCTGACGGTCGTGTGGCAGGAAGGGCAAGTAAAGCGCCCAAGGTAACGGCCCCCAGGCTTTCGCCGGTCAGCCTGGAGGAGCTGCGGGACGAGCCCGCACCGAATTTCCAGCGGGGCGAACGGTACGACGGCCTCAGGTTCAGCCGCACCGATGCTGACGGCCTCGAGCTCAGCGGCACGGACTTCGCCGAGTGCGCCTTCGAGGGGGTCTCCTTCAACGAGACTCAGCTGCGCGGCGCGACGTTCCGGGACTGCATCCTGGCCGAGATGTATGCCCCGGTGCTGACCGCGGCGCGGGCCACGCTGCGGGATGTGGAAATTGGCAATCCCCGGTGGGGTTCAGCGGAGCTGTACGAGAGCGGCTGGACGTCGGTGCGGATCGACGGCGGGAAGCTGGACTACGTGAACCTGCGCGGGTCACGGCTGACGGATGTGCAGATCAGCGACTGCATCATCAACGAGCTGGACCTGGGCTCGGTGACGGGGACCCGGGTGGCGCTGAAGAACTGCACCATCGGCACCCTCGACCTCGCCGGCGCCAAGCTCAAGGACTTTGACCTGCGCGGCACGGACTTCCGCACCATCAGCGGGCTCGGAAGCCTGTCCGGCGTGGTGATCGATGACTACCAGCTGACCCTGCTGGCTCCGCTGCTGGCAGCCCACCTCGGCGTCACTGTCCTCTAAACCTGCTGGAGTTTTTGTCCACATATCGCGACCAAAGCCGGTTCTATCCCGCGATAAGTGGACAAAAACTCAAGCAGCAGGAGGGGACCTTGGTTGACCCCTTGCGGCCGCAGTGTAATCTTTATAGAACGAACGGTCGGTAAATTAGTCGCCAGGCTCTTGCCGCCGCAGATGACATTGCCGTTAATCGCGTGAAGGGTGTTTCCATGGCCTCAGCAGTAGCAGGACCGCAGGCATTTCTGGTGGGCGGTGCCCGCACACCGGTGGGCCGCTACGGAGGAGCGCTCTCCGCTGTCCGTCCCGACGACCTTGCCGCCCTCGTGGTCCGCGAGGCCGTCACCCGCGCAGGCCTCGACCCCGATGCCATCGACGAAGTGATCCTCGGCAACGCCAACGGCGCCGGCGAGGAAAACCGCAACGTGGCACGCATGGCCACCCTGCTGGCCGGACTTCCCCTCCACATCCCGGGCATCACGGTCAACCGGTTGTGCGCCTCCGGCCTGAGCGCCATCATCATGGCCAGCCAGATGATCAAGTCGGGAGCCGCGGACATCGTTATTGCCGGCGGCGTGGAATCCATGAGCCGGGCGCCGTGGGTGCAGGAAAAGCCCCAGACGGCCTTCGCCAAGCCCGGCGCCATCTTCGACACCTCCATCGGCTGGCGGTTCGCCAACCCGCTGTTCCAGAAGGGCGAGCTCTCCCGGGACGGCAAAATGACCTACTCCATGCCGGAAACCGCCGAGGAAGTGGGCCGCGTGGACGGCATCTCCCGCGAAGACGCCGATGCCTTCGCCGTCCGCTCCCACGAACGCTCACTCGCCGCCATCGCCGCCGGCCGGTTCAAGGACGAAATCGTCCCGGTGACGGTCAAGACCCGCAAGGGCGAAACAGTGGTGGACACCGACGAAGGCCCCCGCGCCGGGACCACCATGGACGTGCTCGCCGGGCTCCGCCCCGTCGTCAAGGGCGGCTCCATCGTCACCGCCGGCAACTCCTCCACGCTGAACGACGGCGCCTCCGCCATCATCGTCGCGTCCGAAGCGGCCATCCAGAAGCTGGGCCTCACCCCGCGTGCCCGCATCGTTGACGGCGCCTCTGCCGGCTGCGAACCCGAGATCATGGGCATCGGCCCCGTCCCCGCCACCCAGAAAGTGCTGGGCCGGAGCGGCTACAGCGTCGGCGACCTCGGCGCCGTCGAACTCAACGAAGCGTTCGCCACCCAGTCGCTGGCCAGCATGCGCCGGCTCGGGCTGGACCCGGAGATTGTGAACCGCGACGGCGGTGCCATCAGCCTGGGGCACCCGCTCGGTTCCAGCGGCTCACGGATCGCCATCACCCTGCTGGGCCGGATGGAACGCGAGGACGCCAGGATGGGCCTCGCCACCATGTGCATCGGCGTCGGCCAGGGCACCGCCATGCTGCTGGAGCGCGTGTAATGCCCGCCCCGGAAAGCGCGAACGGACACTTGGGCACCACTGACTTCAAAACCCTCCTCGTCGAGGAGCGTGACGACCGCGTGGTGGTGCTCCTCAACCGCCCCGAAGTCCGGAACGCCATCGACCAGCAGATGGTGGACGAACTCCACGCCGTCTGCGCCGCGCTTGAGCAGAACCCCAAGGTGCTCATCATCGCCGGCACAGACGGTGTGTTCGCCTCGGGTGCGGACATCGCCCAGCTGCGTGACCGGCGCCGGGACGACGCCCTCCAAGGCATCAACTCCACGATCTTCGTCCGGATCGCCAAGCTGCCCATGCCCGTGATCGCCGCCCTGGACGGCTACTGCCTGGGCGGCGGCGCGGAGCTCGCCTACGCCGCGGACTTCCGGATCGGGACGCCCAGCGTGCGCATCGGCAATCCCGAGACCGGACTGGGCATCCTCGCCGCGGCCGGCGCCAGCTGGCGGCTGAAGGAGCTGGTGG
Source organism: Arthrobacter sp. NPDC058288 (assembly GCF_042880995.1). Classification (NCBI taxonomy): domain Bacteria; kingdom Bacillati; phylum Actinomycetota; class Actinomycetes; order Micrococcales; family Micrococcaceae; genus Arthrobacter; species Arthrobacter sp. NPDC058288. The sequence continues at coordinate 244,308 of NZ_JBHVYH010000001.1, forward strand.
GCGAACCCGTTGCCAAGCAGATCCTGCTGGCCGGCTTGGTGCTGCGCGCCGAGCAGGCCCTCGCCGTCAACCTCATCACCGAGATCCATGAGGCCCCCGTGCTGATGGACGGCGCGCATAGCCTGGCGGACCGGATTGCGCGGCAGGATCCGCTGGCCGTGCGGATCACCAAGTCCGTGTTCCACGCCCCGGCCGAGGCGCATCCGCTGATCGACCAGCTGGCGCAGGGGATCCTTTTCGAGTCCCAGGCGAAGTTCGACCGGATGCAGGCTTTCCTGGATAAGAAAACAGACAAAAAAACAGCCAAGGATTCAAACCAGCAAGACGGGACGAAGTAACCATGGGCAACTCAGTACTTCCGGCGGGCCTTCCCGCCACGGTAGGCGTCCTCGGCGGGGGCCGGATGGGGGCGGGCATCGCCCACGCCTTCCTGATCAATGGTGCACACGTCCTGGTGGTGGAGCGGGACGAGGCCTCGGCCGAAGCCGCCCGGGAACGCGTGGAGTCCGCTGCGGCCAAGAGCATCGAGCGCGGCGCTACGGACGGCAACCTGGACGAGATGGTTTCGCGGCTCTCCGTGACGGTGGACTACGACGACTTCAAGGACCGCCAGTTGGTGGTGGAGGCCGTTCCGGAGGACTGGGACCTGAAGGTCGCTTCGCTCCGCGGCATCGAGGAGCGCCTCTCCGACGACGCCTACCTCGCCTCCAACACATCCTCGCTGTCCGTCAATGGCCTGGCCCGCGAACTCAAGCGACCCGGGAACTTCCTGGGCCTGCACTTCTTCAACCCGGTTCCCGCGTCCACGCTCATCGAGGTGGTGCTCGGCGAGCAGACGTCCCCGGAGCTTGCCGCCGCGGCGAAAAGGTGGGTGGAGGCGCTCGGCAAGACCGCCGTCGTCGTCAATGACGCCCCCGGCTTTGCCTCGTCGCGCCTGGGCGTGGCCATTGCGCTGGAGGCGATGCGCATGGTGGAGGAAGGTGTCGCGTCCGCCGAGGACATCGACAACGCCATGGTGCTGGGCTACAAGCACCCCACCGGTCCGCTGCGGACCACCGACATTGTGGGCCTGGACGTCCGGCTGGGCATATCGGAGTACCTGCAGTCCACGCTGGGGGAGCGCTTCGCGCCGCCGCAGATCCTGCGTGACAAGGTGGCCCGCGGCGAACTGGGCCGGAAGACCGGCAAGGGATTCTTCGACTGGCCGGCCTAAGGTCCGAGGCCTATTGTGCGGCCGGGCGGGTTAGCGCCCGGCCCGCGCATCGAGGGCGGACTTCAGGCCATTCAGCGCGGGGTCCCGCAGTGACATGAATGCCGGCTTCATGAACGGTTCAATGAGCTTGAGCGCGCCCTTGAGCCGGAACTCCGCCGTGTACTTCACGGTGCAGCCGGTCCCTTCCGGGGCGACGTCGATCGAGTCCTCGGAGATGACGGTCTTGTTTTCGCCCCGGAGTTTGATGTGCTTCCCGGTCAGCTCCACCACCTCGTAGATGAGAGTCTGCCGCTTGCCCCGGAATTCCGCTTCGGCGTGGTACCGGTGGCCCACGGCAACGGGACCTTCGGAGAGCTTCTTCACCACGGGGGTGCCGGGATCCCATTCCGCGGTGTGCTCGAAGGCTGACAGGTAGGTGAAGGCTTCCTCTGCCCCGAGGGGAGAGCTGACGGTTCCCGCTACTGTGATCATCCCCACAGCCTAGCCGCTGCCCCTACGATAGTCCGGTGACCTCCATTGAACCCATCACGCTGACCGGCCACCACGTTGTGCTTGAGCCGCTGAGCCACGAGCACCACGACGGCCTGGTGGAGGCTGCCCGCGACGGGGAACTCTGGAAGCTCTGGTACACGAGCGTGCCCGGCCCGGAGGGCATGGGCGCGGAGATCGACCGCCGGCTCGGGCTCCAGGAAGCCGGCTCCATGCTCCCGTTCACCACGCGCCTCCTTGATCCCGCCACCGGCGGCCCCGGCCGGGTGATCGGGATGACCACGTACATGAACATCGACGCCGCCACTCCCCGCGCGGAGATCGGTTCCACGTGGAATGCGGCTTCTTCGCACGGAACCGGGACAAACGCGGACTCCAAGCTGCTCCTGCTCCGGCATGCCTTTGAAACGCTGGGCTGCCCGGCCGTCGAGTTCCGGACGCACTGGCTCAACCACCAGTCCCGGGACGCGATTGCGCGGCTGGGAGCCAAGCAGGACGGCGTGCTCCGCAGCCACACCCGGACGGCGGACGGGCAGCTCCGGGACACTGTGGTGTTCTCGATCCTCGAGCATGAGTGGCCTATGGTCCGTGCCGGCCTGGAGTTCAGGCTGGCCAAGCGGCGCTAGACGGCCGGTCCTGACAGGCCGCTACGGTCCGGATGGCCAGGCCCTACCTCGCCAGCGTGCCCGGCTTGACCTCGGCCATCACCGCCGTCGCATAGGCGCGGTGCCCGGTGGGGGTCGGGTGGAAGTTGGAATCCGCCAGAGGATTCCCGCCGTCGTAGGCGATCCACGGATCGGTGGAGTTCACGGCATGCCCGGCAAACCTCGCTGTGACGTCGACAAACTGCGCGTTCGCCCCTAGAGCATTGGCATTTGAGACTGCCGTGGCGATGGCGGTGTTGAGATTGTCTGTGGCCCGGTTGATCAGCCGCTGCTTTTCCGCGGAAAAATACGGGTTCCCGTCCGCCGGCTCGAACAGCCTCGGATACCCCAGGACGGCGATCTTCGCGGTGGGAGCCGCCGTGTGAATCTGCCCGTAGACGTAAGCGAGCGCCTCACCCACCTGACCCATCCCGCTTTCGGAAGACGCCACAGCACCGGCGCACACTTCAACGCCGTAGGCGGCGCAGGCGCCCAGCACCTGGCTCACTCCGGCATCGTTGGCTCCGGCGGTGATGGTGACGATTCCGGTGGACGGGTTCAGTTTCCCTGCGCCGACCAAGCCCGTGAGCTGGGTGGTGACGCTAATTTGTTTCTGGAGCGGGTCATCGCCCGAAAAAAGGAGTGCCCCGTGGCAGGCGGCATTGACCACCAGGGACACTCGGCCTGTTTTGTCGACGTCGGCAACATACCCCGGGCTGCTTTGCCAGCACGTCGTGTCGGTAGGTTTGATGGCTGCCCCCGCACCGGTTCCCGCGGTGTAGGAGTCGCCTACTGCTATGTAATCAAGTTCCCCCGCAGGTGCCGCTCCCGCCGGCCCTGCCGCGGTTCCCAAAGCCAGGGCCAGCGTTGCCAGGCCGGCAGCGTACGCCGCGTGCCGCCGTCGTAATATCCGGTCACTCATCAGTTCCCCTTTGTTCTGAACCGTGCGCCGGGCTTGTGGGCCGCGGGCCGGCGGCCAAGCCGCAAGTACGCCCAACGGTACCCGGCCACCCGCCCGCCGGACACGGGCCGGAATACCCGTTTATTCGCCGGATACCACCCCATTTTCCGGCCGGTACCCGTGCCGGATGCCGGGCGTCTGTGATTAGCTGTCTGGATGGAACAGCCTGGACAGCCCGTGAACTGGGACGGAGCCGTAAATGCGTGGCGCATTTCCGGCAGCGTGTTCCGGATGGGGCGCCGGGAATGGGTCACCGAGGCGGGCTGGAAACAGGCGTACGACGACGGCGTCCGCACCGTGATCGACCTCCGGAATTCTTCGGAACACGGAGTGAGGGACACCGATCCGGCCGTTGGCGCGGACGTGTTGGCGGCGTTCGAGGTGGTGCACGCTCCCACGGAGGATCCGGACCACCCGGAGTTCAAAGAGTTGTGCTCCCCGTACCTGAACGACCCTGCCTGCTACGCGGCCAATGCCCGGCTGTTTCCGGAAAAGCTCGTGGCCGTCTTCAAGGCGGTTGCCGCGGCGCCCGCCGGGGTGGTGATCCACTGCTCGGCGGGGCGGGACCGCAGCGGAATGGTTGCTGCGATGCTCCAGGACCTCTCCGGCGCCGGCGATCATGAGATCGTATCGGGTTACCAGGCTGCCATGCGGGGCATCAATGAGCGCCACCGGCTCGTCGGGCCGCCGCACAAACACGAGCGCTACCTGGCGGAGGACGCCCTGGTGCCGCTCCTGGAGAAGCGAGGCGGCGGTGCCCTGGATTTCGTCCGCGGCCTGGATACCCGGAACTATCTCTTGCGGCACGGGGTCACCGTGGCCGAGCTGGCTGCCATCCGTTCGCGGCTGGCAACCAGGGTGACGACGTAAACACACTATGGGGGACACCTTGACGCATCATTCCGGCCGGAACCCGTTCAACCGCGCCCTGGGGCTGGCCGCTGGCGCCGCCCTGGCGTTCGGCGGCACCTTCCTGGCGGTCCCCGCGGTGGCAGAATCCGGTTCGCCAGTTCCCGATCCCTCGGTTTCGGCGCCGGCCGTATCCACGCCTGCACCCGCCGCGACTGCGCCCCCGGCGACGGCATCGCCCGCTGCGGGCGGTTCCGCACCCGCCATCAGCGATGCCGGCCTGACGGAAGCCATCCTCCGCGACCTGGGCATGACACTGGAGCAGTTCAACGCCGCCGGTGACCAGGGCAAACGCGCGGCCGACGCCGTTGCCTCCCTAGGCGGATTGCCCGGCTACGTGGGAATCAGCTTGAAAGACGGCCGGATTGTGGTCGAGGGCAGCGGCCCGGAGCTCGAAGCCCGGGTGGCGGAACTCAATGCCGCGGGGCCCGGAGATTTTGTGCTTGTGGCTGCGGGGACGAAGCCGGTGCAGGCTGCGCCGTCAGCGTCGGCGCCATCAGACCCGGCACCTGCCGCACCGGAACGCGTCGCGGCCAGCACGGACCAGCTGTTCAAGGACTACGTCCGCGAGGTCGGCGCCGAAGGCCTTCAGGCCGTGGCGTACGCAAACGGCAGCTTTGTGATCCGCACCGGCGGCACCAACCAGCCGGAGGCCGAAGGCGCCCCGGCGAACCCGGCAACCCCCGGACCCTCGGCTCCCTCGCCCTCGCCGTCCGAATTCGTGGCCCGCTATTCGAACGTCCGCCTGGAAGAGGGCGCACCCCTTGCACCGGAGGAGGACTTCTTCGGCGGCCAGGGCTACGTCTTCAACAACGTCGTCACGTGCTCCGCCGGTTACGGTGCGTACAGCCCCGAAGGGAAACCGCTGGTCCTCACCGCCGGCCACTGCACCGAAGACGGCACGCTCACCACGGCCAACGTGGAGCGTCCGGAATCGCCCGCAAACAAACTGCTCGGCACGCTGGGCTTCAGCCAGTTCGGCGGCCCGGGCAACTCCCGGATCACCGGCGACGCGTCGGACCCCGGAAACGTGGGTACGGACATCGCGGTGATCGGGGACATCCGGCCGGGCCTCGATGTCCAGCCAGCAACTTCCCGCTGGGACGCGCCCGCGGACCCCGGATCCACGGCAGTGAAGATCATCGGAACTGCATCGCCATCGCCGGGGCAGGCTGTCTGCCGGTCCGGCCGGACCGCCGGGTGGTCCTGCGGCACGGTGGACGAAGTGGGGATCTATGTGGTGGGCGGGTTCACCGCAAACCCGGCGGACCTCCGGGCCTTCCGCGGCTTCCTGTCCACCTCCGTCCAGTCCAGCGGCGGCGACTCCGGCGGACCTTGGATCAGCGGCAACTTCGCCGTCGGCACCCACTCCGCGGGGGACCAGGAGGTTCCCGGCCAGCCGATCAACAACTTCGCCGTGGCCACCACGCTGGAGGACGCCATGACCCGGCTTCCCGGCGTGCAGCTTCAGCTGTTCCTCAACAAGCCCCTGCTCACGGAACCGGCCGACGGCGGCGGAGTGGCACTCGGCCAGACCATCACCGGGCAGGTCCCGGCGGCCCCGGCCTCCGCCGTCGCCGCGGGTTCGAAAGTCCGCATCACGGTCACCGGGCAGGAGCCCGTGGAAGTACCCGTGGACGCCGCCGGGCAATGGCAGTTCACTGCACCGTCCCCGGCCGGCAGGCTGCGGTTTACCGCCGAAACCATCAACGGCTTCAGCCACTCGGGGGCCAGCAGCTTCGCCGTCACCGTGCTGCCGTCCCAGCTCCCGGCACCTGTCATTGGCAGCCCGGCCGAGGGCGCGTCCCTCACGGCTCTGGAAAGCATTGAAGGGACCGGAACGCCCGGTGCCACGGTGCAACTTTCCGGTGACGCCGCCGGCCAGGCCGTGGTGGGGCTCGACGGCACATGGAAAGTGCCGGTGACAGGCAATGTGAAGTTCGGATCCTTCACGGTCACGGCGGTGCAGACCGCCCGGGGCGCCGCTGGCAGCCCGGCGGCGAGCCGGAGCTTCACGGTGGTGCCGCCGTCGCCCGCGGTTGCCAATATCCGCGACGGCCAGCATTTCGCCCACGACGCCGTTCCGCAGCGGATCACCGGGTCAGCGCTGAAAGGCGCTGCGGTGACCGTCACGGTTGACGGCGCGCCAGTTCAGGCCGCGTCGGACGGGACCTGGAGCTCGCCATTGCAGGCCGGGCTCGCGGCCGGAACCCACACCGTGACGGTCAGCCAGGCGGTCGACGGCGTGGCCTCCGCGCCGGTGAACCTCACCTTCGTGGTTGACCCGGCACCGGTGGTTGTTCCCGCCGGCATCACGCCGGCAGGCGTCTCCGGCCGGTTGCCGGCCACCGGCGCCGACGGCCTGCTCACCGCAGCCGGCGCCGGGGCAGCTGTGCTGCTGCTCGGCGGCATCGCGCTGGTGGTTTCCAAGCGACGTTCCCGCCGGTGAGCACGACGCCCTCGAGTTTTTGTCCACTTATCGCGTCCAAAAAGGGCCATATCTCGCGATAAGTGGACAAAAACTCAGCGCTACTGGAAATCGGCCAGCCAAAGGTCCGGGCCGAACACTTCGTACTGGATGTCCTTTGCCGGAACGCCGCGTGCAACCAGCGCACTCCGGACTGACTTCAGGAAGGGCAGGGGACCGCAGAGGTAGTATTCGGCGTCGTCCGGCAGCTCAATCGCGTTGACGTCCATGAACCCCTTGAACGAGGACGGATTGTCAGAGCCGTCCGGTTCCAGGAACCACGTGTGCAAGGACCCGTCTGCCAGCGTCGCAAGGTCCTCGGTGACCTGGGCCCGCAGCGGAAATGACGCCGGTGTGTCATCGGCGTGCAGGAGCTTGACCTGGCGCTGCGAGCCGGACTTCACCAGGTGCGACAGCATTCCGGCCATCGGGGTGATGCCGATGCCCGCGCTGGCAAGGACCACCGGCCGGTCCGTGTACTCCAGGACCACGTCACCGAAAGGTGCCGAGAGCACCACTTCGTCGCCCTCGTGGACCTCGTTGTGGAGCAGGTTGGACATCTCGCCGTCGGGCGTGGGGAGTCCGTGGACGCGCTTCACCGCAAACTGCCGGTGATGCCCGTCGTCGGCCCTGGTGAGGCTGTACTGCCTGGGCTGGTGCACGCCGTCGTGCATTTTCATCTTGATGGTGACGTACTGTCCGGGCAGGGAGGGCTTGACGTCGCGCTCGTCGGTCCGTTCAACGATGAACGTGACCACGTCGTCCGTTTCCTGGATGCGCCGGGCAACACGCCAGGTCCGCCAGATAGTCTCCGGTGAGAGGTGCACGGCGTTGTAGAGCCCGCGTTCCTTGTTGATGAGCATGTTCGCCATGAGCCAGTAGACCTCGTCCCAGGCCGCGGCGACGTCGGGGGTGACAGCGTCGCCGAGCACGTCCACGATGGACCACATCAGATGGTCGTGGACCACCTGGTACTGGTCCGGGCTGAGTCCCAGCGAGACGTGTTTGTGGGCTATCCGGGAGAGCAGATGGTCCGGAAGCTGATCCGGTTTGTCCACCAGGAACCCGGCGAATGCCGCGATGGATCCCGCCAACGCCTGCTGCTGGCGCCCGTCCGCTTGGTTGCCGCGGTTGAAGAGCCCGTCCTGGAGGTCCGGACGCGCTTCGAACATGTGCTTGTAAAACCGCTTTGCAATCTCCTCGATGTGTTCGCCTACAACAGGCAGCGTTGCCTTGATGACAGGAGAAGAGGTGTCTGAGAGCATGGTTGATCCCTTCCGGTCTTGCCGGTTAGTGCAGGCGGTGGTTCGTCGCTCGGCACAGCAAACCTAGCAGTCGCGGCCGGTCCACTTCCGGGCCGATTGGCACTTCATCGTCCGCGAGAATGGGTGTAGCCCCCGCGTGTCCGGTTCAGTTTTCCGCGGCCAGTTCACCGCGCGCGATGCTGTCCGAGGAATGCGCTGGATTGCCGTCGAATGGCTCGTTGGACACATCCACGATGGGGTACTGGGCAAGGTCGAGGCCAGGGGGGATGGCGAAGACGCCGGGCTCGCCATCCAGCACGCCAAGGCTGACGAGCTTGGAGAGGTCCGGCGAGATCACCCAGACCTCCCGGAAACCCTTGATCTGGGCGTCGGAGAGCTGCACCACCATCTGGCGTGTGCCGTTAGGAAGCTCCTCCACGAGGGCCTTGCCGCTGGCAGTGTAGGACTTCAGGGGCTGCAGCGGAGCCTGGGCAATGACCACGGGCTGCGGGCCTGTGGGCGTGGGCGAGGGCACCGCTTCCGGGCCTTGTCCAAGGATGTTGTAGCCCGCCCACACTGCGGCGGCGCCCACCACGAGCCCTGCCGCCGCGGCCATGGCCACCCACCCCCGGGCACCCGGGCCCGTCCCGGAGGACCCGTTCGGCCTCGCGGAACCCGTTCTCGCGCCGCCCGCGGCGCGCGGATGGAGCTGAGTAGGCGCCGTGACCGGCGCCGCGGTGCCGGCGCCCGTCGTCGTCCCCGGTGCCGTGCCCGCCGTCGTCCTTTCCGCGGAGGGCGGCCGGCTCAACGGGTCCTGCGCCTGCTCGGGGGAGAGGCCCAATGCCTGATGGATGGCTGCCCAGTTGTGCGGGCCCGGTGTGGCCAGTTCCACTTCGGCGGGATCCACAGTGGCGGCGCGGACGGTCCGTTCCAGGGCTGCCAGAGTGCCGGCGCATTCGCGGCAGAACGCCAGGTGGTCAGCCTCGGCCGGCGTCAGGGCGGGTTCCCCAAGGGCCATCAGGCTCAGCTGTTCGTCGTCAAGATGCTTCATGGCCCACCTCCAGGCGGGTCCGCATGCGTGAAAGGCTGCGACGGATGTGGCTCTTGACGGTCCCGAGGGGCAGTTGCAGGCGCGACGAAATTTGATCGTGCGTGAGGTCCTCGTAGAACGCCAGCTTCATGATCGCTTTCTGTGGATCGCCCAACCGCTCCAGCTCTTCCTCCAAGGTTATGCGGTCGGCCACGGCTTCCACGTCGGCGGCCAGCGGACCGGCGGTGCGCTCGTCGCCGACGAACTGCCCCGCAGCATGTTCCAGCTCCTGCCGGCGCATCCGGGCGGACAAGGCATCGGAGATGGCGTTCCGGGTGATCCCCACCAGCCAGGCAGGCAGCCGTGCGGCCTCGGGCCGGTAGCTGAGGCGTGACTTCCAGGCGCGGATGAAGACTTCCTGGGTGACGTCGTCGGCCGCTGCCCGTTCCCCCAGCGACCTCAGCGCCAGTGTGTACACGAGCGGGCTCAGCCGCCGGTAGGCCTCGGCGAGGGCCGCTTCCTGCCCGGCCGCGAAGGCATGATCGAGAGCGGCGTCCCAATCGTGCGGGCCGGCAGGCGTCATGGATGGCTCCTTCGAGCGGCAGTGAGACCTGTGGAACCACATTATGCCGTGCCCGGTGGAGGTCCGCCATAGGACCGGGTGATGGGACAGCCGCGGACGGACAGTGGAGGGGCACCCCGTCACGACGGCGGAGCCGCACGACACGACGGCGGGGCCGCCCGTCAGGCGGCCCCGCCGGCAATGGCGATCAGTGCTGGCGCACGTCGTTCCTGCGAGCCGCATCAATGACGTCCGTGCCACCGGTCCTCGGAGTCAACCACCTGGACGGCCACGGCCAGGGTGCCGTCGGCGAGGCTTCCCCAGGCGTAGACAATCGTGTTCTTGCCGCCCTCGACCGTGATGTCAGCCGGCCCGATCACCGGATCGGTGGTTCCCGCCGCGGCCACGGACGCTGAAATGGTTCCGGCCTTGAGCTTCAGGGTGGCTTCGTCCGGATTGCTGAGTCCCTCGATCACTGCCGATCCGCCGGCCAGGACGTCGACGGCGGGAGCTGCGGCTACGTGCCTGACCGTCAGTTTGCCTTTGTTGTCGTTGCGGGGGGCCTTGGTGTTGTTGGTGAAGAGGGTGGCCGTGGGGGCGCCGTCGGCGTCGAGGTGGGCCACTGCTGTGTAGTTCCCGCCCTCGTCGAGTTCAACGTTGACCGGCCCGATCACCGGATTGTCGGCGCTGGTGGCGTCCGAGGCCGTGATTGCGACCTCGTAGTCGCCGGCATCCAGCTCCAGCGGTCCGGCCAGGGTTCCGGGAGTGAAGTCATCCAGGGTGAGTTTGCCGTCCACCCATACGTCCACGGTCAGGCCGGGCACGCCGTGCAGGACCGAGAGCTTGGCGGGGTCGTGGTCGTGGTGCCAGCCGCCGGCCTGGGCCGGGGTCGCGAAGGCCAGTGCGGCCGCGAGCGACAGTGCTCCGGCGGCATACGTTGTTTTGCGCATTTTCAAACTCCTCAGGGGGATGCCCGGTGACGGGCTGTGTTTGTGCTTACGCCCTTACTACCTGCGGGACGCCCTCTGTGGATGCAAAGTCATGGAACTTTTTTTGGTGTTAGTTTTTCCGGTCCATCAGGAGGTTGGTGATCCGGAGCGTGCAGAGGCGCTGCCCGGCCTCGTTGGTGAGCAGGACCTCATGGGTGGTCAGTGTTCCGCCCAGGTGGATGGGCGTGGCCGTGATGGTGATCTGGCCCTCGCGCGCCGACTTGTGGTGGGTGGCGGACACGTCCACGCCCACGGCGGTCTTGCCCATGGTGCTGGCGTGGATCACTGCGGCCCAGGAACCCACGGCCTCGCCCACGGCCAGTGAAGCTCCGCCGTGCAGCAGCCCGAACGACTGCCGGTTGCCCTCCACCGGCATCGTGGCGACGACGCGTTCCACCGATTCCTCGACGATCTTCACGCCCATCTTCTCGTCGAGTTCCCCGAGGGTGATCTTCCACAGTTCGGCGCTGCCGGTTTCGGGCTGCATGGCCACTTCTCTTTCCTTGGGGTTCTTCTAGTGTGCAGCAAGGCACATTCATGTACTGTAGACATATTACCGAACGGACGGTCAGTAATGCACTGGCCGTGTTGATCTTGCCCCCGCTGGAAGGACCCGTCAACGATGACCACCACTGCAACTGCTCCGAAATCCTCGCTGGACACTGTGGAGACTGTCCCCAGTTTCGTCCGGGACGCCTGGTGGACGCCCGACGCCGGTGCCGCGGCTTCCGCCGTCCCCGTCCTGGACGCCAGCACCGGCGAGCTCCTCGCCAAGGTGAGCACCGAGGGACTGGACCTTGCCGACGTCGTGGATTACGGACGCACCACCGGCCAGAAGGGACTCGGCACGCTGACCTTCCACCAGCGCGCCCTCAAGCTCAAGGAACTGGCACAGTACCTCAACGCCCGCCGCGAGCACTTCTACGAGCTGTCCGCCCAGACCGGAGCCACGAAGATCGACTCCATGGTGGACATCGACGGCGGCATCGGCGTGCTCTTCACCTTCGGCTCCAAGGGCCGCCGCGAGCTCCCCAACTCGCAGGTTGTGGTGGACGGACCCATGGAGGTGCTGTCGCGCGACGGTTCCTTCGCCGGCGAGCACATTTACACCCGCATCCCGGGGGTTGCCGTGCAGATCAACGCCTTCAACTTCCCGGTGTGGGGCATGCTGGAGAAGTTTGCGCCCGCCTTCATCGCCGGCGTTCCCACCATCGTCAAGCCTGCAACCCCAACGGGCTACGTGGCGGCGGCCGTGGTCAAGGCCATTGTGGAGTCCAACATCCTGCCCAAGGGTTCGCTGCAGCTCATCTCCGGCTCTGCCCGCACCATCCTGGACCACCTCGACTACCGCGACCTCGTGTCCTTCACTGGCTCCGCCTCAACGGCGAACTCGCTGAAGTCGCACCCGAACGTGGTGCAGGGCGGCGTCCGGTTCACGTCGGAGACTGACTCGCTCAACGCGGCCATCCTGGGCCCGGACGCGGTCAAGGGCACCCCTGAATTCGATGCCTTCATCAAGTCCGTGGTCACCGAAATGACCGTCAAGGCAGGCCAGAAGTGCACCTCCATCCGGCGCACCATCGTGCCGCAGGACATGGTGTCCGACGTCGTGGCCGCCGTGGGTGCCCGCATCGAGGAACGTGTTGTGCTGGGTGATCCCCGCGCCGAGGGCGTCACCATGGGTGCGCTCGCGTCCCTTGAACAGCTGGCCGACGTCCGCGCCGCTGTCCAGTCAATGCTCGACGCCGGCGGCGAGCTTGCGTACGGCACGCTCGATTCGCCGTCGGTCACCCGCGCCGACGGCGCCAAGGGCGTCGTGGAAGACGGTGCCTTTATGTCCCCGGTGCTGCTCAGCTGGGCGGACGCCGAGGCCGAGGAAGTGCACTCCCTGGAGGCCTTCGGTCCGGTGTCCTCCGTGATCGGCTACACCGACCTGGCCGACGCGGTGCGCCTCGCCGCGCGTGGCGGCGGCTCGCTGGTGGCGTCGGTGTGCACCAACGATCCCGAGGTTGCCCGCGAACTGGTCACCGGGATTGCCGCGCACCACGGCCGCGTCCTGATGCTCAACCGCGAGGACGCCCGCAGCTCCACCGGGCACGGTTCGCCGGTCCCGCACCTGGTCCACGGCGGTCCCGGACGTGCCGGCGGCGGTGAGGAACTGGGCGGCATCCGTTCGGTAATGCACCACATGCAGCGCACGGCGATCCAGGGTTCGCCCAACATGCTCACCGCCGTCACGGGCATCTGGCACACGGGGGCCGACCGTAACTTCACGCTCGAGACCGAGGGCCAGCACCCGTTCCGCAAGCACCTGAGCACGCTGCACATCGGCGACGCGATCCGCTCCGAGCTGCGCGAAGTGAGCCTGGAGGAGATCACCAAGTTCGCCAACTCCACGGGCGACACGTTCTACGCCCACACCAACCAGGAGGCTGCGGAGGCCAACCCGTTCTTCCCCGGCATCGTGGCGCACGGCTACCTGCTGCTGGCGTGGGGCGCCGGGTTGTTCGTAGAGCCTGCCCCGGGACCCGTGCTGGCGAACTACGGCCTGGAGAACCTGCGCTTCATCACCCCGGTGGCCGCGGGCGATTCCATCCGGGTGACCCTGACCGCCAAGAAGATCACCCCGCGTGAGACCGACGAGTACGGCGAAGTGGCCTGGGACGCGGTCCTGACCAACCAGAAGGACGAAATCGTAGCCACCTACGACGTCCTCACCCTGGTCGAAAAATAACCCTTCCGGATGCTCCCTCCCGTTGCCCTATCATTTGTGGCTGCCAAAAGGTCGAAATGGCCGCCACAAGTGATAGGGCAACCAGGGAGCGGGATCTTTCCGGGCCGCCCCGGCGTAAACTTTTGAGCGTAGGAGGTGGCGAAATGTCCCTATTACTCAACAAAGCCACAACAGTCCTGCCAGTCGATGATGTAGAGCGTGCCCGGCATTTCTATGCGGACACTTTGGGGCTCCCGCACCGGGGCGTGGCAGATGACGGAAGCGAATTGTTCGGCTCAGAGGGCGGCCCGATGCTGCAGCTGATGCCGGTCAAGGACGGTATGCATTCAGAGCACACCACCCTGAGTTTCGAAGTCAGCGAGATCGAACGCACGGTCCGGGAAATGGAGGCCAGGGGTGTCGCATTCCAGGACTACGATCTCCCGGATATCAGGACCGAGAACCACATTTGTACAACTGACTCCGAGAAGTGCGCCTGGTTCATGGACTCCGAGCACAACATCCTCTGCTTGCACGAGAACATCGGCGCAATAGCTGACTACCAGCTTTGACCCGCGGCCGGGGCACCCTGCATGAGGAACAGCGCCCCGTCAGGGTGACCCGGCCGGCGTCGTGGACCACGGCGTCACCGGCCGCTCCTGCCGGACGCCGTCCACGGTGATGTCCAGGCGTTCGTTGAAGAAGCACACCAGCCCGTGGATCTGGGCGGCGTCGCGGAAACGCTGGTCGTACATCCAGGCGATGTTCCGGCCGTTCTCGGCAGGTGTGTAGCTGAGATAGCTCGCAGTGCCCTTGTATGGGCAGACCGTCTTCTTGTCGCTGGCCTCCATGAGATCCAGCCGGACGTCCGCCGGCGGGATGTAGTAGCGCACAGGCAGCATGGTTTCGTACAGCAGCTGCGCGCCGTTCGTGGCGGCCAGCGTGACGTCGTCGAGCCTGACCTCCACGGTGACTGACGACGACCGGATGTCCACACGGTGGAACGGATCGCGGGGATGGCCGATGATTTCCTCGTCGTCCTCGAGCCAGTCGAAGGCGTTGAAATCCAGCACCACGTGTCCGGCCAGGTCCGGATCGGCCGGCCGGAAGGCCGCGCGGGGCAGCCTCGCGTCGGAGGTTACGACGTCGAACTCCTCGCCTGCCGCTGTGTGCCGCCCGAAACCGGTGCGCGGATCCAGTGACGGCGGCGCGTCCAGCATGACTTTCACCCCGTATTCGGGGACGTCGGCCGGCTGCTGTCCGGGCGGCGCCAGCTCTGCCCGGAGCTCCACTTCGGGGACGGCGAAGACGGGGGTGATGCGTTTGGGCTCCCACACCAGGAGTGCGTAGTTCGTGTCGACGACGGCGTTCCCGCCCGCCAAGGCACGGACCCTTTTCGGGGTGGGCTGGTAGCGCAAATCCGGGAACGTGCCGAAGATGACGTCTGATAACTTCGTGGCCATGACTACAGGGTGAGCGCCACTTTTCCCGCCGTCAATGTCCACCGCGGCAACTATTCGGCGGCGGAACGGAAGGCCTGGGGAAGAACAGGGTTAGCGTGTCGCGTGAAGCCCGTTGAATGCCATTGTGATGACGTCGTCGGCCAGCTTTTCGGGGGACAGTGAGCCGCCCGGCTTGTACCATTCGACGATCGAGTTGATGGTGCCGAAGAGGAGCCGGGTGACCGTGCGGGGATCGATGTCCTCGCGCAGGGAGCCTTCGTCGCGGGCGGCGGAGATCAGGGCGGCCACCTTGTGGTCGAAGGTGCGGCGGCGTTCCATGGCGTCGCGCTCAATCTCGGTGTTACCGCGCAGGCGCAGCAGCAGGGTGACGAACGGAAGCCGTTCCACCAGCACGGAGATGGTCTGGCGGAGCACGAACTCCAGCCGGGCTTCGGCACTCCCGGCCTGGGCCTGCGGCTGTTCAAGGATGGCCTCGAGCCCGCCCAGCGCTTCTTCCAGGGCGAGCTTGAGGAGATCGCCCTTGGAAGGCACGTGGTGGTAGATGGCCGACTTGGAAATGCCCAGGTTTTCGGCGAGGATGCCCATGGACGTGGCGTCGTAGCCGTGCCGGTTGAAGACCTCGACGGCGATCTGCAGCACCGACTGCTGGTCGTATCCCGGGCGGCCGCGCTTAGTTGGTGCATCAGTTGGAGACATACCGGCTATTTTCTCATGAACGTTCGGTCAATAGGCGCATCCGGTGTCATGTACCCGAAATCCCTTGCCTGTCCGGGGCCCCGGTGCTAGAAAACTTATAGGAGTCACGATCGGCGCGGGGGCCGGTTCGCACTCACACAGTTTCATAGACCGGGACGGGATCAGGCACATTGGGCTGCCCGGCTGGCGGTTAGCTATCGGCACGTCACAGCGCTGTCGCGCATTGGCAGCAGTGCGCTGAATGCCTCCCGTAAAAGGATGGTCCCCGGCTGCAGCAGCCGGGGACCATCCCTATGTTGGAGGCTACGCCTTCGGGCGCAGGTCGTAGATCCTGCGGAGCTTGCCGTTTGAACGCTCCAGCGAACCGGGCTCCACCACATCCACGGTGCACGAGGAACCCACGTGGATCTTGATCTGCTCGCGCAGGGTGCGTGCCGCCGTCGTGGTTCCCTCAAGGGTGACGGATTCCCGGCGTTCGATCTTCACCGTGAGCTGGTCCATGCGCTGGCCCTCTGGCCGGGTGAGTTCCAGCTGGAAGTGCGGGCTCAGCTCGGGGATGCGCAGCGCGATCTCCTCGATCTGGGAGGGGAACAGGTTCACGCCGCGCAGGATGATCATGTCGTCGCTGCGGCCGGTGATGCGGCCCATGCGGCGGTGCGCGGGGCGGGCGGTGCCGGGCAGCAGTCGCGTGAGGTCCTTGGTGCGGTACCGGATGATGGGCAGCGCCTCCTTGGTGAGCGAGGTGAACACCAGCTCGCCGTGTTCGCCGTTGTCCAGGACCTTCGTGGGGTCGAACGCGTCGATGATCTCGGGGCGGAAGTGGTCCTCCCAAATGTGGCTGCCGTCCTGGGTTTCCACGGCTTCGCCGGCCACGCCCGGACCCATGACCTCGGAGAGCCCGTAGATGTCGCAGGCCTTGAGGTTCATGGTGGTTTCGAGTTCGTGGCGCATCTCCTCGGTCCACGGCTCGGCCCCCAGCACTGCGTACTTGAGCGAGGTGGATGCCGGGTCGATGCCCTGCTTCATCATGGCGTCGGCGATGGTCAGCAGGTAGGTGGGAGTGGCCAGGATCGCGTCGGGCTTGAAGTCCTGGATCAGGGTGATCTGGCGTTCGGTCTGGCCGCCCGAGATCGGAATGACCGTGCAGCCGAGTGCCTCAGCTCCGGCGTGGGCGCCCATGCCGCCGGTGAACAGGCCGTAGCCGTAGGCGTTGTGGACCTTCATGCCGGGGCGGACGCCGGAGGCGCGGAGGGAGCGGGCCACCAGCTTGGCCCAGTCGGCGAGGTCCTTCTTGGTGTAGCCCACCACCGTGGCGCGGCCCGTTGTGCCGGAGCTGGCGTGGATCCGGGCCACTTCGTGCTGCGGCACGGCGAACATGCCGAACGGGTACTCCAGGCGGAGGTCCTCCTTGGTGGTGAAGGGGAACTTGCCCAGGTCGGAGAGCTCGCGGAGGTCCGTGGGGTGGACGCCGGCCTCGTCGAACTTGCGCTTGTACAGCGGAACGCGGTCGTAGGCGTACGCGACCGTGTGCTGGAGGCGGCTCAGCTGCAGTGCCTCCAGTTCGTCGCGGGATATGGTTTCTTCGCGGTCCAGCACGGCGTCGGTGGCAGCTGCTGGTTCAGTGGCGTGGAGGGTCATCTGGGGGTCCCTGTTTCTATTTCTTGGAGATGGTGCGGCTGCGGCCGCGGAACTCGGCGATGAGCTCGCCCGGGGTTTCATCTGGGCCGGCACCGGCGGATGGTCCCGCGGGGGAGCCGGCGGGGTGGGGATCAGCGGCGAAGATCTGGACGTCGTACAGCCCGCTGCGGCCGGCATGGGCGCGGCGGTTTGCGACGGCGGTGATCACCTGGCCGGTGAAGGCCGGCTTAAGGAAATTGATGTCGACGCCGGAGGCTACGGTGATCGTGTCAGCGCCGGTTCCGGCTGCGCCCACTGCGTCGTTGGCGCCGAATTGCGGCCCGGCCGGGTTGCAGGCCAGGGCAAATGCGGTATCGCCGAAGGCAAAGATCATTCCGCCGTGGGCCATGCCGAAACCGTTGAGCATTTCCTGCCGGAGGGTCATGCGGATGGTGGCGTGCCCGTCGCTGACGGCGAGGACTTCGATGCCCATCCATTCGGAGGCATAGTCATTTTCAAGGATGGGGTGGGTAGCCCCGGAGAGTGTTGCTTCAGCCATGCGTCATTGCCTCCAGCTTTATTTACCGAATGTTCATTAGGTAATCCCATTTTGGGGCATGCTGTCAAGAGCCGGCAACGATTTCGGTGCTGATCCGGGGGTTCGGGCTGGGGTTCGGGCCGGGGTTCGGCTGGGGTTCGGGTCGGAAGCCCCTATCTCCCGGCGGCTGCCACCGGCGATCATGAAACGACACCAGCTGCTGCTTCGGCGCTGCTGCCCGGACGCTGAGAAGGAGAACTCCTATGAAGGTGCTTGTGGCCTATGCGAGCAAGCACGGCGCAACAGCCGGGATTGCCGAACGGATCGCTGCCGGCTTGGAGACGGCCGGACTCGATGCCGAGGCCCGCTCAGTGAGCCAGTACTTCGACGCCGCCCCGTATGACGCCTTCGTGATCGGCGGGGCTACGTACATGGCCCATGTCATGAAGGATGTCACTGCGTTCATCAAGACCCACGAGGTTCTTTTGTCCGGCCGGCCGGTCTGGCTGTTCAGCAGCGGCCCGCTGGGCACTGACCGTGTTGATGCTGAGGGCCACGATGTCCTGGAGTCCACCAGGCCCAAGGAGTTCGAAAAGCTGTCCGGGCTTGTGCATGCCCGCGGGGAGCAAGTTTTTTTCGGCGCCCGGGATCCGGAAGCGCCGCCCGTCGGGGTGGCTGAGAAGCTGATGAAGCTCGTGCCGGCCGCCAAAGATGCATTGCCCGCCGGGGATTTCCGGGACTGGGACGCGGTAGATGCCTGGACGGCGGAGATCGCGGCGGCCCTCAAATCCTGATCGAAGCCCGGAAGCCCTGACTAGGACGGGATGATCGGGGAGTGCTTTGGCGCCCCGCTTGATGCGCGGGGGATTAGCGCCGGCATGGATTTGCGGATCCGTGGTTCCTTGCCTGGATTGACGATGAGGTCGATGGCAGTGCTGGCGATTTGGTCCAGCGGTACACGCACGGATGACAGTGGAGTGGGGAGCCGTGCGGCGAGCGGGGTGTCGTTGTAGCCAACAAGGGCAAGGTCCTCCCCGACGGTGACGTGCGCGCGATGTGCTGCAGCCATGATGCCCATGGCTATGTTGTCGTTGGCGGCGAAGATGGCGGTGGGGCGTCTGGTCCGGTCGACGCTGAGGAGGGATTCTCCTGCTGAGTATCCATTCTCGATGCCGTAACCTGCGGCAATCAGCCATTCCTCCGGTGTTTGGATGCCGGCCTCTTCCAGCGCCCTGCGGGCGCCGGCAAGGCGGGCGACGGCGCTGGAGGTGAAGGTGGGGCCGGTGACGACGGCGATGTCCCGATGGCCCAGATCGATGAGGTGCCGGACGGCCAAATATCCACCCACTTCGTCGTCGCCGATTGCTGAAGGGCTTTCCCCGTCCGTGCGCAGGACAAGGGCGTGGGCTACGCCGCGTTGGCGGAGGAGGCGCGGAAGTTCGTCGTCGAGACGGGCCGTTGCGAGGATGAGGCCGTCAACGTTGCGGTCGAGGAGGGTTTCGGCGGCTCGGCGTTCGTCCTCCGGATCATCGCCGCTGGTGGCGACCATGGCGAAGTAGCTACGGCCGGCCGCAGCTCTTTCAAGTTCCTCGAACATAAGCGCCATCACAGTGTCGCTAAGGCGCGGCACCAGCACGCCCAGGGTCCGCGTTTCGCCCCGGCGCAGGCTGGAAGCGAATGAGTTCCTCCGGTATCCCAGCTCTTCGGCAATCTTTCTAACGTGCGCTGCAGATGCGGAACGCGACGTCATGCGCTCGTCCAGCGCGCGGCTGGCCGTAGAGATGCTCACGCCGCTGGCTGCGGCAACGTCCTTGAGTGTGACGATAGTGCCGGGGATGGCCGGTTCCATGGCGGTTCTCCTCTTCAGAATGGGCGTAAGAGACACTCTATTCCTCCTTTCTGCAAACGTTCTCTTGACAGTGAGGTGGGACACGTTGCAAGATTGAAAACGTTCCCGCAAACGTTCTCATCCTAGCGGAACTGCCGACCATCAAAGAAGACATGAGGTAACTCCAATGACCATCGATCTCCGTGGGCTGGTCCCCGCACCTGTCACCCCGTTCAACCGCGACGGCAGCGTCGACGTCGACGCGATCCACCGGCTCGGCGGCTGGCTTGCCAGTGTTGACGGCGTCAAGGGCCTAGTGGTGCTGGGCCACGCCGGCGAAGGAACCTTCCTGACCCAGGACGAGCAGGCCCTGGTGATCCGCGAGTTCAAGAACGCTGTCAACGGCGAGCTGCCCATCATCGCCGGTATCACCGGTGAGGGCAACATGGTCGCCGCCCTTGAAGCCAAGCGTGCGGTTGAAGCCGGGGCCGCGGCCGGGCTTGTCTACCCGTCCCACGGCTGGCTTCGCTTCGGGTACCAGAAGGGCGCCCCGCAGACCCGCTACAAGGAAATTTACGAAACCTCGGGTCTGCCGCTGATCCTCTTCCAGTACCCCGACGCCACCAAGGCCACTTACGACCTCGAAACGCAGCTGGAGATCGCGGGCCAGGAAGGTGTGTTCGCGACCAAGAACGGTGTCCGAAACATGAAGCGCTGGGACACCGAGATCCCGGTCCTGCGGGCCGCCTATCCGGACCTGCAAATCCTGACCTGCCACGACGAGTACCTGCTGCACACCATGTTCGACGTCGACGGCGCACTCGTCGGCTACGGCGGACTCGCCCCCGAGCCGCTGGTGGAGCTTATCGCCGCCGGAAAGGCCAAGGACTACGCCGCGGCCCGCGCCATTCACGACCGCCTCCTGCCTGTGACCAAGAACGTTTACCACCGCGGATCACACATGGAAGGCACCGTAGCCCTCAAGGAAGGCCTGGTCGCCCGCGGCATCCTCGAGCACGCCACCGTCCGCCCGCCGCTGCTGCCCCTGGCCGAAGGTGCGGGCGAGGAAATCGCGCTCGCCCTGAAGTCCGCCAACCTGGGCAACGTCACCGTTAGCGTCTGATCCCGCTTTCCCGGATCCTTCGGGTGGCGGGCCCCGGGCCCGCCACCCGTTCCAAAGTCTCTTACTCTCCATCCCGGTCGATGACGACCCCAGCAACGTCGCTGTATAAGGAGGACTCGCCCATGCGCGAGCAGAATAGGACCATCACCCGCCCCGGAACCAGGGAAGAACAGATGGCAACCCAGCAAGGAATCCCGGCCCAAGCCGGAGCGAAGAAGCACCGGACTTTCCTCGGCTATCTCGCCCTTATGGGCCCCGCTTTCGTCGTTGGCGCCTGGCAATTCGGGCCCGGGAACCTCACCACCGCCGTGCAGGCCGGCAGTCGGTTCGACTACAGCCTGGTCTGGGTCATTGCCGTCTCGACCGTCCTGATGATCTTCTTCACCGACATGAGCGTCCGTCTCGGCATTACCGCTCCCGGTTCCCTGATCACGGCCATTAAGCAGCACCTCGGAAAATGGGTCGGCGTGCTGGCCGGCCTCGGCGTCTTTGGAATCACCCTGATGTTCTCGGTCGGAAATGCCGTCGGATCAGGCCTGGGCCTTTCGCTCGTGTTTGGCGGTTCTCCCGTAATCTGGTCCGTCGTCTGCACGGCGGCTGTCGGCTTCGTCCTGGCTTTCCGCAACGTCTACGGAGTCGTGGAAAAGGCATTGCTCATCATCGTCGTCCTGATGGGAATAGCGTTCATAGCCAGCACCGTCGTCGCGCAGCCCGACTGGTACCGGTCCATGGAGGGCATGGTCCCGAGCCTTCCGGCAGGGAGCGAAATTCTCATCGTGGCCCTGGTCGGCACCAACTTTTCCATCAACGCCGCCTTCTACACCTCGTACGGCATCAAGGAAAATGGCCGCACCCGCGCCGACTACCGCGACATCACCCTCGTTGACACCATCCCAGGCATCGTTGCCCCGGGCATCATGACCGCCCTGGTCATCATGGTGGCCGCCGCAGTGCTCGGCAAGACGGGCGCCGAAGCCGGCACCATCAACGCCCTGGCCTCCGTCTTCGCGCCACTGGCGGGGCCCGTCGGGTCCGTGCTTTTCGCACTTGGCCTCTCCGGTGCAGCGTTCTCATCCATGATCGCCAATGCCACTGCCGGCGGCACAATGCTCTCCGACGGGCTCGGCCGCGGCGCGAAGGCCGGATCACCGACTGCACGCATATTCACCGGTGTCATCCTGGCCTTCGGTCTGGTCGTCACGCTTTCCTTCCAGTCCTCGCCGGTCGGGCTCATCGTGATAGCCCAGTCCCTGACCGTCCTCATCGCGCCCCTGCTCGGCGCGCTCATTGTCATCATGGCCAATAAAAAGGCCGTCATGGGCGACCTACGCAACAAATGGTGGCAAAACCTGTTCGGCGCCATCGGCCTCATCGCCATCGTCGCTTCCTCGATCCGTCTCATCACCACCTTGGTCGGCTAGAGGAATCGCCCCGGATTCCACAGGATCCCCGACCTGAAGGGGTTGGGGATCCTGCCGTGTGCCGCGGCGGCCCTCAAATCCTGACGGCGGCCCGCACCTGATCACCGCTGCCGGCGGTGCCGTATCCCCAGACATCGGGGGTACGATCAGAGGCGGGGGGAAGCCTACCCAGAACGGGGGCCCAATGGATGGAATTTTGGGGCGGGCGGAGACGTATTCCAGTGTGTTGGGAGCGTCTGCATTGCTGGCCGGAACGTTTGTTTTTGATGTGAAGGCCGGGACCATGGAGTGGTCCGACGAGCTCTACGCCATCCACGGCTATCGTCGCGGGGACGTCGTCCCGACCCAGAAACTGTTGCTGGCGCATAAACACCCTGAAGACCTGGCCCGGATCCAGGAGATCAGTGCTGAGGTCTATGCCCACGGAGGCCATGTCGCCATCTACCATCGCGTGATCGATGCCGCTTTGCGCGAGCGCAAGGTCCTGACGGCGGGGGAGGCGGTGCTGGATGAAGCCGGGAAGGTGTCCACTATTTCGGGAGTCATGCTTGACCTGACGTCGACCATCCATCGGGAAACGGAATTGGCCGCGCGTGAGGCGGTCCGCGGCGCGCTGGGTACACGGAGCACCATCACGAAGGCCGAAGGCATCCTCATGGGGCGGCTGGGCATCGGATCCGCCGTGGCCTTCAAGTTGCTGACCAACTACAGCAACAAAAGGAACATCAAGCTTGCCGGCATCGCGTGCGGTCTCGTGGCCCTGGCCGACGATCCGGAAGACGCGGGCGCGCTGGGGCGTTTCATCCAGGAGCTGGTCCAGGCCAACCACCAGCCCCCGGACCCCCCGCCCCGCCGGCGACCGCGCCCCCGCCCGCACGGCTGACAGGGCCCGCACTGCTGAGAGGGCCCGCCACAAAGCCATCTGCCAAAAAACCGGACCCATCCTGCTGAACCACCGTTCCGAACCTCTACCGGGGAAATGTTGAATCTGTGGAACCGGGGAGGTACTGGTATGCGGGAAGACGATCAGCAGGCGCTCACTGCCACGGTGATCCATGAACTGGCCATTGATCCCTTCACGCTCTGGCTGCACTACCTGAGCATTGGCGGGAACCTCGATTACCAGCCCGTCCTGGCCTACATCCAGGGCCGCGGGCCGCTGTCGACCAAGGAACGCGACATGGTTTCCGTCGCGGTGAACGACTTTGCGCTGGAACCGCTGTGGCGCCCGCGGGCACCCTATTCGGACTCGGAAACAGCCTGAGCCTCACCAACAGGATTACGACGACGGCGGAGCAGTCCCAGGCTGAGCGCTGCTGCGGCTGCGGCTGCGGCCGCGACGACGCCGAACGGCACCGGATCGTTGGCGCCGCCGATGCCCACCAGGGGTGCAGCCAGGCCGCCAAACGCGAACCGGGCCAGGCCCAGCAGTGAGGACGCTGTGCCGGCGATGTCCGGATACCCCCTGAGCGCAAGCGAGGTGGCGGGCGGGCTGGTGACGGCCACGCCGCTGACCATGGTGAACAGGGACAGGATGATGGCGATCAACGGCAGGTGCAGCACCGCCGTCGCCAGCAAGCCCAGGGCACCGGCGAGGGCCATGGCCAGGCCTACCGCGAGGGTTCCCCGTTCGGACCAGTGCTCGGCCAGGCGGCCGGCGATGAACCCGAAGATGACGAAGCCCAGGGAGTTCAGCCCGAACGCGAACGAGTAGCCCTGCGGGGAGAGGCCGTACAAGCCCTGCAGGATGTACGTTGCCCCGCTCAGGTAGGCGAAGATCGCGGAATAGGTGAACCCGGTGATCAGGACGGCTCCCACGAACATCCGGTCGGCAAGGAGCCTGCGGAAGTCGTTGACCGTGTGGGAGAGTCCTCCCGTGGTACGCCGCTCCGCCGGCAGCGTCTCGCGGAAGATCATCAGGCACGCCACGAGGATGGCCACACCCACCGCCGCGAGGAACAGGAAGACCCCGCGCCAGTCCGTGACGGCTGCGAGCTGGCCGCCGATCACGGGACCGATGATGGCGGCCAGTCCACCCAGGACGGTCAGGCGGCCGTAGTACCTGATCGGCTTCCCGCCCGAGTACACGTCCCTGCCGGCCGCCTGGGCGATGACGATGCCCACGGCGCCGGCCAGGCCCTGGACGAACCTGGCGGCGATGAGGGTTTCGACAGTGGGGCTGAGCGCGCACAGGACCGATGTGACGGTGTAGGCGATCACGCCGATGAGCAGCGGCGTTCGCCGGCCGAACCGGTCCGAGAGCGGGCCGGCAACCACCTGGCCGATCGCCAACCCGAGCAGGCAGGCGGTGATGGTCAGCTGCGCCACGGACGTGGTGCTCTTGAGGCCGGCGGTGAGGGCCGGGAGGACGGGAAGGTAGAGGTCCATGGACACCGGACCGAAGATTGTCAGCAGGCCGAGCAGCACCGCAAGCGGCCGGCCAACGGCATTCTTTGCGGGAGCAGGCCCGGGTGAGGTGGCGTGCTCCGGGGTGCCGATGGCGGTCATGCAGGCTCCGTTCCAGTGATGATTTCGGGTTGGATTCCAAGTCAACCGGGCGGCGCCCTTCCTAGCTACGGCTCTCCTTATCCGGGTTCTGCCAGTACCTCCCTCGCTGCGCCGTGCCGGTGTAGCGTGAACGGGTGGATAACAGGTTGGCGGTGCGGGAGTTCCTCGCCTCAAGACGCGCCAAGATCACCCCCGAGATGGCCGGACTGACGCTTTTTGGCGGACGACGGCGGGTTCCCGGCTTGCGCCGCGAAGAGGTCGCCATGCTGGCGGGGGTCAGTGTGGATTACTACACGAAGCTGGAGCGCGGAAACCTGTCCGGCACGTCCGAGAGCGTGCTTGACGCCATCGCCAGGGCCCTGAAACTGGACGAGGCCGAACGGGACCACCTCTACAACCTTGCGCGTGCGGCCAGCCCATCCGGCAGGAGCAGGCAACAGCCCCTGCAGAGCGGCACCGTGCGCCCGGGCCTCCAGTTCTTGCTGGACTCCATCACCGCGGCGCCGGCATTCATCGGCAACCAGCACATGGACATCGTGGCGGCCAACCAGCTGGGCTACGCCCTGTATTCGGAGATGTACCGCGGGCCCGCCCGGCCGGCCAACCACTCCCGGTTCATCTTCCTCGACCCCAGGGCCCGGGACTTCTACCCCAATTGGGACCTGGCGGCCAACACCAACGTGGCAATCCTGCGCACCAGCAGCGGCCAAAACCCCTTTGACAAGCGCCTGGCGGACCTCGTCGGGGAACTGTCTACCCGCAGCGAGGAATTCCGTACCCGCTGGGCAGCCCACAACGTGCGCCGCCATTACGCCGGAACCAAGATGTTCCACCACCCGGTGGTGGGGGAACTCGAGCTCACGTACGAAGCCATGGATCTTGCCGAGGACCCGGGCTTCCGGCTCACGGTCTATCCGGCCGTGCCGGGATCACCGTCGGATGAACGCCTCCGTCTGCTCGCCAGCTGGGCCGCCACTGAACGGATCAACGACCTGGCGGCGGGGGCGCCCCCGCAAGCCTCGTGGAGAAACCCGGCCAACAAGTGAAAGTATGGAGGGACGGAGCACCACCACGTCACTACCTAAGGGCGGATCATGGCCAAGGGGATTTACGTCAGCGCGACCACACCGGGATCCGGTAAGTCGCTCATAGCGCTGGGGCTTGCGGACACGCTGCACCGGCACGCGGATCGCATCGGCTTCTTCAAGCCCGTGGTCCACGGCCCCGACGCCGCGTCGGACCCCATGGTGGCGCTGATGAAGTCCCGCTTCGATCTCGACGACGAGCGCTGCCGCGGCGGCCTGACGTACGCCGAGGTCCGTGCGCTGCTGGCCGAGGGAAACCGGGCGGAGATCGACTCCCGCTGCGTGGAAATCTTCGCCGAAATGTCACGGCACTGCGATGTGGTGATCGTGGAGGGTACCGACCTCACCGGCCAGGACGCCGCCGTCGAATTTGACCTGAACGCACGCCTCGCGAACAACCTGGCCGCCTCCGTCGTGGCCGTGGTGGGCGCGAAGGGGCGCACCGTCGAGGAGGCGGCTGACGCCGTCGAAGTTGCCCGCAAGGAACTGGCGGCGGAACGCTGCAGCCTGCTGGCCATCATGGTGAACCGCGCGGACCCGGAGGACGTGGACGGGATCGTCGCCGCCGTGAAGCCCGGCGCCTCCGGCCGGCCCGTGTACGTTTTCCCGGAGCTGGAGGATATTGCCCGGCCCACCACCGGCGAGGTGGCCACGGCCCTGGGGATCCGCCAGGTGGCCGGCCGGCAGGACATGGAACGGGACGTCCACTCCATCAAGGTGGCGGCCATGAGTGTGGCCAACTTCCTGCACGTGCTCGACGACGGCGCGCTGGTGATCGTCCCGGGGGACCGCGCGGACGTGATGGTTGCGTGCCTGGCGTCATCGTTCTCGCCGGAGTTCCCGGTGCCGTCCGCGCTGATCCTTACCGGCGGCCTGGCCCCGGAGCCCAACATCTACTCGCTGCTGGCGCAGGCGCCGTTCCCGGTCTTCGCCAGCCCGGACGACACCTACACAACTGCCAAGCGCGTGTCCGAGGTCCGCAGCGAAATCTGGTCCGGGCACCGCCGCAAGGTGGCTTCGGCCGTCGGCTTGTGGGCCAAGCGCGTGGACGAGGCCGAACTGGTGGAACGCCTGCACCTGCCGCGGCTGGAGCGCATGACGCCGCTGCGGTTCCTGCACGACCTGATTGAACGGGCCAGGCTGCAGCGCCGGCACATCGTGCTGCCCGAAGGGAACGACGTGCGGATCCTGCGGGCCGCGGAGATCCTGCACCGGCGGGACGTCTGCGACCTCACCATCCTGGGCAACGAGTCGGATGTCCGGGAGCTGGCATCCACCCAGGGCATCGACCTCTCCGGCATGACGATCGTGGATCCCGCCACGTCCGAGCTGCGCCAGAAGTTTGCCGAGAAGTATGCGGAGCTCCGCGCGCACAAGGGCGTGGACCTGGCGCGGGCCCTGGAGGTCATGCTGGACGGCAGCTACTTCGGCACCATGATGGTGAAGCTGGGAGTGGTGGACGGCATGGTGTCCGGTGCCGCGCACACCACCGCCCACACCATCCGCCCGGCGCTGGAGTTCGTGAAGACGCGGGACGGCGTGAAGATCGTCTCCTCAGTGTTCCTGATGCTGATGCCGGACCGGGTGCTGGTGTACGGCGACTGCGCGGTCAACCCGGACCCCAACGCGGAGCAGCTGGCGGACATCGCGCTGGCCTCGGCCGAGACGGCCACCCAGTTCGGGGTGGAGCCGCGCGTGGCCATGCTGTCCTACTCCACCGGCGGGTCCGGCACCGGCGAGGCCGTGGACAAAGTCCGGCAGGCCACCGAACTGGTGAAGGGCCGCCGCCCGGACCTCGCCGTCGAAGGTCCCATCCAGTACGACGCCGCGGTGGACGCCGCGATCGCGCAGTCCAAGATGCCCGGCTCGTCCGTGGCGGGGCAGGCCACCGTGTTCATCTTCCCGGACCTCAACACGGGCAACAACACCTACAAGGCGGTGCAGCAGTCCTCGGGTGCGGTCGCCGTCGGGCCCGTCCTGCAGGGGCTCCGCAAGCCGGTGAACGACCTCTCCCGCGGCTGCACGGTGGAGGACATCGTGAACACGGTGGCCATCACTGCAGTGCAGGCGCAGTCGGTGGAGCCGGCCGTGGAGCCGGCAGCCGCGGCTGCGCACGCCTAGCCGCACGCCTAGCCGCGGTGCCGGTTCCGCTTCCGGAGCCGGCCAGCTGTTGTCCGGCCAGCTGCCTCCGGCTAGCTGTTTTCCGGCTCTGCCGGACTGTCCGGGTCTTCCTGCTTGGCGGGCTCGTCCGACAGGCCCTCCGGCGTGAGGTCCAGGTCCTCCACGTTCTCGGGCGGTTCGGGGGACTCGCCCACCTCGGCGGCCTTGACGTTACCCGTGTCGTCCAGGGCCGGGTTGGCGCCTTCGACGCCGGTGGGATCCGGCTTCTTCGCCCCGGTGTCCGTCGCGGTGGTGTCCGGCGCGGTGCTGCCCGGCTCGCTGGCGTTGTCAGTCATGGAAAGGCCCTCCTTGCGTAGTCCAATTTGTCCGCCGACTCTAAGCGCCCGCAGAACCTTTCGCAATGGCGCTACGATCGAACTTCCACCGACCACCGCAGCAGCCAAGGCTTAGGAGGCCCAGTGCTCGTCCTCGTCATCAACTCCGGTTCGTCCTCGCTCAAGTACCAGGTACGGGACGTGGCATCGCACAGCGTCCTCACCGAGGGACTGATCGAAAAGATCGGCATGGGCAACGGCGGGGAAGGTGACGGCGAGATCGAGGGCCCGCGGGACCACGCGGAGGCGCTGGAGCAGGTGGACGCAGCCATCCACGAGGTGCTGGGGGACCGGACGCTGGATGCCGTGGGCCACCGCGTGGTGCACGGCGGTGAGCGCTTCGGCGAGCCGGTGCTGATCGACAACGAGATCACCCGCGCCATCGAGCGGCTCAATCCGCTGGCCCCGCTTCACAACCCCGCCAACGTGCTGGGCATCCGCGCCATCGCCAAGAAGTGGCCGGACATGCCGCAGGTTGCCGTGTTCGACACCGCCTTCCACCGCACCCTCCCGGAGCACGCGTGGCGCTACGCGGTACCGGACTCGCTGTACACCAACCACGGAATCCGCCGCTACGGCTTCCACGGCACCTCGCACGAATACGTCTCGCACCAGGCGGCGGCGCTGCTTGATCTTCCGGTGGACGAGTTCGACGGCGTGATCGCCCACCTGGGGAACGGCGCCTCTGTCACGGCCATCCGCGGCGGTAAGTCCGTGGACACGTCCATGGGCTTCACCCCGCTGGAGGGGCTGGTGATGGGCACGCGCTCGGGCGACCTGGACCCCTCCATCCTGGTGTTCCTGGGCCGGGCCGGCTGGTCCACCGAGGACATCGACTCCCTGCTCAACCGCGAATCCGGGCTCAAGGGCCTCGCCGGGAACAACGACATGCGCTCCGTGGTGGAAGCCTCCGAAGCCGGCGATGCCCGCGCGGCCATGGCGCTTGCCGTCGCGTCGTACCGCCTGGCCAAGTACATCGGCGGGTACCACGTGGCCGTGGGCGGCGCGAAGGCGCTGGTGTTCACGGCCGGCATTGGCGAAAACTCGCACCAGTTCCGCACGCTGGTGGGGGACAAACTGGGGGCGCTGGGCATAGAGCTCGACGCCGGGCTGAACAGTCAGCGGTCCAAGGAGCCGCGCGTGATTTCCACGGCCGCGTCGCTGATCCCCGTCCTGGTGGTTCCCACGGACGAGGAGCGCGCCATCGCGGAGGCGACCGCCGCCGTCGTGCATTCCGCCTCCTGACCCGGACGCTTACTCAGTTTTCGCCGCTCTTCCCGGGACGCTCTCTCACTTGTGACCGCTTTTCCCGGGACGCTCTCTCACTCGTGGCAAATCGTTCCTGCTCAGGCTCGGCCCTTCAGGATGAGGTTCCAGTAGACCTGCGGGAAGACGTCGCGGTCCACCACCCAGGAAGCCCGGCTTTCTTTCCACGTGGGGACACGCGGGATGGTGGGCATCGGCTGGTACTGGTCGTCGAATTCGGCGAAGACCACGGTTGACCGGGAGGCGGTGAACGGGCACACCGCGTAGCCGTTGTACTTCTCCTTCAGCGGTTTGCCTTTGCGGGCCGACACCAGGTTCTTGGCCAGCACTTTGGTCTGCTTGCGCAATGCGCCGCCGCACTTCGAGTTGGTGGTGCCGGCGGCATCGCCCAGCGACCAGACATTCGGGTAGCGGACATGCTGCAGAGTCTCCGGGTCCACCTGAACGAAGCCGCCGGCGTCGCCGGGCGCGGGCAAGTCGGTGCGCTTGAGCCAGTCCGGCGCCGACTGCGGCGGGACCGCATTCAGGACGTCGTATCTGAGTTCCTCGATGCCGCCGTCGGAGTTGTTCCGGATGTGCGCCGTCCGGGCCGCCGGGTCCACGGAGACCAGTTCGCTGTTGAGCCGCAGCTCAATGCCGTATTCGGCCACCTTCCGGTCCAGCTCCTCATCAACGCCCGGCACGCCGAATACGGTGGGGTAGGGCTGGACCATCACCACGCGGATGTCGTCCAGGACCCCCTGCTCCCGCCAGTAGTCGCAGGCCAGGTACATGGGTTTTTGCGCGGCACCTCCGCATTTGATGGGCCCGGCGGGCATGGTGAACACGGCGATGCCGGACTTCAAGGTGCTGAGCAGGGCCCAGGCTTTTGGCGCCAGTTCGAACTCGTAGTGGGAAGCGCCGTGCGGCGAGTGAACTGCCTCGGCCAGCCCGGGAATCCGGTCCCAGTCCAGTTGCAGGCCGGGGCACACCACCAGGTGGCCATACGTGATGTTTGCGCCGGAGGCCAGCGAGACGGTGTTGGCGGCGGCGTCGACGGCGGTGGCGCCGTCGTGCAGCCAGGTCACTCCCCGCGGCGTGACGGAAGCCTGTGGCCGGATGGCTTCGGAAGCCGTGGCCCGGCCGCCGGCGATGTGGGAGAAGAGCGGCTGGTAGAGGTGGTGGTCTTTGGGTTCGGCCACCGCCACGTCCTTGACGCCGTAGCGGTGCAGGCGCGCCGCCAGGGAGATTCCGGCGTTTCCGCCGCCAATGATCAGGACGTCGTGGTGCTCCGGGCCGGCCACCGTCCTAACCCTTCTCGGTCAGGGCGGACGCCTTGTGGGCAGCGCGGGCACCGGTCTTGGCGGACTCCACCACGTACTGGGGTTCCTCCTTGCTGGCCCGGTGCTTGTTTCCGTCCAACTCGAAGTCGCTGGTCTTCTTCTCCACGATCTTCCCGTGGGTGGGCCCCTGGGGCGTGTTCCATTCCACGGACGTTCCCTTGCTTAGCGCCATGACTGCTCCTTCAGTTGACCCCGGACCGTTGACCCCGGACAGTTGACCCCTCGGCTGGAAACGAGGTGCACACAATAGTAAGCATGATTAGTTTCGCGGGTCACGGGTACGCTCGATCCATGCCGGACATCAGACTGCCCATCCGCACCGACCGCCTGGTCCTGCGCCGTTTCGAGGCCGCGGACCTGGACGCCTTCCATGCCTACCATTCGCTGCCCGGCACCGCACGGTTCCTTCCCGGGGAGGCCAAGAGCTACACGCAGTGCATGGAACGGGTGGGGCAGTACGCCAATTTTGTGTTTGATAAAGAGGGCGACTGGGTGGCGCTGGCGATCGAGGCTGCGGACTCGCCCGGACTGATCGGCGAAGTGGTGCTCAAGTGGCTGCCGGGCTTCGGGCAGGCCGAGATGGGCTGGAGCCTGGCGCCCGGCGCGCGGGGCCACGGCTACGCCACCGAAGCTGCGGAGGCGGTGCTCAAACTGGGTTTCGAGGGCCTGAACTTCCACAGGATCGACGCCAAGCTGGATGCGCTGAACACAGCCTCGGCGGCCATCTGCGAACGGCTCGGCATGCGACTCGAGGCGCGGCACGTGGACAAGTGGCGGTACAAGGGGGAGTGGGCCACGGAAGTTGTCTACGCCATCCTGCGTGACGAATGGGCGGCCCGGAACGCCTGACCTCCGGAGCGTGGCACTGCGCGTTCACCGCACGTTTCAAGGCGGGACGTTTCCTTCTCCTACTGTCTGGGCATAACGGCGGCCCGGAACTGCGGCCGCCTCTGTGCAGCATCTGCAAGGAGAGGTCTCAATGAACACCAGAATCCACCAGCCCAAACTCAGCAGGAGAGCGGCACTGGCTGCTGCCGGAACGCTTGGCGCGCTGGGAATGACCGTGGCCGCAGCGGCCGGCAGCCAGGCAGCGCCGGGAGCGAAGGCGCCAAAGCCGAGCCTGCTCTTCCGGCCCGACGGCACGTTCAAGATTGTCCAGTTCAACGACACCCAGGACGACGAGCAGACGGACCGCCGCACGATAGAACTCATGAACCGGACCCTGGATGCCGAGAAGCCGGACTTTGTGGTGATCAACGGAGACGTGATCAATGGTGGCTGCGACTCGGAACTTGAGGTCAAGCAGGCGCTCAACCATGTAGTGCAGCCCATGGAAAGCCGGCAGATCCCGTGGGCCGTGACGTTCGGCAACCACGATGAAGATTCAGTGCAGCGAACCGGCATGACCGAGGCCAAAATGCTCCAGTTCCTGCAGAGCTATGCATTCAACATGAACGCAGACTCCGCCCCGGAACTCACCGGCACCTCCAACTCGCAGCTGCTGGTGCAATCCTCGCGGTCCAAGGCGCCGGCCTTCGGGCTGTGGCTCATCGACACCGGCCGCTACGCCCCGGACACCATCAACGGCCAGAACTTCGAGGGCTACCCGGACTGGGACTGGGTACGCATGGACCAGGTGGCCTGGTACCGGAATCTCTCCATCGCAACCGAGCAGAAATACGGCAAGAAAGTACCGTCCCTCATGTGGGGCCACATCGCGCTCCACGAGCACCGCAACATGTGGTTCTCCAGCCTTGACTCACGAACGGACGCCGATCACGCCCGGGCACTCACCAAGCACAATATCGTTGGAGAACGGAACGAAGACGAGTGCCCCGGCCCCATCAACTCCGGCCTTTTCAACGCCTTCCTGGAACGCGGGGATGTGCTCGGATACTTTGTGGGGCACGACCACGTCAACACCTACGTCGGCAACTACTACGGCGTTCAGCTGGGCTACGCGCCGGGGACAGGATTCGGCGCCTATGGACTGCCGGGCGCCGACCGGAACCGACTGCGCGGAGCCCGCGTCTTCGAACTGGATGAGAACCATCCGGGAATCTACAAGAACACACGGCTCGTCTTTGCCAAGGATTTCGGCATCGACCTGACGGCCAATGACCAGCCCATCGTTCCGCTCCCGCTGGAGCCTGCGCAGCGGTAACCCTGTGGTTGGGCCCGTGCGCTCATCCACATGACGCTTTTGGCCGCTATGCACTTCGCATAGCGGCCAAAATCGTCAAATCGCCGAGGGGGTTCGGAAGGCTCAGCCACCCGCCCCGCAGCCACCCGCCCCGCAGCCAGCCAGACCGGAACGACCCCTATTTAATCCCGGCCCCCGGCAGCAGCTCCGTCGCGCCCACGGAGTCGGCCACGAAGGCGTAGTCCCAGGCCCGTTCGCGCCACTGGACGTACCGGCCGGACGCTCCGCCGTGGCCGCCATCCATCTCGATCTTCATCACGATGGGCTCCGAGCCGGTAGTCACAGACCGTAGCGCCTGCACCCACTTGGCCGGCTCCACGTACAGCACGCGGGTGTCGTTGAACGAGGTCACCGCGGCGATCTTCGGATACGGCAGCGCGCCAACGTTTTCGTACGGAGTGTAGGACTTCATGTACGCGTACACCTCGGGGTCCGTGATCGGGTTGCCCCACTCCTCCCACTCCAGGGCGGACAGCGGCAGCTCCGGGTCCAGGATGGTGGTGAGCGCGTCCACGAACGGCACGGCGGCCACGATGGCGGCGTACTTTTCCGGCGCCAGGTTGGCTACGGCGCCCATCAGCAGCCCGCCCGCCGATCCGCCCATCGCCGCAATCCGGGACGGGGAAACCCACCCGGAAGAAGCCAGCCAGTCCGTGGCCGCGATGAAGTCCGTGAACGTGTTCTTCTTGTGGAGCTTCTTGCCGTCCTCGTACCAGTGCCGGCCCAGCTCGCCGCCGCCGCGGATGTGCGCGATCACGAACACAATCCCGCGGTCCAGCAGGGACAGCCGGGGGATGCCGAACCCGGGGTCCATGCTCATCTCGTAGGAGCCGTACCCGTAGACGAGGCCCGCCGCGGAGGAATCCTGGGCCACTGAGGCGTGCCGCAGCACCGAAAGCGGAATGCGGGTGCCGTCGGCCGCCGTCGCCCATTCACGGGTGGCCACGTAGTCGGACCGGGAGTAGCCGCCCAGCACGGGGCTTTCCTTCCGCAGCAGCAGCTCACCCGCAGGCAAGGCATCGGTGGGCAGTACGAAGTCGTACACACGCGACGGCGTGAAGTAGGACGTGTAGCCCATCCGGATCACCGGGGCCTCGTAGTCCGAGCCCGCCACGCCAGCGGTGTAGAGCTCCTCGTCGAACGCAGGCTCCACAGGATCGCCCTGCGCCGGTGTGCCCAGCCCGGCCAGCGGCAGCACCTGCACGCGTTCAATGGTGTCCTTCCGGACGGACACAATCAGGTGGGTGGAGGTGACGCCTGCTCCGTTGACGCGCACCTGGTCGGAATGTTCGACGACGGTGGTCCACTGCTGCTCGGCCAGCGGCTTGGCGAGTTCGGCCGCGTCCACCAGCGACACCATGGAGTTGATGGCGTTCCGGTTGTGCGTCACCAGGATCTTCTCTGCGCCGTCGAGCAGAAACGGTTCGGCCTCGTAGAGGACGCGTTCGTCGCGCGAAATCACGGTGCTGAGTCCGGCGTCGTAATCGTCAAAGCGGAGCAGCCGCGTCTCGCTGTACTCCGAGCAGCCGATGCTCAGCACGAGGTGGCGACGGTCGGAGGAGAGGTCGAAGCCCAGCCACATGGCGACGTCGTCCTCCTGGTAAATCACCTCATCGTCGGTGACCGGCGTGCCCAGCACGTGCGACTTCACCTGGTAGGGGCGCCAGGCGTCGTCCACCACGGTGTAGAACAGGCGCGTGCCGTCGGGGGAGAAGGAGACGCCGTAGAAGATGTTCTCGATGACGTCCGGCAACATCTCGCCGGTGCGCAGATCCTTGAAGCGCAGCGTGAAGCGTTCGTCGCCGGCGTTGTCCACGGCATAGGCGTACAGGTTGCCGTCCACGGTCACGGCCGTGCCGCCCACGGCGAAGAACGGCTTGCCTTCGGCTTCCACGTTGCAGTCCAGCAGGACTTCTTCGCCGGGAAGTTCGACGCCGGCCTCCACCGCCGGGGGCGTCCAGTCGGCCACGGGGTCCCCGGTGTTGTGGGCCTTGACGCGGCACTGGATGCCGTATTCCTTGCCCTCGACGGAGCGGGTGTAGTACCACCAGCCGTCCTTGCGGTTCGGGACAGACAAGTCTGTCTCCTGGGTGCGTCCCTTGATTTCCTGGAAGATGGCTTCGCGGAGCGGTTTCTGGTGGGCGGTGACCGATTCCTGGTAAGTGTTCTCCGCTTTGAGGTGCTCCACCACGTCCGCGGAGTCCTTGGCCCGCAGCCATTCGTAGTTGTCCACGAAGGTGTCGCCGTGGTGGGTCCGTTCGAAGGGGACCTTCCTGGCTACGGGGGCGGCGGCCGCAGGGGTGTTGTCGGCTGGGTGCTGCACTGGAGTCTGGGTCATTGACTCAATATATAAAGCTATTCCGCCGCAGGCACACGCGTTCGCTACCGGGGGATAGAGTGGTCCGCTTATGCCCTGCGTAGCGCCCTGCACAGCGCGTTACTCGAGCAACTTAAAGACAAGTAGTGGCCACTCACGCACAGGATGTTGGCGGTAAATAGTCTTGAGGAGTCGGTCGGCGGAGGACCTGGTCCCCCTGGGAACTCCCGCCAGTCCGATAACTGGCCCGGACAGCGTTCCGGATCACGTTGAGCTGGGCCGGCGGTGACAAGCCTTCTGAGACCGAGGCTTCCCCAGGCGCCGCCGGCCCTTAGCTCACGTGCCGGAGCCGCGAATCGGCAGGCACAATCCTCGGCAGGAAACGCACGTAGGCAACCATGCCGACGAGCTCCACCAGGGTCTGCGTGACCACGACCAGTGCAGCGAGGGCCAGCGGCTCCGGAAGCGCCAGGGCCAGCGGCAGCACCACCAGCGAATTGCGCGTCGCGCCGCTGAACACCACGGCCAGGGTTGAAGGCGCGTCAAGGCGGGCCGGCCTGGCCGCGAGCAGGCCGAGCGGAACCATGACCACCAGGAACGCGGCGTAAAGCGGCACCACCGCCAGCAGCGAACCCAACTCCTGGCGCACGCCCGCGATCTGCGAGCCCACCACCACGGCCAGCGTTGCCATCATGAGCGGCACCATCAGCGCCTGCATCGCTGCCATAACGGAACGCCCGACGCCGGAACGCCCGACGATGGAGCGACCGACGGCGGAACGCCCGACGCCGGGTGGGTCGCCTTCCCGGCCGCCCGCCTGGCGCGCCAGCCACTGCGTCAGCGCCGCCAGGGCCAGCGGGGCAATGATGAGCCCCACCAGGGCCTGCACGAATGGTGCCGGGTCGATCAAGGACACCAGTTCCGGGCCCACGAACACCAGGAGGTACAGCGGGAGCAGGAGCATCTGCGCGAGCATCAGCACCGGGGACGCGGCGAGCAGCCGGTCGCTGGCTCCGCCGGCCAGGCCGCTGAACACGATCACGTAGTCGATGCACGGGGTCAGGAGTACCAGCAGCACGCCCACCAGCAGTGCCTGGTCCCCGGCGACGAACCGGCTTAGCCCGAACACCACTAGCGGAACCACGGCGAAGTTGAGCACCAGCACGGTGGCCATAAACCGCATGTCGCGCACAGCCCGCCCCAGCGACGCAAACGGGATCCCCAGGAAGGTGGCGTAGAGCAGCAGTCCCAGCACCGGGTTGATGGCCGCTTCCATGGCTGCAGCCGCCCCGGGAGCCAGCAATCCTGCGGCACCGCCGGCGATGATCGCGGCAAGATACAGGCCGATCTGGCGGCCCTCCATCCACGCCACAAATGTCCTGATCCTCACCGGCTCCATCGTAGGCGAACCCATTACCCCATGCCGCAGCCGGGTTCAACGGTCCGCGCCGTTCGTAACGCCACTCGGTCCACATGTGACGCGAAGTGTTGCGTAGGTCACATCCGCTCCATAGGCTGATGGCGGTCGCAGCGTCGCGGCCATGCAGGAATAGGGGAAACACTTGAACGACAAACTCAAGGTTTTAGTAAAGCTCGACCTCGATTGCGGAGAGGCAGAAGTAGCAGCCCAGGGCCATGTGACGGCCAAAAGCATCCAGGCACTGTATGTGGTTGTGAAGAGGGCAAATCATTTGAAGGAAGGACTCCACTTGGTGGTGGATGTGAGCCACGCACGTGTTGAGCCGGCTGCAATGGAGCAGCTGCAGGCATGTTCGGAATCCCACCACCTGCCGGAGTCCATTGATCCGCTCCAGTCGGAATGCAACATCAGCGTTCTGGCTCCGACGGACCTGGCACCCGCGCGGCCGGGTACGCACCCGGCACCCCGGGCGAGGAGCCGGGCCATGAGCCTCGCCGCCTAAGCGGCAGGCAGTACGACGGCGGAAGTACGACGGCGGAACCCGCCAGCAACGTCCCACCACCAGCATCGTCCCACCGCCAGCCAGCCAGCTGTGTAGGCCCATCATCGCCTGCAGCTGTCCCTGAGCGGGTGTGGGCGATCCCTCAGTTCCCTCCTTGGAAGCCATTGGCCGCCACGTAGTCGGCCAGGGTTCCGCTGGCGAGTGCTGCGGACACGGCGGCTATCGCACCGGGATTCTGGAGGACGATCGACTGCCCGTCGGTGCTGGTGCCGAAGCCGCCGTCGGGCAACCGGAAGAAGTACGCATCCTCGGGCCCCACATCACGCAGGCTGACGCCGAGCCGCACCAGGGCCTCGGGGGTGAGTCCGGCGTCCACCATCACGCGCGGCAGTACCGCGTTGACTACATTCATCACGGTTGCCGGATTGGTGAGGGTGCCGGTACTCATGAACTTGCCGATGAATGCTTTCAGGAACGTCTGCTGGTTGCGGACCCGCTGGAAGTCGCCGTCGGCAAAGGCGTAGCGCTCGCGGACGAACTGCAGGGCTTCCGCGCCGGAAATGTGGTTGACTCCGGGCGGGAAGTAGTGCCTGGAGTCCGTGCTTGAGGTGAACGGAACGGTGACGTTCACATCCACTCCGCCAAGGGCGTCCGTCGCGTCCCAGAGCCCTTTGAAGTCCACCAGCACCGTGTGGTCGATGTGCGTGTTGAACAACGTCTCCACGGTCCGGGTCATCAAGGGGATGCCGCCGAGTTCCAGCCCCGCGTTGATTTTGGCCTGTCCGTAGCCCGGGATATCGGCCCACGTGTCGCGAAGGATGGAGATGCCGTAGATCTTCTGCCGGTCCGCCGGGATATGGACAAGCATCAGGACGTCGGCGCGCTGGTCGGCCGGCGTTCCGGCGGCGGCCTGGGCTTCCTCGGCCCGGAAGTCTCCGCGGCTGTCGCTGCCCATGATCAGGACGTTCATGGCAACGGGCGGCGGTTCGGGTGTGGGCGTCGGGGTCGGTGTGGGAGCCGGCTGGGACGGTGACGGTGACGGCGTAGCGGTGGCGCCTTCCGCCGTCGTAATTCCGCTGGCGGTGGGGGCGGGCTGTCCGCCGCGTCCCAACTGCGAGAAGGCGTAGGCGGTGCTGCCGAGGGCGATCACCAGGACCATCGCCAGGACCGCTTTGAGCCAGGTGGGCTGCCGGCGCAGCCAGGCGGGGAGCCATGCAAAGTTTCCCTGCGGCGGCTTACTGTCAGCCGCTCCTTCCGGATCAGACTGGTTGTCCATATCCGGACGGTACCACCGCTGGGGCGTTAAACAACGACGCCGAAAGTCCTGTTTATGCAGGCGTGTTCAGCCGGGCGTAGCGGAGGATTGTGAGGATGGCGGGGGCCAGCTCGTCTTCCATCTGGCGGTACACCTCGGGGCCACGCTTGTAGGGGTCGATCACTTCGTTGTCCGCGCTGTCCGCTGCGAGAGCGAGGTGCCGCACGGAGGCGAGGCGGGCGGGCAGGCCGCGCCACATCGCACCGGCGTCGGACGGTATTTGGGCTTGTGCCTTTTCAGCCGGTGCCGTGCCGGTGGTTACGGCTGCGGCGTCGCGTTCTTCCAGGGCTTCGAGCATGCGCGCGAATTCGCGGATGGTGAAGGTGCGCTTGAGCAGGGAGGCGTCCAGCTGCAGCACCTCGCCGCGGTGCTTGGAGGTCATGGTCAGCACGATGTCCGTGTCCCGGAGGATCTTCGGGGTCAGTTGCCGGGCGGCAAAGCCCTTGTCCGTGCCGCCGTACATGTTCACGATCTCGGCCGACAGCGGCTGGATGGGGTTGCCCACCATGGCTCGGGTGCCGGCGCTCCGCACTTCGAAGCCGCCGGGCAGGACCTGGTCCAGGCCGGCCTGCAGCAGGCGTTCGGCCACGGGGGAGCGGCAGATGTTTCCCGTGCAGACTGTGAGGATCCGAACGGGCGTTGGCGATTCCACGGTGAGGGCTCTTTCCGGATGGGCTGTCAGATCGGTGCGATCCCTGGTCTTCAACTTAACATGCAAGCAGTTCCTGTTCGGGGGCAAACCGCCAGGAGGAACGGGCAGATCTTGATCGAATCTTGACGGTCGATTGCGGGAATCTAAAGGCCCAACAGGCAGAGTGGGGCCAACCGGTGAAGAACACGGCTAAAGCAGCTGGGCGGCCCGGCAGGGAGACCCAACCGAATGCTACGGGGGACGAACATGTCAGAGCTCGCCTATCGAACCAAGCAACGTGCCGGCGTCAACCGCCGGACGCCGGTGTGGGGCGGCACGCGGCCCCTGGCGGCTCCCGTCACTCCCGTATCGGCCGGGTGGACCCAGACCACGACCACACCTCCGGCGCCGACCCCGACCACGGCTCCGGCCACGGAGGCGTCGGCTGTGCTTCATTCGGGTATTCGGGCCCTTCCTTCGACGTCGCATCGTCATGGGACAGCCCATCTCCGTCCTGCCGTCAAGGTGCCCGTCAGGCTTAGCCTTGCTGGCCTCGGCTCCGTCAGCGGTTCCGTGAGCGTGCAGGTGACCATCAGCCCGGCCACGCCAGTCGCTCCGGCAACCGGCGACGTGTCGGTGTCCTTTTCATATGTGGACGTAGGGGCGGTGTCCCTTTCACCGACGCTGAAGCGCGCGGGTAATACGTTCACCGCTGCCTTCGCCTGCGCTGTGGCAGCGGGTTTAGAGAACTTGGACTTCGACTTCTGCGGCCACAGCTACCGTGGGAGGAACAGTGACCGCGGCGACTTCTCGGTGGCCACCGAGGTCACTTTCCAGGAGCACGGCCAGCAGGCGCCGACAGTTCTGTCCTCCGGCGCCCTGATCCGCCTGTAGGGCTACGACGCATAGACCCGTCCCGCGACTCCCGGGGGCAGGCGGCAGGCGCCCAGGCTTCTTCGCAGGGCGACCTTCTTTGCAAGGCGACCTTCATTGCAATGCGACCGCGTTGAGTCCGCTATTCACCACTGAATCGTCAGCATCTGAAGTAGTTGTTTCGTTGTGGTTTTTGGTGTGGGTCGATGTGGGGTGGCGGGATGAACCAGGGGATCCCGGTTTTGACCTGGATCTGCCACTGGGCGGTTTCCAACCATCGTCGCACCAAGCTCTGTCTGAAGGTAACAGAATCTCTGCCTGGCCCACTAGGAGCTGCTCTCAGTCCCGGCTAGGCTACAAACTCAGAATGGCACTTCAGCCAAAGCCGCTGGCGTGAAGGTAAGAGGGCCTACAGCGGAAGCTGCCTGCCGGGGGGATATTAATGGCTGAGGAGCACCACGATGACCTGATTATGCAGTCGCTGCTGCTCGATGAAATTGGCCAATCGGTCATCGGCATGGACGAGCAGTGGCGGATCACGTACTGGAACCGCGCGTCGGAAAGACTCTATGGGTTTGGCCGTGCAGAGGCATTGGGGGCGAGGATCACCGATCTTGCCATTGTCGGTGCTGAGCCACAGGGGCAGGGTGCCACCGCCCAGGAAATAGCAAACACGCTCGCCAGCGGACGGGACTGGGCCGGGGAACTCTGGATGCGCCACCGGGACGGCTTGGACTTCCCGGTCCATGCAACGGTAAGCCCGATCCGCGGGCGGCACACCGTGCCGGTCGCGGTCGTTGCAATCTCGAAGGACATCACTGACCGTAAGCACAGGGAGGCGATTCTGCGCCGACTATCAGCCATGGTGGAATCTTCAGGGGATGCGATCATCGGCGCTGATCTGGCTGGCACGATCACCAGCTGGAACGCAGGAGCCACACGAATGTTGGGTTGGAGCTCGCGGGATGCAGTCGGTCAAAGCTACCGATTGCTGACGACTCTTGACACTTCCGGTTCCGGTTTCGGTGACGAAGTCGCGGCTCGCATTGGCAGCGGAACCTTCGTAACCGGGGTGGAGGCGCGTTGGCGCTGCAAGGACGGGTCGTTGATCGATGTGGAACTGACCGTGTCCCCTGTCTACGGTCCGGACGGCGCGCAGGTAGGTGTCTCTGCGATCGCCAGGGATGTCACCGAGATCCAGCGGCTGAAGGCAATGGCCGCGGCCGAGCGTGAGAGGCTCCTGGCCGCCCAGGAGATGGCCCACGTCGGAAGCGTCGAATACACGGCCGCGACCGGGGATACTTGGCACTCGGAGGAGTTCTCCAGGATCACCGGACGGGCGGATAACACCGCAAACTCCCGCGAATCAATGCTGGAGCTGACGCATCCGCAGGACCAGGATCTGGTTCGCAGGATCTGGAAGAGTCTGGACAACGGGGCTGACTCCGC
Source organism: Arthrobacter sp. NPDC058288 (assembly GCF_042880995.1). NCBI lineage: Bacteria > Bacillati > Actinomycetota > Actinomycetes > Micrococcales > Micrococcaceae > Arthrobacter > Arthrobacter sp. NPDC058288. The sequence continues at coordinate 285,601 of NZ_JBHVYH010000001.1, forward strand.
GGATTTCGAATACCGGATCATCAGGCCGGATGGCGAGCAGCGGTGGCTGCATTCCCGGATCCGGAGCGTGAAGGGCCCGGATGGGAAACCTCTCAGGTTCCTGGACACTGTCCTGGACATCACTGAACGCAAGAACGCGGAACAGATTCTGGAGTGGCGGGCCCGCCATGACGCCCTGACCGGTCTGCCCAACAGATACATGATTACCGAAGTACTCCAGGGCTGCCTCGCACGCGCCTCCCGGCCGGTGGTGATGTTCGTCGACGTCGACCGGTTCAAACTCATCAATGACGGCATAGGCCACGGAGCCGGCGACGCCATACTCATACTTCTGGGTCAGCGGCTCAAAGCTGCCGTGAGGGCTGGCGATACAGTTGCCCGGTTTGGAGGCGATGAATTCGTCGTTGTCGCCGAGCACCTGCAGATGCGCGGTGCGAAGGCGCTGGCGGAACGGATCCGGGAGTCCACCCGCCGCCCCTTCGAGGTCGACGGGCGCCAGATCTATTTGAATGTCAGCGTGGGCATCGCACTCGCAGCCCCGGACGACACCGCCGAACTGATGCTGCAGGGGGCTGACTCGGCCATGTACAGGGCCAAATCAGCCGGCGGGGATTCCTCGGCCGTCTATGACGTCCGTATGACCGGCAGGGCCGCCGGGCGTCTTGACCTGGAATCCGACCTGAGGCTGGCCCTGGGCCGCGGAGAGCTTTCCCTCAACTATCAGCCAATCATGGACGTCGCCACAGGATCGCCTATCGGGTTCGAGGCATTGCTGCGATGGCACCATCCCGAACACGGACTGGTGATGCCGGACACGTTCATTCCCATCGCCGAGGAAACCGGGCTGATCCTTCCAATCGGCGCCTGGGTGCTGCACGAGGCCGTGCGCCAGGTGCAGGAATGGCGCAGAGACCTGCTTGGCGCGGAAAACTTCTCCGCTGGCGTGAATATTTCCGGCCGCCAGCTCGTGGCGAAGGACTTCCCCGACGTGGTGGAAGCAGCCATCCTCGCCTCGGGCATTGACCCTGCCGCCGTCCATCTCGAAGTGACCGAAACGGTGCTTATGGATCAGCCCGACCTGCCCAAAGCAACCCTGCACCGGCTCGCCCGCCTTGGGGTCGGTCTCTCAATCGATGACTTCGGCACCGGGTACTCATCCCTGAGCTATCTCAAGTGGCTCTCAGCCCGGACCTTGAAAATAGACCGCACCTTCGTTGACGAGCTGGGAAGACCCCACGGTGCGACCATTATCGAACTCGTCCTCGGCATGGCCGGTAGCCTGAACCTCGACGTGATAGCAGAGGGAGTGGAGACTAGTCACCAACTCTCAGAACTTCGCCGTCTGGGGGTGCGGCACGCTCAGGGCTTCCTGTGGAGCAAGCCCATGCCGCCGGAACGCGTCCCGGCCTGGCTGGCCGCCCTCCCCCGCACGAATCCTGGCTCGAGAATCCCTGACACCAGAGGATCACGATCTGCTGTGTGATCGTCTGACCCGCACAGAGCGTTGCCCGCAGATTATGGCCGCACAGGCCGATCCGGAGGCATGAGCCAGCCGGGCTCGAGCCGCAGAACCGGTCTAACGGACAGTAAGCTGCTATTCCCGCTGGATAATTTGCTGAGGGCGCTGTGACTTGCAGTCCGGTTTCAAGTGGCTGTCCTTGGCAGGGTTCAGCTCGATATCTCTGCCGACCATCGCCTGATGTCTTCCTCGCTGAACCTGGCGTCCGGGATTGACCGGCGCAGCTCATCTGCAAGGACCTTCTCAACAACAAACAACGGACGGCCACGCAGTGCGGAACCCAGGCGGGTGAGCACATCATTGAGTTGCATCACGAGCGCATAGAGGCGCTCATTTTCAGACGGCATTGGCTGGCCCCCACCCATACGCTCTCATCCCTTTCCCCATTAACGTTTTGAGAGTTTGGCAGCTGTTCTTCCTTAATCTTGTTTACCTGTCGGGTCTAGACGGATCAAGGAACCAGGCTGCCTTCACGGTGATTCTGCATCCGAGCGCATGCGGCAGCCGGCACGGCTTTCTATCGTCACAAGTCACGGAGCCAGATCATTGCTGTATCAGCTGAGGTGAAAAACCGCGCCGGGCAGGGCAGGGCGCTGCCGGACAGGAAGAACTTCGCCAACACAGCGTCAACCGGTGTTGATCCCAGGAGTGCGATCCGAGTAGCCGGTCCCGGAAGAGTAAGAACCTTCCGCGCCTTGCAGCTCAGCCAAACCGGCGCGGCCAGGGTGACAAGCATTGGATACCGCTGGTCACCGCAAATCTTCTTCAACGCCGCCATAGCGGCCCTGGCGTCCACCTCGTTGATGGCCTGCCCGGGAGCCCACCGCAGATGAAGGATCCCCTCTGCCAGTTCGATTGTGCCTCTGGCTTCCCCAATCGAGACCTCCACTGCCCTCACCCCCGTCCTGCCTTCAAACTCCTCTGGACAGGCGTCCAGCAACGGTCACCGGCCCGGAACAAGTCTCGCTCACTTTACACTCAAGTCACTAAACCGTGACAGGCCATGACAAGTTCCCCGATGCAAGAGGGGTAAATGAGACAAATGAACCAATAACCCATACGCGACGGATCCCGATTTATAAACTCGGAAGATTCGAAGCCCGGACGCAATTAGCCGGCGATGTTGTAACAGTACGCGTCACATCATAATGAACTACATTCATTATTTATTCCTGCTAAATGTTATGCAAAGCCGGCTTGGCATTGTAGCTTGGAAACGGAGGGCAAATTCCGTATCAGTACTGGGCTGATATGGATTCGCCCGCGCAAAAGGTGGGGGCCATGAGTGACTTGGGCGTGGCCGTCGTCATTGAAGACGACGACGACATGCGGAATCTTCTGCAGGCGGTGCTTCTTCAGGCAGGCTTCGAGGTGCATTCAGCCACGAGCGGCCGGGAGGGGGTGGAAGTCGTGAGGGACAAGCACGCAAACATCGTGACCCTGGATATCGGCCTGCCGGACATAGACGGGTTCGAGGTCCTGCGGCGCATCCGGCAGTTCAGCAACGCCTATGTGATGATGCTTACCGGCAGAACCGAGGAGCCGGACCTGTTGACCGCGCTGCACGCCGGAGCGGACGACTACATCACCAAACCGTTCCGCCCTCGGGAGGTGCGGGCCAGGATCGGGGCCATGATGCGTCGTCCCCGGCACCACCCGTCCGGCCAGGAGCCACCGGCGGGCGCACCGGCATCTTCCACCGGCGCGGAACGGCAGGAGGGCGTCCTGCAGCACAACGGGCTGTCGTTGAATTCCAAGAGCCGGACGGCCGAGCTGGCAGGGGAATCGCTGGAGCTCACTCGGAGCGAGTTTGACCTCCTTCACGACCTGTTGCGCGCCGGCGGCGAGGTGCGTTCCAGAACAGAACTGGTACGTGTGGTCCGGGGCGATTACTACAGTCAGGACACCTACATCAGCGATTCGGACCAGCGGGCCGTCGAGGTGCACGTGGGAAATCTGCGCCGAAAGCTCCGCGAAGACCCCGAATCGCCCCGGTGGCTGCAGACTGTCCGGGGCGTCGGGTACCGGCTCGCGCCCGACAGCGCGGCACGGCAGAACGGGCGGTCATAAACCCACGATCTGGGGTGCTACTCAGGGTGTCCTCGCCTTCAGGACATAGCTGCGTTCGAGTTCTTTCACCGTTGCACTTCCATAGTCATCGACCGTGGCCAGGAGCTCCTCGCCGCCTTCCATGTCCCCCGCCTGTATGAGGGCGTGCAGCGTCCCTGCCAGGTAAGCCAGCCGCATCCCTCCGATCATGGCCGCCGATATTCGCACGCTGATGACCGCATCAAGCGCCGCTGACCGTTCGCGCCGCTCCAACGCCGCGGAGAGAGCCAGCTGCCGCCGCCGCCAAATCAGGATGTAGTCCCGGGCAAAGTTCCATGCGATGTCCGGGCTGCCGAGATCTTCTTCCAGTTCTGCGAGAACTGCCAAGTCCACCAAAGGCAGCTCGTCGACCCCGTCTCCGAGGCTTGCCGATTGCTGCAGGTCGGACGGTTGCTGGTGGACGCTGTCCGCGCTGCGGGCGCCGGGCTCGGGGGCTGAACTGGACATCTCATAAGGCTACGTGCCCGGATTCCGTAATAGCCGGCGGAAGGTAGAAACTGCGGAAACCTTGTGGCTTCCTTGAGCGGCTGATCATGGCCGGAGGTGGCCGAAGCTGGTTTCCCTTGGGGTAGACGATCCGAGGGCGGGCAGCCTACCCGGCCGACAGCGCCATGATGACGACGACGGTGGTGAGGACCAAGAGAGTTCCCAGCAGGGCGTAGGCCGGCCATTTCGGGCCCGAACGATGAGGGTTGATGTCAAGGTACGGCATGGTCTCCTATCCGTTGCTTTCCGTGAGTGCTTTGGCCCTCGCCCGGGTATGTCGGCGCAGGATCAGGTGCGCGCTGATCGTGATCGTCAGTGACACGAAGAGAAAAATCGCCAGGGAAGTAATGTACCGGGTGAAATCCACGGGGCGGGGGACCTTTCGTCGGGGGAACCGGGGCTGATACTAACCGGGAGTTCAGGATCCACACAGTCATATGCGCAGGGCCGGGGAGCAGGATGACTCTCTGATCCCTGCGCGACCGGCACCGGCGGTCATGTCAGTTTCCATTGGTGGCGACATGGGGGAACAGCGCCCCTACGGCGTCGAACGAACGCCCGCCTGCTTAGCTGTTTGCGTTCCGGTTTCCGAGGTCTACAGGCCATTTGGCCCATTCCTCAGGCTGGATCGTTGGCCGGCCCAGGAAGTAGCCCTGGCCTGCGGTCATTCCGAGGCCGGTCACGGCGGCGAGTTCGGCGGCGGTTTCTATGCCTTCGGCGACGAGGGTTGCCCTGGTTTGTCGGGCGAATTCGACCATGGCCGCCCCAAGTGCATGTTGCCCGATGTCTTCGTTGATGCCGGCGATGAGGCTGCGGTCCAGCTTGATGATGTCGGGCCGGAGGTGCAGGATGTGGCGCATGGAGGCGAACCCGGAGCCGGCATCGTCCACGGCTATGCGCAGTCCACGCCTTCGCAGGGGTGCAAGTTCCGCGGTTAGGACGCCGTAGTCCTCCACCTCCAGGCGTTCGGTCAGTTCCAGGACAATCCGGTCCAGAGGAACGGGTGAGAGGGCCAGTGTTCCCTGCAGCCTGCGGTCCAGGCAGGTGGCCGGGGAGAGGTTTAGCGCCAGATACACGCCGGCGGGGAGGTCATGCGCTGCCGAGAGGGCTGCTTCCATCGCGGCGAATTCGAGCTGCGGTCCGAGTCCGACAGCGGTGGCTTCATTGAACCAGTACTCGGCCGGGGCGCCGTTGTCGCTGACGAAACGGGACAATGCTTCGACGCCGATTACGTTTCCTGAGCCCAAATCGTGGATGGGTTGAAATGCCGTGAACAGCAGTTGCCCGTCAATAACTTCCCGGATGCGGGCCCTGCTGTGGTCGGCAGCGGCCTCCTCCGCGGTCCTGCCTGCCAGGAGCCGGCTCGTGCCGTGGGATCCGCCGCGCTGTCCGGCTGCGGCGGGACGTGTTTTGCCGGAGGATTCCATCCAGACTGTGCTGCCGTCACGGTGCCGGCACCGGACGATCACACCCGTCCAAAGCGAGGTGTCAGTCTCCTGGGAGGACTGCACGGTTTCCCGGGCCCGGACCAGGTCGTCCGCTTCGATCACCATGCTGCACGGCTTGCCGATCAGTTCGGAGGCGTGGTACCCGAGCAAAGTTTGGCTGGCGCTGCTGGAGAAGGTGAAATATCCCAGATCATCGACGGCCCACAGCCACTCCCTGCTGGTGCAGAGAACGGTGTCGATGAGCTCGACGGCGCCCTTGGCGCGGATCCTCTCCCGCCGTCGGGCCTTCACTAACCTCATGATGTAGAGCGCCGCGGCGTGAATCAGGATCACCACCAGGGATCCGGCGATGATCTGCGCTGCGGAAGGCGTGAACGGTACCAATGGCAGAAGCAACAGTGCAGCCGCTGTGCTCAGCACCAGCGCTGCCTGGACGGCCAGAACGCAGGTGAGGATGTTCCGTCCGTTCGCACCGCTGGTGTTGTGGTGGACGCTCAGCTCGGGGGCAAGCATTGAAAGAAGCGACGTTGCATCGCGGTGGGGCCGGTAGTCTCCGGGCATGACAGTTTCCGGTCGGTCGGGGCCCGTCAGGCCGCCACGGGCGGGCATGTCATCACGTCGGTTGCTCGGGTCGTTGCTTGGTTTCGCGGCCCGCGTGTCGGGCCGGGACCATCCCTTACCGGGTGACATCGGCGTTTCTGCGGGTGGCCCGGCGGGTTCCGTCGGCCGGTACGGCCGTGTTACGGCCGGAAGGGCGCTGGCGGCGCAGCAGGAGGACTGATAGGAGGGCTGTGATGGCTAACGCCGCCGCGACTGCTGCGGGAACAAGCCAGGGCATTTCGCTGTCCGGGGCGGGGGACACGGCTTCGCCGGGTCCGGCCGCGGGGAATGTGACCGGCGCCGAGGCCTCCCGTTCCATCAGGCCGCTCCTGAGTCCGACGTTCACGGTCCAGGGACCATCGGGGAGTTCGGATGGCAGCGTGAAGATCACGTTTTGGGCTTTGCCCGGGGCAATGGTTGTGGCGTTCTGGATGCCGAAGGGCCCGGCGGACAGTCCTCCGGGACCGGCCGCGAGGCGAAGGTCCCCGGTAACGTCAAGGGCGCGTCCGCCCGTGTTGGTCACGAGCGCGCTGAGCTGCGGATTACCCTGCTCATCCCGCGACGGGGTCAGGGAGGTGATGGTGAAGTCGGCCGGCTTGCCGTTCCCGGGCCCGACGGACAGGTAGACGCGGATCCCGACCCTGTTGGCCTGGACGACGCCGCCCTGACCGGCTGCGCTGCGGACCTCGGCCCACACGGCGCCGTACTGTTCGCTTTCCGGTGCATCGGACGGAACCTTGATGGTCACGGGAACCTCCGCCTTGGCCCCCGCGGCAACGTTGACTTGCGGTTGGCCCACGGCCGTCCAGGTGCTGAGGTCATTCTTGGATCCGGCGTCCTCACCGATGAAGGACCCGCCGTCGATACGTGCCGCTCCGGCGTACAGGCGGATCATCTGCGCGGACCCTGTGTTGTTCTCGACCTGGATGCGGCGACTGATTTCGGCGCCGGGCGCGAGCCTGTCAATAATATAGGTCCGTGCCCGGGGATCGTCTTTGGTGCTGGCCGGGATATCCAAGAGCCTGATGCCGATGCCGGCGGGTGCAGGCGCGGTCGACGCCGGCGGCGGACCCGCCGCCGCAGCGACCGCGGCGGAAAAGGCGAGCATGATCATCACGGACAGTGTCATCAGGAAACGCAAAACGGCGACCTCGGGTTAGTTGGGAAGCATGGATCAGGTGCCAGGTGCCAGGTCCGGGGACCTGGCACCTGTTCCGGGTGCCGTCACGTCGGTCTGCGGGCACCCGGAACAGGAGTCTCGTGGTCCGAAGACCTAGAGAACGGAGTGGGTCAGCGTTGCCGTGTAGACGTCGGCCAGGGCATCTGCCGGGGCGGCGACGCTCAGGTCTGCGTTCCAGATGGCGGAGTTGTTCCCGGTGACGGCCGTGGCGGCCTGCACCGTCTTGGCGGTGGAGAGGTCCGTCTGCGTGGTTCCTTCAACGGTGACGGTTCCGGTCGGGACAGCCGCAGCCGGAGCGTAGGTGGCCAAGGTTGCCGGAATGACGTTACTGGGTGTGGCTCCCACGAAGTTGGACAGGACAACCTGAGCGGCCCAGCCTGCTTCGCCGGCGCGGGTGTCGGTGACCTGCACACCGGACAGCGTCGCAGATGCACTTCCGCCGGGAGTGATCGTGGTGAGGTCTGCGCCGACAGGAGCTGAGATCGACAGCGAACCGACCGGAACCTCGACGGTCGCGGTGGTGTCAGCCGCCGACGCCGGCAGCGCTATGGAACCGATCAGGGCCGCGGAGGCTGCTACAACAAGTGATGCACGGGAAAAACTACGCATGGATTTGAGACCTTTGCTGGAAGTGGAGTGACGGCGAAACATCCCGGCGGATCGACCCACTGCCACGCGTCCCATTGACGGAACCAGTGTCCGCACCAGGTGATCTCCGGTACTTTGAAGCTAACAGCGGCAACGGGGAAGTTTATCCATACTGTGGAGAAACTGGGTGCCACTTAAGCCGAAGGCGCCATAACTGTGGAAACCCTGCGCATTCAGTGGACTTCCACGCTCGGAACGTCACGAAACCCATTTCGCGCTTTCGGCCGACAAGTCAACAGCAGAACATTCCAAGGCTGCAACCCAACCCTTAGCGGCCCGCCAAAGCCATGGCCGGGTAGGGCGCAGCGTGTGACAGTTGCTGATCGCACATACGTGGTCGTGGACCCTAGAGTTATCGAAGCCAAGGTCCAGCACTTCCAGCCACAACATAAAGAAAAGGACAAAGAATCGCTCGCGCTTCTCTGTAAACCCCGAAGGCCCCATCTTCCGCGTACCGCGTCGTGAACGTCCCACAAATACACCGCTTTCAGTCAGGTGTTGCGACGCTCACGAGAGAGCACTCTGCTCTTTATGGATCAGGTGGTGATGATGGGAGCAGAGGAGGGTGCCGTTCTCTGTGCTGGTGGTTCCGCCGTGTGACCAGTAGGTGATGTGGTGGGCTTCGCACCAGGGTGCGGGGATGGTGCAGTTCGGGAACGCGCAGCCCTGGTCGCGGGCGGTGATGGCTTTGCGGATGTGGGGCGGGAAGATCCGGGTGGTCCGGCCGATATCGAGGACGCGGCCCTCGCTGCCGAGCAGGACCGGGATGATGTCCGCGTCGCAGGCGATCTTGCGGACCGTGGAGGCTGTGACGGTGCCCGTGAGGGTGCCGGGGATGGTCCCGGTGCCTGACGTGCCGGTTGGCCCGTCGCTGTTGTGGTCGAGCCGGTCGAGGCGGTTCAGGAGGTCGCGGTAGTCGATGGTGACCATGACCTGGGGACGGAGCCCGCCCGCGGCGGGGAGGGTTCCGCTGGCGAGGGCGGCTGTGGCGGCGCCGACGAGGCCGTCCAGGAGCTGCTGGGGCCGGGTCCGCCGGTCCAGCCCGCTGCCGCTACTGGTTCCGTCGGTGCCTTCAGGCTGGCCTGGTTGGGTGCGGGGGTTGGTGGCGGTGTTCATCACGGTCAGGAGGGGTTCGAACTGGTCCGGGGTGGCGAAGAATTCCACGTGGTGCAGCCCGCGGCGGGGTTTCCGGATGAAGACGCCCTGCCGGCACCGGAGCTCCTCCTCGGAGGGTTCGGCGCCGTCCTGGTCGATCGCGTCAACGAGTTGCCGGGCGATGCGGGCGAGGAAGTCGGTGTCGTTCTCGACCGCGGTGCGGGTCAGGGTGTGTTCCATCCGGGCCATGGTGTGGTCGGGGGCGTGGTGCCGGACCCGGTCCAGGGCGAGGGTGATGATGGTCGCGGACCGGGAACCCACGGACCCGGATGCCACGGCCGCGGCCAGCTGAGGGCGGGCCGGAGGTTGGGGGTGGCCGGTGATCCCGGTCCGGGGCAGTATCGCTTCGGCCAGGGCGAGCCGGCGGCGGGCTTCGCCGGCGCCGATCCGCAACCTCAAACGGAGGAACTCGGTGGTGTTCCGGCACCCGTCATCGGCCAGATCAGGATCATTGGTCTTCGGCGTGCCCGGGCTCGGCACGTGATCCGCGGCGGCCCCGGTGCCTCGTTTGCTGTCGCCCGGGCCGGCATCCGTTTGGCCCGCCGTCCCGGCCGCCCAGCCGATCGGCCCGTGCACGGCAGTCTCGTTTCCCCACCCGGTGGTCCAGCCGACAGCCGAGCCAGCACCGGAGCCAGCCCGCGCAGCAGCGGAGGCCTCCCGCCGCGACCGCTCCACCGCCCCGGCAGCAACCACCTGCAAATACTCAACGGCGCGGGAGGCTTCCTCGACGTTGGAAGCGAAGTCAGCAGCCTCCCGGAAACCCAACACCGCAGCGTCCGCAACCGCCGTCGAACTCAAAGCCGCCAGCAACTCAAGGCACCGGGCCAGATCACCGGAACCACCGCCGTCGAACATGCCGTCGAGCTCCGTCGGCTCGCCGACGAGGTCAACCGACGGCACAGCTCGCAGGGTCCGGTTGGGCGTGGCCGAGTCGAAAGCGCGTCGTAAATCCGCCCTAGGCGCAGGACCTGGTTCGGGGCGAATTCGCCAACGGCTTCCATGGGATAACTCTGCCAAAGGGGTCCGACATTCAAGCTCGCTGCTCTGCGCAACAAACCCCGAAAGCCGTGATTTGTTGTGGGAGCGATGAAATCTCAATTCCGCCTTATCGCTCAATTTTGCATGCACAGGAAACCTTGACCGAATCTTGCAAAACGGTTGCGTGAACCTTTCGCGTCGTTGGGGAAAGTGGGTGCAACCGGCGGAAACGCGGTGAAAGCATCTGGCCGGTCCACGAGGGCTGGCCCCAGTCGAAATCCATGTGGGGGCGCAATTGTCTGAGGTTCTGAACGCAGAGGTCACGAGCGGCGAAGAGGACGGGTTCAGCCGCCGCAGGGTAGTAAAAGGTGTGGCTTGGTCGGTGCCCGTTATCGTCACAGCCATCGCGGCTCCGGCTGCAGCGGCGTCGGGCGGCGCGACCGTTACGGTCCTGGGCGCCGGTTCAGCAATTACCTTCGTCGGAGGGGGCAAGGGCGGCAACGGTCCCACGGGCTTCCAAGTTGATAACGCGGTTGGGACCATCAGCGGAAGCGTGACAATTACGCCTGTGGGTACGGTTCACGCCAAAATTGGCGTACAGCAGCCCGCATCTGGTGAATTCCAAGCTACGACGTTCAACGGGTACGAGTCCACGACTTTGTTCGCACATGCAGCCGGATCACAGGTGGTTTTTCCCGTCACTTTTACGGCCGCAGAGGATACTTCGCCGACGACAAAACCCAGGCCCTCCGACGTGTACAACTACGTGGTGACAGTTGCGGTTACGGTCTCGGGTTTGACCGTCCAAACGCAGACCAACCTGTCCATCAAGTTCAAATGATCTACCACCGCTCCACCGACGTCGCCGAAGTCCGCTCCGAATCCGCCGGCCGGGTTGCCCTGCTCCACTTGGACGCAACCCAGCCGGTGGTCCTCGACGGCACTGCGGCGGTCATTTGGGAACTTCTCGACGGGCGACGCGACCAGTCGGACGTCATTGCCGAACTGGAAGCGGCCTTCGAGGACGCGGCGGGTGAACTGGCGCCCCAGGTGGAGGCCTTCCTGGCCAGCCTGGAGGCCCAGCGGCTCATCGAAGCCGCGGCCGGCGCGGACCAGTAACCAAGAGGACCAGTAGCCAGCGCAAACCAGTAACCGAGCACCAACCGGCAGGACTGATGGGGGAGTCATGAAAGGCGAGGACAAAGAGCGCGGCGCCAATGCGCAGCTCGACTGGGGCTTCCCCGGCGAATGGATCTTCGGGGACTTCAAGGGCGCCGGCGAAATCCTGAGCGTCGTCGTCCTGGGCACGCAGTTCGCCATCCGCTGGGGCCGCGCGGTCACGCCCGAGCAGCAACACAGCATGCGCTCGGCCTGGTCGCGCTGTGCCGGCACCGAGGCGCCGTTGGTCCCGCCGCTCGCGAAGGAACCCACCGAATCCCTCCCGTTCTCCGCCTCCGTTTCGTATATGTCACTGATGCACGACGGCGGGACGTTCGCCCTGCAGGCAGCCTCCTTTGAGGAGCTGGCTGAGAACCTCACCTCCCGCCTGACGGTCGCGGCCATCCTGGAAAACGCCGGCGAATTCATGATGCTCCACGCCTGTGGCGTCGCCGATCCCGCCACCGGCGCCGTGGTGGCGCTCGTCGCCAAGTCCGGCACGGGCAAAACCACCGCGGCCTCGGTCCTGGCCGGGACGTACGGGTATGTCACGGACGAAACCGTCGCCATCGGGCCGGACGGTTCGGTGCTTCCCTACCCCAAGCCGCTGTCCCTGAAGCAGGGTCCGGGCGCACCCAAGCACCAGGTGGGTCCGGATGAACTCGGCCTCCAGCCGACACCGGCCAAGCCGTTCATCCAGTCCATCGTCCTGCTCGACCGGACTGAACCAAACCGGACCGAACCGAGCCGGACCGAACCGAACAAAGCCGCAAACCACGCACCAACCCTCCGCCAACTCCCGCTGGCGGACGCACTGCTCGTGCTCATCCCGGATTCGTCCTCGCAGGCCGAAATCGATGAGCCGCTGCAGTCGCTGTGCCGGCTGATCGACCGTGTGGGCGGGGTGTGGCAGGTGACGTACTCCGAGGCTGCGGACCTGCCCCAAGCCCTGGAACCGCTGTTCAAAAAGCAGCGTCGCTCCAAGCCAACGTGGGAAGCCCGCCCAACGGCAGGACCAACAGGAGCGGCAGCCACAGCAGCAGCAGAAGCCGAAGCGGGAGAAATCCCCGCAGGCTGGATCCGCCGGGTGGAACCCAAGGATGCCGTGACTGTCGACGGCGACCTGCTGGTGATGCTGGAATCCGAGATCGTGCGGCTGAGCGGGATCGGGCCGGCCATCTGGGAGGCAACAGCCAGCGCCGTCACCCTGAACGAACTGACGGAAGCAATCGCACAAGTGCACGGCCGACCAGAGGACTACCGGGCCGCCGTCGCCGCAGCCGCGGGGCAGCTCATCGCCAAATCAGTCTTGGAGCAGGGCGGCGAATAGCCGCCCACCGCGTGCGGGGACGCCCACCGCGTGCGGGACCACTCGAACGCGGGGGACCGCCCGACGCAGTAACCCGGCAACGAAGACCGGTCAGAGAAACATACAAACTTGGAAGGAACCACCATGAGCGTCAACACCGCGCCCGGCGCCGAAGCACCTGCCGGCCTGGACCTGGCCGACTACCTTCGGGTGGTTCGGGTGTACTGGAAGGCAATCGTCGCCTTCACGCTGCTGGCCACGTTGACGGCGTTCGGCTGGACCGTCCTTCAGCCCAAGATCTACTCGTCCGATTCCAGCGGCATTGTGGTCACGCCCGGCTCGGACAACGTGAGCCTCTCCCTGGCGGGGGACAGCCTGGCCAAGGCAAAGGTCAAGAACTACGAGTCCGTGGCCAAGTCCCGCCTCGTCGCCGACCGGGTCATCGCCTCCCTGGAACTGAAAACAACCGCAGACGCCCTGCTCGGCACCATCAGCGTGAAGGTTCCGCTGGATACCGCGGAGATCCGGGTGACGGCCCAGTCGCCCGATCCCGCGACCGCCCAGCGCGTGGCGGACGCCTGGGTGAACGGCCTCGCCGCCCAGGTGGAAGCGATCGAAACAGCCACACCAGAAACAGCAACGCCCGACGCCGGCACCTCGCCGGGCGCTGCCCTCGCACCTGCGGCGACGGCCTCCGCCGTCAGGATCCTCCCGCTGGGCAAGGCGGTTCTTCCCACCAGCCCGGTGTCCCCGAACGTCAAGCTCACGCTGGCGCTCGGTGCGCTGATCGGCCTGGCCCTCGGCGTGGCCTATGCGCTGGTCCGCCGGCACCTGGACCGGCGCATCCGCAATGCCTCCGAAATCGAGCGGCTCTTCGACGTCCCGGTGATCGGCACCCTCCCGGTGGACCACCGCCTGGACGAAAAGAGCACCATCCTGGACGCCGGTGCCGCAGCCCAGCTGCACGACGCCGGCGGGGCCATGGCCGAGGCACTTCGGGAACTGCGCACCAACCTCAGCTTCCTGGACGTGGACCAGCCGCCGCGGATCATCGTGGTCACCAGCTCCATGCAGGCCGAAGGCAAGTCCACCGTCACGGCCAACCTGGCGGTCACCATGGCGGCCGCCGGCGAGAACGTGGTGGTGGTCGACGGCGACCTCCGCCGCCCCACGCTGGTGGACGTTTTCAACCTGGTTCCGGGAGTCGGGGTCACCGACGTGCTCACCGGCACCGCCGAACTGGAGGATGTCCTCCAGCCCTGGGGTGCCCTGCCGAACCTCTCGGTCCTGGGCTCCGGCCGCGTTCCGCCGAACCCCAGCGAGCTGCTGGGGTCCAAGGCCATGAAGAACATGCTCAACGCGCTGGCTGAGAATGCGATTGTCCTGATCGACGCCCCGCCCCTGCTGCCGGTCACGGACGCTGCCGTCCTCTCCCGCGTGGCGGATGGTGCCATCGTGGTGATCCGGACGGGCAGGACCACCCAGGAGCAGCTGGGGCAGTCGCTCGGCAACCTGGAAAAGGTGAAGGGCCGCATCCTGGGCGCTGTCCTGAACTACGTGCCCACCAAGGGCACCGACGCCTACTCCTACTACGGGACGTACACCTCCGCGCCTGAAACGCAGGATGTCCCGGAGTTCGCGCACCCGGACGCTGTGTCGCACGAACCCCAGTGGGACACCGAGCGCGACGACGTCCTGGAACCCGCAACGGCCGGCCGCCGGGCACGGGGCTAGGCCCAGCCATGCGGAACCACGCCATGTTCACCCCCGCCATGCAGAACCAGGCCACCCAGAACCCAGCGATGCAGAACCCCGCCGATGAAACGCAGCTGAGCATTCCCGAGGCCGTGCTCCTGGGGCATGCCCTGGTACAGCGGGTGGCGGACGGCCTGGGAATCAGGGCGTTCTTCATCAAAGGTCCGGCCAGCGTGGTCCAGGGGTTGCGCATGCCCAAGATGTCCGTGGACGTCGATGTCTTTGTATCCCCGGCGGACCTGGAAGCGTTGCTGAACGGGATGCGCGAGCGGGGCTGGCGGGACCGGCCCGTTGACCCGGACAGCAGGACCTTTCCGAAGCACTCCATCACGATCGACCATCCGTCCTGGCCCTGCTGCATCGACGTCCACTTCCGGTTCCCCGGCATGGAACTGGACCCCGCTCACTCCTTCGAGACGATGTGGGCACACACAGAGGCCCTTGAACTTGCAGGGCAGGAGGTGCGGGTCCCGTCAAAGGCGCTGGGAATCCTCATTCTTGCCCTGCATGCCCTTCGCTCGCCCCATCTGCCGGCGTGCCGGCAGGAGCTCGTGTTCCTGGCGGAACTCACGGAGCGGGAGTCGCTCGCCGACACCATCCTGGAGATCTCTGCGGCTACCGGATCCGTGGCAGCCATGCGTCCATTCCTCGAGGACCACCTTCCACAGGAGGCATCGGTGGAGTGGCCCCAACCCTCCACGGAATGGCGCAACCGCCTGCTGGCCAAGGAGCCCGGCAGCGCCCGGATCATCGCCATTGTCCAGGCCCCGCTGCGGGACAAGCCGAAGATGCTCTTTCGCGCGGTCTTCCCGGCCCCGGAAGTCTTCCTGAGCGGGAATCTCTATGCGGACCTGTCGTTCCGCGGCCGGCTCCGGTTGCAAAAGGCCAGATGGGGGAAGTTTGTACGTTCAGTTCCCCGAATAGTGCGAGACCTCAGCCAGCTTCGCCGGGCTCGTAGCCGATAAGCCAGTGAAGTCCGTGCCGGTCGATCACCTGGCCGTCGGATGCACCCCACGGCTTGGGGGCGAGCGGATCCACCACGTGGCCGCCGACGGCGAGCTTGTCGAACCACTCGTGGAGCGTCTCGGGCTCGGCGGTACCAAGCAACGCGAGCATGAGGCCTTCGAAACGGACCGTCTTCCCGTCGGCTGGCGCATCCGATCCGGCCAGGGCCACGGTGCCGCTGAGGACTCCGTGGGCGATGTCATCCGGCGGGCCGTCGCTGACACCGAACTCCGCCTTGGTGTACAGGTGTAGCTCTCCGCCGAAGATGTCACGGTAATAGGTGAGTGCTTCGCGCGCCGTGCCGGGGAAACTGACATAGATCTGCGGTGCCGTCATGCCCACAGCCTACACACGCGGATTTCGTGGCCGGCGCCCCGGTGCCCTCGGCGCGCCCTGGCAGCCGCTGGCGTTCCGTCGGCGGCTGCGTTCGCGCCCCGAAGCTACCCCGCCAAACGCCGCATGTGCTTGACGCATCTCACGGCTTCCGCATATCCTGAACGAACGGTCGGTAATTATTTATCGGATATGCATAGGAGCAACCATGGCAACGCAGACCCTGCAGTCAGTGCCCGCTGAGCTGACACCTGAACAGCTGGAAGAGGCAGCCCGGCACGAGGCTGAAGGTCAGGCGTACTTTGACCGCGTCATGGCGGAGGACTCGCGCATCGAGCCCCGCGACTGGATGCCGGCTGCCTACCGCAAGACCCTCTTCCGGCAGATCTCGCAGCACGCCCACTCGGAGATCATCGGCATGCAGCCGGAAGCCAACTGGATTTCCCGCGCCCCCAGCCTGAAGCGCAAGGCCATCCTGATGGCCAAGGTGCAGGACGAGGCCGGCCACGGCCTGTACCTGTACTCGGCCGCCGAGACCCTGGGCCAGCCGCGGGACCAGATGATGCAGGACCTGATGGACGGCAAGGCCAAGTACTCCTCCATCTTCAACTACCCCGCACGCACCTGGGCGGACATGGGAGCTATCGGCTGGATGGTGGACGGCGCCGCGATCGCCAACCAGGTTCCGCTGTGCCGCGCGTCCTTCGGCCCCTACGGCCGGGCCATGGTGCGCGTCTGCAAGGAGGAGTCCTTCCACCAGCGCCAGGGCTTCGAGATCCTGCTTGAACTCTCGCACGGCACCCCCGAGCAGAAGCAGATGGCCCAGGACGCCGTGAACCGCTGGTACGCCCCGGCCCTGATGATGTTCGGCCCGCCGGATGACGATTCACCCAACTCCAAGCAGTCCATGGCCTGGAACATCAAGCGCTTCAGCAATGACGAACTCCGCAACCGCTTCGTCGGCATGATGATGGAGCAGGTCAAGGTCCTGGACCTCACGCTCCCGGACAAGGACATCCGTTTCAACGAAGAAACCAAGAAGTGGGAGCACGGCCCGCTGGACTGGGACGAGTTCCATGAGGTCCTGAAGGGCCGCGGCCCCTGCAACGCCCAGCGCCTGGAACGGCGCCGCGAAGCACACGAGAACGGTACCTGGGTGCGCGAAGCCGCAGCGGCATACGCGGAAAAACAGGCCAAGAAGCAAGCAGAGAAGGAATCCGCAGCATGAGCCCCGAAACCCCCGCCGGCAACGTCTGGCCTATCTGGGAAGTCTTTGTCCGCTCCAGCCGCGGCCTGTCCCACGTGCACGCCGGATCCTTGCACGCGCCGGACGCAGCGATGGCGCTGCGCAACGCCCGCGACCTGTACACCCGCCGCAACGAAGGCGTGTCCATCTGGGTTGTCCCCGCGGAGGCCATCGCCTCCAGCGATCCGGACGCCAAGGGCGCCTTCTTCGAATCGCCCCAGGGCAAGGACTACCGGCACGCGACGTACTACACCAAGAGCGAGGGCGTGAAGCACCTGTGAGCACCTCACCTGAGACTGAAACGCAAGAACAAGAAACAACCGGCCACGGGGACATCTCCGTGGGCGTCCCCACCGCCGGCACCAGCGGGGACGCCACCGCCAGCGCCACCCGGATCACGCCGGGCAACGCCCTCCGCCCGGAGGACATCGCGCTGGCCGTCAGCCGCGGCACGGCCAAGCCCACCGAGGACGTGGCCGAGTTCGCGCTGCGCCTGGGGGACGACGCCCTGATCCTGGCCCAGCGCCTGGGCCACTGGATTTCCCGCGCCCCCGAGCTGGAGGAGGACATCGCCCTGGGCAACATCGCCCTGGACCAGCTGGGCCACGCCCGCTCCTTCCTCAGCTACGCCGGCGGCCTCAACGGCAAGAGCGAGGACGATCTTGCCTACTTCCGCTCCGAGGACGAATTCCGGTCCATCGAACTCTTTGAGCAGCCCAACGGCGACTTCGCCGTCACCATCGCCCGGCAGTTCGTGGTGAGCTACTACCAGTTCGAGCTCTACAGCCGGCTGACGAAGTCCACGGACGCCACACTGGCCGGCATCGCCGCCAAGGCCGTCAAGGAAGTGGACTACCACCGGGACCACAGCGCCCAGTGGGTGCTGCGCCTGGCCCTCGGCACGGACGAATCGCGCCGCAGGATGATCCACGGCTTCAAGGTCATCTGGCCCTACGTTGACGAACTGTTCCGCGACGACGAACTCACCGCCCGCCTCGCGGCGGCGGGTGCCGCCGTCGAACCTTCCAGCCTGCGCGCGGACTTTGACCGGCTCACCGGTGAGGTCCTGGCCGAGGCGGAACTCGAGTTTCCGCAGGTTCCGGCCGCCCTCGGCGGCGGACGCCAGGGCAGGCACTCCGAGCACCTGGGCTACATGCTGGCAGAGATGCAGGTGCTGGCCCGCCAGCACCCAGGAGCGAGCTGGTAGCCATGCCGGACATGTACGTCAGCCACCCCACCGCGGACAGCGACGCCGCGCGCACCGTGAAAACTCCGGAGCAGAAGGCCTGGGATCTCGCCGCCACCGTGTGCGATCCGGAGATCCCGGTGCTCACCATCGCGGACCTGGGCATCCTGAGAGACGTCAAGGTGACGAAGGAACCAAGCGCAGACGACGGCGCCATGGTGCCCGCCGTGCAGATCACCATCACGCCCACGTACTCGGGCTGCCCGGCGATGGACGCCATCCGCGATGACCTCAACGCGGTGTTCGCCAAGGAGGGCTACCCCAACGTGCATGTGGAGCTGGTGCTCAGCCCCGCGTGGACCACGGACTGGATGACCGAGTCCGGCAAGGCCAAGCTCAAGGAATACGGCATCGCGCCGCCCACCGGCCGCTCGGACGCTGCCCGCCACGCAGGACCAATCCGCCTGCAAATGGCCGTCAAATGCCCGCAGTGTTCATCGTTGAACACCAAGGAACTCACCCGCTTCGGTTCCACCTCCTGCAAGGCGCTGTACGTCTGCCAGGACTGCAAGGAACCGTTCGACTACTTCAAAGTTTTGTAAGGAACAGGTGCTCCCATGACTGTTGTCCGCCAGACTGCCGCTGAACAGGCCACGGCCACCGGCCGCCGTCGTGCGTCCTTCCACACGCTGACGGTGGCGGAAGTCCGCCGGCTCACGGACGATGCCATCGAGGTGACGTTCGGGGTCCCGGCGGAGCTTGCCGGCCAGTACGACTACCTGCCCGGGCAGTACGTGGCCCTGCGCACCACCATGCCGGATGAGAACGGCCAGCCGCACGAGGTGCGCCGCAGCTACTCCATCTGCGCCGAGCCGCGCAGCTTCGCGGACGGCAGCAGCGAGATCCGCGTGGCCATCAAGAAGGACCTGGGCGGGCTGTTCTCGACGTGGGCCAATGCCGAGCTGAAGCCCGGCGACCAGCTGGACGTGATGAGTCCCATGGGTGCGTTCGTCTCCAAGCACGGCCGGGACGGCAAGGCCGTGGAGCAGAACGTCATGAACTCCATGAACCACCCGGAGGACTTGGTGGGGGAGCCCGGCTGCTTCGTGGCCATCGCCGCCGGTTCCGGCATCACCCCGGTGATCGCGATTGCCCGTACGCTGCTGGCGGCGAACCCGGAGACCCGCTTCGACCTGATCTACGCCAACAAGGCCGCCATGGACGTGATGTTCCTGGAGGAGCTCGCGGACCTGAAGGACAAGTACCCCAGCCGCCTGGCCCTGCACCACGTGCTGTCCCGCGAGCAGCGCATCGCGCCGCTGCTGAGCGGAAGGATCGACGCCGAGAAGCTCCAGGCGCTGCTGGGCACCGCCATCCACGCGGACGATGTGGACGAGTGGTTCCTGTGCGGGCCGTTCGAGCTGGTGCAGCTGTGCCGGGACACCCTGGCGGCCCGCGGTGTGAAGCCCGAACATGTCCGCTTTGAGCTGTTCACCTCCGGCAAGCCGGACCGTCCCGAGGGCAACATCGGCCGCCCGGTGATCGCGGACGAGTCCAAGGACACCTACAAGATCACGTTCAAGCTGGACGGCCTCGAAGGCAAGGTGGAGAGCCCCACCCATGCCCGCGAATCCCTCCTCAACGCCGCCCTGCGGGTGCGCCCGGACGTGCCGTTCGCGTGCGCCGGGGGAGTGTGCGGCACCTGCCGCGCCAAGGTGGTCACCGGTGCCGTCACCATGGACGAGAACTACGCCCTGGAGCAGGATGAACTGGACAAGGGCTACGTACTCACCTGCCAGTCCCACCCCACCACCCCGGAAGTCACCGTCGACTTCGACGTCTAAGCCCTTCCCAACCCGGCTGTCACGGCCACGAACAGGAGCCCCATGATCTCCCTCTCCATCGCCGACGGCATCGCCGAGGTTGTGCTGAATGCCCCGCACAAGCTGAACTCACTGGACGAGCAGGCGCTGAAGGATTTAACACAGGCGTACGACGACGCCGCTGACGCCGCCTCGCGCGGTGAGGTGCGGGCGCTGCTGCTCAGGGGAGAGGGACGCGCCTTCTGCGCGGGCCGGGACATTGCCGGCGTCACGCCGGAGACGGACGATGTGCAGGGGTACCTGGGCGGTTTGCTGCAGCCGCTGCTGAAGAAGATGACTGAGTTTCCGGCACCCACGTTCGCGGCGGCGCAGGGCGCCTGCCTGGGTGTGGGGCTGGGCCTGCTGTTGGCCACGGACGTGGTGTATGTGGCGGAGGACGCCAAGTTCGGATCGCCGTTCGCCAAGCTGGGCGCCACCCTGGATTCCGGCGGGCACTGGTACTTCACCGAACGGCTGGGCATGCACCGGACGCTGGACCTGATCTACACCGCCGAGCTGATGTCCGGCGCCGAGGCCGTGGCGCAGGGGATGTTCAGCCGCGCCATGCCCAAGGGCGAGCTGCTGGAAAACACCCGCGGCATCGTGGCGAAGGTTGCCACGGGCGCCACGGGCGCTTTCAACGCCAGCAAGGACCTGGTGGCCCACATCCGCGACCAGCGCCTTGGCCTCTGGGAAGCCATGGAAGAGGAAAACGCGGAACAGGCCCGGCTGTGCAAGTCCGAAGACTATTCAGAGGGCTTCAAGGCGTTCCAGGAGAAGCGGACCCCGGAGTTCAAAGGCCGCTGATGGTCCCCGACGGAATCAGGCCGCCGGATCGTCAACCATGGTGACGCTGTCCGTCAGTTCTGTCCAC
This sequence comes from Arthrobacter sp. NPDC058288, assembly GCF_042880995.1. Classification (NCBI taxonomy): domain Bacteria; kingdom Bacillati; phylum Actinomycetota; class Actinomycetes; order Micrococcales; family Micrococcaceae; genus Arthrobacter; species Arthrobacter sp. NPDC058288. The sequence continues at coordinate 306,452 of NZ_JBHVYH010000001.1, forward strand.
AGTTCTGACTCCGTGGGCAGGTTGGCAGGGCAGGCGAGGATGAGTTCCATGAGGCCGTCGCCGGCCGGCATGGACCGCACGGCGATGCGGTACACCACGTCCACGTCACTCTTGTTCTTGAACCGAAGCTCCGCTTCCTGCATTTCGATGACGCGGCCATCGGCGTTCCGCAACTTGGTGTAGAGCGAGTCCGCGTCGGTCACAACGGTGACCGGCTTTCCCACCGTTGATTTGATGCCGTCGATTTCGAGCTGCATCGAGGCCTTGGTCGCTTCTTCGTCGGTGGTTTCAGCGCGGGGCGGCAGGATGGCCTGGTGCGTAGTGAAGTTGCAGGGGCTCTCTTTGCTGCGGTACTGAATGGTTCCGTTTTTGACCTCTGACGTGGTCCAGCCTTCCGGCATTTTGGTGGACCAGACAGGTGCCGAGGTGAAGTCGGCGTCCTGGAAGATGTAGAAGTCTTCTTCGCCGGAGGCTGCGGCCGAGGACTCGCCGGTTGCGCCGTCGGTTGCCCCGGCCGATTCAGAACTGCCGTCGGTCTCCGTCGGTGCCGGAGCGGCTTCTTGTTGTTTGTTGGAGCCGAGTCCGCCCAGGACCATCACGCCGGCCACAGCCAGGACTGCCACGGCACCCACGCCGCTTGCCACCCAGCCCCAGACGGGGAAGCCACCCTTGGACGGGACCTGGCCGAACTGTCCCGGTCCGGGCTCACCGTAGGGAGGCTGGTTGTACTGGCCTTGTCCGGGCTCGCCGTAGGGCGGCTGGTTGACGTTGTACTGGTCCGCACGCGGGGGATAGGGCGCCTGGCCGAATTGCGGCTGCTCGGGCTGCTGCCACCCGGTGTGTTCCGGCTGCTGCGGTACACCTGGCTGCTGGTCGTTATTCAAAATGTCCCCCAATATTCTCGAAAGCTGCAACCAGAAGTATGTCCCGAAATAGAAACCGCTGCGATGGGCAGGCCTCCCCATGGGGTGCGTAAACTTGGCCCTGAATTGCCAGTTTCCTCCAACGATTTGTATGGTTCAGCTATGACTTTGGGGAAATCAGTAAGAAAAGCCGTCATTCCTGCTGCCGGTTTGGGAACTCGCTTCCTGCCCGCCACCAAGGCAATGCCAAAGGAAATGCTGCCGGTTGTTGACCAGCCCGCAATCCAATACGTGGTGGAAGAAGCCGTTAAGGCAGGGCTGACTGATCTCCTCATGATCACCGGGCGCCAGAAACGCGCCCTGGAGGACCACTTTGACCGGGCTCCGGCTCTGGAGCGCACCTTGGAGCTCAAGGGCGACCTGGACCGTCTGGAGGCCGTTCAGCACGCCTCCAGCCTCGCTCCGCTGCACTACCTGCGCCAGGGTGACCCCAAGGGTCTGGGCCACGCCGTTCTGTGCGCGCGCCAGCACGTGGGGGATGAGCCGTTCGCTGTCCTCCTGGGCGATGACCTTATCGACGCCCGCGACGAGCTGCTTAGCACCATGATTGATGTGCAGGCCAAGACCGGCGGCTCTGTTGTCGCACTGATCGAGGTGGACCCGTCGCAGATCAGTGCGTACGGCTGCGCGGACATCACCCCCGTGGACGGCGAGAACTACTTCCGGGTGAACCGGCTGGTGGAGAAGCCTTCGGTAGATGAGGCTCCGTCCAACCTGGCCGTCATTGGCCGCTACGTTTTGCACCCGGCTGTTTTTGATGTGCTGGAAGAGACTGAGCCGGGCCGCGGCGGCGAGATCCAACTGACGGATGCGCTGCAGACCCTGGCAACGTCCGGCGGCGAAGGTGGAGGTGTGTATGGCGTGGTGTTCCGTGGGCGCCGCTACGACACCGGAGACAAGCTGAGCTACATCAAGGCGGTTATTTCCATCGCGTCTGAGCGTGTGGACTTCGGCGAAGACTTGAAAGCATGGATGAAGGAGTTCGTGAACGACTAAGGCAGCTCACAAACTGTTTTGCGGCAGGCTCATCGTCATTTGGCGGTGGGCCTGTCTGCGTTTTAGCTCCCTGAGCCCAACGCGGGCTGCCACAGCCCCTATGACACAGCCCGCAGTATTTGTGACAAGATCCAGCGGGCTCGCGAACCGGTCGTGAAGAAAAAGCTGTTGTCCCAGCTCCATGCAGCCGGACACCACCAGCCCAAAGGCGCCAAGCTGCCAAATGCGTTTGTTCGGGAAGCCCTGGGAAGCAACTAAGCCAACAGTTACGAACAGCACTACATTTGCTGTGGCCTCAATGAACGCGTAATTGATCCAGGCTGGGATTCCTAGTGCGTGGATAAGGATGAGGAAGCCCGCCAGCTCGCCCTGCACGGGTTTGTCTACCGGGCTGGGCCAGAAGGCCAGCAGCGCCAGCGGTACCAGCATGGCAGCAAGCACTGCCCGCCAAAACCACGACTGCTCCAGGCGCTTCAAACGGGCCTCAGGACGTCCGGAACAGCGCCAAAGCCGCCACACCCAGCGCCGCGATGGCTAGGAGCGCCAGGAGGAGGTAGGGGAGTGCCTGTGGCGGGGGAAGCGGCACAGTGAAGTCGAACTGCCAGCGTGGTCTGCGCCAATGTCTCCCCATAAGTCTTATCAATACCACACAGCGGTGATTGAGGTCGTCGAAATCGCAAAAAAGAGGGTGGGTGGTCTCCGGTTTCCCGGAGACCACCCACCCTCTTTGGTGCTGTTGGTTTAGCCTTACGCTGCGGCTTCAGCCTTGGCGCGGCGGCGAACCACAACTACCGAGGTTGCGCCGGCAGCCAGTGCGCCTGCGCCTACCAGGGACCAGAGAACCAGGCTTGCGTCGGCACCGGTGTTGGCCAGGCCGGCGCCGGTGTTAGCCAGCGGAGCGCCGCCGGTGTTGGCGAGGCCGGTGCCCTCAACGGTGACAACGGCGGTTGCCGTCTTGCCCGAGGTGAGGCCCGTAGCGGTCAGCGTGTAGGTTCCCGTTTCGCTGATGGTCAGCGGGAAGGCGAAAGCGCCGTTGGCGTCAGCTGTGGTGGAGAAGGTCTGCGGTGCCAGCGGCAGGGTGATCTTGGTCGGAACCGTGCGGCTACCGTTGGAGACGCTGGAGCCGGTTGCTGCCGGAGCGCTGCCCAGAGTCACGGTGATGGACAGGCCTTCGCCGGCCAGGAAGCCGTTGCCGCGAAAGACGAACTGCTCGCCGGGGCCAACGGTGCCGTCAGAAACTGCGGCGTTGGCCGGCGGTGCCGGGTAGGTTGCAGCCATGGAAGGAGCTGCGCCGATAAGTGCGATGGAACCTGCAAGTGCGATTGCTGCAAGTGATTTCTTCATGAGTCCCCCTGAGACCGTAATTACGATGTGTCACGTGATGTGGTGGAGATTTCCGATCCCCCGAGTGACCGTAGGTTGAAATCTCATTTGATGTGCCCGAGTAAACGGTAACACTCCGTGACGGGTGTTACCAAAGTGAATCAAGTCGCTTTACATACTGTTAACGCGATGTCTACTTACCCGGAACGCATTCTGCCGGTTTGGTGCCGAGCACCACATCTTTGATTGGCTGGACAGTCGGCGTGACAACCAGGTTAGGTTCAGTGTGTTGGACAATCTTTCCGAAAGTCAGTTCCACTGTGCTGCTTTGACCAGGCGCCAAAGTGACTGTTACGGATCCTACTGGCCTGTTGCTGTGCCTGTGCGCGGCGAAATCCGTCTTTTTGCCGTCTACGGTCGCGGTTTCGACGTTCGCTTGGACTGGGCCGTAAGCGATGACATTTGTCTGTACCGAACCCGGCGGTACGCCAAAGATGCCGCCCCCAGTCACGTATTCCGGCAATGCGTTAGCGGCATCCGCCGGTGCTGTATTGGTGCTCGTGATCCGGACTTTTACTTTTCCGTAGTCATTTCCAGTGCATTCTTCAACGAGTTGCACCGTGCGCTTGACGTAGTAGTCCATCTTGGCGCCTGTTCCGTCGTTGAAGTACACGCCGAACTGAGCCGGAGCGACGCTGGCGCCGGATACTGAGCCGCTCAAGGCGTACTTTGCAATGATCGACTGTTCATCCGTCTTGCCCGACCAAACAAGGACGCGCCCTTCACTAGTTCCGCGCGTAATGCCCTCGACGAGGGCCTTCGCGTCACCCTTACCGTTGGAGAGAGCAGTGAAGACTTCCTGGGCGACGCCTGCAAAGTAGGCGTCTTGAAGCTTTGGCTGTTCGATCTTGGCGTAGACATCGGAGAGCAAAGTCGGCACAACGTTCTTGCCGTTCAACTCCGTAGGGAGACCGGAAGCCAATGCGAGTAGTTCTGGGTTGCTGATTTTGACAGGGCCCGTGGCGTCCAAAATGTAGCTCAGTGCCACAGGGTCCATAGAAATGACGCCATCGACGCGCTGTCCTGATTTTCGCTCCCACATCGCCTGGGCTGTAGTCGCAGTAGTAGCAAAGTCCGGCGTCAGGTTGACGTCCTGCATGAATTTTCCAAGGCGTCCGGAATAGATCTGTTGTTGTTCGGCGTCAACGGGCAGAGGCGGTTGCATGACTCCAACGTCGCCAGCACTGCTTTGGGCGGCCAGCGAGAGTCTCCCTTGATCGACGGTCAGCACGGCAAGAGCTCCGGGGATGCCTCCCGAGGCCCGGACTTCGGCATTGTTTTGGATCATCAGCAGGTAGTTCCGCGGGCCGTTTGCCCCCAGCAGGCCGGGGGCGACCTGTGAGGCATCGGCCGAAGCGTCCAGCGCTCCGGTCACTGCCTCAAGTTGCTCCCTAGCTCGCGCCAGTGGGTCAGCGACCTGGGGCAAGAGATCGCCGGCATCGATTCGCTCGAGCCGATCCGCAGATACGCGAACAGCATGAGCCGCGGACACAATACTAGGGGAGGCCTTTTGGAGGCCGCTCAGGTCGGTCCCTGCGCTGCTCGGTACAAGGCTGTCCCAGTTGAGCGAATCAAACACCCTGACCAGTGGGGCGACGCCCAACGTGGATACGTCGTCAGCTGAGCGAGCAACCTCAGCCACTGCACTGAAGTTCGGGCCAACGCCGGGCGCTACGGAGGCTAATGTCCAGACCGGATCTTCGACGGCTTCGCGTGCCGCTTTTGTATGCCAGCGGAGCTGTTCGACCGTATCGGAGGCCTGTTCGGGCTTGTTGTCCGCCATATCCGTTTTGAGTACAGGGATTAGCTGAGCCGCTGCTTCAAGCTGGTTCTTGACGATGTTCGCTCTTGTACCCAACCATGCGCCAGCAGCCAGCAGCAGGAGTCCAACCGAGGCAAGAACCACCGCCGAAATAAGGATCGGACGGCGCCGCTTGCTTCTAGCCAGACCTTTAGAGCGACTGGGGCCCCTTACGGCCGGGTTTTGGTCGTCATCTATGTGACCCATCGTCAAGGGCGTCCCAACCCGCGATAAATCCAGCCCGCGGCTCGCCACTTTTCCGAGTCCAGAACGTTGCGTCCGTCAAGGATGCGGAGGGATGAGACGCGCCCGCCGAGCTCGTACGGGTCAAGATTCCGGTATTCCTGCCACTCCGTAAGTAGCAGCAGGGCGTCGGCCTTTTCGACTGAAATGTTTGTCTCGGTCTCGTAATGAAGCTCCGGAAACCTCTTGGCCGCGTTCGCAAGGGCTTTAGGATCTGTCACGGTCACAACGGCACCCTGTAGCTGGAGTTGCGCGGCAATACTGAGCGCGGGGGAGTCTCGAACGTCGTCACTTTCCGGCTTGAATGCTGCTCCCAGAACTGTAATTCGCTTGCCCAGCAGGGTTCCGCCGCAGAGATCGCGAGTCAGTTCCACCACGCGCGTGCGGCGCCGCATGTTGATAGAGTCAACTTCCCGCAGGAAGGTTAGGGCTTGGTCCGCACCCAATTCGCCGGCTCGTGCCATAAAAGCCCGAATGTCCTTCGGCAAGCAGCCTCCGCCGAAGCCGATGCCTGCATTGAGGAATTTCCGGCCGATTCGGTCGTCCATACCGATAGCATCCGCCAGACGCGTTACGTCAGCGCCAGCAGCCTCGCACAGTTCAGCCATTGCATTGATGAAGGAGATCTTGGTCGCCAGGAATGAGTTGGCGGCGGTTTTGACCAACTCGGCGGTCGGGTGATCAGTGATGAGCCGAGGAGTTCCAGCGGAGAGCGAAACAGAGTAGACGTCGTCCAGGATAGCGACAGCCGGATGGTCTTCGGAGCCACCGGCGACGCCGTAAACGAACCGGTCAGGATTGAGCGTGTCGGTTACTGCGTGGCCTTCGCGAAGAAACTCGGGATTCCATATCAGATGGGCATCCGACTCGTGAGCTCTCACCAGATCGGAGAGCCGCGAGGCTGTTCCAACGGGGACCGTCGATTTTCCTACGACGATGTCCCCCGGCGCCAAGTATTGCACGAGCCCATTGACGGCGGCATCGACGTAGGTCAGGTCCGCGCCGTTCTCGCCTTTCTTCTGTGGAGTGCCAACACAGACGAAGTGCACACGACTGCCGGCAGCCGCCGACATGTCGGTTGTGAAGGACAACCGGCCGGTTGTCTGGACCTCTTCGAGAAGCTCTTCAAGTCCCGGTTCGTAGAACGGTGCCTTGGCTGCTGAGAGTGCAGCAATTTTTTGTTCGTCAACGTCTATGCCAACGACATCGTGTCCAAGTTTGGCCATGCAAGCTGCATGGACGGCTCCGAGATACCCGCAGCCGATTACTGATATACGCATTTTGATGCCTTCCCCAAGAGAATGGGCGGTTGTTGCCGTTGAAAAAGGAGCGGAACTTTTCAAACCGCGCCCGTGCTTGTAAATACGGCTTTGAAAGTCTTGAAGAGAATGACCACGTCACCCATGAGCGACCAGTTTTCCACATAGTAGAGGTCGAGCCGGATGCTCTCCTCCCAGCTAAGGTTGGAGCGCCCACTGACCTGCCAAAGGCCGCTCATGCCAGGACTAACGTAGAGCCGCCGATGGGCCGCGTCGTCATAGAGTGCAACTTCGCCTTCGCGCTGCGGCCTCGGGCCGACAAGGCTCATGCTACCGCCCAGCACGTTGAGTAGCTGGGGCAGCTCATCCAGAGAGTACTTTCGCAAGACCCGTCCTAGGGGTGTGATCCTCGGGTCATTTTCAACCTTGAAAAGAGGTGTATCAGCGGAGCCTTGTGCTGCCAGTAACTCGCCTAACTGGGCGTCAGCGTCGACTTTCATAGACCGGAACTTCAGCATGTGAAAAGTCGTCCCGCGAAGACCAATTCGTTCTTGGCGATAGAAGACAGGGCCAGGATCCGTAAAGCGGACTAGCGCAGCCAACACAAGGAACAACGGCGCGAGGCAGGCAACCAACACGCCCGCACCTACTATGTCGAAAGCCCGCTTGGCCACTTTCTTCCCGCCTGTGAGCTTGGGGGTAGACACATGGATCAGTGGTAAACCAGCGACCGGCTGGGTATGAATTCGAGGTCCCGCTACGTCCGTAAGAGCCGGTGCCAAGATCATCCCAATATCTCTCGCTGCAAGCTCCCACCCGAGTCGTCGAAGGTCTTGGGGATGCATGTTAACACCCGCAGAGACAGCCACAGCATCTACATTTGCCTCGACAATGATGGCCAGTATGGAATCGAAGTCGGCCTGAGTGCCAGTGACCGGCACTGAGAAGTTCGACGTCAGTTCAGGAACAGCCCCGGGCAAGTGAACACCAACAGGGCGATACCCGGCTGAAGGTGCGCTATTAAGTGATCGGACCAAGTGGGCCGCAGAGAATGGGCCGCCAATGATAAGTACCCGTGAGTCGCTCTTCCCATATTTACGTTCCAGGGAAAGGTGCTGTCTGACGAGCCAACGACCTATTAGCAGGCCCGCGGCACCTGCGGGGAAAGCCAAACCGACAAAACCCCGGGCTGTGTCTATCTTCAGTGCATAAGACACGATCGCTACTAAACCGAACAACCAGGCGGAACTGGCAATAACGCGCTTGTATTCTTCTGCTCCTGAGCCGAGTACTCGAGCCTCTCGTGAGCCCCAGACCTCAAGTAAGATCCACCACGCTACAACAAGTGCAATGGAGAGCAGGACGTAGTCAGAGTCACGAATGTGGCTGGTGTCGAGGTCAGGGATACCGAATCTGATGCCGAAGGCACCCGCCACTGCCCAGATGATTACTCCGGCGTCAATAAACCTAATGCGTGACGAGTACCGTCGCCGCCAGTCAGCAGCGCCCGTTGATTCTCGAATGCTTTTTATGACTTTGGTTTTCAAGCCTGCCGCTGCCCCCATTGCTAGCCTTTAGGATCTGACACTGTCGACGTTTGCGCGGTACCACTCGACAGTCCGCTGAACGCCGTCTTGCAACCCGATCCCTGCAGTCCAGCCCGCTTTGGTGAGCTCAGATACATCTAAGAGCTTCTGTGGCGTACCGTCCGGTTTGGTGGTATCCCAGACCATCTCGCCGTCGAAGCCCACAGCATCAGCAACTATCGCTGCGAGTTCCTTGATAGTTACATCAGTCCCGGTGCCCACGTTTACTTGGGCGGGCCCATCGTAGTTCTCCAAGAGGTGCAGGCACGCAGACGCCATGTCATCCACATGCAGGAATTCTCGCCGAGGAGTCCCCGTGCCCCAGTTGGTCACGCTGGAGGCACCCGACTTGGCAGCATCGTCATAACGCCGAATCATTGCCGGCAGTACATGTGACCCCTCAGGAGAAAAGTTGTCTCCCGGCCCATACAAATTAGTCGGCATAGCAGAAATCCACGGCAGCCCGTACTGCCGACGGACGGCCTGAATTTGCATGATTCCGGCAATCTTGGCGATTGCGTAGGCATCGTTTGTCGGCTCTAGATGACCTGTGAGCAGGGAATCTTCACGTATGGGCTGTTCAGCAAACTTGGGATAGATGCACGACGACCCGAGGAATAGGAGACGTTCTACACCGTGTTTGACCGCAGCATCCAGGACATTTACTTGAATCCGGAGATTTTCGCTGAGGAAGTCCACTGGGTAGGTGCTATTAGCCAGAATTCCTCCGACTTTAGCCGCCGCAAGCACCACATACTTTGGTTTGGTTGCCGCGAAGAACGCGAACACCGCATCGCGCTCCTTCAGATCGAGGTCGGACGAAGTGCGGCCGATCAGATTGGTGAAACCTGCGGCTTTAAGGTTTCGCCAAATGGCGGACCCAACTAGGCCCTTATGACCTGCAACGTAGAAAGTTTCTGACCTATCAAGTTCGCCGGGTGTGAAATCGGTCGGCACGACGTTTAGTTCTTCCACGTTGCCAGGTCCACACTGTCGATCCAATGATTGCCCGCATGCTTGAGAGCCTCAATGTCAGCGTCGACCATTATGCGCGCCAGTTCCGGCGTATGGACGGACGCCTTCCACCCCAACTTCTCCTGAGCTTTAGAGGCATCGCCCACCAAAGCGTCAACCTCCGTCGGGCGCAGGTAGCGCTCGTCGAAGCGTACGTGATTCTCCCAGTTGAGGCCGGCGTGTTCGAATGAGATCTGAAGGAAGTCGCGCACGGTGTAGTTCCCGCCCGTGGCCAAAACGAAGTCATCCGGTTCATCAACTTGGAGCATCCGCCACATGCCCTCAACGTACTCGGCAGCGTATCCCCAGTCGCGGACGGCATCCAGGTTACCCATATACAGAACGTCCTGCTTCCCGGCTTTGATTGCAGCCACAGCTCGCGTGATCTTCCGAGTGACGAACGTCTCACCGCGGCGGGGGGATTCATGATTAAAGAGAATCCCGTTGACAGCGAACATGCCGTACGCCTCGCGGTAGTTCTTTGTGATCCAGTAGCTGTACACCTTGGCCGCTCCATAGGGAGAGCGGGGATAGAAGGGCGTCTCTTCATTCTGGGGCGGCGGTGTGGCACCGAACATTTCGGAGGAGGAAGCTTGGTAAAACCTAGTCTTGATACCTGACATACGAACCGCTTCGAGAAGGCGGATTGTGCCGACACCTGTTGTATCTGCCGTGTGCTCTGGTTCATCAAACGAGACTCGCACATGGGACTGTGCGGCCAGGTTATACACTTCGTCTGGCTTAATTTCCGCAAGGAGCGTTACGAGCCTAGCACCGTCGCTCAAGTCACCGTAATGAAGGAAAAGCTTAGCTGCTGGGTCATGAGGATCTACATACATGTGGTCGATCCGTGCCGTGTTGAACGTCGAAGCCCTTCGGATGAGTCCGTGGACCTCGTACCCCTTACGCAGGAGTAGTTCTGCCAAGTAAGAGCCATCCTGGCCAGTGATGCCGGTGATTAACGCGCGTTTGGTCAAAGGTGCCCCCAAGTAAAATGAAGAATCGCGCAACAAGGAATGCTGCGCGATGTTGTGAAGCTTATCCGCCCCAATACTACCTACAGCGACGCCATTGACAGGAATGTTTCTCGGCTGGGTCATTCACCAACCTAACCGGGGAGGCTTCCAGAGTTCGTCAGGAGGAGTGGTCCGGGGAGCGGATGGCGTCCCGGAAACTGGGGCGTCCTCTGCCTGGGCAGACTAGTGATTGGAATGTCTACCCACTCTGGGAAGGGCGGCGTTGGCGCTCGACGCAAGGCCTACCGCGATTATGGCTTGGGCAACTATTGGACTCACCCAGAGCCACGGCATACCACCTAGGGCCACGATTACCACTAAGGCTGCAAGTCCGATAGAACTTCCAGTACCGACGATCCATGCAACAACCGCGGCCCTGCCCTCAGCCAAGAGCTTCGACTGGAATGCCTGAGAGACTGCGGACATTCCCGACGCAATGATCATCCCGATGATGAGCCAACGCGCACTTTCATAGTCTCGTCCTAGAAGTAGAATTGCGATATCTGTGATTAGCCATGCTGAAAGACATAGTGCGAGTCCGTAGGCAGCCGACGCTGACACTGAAGCACGATACAGGGTTCGAAATCGAGCCGTGCCCCGCCGGCGGGCTAGCTCGGGCATCAGAAGAGTCTGAAGAGCCCCGACCAAAATCGAGAGTGGGTTCGTCAACCTTGCAGCTATTGCAAAGAGGCCAACGCTCGCAGCGTCGACTACTAGCCCTAGCGCCGGTGCCTGCAACTGACCGATATTGGGAGCCAGACTACTCATCCAATAGCCAGTGGAACCTTTAAGTTCCGACCAAGTGTCCTTTGACCAATACCTCACACTTTTCGCTCGTTCTCGCAAGGGAATCAGTAGGCCGCAAATAAGAGTCGACAAGAAGCTGATCATGATCAGCTCTCCGGAGAAAAAACTGGCGACGCTCGCAGAACCGATCACCATGAACGGAATGAGTCGCTGGAAAATGACAACCAGCGACGACTTGATCTGCCGATTGGTACCAGCCAAATATGCCTGAGCGTAATCGACCACTTGATCGCTGGCAATCATAGAGACGGCAATTAACGTCGAGGTCGGGCTTGCGGCAAAGACCATAGTGCTGCAAATCACAGCCGTCAATGCGGTGCCAGTTATCCGCATGTACAGGAACTTTGTAGCGGTTCGCTGAGAATCGGTCTCAGCCGCCAACCGGAGGACTCGTACGCCTGTGCCAAAGCTCGTGAACGCACTGACTATGTATCCGACAGACAAAACGATGGCTACTATGCCAAATTCAGCGGGTCCGAGTTCTCGTGCTAGAAGAATCAGGAACCCAGCTTGACCTAGTGAACCAGCGAACCGGGCGATGACTCGGAAAGCTAGAGCAGAACCAAATCTCTTCTGCGCCCACAACTTACCGAAGAAACTCACTGCTTGCCCGGCGTGACTGACAGCAAAGCTGAAGCGAAGTCCCGACCATCAGCCAACCCGGCGTTTTCCTTACGAGTAGAGGTCGCAGCGCCGTGCAACGCGTCGGCGAAAGCGTCTACATCTAGCGGTGCCCACGTGCCAGCGCCAAGCCGTTCAATATCTTCTCGCAGGCTGACTGCCCCAGCTGCCGCAACTGGGACGCCGGAAGCAGCGGCTTTGCCCAAGATTCCGCTGGGTCCCTCCGAACTGTGAGCAATGGCTACTACTTGTACCGATGCGATCGCTGAATCCAACTCGCTATCGGATAGCAGTCGAGAGTCGAAAATCACGGCTGTTCCGGAATCGCGAAGACGCTGGAGACTCGGATCGCACCTTGAACGCTCTTCCTGGGTGATCTTTCCAGCTATCAGAAGGCCATATTGCAATGAATGGCACTTCCCGATTGCGTCGGCAACTAGATCGAGATTCTTTCGCGGAGTAATGTTTCCAAATACGCCCACCCACAGTCTGGACATATCCAGGTTCATATCCGCCCGGTACCGTTCTATTGATTCAGGTGTAGAACTGATGTCAACTGGATCAGGCACGGCATTATATCCCCGGTAGCGATAGGGGTGTATTGCTTTGAGTGCTGGTGCCAGAACTTTTATATCAACGCCTCGCCGCTGAGATACGGCGATGCCGAATCGCTTGAGGAGGTTGTTGAACCCTGAAACTCGGGCTTTAAGGGGAGCCCTCATAACAAGTACGGTCAAGGCCTTTCGATGAGACGTAGTATGGGCGGCCAGTGGGAGAATGAACTTATCCCCCTCCAAGACAATTATCTGGGCAAAATGATCACCAGCTACTATTCGGTCAATGTTGCGAAGCAATTTTCGCTGGTATCGCCAGCTAGGCTTTGGCATGAGCGGCCCTAAATCATGGATAGATATCTTATGAGATAGGTGCTTCATGTGGGTTTCGTACTCGGTCGAATCAATTGTTTCGGAGCTAGTTGCGAGAATTACTTGCCTCGATTGCGAAAGCGCAAATTCCGATATTAGTCGACAATAGACCATGCGGTGGCCGTTGAAATTTGGCTCCATAATGACCACGGGCCCAGACCTGGGCGCGTCAGGAACTTTCATTTGCTTCCTTTCAGGTTAAGTCAACGTCCGGCTGGAGCACGCCCGAGGAAGGAATGGAAATCCTTCCGTAGCCAGCACGAACTAAAGAATCTCAACTATAGACTTCCAGGCGTGTCGATATCGGCGAAGGTATCAGCCACTAGTTGTCGAGCAGATTCACCTCGGCCGAGCCAGCTATTCATCTTGGAAATTTCCAGCCTGGAGTCGACGGCATCTGAGTTGGTCACCGACAAGATTGCCTCAATTGCAGCAGCAGAATCGATGGCATCCTCGACTACAACGACATGTCCTGGGACAGCTTGGACTGCCGGAACGGCTGTAGAGACGACGCCTAAGCCCGCCGCGAGGTATTCAAAGGTCTTAAGTGGATTGACGCCACGTGTGTACGACGTGAGTTTGTACGGAATTAGTCCGACGCTACAGGTCCAGTAAAGTCGTGATAGTTCCTCTAGCGACAGGAGTCCGTGATAAACGGCTCCGCGCTCCCTTAAGTCCTCCACTTCTGGAGTCGCGTCTCCTCCGCCCTCGGCGATCGGGCCAGCCAGGTGCAATTCAAAGCCGGCTTCAACGATGTCGCGCAGCAGTTTGAAATCCACTTTGGCTCGACTTAGATTCCCCGCAAACACAACGCGCTTGGGGTCTCTGGCTGATTCGGTCGGTCGCTCATTCAGGATAGTTTCAACATCCGCGACGTTCGGCCAATGTAGAACGTTTTTGAATCCTGTATCAATTAAATGTTGTTCGACGACCTGGCTGCTACCAATAGCCGTAGCTGTGTGTGGTGCCAGACGAGCTTCTTGGTTCCTGATCATCGATGCTGAGACGCCGGGAAACTCACCCAAGAGATCTACGCAGTGATAGACAGTCGAATCGGCATATTCCTCAAGGCCATATGTCACGGGTGTGTAAGTCCACAGGATCTTCGGCCCTTCCGCCGTGATCCAGTGACGAAAAAGGCGATGAATTTTCCGTTTGTTAAAAGGGCGTGAAATACTGGTGTGCAATGGGATAATAATAGGTGATACGACATCTAGTCCTGTTGGTCGAGGCCTGCGCTTCATGGCTATAGTTGCCGATCGTTTTCTGCGAGGGAGAAGCCTCTTGACCATTCGTGACAAATCGCGGCGCCGAAACTCCGGTTTTCGTAGTCCGAAAGATTCACTGTAGGTCAAGGGATAAGAGCGAAGTAATTCACGCACAATATAGTGCTGGTTGGTCGCGATAGCCTGATCCCAGTCAGCGGTCCCCAGGACCAAAATATTCGGCTGAATGGTTCTTCTATTAGCGTGTGCCGCTAGTTTGTTCATATTGAATTTCCCCGACTAATCCACTCGGCAATTTCGGTCTTAAACCTTTGGAGCGAAAATCTTCGTGCATTTTCTGAGACCACATCTCGCTCGATGCCTGCCGAGTTATAGACGGCATCCGCAATGGCCCTTCCTGTGAATTCCTCTATTGCAACCCCCGCAATCGGCGCATTGACACTTTCGCTGGCTCCGCCAACGGCATTAACAACAACAGGAGTGCCACACGCCATGGCCTCAACGGGCATAATGCCAAAGTCCTCGATGGCCGGAAAAACGAAGACCATGGCGCGTTGGTATAGTGCGAAGAGCATTTCATCGGATGGTCGCTCCACGAATATCACTGGAATGCCGCTTTCGTCGGCACGCTCTCTAAGCATTCGCAAGCCTGGCCCAGAACCGGCTATGACGACAGGAAGTGACGACGCCAGACCTGCTTCGATCACTAGGTCAAGTCGTTTGTATGGAACAAAACGTGAAGCACCAAGAATGAAGTTTGTGGGAAGGGAATCTAGGACGCGTCGTTCATCGCCTGTTACAAAATCCGACCAGTCCGCCACGCTTTGAATTCTGGCTACATCAACAGGTGGATATATTACCTTCGCATCGCAGCCCCACGTTGTTTGAATTCTCTTTCGAATAAACTCACTATTAGCCGCAAATTCGAATGTAGATTTTGAAGCAGCTTTATCTATGACTCTGAACAGAGGCGCAACCGCCCGGATTGCCGGATTTGCTCCCCGCTCGTCGAGGTCGGAACTCCAGAGGTACCTCGCCGGAGTGTGCACGTAGGAGAACTTTCTTGCTGGCAGCGATCCGTTCATGACTCGGGCGTGGTGAGCGAACAAATGAGAGCTGGTCAGGACCCACTCGAAGTCCTTTTTGGGTGGTATAGCCCATGTCACTGGCATAAATGGGAGTGCTACCGCCTTTGATTTACGGAGCGGTGTTCGTGCCATCCATGTCTCGTGTACGTTTCGATCTGCATATCGATCATTAACGTCACTCCAAAGGCACCTTATGTCCGCATCGGGGTAAATCTCCGTGAAGGCATCGAGAACTTTTTCCGAGCCTCCAGCCTTCGAAATCCATTCGTGGACTATAAGTCCGCTCATTATGGGCGTCCGGATCCGGGCCGGGCGCCAGTTGTAACCGTTTCCAAAGCGTCGATTCTTCTGGGCATTTCTTACTTCCTCTAAACTGTGGCACCTAAGTACTGCGGTACTATTTGGAGTCGTCAATCCACTCGGACCGTAGGGGAATCCCTAAGGTCGTCTGCATATTACTTCGTTTTGGCGCGCTGAGCGCGTGGAATACACGATCCGAGGACTCTCGGCCTGCGGAATCTGACCAGGCCTTGTGACTCCCCTTTAGCGCGCCGCAGGCTAAGTGTCAGAGCCAGCGGGCCATAATCTGACTTGGCTAGGACCCCCCTTGTCAGAGATGCGTAACCAAGCGGACTTCCGCTACAGCGAATATTCTCATCTAGACCCGGAACGCGGTTAAACGCGCGAATCCGGGAAGAACGCTGGTGGTCGTGTGTCGGTGTTCCAACCGTCGTTGTCTGAAGTGTCGTAACTATTCGTTATGTGGAACTGTCCTTCGTTACGTCCGCGTTTCTCGCGCCTGCGTCCCGAGTCGCCCTCATGGCTGTAGTAGCTGTAGGTGTAGGCATCCGGACCTTTGGATGGAAGGCGGTTCAAGATTATCCCGAGCAAATTAGCCTCCACCATTTCCAGTGCCCGCATGGATTTCTCGAGGTCTTGGCGTTTGATCTTATGTGATCCGACTACGACAACTACTCCTCCCACGTGCTGTGAGAGTACGGCCGCGTCTGTGACCGGAAGTAGGGGAGGAGCGTCAATGATGACGGCGTCAAACTCCGCTTCCAGACCGCTAATCAGATTCTTCATGGCAGCCGACCCTAGCAATTCGCTCGGATTTGGTGGTATCTGGCCGGACGTTAGGACAAACAGTTGGTCGTTACCCCACGGTTGAAGAAGGTCGCCAACCGGTGCAAGGCCCACCAGAGCAGTAGTCAAACCCGCGTTCCTGTCGAGACCCAGATACTCATTGATCATGGGCCGCCGGAGATCTGCGTCAACAAGGCATACTGTTTGACCGGCTTCGGCCAGGGCGATCGCTATGTTGGTTGCTGTGGTGCTTTTACCTTCTCCCGGCAGGGACGACGTAATCAGAACCGTTTGAGCAATTCCGGACACGTTCGCGAACTGCAAGTTTGTTCGTATCTGGCGGAATGATTCAGCACGAGGGCTTTGGTGCGGCGCTTGCGTAAGCAGGGGCTTATTTGTGGCGTCGCTGTCGAACGCAATACCGCCCAGGAGGGGTGATTCGGTCACACCTCGCAGGTCAGCTTCACCTCGAATACGGTTGTCGAGGGTAGTTCTCAGCAGCGCGGCACCGACTCCTAACGATGTGCCAACTAGAAGACCCAGTAGGAGGTTTAGTCTTGTATTTGGCGCCGATGGCGAAGATGGTGCCGCAGCGGGAGTGATTACGGAAAGACTGATTGGCGAAGTGCCGCCGTTTTTCGGGGCTTCGAGTCTCTCGACTGCGCGAATGAGGCTGTCGCCTACGGCCTGAGCCACTGCAGCAGCTTGGACTGGAGACTGGTCATCTACAGCAATCTTGATTAGCACTGTATTTAGATCGGCCGAAGCTGTTACCCGTTCAGCCAGATCGCCGGGCGATAAGTCCAAGCCCAGGCTGTCGATTACTGGTTGAAGCACAACCGGAGTGGCCGCAGTCTTAACATAGGACTGAACTCGGGCTTGGCTAAATGTGTTGCCCTGTTGGAGCTCCTGAACCGACCCGGAGCTCTGAATGGCGACGAATAGCTGCGTTTCGGCCGTGTAAGTTGGCTTGACGAGAACGGATGCTGCGCCTCCCGCAAGCAGTCCAATCAACATAGCGCCTAGAACTACCATCCAGTTTCGCTGCAAAATGCGGATATAGTCGCGTAAATCCAAGCCAGGCCCCCTGTGTCGATTGCTGAGGTCTGTCGGCGGGAAGTTGCCACCACCACAGCGCGAGTGTTGCATCCCGTCCATTCTAACGGTCGGACACCTTATTCAATTCGCACTACGAGGGTGACGCCGCACATCTAAGACTTGTTCGATTTCGGGCGTCGGCAGCACGTCCATTAGGTTTCCGTCAAACCATTCCGATATCTGAACGCAGGTGTTGTGCTGCTGTCCTGATGCCCTCGTGCCGGCACCAGAGAGGGTTGTGCTTTCTGGAGCCCTCTGCCATGCCTGTTTGAAAGTGGAACCCGTCGGGGACTTAAGTTGGCGTCGGTGGTCAGGAGTTCGCGCGGTTCACGGTCAACTTTGGCCTGCGGGCTGAAGCGTTGGTTCGAGAGCTGACTCGTCGGTGTGAATTGCCATCTACGGTGCGATACAAGACGGAGTCGTCAACTGGTGGTCGCGAGATCCAGCCTCTACCGCGTATCCACATCCTCAAACACCAGAAACGTCTGCGTATCCAGCACCCCGGGCATGGACTGTAGCTGGTCGAAGATCACCCGGCGCAGGTCCACGTTGTCCACGGCCCGCACCAGCAGGATGACGTCAAAGTCTCCGCCAACCAAGGCAATGTGGTGCACTTCCGGAATGGCACGCAGCAGCTCCCGCAGTTCGCGCCAGGAATGCTGTCTCACCTTCAGAGTCACGTAGGCGGAAGATTTGAGCCCCGCCTTAATAGGGTCAACCAGCGCCGTGAATTTGGTCAGCACCCCCTCACCGGTCAGCCTGGCGATCCGCGTATACGCGTGCGCCCTCGATATGTGCACGTTCTCGGCCACCTGTGTGACGGACATCCGCCCATCACGGGTCAGCTCCGCGATGATGTTCCGGTCCACGTCATCCAGCGGCACCGGCACCTGGTCCGCCTCTGTTTCTGCCATTTGTCCACAACTCCCGCCGGTAACCCAGCTCACACTTACGATTCGTCTTTCAGATTAGGGTAGAAATCCAAACTTCTCCACGATTCCTGCCGGGACTGGATACGAAAGTTCATTCAGGACGATACTGGAAGCGAATAGTGGCTACAGAAGGACGGACCAATGACGATCTCCGCGGACCAGACCGCCCTCGGGCAGGACTCTCCGGAACAGCCGGCCGGGACCCAGCTGACTGAAGGCGCCGCCGCCGAGGCTGTGCGCAAGTTCGGCATCACGGTGGAGGACTACATGCTGCCGGCACGCCACCAGATCCAGATGGTGGACCAGGACGGGACCCTGAACCCTCACACCGAGCAGGGCGCCCAGCCCGGCCACGAATACGCGCTGCCGGGCGACGCCGAACTGCTGGCTGCCTATGAACAGCTGGTGGTCGGCCGCCGCGTCAACGACCAGAACTCCGCCCTGGTCCGTCAGGGCCGCATGGCTGTGTATCCCTCCAGCCACGGCCAGGAAGCCTGCCAGGTGGCGGCCGCCCTCTGCCTCGCCGAGGGCGACTGGATCTTCCCCACCTACCGTGACTCCGTCGCAGTCATGGCCCGCGGCGTGGACCCCGTCCAAACCATGACTCTCTTCCGCGGCGACTGGCACAGCGGCTACGACCCCCTCAGGCATAAGGTGGGCATCCAGTGCACCCCGCTCACCACCCAGCTGCTTCACGCTGTCGGCGTCGCCCATGCCGCCAAACTCCGCGGCGAGGACACCGTCGTTCTGGCCATGTGCGGCGACGGTGCCACCAGCGAAGGCGACTTCCATGAGGCCCTCAACTTCGCGGCCGTCTTCCACCTGCCCGTCATATTCTTCGTGCAGAACAACCAGTACGCCATCTCGGTGCCGCTGGCCCACCAGTCCGTGGCGCCGTCGCTGGCCCATAAAGCAGTGGGCTACGGCATGGCCGGCGAACGCGTGGACGGCAACGACGTCGTCGCGCTCCTCGCCGTGCTGGGCCGCGCCGTCAAGCTGGCCCGCGAAGGCTCCGGCCCGCTCCTGGTGGAGGCGCACACCTACCGCATGCAGGCCCACACCAACGCCGATGACGCCACACGCTACCGCCAGGACAGCGAAGTGGCCCAGTGGGTCGCCAAGGATCCGCTGAAGCGGATGCAGACCTACCTGACGGACCGCGGACTGCTCGACGACGACGGCGCCGCCCGGATTACGGACAAGGCGGAGGCAGTTGCCACGCAGCTCCGCGAAGGCCTGGGCGAGGACGTCCCCGTGGATCCGCAGGACCTCTTCCGGTACGTCTTCTCCACAGCCACCCCGCAGCTAAAGGAACAATCCGCCATGCTCGCCGACGAAATCTCCCGGGATGAGGCCGCAAAATGAGCCCCACAGTCACCACGTCCTCCGAGGTCAACGGCAACGTCAGCGCCGCCACCGCCCGTGCCGCCGCCAAGGCAGCAGCCACGGCCGAATCGACCGGCCCGCAGACCATCACTCTCGCCAAGGCCTTGAACACCGCCATGGCCGACGCCATGCACGCAGACCCCTCCGTGCTGGTGTTCGGCGAAGACGTGGGAATGCTCGGCGGCGTCTTCCGGATCACGGACGGTCTCACCAAGACCTTCGGCGAGTCCCGCTGCTTCGACACCCCGCTGGCCGAGTCCGGCATCGTCGGCATGGCCGTGGGGATGGCCATGAACGGCATGCGCCCCGTGATCGAGATGCAGTTCGACGCCTTCGCCTACCCGGCGTTCGAGCAGATCGTCAGCCACGTGGCCAAGATGCACAACCGGACCAAAGGTGCGGTCAAGCTGCCCATCGTCATCCGCGTCCCCTACGCCGGCGGCATCGGGGGAGTGGAGCACCACTGCGACTCCTCCGAGTCCTACTACGCCCACACCGCCGGTTTGAAGGTCTTCACCCCGGCCACCGTGGCCGACGGCTACCGCATGCTCCGGGAAGCCATCGACTCCGACGACCCCGTGATGTTCATGGAGCCCAAGAAGCTCTACTGGTCCAAGGACCTGGTGGACTTGGAGGGGCTCCGCGCCGAACATTCGGCGAACGCCGAACGGGGCACCTCTTCCGAAGGCCGCGCCGCCGTTGCCCGTCCCGGCACCGATGCCACGCTCATCGCCTACGGTCCCTCCGTGCCGACCGCCTTGGCCGCGGCTGCAGCGGCGGCAGAGGAGGGCCGCTCGCTGGAAGTGATCGACGTCCGGTCCATCGTGCCGTTCGACGACGAGACTATTTGCTCCTCCGTCCGCAAGACCGGACGCGCGGTCGTGATCGCCGAGGCGCATGGTTTCGCCTCCGTCTCTTCAGAAATCGTGGCCCGGGTCCAGGAGCGTTGCTTCCACTACTTGGCCGCACCGATCCGCCGCGTGACCGGCTTCGACATTCCCTACCCGGCGCCCAAACTCGAGCACTACTACCTGCCCGGCGTGGACCGCATCCTCGACGCCGTTGACGACCTCCAGTGGGAAGACTGATCAGATGAGCGAAACGAAAGTATTCCTGCTGCCGGACCTGGGCGAAGGCCTCACCGAAGCCGAACTCGTGAACTGGCTCGTGGCCGTGGGCGACGAAATCCGGGTGGACCAGCCCATCGCCGAGGTCGAAACCGCGAAGTCCATGGTGGAAGTCCCGTCCCCGTACGCCGGCACTGTCGCTGTGCTGCATGGGGAGCCAGGCCAGACGCTCGACGTAGGGAAGCCGCTGATCTCGGTGACACCCGTTGGCGCCAAAGCGGCGGTCGGGCCTGTCGAGACCAAGCCAGCTGAAACCGAGCCTGCAGAAACCACAGCGGCCGAAACCTACCGCGAAGAGGAAAAAGCCGGCTCCGGCAACGTCCTCATCGGCTACGGAACATCCGGCGGCCACGGTGTAGCCCGCCGCACGCGCGCGCGGAAGCAGCCGGTGGTCGTACATGTTGAGGCCAGTGCTGTCGCAACTCGTACCCCGGTGGTTGAGCCCGCCGAAACGACAAGTGCCGAGAAAGCCGCCGACGATCTCGTGCTTCTGCGTACACGCGTGCCTGGCAAACTCGGTGCCGTAATTTCGCCGCTCGTCCGCCGAATGGCCCGTGACCACGGCGTTGACTTGAGCGACCTGCAGGGCTCGGGAACGAGCGGGCTGATCATGCGTAAGGACGTCGAAGCGGCGATTGCTCCCGCCCCGGTGGTTGAGCCTGTCGAAACCGGAGCGGAGACCGACTCCCGCACTGGCCTTCGCGTCACCGCCCGGACGCCTGTCCGCGGCGTTCGGAAGGCAGTGGCCGCGAATATGACCCGCAGCCGCTCGGAGATCCCGGAAGCCACGGTGTGGGTAGATGTTGATGCTACGGCCCTCGTGGAGATGCGTGCTGCCTTGAAGAGGGCGAACCCGCACAACACCCCCGGCCTATTGGCGTTCATAGCGCGGTTTGTCACCGCCGGGCTGAAGAAGTATCCGGAGCTGAACACCAGAATCGTCACCACGGAGGACGCTGTCGGCGGTGGGAGCCAGGAGATCGTCGCATTCGACGGAGTCAACCTGGGCTTCGCAGCGCAGACGGAACGCGGGCTCATGGTGCCATCCATCCGCAACGCGGACAGGATGAGTGCTCGTGAGTTGGATGCCGAAATCCGCCGGCTCACCGTGGTCGTACGGGAGGGCAGGGCGACGCCTTCCCAGCTAGGTAGCGGCACCTTCACGCTGAACAACTACGGGGTCTTCGGAGTGGACGGCTCTGCTGCGATCATCAACCAGCCGGAGGTGGGGATTCTTGGCGTTGGCCGAATCATCGACAGGCCGTGGGTCGTCAATGGTGAGCTTGCCGTCCGCAAAGTCACTGAGCTGACACTGACATTTGACCACAGGGTGTGCGATGGGGGCGCGGCCGGAGGGTTCTTACGGTACGTGGCTGATGCGATGGAGAACCCAGGGACGGTGTTGACCGACGTCTAAGCCTCCTACATCTTGCGTTGGGTAGGGCTGCCGACGGATTTCCACGACGCCCACTGGGCATGAAGATGGGGCGTAGGGAGGATAATATTCCGACCCAAGTCGGTGGCGAATAACATCCGCCTAGATAGTGCTCTGGCTCGCCCGTTATGGACTAAGGCGACTGGAACCAGATAGGTTAGCCGGATGCTGGCGCGGCCTCATGCTCCGTGGAGGTGATGGATTTTGGTCAGATTTGCTTTAGCCTGAGTCGGGTGTCGAGAAGACCCTCAACTCTTAGCAAAACTGGGGAAAGCGCACGCTGCCACAGAGTGCCATATGATTTCCCCGTCGTGCCGGAAACACCAAGAAGCATCGGGCGTTCAGGAAAGCGTTGGACAGCGGTGCCACCATACTCAGCTTTCATCAGGCGGTGAGCCATCACGTGCTCCAAATAGCGACCACTATCGTCGGCCACCTCGTTAGCCATACCGGACAGGTGAGTTTGCCAAAATTTAACGTTTGTGGAGAAAAAACGGGTGTCGCAATATGTTCGGTCCAACGTTCTCCGAACCCTCGCGCCATTATCCAGGGGAGCGACTAAGCGTTCAGCGTTGCGGAGCGTCAGTCGTCCTGTCACTTTATGGACTGTCGAGCTGTCTGGGAGTCCGCAAGCCAAGATGGCCGCGTCGAGGGCTGCGGATTCAACTGCGCCCTTCCCGTGCTGTTTTGTGTCTTCAGGGGCGTGAAAGTCTACGACTCTTACCTGATCGCGCAGGGAATCACCGGAACCCGTCGTTTCAACAGTGACCAGATCGCAATCGGACGCATCCGCTACACGTGACCACTCATCGATGGCCGAGCGGTATTGACGGAGCCTTTCCTTCGGATCGGACAGAGAAGACCCGAAGGCGACATCAGGCGTAACTGCGGCGGTCAAAAGAATCAGGTTGTTCCCCATGACCTCTAGCATACGGGAGGAACCGGACCCAGGTACCGGCTCATGCAGGAGAGGCATTGCCTCGCCCACGGCCCGGACCCCGCGATGGTGATCCTATGCCGGTACCTGACAGGAGATAGTTTGTTACTGGCACATGCTATTCGACCGATTCGAGCTGGATGATTGGCCCTGGGTCTTCAAGGGTTTGCGATGCCAACATCAGATGAGCGATGAACAAGGCTGCTTGGGTCGAACTTCCGCACCTTCCAAGGTCTGCAGAGTACCGGCAGGCGACGACCCAGACTTCGGGGATTAGTCGCGCTCCCGGAGACGTGGTCGGGAAGGTATGGAGTTACATGCCGCCTGTTCATAGTTGGTGTGACCTATACTAAGCCACGAACATTGCGTTACGGCTGATCGGCTGAAGACCGCGTATTGACGTTCAATTAGCCCACGAAACAGCGTGGGCTCGCCGGGAGACCGAACTGGCCCGGCAAAGTAGACAGGAATACTCATGGGGACCGTTTCGCCTAATCCTTCGGACTTCGACCATTTCTTGCTGACGAGATTTAATACTCGGCTTGATGCGCGGGCTAGTGAGGCCTGGTTACGCCACCGCATCGGATACTTTGAAAGCTTGTGTCGTTACTCTGTCATAAACCAGACAAACAAGAACTTCAGATGGTTGATCTATTTCGACGCCGATCGCGATGAATGGTTCCAGGATGAAGTTGACCGCCTTGCTGCCGGAGTTTTTGAGCCAGTATGGGTGGATGGACCACTAAGCCCAGAAAAGGCTGCTGCCGCCGTGCAGGAACGAGTAAGCGCTGATTGGGTTATCACCACGAGAGTGGACAATGACGATGCATTGGCTCGGGACTTCATCGATGCAGTGCAGGCGCAATTCGGTAAAGAGGATCATCAATTCATAAACTTTCAGTCCGGCCTCCAGATGTCGGATGACGGGGAAGTTTACTACCGTTCGGATCCATCTGGCCCTTTTATCTCACTAATTGAAAGACGGACTGCCAAGCCTTTGCGTGGCGTCTATGTGGGACGGCATGATAAGATCGCCGAATTTGGGCCGATTAGGCAAGTAGTGACTCATCCTATGTGGTTGCAAATGGTACATGGTCTGAATATTGGCAACGCATTGCGAGGAGTTCGAGCCGCCCCCGAGGTTGTAGCTGCATATTTTGACGTCCAAATAGAGCCTTCTCCAGTAGGAAAATTCCAGCTTCGAGCCAGTCAGCTTAGGACGGTGGCTCAATTGACTGCGCACGTATTCCGCAAGCCACACAGAATCTTGTGGGTCTTACGTGTTGCAGTGAACCGGTTTACTGGGAGGGCTTCCTGAGGCGTAAACGCATGAGTTATGTGCTGGCGTAGGTTTCGGGGATAGACGGCGGCCTTTTTTGCGGTGAGTGCTTCGGCGCCGATCTGCAGGGGCCTGCCGATGCCCTAGGAGCTGCTGAACAATTGGGTGGTGGGGCGGACGGAACGCCACCAATGGCCGTCAAGTGGCGTGTTCCGGTCAGCACCCTAAGGTGCGACAACGGGGTCGTTCCGCCCGCTTGCGTTCATTCTGCTTCGGATTCGGGGCGTCATTCAGTGGTTTTATAGATTGGCCGGTGTCCGGGCGGTGGATTATCCCAGCGCCCATGGTCCCTTCTTCGTGGTCAGTCCGAGGGCAAGCATTCGTCGCAAGATTAGTCCCGTGGTCCGTAACTTCAGCCAGGCGTTGTCCCGTTTGATGCCGCGGTGGGGAACGCGTCGGTAGCCGCGGGTGAGCCAGGCGATGGACCGCTCGAGCATGGGCCGGTGGGTGCGGTAGTCATCCTGGAAGGCCGGGTCCATGGCGCGGTGGCGGTGGCAGTGTCGGACGCCACAACGATAGCCTTAGTCAAGGATCGTGGTCCTGTTCCTGGTTGAATGCTAGACACACTCATCCCAGCAGGGTCACGAGCCCTTTATTAGCTACGACACGAAATCATTCCCCCACCAACCGCGAAGAGCAGGAAACGCAGGGATGGTGGGCCAGGGCGGAAGCCGAGAGATCGAACGCTGCGGTGCATCGGTCGCCCACCCGGCGGCCCGGGCAGTGAGTTTCGCCCGGGATCCAGCCATCGGATGCCCCTCGGTGACGGTTGTTCTCTGGCAGTCCGGCCACGGGAATCGCCTGACGCCCTTGGCCCCCGGTAACCGCACCGGCATGCCAAACATGGGAAGTCATGGAGCTGAACCCTCCCGTCGGCGGGGCCGGAGTTGCAGTGAAAGCCGGGAAGCGCCGTAGGGAATGTGACGTTCTAATGTTCCGCAGTGCGCCTTCCAGCTTAAAGACGTTGGCGTTGCGGTCGTGACTTCACTGCCGGCCGGACTTTTCGTCAAAAACCGATGTCCAACATGGGTTCGCCACGGATATCAATTCGCGTTCACTAGCAAGATGCTGGTACGTCCGAGTGCTCGGAGCATTGAACATTCGCAATTAGAGAGCCGTCGTCGCTGGAATTCCAGTAAACCGTAACGTGGTTGGTTGCCGTTCCACACGCCGAGCAAAGAGCTTTGTGTTGTTTAGTCCCCATAGTCAGAGAGTACGCAGGTAAAGGTTTCGGACGGGTAAACATTTAGTCCGCTACGGTTACGGCTTGGGTCGCGCTGAATCCGTTCCCCCTTCGGGGGTCTCAAAGTCTCCGTGGGTAGAATCGAGTCCTAGGATCGCCGGAACGCACGAATACGGAGAACAGAATGTCGCGATGGATGGAGGTCGGCCAGGGCAACCATGTGCTGACCACCGAAGGCTCGAAGCTCAATACCGGACTCATAATCGGCGCCGAACGCGCCATAGTGATCGACACCGGCGGCGGGCCCCGGCAGGGCCGGGAAATCCTGGCGGCGGTGCGGGAAAAGACCCAGCTGCCGCTGATGGTGGTGAACACGCACGCCCACTACGACCACTTCTTCGGCAACGCTATCTTCGCGGACGAAGGCGTCACGGAGTTTTATGCCCACGAGAACTGTGCACGGGAGATTGAGGACAACGGGGACCGGCAGCGCCGCATGGTCGCCGCCCTGGAGCCGGAAATGGCGGCAGGCGAAGGAGCTGACTCCGAACTGGTGGTCCCCAATGCCATCGTGAAAGACCAGCCCGTCCTGGTGGACCTCGGCGGCCAGACCGTCACCCTCTTCTATTTGGGCCGCGGCCATACCGACGGCGACCTGCTGGTGGGAACGTCCACCACGCTCTTCGCCGGCGACCTCGTGGAGCAGGGCTCACACCCCTCCTTCGAGGACGCTTTCCCGGAGGAATGGGCCGTCGCCCTGCGGCACATCTCCGCGCTCCGGCACCGCTATGAATTCCTCATCCCGGGCCACGGCGAACCCTGCAGCGACCAGTTCGTGAAGACCATGGCCAACACCATGTCCACGGCCGTCCGCCAGGCCATCCAGTCCATCCGCGACACCCCCAGCGACGCCACCAAGGCCATCCCCATACTGCCGTATGGGCCGGAGCAGTCCCGCTGGTTCATCAGGCGGCTACAGGAGACTCGCGCGCAGCACTAGATGAGTAATTCCTATTGGGTAGGACGGTGGGGAGCCTTTTAAAGTAAGGCGGAGAGTGTTAAACCCGGTATGTGAACCCCGAACTAAACACTCTCCTGACCACACTCTATGTCCTTCTGACCTACCGTGTCCTGCCTGATCTTGGCGTGTCACGGGACCGGCGGCCCGGGCGCAAGCCCGGGCTGTCTGATGCCGAGCTGCTCTGCCTGGTGGTGGCACAGCAATTACTCGGATACTCCTCCGAAACCAGGTGGATCCGTTACGCCCGGACGCACCTGACCGGGATGTTCCCCGACATCCCGCAGCAATCTGGATACAACAAACGGTTTCGGGCCGCCGGGACGCTGATCTGCGCGACGATCACAGCCCTGGCCAGGGACATCCCGTCCTGGTATGACGTGCTCCGGCTGGTCGATTCCACCCCGCTGCCCTGCGGAATGTCACGGGTAACCGTCCAACGCAGCGATCTTGCCGGCCATGCCAGCTACGGCTACTGCGCGTCGCATTCACGTTTCTTCTGGGGCTTCCGTCTCTACTTGATCAGCACCCCTGAAGGAATGCCGGTCATCTGGGGCCTGGCGAACCCGAAATGTCGGCGAACGCGAGGTCACCCAGGCCCTTCTGGAAGAGGACCATCACCTCGTCCGAGCCGGGCAGGTCATCCTGGGCGATAAAGGCTTCGCCGGCAAGGACTTTGAACGGTTCATCACAGCAGACCTCGGAGCACACCTCATTAGACCTGACCACAAGGACGAAAAGCCACGCTTCGGCAAACCCGGCGGCATCCGGCAATGGATAGAGTCAGTTTTCGATGCCCTCAAAGGCCAACTCACCCTCGACGAACACGGCGGGCGCACCCTTGAAGGCGTCAAAGCACGCGTCGCTGCACGGCTCCTTGCTCTCGCGGCCGGAATCTGGCACAACTGGCTCACCGGCGCGCCCCGCAAGCGCTCCCTAATCGCCTGCGACCACTGAAACCAATAGGAATTAATCATCTAGGTATTCAATTCCACGCGGGCATCGTGCCATTGCTCGCTCGTGGCGGGGTTCGCCAGGCCGGTCTATCGTTCCCTTCTCACCGAGGGGTCAAGCGCGGGGCGTCGAGATAGCTCAGCGGTTGCAGGAGATTCCATGGGAGCCCACGAGCGATAGGGGCCGACGTCTTTCGGGTGGTACCGGCCGGGAGGGGAGTAAAAGGTATCCCTGCAATTGGGTCTGAAAACAGTCTGTCCCGAATCTCCAGAACACCTAATGTTACGTTGCGCGTCGGTAGTCACGAACCCCCTCGGGTTCGCCCGCCTAACTGGAAACAATCCGAGCGGCGCCTAAGTTTGGGGAACGGTCCCGGTCTTTCGGTCCTTCGATCTGGGGTATGACAGTTACTTAGGGATCACGACCCAGTCGCGGGTGTTGGTTCGTCGGAAGCCTATGCGCATGGAAGTGTTATCCACCGCTAGGGTAGCGAGCGGAGTTTCGCCGGACTTGACTGTCAGGATGTTGGCCCCGTTCACGGCTCCGTCGGAGACGATGGTGTATTCGAGGCCATTGAACGCGGCACCCACACTGGGCAGCGTGACGACGCGGGGCGCGGTGAGCGGTGTGTTGAACATTTGTATGTTGTCGTTGCCGACTGACAGGGTGACGTCGGCGTCACCTCTGTCCAGGCTTATTCGGCCGTTCATCGCGGACAGGATGCGAGTTCGGTTCTGCGTTGTTGACGAAGAGGAATCCGTAATATCCCAGAGTGAGAGAAGTGTCCCCCCGATATCAATGCCGCGGGCGAGGGTGCCTGGCGAAGCGACGTAGGAATTGCCGGCCCTTGAAGTCCATTGAGCGTCAACGAACTCGGCGCGGAGGTACCCGCCGCCGCCTGCACCGCTGTTAACGGCGAACATGTAGCACTTGGCGCCGGTCATGTTCATGACCATGTTGTTGCCGCCCATGTGGAAGTTGCCGAGATTCATGTAGGCATTTCCCTTTAGCTCCACCAGCGCCTTGCCGTTGAAGCCGGGTCCGTAGGTGCCGTTTTCCAGCTTCAGGGTGCAGACCTCTACACGTGACGATGGATCGAGTACCAGCAGTTGGGCGCCTTGGTGAACAGCGGCGAACTCGATGGTGTCAATGGTGAAGTTGTAACCTCGGACCCAGAAGATTGGTCCGAGCATGTTGGACCCGTCTAGGAAGATGCGCCCGAAGTGATTGTTCGGTACGCCGTTAATGCACAGCGACCAGTTCATTACGCCGCCGGTCATTTCCGATCCGCAGCGAATCCCGTCCCATACTGAACCCCATGGTCCACCAACCGCGTTGTTCACCTTGAAGGCATAGAACCCCCTCACGAAGACGAGTCGGCTGAACGTCCCCCAATAGGCTTCCTTGCTGAACACGATGGGGTTGGCATTCGTGTTAGTCGGCGGTTGTATGTTGGCGAAGGTGAAGCGTATGTCTTGGATCAAGAAAGTGTGAACAGCCGGCCCCGACGTTGCGCCGATATCGAAGATCGGGACGTTATCCGCGGCCTGCAAGATGATGGTTTTTTCTGAGCCAGCGCCCCGCAGCTGCCACCCTGGCCTTTGCGGGAAATCAATCTTGGTGGTGAGCTTTATCGTCCCGGCCGGGAGGATTCCGACTCTCGCATTACTGCATATATATGTTACGAATGCCTGGAGAGCGACGGTGTCGTCGCTTGTGCCGTCTGCGGTCACCCCATAGTCGGTCGCGTAGACGCATCCTGTCCCCGCCTTATCCACCTTGGAGCTCTCGAGGCCCTTAATGGCAACGGTGGAAGAAAGGTCTGGAAGTTGCGCAGGCGGAATTTTGGACGCAGAGTCCAACGTTGCGACGCCTAATGCAACGCCCTTTTCGGCGGTAGGCACATAACTTTGAGAGGTTTTATCCCCCGGAGCCGCTTGAGCCCCAGTGTTACTGAAAGCTGAGATAGCGGAAGCGCTAGTGAATGCCGTCATGAGGG
Source organism: Arthrobacter sp. NPDC058288 (assembly GCF_042880995.1). Classification (NCBI taxonomy): domain Bacteria; kingdom Bacillati; phylum Actinomycetota; class Actinomycetes; order Micrococcales; family Micrococcaceae; genus Arthrobacter; species Arthrobacter sp. NPDC058288. The sequence continues at coordinate 335,835 of NZ_JBHVYH010000001.1, forward strand.
TGCCAATCCGGAGAAGTCCCCGGCGCTTCACCGCGGCGTTCCCGCCCTGGGGGGACACTGCATTGTTACTCTTCTTGCCGTTCATGGCTAGAAGGTACCTGCGTAGCTACTGCGTAAACGACAGTGGCATATACCCGTCTTTGTGACGCATGTTACCTGTTGCTACCTGTGTTACAGCATCCCTTACCCGACGAAATGTTGTTGCGGCCGTGGTGCCACCCATAATGTGACGCAACTTATGTCAGCCGATACACTATGGGCATACTTGCAACTCTTCCTTAGGGGACTCGCATTGGGCTGATCGACCACGTTTCAAGCTGGTTCGCCGCTCGACGCGAAGACGATACTCGGCGGACCGAGGATAAGCCCGAGCGCTGGATGGGCGCTCACTTGGTAGTGCTCTTGATCCTGTGGCCTTTGGTGGCATTCCTGACGCAAGGGAAGTAGCCGAACCGTAGTGCACGGCGAGTACGATAGCGGGATGGGTGCGTGGAATGGGCGGGCCACGAAATGACTGGGGAAACATGAGAACGCTAGAAATCACGCGGGACAACGCCCTGAATCTGATCAGAATTTTGCTGGCGGTTCTCGTGATCGTGTCACATTCATTTCCAATCGGCGGATTTGGTCCAGACCCGGCAGTGGGCGATCTTAGCCTCGGCCATTTCGCTGTTGGTGGTTTCTTTGCAATCAGTGGCTACCTCATTACGCGCAGTCGTTTTCAGTCCGGACTGGGCACGTACATGTGGAGCCGGGTCTTGCGAATTTTCCCGGGGTACTGGGTCTGCCTGGTCTTCACAGCTTTCGCAGCAGCTGGCTTAGCAGGCGCCTTCCGCGGCTCGTGGACACTGCTCGACGGACTGAAGTTTCTGGTCAGCAACGCGCTGATGATCAAAGCTGGCGGCGGTGATATCGGAACGACCCTGGCGGGGGCGCCTTACCCGGAAGCCTGGAACGGCTCCCTCTGGACCTTGCGCTACGAATTTGCCTGCTACGTCGTGATCGGCCTCGTACTGCTGGGGAGGAAGGCTCGAACGACAGTAGCCCTGTTCCCGATTGCGCTTGTCGCTGCGACCGCGGTCAGCGTTGTCATCGATCTACGAGGTACCGGCGGAATCGTTGGGGAGCTCGGCCTGCTGGTTCCGTTCTTCGTCGCCGGCGCCGCGCTCTACGCCTACGCCGAGAAAATACCGTCGCTCGCGAGCCTCGCAGCACTTGCGGCAGTCGCTATCGTAGCCGCCAGCGCTCTTGATTTCGGACGCTCACTGACGGCCCTGCCGACGGCCTATTTGATGATGTACCTTGGGAATTCCATGCCGAAGATGGTGAGGCACATCGGAAGCAAGACGGACATATCTTATGGGACATACCTGTACGCCTTTCCGGTCCAGCAGTTGCTAGTCCTGGCCGGGGCTCACGCACTGGGGCCCTTGGTGTATGTGACGCTGAGCATCGTATGCACACTGCCCCTTGCCTTTGCGAGCTTCCTATCGGTGGAGAAGCCCGCGCTCAAGCTGAAGACAAAGCGTTCGGCTGGCGCTGCGCCGGCTAGGCAGCGGTCAGCTGCGGGGGCCACCCGGTGAGGCAGGCAAGTCGAATCCCAGTACCTACCCTGTCGCAAAGTGATAAGCAGCCTCTACATCACAAGCTGGGTTTCCGTCGTCTGGTGGCACTTGCCTCGAACGTTCCAATGCTTGGAACGGCCATGCCCTTCGGCTTCATACTCGCACTGGCGACGCTTCCGCTTCGTAGCGCTACCAAGGCTCCTGCCGGGCTGAAGCGAATCCTCCTGTTTGCTGGGATCGGCTCGGCGTCCTTCGTACTGGTCTGCGTGTTCAAGGGCGTTGAAATCCCGGACTCGAACGTTGGGCAGTCGCTGTCGTTCGCTATCTTCCTGTTCGCCTTCAGCCGGATCACCACGAGCAAGATCGAAGCGGCGCAACTCCTGGCATGGTTCACGTTCGGGCAATTGCTGTACTACTTGATCGCCCGGCCTGAAAACACGCTTGGTGGGTTCGATGACCTTTGGAAGTACGGCATCGCCTACCCCGTGGGAACAGTTCTGGTTTACATCTTCATGAACTCCCGCGCCAAGCCAATGCTTATCCCAATGCTCATCCTGGTTGGTATCGCCAGCATCTTCTGGGACTACAGATCAATGGGCTTGGTCTGCATGCTCTCGGCGGTCGCAATCTACGTGAAGGGCGGCCCACGCAAGGGGCGGCCTATGCGAGCTATTGTCGGCGGGATCATCGTCTACGTTCTGTCCGAAGTCCTACCGTCGGCCATGAAGGCCGGGTACTTCGGCTTGGAGATTCAGCAGCGCACCATCGGCCAGACGCTCGATGACACACCGGCGATCCTCGGCGGACGCACTGAATCGCCCTTGTCCATTGCCATGATCATGCGAGAGCCACTATTTGGCTGGGGCAACGTTCAGAGCCTCGATCCGATCACACTGGCGGAAGGCGTCCGGGTCGCGGACTTCTTAGGTATGCACAACCCGGCCATGTACCTGCCGGTCTGGATCCGCGCCGGGCACCGCGTGTCCCTTCACTCCATCTTCTTTACTGCGTGGGTCGAAGGCGGAGTCCTCGGCGTGCTGTTGCCAGTGGCCATCCTGGCAGTGCTCGTGCTCGCCATAATCCGCGTAAACGGCGCCATGATGCCCATCGTCGTATTCGCGTCGCTCCACGGTATCTGGGACCTGTTCTTCTCCCCATGGGGCGGCAACCAGTCCATCGCTTTCGCCTGCTACACGATCCTCGCGCTCTGGAGTCTCACCCAAGTGAGGACTCCAGAGCCTGAGTTGGAACCTACACCACGTTCACTTGCGGGTGGTACAAGGTGATCGAGTCGCCGTTGCGGATCTTCGTGAGCTGGAGTTCGATCTCCGCGTAGTGCGTCCCTGCAGGAACCTTGAGCTGCGAGCAGGTGGGCAGCAGTGACAGGCCCGTGTTGGTCCCGGTCGGAACCGTTGTCAGCGTCATGGCCGCTTCTGCGGACATGAAGGTGACGCCGTTCTGCGCTTTGAAGTTGATGTATCCAACGCGCTGCGAGTCGGATCCCGTCACGGTGATGTCCGCCCGGATGTCCGCGAGGAACATTCTGCCGACGTAGACCGGAACCTTGAAGATCGCGTTGTTGTTCCCTGCTGCCGTGGCCGGCGCAGCCCAGATCACTGCCGAGATGGGCTTCGTTCCGGACTGGTCGGCGAAGATTTCCGCACCCTTGACATCGCGTCGCCTGCAGATACTGACGGGACAACTGTGGGCAGCGCTGCTGTCTGAGTCCGGCCTGGCACAACTGATGCGCCGAAGTACGGGCGCAAGTCGGTGGTGCCAACCCCACGGAAAATCCCCCGGCTTGATCCCCGGCGCCCGTTAGCCTCGTTGACGTAAGGCTTATGCGGGAAGACCGCGAGACGGCTGGCGAACGAGGCCGACCAGGCCCATCCGTGCCCCAACTGAATGTCGGCTGGTTGAAGACAAAGGCGTCCAGCGAGGTTTCATCAATGAAGTCGCCGTCACCGTTCCACGGCTCGAGTAGCTCGGTATGCGCCCCGGTGATGACGAAGCGGACACCATTGAACACGGAGCGGGCCACTGCCCCGGTGTGCTGGAAATGCCCTTCCGCGCCGGTCCATGTGGTTCCCGCTGAGCCGTTGCCCTTGGTTTCAACGTGCCGACCGGTCATGACGAAGAACGCGTTACCCCTGTAGGCGACCTTGTTGTAGTCGAGTGAGCTTTTCATCAGGACCACATGGCGGCCTTCCTGTTCCGGCTGGCCGCAGCCCGAAGGACTATGTTCCGCCGGCGGAGTCGCCGTTCGCCGACATCCCCGTCACGCACAACTTCTACAAGGAGATCTCCTGGCTGGCCAAGCAGGGCATCAGCAACGGCTGGACTGAAGAGGACGGGTCCAAGACTTTCCGGCCGGCAGCCTCCATCCTCCGGGACCAGATGGCGGCGTTCATGTACCGCTACAAAGTGCAGCCCTGACGGATGGTCCCTGCGCGCCGTTGTGTTACGCAAGCGACAGAGCCTAGCGAGTGTGAGCAGTGATACATTCTGCATGTGACTACTGGGGGAACTTTAAGGAGATAGTTGCCTGTTTGAAGGTGTCCCCGATGAGGACGCGTGGCGGAACCGCACCACGCTCGAAGGCGCTTGCGAACTGACTCCACGCTGGCTTGAGGGTTCCCTCCGCTACGTGCCCGGTTATGCCGCGCCACAGTACGCCGGAGAGAACGGCCCCATGAGCGAGGCCCTGGCCGCGATCAACCGGCTTGGCTTCCTCACGGACGATTCCCAGCCCGGGAGCGAGATGTCCAGCGGCCACGGGCAGCGCGCCTTCGTGACCGGCCGCTGCACCGAGCAGTCGGCAGCCATTATTTCCCCGGTGCTGCCCTACGGACCCGAGCAGTCCCGCTGGTTCATCAAGCGGCTGCAGGAAACCCAGGCACACCACTAAAAACCGGTGGGGCCGCAGGCCTAGAAATAAACAAACACGTTGTTACACTCGTGCTTGACGCGGATTTCGCGGTCTCTATTTCCCGCGGTCCGGCTCCTGGGGGGTCGACGCCTGGCCCCTAGGATTTCGCGATGTTGCACGCTCTGCGCACCCGGCTGTCTTCCCGTCTCCTGATACCCGGTGTAGTTGCACTGCTGTGTGCCTCGTCGCTCCCGGTCCCGGCTGTTGCCGCTGACGCGCCCGTGCTTCCCGCGGCGCCGGCGCCGGCTCATGCGGCTGCCGGCAGCGTTGCCGCCACGGACCAGTTCATTGTGAAGTTCAAGGACTCAGCCGCCGCCGGGTCCGCCCTGCGCAAAGAATCCTCCACCGCTGTTGCCCGGGAAGTCGGCGTTCCCGTGTCCGACATCCGCGGGACGGCAGCTGGGGCCCGCGTCCTGCGCGCCAGCCGCTCCCTCGATACTGCTGAAACCGAAAAGGCGCTGGCCGCCCTGAAGGCGGACCCCGCCGTCGAATACGCCGAACCGGACAGCAGGATGTACCCGGCCGCCACTCCGAACGACCCCCTCTACCCGCAGCAGTGGGCACTGGGGGACGCCTCCGGCGGAATGAGGCTCCCGGGTGCCTGGACGGCCACCAAGGGCGCCGGCGTGGTGGTGGCCGTGGTGGACACGGGGATCACCAGCCATCCCGACCTGAACGCCAGCGTGCTCCCCGGGTACGACATGATGTCCGATCCCGCCTACTCCCGCGACTCCAACGGCCGGGACGCCAATCCCCGCGATGAAGGCGACTGGACCGCGGCCGGCATGTGCGGGGACGGCATCCCGGCCAGCCCGTCCTCCTGGCACGGCACCCAGGTGGCCGGAATCATTGCCGCCACCACGAACAACGGCATGGGCCTGGCGGGGGTCGCCCCCGAGGCCAAGATCCTGCCGGTCCGTGCCCTGGGCCCCTGCGGCGGCTACCTCTCCGACATCACTGACGGCATCATCTGGGCCGCCGGCGGAAGCATCGCAGGCCTGCCTTCCAACCCCACCCCGGCCCGCGTGATCAACCTGAGCCTGGGCGCCACCCAGCCCTGCTCGGCCACGTTCCAGAATGCCGTGGACTTCGCCTACGGCACGGGGGCAGCAGTGGTGGCCGCAGCCGGCAACGAGAACATGCTGGCTTCCTCGTCAAGCCCCGCAAACTGCCAGAACGTGATCTCCGTGGCCGCCGTCAGCCGCGGAGGTTATCTGGCGCCGTACTCCAACTACGGATCCACCGTTGACGTCGCGGCACCGGGCGGGGATATGACCCAGACGTCGCAGGACGGAATCGCGGTGGCATTCAACTTCGGCACCACCACGCCCGTGGTTTCCGAAGCCTACGCAGCCTCGGAAGGAACCTCCATGGCGGCCCCGCACGCCTCAGGGCTCGCTGCGCTGCTCATGTCCCGGCTGGGGGACCTGGCCACCCCGGCCAACGTCGAAACCCGGATGAAATCCACCGCCAAAAACTATTCCTGGGCCTGCGGCACCAAAGGCTGCGGCAGCGGAGCGCTGGACGCCACGGCGGCGCTGAACTTCCAGCCGGACCGGACCATCACCGGGACCACCCCCACCATCAGCGGCCAGGCCGTCGTCGGGAACTACCTGTCCGCCGTCGTCCAGAACTGGACGCCCAGCGACATCACCTACTCCTACCAGTGGAAGCGGAACGGCACCCCCATCCCGGGAGCGCAGGCAGTGGGCTACCAGCTGCAGCCCGCGGACGTTGGCACCACCCTGACCGTCACAGTGACAGGGAGCCGGTTCTTCGGGGCGAGCGTCTCCTTGACCTCCGCGCCCACGGCCGCGGTGGCGCCCGCCACTGTGACGGCGCCCTATGACCCCGTCATCACCGGGCAGGCCATTGTGGGCGGCACCCTGACCGCGAACCCGGGCGTGTGGCAGCCGGCCCCGGTGGCGCTGTCCTACCAGTGGCTTCGCGCCGGCGCTTCCATCTCCGGCGCCACGGCCAGCACCTACACCGTGACCGCGGACGACAAGGGAAAGACCCTCGCGGTCCGTGTCACGGGTACTAAAGACGCCTACGTGTCCGCGCAGCGGACCAGCGCTTCCACAGCCACCGTGGCCACGGGTGCGGTTCCGGCCCCGGTGCAGTTCACGGACAAGATCGGCGCCCTCAACGACACCTACACGGTGCCCTCGGCCACCGGCGTGGAGTACCTGGTGGCGGGGAACGTGGTTCCCGCCGGAATCTACGCCGGCACCGGCACCGTCTCCGTGACCTCCCGGGCCACCGCCGGTTACGCCCTGGTGGCCGGCCAGGCCTCCAGCTGGACCTTCACCTTCAGCCCCGTGGTGTTCAACGACATCACGTCCGCGTCAGCGTTCCACACCGAGATCGACTGGCTGGGGCTTAAGGGCATAACGGAAGGCTGGACACTGTCCGACGGCACCCGCGTCTTCCGCCCGGCAGAGCAGGTGAACCGCGACCAGATGGCGGCCTTCCTGTTCCGGCTGGCAGGCAGCCCGGCGGACTTTGTGCCGCCGGCGGAGTCGCCGTTCGCCGACGTGCCCACGACGCACCACTTCTATAAGGAGATTTCCTGGCTGGCCAAGCAGGGCATCAGCAAGGGCTGGGAGGAGGCCGATCACTCGTGGACGTTCCGCCCGGCGTCCACTGTGAACCGGGACCAGATGGCAGCCTTCCTGTACCGCCACTATGTCTACCTGCACCCGGATGCCCCCGGGTTCGTCCCGGAAACGACGTCCCCGTTTGCGGACATCCCCGTCACGCACAACTTCTACAAGGAGATCTCTTGGCTGGCCAAGGAGGGCATCAGCAACGGCTGGACTGAAGAGGACGGGTCCACGACTTTCCGGCCGGCAGCCTCCATCCTCCGGGACCAGATGGCGGCGTTCATGTACCGCTACAAAGTGCAGCCCTGACGGGAGGCCCCTGCGCGCCGTTGTGTTACGCAAGTGACAGAGCATAGCGAGTGTGAGCAGTGATACATTCTGCATGTGACTACTGGGGGAACTTTAAGGAGATAGTTGCATGTTTGAAGGTGTCCCCGATGAGGACGCGTGGCGGAACTGCACCACGCTCGAAGGCGCTTGCGAACTGACTGCACGCTGGCTTGAGGGTTCCCTCCGCTACGTGCCCGGTTATGCCGCGCCGCAGTACGCCGGAGAGAACGGCCCCATGAGCGAGGCCCTGGCCGCGATCAACCGGCTTGGCTTCCTCACGGACGATTCCCAGCCCGGGAGCGAGATGTCCAGCGGACACGGCCAGCGCGCCTTTGTGACCGGCCGCTGCACCGAGCAGTCGGCAGGCATTATTTCCTCAGTGCTGGTGGAAACGGATCTGGTGGTGCTGGTGTTCCCTCCGGGCGAATCGGGCACCGGACAGATCTGCGTGACGCTCGACGGCGCCAGGGAGTTCACCTGGCTGGGGAGCTCCGGCGGGCCCTCCTACGCCCACGAGACCTACACGGACTGGACCAACGAGACCCTCGCCAAATCCCTGGCCGAGTGCTGGGAACTGCAGATCTTCGACCCCGTCTGGGGCCGGAACACCAAGCTGGTTCCCCTCCTGCAGAAGGCCCTGGTCACCGCGAAGGGGTGATTGCCGGTCACCCCCTCACGCGTTGTTCCGTTATTTCGGGCAGCTATGGTCAGGGTTGTAGGCCGCAAACATGCCGTCCGGATTGTCCTTCCATACCCAGGCGTGCAGGGCGAAGGAACCCGGGAAGGGCCCGTCGTCGAAGTCCAGGCCGGCGATCTCCGGCCGCACCGCTGCCGTGGACAGGAACTCCACGGCCACCAGCTTCATGCGGCCGCTGTCGTTGGGCATGTACACAAGAATCTCCGGCTTGCGGGCCTGCGTCTTGTCATCGATCAGTGACTCCTTGGCGTAATGGAAACCCATGGCCCCGACGCCGTCCTTCTCGATGCATTCGGTGATCTTCTTGTACCCGTCATCGATTGCGTTATCCAGCCAGCGGTAATCGTCAGTGACATTCCGCAGTGTCTTCACCAGCCTGCGCTGCTCGGAGTTGTTCTTCCAGTCATCACTCTTGTCCGAGCCGCCGCCGTGCCCTGAGCCTTCGTGCGCGACGGCGGCCCCGGGGGCCAGCCCCACGGCCAGGACGGCCGCGGCCACCATGGACATCAGTCCTGTTGTGCTGCGATTCCTCATTTTTCTTCCAACCCTCTGAGACCCGAGATTGCATTGTTCGGTAAGGGACGCGAAGCAGGGGTGCGGGACACTCCGCTTCGCCAGGATGCCGGCCGGCCCGATGGGCACTGCCGGTGATGGGCCGCCCGGGTGGAAATCATCCATCGATTGGGGCGGCGTTAAAAGTATGCTCCTCCGCCGGAAAGCGGCGCTAGGGCGTGCGCAAATGTTTATTTCCCGGCATTTTTCGCGCTTTATGAGTTCCTCAAACGGGCACTAACGCATTTGGTGGACAGATGGAAGAAACAAGTACCGGTTACTGCCATAAACGAGTGGTGAGAGCCGTAAAAGACGAGTACAGACCACTCTGTCTAGAGGAGTTGGCCGCCCGTAGCGTAAGTGCATGATTAGAGCCATCAAGGAAGCGTTCCGCCGCTTTGTGGCGAGGAACATCGTCGCTGATGATCCGTACCCCGTCCGATCCTGGCTGGACCAGCAGAATATGCCCCCGGAAACCCGGACCACTTTCCCGCCGCCCCTGCGGGACGCAAAAGGCTGGTCGTTATAAAGCCGGCGTCACAATCCGCTTGACTTGGTTTCCCGGAAACATTGTGGGCGTACTATCGCCGGCATGGGGAATTACGTGAAGGGACTGACCGCGCGGGACTCGCGACGCGAACTGCGGAGGCGGCGCCTCCGTGTGCTGGCCAACGTGGGGCTGGCTGCCCTGGCCGTGGCCACGGCCGCGGTGGTGCTTATGGCGCTGCAGCGCTGAGCGCGCCACCGCACGGCATAAATCCGGCATGGGTTTGACGGAGTTTGTGCCGCTTTACTGCGTTGGACAAATGTGCCGCGGCCCACGTAGGGTGATGACCGATCCGACATGGGGGATCCCACCGTTCGTTGCCGGCCGTTAAGAGCTTTCCACGTAGCGTGCCAGCCTCGAGTGCAACGACGCATCCTGGAGGTAATTCCGTGGCCCTGACCGATTATGTCTTTGCGCTGTGCGCATTGATGGGAACCCTGTTCATTCCGTTTTCCGCTTTGTACCTGATGCTCCGCCTCAAGCGCGGCGCGGCAGCGAAGCCTGTTCCCGTTAAGGTCCGCCGGTAATGCCCTACGTAGATATCAACCCCCACCGCTCCGGCCCCAAATGGCGCGGCTACCTTCTGCTCGGCGTGCTCCTGGTGCTCACCGCGGGCGTGGTGGCAGCGGCCCTGTTCCGCGCCTAATCCGCGGCAGCGGCAACGGGTTCACTCAACGACAAAGTTCCACGAACAGGAGCCTCAGCCGGCCCGCAGGCCAGGTCACCCGTAGGTGAAGGCGTTGCTGGTCGCTTGCTGGAGTGCTGTTCCGGTGGCCACCATGGTGCAGCCGGATCCGGTGCCGTAGAACGCCAGGTTCGAGAACGTTGCCACCCCCGCTGCGGCGGAGACGCTCAGTGTTCCCTTCAGATTGCACTGGGACGACACCGTAACCGTCGCCGTGCCGGCCGTCAGGTTGCCGAAGGTGTCCAGGATGCTGACGGTGACCGGGGGATCGATGATGGTGTTCTTGACCGGTGCGATTGTTGCGGCATCGAAGGCCAGCTTGAACGCCGCGGCCGGCGAAACCATGACCGCTGCCGTTGCCCCGGTCAGTCCGCTGCTGCCCGCCGTGAGGCTGTGCGGTCCGGCTTTGGTGTCGCCATAGAAGAACGACGCCGATGCGGACCCTGCCGGGATGGTCACCTTCGTGACGGTTGCGCCGCCGGACGTCGCGGCAAACACCTTGGTTCCGGTGGAGTTTGAGGCCAGGGTGACGTCGGTGCTGCCGGCGGTCACCGGGTTCCCGTAGGCGTCCAGCCGCTGGACGGCAAAGGGGCCGATAACCGCTGTTGCGGAGGCGGTGCCCGAGGACGGACCCGTGACCACAAGCTGGGCGGGGGCCGCTGCCGTGACGGTGAAGGGTGAGCTCACGGCGCCGGAAACGCCGGGGCTGGACGCCGTGAGCGTGTAGCCGGTGCCGGCTTTGTTAATGGACAGGCCGCTGAACGTGGCCTCACCCAGGCTGTTGGTGGTGGCCGTCAGCGAGCCGGAGAGCGTTCCGCCGCCAGGGTTGTTGCCGATTCCGATGGTCACCTGCACGCCGGCAGTGGCCAGTTTGGTCCCCGACGCGGTGCGCAGCTCCACCGTGACGGATGGCAGCGGTGATCCGGCCGCGGCGATGGCCGCAGGCTGGACAGCGAAGGTGAAGTAGTTGGCGCTGCTGACGGTCACCATGCCACTGCGCAGGCCCGTTGCAGTCCAGGAGCGGTACACCGCCGTGACGACGTACTGCTGCGTGCCGGCAGGAACAGAAGAGTCCGTGCAGCTGGTGCCGGTGATGAGGGCGGCGGGGCTGCTGCCGCAGGCAGGGGCGGTGCTGGTGCCGGCGACGCGGGTGACGTAGTAGCCCGTCGCTGCGGGCGTCCCGGCTGATCCGGTCCAGGAGACCGGCACATTCGAGTTGCTGCTCGACGGGACGGTCACATTGGTGGGCGGTGCCAGGGTGGCGGCCGCCGCCGTCGTACTTCCCTTTCCGATTGCCGACCAGGAAGCGTACGCCGCCGGAGCGCCCAAAAGTACTGCAAGGAGCAGTGCGAGGCAGGCGGCCGCGCCGCGACGGATCAGGCGCGGAAACAACACCAGCCCCCGCCGGAAGCCGCGGGGGCTTTCGGGGGAGCTGGGGTTGCGCCTGCCGGACATACGCACCTTCTCGACATTGGCTCAGGGGGTGGTGGGGGGTGCCACGTTCACCATTGGGGAATGAACGTTGCGGTATTGAGGAGGAGCGTCAGCGCGCTATCCCTTCACTTTGCTTCGAAGTACAGCGGTACCGTGACGCCCTGGCAATCGTCCTGGTTGGCGGCCTTGTTGACCATCTGAACAGTGACCGTGCCGGAGGCAGTAGCGCCCGGTGCGAGCTGGCCCAGGGTGATTGAGGGCGCGGTGACCGTGAAGTCGGTGGCCGAGCAGGTTCCGGAAACCCAGTCCGTACCGTCAGCCTTGGCAACCTTGGCGGTAACGCTGGCCAGGTTCTGCGCGCCGGTGTTTTCGTTCTTGACCGTGAAGGCAACGGTCTGGACGGGGCCGCCGGGGCTCAGGGCCTCGCCGGTGGCGGGGCTGCTGAGGACCTTGAACGCCACGGTCTGGCCGGCGGTCGAGGAGCCGGTGCCGACGCCGACGGCGGACCAGTAGGCGAAGGCCGCACCGCCGCCGATTGCCACCATGGCTGCGGTGGTGATGATGATGCGCTTTTTGCGTCCAGCTACTTTGCTCATTGCAGTTCCCCTTGAACTTGTGCGGCTTATCCGCAGACCTTCGGGGCCTGTCCGGCTCCGATAGATCGAGTCTCCGGGAGCACACTCAAGCGGCAGCCAAGGAAAGCTCAAGATTAACTCAACTTTATTTCTGTCACTCTGGTAACTCTTGTAACAGGTAAAAGTGCCTAAGCCCGGGACTGGACCTGGGTCTGCCGGGAGTCTGTTTGCTGCGTCTCCGTGAGGTGCGCGATGTGCTGTTCAAGATGCCGGCGCAGGTCCACCTCGACGTCGCGCTCGGGCCGGGGGAGGCCACGCACCAGCTCTTCGGCCGTCCGCAGCACGGACCGTCCCCTGGGCGTCAGCCTGACGCTGCGGCTCCTGCCGTCACCCGCGCCGCGTTCCTTGGTGAGGAGGCCCAGCTCCTTCAGCCGGTCCAGGATCTTGCCCAGGCTCTGGGCGGTGATACCGAGCTCGTCGGCCAGGCAGTTCTGGGTGGCAGGGCCCAGCTCCTCCACGCAATCAAGGGCGTCGAAGGACGACTTCGTGAGTCCCAGCCCAACCAGCCGCCGGTTGATTCGGCGCTCGTCCAGCCGCGCCGCCGTCGACAATAAGCGGTGGGTGGACCATCCCGCCGCTCTGTTCTGCTGGGCCAAAGCCATGTGCGTGTTGCCTGCCTTCCGGGAGACCGCGGCTGGGGGGCACGGTGACGGGTTGTTGTGTGAAACCTCATCCCAATACTAAGCATGATTACTATTAGATCGTAAGCACCCTGATGAATTGGGTGTTTCGCCACCCGGGTCGAGAAACCCAGAAAGGCAGAGATGCTTCTACTCTTCGGCCTCAAAACCGTCCTGCGGGCGTTGCCCGGGAGGCGTTCCGCGTGCCGCTACTGCGGCCAGTACGTCGAGCAGTACCTCGAAGAACGGGCGTCCAAGTTCACGCTCTTCTTCATCCCGGTGTTCACCATGTCCCGCGCGTACCGCATCACGTGCTCCAGCTGCGGCCAGCGGTCCTCGATCACGAGGAAGGGGATGAAGGCGCTGCCCCGGTAGGCGCGAAAAAGGCCGGCTCCCCGGTCAGCCCCCAAGGCTGACCGCGAACCGGCCTCTCGTCGTCGTGCTTCTACCGGACCTGCGGCCGCTAGACCAGAACCGGGCGGGTGGCCAGGATGTAGTCCGCGGCGGCGGCCCCGGTCATGCGCAGGCGGCTGTCCGTGGACCTGATCCTGCGGGTCTTCATCTCCGACCAGAAGTCCCCGGCGGATGCCGGGATGAACTGGTTGAGCATGCACCAGCTGGTGTACAGCCCGTAGAGCTGGTCTTTCCTGAGCGACGCGCCGCCGTCCTGGTCCGGAGCGGTGGCTTCACTGAGAAAACGGTCAATCTTTGAAACGCCCATGGTTGGCTCTCTTCCGTACCGTGCATCATGTGCCGCCGTTCGGCTACAGCAGCTGCACCTCAGATCACTGCACAAGGCCTGAGGTTGCTCACGCCCTGGATTAGCAGCAGTGACGAGGTGAATCCGGAAGTCTGGCACTATTCCCTGCGGAGACATCTACACTGTAGACACTAGGCGTAGACTACGGGTTAAGCAAGAGTGAACATCCGAATGCGCCCATCCCGTCCCATCCCGAGCTAAGGACCAACCACCATGCCAGCCCCGCAGGATACCGATTCCAAAAGACGGCTGAACCGGGAGGAAGTCCTCAAGACAGCGCTCGAGCTGGTGGACTCCGAAGGGCTCGAGGCCCTGAGCATGCGGCGGCTGGGCCAGGCGCTCGACCGGGACCCGATGGGCCTCTACCGCTACGCCGCCAACCGCGCCGACCTGCTGGACGGGATCACCGAACTTGTCCTCAACGAGCTGGCGATCTTTCCGCAGGACCCCGACTGGCAGGCGCAGCTCCGCAGGATCGCCCACGACCTCCGGCTCCTGGCACTCCGCCACCCCAACGTTGTGCCGCTGCTGGTGACGCGCCCGCTGTCCACGCCGCTGGGTCTGCGGCCGCTGGGGACGCTGCGCCCGCTGGAACAGATCCTGGGACTGCTGATCGAGGCGGGGTTTGAGGCGAACGATGCCCTCCACGTTTACCGCGCCTATTACGGCTTCCTCTACGGCCACATCCTGAACGAACTCCAGGAATACATCGTGGACCCGGAAGAAAATGTGGCCCTGCTCCGGCTGGGCCTGCACCGGCTCCCGGCCCGCGACTTCCCCCACCTGCGCGAGCTCGCGCCCGTGCTGGCGGATTACGACGGCGAGGCGGAACTGGACGAGGGCATCAGCATCCTGCTCTCCGGGCTGGCTGAGAGGCTTACGGGCGGGGGAGTGGCCGCCGGGTGATTGGTCAGGCGGGGTTCCCGCCCCGGGTCCTGCTTACGCGTCGAAGTGGGTCCGGACGTCGCCGCCGGCGAGGTTGGCCAGCATCTCCTCGGCCACTGTGCGCAGCTTCTGGTTGCGGTTGCTGGACACCTTCGTCAGGATGGCCATCGCCTCGGCCTGGGTGCAGCGGTTCTGGCCCATGATCACACCGCACGCCAGGTCGATGGAAGTGCGGCTCTCCATCGCGGCGGCAAGGTCGTCCGCCAGCGACTGCGCCGTGCCCAGCTTCACCGACAGCCGCACGGCGCCTCCGGCGAGATCGGCAAACTCCACCGCCTCCCGGATGACGGCAGGCGTAAACACGCCCGATTCGAACGCGAAGAAGTTCAGCGCCGCGGCCGCGTCCTCGCCCAGCTCCAGCGGCACACCCAGCGTAGCCCGGCAGCCCTCGTCCGCCAGCGCTTTCCGGTATTCCGGCCAGCGCGGATCCTTGTCCACGTCGGCCAGCAGCACCGGCTCCTTGACCCTAAGCGCCTCGATGCACGGGCCGTCCCCGATGCGCTGTTCGATCTCGTCCAGGAGGACCGCCTTCGGGCTGCTCCCGGCCACGGTAAAGGTCCTTCGCCGGCGCTTCAGGGTGACCCCGCATTCAATGGTGCCGGAGGTGTTGCGGCTCAGGGCACCAGCCGCCATGACGGACAGCCGCTCCAAAAACTCGGCGACATTCTGGGTGCCGACAATGAGGTCCTGAAGTTCCAGGACGCGTTCGTGCTCGGGAGAGTTGGCCATGCCTCAATGTAAAGCGCACGCCCCGTCGGAGCAACTGTGTGCGCTTTCTCTCTTCCGCCGGAATGTGGGGGACTTTTGGCCTATTGCGCCTAGAATTGCTCTTTGACCGAAGCCGTAAAGAGCCGTTGCACGCTTTGCCGAATGTCCTGGGGGGACGAACATGCCCGAATCGGCCGATAAGAACGCACGCGCCACTGCACACAATGCAGGGCAGCCCCAGACGCGCCGCCGCCGTGACCTCCGTCGCCCGGCCGGCGCTTCTCCGGACGCCCGGACAGGAACCATGCCAGCCGCTGCCACCCCGAACAACAGCCGCACCGCGCCCACCCGGCGGAGTTCCTGGGCCGAAGCGGCAGCCGTCGCCGACGCACAGGCAGAAGCCGAAGCTACAACCGAGGGTGCCCCGGAGACTTCCGCGGCGACTCCCGCCCCGGTGCCGGCCTCGGTTCCCGCCTCGGTTCCTGCGCAGCCGGCCGCGCAGCCCGCCACCTCCCGCAGGGGCGCCGTCCCGGCCGAACCCAGCGCGCCGCCGTCGAACGTTTCCCGCCAGGCCGCCAAACTGGCGGCCGCGGACGCGCCCATCTCCGACTTCATCACCTCGCCAGGTTCCTTTGTCCGCGAACAGAAACCGCGCCCCCGCGGCGGCTTCCGCGGCGCCCTCTATGCCATGACCGGCGGAGCCATCAACCTGGGGCCCGGCCCCCGTCAGCGCGAAGAAGACGAACTGGCCCGGCGCATCTCCCGCCAACTGCAGGGCAGCTACAACACCGCAGTGCTCAGCCTCAAGGGCGGCATCGGCAAGACCTCCACCACCGTGGGCGTGGGCCTGACCCTCGCCGAATTCCGCGGCGACGCCCCCTGCGCCATCGACGCCAACCCGGACTCGGGCGACCTCGTGGAACGCGCCCTCGGCGAAGGCATCTACCAGCAGTCCAGCCCGCGCACCATCACGGACCTGCTCAAGAACATCGAATCCGTTGATTCGCTCACCGCCCTGGCCCGCTACATGCACCACGCCGGGCGCCTGCACCTGATCGCGGGGGAGCAGGACCCGGAAGTGTCCGACTCGCTCACGGCCGAGGAATACCTCCGCATCCGCAAGCTCATTTCCGGCTACTACTCCGTGGCCCTGACCGACTGCGGCACCGGCGTCACGCACAACGCCATGAGCGGGATCCTGCAGTCCGCGGACAACCTGGTGATTGCCGCCGGCTACGCGGTGAGCGGCGCCAAGCGCGCCCGCAGCACCCTGCAGTGGCTCGCCAGCCACGGCTACGAGGACCTGGCCCGCAACGCCATCGTGGTGATCACGGACAAGGACGAGGTGTCCTCCCGCGTGGACAAGGACGCCATCGAGGAACACCTCTCCGGCATCTGCCGGCAGCTGATCGCCGTTCCCCACGACCGCGGAGTGGCCGACGGCGACCTGGTCACCCTGGATGTGCTCAAGCCTGAGACGCGGCGCGCCTACAAGGAGATCGCGGCCGCGATTGTGGACGGGTACGTCTAGGCGCTGCAGGCTACTGCCAGGCCGGGCCCACCGGTTCCTGTTGCGCACACATCTTGAGGATTTCCGCGCTGACGCTGACAACAGATTGTTTGCTGGACCTGGACAGATGCATCAGTTCCTCAAGGGCGCGGTCCGGGCTGAATCCATGCCGCTGCATCAGGATGCCCTGCGCACGGTGGGTAGTGTCCCTGCCGTACAGCGCCGCGGTAACCACGTCCGTGAAGCGGCGCGGGGTGTCGGGGCCCTGGATGTGGTCCAACAGTGTAGCCGCGGGAACGGCGAACTTTTCCAGGGACCGGGCTGCCGTGCCGTCAAAGGCGCCGGGCTGCGGTGCGTAGACCTTCAACGACCCCAGGCACCTGCTGGCTACCACCAGGGGCGCGCTGATCACGGACTTTATCGAAAGATCCATTGCGGCCTTGGACCAGAGCGGCCAGCGGTCGTCAGTTCCGGCGTCGTTGACCAGGACGGTGCGCTGGGACTCCCAGGAGTGCAGGCAGGGCCCTTGGCCGAGGTCGTATTGCGCCGCGTCCGCGTTGACCACCACGGTGTCCGTGGACCCCACGCTGGAGAGGGCGCCCTGTTCGTCCACCAGTGACACTCCGGCGCCGGAGCACCCCGGGAAGGCGTCGCGGACACCCTCGGCGAGCAGCTGCACGGCGCGCTCCACCTTCTCCGGTGTCAGGAGCAGGCCTGTGATACGGGCCAGTGTGAACGTTGTTTCATTGAGGGGGAGATTCCGTGGCATGAGGGCAAACCTTCTGCATCAGAACATGAAGCGTCCTGGTAGATGCCCCCTGCTGAGCCGGGACCGGGAAAGGTCCGTAACCAGCATAACCCGCCGGGGAGTTGCCCTTACTGCGGACCAGGGTCCCTGCAGGGTCACCGGTCACTTCCGGCGCGTGGGAAACTCCCCGCTGCTGGCGAGGTGCTGGGCCACGTCCCGCAACTTGATGTTCGCTTCGGAGCTCGCCCTGGTCAGCACCAGGAACGCCTGTTGGGGCGTGATTTTGAACCTCTCCATCAGGATCCCCTTGGCCTGGCCGATCAGGTCCCGGGTGTCCAACGCCTGGGTCAGCTGCGCGATTTCCTTGGCGTCGGAGAACGCGATGGCTGCGTGGGCAGCCACCAGGAGTCCGATCTGTTCCGATTCTTCGTCGAAGACGTCCACGTCCTGGCCGTAAAGGTTCAAGGCACCCAGTTTGTCCCCCTCAACGAAGAGCTGGATGGACAGCATGCTGCGGGCGCCAAGGTCGTAGGCCGCCTGCGCGAAGCCGGGCCACCGTTTGTCCTTGCTCATGTCGGGAACGCGTACGATGCGTTCGTCGTAGGCTGCCTCGAGGCAGGGACCCTGGCCCATCTCGCTTTGCAGCGCGTCAATTTTGACAGGAAGTTCACCCGAGGCGGCCCGGGAGTCGATCGTGCGGCGGCCTGTCACCAGGCTGATGGAGGCTTCCGAGACGTGCGGGATCAATTCCAGGGCAGCCTGGACAATGATCTGCAGGATCGTTTCCGTGTCCTGTTCCTGCTGCAGCTCCCGGGCAAGATCGCTGAGCCGGACAGCCAGCCGGCCGGTGAACTCCGTGGGCCGTTCAGCAGGTTCACGCGTGCTGGCGGACTTCGATGTCATGGGTCGTCCTTAACCGGGGTATCGCCGAAAGTTTTCCGGCGATACCTGATCCTAGTCCCGGGAAGGGCCGTTGCGGGAGGGGACGTTGGGGGGCGCCCAGGACCCCCGGACCGGGGTCCGGGGGTCCTGGCGGATCCGCTTCGCGCCGGTATTGCCCGGGCCTGCATAGGATGAAAGGGATGACCTCCGCACAAGCCACCAAACCCTTCAGCCTCCGCAGCATTGCCGTCCCCGCGTTCGGACCGGCGCTGCTGTTCTGCATCGGGGAAGGAGCCGTGCTGCCGGTGGTGGCGCTCTCCGCCCGCGACCTCGGCGCCTCGGTGGCGGTGGCCGCGCTGATCGTCACGCTGATCGGCCTGGGCTCATGGTTCTTCAACCTGCCGGCCTCCCTCATCACCCTCAAATTCGGCGAACGCTGGTCCATCGTCGGCGCCGCCGCGGCCGGTGCCCTGGCGCTGACGGCGGCAGCGCTGTCCTCGGTGATTCCCGACGGACTGTGGCTGCTCGCTGTGGCGATGATCGTCGTCGGAATGGCCGCCAGCGTTTTCAGCCTGGCCCGGCAGAAATACCTGACCGAGGCGGTGCCGGTGGCCTTCCGCGCCCGCGCCCTGTCCACGCTGGGCGGCGTCAGCAGGATCGGCATCTTCATCGGCCCGTTCGTGGGCGCCGGCGTGATGCAGTTTGCCGGGATCAGCGGCGCGTACTGGGTGGGCGTGGCGGCCATGGCGGCGGCCGCCATCCTGTCCGTCACCATCCCGGACCTGCCTGCTGTTGGGGGTCCCGGCGAAGGCCACCGCGGACCGGAGCCCACCATGCGCGGCATTGCCGTCTCCCACGCCGGCGTGTTCCTCACCGTGGGCGCCGGGATCCTGCTGCTCAGCGCCCTGCGCGCCTCCCGCCAGGTGGTCATCCCGCTGTGGGCGGACAACCTGGGCATGGACGCCACCCACGCCTCGCTGATCTACGGACTCTCCGGCGCGATCGACATGCTGGTGTTCTACCCGGCCGGCAAGCTCATGGACCGCAAGGGCCGGCAATGGGTGGCCATCCCGTCCACGGTAATTATGGGAACCGCCCTGATGCTCATCCCGCTGACGGGCAGCTTCGTGGGCCTGCTGCTGGCGGCCCTGCTGATCGGGTTCGGCAACGGCATCAGCTCCGGCCTGATCATGACGCTCGGCGCCGACTTCTCCCCGGACCGCGGCCGCGGCCAGTTCCTGGGACTCTGGCGATTCATCGCCGACGCCGGCGCCACCGGCGGCCCGGTCCTCCTCTCCGGCGTCACCGCCGCAGTCTCACTGGGGGCCGGTGTCTGGGCCACCGGAGTGCTGGGGTTCGCCGCCGCCGTCGTCTTCGCCATCACGATTCCGCGGCTCAAACACCGCCGGAACTACTAGCCGCGCGGAGTGCCGGCGGTCCTAGCGGGCCTCGGTGTTAGCGGGCGGCGCCGGCCGGTTGTGGCTGCTCTGCCCCGCCGGGCTCCCGGCGCCGGCCCGTGGTGCGCCCGGCCACGCTGAGGATCACCATTGCCAGAACGGTGAGTGCCGCGCTGGCGGCGAAAACGCCCTGATAGCCGAGCGCCGTCGTCGATCCCAGGCCGATGACCGCCCCGGAGACGACGGCGCCGAGGCGCGCCGCATTGGTGAAGAGGCCGGACGCCAGTCCGGGGCGCGGAATGATCTGCTGGAACAATGTCAGCCCCACGCCCGCCACCATGGCGAACGACCAGGCGTTGAGGACCTGCAGGGCAACGAGGACGGCAGGGCTTGTAGCGAATGCCATGGCCGCGTAGTACGCGATCCCGGTAACGCACCCGGAAGTGAGGAGCGCCCGGCTGGAGAAGCGGCGGCCCAGGCGCCCGATCAGGAGCAGGGCCGGGATCTCGGCGGCGGCGGATACGCCGAGAATGACTCCGGCCCACATCACATCCAAGCCAAGCTTTTGCGTCACGAACAGGCTCATGATCGAAACCGCCGACCTGTTCGCGGCGTGCAGGGCAATGAAACCAACGAAGACTGCTGCGATGGCTGCTGTTGACATGGGGTGGCTGTCACCGTCGCCGCCGGCCGACGCCCCGCGCTCTTCGAGGCGCCGCTGCCGGCGTGAGATCATGGCGGCCGTGGTGCCGATATTGAGAACGGCCACGGCCCCGATGGCCAGCAGGATTGCACGGTTGCCCAGTGTTCCCATGATGAACGTTGCCAGCGGCGGCCCCGCCACCCAGGCGAAGGACACGATTGCCCGCGTGTTCATCGAATCCGTAATGCTGGCGCCCGAATGCCTGAGATGGGCGAAAAGGAGCGATGACCCCACGCCGGCAGGACCGCCCAGGACAATCAGGCCGACGACGGCGACCGGCAGCGAGGTGGTGGCCGCCAGCAGTCCGGCCAGAGCCAGCGTCAGGATTCCGCAGCCGAGCATGGGGGCAAGGTAGTTCTGCTTGCGGTCGGCATAGGCGGGCACCAGCCAGGACGCAACGAACGCGCTGGCGTTGGACACCGCGAGCACCCAGCCCACTTCCGCGGCCGTTGCGTTGTAGAGCGCCACCAGGAGGAGCGCGAGGGCCGGGCTCAGGAAGGCGAACTGCAGCCCCCAGAGCAGCGCCGAGGACGGTATGAGTAGACGTTTCATTCTGTATCTTTTCCTGGGTTGGCCGGCCCCGTTGGGATGACTTCCAGCGAACCATTCCGTGCGCGGGCGCGGGAGTAACTGGCGTGAGGTGTACTGGCAGTTCCTCTTAGGCCGGGCCCCGGCGTCGTAGCGTTGTAGCCATGGACAACAGCAAGGACGTCCGCGAGTTCCTCACGAGCCGGCGGTCACGGATCACACCTGCACAGGCCGGGATACCGTCTTACGGAGGCGCCAGGCGGGTTCCCGGACTTAAACGCGAGGAAGTGGCCATGCTGGCCGGCGTAAGCACGGAATACTACGCCCGCCTTGAACGGGGAAACCTGCGAGGAGTGTCCGAATCCGTCATCGAGGCCCTGGCGCGGACCCTCCAGCTGGACGAGGCTGAACGTGCCCACCTGCTTGACCTGGCCCGGGCGTCCGAACCGTCACGGGCGCCGGGAACACGCCGGTCTTCGGCCAAAGTGCGCCCGAGCGTGGAACGGATCCTGGCCGGGATGACGGGCACACCGGCCTATGTCCGCAACTCCCGCATGGACGTCCTGGCCGCCAACAGCCTTTGCTTCGCCCTGTACGGGGACATCCTCCGGCCAGAGGCCCTGCCCCTGAACCTCGCCCGGTTCATGTTCCTGGACCCGCGCTCGCAGGAATTCTTCCGCGAATGGGACACCGTGGCCGATGACCTCGCTGCTGCGCTCCGCGCCGAGGCCGGACGCAGCCCGCACGACCGGGAACTCAAGGCCCTGATCGGCGACCTCGCGACGGGCAGCAACGAATTCGCCACCCGCTGGGCACGCCATAACGTCCGCTTCCACCGCACGGCACGCAAGACCCTGCGCAACCCCCTCATTGGCGAAATCGAACTCACCGGCGACTCACTCGAACTCCCCGGCGAGGGCCTGACCCTCATCGCGTACACGGCCGAACCCGGCAGCCACGCCCAGGAACAGCTCGATTTCCTGGCCATCTGGAACACCACCCGGCCGGCACCTGCAGAAGCCGCTCCGGGGGACGCCGCAGCGGAGGCCGCAGCGGACGCCGCGGGGGACGCCGCGCGGCGCAAGGACTAGCCGGACCGGCCAGAGCCGTGACCGGCGGCGCCCCCTAGCGGCACGGGCGGATCAGGGCCAGACTTCCGGTATGAAAATTGTCGAATGTTTGGCGCCGTTCACCGGGACCTGGCAGGGCCACAACCGGATGCGGATCATGCCCACGGACGAGTACCAGGAATCAGTGTCCGCCGCCACGGTGGCGGTGACGGCAAAGGACTTCGTGACCATCGAGTACACGTGGGCGCACGAGGGCCAGCCGCAGAACGGCCTGCTGCTCCTGGGCTCGGGTCCGTCGGCCCGTGGCGGAGCAGGCGGTGACGCGACGGCGGAGGGCGAGGCGCCGCCGTCGGACGCTTCTTCCGGACCGGGCGCCACGGCGGTGTGGGTGGATTCGTTCCACTCGGGGCCGGAGTGGCTCACCCTGTCCGGGAACATCGGAGGCGACGGCGTGGTCCGGCTGACCGGCTCCTATCCCGCCCCGGAGGGACCCGACTGGGGCTGGCAGATCCACATCGAACCCGGCGACGGCAACGGCGGCCGCATCATCATGCACAACGTGGTGCCAGGCCACGATCCGTACCAGGTGGTTGCGGCCACCTACCGCCGGCAGGCCTAGGAGGGCGCCATGGAATCCATCAGATCGATCATCACCGCCGCGGAACGCGACTCCCGGCTCCCCGAAGGAGAGGACGAGCGGTTCACCGGCTACGGCATCATGGGCCAGCCGTTCAGCTCCGGCTACCTCCTCGCGCTGCGCCGGTTTTCCGCCACCTCAGTGGGTCCCGGCTACACCGCCGTGTGGATGCGTCGCCCCTCGGGCTCCTGGATTATGTACACGGACGTGCCCGCGGATGTGTCCTGCCCCCGCTACTTCGGCAGCGCCCTGGAGTCCACGTCGGTCCACCGGATCGACGTCGCCTGGCTCGACGACCACCGCTTCACGGTGGATATAGCGGACGACGTCGGCCTCCACTGGGAAGTCAGCCTCGCCGCCACACCGGTCACCCGGGCGATGTCCGCGCTCGCGTCCGCGCTGCCGGCGAAACTGTGGAGTAGCCCGGCATTCTTGCGGGTCATGGGAGCCGTGGCCGGGCCCTCGCTGCAGGCCGGCAGGATAGGGCTGGTTGGCCGGGTCCCCAACGGGCAGGGTTTCCGGGCCAACCCCAAGCGGATGTGGTTCATTTCCGGCAGCAAGGCGACGCTGCAGGGCGAGGACCTGGGCTCCCTGCAGGCACTTCCGGTGCAGACCCGGTTGGGCGACTTCTGGATACCCCAGCGCGGGATCTTCATGATGGGCTCGTCCAGGTTTGACGCGTTCGACCCCGCCGCGCACCACCCCCTCCCGGCCCCGCCCGGCTAGCCCCCACCCGGTTGGGGCGGGCATACCCGGTTGGGGCGGGCGCTACTTCGTTGGTGCGGGGACTCCGTTCTTGCTGCGCTCCAGGATGCCGTCCACAACGTACGCCGCATCCCGGCCGACCCCGCCGATCGGCCCCGACGTGAGCGAATACTGGAACGGCATGCCCACGAAGTACAGCCCGGGAAGCTCCGGCACGACGCCACGGCGGGTCATGGGCCAACCCCAGTCCGTCACGGGCAGGCCGTCGATCCAGTCCAGCGCTGGTTCGTAGCCCGTCGCCCAAATGACGGTGCGTACGTTCCGGGACGTGCCGTCGTCGAACGCGGGTTGTCCGCCGGCAGCGGCACTGAACCGCGGCAGCCGGACCACACCCGCCCGGTCCAGGTCCTTGACGGAGATCCGGATCAGCGGCGCCCCGCGACGGTGGAAGTTGGCGGACACTTTCCGCCCCAGCGGGTTGTCCGTTGTCAGGACGGAATGGATGAAGCGCCAGTAGGCCCCGCCGGCGCGTCGCAGCACGGGATCGGGCACGTGGGGAGTGGGGCGGCCGGAGATGAAGGTGCGGTGGGTAGCGGCGAGCTCCAGGGCGATCTCTGCACCCGAGGTCCCGGCCCCTACCACCAGCACGTCCCCGTCAGGGATGTCCGACGGGCGCCGGTACTGCGAGCTGTGGAGTTGCAGGATCCCGGCATCCAGCCCGGCCGCCGCGGCCGCGATGCGGGGGAGAGCGTTGGCGCCGACGGCGGCAATCACGTTGCGCGTGTGAAGCACGCCATCGCTGGTGCTGACGGCAAAGCCGGTCTCCGTTCCGCGTACGCTGACCACCCGCACGCCGGTCCGGACCGGAAGGCTGAACTGCTGCGCATACGTCTCGAGGTAGTCGGCGAACTCGTCTTTGGACGGAAACGCGTCCGGGTCCGCCGGGAAGGAAAGCCCGGGGAGGGCGTCGTGGCGCGCCGGAGTGAAGAGCAGGAGCGAGTCCCACCTGGCCCGCCAGACGTCCCCGATCCGGGGTGCCTGCTCCAGGATGACGAACCGCAGCCCCGCCTTGGAAAGGTGATAGCCGGCGGCAAGGCCCGCCTGCCCGGCGCCGAGCACCACCACATCAAACTGTTGCATGTCCTGGTCCATGACTGGCTCCTTTGACCGGAGAACTGCCGTGTTTCGATGTGATTAGAATACCATTCCAGTGAGTGGAGGGATAGTCTAATTTCATGACGCCAGCTCCAAAGACAACAGCTCCCCGAGTCACGCGAAGAACGGCACAGGCGGCGGACACCCGGCTGCACATCGTGGCCACCGCCCGCGAGCTCTTCGCTGCCAACGGCTACGTACGCACCACCATCGAAGGCGTTTCTGCCGAAAGCGGCGTTGCGGTGCAGACCGTCTACAACTCCGTAGGAAACAAGGCAGCATTGCTCTCGGCCGTGCTCGATGACGCAGCCTCCGGTCCCAACGCACCGGCGCAGGTGCTGGAATTCATGCGCGAGCGGACCCGCCAGGCTCCGGATCTTGGATCGCTGCTGGCGATGCTTGCGGACTGGTTCGTCGAGGTGCATCAGCGGACCGGCACGGTGCTGGGTGTGATCGCCCAGGCAGCAGCCGTGGATGCCGACGTGGCGAAGCTGGAAAAGGCCCGCGCGCTGCAGCGGCTGACCCGGTACCACGAAGCGGCCGCGGCAGTCAGGGAGCGCGGCGGCCTGACCTCGGGCATGTCCGACGAAGACGCCGCGGCCGCCATCTGGTCCCTGGGCCATCCGCAGGCTTACCGCACCCTGGTGAACGACGCCGGGTGGACCCCCGAGGCCTACCGGGAGTGGATCCTCAAAGCGCTCGCCGCCGCGTTGGCGTAGGAACCTTTGGCATAGCAGCGCGCGACGGCGGCCGCCGTGTCCTGGGGCCGGGTTCAGGGGCCGGGTTCAGGCGCCGCGGTGGCGCGGCTTCGCTTCGGCTCCGTACTGTGCCAGTGGCGCCAGCAAGGCGCCGCGGAGCTGCGGGGAGAGCTTGGTGGGAACGTCCACCTCGGCCGCGATGGCCTGCAGCACGCGGCTCATGTAGTTCCGGGCACCGGCTGCCAGCGTGATGTCCAGGATTTCGCGGTCGGTGAGCCCGTGGTCCCGCAAGTCCAGGGTGTCCGCGTCCGTCATGGTGACGGCATCGGTGCTGACCTTTTCGGCGTACTCCATCATGGCCACCTCCGCCGGCGACAGCCCCGCATTGTGGTAGTCCCGGGCGATCTGGACCAGTTCCTCCTCGTCTATCGCCCGCAGGGCCTTCACTCCATGGGCAAGGCGGCAGTGTGCCGATCCGAGCGCCTGGGCGGCGGCCAGGGTGACCAGCTCGTAGCGGCGCAGGTCCATGTTCTGGGTGATAGCGCTGATGAGCGCTTCAAACGCCACGTACGCCTCCGGGTTCACCGCCAGGTCCTTGGTGAATTTGGCGACATAACCGCGCGACCGCAGTTCGTCGTCGTAAATCTTCGCCTTCAGGCCGAACGCCTGGCTTTCGGGAGTGGTGGCGAATATGGACATGGAGGATCCTTCTTCCGGCTGGGGCCACCCGCGCTGCACGGCGGTGGAGAGCCCTGACAGCGCCGGTGCGGACAAATGCGATATTCCTCCGCGACCTGCGGCGAGTCAACACATGGCCCGGCATGTTAAGCGGGGCGGAGGCCCCCGCCGCCGAGTCTCCCTAGCCGATCCCCGCGAGCCGGATGGCTTCGGCGAACGCGGGCAGGCTGCGTTCCACCATCTCCTCATTGGCAGTCAGGGAGATTCGGAAGAACCCGGGAGTTTCGAACAGGACGCCCGGCAACACGAACACGTCATGGGTGGCCAGGGACTCGGTGAACGCTTCGTCGTCAGCCACCGGGGAGCGGACAAAGAGGTAGAAGGAACCCTCCGGCCGGTGCAGCTGATAGCCCATCCCCGTGAGCTCCTCGAAGAGGCGGTCCCGCTTCCGCTGCAGTTGCCCCACGTCAATGGTGAACGTCTCCAGCGCCGGCAGCGCGTACTGGAGCAGGGCGTTGGGGTAGATCCAGCCCATGGCAACCTGGAGTGCTGCCAGGATTTCCCGCATGGCGTCGCGGTCCGGCATGGCCGGCGGCAACGCCAGGTACCCCACGCGCTGCCCGGGAGCCAGGTGCGTCTTCCCGTAGGAGTAGGCCAGCAGCGTGTACGGATAGTACTCGGCCGGGCTATGGAAGCGGGCGCCGTCGTACACAATCCGGTTATATGCCTCATCGGACAACAAATAGATCCGGCGTCCGTTCCGTTCCGAGGCAAGTTCCAGCATGGCGGCCAGCTTCACCAGCAGCGTCTCCGGGTAGATCCGGCCCGTGGGATTGTTGGGGCTGTTGACGATCAGCACCCTGGTCCGCGGCGTGATGGCCGACGCAATGGCCGTCAGGTCCAGGTCGAACGTTTCGGGGTTGATCCGGACTTTCACCGGGACCAGGCCGGCTTCGGTGATGATCGGTTCATACAGGAACCACGGCGGCAGGCTGTAGACCACCTCGTCGCCCGGATCGGCCACGGCCTTCAAGGCCATGGCGATGGCCGTGAAACCGCCAGTGGTCAGGTGGATGTCGTCCGGTTCAAACGGCAGTTCCAGCAGGCGCCGCAGCGAGTCAGCCGCCGCGTTCTGGGCCTCGACGCCGTTGGTCTTGTACGCGAACCAGCCTTCGTTCCTGGGTTCCAGCTGCTCCCGCAGCGCCGCAACATATGCCTGCTGCGGCATTTGATGGGGATTGCCGAGGGTGAAGTCGCAGATGCCCGGCTTGTCCTGGCGGCCGGCATGCGTACGCAGGAATCCCTGGACCCTGAGCAGGGAGGGAATGGAAGCGACAGCCCTTGCCCTCGCCGGGAAATCCACCCTCCCGGAGAGCTTGGAATCGTAGATACCGGCCATCAGAGCAACCCCCTGTTTTTGCAGCGTGGAAGTCAGCTCGCTGCTGAGCCAGTGGGGGCTGTTGTGCGATTTATTCTGGCCCGCGCCGGCGGCAAAGTAAATGGCAGGCGTCCGCCCACAGCCGCCAGCTACCGGGACCGCGGCCGTCAACACTCGTTTCCGCCGTTTTCACTACCCGCCGCAACACCCGTAAAGTAGGCTGCGGACCTTGCGCACTACGTGTGCGCGTCCCACGGGTTGACCGGGAACTGGGCTCGATCAACTACGCACCCCCTTCGAACGCGGCCTTTGCTGCGCCATGCCTGCCTCCGATGACACCGGGCGGGCCAGACCCAGGAGTATCGTTTGCTTCAGATCAACCTTGCTGCGGCCCTTGCCGCCCTGCCCCTGCTGCTGAGCCTCGGCGTCGCACCCGCTTCGGCCCCCGCCGCCGCAGCACCCGCCGCGGCACCCGCCGCACCGGCACCCGCTTCGGCACCCGCTGTCGCACCCGCTTCGGCACCCGCCCCAGCGGCACCCGCTTCGGCACCCGCCGCCGCACCGGCACCTGCCGCACCCAAGCCGGCGGTAGCGAAGCAGAACCCAGTCCAGGAGGCGAAGATGCAGCCCGCTGCAGCTCTGCCAACCGCAGGCTCTTCGGTCAAGGTGGTGGACACCACCGCAGCGATCACTGATCCCGCGTGGTTCAAAAAAGCGTACGACGCCGGGATCCGCCTTTACGTCATGCACTCCACCGCCTGGGGTACCTGCGAGCCCTGGTACCGCACGCAGCCCCAGCTCAAGATGGCGCTGGACGCCGGCTTGAAGATTGCCGTGTACACGCGGGATGCCAGCTGCTGGCAGGGCGGCATCAGCGCGGCAGGCCCGTACACAGCACAGCTTCAGTTCTTCGCCCTGGACGTGGAGCCGGGCAGCCCGCCGGTGACCCGGGCCATGGTGGACGGCGTCCGCAGCACGGGCGTACGGCCCGTGATCTACAGCGGCTCCGGCATGTGGCCGGACCTCATGGGCAACAGCACCGCCTTCGCCGACGTTCCGCTGTGGGACACCAACACCAGCAACCTCAACTACTCCACCTGGACGGCCGACTACCTCGCGCCCGCACCGGTGCAGTACGGCGGCTGGAACACGGCCGCCACCATGCGGATCGGCATCCAGCAGAAGTTCGAGCACAGCCTCAACGGCGTCCCGGTGGACCTGAATTCCTTCAACGCCGCGTTCCTGAAGTAGGGCGGGGCAGCCATGAGGTGGCATCCAGCGCCCTGCGGCAGTGGCCGGCGGGCCGTTAGCGCCGGCCGGCCGCCCGCCGTCGTGCGGCAAACGCAAACAGAGCAGTGGTTGCCACGGTGGCCAGATACCCGGCCACCACAATCAGTGAGATTCCGCCCCAAAAGTAGCTTGTGGTGCTGCCGCCCTGGCCGGGGACGTAACGGGTAAGCAGGAACGCCGCCGCCACGGCGAACGCCAGGCAGAGCAGGCCAGGCAGGCGGATCCACCAGCGTGAGGACGCCCAGTGCCCGCCGAAACCGTCCCACACGTTCCAGGTGTTGCCGGTGCGGATGATCAGCCAGCCGGCCGGGATGGCGAACGCGCCCACCAGCAGGAAAGCCGCGATGACGTCGGCCGGGCGGTGCCACTGGTTCACCACGGTGGAAATCCCGGACACAATGGCGAAGCTGCCGCCCGCAAACCCAGCGAACGGCCGCCAGCGCGGTGACGCCATGAGGAACACCGCCGCCGCAGCCGAGGCAGCCAGCGTGGTGTGGCCGGACGGCAGCGAATTGAGCTCCAGGGTTTCCACGCCGCGGAACGGCCGCTCCGGCAACAGCTCCTTCAGGACCTGCGTGGCGATGTTCGCGGCGATGCACGCGGACACGGCAATGCCTGCGGCGCGCCAGCGCTTCCGGATCACCGTGACAAACAGGACCACGACGGCGCCCGCCACCAGCGAGATGGTGGGCAGCCAGTCCAGGAACCTGGTGGTGGCCTTCCCGGCCGGGCCGTGGATGGCCACGGCCTCCACCAGGGCGGATTCGTCAATGTACTGTCCCGTGGTGGTCCGCACGAAGAAGTAGTACGTGGCAATCAAGCCGGCCACACAGGCCAGCGTCGCGAGAACGCACAACGCAGCCAGCGCCCCTGCGCCGCGCACCTGCCCGGCGGGCCGCCGTCGTCGGGAATCTTTAAGGTGAGAACTCATCACCATCAGCGTCCCACAGAATGCTGGGAGCCGTCTGCGGGAACCGGCGGGGCTGCGGGGGTGGGAACCGGTTTTACGGCACGGTACCGGGGCCCGGCACTGGCGGAAATCCGGCGCCAATACAGGTAGTAAATACTCGTGCCCGACGGCGGTCGTCCTACTTACGCTTGGCACAGCGGCCGTCAGCCGATCAGCACTAAGCCGGCGACCGTGGCGGATGCCAATGTCCCGGGACGGTGACACGCAGGGCATTGGCATCCGCAAAAAACCCGTTGACACCCCGGCGACGGCGGCGCTAGCTTGATCGTATTGCCGGCCTGGACACAGCGGCCGCAATGTCACCGCATCACAACTGGTCTCGTTCGCCCACTGCGGGCATTTGATGTTTAAACATCGGCAGGTCAGGTCCGTATGCGTCCCCTCCTGCCACATTTCAGGAGTGCTGCCATGAACCGAAAAATGAGGAAACTGTGCCTGCCTGCCGCGTTGTCGCTGGCGCTGCTGTCGGGAGTTTCGGCCCCTGCGTTTGCCGGGTCCGACGGCGGGGGAGGCGCGGTGGGGCCGTGGCCCCCGGAGGACACGGACGGGAAGTACGTTTCCGTTCCCGACGCGTACTACGCGGACTACGAGTTCGACGCCTGTGACACCACCATCAAGGTATCTGCCGGGGACGAGCGCGAAGTGACGTACAAGGGCGAGAAAAAGGATGACGGGACCCTGGTCATCAAGTACCGCGGCGACGCCACGATCGACCTGACCCGGGCCTCCGACGGAGCCACGATCGACGAACTGGACGTCTCCGGGCCGTTCACCATGCGGCTTGCGGCAGACGGGCTGAGCGCCCACCTGTCCGGCCGGGGTCCCGCCCTGATCTATGCGATGGGAGCCGCTGAGGAGAAGGCCTTTGAAGACGAGGGCCTGCCCAAGGCGTTCTACTTCACCGAAGGACGGCTGGCAGGCAACGTGGTGTATGCCTCCACCGACCAGAAGGAAGTAGTGTCCGGCGAGATCACGCATAACAGCGTCCAACACGCAAAGGACATCTGCAAGATGCTGGACCGCGCCAAGGATGACGATCACGGGCACCGGTAACCGGGCGGAAACCAGCCGGCCATCATGCGCTTTTTGCGGCGCGTGGTGGCCGCTTCCGTGAGTACATTCCGGAGGCAAAAACGAGTAGCAGGTACTCATGCGGCACCGTAGTCCGGCCCCTACGATTTTACTAACGGCCGGGTTGCGGACCGGCCGAACCCCGCAGCTTTCCCTGCGGTAACCGCAGGGAAAGCATGCCCGGGGCTCCTTGAGCTGGGCCGGCGGCGACGAGTCTCATAAACGTGAAGCTCGCCCCCAGTCGCCGTCGGCCCTACCAAGGGAGCCCTTCCAGCGGGCCCCGTCAGGCGGCCCTACCAGGGGAGCGGCTGGCCGAATGGCTGTCAGACCTGGCCGGTAAAGTGAAAACATGCCCGCCGACGCACCCCTCCAGCACCAGAGCCTCCTTTCGGTGAACCTTCCTTCCCTGGACCAGCTTGTGGCGTCCGTACACGTGGTGAGCCTGCCCATGCGCGTGAAGTTCCGCGGCATCACGCAGCGCGAAGCCCTGCTGCTGGACGGTCCGCTGGGCTGGGGCGAGTTCTGCCCCTTCCCCGAGTACGGGGATGCCGAGGCTGCCCGCTGGCTCGCCTCCGCCGTCGAAGCCGGCTGGCAGGGATTTCCGCCTGCGCTGCGGTCAGTGATTCCGGTCAACGCCACGGTTCCCGCCGTCCCCGCAGACCGTGTTCCGGAGGTCCTGGCCCGCTTCGGCCGGGTGGACGCCGTCAAAATCAAGGTGGCCGAGCGTGGCCAGACGCTCGACGACGACGCCGCCCGGGTTGCCGCCGTCCGCAGCGCCCTCCCCGACGCCGCCATCCGGGTGGACGCGAACGGCGGCTGGGATGTGCCGGACGCCGTCGAGGCACTGACCCGGCTCTCCGCCGTCGGACTGGAATACGCCGAGCAGCCGGTCCCGGACATCGAAGGCCTGGCCGAGGTGCGCCGCCGGCTGCGCGCCGCCGGGACCCCCGTGCTGATCGCCGCGGACGAGAGCGTGCGCAAGGAGGAGGACCCCCTCCGTGTCGCCCGTGCAGGGGCGGCGGACCTGATCGTGGTGAAGGTGGCGCCGCTCGGGGGAGTGCGGCGCGCCCTGGACATCGTGGCACAGGCCGCGCTGCCCGCCGTCGTCAGTTCCGCGCTGGACACCTCCGTGGGGATCCGCGCCGGGCTGGCCCTGGCGGCGGCGCTCCCGGAACTGCCGTACGCGTGCGGGCTGGGAACGGTGTCACTGTTTGAGCAGGACATCACGCTGGATCCGCTGGTGGCCGACGACGGCGCCATCCGCGTCCGCGACGCCACCGCCGACGCCGGGCTGCTGGAGCGTTACGCGGCACCGGCCGACCGCCGGGACTGGTGGCTCGACCGCCTCCGCCGCGTCCACGCCCGACTGAGCCGAGGATTCCCGGAGGTCACTATCGGTTAACCGGAACTTCATCTGGCTGACGGCTGCGCGTTGGAACTGGCTGGAAAGGTGGGCGGGACCGCATCACATCCCTTGGAAGGCCCCCATGTCTGAAACGACCGGACGCAAGTTTGCCCTACTTCCCATGCTTGGCCACACCAAAGGCAAGCGCAGCCCCGTCACCTGCGCGCTGAAATGCGACAACGCCTGCTCGGGCGAGGTCTGCAACACCAGCTCCAACAGCTACTTCCGCGACATCGCCTCCGCCACGATGTCCCGCCGCGCCGCCCTGGGCTTCGGCGCCGCCGGTGCGCTCGCCGTCGTACTCGGAAGTGCGGTGACCTCCGCCGGCACCGCAGTGGCCGACGGCGGCACCGGCCTCGCCGCCGCCGCGAAGGACGGCTTCGGCCAGTCCAAGCTGCAGTTCACCGCGATCCCGTCCGTTGCAGCGGACGTGGACAAGCTGACCGTGCCCGCCGGGTTCACCTGGCAGCCGGTGATCCGCTGGGGCGATCCCATCTTCAACACCGCGCCGGACTTCGACCTCAACAACCAGACGGCCGCCGCCCAGGAACAGCAGTTCGGCTACAACAACGACTACTCGGACATCCTGGAGATTCCCGGCAGCAAGGGCCGCCGCGCCGTGCTGTTCGCGAACCACGAGTACACCAACGAGAACATCATGTTCCCCGCCACCATGCCGGCCGCCGAGGTCCGCGCTGTGGGCCAGGCTGCGCACGGCCTCACCGTGGTGGAGCTGGAGCGGAAGAACAAGAACAAGCCCTGGAGCTACGTCAAGGGCGCGGGACTCAACCGCCGCTACCTGAACAGCACGGTCTACGAACTCACCGGCCCCGCCGCGGGATCCTCCCTGGTAAAGACCATCGACGACCCGTCCGGCCGTGCCATCAAGGGCACCCTGGGCAACTGCTCCGGCGGCACCACCCCGTGGGGAACAATCCTCTCCGGCGAAGAGAACTTCAACGGCTACTTCGTCTCCCCGGGAACGTCGAAGTCGGACCTCCGCTACGGGCTGACCTCAAAAGCGACTGCCCGCCAGTGGGAACTGGACGATCCCCGCTTCGACACCCGCAACACCGGTTATGCGAACGAGGCCAACCGCTTCGGCTGGATCGTGGAAGTGGACCCGTTCGATCCCACCTCCACGCCGAAGAAGCACTCCTCGCTGGGCCGCTTCAAGCACGAGGGCGCCAACGTGATCGTGGCTGAATCCGGCCATGTGGTGGCCTACATGGGCGACGACGAGCGCTTCGACTACCTCTACAAGTTCGTCTCGGCCGACAAGTACCGGGAGGGCGACCGCAAGCACAACATGACCCTCCTGTCCGCCGGCAACCTGTACGTCGCCAAGTTCACCGGCAACTCCCCGGCCGCCGAGATCACCGGAACCGGCGCCGTGCCGGCCGACGGTTCGTTCGACGGCACCGGCGAATGGCTGCCGCTGGTTGAGAACGGGGCTTCGAAGGTACCGGGCATGTCCCTGGAAGAAGTGCTGGTGTACACCCGCCTGGCCGCGGACAAGGTTGGCCCCACCAAGATGGACCGCTGCGAGGACGTCCAGCCGAGCCTGCACACGGGCAAGGTCTACGTGGCGTGCACCAACAACTCGGACCGCGGCAAGGCGGGCAAGGAAGGCGCCACCGAGATCAACCCGCGCAACGCCAACCGCGACGGCCACATCGTGGAAATCACCGAGACCGGCGACCAGACCTCCACGGCATTCGCCTGGAACCTGCTGATGGTCTGCGGCGACCCTGCGCAGGGCGACGTCACCTACTTCTCCGGCTTCCCGGTGGACCAGGTTTCGCCGATCTCCTGCCCGGACAACGTGGCGTTCGACTCCGTGGGCAACCTCTGGATTTCCACGGATGGCGCCCCGTCCGGCATCGGCCGTGCGGACGGCCTGTTCAAGGTGACGCTCGACGGCGCCGAACGCGGCAAGGTGGAGCAGTTCCTGGCCGTGCCGCGCGACGCCGAAACGTGTGGACCGATCGTGCACGACGACGAGCGCACCGTCTTCGTCTCCGTGCAGCACCCGGGCGAAGAAGGCACGTTCGACGCGCCCCACTCGTACTTCCCGGACTACGTTCCGGCAGGCACGACGCCGGCGCGCGGTCAGGTCCGCGCCCCGCGCCCGTCCGTGGTCCAGGTCTTCCGCACGGACGCCTAACCCCCTTCCCACCCGACCGTTGCGCTATCACTTGTGGTCCTTTACGAGCAGCTTTGGGGACCATAAGTGATAGGGCAACGCGCGGGGGGCTGATAATTTGAGCTTGTGAATAATCCGGCCGAGATGGTTGTCCCCAGAGTCCAGGCAGCTATTGCCCAAGCGTTCGGCGAAGAGTTCCGGGACACCGACCCGGTTGTCCGGCCGTCGCAGTTCGCCGACATCCAGATCAACGCGGCCATGGCGCTCGCCAAGAAGGTCGGCCTGCCGCCACGCGACGCTGCTGCCCGGATCGTCGAGGCGCTGGAGTTGGACGGACTCTGCACCGCCGTGGAAATATCCGGCCCCGGCTTCATCAACCTCACGTTCGACGGCACCTGGATCGAGGAGCTTCTCAACGCCCAGGCGTCCCAGCCCCAGGCCGGGCCGGAGACGCAGGCCCGCCGCGTCGTCGTCGACTATTCCTCCCCAAACGTTGCGAAGGAAATGCACGTGGGCCACCTCCGCACCACCGTGGTGGGGGACAGCCTGGTCCGGGTCCTTGAGGCGCTGGGCCATACGGTGATCCGGCAGAACCACATCGGCGACTGGGGCACGCCGTTCGGCATGCTGATTGAGCACTGGCTGGAGATCGGCGAGGATTCGCCCGAGGCTGCCCTGCTGGTGGAGGACCCCAGTGCGTTCTACCAGGCAGCGCGGGCAAAGTTCGACAGCTCCGACGGCAGCCCGGACAGCTTTGCGACGCGGGCCCGCCTTCGCGTGGTGTCGCTCCAGTCGGCCCACGAGGAAACGTTGGACGTGTGGCAGCGGCTGGTGGACCATTCGAAGGTCTACTTCAATGCCATCTACGCCACCCTGGGAGTCAGCCTCGAGGACGACCATATCGCCGGCGAAAGCTCCTACGATCCCCATCTAGCACAGCTGTGCCAGGAACTGGAGGAGCGCGGGCTGGCCCGCGTCAGCGAGGGGGCGCTGTGCACGTTCCCGGCGGGTTTCAAGGGCAGGGACGGTGAACCGCTGCCGCTGATCATCCGCAAATCCGACGGCGGCTACGGGTACGCCACGACCGACCTCGCCACCATCCGGTACCGGGTCCACGAACTCCATGCCGACCGGATCCTCTACGTAGTGGGCGCCCCGCAGAACGTTCACCTCCGGATGGTTTTTGAGACCGCACGGGAGGCCGGTTGGCTCCCGGACACTGTGGAAGCCACGCATGTGCAGATCGGAAATGTGCTGGGCGAAGACGGCAAGATCCTGAAGTCGCGCTCGGGCACCCCGGTGAAGCTCATGGCCCTGCTGGATGAGGCCGTGGACCGTGCCCGCGCCGTGGTGGACTCGAGCCGCCCCGAGCTCTCGGAAGAGGAACGCGCGGTGACGGCCCGGCAGGTGGGCATCGGCGCAGTGAAGTACGCCGACCTCTCCACGGGCCACGACACCGAGTATGTCTTCGACTTCGACCGGATGCTGGCCCTCAGCGGCAACACCGGCCCCTACGTGCAGTACGCGGCGGCCCGGATCCGCTCCATCCTGCGGAAGGCGGGGGAGCCGACGGCGGCACCGGCCGTTTCGCCGGCGGGTGGGCCGGGCGAGGTGGCGGGGGAGCCGGCGGCGGCACCCAGGATCGCCGTCGTCGAACCGGCCGAGCGGGCCCTGGCACTGCACCTGCTGGAGTACGGGGCCACCCTCCGGAAAGTGGGCGAACTGCTGGAACCGCACCGGCTGTGTGCGTACCTGTTCGAACTCTCGCAGCTGTTCACCTCGTTCTACGACCAGTGCCCGGTGCTGAAGGCGGACGAGTCCGTCCGCCAGTCACGGCTCGCCTTGTGCGCACTGGTCCTCCACAGGCTCTCCGAGGGCCTGGACCTGCTGGGAATCGAGACTCCGGAGAACATGTAGCCCCAACGCTCTCTCACTTCCCGCCACGTGATGGCAGGAAGTGAGAGGGTATGCGCGCCCGGCGGGCGGGCTTAACCGACCAGTCCGGCGCCGAACTCCTCGACCTCGATCAGCGGTTTGATGACCTTCTCGACTTCGCCCTGGATGAAGTTGCGGCGGATCACGTTGTCGCCGAAGACGTTGCCGATCGCGCCGAGGACCATGGCCTGGTCCAGGGAAAGGTAGCGCCGGGCGATGGTTCCGGACTTGACCGCAACCGCATCGAAGAAGCCGCCGGCGCCATAGGCGGCGAGGTCGCGTTCGATCTTCACCAGGTTGTCGTACGCCTCGCGCGGCTCATACTCCATGGCCAGGAAGGCGGCGTGCGGGGTCACCACGCCGTCGCCCCAGGCCGGCGTCGGGTTGCCGGCGGGACGGCAGCCGTCGAAGCCGGTGTCCACGCTGGTGCGTTCGACGTCGGACGGGTAGCCGTCGCTGCTCATGCCCAGGGCGTCGACGCCCCACTCGGAGTAGCCGCCGTTCGGGTGGCTGGCGGGCGAGAAGCCCCAGTACCCGTACTTCGCGTCGTCCAGGCCGAACTCCCGCTGGGCGCGGACGGTGAGCGGGTGGTTGATGCCCCACGCCTTCGGCGCCCAGGCGGACTCCGGAACGAACAGGTCCGGCATCAGGGACTCGAACATGTCGCCGCCCCAGCTCGGCACGATCCGCATTCCGCGGTACGTGTAGGCGCCCTCGAACACAACGATTCCCTGGTACGTCCGAGTCTCGCCCACCGGCTTCTGTTCCTGCCAGGACCAGTCACAGGTGTCCGGGAAGACCCGCATGGTGGCGAAGTAGTGCGCCGGCGGAAGCTGGCCGAGGGCAATGCCGATGTACGTGGCGATCCGCGGCTCGGAGTTGGTGACGTCGTAGTGGTTCATCGTGTAGTACACGTCAGCGCCCTTGCCCAGATAGTTGCCCTGGACTGTTTCCACCGGTGGTTTGACGTCATAGAAGCCACCGCGCAGCAGCCCCGCCGCCACACCGGGCCGGGCGTCCTTGTCGTAGAAGATTCCGAAGTCCATCCTGCCCAGGATGGTGTTGGCCAGTCCGGCCACCTTCGGCTCGGCGTTGCGGACCACCATGAGCGCTGCTGCGAACCAGCCGTTGTCCACGCTGGACATGAACGGCGCCACGGGGTTTCCGTTCTCGGGCCACACGGTGATGACTTCGCCGGTGGCTTCGTCATACCAGTTGTAGAGCATGCCGCTGGGCTCGTGGTGCTTGAGGCCGGCCAGGGTGGTGAGGGTGCGGGTCAGCCGCTCCCGGCACTCGCTGGCGCTGATGATGTGCAGCTCCCGGGCCACCACGGTGCTCCACAGGTAGCCGCCGATGTTGGTGGGCGACGTGAAGCCGCTCCGC
This sequence comes from Arthrobacter sp. NPDC058288, assembly GCF_042880995.1. Lineage (NCBI taxonomy): Bacteria > Bacillati > Actinomycetota > Actinomycetes > Micrococcales > Micrococcaceae > Arthrobacter > Arthrobacter sp. NPDC058288. The sequence goes on from NZ_JBHVYH010000001.1 coordinate 373,137, forward strand.
TTCGGTGCGGTGATGGACTCGCCGATGTAGTCGGCCGGCAGTCCGGTCACGGGATCGGTCATCGCGACCAGGGACTTCCAGGTGTCCTGCGCCCACCGGGTGATGACCTTGCGGTCCACCCCGCCCAGGTTTCGTGCGCGGGAGAAGTACGACGGCGACTGCGCGCCGGCCGCTGCGAAGCCGGGTTTCGCCGTAGCGGAGGCGAGTCCGGTGACGGCAAAGGCAGCCGCACCGGCGAGGAGCTGGCGGCGGGTGGCGGTGGAGAATCCCGGGGTTGCATCAAAGCGCCGGTTCATGAGCTCAGTCCTGACCGGGTGGCGGTGGCGGTTCCGGCCTGCGGCAGGTGCGGCAGCCGCAGGCCGTGTCCGAACCGGAAGAGGGGATCGGCGGTATCTCCGGGGACATCGGAGCGCGAAGCACGCACGGCGTCCATGGACCTCGGAATATCGAACGGGAGGCTGCCCTGCGGCTCAACGCGTCCGAACAGGGCATCGAGGAGGGCCGTGTCTGAGACGCCGAAGGTGCCCACCAGGGCCGCAGTGAACCCGGCCAGGGGCGTGAGGATGGCCGGCCGGTCCAGCCGCACGTCGATGATCAGCGGAACCTTCGCGGCCAGGGTGCGGAGCCGGGACACCAACCCGGGCGGGAAGTCCAGGCTTCCGGCGTGGAAGTGCTGTTCCAGGAACAGGTCGTCGCGGTGGTCCCAGGGGGAGTGCAGCCGGATCACGGCAACATCCGCCTGCTCGGGATCCTGCACCACAGTCCCGAAACCGTCGAAACTCAGCGGGTCCATTCCCTCGACGTAGACGGCGGGTGAGCCGGTCAGCGGCAGGGCGGTCCCGCCGTCGTGCGTTCCGTTGGCAAGTACCGTGACGGACCGTGCCTGCGCCCGGTGGCCCTCACGCCGGAACTCAGCGTTGCCCACGATTCCGGCCGCGGCGTCCTCGTCCACGAAGGGGTTGTCGAACAGGCCGAGCTGGAACTTGACCAGCAGCAGGCGGCGCGCGGATTCATCGAGGCGTTCCTCGCTGACCAGGCCGTCCCGGACCAGGCCGAGGAGCAGTTCGGTGCATTCCTCGCCGCCGAACTGGTCCACGCCGGCGTTGAGGATCTTCAGCATCCGCTCGGGGGCCGTGAGCTCTTCGACGCCCCAGGCCCGTGCCGGCAGCACCTGGTCGCCCACGATGTTGTCGTTGACCAGCTCCCAGTCGCTGAGCACCACGCCGTCGTAGCCGAGCTCGTCCCGGAGCAGGTTGGTGATGATCTGCTTGTTGTAGCCGAAGCCGACTTCCTCCACTGGTTCGCCGTCCAGCTCGACGCCGATCGGCATGCCGTAATAAGGCATGATGGCGCTGGTCTTCTCCGCTATGGCGGCCCGGAACGGAGCCAAGTGCTCGTCGAAACGGCCGCCGGGGTAGACCTGTTCGCGGCCGTAGGGGAAGTGCGCGTCCTCGCCGTCGCGCTGCGGACCGCCGCCCGGGAAGTGTTTGGTGGTGCAGGCAACGCTGTCCGGACCCAGCTCGTCGCCTTGGAACCCTTGGAGGTATTCCACGACGTACTTCGAACTGAGCTCCGAGTCCTGCCCGAAAGTTCCAGCCTGGCGGCACCAGCGCGGCTCGGTGGCGAGGTCCACGGTGGGGTGCAGCGCGGCACGGATGCCGACGGCGGTGTACTCCGTGCGGGCGATCTCGGCGAAGCGGCGGATGAGGTCGGCACTGCCGACTGCGGCCAGGCCGATCGGCTCGGGCCACTGGGAAAAGTGGGCCGCGGTGAACGAGACGCCGGAGTTCTCGATGAAGGCGTGCCGCGGGTCCGTGGAGATCGTGACCGGAATGCCGTGCGGGGTCTGCTCGGCAAGGGCCTGCAAGCTGTTGCTCCAGCGGGCTGCCTCACGGGCGGTGCCCAGCGCGTGGATGTTGAAGTGGTTCATGAACTTGCCCAGGATCACGGTGCTGGTGGGCGACTTGCTGATGTTGCCGGGTGTCTCCAGCAGGGTGCCGTGGGGGCCGGCTTCGATGACCGTGTGGAACATCAGGCCGGCCTTTTCCTCGAGGCTGAGGCGGGCCACGAGGTCGGCGGCGCGTTCGTGGGGGCTGAGGTCCGGGTTTTCGAAGGGATCCATGATCCCGTTGCCGTTGAGGTCCCGGTATCGGGTGCCGTTGTCAGCCACGGAGGTGACGGGGTTTCCGTGGTTTGCGTGGCGCGGGCTGGTGTGGGTATGTGAAGTCATGGGTGCTCTCTTGCGTCAGGTGAAGTCTGGAGGGGCAGGGAGATGGGGACCTATTTGATGCCCGTGGCTGCGACGCCCTGGATGAAGTACCGCTGCAGGGCGACGAACAGCAGGATGATCGGCGTGATGATCAGGACCGATCCGGCCAGGAGGAGCCCGTAGTCGGTGGCGTTCTGGCCGGTGGAATACAGCGACAGTGCCACCGGCAGGGTGTACATCTCTTCGCTCTGGGCAACGACCAGCGGCCAGAGGAAATTGTTCCAGGACCCCAGGAAGGTCAGGATGCCGAGGGTGGCCAGCGGCGGCCCGCACAGGGGCATCACGATCCGCAGGAAGGTGCGCAGTTCACCGGCACCGTCGATCCGGGCCGCTTCGATCAGGGAGTCCGGGATGCCCATGATGAACTGGCGCATCAGGAACACGCCCATCGGGGCCGCTAGGAACGGCAGGATCAGGGCAGGGTAGGTGCTGACCAGGCCCAGCTTGCTCACCATCACGAACAGGGGCACGAACGTGACCACGCCCGGGACCATCAGCATGACCATGACCAGCAGAAACAGGAAGCGCTTGCCCGGGAAATCCATCTTGGCCAGCGCGTAGCCCACCATGGAGCAGAACAGCAGGTTGCCGAGGACCGTGAACGCAGCCACCACCACGCTGTTCAGGAAGAACGTGCCGATGTGCAGCTCGTTGAACCAGACCAGGAAGTTGTCCAGCGTGGGCTGCTCGGGCCACCAGGTGATGGGCCGGCGGAGGAGCTCGCCCTGGGTCTTGAAGGCGCCGAGGAACATCCAGGCGAACGGCAGGAGGGTGGCGGAAACGGCAACCACCAGGACGGCGTAGGTCAGCGTGCGGCGCGCCGGCGCGCGCCGGCTGGACCGCCGTCGTGCGTTGGGTTCGGTTCTGGCGGGCGGCGCACTTTTCGGTTCCGGCGCAACGGGTGCTGCGGTGGCCGGAAGCGGTGCTGAAGTGTCAGGGATCGTCATGGGGATCGGTCCTCAGTCCTTGGATCGCAGGGCTCGGAATTGGAGCAGGCTCAACAGCGCGATGGCCACGAACAGCACATAGCTGGCCGCCGAGGCCAGTCCGTATTTGCCGAACCCGAACTGGTTGTACGTGAAGTAGCTGACCGACAGGGTCGAATCCAGCGGGCCGCCCTTTGTCATCACGAACGGTTCCTCGAAAAACTGCAGGAAGCCGACGGACAGCAGGACGGTTCCCAGTAGGAGGGTAGGGCGGAGCATGGGCAGGGTGATCCGCATGAACCGCTGCCAGGCGTTGGCGCCGTCCACTTCCGCGGCTTCGAGGATGTCGCCGGGGACAGCCTGCAGCCCGGCCAGGAAGATGATCATCAGCGTGCCCAGGTTCCGCCAGACGGCCAGCATGATCAGGGCCGGCATGGACCAGGTGGTGCTGTTCAGCCAGTCCGGGCCGGCGATGCCCACCCAGCCGAGGATGACGTTCAGCAGACCGTCAGGCTGGAGGATGAACCGCCATACAACGGCCACGGCCACAATGCTGGTGACCACGGGCGTGTAGAAGCCAACGCGGAAGGCCGTGCGGAAGCGGCTGATGCCGTTGTTGAGTGCCACGGCCAGCGCGAGGGCCAGGACGGTAGTGAGTGGAATCCCGGCCGCCACGAAATAGGCCGTGTTCAGCACGGAGTGCAGGAACTGCGGATTCCGGAAGAGCGCGGCATACTGCTCAAGTCCGACGAATCCCACCGCGAAGGGGTTCTCGATGTCGCGGCTGGTGAAGTCCGTGAAGGACATCAGGAACGATGAGACCAGCGGTCCCAGCATGAATACACCGAAGATAAGGACGAACGGCAGGGCGAACAGCCATGCCGTGAGGGCATTCCGGCGGCGCCGGGACTGTCCTGCACGGACCCTGGCGCGGGCCGGAGGCCTGCCGGCATTTTTGGTGCCGGCAGGCATCACGTCTGTCGTGGTGGCCACTGTTACTTCCCGGTGCCGATCGAATCTGCGGCCTGCTGCAGGGACTTCAACGCCTCCGCGGGGTCCTTGCCGGCCTTGACGATCTGTTCGATTTCGCTGTCAGCGGCGGCGGCAACCTGGGTCCACGTGGAAACGGCCGGCGGGTTGTTGGTGGTCTTGAGCTGGTCGCCGAAGACGGAGAGCTTGCTGTCCGATGCCAGTGACTGATCCTTCCAGGCGCTCTGCTGCGAGGGGAGGTCGCCGGTGGCCTTGTACCACTTGAGCTGGACCTCGGGCTTGGACAGCCACTGAAGGAGCTTCCAGGAAGCATCGCGGTTCTTGGACTTCTTGAACACCACCATGTTGGAGCCGCCGACGAAGGACGTTGAAGTCTTCTCCGTGGGCATCGGGGCAACCTTGTACTTGTCCTCGAAGCCCGCGCCGCCGGCCTTGTTGAGCAGGCCGACGTGCCACGGGCCGCTGATCATCATGGGGGCGGAACCGTCCACGAAGGATGCTTCGGCAGTAGTGCCCGTGGACACGGCCTTGGACGCGAGCCCATCAGCGAAGAAGCTGGAGTAGTACTTCAGTGCCTCTGCCGCTTCCGGGGTGTCAAGGGTCCACTTGGTGCCGTCGTCGTTCATCAGCTTCGCGCCGTTGGACCACTGGAACGGGAGGGTGTCCAGGTAGGAGCCGGCGACGCCGGCGGGCAGCTGGACCCCGTATTTTGCCCCGGCCTTCTCCTGCAGACCCTTGGCAAGGGCTTTGAAGTCATCCCAGGTTTCGGGCGCCTTGGTGATGCCGGCCTTCTCCGCCAGGTCGCTGCGGTAGTAGACCACGCGGGTGTCGACGTACCACGGCACTCCGTAGGTGGTTCCTTCGACTTCGGTCGACTTCACCGAACCGGGGAAGAAGTCGCTGGCGTCGATCTCCTTCGGCGTCGCGTCGAAGGAGCTGGCGAAATCGCCCATCCAGGTGGTGCCCATCTGGGCGACGTCCGGTGTTGTCCCGCCGGCGATGGCGGTCTTGTATTTGCTGAGCGCCGCGTCCCAGGGGATGGCCGTGACGTTGACTTTGACGCCGGGATTCTCGGCCTCGAACTCCTTGAGCAATGCCGGAAGGGCTTCGCCTTCGCTGCCCTGTGCCCACAGGGTAATGGTGCCGGATGCCTGGCCTGAGGCAATGGGCTTGGCCGATGACGCTGCGGATGAACCCGCGGAGTCCCTGCCGCAGCCGGTCATCAGCAGCGCTGCGGCAAGGCCGATTGCGGCTGCCTTCGTTGCGTTCGGACGGATCATCATTGTTCCTTTCGTGGGTCCCCGCATGCTCGGCCGGCTTGGCCGGTGCGTGGGCCTGTGCTTGGCCTCTTGTGCAGCGGGGCGGGCCTGTGAGGGCGCCGTTCTGCAAAGTATCTAAGCGCTTTGATTTATCGCTCAGATCAATCTAAGCGCATTGAATGTGATGTTGGCAACAGTTAGTCCAAAGAAAGTTGTTACCCGGGGAGTGGGCACCGGCGGCGGAGGGACGTCCCGAAGGGGCCTTGGAGTGGCCGGAAGGGGCGGCGACGGGGCGTCCCGGGGCGTGGCGGAGTGCGTTTTTCCGGGGCGCGGCGGAGTGCGCGGCGGGGGAACAACTCCAGTGGGGGAGTGCGAAGGCGAGGGAAGGCGCCCGGACGGCGCCGTCGTCGTCGGGTGCCTCTGTTATTCGGCGTGGCGGGTTCTAGCCCGGCTGGCAGCCACAGCTTTCACGCAGCACGACGCGGACGGGAAGCCGGCGGGCCACCGGGGGCTTGTCGGGATGGTCCAGTCGGTCCAGGAGCAGTTCCACCATGGTGCGCCCCATTTGTTCCATGGGCTGGCGCACGGTGGTCAGCGACGGCTTGATGACCCGCCCGGCAGCGATGCCATCGAAGCCTGTCACGGCAACATCCTTGGGAATCCCCACGCCGGCGGCAGCCAAGGCATCCATCACCACCAGTGCGTCCTGATCGGTGGCGCACACAAAGGCCTCGGGCAATGAGCCCTGCCGGCAGATGTCGCTGACGACTTCCGTGAGGGACTGTTCGCTGCCGCACGGGTACTTCGGCTCGCGCGCTGTTGGCAGTCCCGCATCGTGAAGTGCCCCGAGGAACCCCTCGAGCCGCTCCTCATTGTCCGAGGACGGCATGCCTCCGAGGAACATCAAATCCGAGAGTCCGTGAGCTGAGATGAGGTGTTCGGTGATGGCCCGCACCCCGGAAATGTTGTCCACCGTCACGTGGTCCAGTTCGCGGTTATGCACGTTCTCGGAGACTTCCACCACGGGGATGCGCCGGGCGATCCGCGCGAGGGCTTCGCTCGGGACGGACCGCGGAAACACGGCCAGGCCGTCAACGCGGCCGGCAATGTCCGACAGCATGGCCTCGTTGTTTTCCGGATTTCCGCCGCCTACGAGCAGCGCCTGCCCCCGGCGCCAGCACTCGAGTTCAACGCCGCGCTGGACCTCGTCCACATACAGCGGAAACAGCCGAAGATCCTCGTTGCGGCGCTCAAGGTCGGCCTCCGCGGGGTGGAGCGGGTCCTGGCCTTCGCCGCGGATTCCGCCGGCCGGGTCCAACAGGTAGTCGTAGGCAAATAGACCCAGGGCGCCGGTGCGGCCCCTGGCCAGGCCGCGTGCGCTGGCGCTGGGGACGTAGCCCAGTTCTTCCGCGGCAGCGAGGACAAGTTCGCGCGTGGACGCCTTCACTTTGTCGGGCTGCCGGAACGTGAACGAGACAGTCGCGATGGAAACACCCGCGCGCTCCGCGACGTGATAAACCGTGGGACCTTTTGCCATTTCACTTCTCCTTCTCCCATGAGTCTATGCGCTTAGCATTCCCCTGTGGAGTCAGCGACCGTTCCAGCGCGCTCTCCGATCCTGCGCCTTTTGTTGCAACGCTCCCTCCGACGCCGCGGCCTGCCAGGTCATGGACCAGGTCAGGGCGTGGCGGGAGGGCGCTCCGGGGCTTCCAGGCGCAGGAGGTGGGGGAGGGGGCGGGTGAAGTGGCAGGGGGTGAGGGAGGGGTCCGAAAAAGCCGCAGGAAGGGGGAGGGCGTCGCATTACGGACCAGATCATTGTGACGCTTGACACGTGTTAGGTGCGCCATCTAAAGTTCCTAACACGTGTTAGGAAGGAAAATGACATGACCGGAGCCACAAGCGGGCATCTGCGGGAAATCACCCGTCGTACCGCCCTTGGTGCCCTCGGCGCGGGAATCATCGGAGCAACTGTGGCGTCGTGGCCGCGGCTCTCCGGGACGGACATTCCTGGCCGCGGGGACAACAGCCTCAGCATCGCCATCATGGGCACCGCCGCGGACGCCGCTGCCCGCCAGCGCGCCATCGATGCCTTCACCCGCCTCCACCCAGAGATCAGGGTCAAGGTCCAGGCCATCCAGGCCGTCGACTGGAAGGACTTCTTCACCAAGATCCTCACCATGGTGGCCGCGGGCACCCCGCCCGATGTGGTCTACGTGGCCACCGAAGGCGCCCAGCTGTTCGCCGAAAAGCTCGCCCACCCGCTGGACGAGTACGTGCGTCGCGACGCCGCGGACATGGCCGAGTTCTTCGACGACGTCCACCCCAGCCTGGTGGAGGCGTTCATGTACAAAGGCAGCCTGTACCAGCTCCCCATGGACTGGAACGCCGCCAACATGTACTACAACACCAAAGCATTCGCGCAGGCCGGCCTCGAACGCCCGGCGGATGACTGGAACCACATGGACTTCCGCAACAGCCTAGCCGCCATGCGGAAGGCCAGGACCTCGGACTTCACGCCCTACTACTGGACCAACCGGCTCTTCGGCGGAGTGGTGCCGTGGCTCTACGCCAACGACACCAGCTTCCTGAAGGAGACAAGGTCCGCCGGGGGAGAGTGGCTCTGGGACGGTTTCTACGCCAACGATCCTTCCCGCGGCCTCCGCTCCGGCGGCTACCAGTGGCTGGAACCCAACGCCAATGACGACCGCGTGTTCGAGTCCTTCGACTACCTCCGCGGGCTGGTCAAGGACGGGCTCGGCGTCCGCCCCGAGGAAGGCGGCGGCAGCTCACTGGTGGGACTGTTCGCATCCAACCGCATCGGGACCACCCCGGCCGGCGGCTACTGGGTGCAGGGCCTGCACGAAGCCGGGATGGGCGAAAGCGACTTCGACGTCCAGTTCTTCCCGCGCTGGAAGACCCAGCGCCACCAGTTCGGCACCGCAGGCTACGCGATCATGAAGACCGCGAAGGACAAGGACGCCGCCTGGGAATGGATCAAGTTCAGCTCCAGCCGCGAGGCCATGGAACTGATCTTCCCCAACCCGATTACGACGCCGGCACGACGCTCCATGGTCAACGAACAGTTGTACGCAGGCAAGGGGCCCGCCCACTGGAAGGTCTTCTACGACACCCTGGACCGATTCCCCACTACTGGCCCCATCCCGGCGCCACCCCAGCAGGCCGCCGTCGAAACGGCCCTGATGAAGAACGTATCCCTCGCAGTCAGCGGCGACGAGCGCCAGCTCAAGCAGGCCCTCGCCTCCATGCAGCGAGACCTTGAACTGGCCCTGAGGAGGCAGTCATGAGCACCACCACCCCGCACCGGGAACGGCCGAAGCGGGCCGCCGGGCCGGCGGCGTCGGGGGTTGCACCCGTCGGCGCCCACGCCAACAACACCGCAACCAAGGCGCGGCACAGCCAGCGCTGGCTGGCCTGGATCTTCCTGGCGCCCACCATCCTCGGCATGGGCCTGTTCACCCTGGTCCCGATCGTGGCGTCCGTGGTCCTTGCCTTCTTCCGCTGGGACATCATTTCCGCGCCGACCTTCGTGGGTTTCGACAACTTTTCCGAAGTGGTCCAGGACCCCACTGTCCGGGTGTCCTTCCTGAACACCATCGCGTTCGTGGTGGTGGCCGTGGCCCTCCAGTTGGGGCTCGCCCTGGCACTGGCCGTTATGGTGCAGGAGAAGATGCCGGCCTGGCTGCGCGTGTTCTTCCGCTCCGCCTTTTTCTTCCCGTTGATCCTGTCCGCGGCCTCCGTATCCATCTTCATGCGGTACCTCTTCAACGAGCAGTTCGGCGTGGTCAACTGGTTCCTGTCCCTCGTGGGCATCCCCGCAGTGCCCTGGCTGACCACACCGGGCGGGTCTGCCGCCGTCGTGATTCTGGTTTATGTGTGGCAGAACTTCGGGTTCTCCTTCCTGCTGTTTATCGGCGGGCTGGCTTCCATTCCCGTGGAGACATACGAAGCAGCCGCGATCGACGGCGCCACCGGCTGGCGCAAGCACCTGCACGTGACACTGCCGCTGCTGAGCCCCACCACACTTGTGGCATCGGTGATGGCCATCATCAGCGCCCTGCAGGTGTTCGACCAGCCCTACGTGCTAACCCGCGGCGGCCCCGGCGACTCCACGCGCACCGCCGTCATGGTCATCTTTGAATCGGCCTTCCAGCGCCTCGAGTTCGGTCAGGCGTCCGCCATCGGCGTGCTGCTCACCCTGATCATCATGGCCATCACGGCCGCGCAGTTCCGGCTCAGCAAACGATTCGTCTTCTACCAGTAAGGCCAGCCATGACAACCACAACAGACCACGGCCTGGCCGGACATTCCCCCCGACTGTCCGAAGGCCTCCCGGAAACGTCACCCAACCGGCGCCGGTTCAACGGGGCCTTCGCCATCCGCATCGTCCTGCTGCTCCTCGCGGCAGCCCTGACGCTGGGCCCGGTGCTGTGGACCCTGTCCACCTCGCTGCGGTCGCCGTCGGAATCCTTCAAGCTTCCGCCGTCGTTCATCCCCTGGAACCCCGACTTCACGTCCTACGGCGAAGTATTCCAGCAGCTGAATATCTTCCTGCTCGTCCTCAACAGCGCCCTGGTGACCGGGCTGATCGCGGTGGGCCAGATGGTCTCTGCAGCGCTGGCAGGCTACGCGTTCGCGCACCTGAAGTTCCGCGGCCGCGGCGCACTCTTCTCGATTGTGCTCGCCACGATGATGGTGCCGGTGCAGGTCACGATCGTTCCCGTCTTCATGCTGATCCGCGGCATGGGCCTCTCGGACACGCTGCTGGCGCTGATCCTGCCGGCCATTCCGACGGCGTTCGGCACCTTCCTGATGCGCCAGTACTTCATGGGGCTGCCGGCTGAGCTGGCCGAGGCCGCCTCGATCGACGGCGCCTCGCCCTGGCGTACGTTCCGTTCCGTCTATGCACCGCTGGCGATGCCCGGCATGGCGATCGTGGGAATCCTCGCCTTCAACTTCCACTGGAACGAATTCTTCCGCCCGCTCATCCTGACCATCTCCGAGCAAAACTTCACGCTCCCGCTGGGACTCGTCTCGCTCCAGGGCAACCTGGGAACCGGCAGCATCTCCGTGGTGCTCGCAGGCGTGGTCCTATCCATGATTCCGGCGCTGGTGGTCTTTATGTTCGGCCAGCGCGCACTCCAGGACGGCCTCACGGCCGGCACCGGAAAATAACCTACCCACCGAAAGGCCCCGCCATGCCCTCCCCGGACCTCGCCGCCGTCCGTTTCGACGACGTCGCCGCCCACCACCCCGACCCCGCCTTCCCGCGTTTCCACCCGCGTCCCGCGCAGGGCTGGATCAACGACCCCAACGGCGTCAGCTTCATCAACGGCCGGTACCACGTGTTCTTCCAGTACAACCCGGACTCCGCCCGGCACCACCGGATCGCCTGGGGCCACGTCAGTTCCGCCGACCTGGTGCGCTGGGAGGAACACCCGGTAGCGCTCCGCCCGCAGCACGGCGGGCCGGATGAGTACGGCTGCTGGACCGGTGTGGTGACGGACGACGGCGGCGTTCCCACCGCCGCGTACTCCGGCGTCCGCGGCGACGGCGGCCACTCGCAGGTGGTCATCGCCCGTGGCTCGGAGGACCTGGTCCATTGGGAGCAGACCGGCCACGTGGCGGCTTCGATGCCCGACGACGGACAGGTCACCGCGGTGCGGGACCCGTTCATCTTCCGGTTCAACGGGAAGCGGTACGCCATGCAGGGCGCCGGCCTGGCCAACGGGCATGCCGCTCTGCTCCTGTACACCGTGGAGGACATGTCCGACTGGAAGTACCAGGGCATCTGGCTGACCTCGGAGAACCCGGTGGCCTCGGAGTTCACACCGGCCGAAATCTGGGAGTGCCCGCAGCTGGTGCGGGTGCCGGATGCGTCCGCGGCCGCAGGCGATTCCGGGACCTGGCTGATGATGTTCTCGCTCTGGCTCTCCGGCGACGCGCACGAGCACGCCAACGGCGTGGGCCACCTGATCGGTTCGCTGACTGAGCACCCTGAAACCGGGCTGCCCGTGTTCACGCCCCGCGGCGGCGGCAAGTCGGACCATGGACGCGACTTCTACGCTCCGCAGGTGGCGGCCTTGGAGGACCGGGCCCTGCTGTGGGGCTGGGCCAACGAGGGTCCGGGCCGTGACGGACGGCGCGGCCGCAGCCAGGACGAAATCGACACCGCCGGCTGGGCCGGGGTGCTGACCTTCCCGCGTGAGCTGTCGGTGGTTGACGGTGCCCTGGCGGTGAGTCCCGCCCCCGAAATCGATGCGTACCGGGGAAGGCTTGCGGCCAGCCAGGCCGCAGGGACCGTTCAGCTGCCGCCGTTTGCCGAGGCCCTGGTGACCGCCGGCGGCGGGACCGATGCCGGCGGCGGGACCGATGCCGGCGGCGGGGACACCGCCGTCGAACTCGTGCTCGTGGGTGACGGTGCGCGGCAGACCGTGTTCAGCGGAACCATCGAGCCGGGGGAGGAACTGCGTGTCTTCGTGGATGCCTCGCTGGTGGAGGTGTACCGGGCCGGCTCGGTGGCCACAACGCTGCGTGCCTACCCGGCTGCCGGTGAAGAGTGGCAGTTGCTGCTTCCCGCCGGTGCCACCGCCGAGGTCTGGGAACTCGGGCAGCCGTCCTAGCGCCCGGCCGGCACAGGACCGGTGGAATCCCGGACCACCAGCCGGCACGGAACCATCGTCACCTCGCTGGCAGCGGCTCCGGTTCCAGCACTGGAACCGGAGCCGTTGCTGGCACCCGGGCCGTCGTCGTCGTGCTTTCCGGTGGGGGCTGACCCCACGTCGGTGAGCAGCGCCGTCATAGCGGCTGCGCCCATCTCCCGCAGCGGAAGGGCCATGGTACTGAGCGCGGGGACCATGTTCCTGGCGATGCGGAATTCGTCGTCGTAGCCCATGACCGACACGTCCTGCGGGACGCTGAGCCCCAGCCGGTAGCAGGCCAGTACGACGCCGATGGCCAGGCGGTCGTTGGCGCACAGGATCGCGGTGGGGCGGCCGGCCGGTTCCACGCCGTCGAGGAGTTTCATGGCGCCGTGGAAACCGGCGTCGATGTCCCAGCCGACCTGGAGGACGCGGTCTTCGTTGACGGACAGGCCCGCGCCGGTAAAGGCTTCGCGGTAGCCCTCAATCCGGCGCGGCGCCGCGGGGGTCAGGGAGTCGCCGGCGAGGAAGGCGATGTCCCGGTGGCCCAGCGACATCACGTGCTTGGCGGCTTCACGCCCACCGCGGACCTCGTCCGGGATAACGGCCGGCAGCCCGGCGTCCGGACGGTCGTCGAAGCAGTTGGCCAGGATCGACGGGACCCGGGCCATGTTCGGCGGCACGTGCAGCGGACGCAGGCCCACGGTGACGTACATCAGCCCGTCCACCTGCCGGTCCAGCAGGGTTTCCACGGCACTTTCGTCCCGCGATTCGTCCAGCTCCGTGTCCATCACCACGGTCACGAAGCCCTGAGACCGCGCCACGGCGTCCGCTCCCGCGATGATGTTGCCGTCGAACGGGCTGGTGACCACCTGGTCCGACACGATCCCGATGACCCGTGACTGCTGGTTGCGCAGGCTCAGGGCGATCTTGTTGGGGGAGTAGTTGAGCGCCGCGGCGGCTTCGCGGATACGCTGCTGACTTTCGAGGGCCACATTGCCGTCGCCCCGCCCGTTCAGTACGAGCGACACTGCGCTGCGCGAGACGCCCGCCAGCTTGGCGACGTCCAGTGCGGTGGCCTTGCGGTTCATGGGCTGATCCTCCGGATGGTAATCACTGCTTTGCTGCAGTTTACCTAACTCGTGTGAGCCCGGCGCTGCTTTGGGAGAGCGTTGGCGTGGAGGCGGCGGGAAGTGGGAGAGCGTTGGGTTGGTGGCAGACTGGATTGGTGACTTCCGAGAACCCGCTGGACCCGATCAACGCCTACGCCGCCGCCGATGATGCCCCGCTTTCCGAAGGTGACCCCACGGGTGCCCCGGCCAGCCCAGGATCCGGCACCCTGACCGCAATCGAGGCCGCGCGGGTTGCCGTGACCTCCCTGCTCGACGGCGGCGTCCGGTACGTGGTGGTTTCGCCTGGTTCGCGGTCCGCGCCCATGGCCTACGCGCTCGCCGAGGCCGACGCCGCCGGACGGGTTGAACTCCTGGTCCGGATCGACGAGCGGTCTGCCGGGTTCACTGCCCTGGGCCTCGCCCTGTCAACGGGGGCGCCGGTGGCCGTGCTCACCACGTCCGGAACCGCCGTCGGGAACCTGGTGCCCGCCGTGATGGAGGCCAACCACGCCGCTGTTCCGCTGGTGGTGCTCTCCGCCGACCGGCCGGACGAACTCCGTGGAACCGGCGCGAACCAGACCACAACCCAACTGGACCTCTTCGGCGAACACGTCCGGTTCGCCGTCGACGTCCCCGCCGGTACGGACCCGCAGCGTGCGATCGAAACGGCGCTCAGCGCGGCCACGGGGGTTTTCGAGGACACCCCGCCGGGGCCCGTGCAGCTGAACCTGGCCTTCCGCGATCCGCTGGTCCCGGCGGCCGGCGACCACCTGCCGGAGGCAGCCGGCCCGGGGATCTGGCAGATCGGCCGGGGCCCCGAGCCGCTCACCCTCCCACCGGCACCGGCCACGCTGGCGGAACGGCGCACCGTGGTGCTGGCAGGGCACAACGCCGGCCCCGTTGCCGAAGCCTTCGCCCGCGCCCACGGCCTGCCGTTGTTGGCCGAGCCGTCCTCCAACTCGCGCTTCGGGCCCAATGCCGTGGGGCCGTACCGGCTGCTGCTGGAGCATTTCGGCCCGGATTCCGCCCAGCCGATCGAGCGGGTGGTCCTGTTCGGCCGGCCCACCCTGTCCCGCCCGGTTTCCGCGCTGCTGGCCCGCGCCGACGTTCCCTCGGCCCTCTACCAGCCGCTTCCGGTGGCGTGGTACGAGCCGGGCCGCCGGACCGAGCTTCCGCTGGACAACCTCAGCGACCTCGCCGACTTCTCAGGCCGCGGCCCGTCGGCGTGGCTGGATGCCTGGCTGCTGGCCGGCGCCGCAGCCCAGCACGCGCTGGACCAGGTGCTGTCCGAGGAACCGGCCGCGACCGGACCGACCGTCGGTGCACTGGTGTGGAAACACGCGCGCGGGCAGCTGATGCTGGGGTCCTCCAACGGCATCCGCGACGTGGACCTCGCCGGCCAGCCCACGCCCGAGCCGTCCGCCACCGTATTCGCCAACCGCGGCCTCGCCGGGATCGACGGCACGATCTCCACGGCCACGGGCATCGCGTGGGGCGGCCGGCAGGAGACCACGCTGCTCATAGGCGATGTCACCTTCCTGCACGACGCCGGCGGCCTCCTCCTGGGCTTCGCCGAGAACGACCCGCTGCTGCGCATCGTGGTCCTGAACGATGCCGGGGGCGCCATCTTCAACCTTCTGGAGCACGGCGCCGTGCAGGAATCCGGAGCCTACGGCAACGCCGTCGAACGCCTCTTCGGCACCCCGCACAAAGTCGACATCGCGGCACTCGCCGCAGCGTACGGCGTCGAACATTGCTCGGTACGTACGACGGCGGAACTCGCCGCCGCGCTCGCCGCGCCGCCGTCGGGGCGCAGCATCGTTGAAGTCCGCACGGACCGGGCGACTCTCCGCGAGCTGCATACCCGCATCAAAGCCGCGGTGGGGGAAGCCGCACGGGGTGTTCTAGGAGGCTGACCCGCGACGCGCCGGCTGCCGGGCGACGCGCCGCCTGACGGGGCGTCGCGCCGGCTGCCGCCCGACGCGCATCACGCCTGACGACGCGCAAATGCCCTGGCGCACTCCGTATTCCTGGTGCGCCAGGGCATTTGCGTAGCGCAAGTGCCCTTGTGCGTCGAAAACGGGCGCCTTATCCACATGCAGGCGCCCGCAGCTGTCACCTGGGCGGCACCGTTGGCATCGTGAACGTATGAACGATCTCCCGCCGCTGCTCCTCGCCCGCGACCGCGTCCTGCATGGGCTGACAGCGAAGGACTTGGTCCGGCGGGCAGCGTCGGGTGCGCTCGTGAGAATCCGGCACGGGGTGTACGTAGACGGGCCGGCCTGGCGGGAACTGATGCCCTGGGAACAGTACCGGCTCCGTGTCCAGGCTGCAGGAGAAACGCTTCACAGCCCCACCGTTTTCGCTCGGCATTCCGCGGCAAGCGTGTGGAAGATTCCCACCATGGGCGTGCGTCATCCCGTTCAGGCACTGACGTTGAAGAACGACGGCGGCCGGTCCCGCGCCGGTGTCCGCCGCTACTTCGCAGATCCGTCAGGCCTGGCAGTTGTCCGGCGGGAGGGCCTGCTGGTCACGGACCGCATCCGGACTGTTCTGGATCTTGCCGCGTTCACGCCGTTCACCGAAGTTGCTGTGCCCTTGGACCATGTGCTCAAGCCGGACCGCACCGGCGGGTTGCGGGCCCTGACCTTGGATGACCTGACGGCCGGTGTTGGGTCGAACTACACCGGGGCAGCCCAAACGAGGATCCTCACGGCGCTGTCGTTCGCGACTCCGCTTTCCGGGTCGGCGGGGGAGTCCTACAGCCGCTCGCTGATGCACGTGGGAGGTTTCGAACCACCGGTCCTCCAGCAGGCGGTCTACGACTCCGACGGCCTGGTGGGCTACGCAGATTTCTCGTGGAAGCAGGCAAAGGTCCTCGGAGAGTTCGACGTCGTGGCAAAGTACGTCAAGCCGGAGTTCCTGATGGGCCGGACGGCATCCCAGGCGGTGGTGGACGAAAAGGGGCGTGAGAACCGGATCCGGGCCGCCGGGTTCAAGGTGGTGCGGTGGGACTGGGCCGACCTGATGGAACCCGGCAAGCTGGAACGCATGTTGGCAGCGGGCGGCGTGCCCCGCCGTCGAGCCCGTTCAGCCGACTTCGAGGCGCGAAATGCCCCGTGACGCGCAAATGCCCTGGCGCACCCGGAATTGCAGGTGCGCCAGGGCATTTGCGTAGCGCCCGGGCACTTACGCGTCGAAAGCAGGAGCCTAGCTCGAGATGTCGATGTGGGTCGGGTCCAGGACGCGCTTGAGGAATTCCTTGGTGCGGGACTGCGTGGGGGCGCTGATGACCTGTTCGGCCATGCCTTCCTCGACCACAACGCCACCGTCCATGAAGACCACGCGGTCGGCCACTTCGCGGGCGAAGCCCATCTCGTGGGTCACCACCAGCATGGTCATTCCCTCCTTGGCCAGGTTCCGCATGACCGACAGGACGTCGCCCACCGTCTCCGGGTCAAGGGCCGAGGTGGGCTCATCAAACAGCATGAGCTCGGGGTCCATGCTCAGCGCGCGGGCAATCGCCACACGCTGCTGCTGGCCGCCTGAGAGCTGGTCCGGGAAGCGGTCGGCCAGGTGGCCCAGGCCCACGCGGTCCAGGTTGGCCTGCGCCACCTTGTCCGCCTCGGCCTGGCCGCGCTTGAGCACCTTGGTCTGGGCGATGGTGCAGTTCTGCCGGGCGTTCAGGTGCGGGAACAGGTTGAACTGCTGGAACACCATGCCTACCTTGCGGCGCATCTTGTCGATGTCCACGTCCGGGTCGGTAGCCTCGAAGCCGCCTACCTGGATAGTGCCCTCGTTGGGCTGCTCGAGCAGGTTCACGCACCGCAGCAGGGTGGACTTGCCGGAGCCGGACGGGCCGATCAGGCAGACAACCTCGCCGGGGGCAACGTCGAGGCTGATGCCCTTGAGGACTTCGTTGGAGCCGTAGGACTTGCGGAGGTCCTTCAGGGAGACTCCGGCCGCATGGACGGATCCGCTGGTACCGGCGCTGCCGGAGGAGTGTACGACGTCGTTCATGACTGTCCTGCCTATCGCTTCGTCCGCGCGGAGCGGCTTTCGAACTTCCGGGCCAAAAGGCTCAGCGGGATGGTGATCACCAGGTAGAAGGCACCGGCCACGAGGAGCGGGGTGAGCCCTGCGCCGAGGCTGGAGATGCCATCGCGGCCGAACTTGGTGAGTTCATACTGCGAGGCGGTGAGGCCCAGCACGTAGATCAGCGAGGAGTCCTTGGTCAGCAGGATGACCTCGTTGGTCAGCGGCGGCAGCACGATACGGAACGCCTGCGGGATCACGATGGACACCATGGCACGCCACTGGGGCATGCCGAGCGACCGGGCGGCTTCCAACTGGCCCTTGGGCACCGCCTGCAGGCCGGCTCGGAGCGTTTCGGCGATGTAGGCCGCGGCCACCATGCCCAAGGAAATCATCACGACAATGGTGACATTCCACTGCACGCCGAACGCGAGCGGAACACCGTAGCCGAAGGCGATGAACACCAGCAGGGCGGGAATGCCGCGGAAGAACTCGATGTAGCCCGTGGCGAGCCAGCGGTAGAGCGGGAAGCTGGAGAGCTTCATAAGTGCCAGCAGCAACCCGCCGGACAGGCCCACAATGAAACCGAGGGCCGTGTAGATGAGGGTGTTCTTGAGGCCGGAGAAGAAGATGTCCGGGAACATCGGGCCGATCTTGGCGAAGTTGAAGACGCTGGTGCCGATGGTCTTCCAGTCCGTGGCCAGAACCAGCGCGGCCACAGCCACAACGAAGATTCCGGCCTGTACGTACAGGCTGACTTTGGCTCGTTGACGTGCGGTCATTGCCATGGTGTTCTCACATTCGTTTGCGCAGTGAGGGCCCCGTGCAGGCTGATGAACAGATGCTGGACGGGGCCCCGGCTGCGTAGGTCTCTGGAGCGTGGGCTACTTGGCGGCTTCGCCGAACCAGGTGGTCTCGTACTTCTTCAGGGAGCCGTCGTCGGTCAGGCGCTTGAGGGTGGAGTTGACCTGGTCAGCCATGGCGGTGTTGCCCTTCTTGATGGCGATGCCCAGCTTCTCGCCCGTTGCGTAGTTCTCCACGCGCTTGAATTTGGAGTCATCCTTGATGGCGTAGCCAAGCACGGACTGGTTGCCCAGGGCGGCGTCGATGGTGCCGGCCTTGAGTGCCTGGACCAGGAGTCCGGTGTCTTCAAACTGCTGCGCGTCGATGCCCTTGTCCTTGGCGTACTGGGCGCCGGTGGTGGCCTGCTGCACACCCACCTTCTTGCCTTTGGCGCCGTCGATGTTCGTGATACCTGAAGCCTCAGTGGCCACCAGGGTCAGATCGTCGTTGAGGTACGGGTCGGAGAAGTCCATGACGGCCTTGCGGGTGTCCGTGATGGAGACCGAGGAGATGGAAACGTCGCAGCCGGTGAGCGCTGTGCCGGTCTCGATGGCCTCGAAGGAGCTGTCCACCACGCTGAGCTCGGCCTTCAGGTCCTTGGCGACCTCGGCGGCGATGTCCATGTCGAAGCCGACAATCTTGCCGTCCTTCTGGAACTCGAACGGCTCGTAGGGGACGTCGGAGCAAACGGTCAGCTTGCCGGCGTTGATGAGCTGGACGCCGCCCGCGGAGGACGCGGCGGGGGTGGAGCTGCCGCCGCAGGCCGTGAGGGAGAGGGCGCCGACGGCGAGGATTGCGGCTGCCTTGGCGGCCAGCTTTGCCGTGGCGGAGGACATGAG
This sequence comes from Arthrobacter sp. NPDC058288, assembly GCF_042880995.1. Classification (NCBI taxonomy): domain Bacteria; kingdom Bacillati; phylum Actinomycetota; class Actinomycetes; order Micrococcales; family Micrococcaceae; genus Arthrobacter; species Arthrobacter sp. NPDC058288. Next base: position 392,069 of record NZ_JBHVYH010000001.1, read on the forward strand.
CTGCATAGTTTCTTACCTTTTGTTGCAGGGGTATGCGTGACTAAAACGGCTTATAGTGTATCGCCGAACCTGAGATGTGCATCACAGAAAACTTAGTTTCACTATTGGATAACTAATATCGAGGCTAGCGCAAGACCCCGCACCGGAGCATTGTCTGAAATCCCGGACTCTCGGCCCGGCTGGCTACCCGCTGGCGTTCCCTCACCCCAACTGGCTGGCAGTTAACGTCCTGAAAACGCTGTTTCGCGACGTTAACTGCCAGTCAGTTGGGTCCCCGGCGGCGTTGAAGTCAGCTTTTGATCCCCAGCGACTCGAGCATTGGCCGGAACTTGGCCCAGGTCTCCGCGAGTTCGGCTTCGGGATGCGAGCCCTCCACGATGCCGCAGCCCGCGTAGAGCCGCACCGTGTCCGGCGCCTCGACGACGGCGCCGCGCAGCGCGATGCCCCATTCGCCGTTCCCCGCCGCATCCAGCCAGCCCACGGGGCCGGCGTACGGTCCGCGGTCCATGTGTTCCAGCTTGCGGATCAGTGCACCGGCCACGGTGGTGGGCGTGCCGCAGACCGCTGCTGTGGGATGCAGCGCGTTGATCAGCGCCAGGCACGTCGGCACGTGCCCCTCCACCTCGGTCAGTTCGGCCTTCACATCGGACGCCAGATGCCACACGTTCGGCAGCTCCAGGATGAACGGTTCGCTGTGCGCGTTCATGGCCTCGGAGAAAGGCGCCAGCTGGGTGGTGAGCGACTGGATGGCAATCTCGTGCTCATGCCGCTGCTTCTCGGATCCCGCCAGCACGCGCTCGGCAAATTCGAGCGGCGAGCCGTCCATCCCTTCGGCGTCGCGCCGGTCCAGGGTTCCGGCCAGGACCCGCGCCTGGGCAGTCCGCCCCTCCACCTGGATCAGCATTTCCGGAGTCGACCCCACCAGGCCGTCCACGCCGTAGGTCCAGCATTCGCGGTACCGGACAGCCAGCTGGCGCAGGATCTCCGCCGCGTTCACACCCTCCGGAATGGTGGCCACGATGTCCCGGGCCAGCACCAGCTTCTCCAGCTTGCCGGTGCGGATTTCCGCGACACCTGCCGCCACCGCGGCCATCCAGTCATGCTCGCTGAGCGATCCGGTTTCGAGTTTAGGTACGACGTCGGCACCCGGGTTTGCGGTTATGCCGCCGCCGGGACGGTCGCCACGGGGCGGCCCGTTCGGGGCCAGTCCGACGGCGGAGCCCGCCAAGCCGGTGTCCGGCAGCCCGGTTTCCCGCAGTTCGGGGTCCGAAGATTCGGAGTCCAGGGGGTCTGCCTCGAGCCAGCGCTCCAGGGCGGCGAGGGCGCCCGCCTCGGTGAGTTCGCCGTCGTCGAACGTTAATTGGGTGAGCCAGGCGCGGCCGTCCCTGACCCCCACGACAATCTCGGGAACGATCAGCCGTGAACGGTGCGTGGACACCTTGGAGAACGCGAAGGAGCCGAAGGCCACCGGACCGGTGCCGGGGCATTCCACGGAGTCGGTGACGTCCGCCTCGAGGACCAGGTGCCGCCACCAAATGTCGGCCTCCAGGAAACGCTCGGGCCCTGTGGCGGTGAAGCGGGCGATCTCGCCGAAGCCCACCAGGCCGGCCTCGCGGCGGGTCCAGCAGAGGACATCGTCCCGGACCAGAAATGACGGCAGCCCCCCGGAGAATGATCTTCCATCCAGAGGGACTGTCAAGGTGCGGAACGTACTCGTCATGATGAGATAACAGTACTCCCGAGTCCGGCCGGCGCCCTGTCGGGGCGAAGGCCACCGCGCAGCTTTCAGCCCACAGCCCAAAGAATCGCCGTGGTTCGTGGGTCAGCCCAACATTTGAGACAATGTCATGGTGAACCGAGCATCCTTGGATAAGCGTCCGGACGAAGTAGCCACGATGTTTGACGACGTCGCCCCCAAATACGACGTCGTGAACGATGTCCTGTCCATGGGACAGACGCGCCGCTGGCGCCGGGTAGTCGTCGAAGCAATGGATGTGAAGGCCGGCCAGCGCGTGCTGGACCTTGCCGCGGGAACGGGCACCTCCAGCGAGCCCTACGCGGATGCGGGAATCGACGTCATCGCCTGCGACTTCTCCCTCGGGATGCTCAAGGTGGGCAAGCGCCGCCGCCCGGATATCAACTTCATCGCCGGTGACGCCACGCGCCTGCCGTTCGCGGACAACAGCTTCGACGCCACCACCATCTCCTTCGGGCTCCGCAACGTCAACGAGCCCAAGAAGGCCCTGGCGGAAATGCTGCGCGTCACCAAGCCCGGCGGCAAGCTGGTGATCGCGGAGTTCTCCCAGCCGGTAGTGCCGCTGTGGCGCACCATGTACACCGAATACCTGATGCGCGCCCTGCCGGCCATCGCCGTGAAGGTCTCGTCCAACCCGGACGCATATGTCTACCTCGCCGAGTCCATCCGCGCCTGGCCGGACCAGGACCACCTGGCCGGCTGGCTGCAGGAATCCGGCTGGGAAAAGGTCACCTACCGCAACCTCAGCGGCGGCATCGTGGCCGTCCACCGTGCGCACAAGCCGTTGTCCGGCAGCGCCGCGGCCATCGCCAACCACACCGGCCCCGTGGCGAAGCTCCGCCGCAACATCACCCGGCCGGCGAGCTAGCCGACACTGCCGTGAACGTACTGATCGTCGGCGCCGGCCCTGCAGGGTCCACTGCCGCCTACTACCTCGCCAAGGCCGGCATTCCCGTCACGGTGCTGGAGAAAACCCGGTTCCCGCGCGAGAAGGTCTGCGGCGACGGCCTCACTCCGCGCGCCGTCCGCGAGATCCAGAAGCTCGGCCTCCCGCACTCCGAAGAGGCCGGCTGGCGGCGCAACAAGGGCCTCCGCCTGATCGCCGGCGGCCGAACCATCGAGCTGCCCTGGCCGGAAGTCTCCGACTTCCCCACATATGGCCTGATCCGCACCCGCCTGGGCTTCGACGAGGAGCTGGCCCGTCACGCCGAGGCCGCCGGCGCCACCATCCTCGAAGGGCACAGCGTCACTGAAGCCCTGCGCGCCCCGGACGGCCGCGTGATCGGTGCCCGCGCGGCACTGCTTGACGAGTCCGGACGCAAGACGGGGGAGACGCGCGACTTCCTTGCCGACGTCGTGCTGGCAGCAGACGGAAACTCATCCCGGACCGCCGTGTCCGTCGGCATCCAGAAGCGCGACGACCGCCCGCTCGGTGTCGCCGTGCGCACCTACTTCACCAGCCCGCGCCACGACGACGACTGGATGGAAGGCTGGCTGGAGCTCCCCGGCCGCAACGGCGAACTGCTCCCGGGCTACGGCTGGGTCTTCGGCGTGGGTGACGGCACCTCCAACGTGGGCCTGGGCATCCTGAACTCCTCCAAGGAATTCGGCAAGCTCGACTACAAGCAGGTCCTCCGCGAGTGGACCGCCGGCATGCCCGCCGAATGGGGCTTCACACCCGAGAACCAGGTGGGCGAGATCCGCGGCGCCGCGCTGCCCATGGGCTTCAACCGCACCCCGCACTACTACCCTGGCCTGCTGCTCCTGGGCGATGCCGGCGGCATGGTGTCGCCGTTCAATGGCGAGGGCATCTCCTACGCCATGGAATCCGCCCGCTTTGCGGCCGAATACATCATCGACGCCAGCACCTGGCAGAGCCGCTACGCCAAATGGACGCACGACGACGCCGACCTCCACTTCAAGGGGTACGCGGACTATGTGCGCGGCCAGTGGGGGAGCCATTTCACCCTGGGCCGCGCCTTCGCCTCGGTGATCGGCAAGCCGTCCGTGATGAAGCTCGCGCTCCGCACCGGCATGCCGTTGCCCGCGCTCATGAAGTTCGTAGTCCGGCTGATGGCCAACGTCACGGATGAATCAGCCAAGGGATTCGAGGACAGGGTGATCAGGCTCCTGGAGGCCCTGGTGCCTGCCACCTCCAACACCTCCCTGTCCCCGTCCAGCTACACCTCCGCGGTTTCCGCACCAAAAAGTTAGGGTTAACCCGTGACGAACTCTGCCAAGCACAGCTGGACCCACGCCGGACACGGCCTGCCGGACGCCAAGGAACCCGAGCCCAGCACCACCGCCATCGCCACGGGACTCCAGCTGCCGGCCGGATTTGCCGCTATTGCGGACGATCCCGAGCTGGGCCCCGCCATCACCACCAACCTTGCCCGGGTGGAAAAGAAGCTCCGCGAGGCCATTGCCAACTCCGATCCGCTGGCTGACGCGACGTCGCGCCACCTGGTGGAAGCCGGCGGGAAGCGGATCCGCCCGTTGCTGGCCCTGCTCTGCGCCCACCTCGGTGACGCCTCGCGTCCGGCCGTGGTGCAGGCTGCCGTGGTGGTTGAGCTCACCCACCTCGCCACGCTTTACCACGACGACGTCATGGACTCGGCCCCGTTCCGCCGCGGCGCCCCCACCGCGCACGAGGTCTGGGGCAACTCGGTGGCCGTGCTCACCGGAGACCTGATCTTTGCCCGCGCATCCATCCTCGTGTCCGAACTCGGCTCCCGTGCGCTGGGAATCCAGGCCCGCACCTTCGAACGGCTCTGCCTGGGCCAGCTGCACGAAACCGTGGGACCGCGCCCCGACGAAGACCCCGTGGAGCACTACCTGTCCGTCATCGCGGACAAGACCGGTTCCCTGGTGGCCGCTTCCGGCCAGCTCGGCGCCATCTTCTCCGGCGCCGATGAAGCCTACGAGCCGCTCCTGGTGGAGTACGGCGAGAAGATCGGCGTGGCCTTCCAGCTGGCCGACGACGTCATCGATGTCACCGGAATCAAGGTCAAGTCCGGCAAGTCCCCGGGCACGGACCTGCGCGAAGGCGTGCCCACGCTGCCGGTCCTGCTCCTGCGCAACGCCGCCGCCGAAGGTGACCAGTCCGCCGTCGAACTTTTGAAACTGATCGACGGCGACCTCTCCTCGGATGAGGCACTCGCTGCCGCCGTGGCAGGCCTGCGGGACCACCGGGTCACCGCGGAGTCGTGGGTTGTGGCGCGTGCCTGGGCCGATGAAGCCATCGCCGCACTGGCGCCGCTGCCCGACGGCGTGGTCAAGTCCTCGCTCACCAGCTTTGCCCTGGCAGTGGTGGACCGCGCGAGCTAATTTGCCCTGCCGCGTGCCGCCGGCTTAAACGGAACGGCCCCGGTTCTTTGCAGCAATACGAGTCATACGCTGCATCGAACCGGGGCCGTTTCTCCGTTCGCATCAGATCCACCGGAGGCATTTAGTGGATCCGTGAAACAGTCTATGACAGCTTTGTCACGAATGCGAGTCGTCGTGTTAATCGGCGTGTCACAGTTCTGTGGCTAACCCTGGGTGACTGGGTGCCTGGCTGCTCCCGTCGTGACCTTGTATTGCTGGCTTCCTCGACCACAGCGCCCCCGCCACGGCGTGTTGCAGGCCATTGGCGTCGAAACCGGGTCGGCACGGCGGCTGTAGGTTGTCCACATAGCCTCGCCGCGGGATGTTGCAGCCTGAATGCCCGACCCACGCTGGCTTGATGGACCTCCTCACATTTCTGCGGCTTCGGGGTGGTGCGGCCAAACGCAGCCAACTGGTGGCCTCCGGCTTCCAGAGAGTTGAGCTTGAGGCCGCGGTGGCAACGGGCCTGCTGTTCCGTCCGTTGCGAGGCGTCTACTCGACAGCAACCGCGGACGACGGCGTGGTGGCCGCTTTTCGGTCGAACGGACTGCTCACGTGTATCTCGGCCGCCGCCCATTACAACCTCTGGACGCTGCACCCGGCACAGGCATTTCACCTGAGCTGCGGGAATGGAGTCCCCAAGCCGGGTGTGGTGGATCATTCACCCTGCACCCACCCCAAGCATCCGTCGCTGCCGGTGGCCGGACTTGCTGACGTGCTGCTGCATGCGCTGAGGTGCCTGCCCGAGTTGGATGCGTTGGTGATGGTGCAATGCGCCGCCCAGCGCGGAGACATCACGGGCGAGTTCCTGCTGAAGAAGCTGCCGGGGAAACGAAACGGCAGGGCACGCGCCGTGCTGGATCTCCTGATTCCCAGGGCGGACTCACTGCTGGAAATATTGGCCCACACGCATTTTGTCCGTGCAGGCCTCAATATTCGCATGCATGTTGAACTGCCCGGCGTGGGTGAAGTCGACTGCCTCGTGGACGATTGGCTGGTGGTGGAACTCGACGGAGCGTCCCATTTTGAACCTCGACAGATCAAGAAGGACAATCGCCGGAGCAGGTCCAGCATCCTGGGCGGCCGCCTGACGCTCCGCTACTACTACGACGATGTGGTGCACAATCCCCAAGCCATGGTGGAGGACATCCGCGCCATACTGCGCCTTCACGCCGATGGCGGGTTCGCGCCATGGTGAGCCGCTACGCCGTCGTGACCTTGTTTACGGCAGCCAGCCGCCGGACACGCCCGGTTTCCGGCGTGGCGCCGGTCTCCGGGGTTGAAACAAGGTCACGACGGCGGCGACGGTGGCCTCCACCAAAGCGGCGGAGCCAGGGACCCTAGTCCTCTTCGTCGTTGAACGCCCACTCAAACATGTCAAACACGAACTCGGAGAACGTGCCTTCTTCGCTCTTCCACTGGCCCCGGGCGTTGTTGCGGCGGTACACAATGGGGTCCGGGACGCCGAGATCGCCCACGCGGAAACCCCAGGTGAACTGTTCTTCCTCGTCCTCAAGGAACATCAGGAAGCCTTCGTCATCAACTTCGAGTTCCTCGGGGTCCCAGAAGTAGTGGTACGCCTCCATGAGGTCCTCGCAGCCACCCAACGCCAGGTAGAACTCGCGCAGGACCAGCGGGATCTGGAACTGGTGCTCGGACAGGGCCTCGTCGAGTTCTTCGGGGGACAGCCCGTCCTCTTCCTGCCATTCGTCTTCGAGATACTTCGGAACAAGCGCGCGGAACTTCTCGAGGAACATGTCAGTCATGGTTCTTATCCTAGCTAATCGCGGCCCACGTTTTCCGCCGTCCCCAGACCCAGCCGGTGCCACCCCCGGACGGCCAGCGGAACGTACCAGGAACGGCGCCAGGCCGTCACCCGGAAGGCGAATACGACGGCGGCAACAGCTCCCGCGGTGATCGCGTTGAAGGAACCGGAAACCCACAGGACGGTGGTCAGCGCCGCCCCGGTAAACGCGGGGAGGGCGTAGATGTCCTTCGGGTCAAAGAGCTGGGGCACCTCATTGGCCGTGATATCGCGCAGGAGGCCGCCGCCCACCGCCGTCGTGACCCCCAGCAGCACCGCCGCCACCGGGTTCATTCCGGCAGTCAGCGCCTTGAGCGTACCGGTGATGCAGAACAATGCGAGCCCGCCGGCGTCGAACAGGATGAGCAGCGACGTGTAGCGCTGGACGCTGGAAAACAGGAAGTACACCAGGACGGTGGCCAGCAGCGGGGGAGCGAGGTAGGCCGGGTTGGTGAACGCCGCGGGAGGGCCGCTGTTGAGGATGATGTCGCGGATGACACCGCCGCCCAGGGACACCAGGGACGCGAGCAACAGGGAACCGAGGATGTCGAACTGCTTCCGCGCCGCCAGCAGGGACCCGGAGACTGCAAAGAAGAAGATGCCGGCGAGATCCAGCCATACCTGAACCGCGTCGAATGAGATGGTCAATGGGCGTCCCGGTCAGTGTGGAAGGGGCGGATGGGGCTGCTCCAACGTTACGCTAGCCCCTATGAATAGCCCGATCATGATCGCGTGTGCCCACGGAACGTCCAGCCCGCTGGGCGCGGCCGAGGTCAACGGCCTCCGAGCCGACATCGCTGAGCTGCGCCCCGGCCTGGATGTCCGGGAAGCGTACGTGGATGTCCAGGACCCCGACCTGGTGGACGTCATGGCCGGGCTGCCGGAAGGCGAACCGGCCGTCATCGTCCCGCTGCTGCTCAGCGTGGGCTTCCACACCAAGGTGGACATCGCGAAAGCGGCGCGGGGCAGGGCCGGCAGCAGCGCGTCGGAACCGCTCGGGCCGGATCCCCGGCTGGCGGAGATCCTCGACCAGCGCCTGCGCGAAGCCGGGGCCACCGAGCACGACGCCGTGGTGCTGGCAGCCGCGGGTTCCACCAACCCCAAGGCCTCCGTCAGCGTCGAGGAACTCGCCGAACACCTCAGGGCGCTGCGCGGCAACAGGATCGTTCCCGCCTACGGTGCGGCTGCCACACCGTCGGTGCCCGACGCCGTCGCCTCCCTTCGTGCCGAATACCCCGGCGGGGAGGGGCAGGGGCGGGTCATCATCGCCTCCTACCTGCTGGCCCACGGGTTTTTCCACGACCAGCTGGCCAAGGCCGAAGCCGACGTCGTCACGGAGCCGCTGCTGCCGTCCCGGCTGATGGCCGAGATCGCGCTGGACCGCTACGACGCCGCTGCCGCGCCCGGCGGAGAGGCTGCCGGAGAGGCCGGCGCCGCGCCCCGCGACGCCGACGCCGCTGTCGAAGGCGCCGGAGAGGCCGACGCCGCGGCCGCCTCCACGGCGCCCCAAAAGCCCCTCGGGACCGGCGCTTTGGAGCAGCCCAACCATGCACAGCCACGTGGCTTCTTCAAGGCTTTCCGGCGATTCATGACGAAATATTTCCCTAGGTGACCTCGCGTTTCCGACCCTTTGTGACGGCTTTCCGGTGGGACCTACAGTCGATGCATGACTGATACAGCTCTAGCCGGAGCGTCCGCGGACTCCGCTGCCACCAAGCGACCCGCACGCACCAACCGACCGGCAGCGAAGCCGCACGGCCAGTGGAAGGTTGACGGCACCACGCCGCTCAACGCCAACGAGACCTGGAAGCAGGAGGACGACGGCCTCAACGTCCGCGAGCGTATCGAGTCCATCTACTCCAAGGACGGGTTCGACTCCATCCCGGGCCAGGACCTGCACGGCCGCTTCCGCTGGTGGGGCCTCTACACGCAGCGCAAGCCCGGGATCGACGGCGGCAAGACCGCAACCCTGGAGCCGCACGAGCTTGAGGACAAGTACTTCATGCTCCGGGTACGGATCGACGGCGGTGCACTCACCACCGAGCAGCTGCGCGTGATCGGCAACATCTCGGTTGACTTCGCCCGCGATTCAGCCGACCTCACCGACCGCCAGAACATCCAGCTGCACTGGATCCGGGTGGAGGACATCCCCGAGATCTGGAACCGGCTGGAAGGCGTGGGCCTGTCCACCACCGAAGCCTGCGGCGACGTCCCCCGCGTCATCCTCGGCTCGCCCGTGGCCGGCATCGCTAAGGACGAAATCATCGACCCCACGCCCCTGATCGAAGAGCTGGGGGAGCGGTTCATCGGCAACCCGCTGCTGTCCAACCTGCCGCGCAAGTACAAGACCGCCATCACCGGCCACCCCAGCCAGGACGTGGTGCACGAGATCAACGACTTCGCCCTGGTGGGCGTCAAGCACCCCGAACTCGGCATCGGCTACGACCTCTGGGCCGGCGGCGCACTGTCCACCAACCCCATGCTGGGCAAGCGCCTCGGCGCGTTCGTCACGCCTGAGCAGGCAGCAGACGTGTGGCTCGGCGTCACCAGCATCTTCCGTGACTACGGTTACCGCCGCATGCGCACCAAGGCGCGCCTGAAGTTCCTGATGGCTGACTGGGGACCCGAGAAGTTCCGCCAGATCCTCGAGGACGAATACCTCGGCTACAAGCTGGCCGACGGTCCCGCCGCCCCCAAGCCGTCCACCCCAGGCGACCACGTGGGCGTGCACGAGCAGAAGGACGGCAAGTTCTTCATCGGCGCCACCCCGATTGCGGGCCGCCTCTCCGGCGCACAGTTGGTGAAGCTCGCGGACAACCTCGAAGCCCGCGGCTCCTACCGCCTGCGCACCACGCCGCACCAGAAGCTCGTGGTGCTGGACGTGCCCAAGGACGAAGTTGAACCGCTCGTGGCCGAGCTCGACGCCCTGGGCCTCTCCGCCCGGCCGTCCGTGTTCCGCCGCGGCACCATCGCCTGCACCGGCATCGAATACTGCAAGCTGGCCATCGTGGAAACGAAGGTCACCGCCGCAACCGCCGTGGCCGAGCTGGAACGCCGCCTCGCGGACCTGGCGGAGAGCGGCCAGCTGCCCCACGCGCTTTCCCTGCACATCAACGGCTGCCCCAACTCCTGCGCCCGCATCCAGACCGCGGACATCGGGCTCAAGGGCATGATGCTGCCAACGCCCGACGGCGACCCCAGCCCCGGCTTCCAGGTCCACCTGGGCGGCGGGCTGGCTTCCTCCACTCGCGAGGAAGCCGGCCTCGGACGCACCGTCCGCGGCCTGAAGGTCTACGTCGAGGACCTGCCCGACTACGTGGAACGCGTGGTCCGGAAGTTCGCGGCCGAGCACGCCGAAGGCCAGACCTTCGCCGAGTGGGCCCACGCAGCCGAAGAGGAGGACCTGCAATGAATCCCCAACCGCTCCCCAACCTCGCAAGCTCGGCCGGGGACCCCGGCGGTCGTGGCCCCTCTAATGGAGTAGACCCCGTGGCAGCTCCGGCGGAGGCCTCTGCCCGGGTTGACGCCACGGTGGCAACCGCCGCCCCGAAGCTCCGCTCCCACGATGAGCTCAAGGCCCTCGCCGAGGCCGGCGCTGCCGAGCTCGGCTGGGACGCCCCGGCCAGGGACGTCATCGCCTGGGTGGCGCGGAACTTCGAGCTCCCCGCAGTGGCCGTGGCCTGCTCCATGGCCGACGCCGTCCTGCCGGCACTCGTCGCGGACCAGATCCCCGGCGTCGACGTCCTCTTCCTCGAGACCGGCTACCACTTTCCGGAAACCTACGCCACGCGCGACGAGGTGGCCGCAAACCTCCGCGTCAACGTGGTGGACGTGCTTCCGGAGAACACCGTGGAGCAGCAGGACCGCCTCCTCGGCAAGGACCTCTTCGCCCGCGACCCCGCCCAGTGCTGTGCCCTCCGCAAGGTGGCCCCGCTGCGCCGCACCCTGGCGGGCTACGAACTCTGGTTCACCGGCGTGCGCCGCGACGAAGCCCCCACCCGCACCAACACTCCGCTGATCACCTGGGACGAGGCCAACGGCCTGGTCAAGGTCAACCCGGTGGCCGCCTGGAGCTTCGACCAGCTGGTGCAGTACTCCGACGACAACCTCCTTCCCGTCAACCCGCTGCTTTCACAGGGCTACCCGTCCATTGGCTGCCAGCCCTGCACACGCAAGGTAGCGCCCGGCGATGACCCCCGCGCCGGCCGCTGGGCAGGAACCGACAAGACAGAATGCGGACTACACGTATGAGCACTTTCCTAACTGAGGAGCCCACCCAGGTGACTGACCCGGCCGTCTCCACAAGACTCTCCAGCCTGGACACCCTCGAGTCAGAGGCCATCCACATCATCCGCGAAGTGGTGGCCGAGTTCGAGAAGCCCGCGCTGCTGTTCTCCGGCGGCAAGGACTCCGTGGTGATGCTGCACCTGGCCACCAAGGCGTTCTGGCCGGGCAAGGTTCCTTTCCCCGTGCTGCACGTGGACACCGGCCACAACTTCCCCGAGGTCATCGACTTCCGCGACCGCACGGTGGAGCGCCTGGGTTTGAAGCTGGTTGTCGGCTCGGTCCAGGAGTTCATCGACAGCGGCGAACTGGCCGAGCGTGCCGACGGTACGCGCAACCCGCTGCAGACCGTCCCGCTGCTGGACGCGATCCAGCGCAACAAGTTCGACGCCGTCTTCGGCGGCGGCCGCCGTGACGAGGACAAGGCCCGCGCCAAGGAGCGCATCCTCAGCCTCCGCGACGAATTCGGCCAGTGGGACCCGCGCAACCAGCGCCCCGAGCTGTGGAACCTGTACAACGGCCGGCACACCGTGGGCCAGCACGTCCGCGCGTTCCCCATCAGCAACTGGACCGAGCTGGATGTGTGGCGCTACATCGAGCGCGAAAACATCGAGCTGCCCGGCCTGTATTACGCCCACGACCGTGAGGTCTTTGCCCGCGACGGCATGTGGCGCGCAGTGGGCGAAGTGTCCCAGCCGCTGCCCCACGAGGAAGTCATTACCAAGACCGTCCGTTACCGGACCGTGGGTGACATGTCCTGCACCGGCGCTGTTGAGTCAGCCGCCGCCACGGTGCGCGACGTCGTCATTGAAGTTGCCGCCTCCACCATCACCGAACGTGGCGCCACCCGTGCGGATGACCGCATCTCCGAGGCAGCCATGGAAGACCGCAAGAAGGATGGCTATTTCTAATGAGCACCGAAATCGATACAGCCCGCGCGGCTGCCCTTCTTGACGAGGCGCCCCTCGCGCACGCCTCGCTGTTCCGCTTCGCCACCGCCGGATCGGTCGACGACGGCAAGTCCACCCTGGTGGGCCGCCTCCTGCACGACTCCAAGGCGATCCTCGCCGACCAGCTCGACGCCGTTGCCCGCACCTCCGCGGACCGCGGTTTCGGCGGCTCCGCAGGCGGCATCGACCTGGCACTGCTGACCGACGGCCTGCGCGCCGAGCGGGAGCAGGGCATCACCATCGACGTCGCCTACCGCTACTTCGCAACCGACCGCCGCAGCTTCATCCTCGCGGACTGCCCCGGCCACGTGCAGTACACCAAGAACACGGTGACCGGCGCGTCCACCGCGGATGCCGTCGTCGTACTCATTGACGCCCGCAAGGGTGTCCTGGAGCAGACCCGCCGGCACTTGTCCGTGCTGCAGCTGCTGCGCGTGGCCCACGTGATCGTGGCCGTGAACAAGATCGACCTGGTGGACTTCAGCGAGGACGTGTTCCGCGAGATCGAAGCCGACGTGCAGAAGGTGGGCCGCGAACTGGGCCTCGGTGCCGATGGCATCACCGACCTGCTGGTGGTTCCGGTTTCCGCGCTCGACGGCGACAACGTGGTGGAGCGCTCGGAGCGCACCCCCTGGTACACCGGCCCGGCCCTGCTCGAAGTACTCGAAACCCTGCCCGCCGCGGACGAACTGGAAAGCCACCTGGAGAGCTTCCGCTTCCCGGTCCAGCTGGTCATCCGGCCGCAGGGCGCGCTGGCACCCGACGCGGTTGCCGGCGGACTCGACGTCGAAAAATACCGTGACTACCGTGCCTATGCCGGGCAGATCACCGAAGGATCGGTCAAGGTGGGGGACAAGGTCAGCGTGCTGACCCCCGGCCAGGACCCGCGCACCACCACGGTGGCGGGCATCGACTTCGCGGGCGCAGAGCTCACCGAGGCCGTGGCACCGCAGTCCGTAGCGCTGCGCCTTGCCGACGAGTTCGACGTCGCCCGCGGTGACACGATCGCTGCCGCAGGCACCGTCCGCGAAGCCTCCGCAGACCTCTACGCCGCGCTGTGCTGGCTGTCCCCGAAGCCGCTCCGTGAAGGCGCCAAGGTGCTGGTCAAGCACGGCACCCGTACGGTGCAGGCCCTGGTCCGCAGCGTCAGCGGCAAACTGGACCTGGCCACCTTCAAGCTTGAAGGCGCCTCCAGCCTGGAACTCAACGACATCGGCCACGCGCAGCTTCGGCTCGCCGCCCCGCTGCCGCTGGAAAACTACCTCCACCACCGCCGCACCGGCGCCTTCCTGGTGATCGATCCGCTGGACGGCAACACCCTGGCCGCCGGCCTGGTCAACGACCACCCGGGCGACCACGAGGACGAGCGCTACTCGATCTGATTCCTGCAGCACGAAACCGCGGCTTGCTCGCAGATCCGGACCTTCAGGGCCGGGTCCGGCGAAGAAGCCGCGGTTTTGTCGTTTCGTATCCTTGTCGGTGGGAGGTGCACTGTGGAGATCATCAACAGCAGGCTGCTCAACTGGGCCTCGATCCTGGACGAGAAGACCCGCGAGCAGGCCGTGAAAACCTCACAACTGCCCTTCATCCATCCGCATCTGGCGTTGATGCCCGATGCCCACCTGGGCATTGGCGCCACCGTCGGCTCAGTGATTCCCACCCTGCATGCGGTCATTCCGGCCGCCGTGGGCGTGGACATCGGCTGCGGCATGATCGCCGTGAGGACTCAGTACTCGCTGGCGGACCTGCCGAAGGACCGCAAGAGGCTGCGGGAGGACATTGAACGGGTCATCCCGCTCTCAGCGGGCCACGATAACAGGACTGTCCTGGCCTCAGCCGGGCCGCGGATCGCCGAGTTGCGAAAGCTGGCAGCCATCGCCGGCTTCAACCCCTCCCAGTACGTGGAAAAGTGGGAACTCCAGCTGGGCTCGCTGGGCTCGGGCAACCACTTCATCGAAGTGAGCGCGGACGAGACAAACGCCGTATGGCTGTTCCTGCATTCCGGCTCGCGCGGAGTCGGCAACAAGATCGCGCAGCATCACATCGGCGTGGCACGGCATATGGCGGCAAAGAAGCAGATCCGCCTGCCTGACCCTGACCTGGCGTACTTGGAGGAGGGCACGCCCCAATTCGACCGGTACATCGTGGAGCTGCGCTGGGCCCAGCACTTCGCCCTCCTCAACCGGGAGGAAATGATGGACCGTGTCATTACCCAGTTTGGCAAGTGGGTGGGTGGTCCGGTGCGGGAACGCGAACGGATCAACTGCCACCACAACTTCACCCGGCAGGAGACGCATTACGGCAAGGCCGTCTGGGTTTCGCGGAAAGGTGCCATCAAAGCCGAGGCAGGGGATCCGGGTTTGATTCCTGGTTCCATGGGCACCGCGTCCTACGTGGTGGAAGGGCTGGGAAACCGGGCGGCACTCAATTCCTCGCCCCACGGTGCGGGCCGTGAGTACTCGCGGACAGCGGCGCGCAAAGCGTTTTCGCTGGCGGAACTGAAGAAAGCCATGCAAGGGATCGAATTCCGTGCCACAGAGGCGTTCATTGATGAGATTCCAGCGGCGTACAAGCCCATTGACGTCGTGATGCGCGACGCGCAGGACCTGGTGAGGATACGTCACACCCTTCGGCAGCTGATCAACGTCAAAGGCGATTGAGCTGGGCGGGCCCGGGCACAGGGACGAGGGCTTCCTCCGCCCGGTTGCAGCTGACGCGGCCGCGGCAGTAGCTGAAACCTGCTCCCTTGGATACCCTGCTTGATAGATGCGCTGCGCGGTGATCCGGGTGAGGGGCGATCTGAGGGGGGAACGGTTGGAAGATCATGAGTCAGTTGTTGCCAGCTCCCTGGAGCAGTACAGCGCGCTGCTGCCCCGGCTGAGCGCGGCCTCGGAAGCAATAGAGCACGCAATACGCGCCCGGCTCCGGGATGACGGACTCAACCACCACACCGTGCAGGCCCGGGTCAAGGACCCCGGCTCGGTCAAGGGAAAGCTTGACCGGCTCACGGCGGACGGCAGATTCAAGTACCAGCGCGGACTCGAACAGCTCGACGACCTCATTGGCGTGCGGGTCATCATGTTCCTGGAACCGGACATTGCGGACGTTGCAACGGCACTGAAGGGGCAATTCAGCTGCCGCGAGGACGACGACAAGACCAGCTCCCAGCGACGAAGCGGCCAGATCGGCTATGCCGGCCGGCACCTCATCCTCGAGGTCCCTGCCGAGAACGTTCCCGTGGGCTGCCAGACATTCATCGGGGAGCGCTTCGAGGTCCAGATCCGGACCGTGCTGCAGCATGCCTGGGCCGCCTTCGAACATGACATCCGCTACAAGGGACTGGCCGAGGCCAACGCGGAAGTGGACCGCGCCTTCACCATGGCCTCCACCCTGATCGAACTCGCGGACGCCCAGTTCTCTGCGATCAACGACATCGTCAAACGCCGCCAGGCCGAGAGCACAGCCGAGTTCGCCGCCAACCCCGCCGCAACCGAGCTCACCGGTGACATCCTCCAGGACATGCTCGCCCGGCTGCTGTCCGAACACCCCAGGAGCCAGGCCCGGCAGTACGGCTGGCTGGGGGACCTGCTGGCGGCCAACGGAGTGCGGACCGTGGCCGACGCCGAGGAACTCTTCGGTGCAGCCGACTGGTCCGGCGTGGCCAAACGGATGGACTACAAATTCCCTGCCGGCCATGTCCGGATAGCCGACGACTTCCTGCTGAAGACGTGGGGCGTGGACTACATTGCCCGCACCAAATCCCTGGGCGACGACCCCAAACGGGAGGCCAAGCTGACCTACCGGCTGGAGCGCATGCAGGACTGAGCAGGCCGCCGCCCTGGCCGGAATGGCCTTGCCCTGTGTTTCGCGAATATGACGCTGCATGAACGCGCGTGACCCCGGGTTTCCGAGTCATTGAACCTCGTTTAGGCCACTCCCTATGGTGAAACAATGACAAGTCCCCAGCCCGGAATGACCCGCATCGTGGCAGGAGAGAGCAACAAGCCGAAGCACAAGCGCGCCGTCGAGGTTCTGGTTGCCCTCGGCCTGGTGCTGCTCATTGCCGCCGGTGCCGTGGTGGCGTCGACACTTTCCCGTGACACCCCAGCCCAGGCGGCGGCCCCGGCGCCTGCCGCGGAGTTGAAGCTGGGCTACTTCGGCAACGTCACGCACGCCCCGGCGCTGGTGGGCGTGAAGGAAGGTTTCATTGCCGGGAGCCTGGGCGGGACGAAGCTCAGTACGCAGGTGTTCAACGCCGGTCCGGCCGCGATCGAGGCGTTGAATGCCGGCGCGATCGACGCCACGTATATCGGTCCGAACCCGGCGATCAACTCGTTTGTGAAGAGCCAGGGTGAGTCCGTGAGCATCATCGCCGGTGCGGCGGCGGGCGGGGCGCAGCTGGTGGTGAAGCCGGAGATCGGCTCGGCGGCGGATTTGAGGGGCAAGACCCTGTCCACGCCGCAGCTGGGCGGGACCCAGGATGTGGCGCTGCGCGCGTGGCTCGCCGGGCAGGGGTACAAGACGAACACCGACGGCAGCGGGGATGTGGCGATCAACCCGACCGAGAACGCGCAGACGCTGAAGCTGTTCCAGGACGGCAAGCTCGACGGCGCGTGGCTGCCCGAGCCGTGGGCGTCCCGGCTGGTGCTGCAGGCCGGCGCGAAGGTGCTGGTGGACGAGAAGGATTTGTGGGACGGGTCGCTGACGGGCAAGCCGGGCGAGTTCCCCACCACCATCCTGATCGTGAACAAGAAGTTCGCCGCGGACCACCCGGACACCGTCAAGGCCCTGCTGAAGGGCCACGCCGAGTCCGTCGCCTGGCTCAATGACACTCCCGCTGCGGAAAAGGCGAGCGTGCTCAACACAGCGCTGAAGGAGTCCGGCGGAGCCGAACTCCCTGCCGACGTCATCGACCGGTCACTCAAGAACATCGTCTTCACCGTGGATCCGCTGGCCGGAACCTACAAGAAACTGCTCGAGGACGGCGTGAAGGCCGGCACCACCAAGCAGGCGGACATCAACGGCATCTTCGACCTCACCGCCCTGAACAGCGTCACCGCAGAAACCGGCGGCAAACCGGTCTCCGCAGCCGGACTCGGCAACGACTGACCGGCACGCACCACCCAAAACACCACCCTGAGCACCACCACCAGCCCCCTCAACGTAAGGACAGGACCATGCCAGTCGTACTGGAAAACCTGGGCAAGCGCTTCGGCGACGGCGCCCCGGTGCTGGACGACGTCAACGCCAGCATCGCGCAAGGCGAGTTCGTCGCCCTCCTCGGCGCCTCCGGCTGCGGCAAGTCAACCCTGCTGAACATCATGGCGGGACTGGAACTCCCGACGTCGGGCGCCCTGGAGGTCCCCAGCGACGGCGCAGCCTTCATGTTCCAGGACGCCGCACTCTTCCCGTGGCTGACCGCCCGGGAAAACATCGAACTCGCCCTGAAGCTGCGCGGCGTGGGCAAGGCCGGGCGGCGCACCAAAGCCAACGAACTGCTGGACCTGGTGCACCTGGGCGGGGCCGGGGACAAGCGCCCGCACGAGCTCTCCGGCGGCATGCGCCAGCGCGTCTCCCTGGCCCGCTCCCTGGCCCAGGACCGGCAGCTGCTGCTCATGGACGAGCCGTTCGCCGCCTTGGACGCCATCACCCGCGACCTCCTCCACGACGAACTGGAACGGATCTGGAAGGAAACCGGCCGCACCATCGTCTTTGTGACGCACAACGTCCGTGAAGCCGTCCGGCTGGGCCAGCGGGTGCTCCTGCTGTCCTCACGCCCCGGCCGGGTGGTCCAGGAATGGAACGTCACCGAGGAACACCGTACCGACGCCGGTCTTGCCGGACAGCTGACCGGGGTCATCACCGCCCGGCTGCGAGAGGAGATCCGCCGCCATGCCAAGTAACCCGACACCACTGGCCGAGGCCCCCGCCAACGGCCCGGCGTCCACCGCCGAGCCCGAAACCCGCAAGGTCCACGCGGCCCTGACCCGGTCCTCCACGGGCAACGAGGACCTGCGCGAGCTCGAATCCGGCCTTGACTCCCTGCAGTCGGACGCTGCGCGGGCGGCGCGCATCGACTGGAGCCGCATCCTGCTCCCGGTGGCCGCTCTCGTGGTGCTGGTCCTGGCGTGGCAGTTCTACGTTTCGCTCGGCTTCAAGCGCCGGGACCTGGTGCCCGGCCCGCTGGATGTGCTGGGCCAGTTCGGTACCCTGTGGGCTGAAGGTTCCCTGCAGGAAGCGGTCTGGACGTCGTTGCAGCGCGGAATCATCGGCTTCCTGATCAGTGTGGTGATTGCGACGCCGATCGGGCTCCTGCTGGCACAGGTCGCCCCGCTGCGCCGGGCGTTCGGCCCGCTCATCTCCGGGTTGCAGGTGCTGCCGTCCGTGGCCTGGGTGCCCGCGGCCATTATCTGGTTCGGCCTCACGGATGCCACGGTGTACTTCGTGGTGTTCATGGGCGCCATCCCGTCCATCATCAACGGGCTGATCTCCGGCGTGGACCAGATCCCGCCGCAGTACCGCAGCGTCGGCACCGTCCTGGGCGCCAACCGGCTGCAGATGGCCCTGCAGATCATCCTTCCGGCCGCCCTGCCGGGCTACCTGAGCGGACTGAAGCAGGGCTGGGCGTTCTCCTGGCGGTCCCTCATGGCCGCGGAAATCATCGCAGTGGGCGGGACCATCGGCTTCGGCCTGGGCTCCATGCTGAACCAGGGCCGCGACCTGGCGGACATGACCATCGTGATGTCGGCCATCCTGTTGATCCTGGCCGTGGGCATCCTGATCGAACTGCTGGTCTTCGCGCCGATTGAGAAGCGCCTCCTCCGGCGCCGCGGACTCCTCGCCGGCAGCACCCGCTGAGGGGCCGCCCGGGCAGCCCAGGCCGCCCGAAGAGAACAGGGCAGAGCCCGACGGCGAGTCCCGCCGTCGTGCTCTGCTTTTCTGTCTGGTTGAGGTGCTCCGGCGGCCGCGATCGCCGCGACGTGTTGCTTTCAGACGGGGCTGGCAGACTGGGCGGCATGACCGTCAGTTTCGTGTGCCGCACCGAATCCGCCCTGCCCCGGGAACGGCTGTTCGACCTCGCCCGGAGCATCGACATGCACCTTGAAACGCAGGCTGACGCGGGGGAGCGGGCTGTGGCGGGCGTAACCTCAGGCCTGATCGGCCAGGGGCAGGAAGTGACCTGGCGGGCACGGCACTTCGGGGTGCCGCTCACAATGACGAGCCGAGTGACCTCCCTGCACTTTCCCGAGAGTTTCACGGACGAGCAGGTCCGCGGGCCGTTCAAGGCCTTCCGCCATGTCCACGAGTTCGAGCAGACGGCCCGCGGCAGCATCATGACGGACCGGGTGGAATTCACGGCCCCGTTCGGCCTGCTCGGGCGGATCGCGGAGCGGCTGGTGCTGCGCCGGTCCCTGGAGCGGCTCATCGCCGTCCGCGGGCTGTACCTCGCCGGGCTGCCCGACAACCCGCAGGCCTAGCCTGCGCGTCGCCGGGCCGTCCCTCGGCCGCCGAACGGGCGGACCCTTGTCCGGCCCGAACCAAGTGCCTAGACTCGCGAAAAGGCCGGCATCGCCCGGTTCCTACGATTTGAGGAGACAGCCATGGCACCGAAACTGGGACTGCTGGCTATGGTCGAGGCGAAGCCGGGTAAAGAACAGGAAGTTTGGGACTTCCTCAACGGAGGCCGGGAGATCGTGGACAACGAACCGGGCACCCGGACCTGGTATGCCTTCCGGGTCAGCGAAAACACGTTCGGCATTTTCGACACTTTTGATACCGAGGAGGACAGGCAGGCGCACCTCAACGGCGCCATTCCGGCTGCACTCGCTGAACACGGCCCGGCCATGCTCGCCAAGGATCCCGACATTAAGCTGATCGACCTCATCGCCGTGAAATAGGGCCGAGGGAAAGCCCCAGATAAGGCGCACACCCACACTGCGGTCCGCAGGCCCACCACTGGCAGGTCCACAAGCAATGTGACGCAGCGTTACCTTACGTGAACTGGTGTTTCCGCGCCATTGTTCCGGTATGTGACGCGGCCCTATCGTCGATTTATGGCAATTCAGGACATCTACCCCACGGCACTGCGCCTGCTGGGCCGCCCCGTACTGGTGGTGGGCGGCGGGCCGGTGGCCACGCGCCGCGCCAAAGGGCTGCTCGACGCCGGTGCACGGGTAACCGTGGTTGCCCCCGTTGCCTCTGCGGGACTTGAGGAACTGGCCGACGCCGGCCTCCTCACCTGGGAGCAGCGCCCCTACCGTCCGTCCGACGTCGACGGCGTCTGGTTCGTCCAGACAGCCACCGGCGATTCCGTGGTGGATGCCCAAGTCTCGGCCGACGCCGAGGCGCAGCGCATCTGGTGCGTCAACGCCTCGGACCACGAAGCTTCCGCCGCCTGGACCCCCGCCGTCGCCGTCGTTGACGACGTGCAGATCGCCGTGAACGCCGGGGGAGACCCGCGCCGCGCCATGGCCCTCCGCGACGCCGTGGCCACCGCGCTGGAAACCGGCGACCTCCCGCTGCGCCGCCAGCGGGCCCACCGCGGAAGCGTGGCCCTCGTGGGCGGCGGACCCGGCGACACCGGGCTCATCACCGTCCGCGGCCGTAGGCTCCTCGGCCAGGCCGACGTCGTAGTGGCCGACCGCCTGGGCCCCCGCGACCTGCTGAACGAACTCGCCCCGGACGTCCGCGTCATCGAGGTGGGCAAGACCCCCGGCCACCATCCCGTGCCCCAGGCCGACATCAACCGGATCCTCGTCGACGAAGCCCTCGCCGGCCACCGGGTGGTCAGGCTCAAGGGCGGCGACCCCTACGTGCTGGGACGCGGCGGCGAAGAAGCCGAGTTCTGCCGCCAGCACGGCGTCGAGGTTGAAGTGGTCTCCGGCGTGACGTCGGCGATTTCCGTTCCCGCTGCAGCCGGCATTCCCGTCACGCACCGCGGCCTGGCCAAGGGCTTCAGCGTGGTCACCGGGCACGAGGAACTCTCCGAGGTCCCGGCCCGGTCCGACCACACCATCGTGCTGCTCATGGGAGTGGGCCAGCTCCGCGAATCCACCGCAGCCCTGGCCGCTGCCGGTTTGCCTCAGGACACTCCAGTTGGCATCGTTGAGAACGGCTATTTGCCCAATCAGCGCGTGACCATCGGCACTGTCGGTTCCATCGCTGACCAGGCCGAGGCCGCCGGCGTCGCGAATCCCGCGGTGATCGTGATCGGTGACGTTGTCCGCGTCAGCCCGTTCGCGCCGTCGCACTTCAAGACCGCCGACTACAGCACCACCACCCCGAACCGCCCCCGCGTACTGACCAAGTAGCCCGAAGCCCCTTCCCAACTAGCTCGCAGTTAACGCTCCCAAAAGCCGTTTTCACGACGTTAAGTGCGAGTCAGTTGGGCCGTGACAGAAAAAAGGAACACAGCCGTGTCAACTAGCACCACCGTAGGTTCTGCCGCCCGCCCGCTCCGGGTCGCCGTCGTGGGTTCCGGCCCCGCCGGCGTGTACGCCGCCGACATCCTCACCAAGAGCGAAGCCGTCAAGAGCGGCGAGCTGACCGTGAGCATCGACCTCTTTGACCGCTACCCGGCGCCCTACGGCCTGATCCGCTACGGCGTGGCTCCGGACCACCCGCGCATCAAGGGCATCGTCAACGCCCTGCACAAGGTCCTGGACCGCGGCGACATCCGGTTCTTCGGCAACGTTGACTACGGCACGGACCTCTCCATCGAGGATCTCCGCACCCACTACGACGCCGTCATCTTCGCCACCGGCGCCATCAAGGACGCGGACCTGAACATCCCGGGCATCGAACTCGAGGGCTCCTACGGCGGCGCCGACTTCGTGTCCTGGTACGACGGCCACCCCGACGTATCCCGCGAATGGCCGCTGGACGCCAAGGAAATCGCCGTGATCGGCAACGGCAACGTGGCCCTGGACGTGGCCCGCATGCTCTCCAAGCACGCCGATGACCTGCTGGTCTCCGAAATCCCGGACAACGTCTACGCCGGCCTGAAGTCCTCCCCGGTCACGGACGTGCACGTCTTCGGCCGCCGCGGCCCGGCCCAGGTGAAGTTCACCCCGCTGGAACTGCGCGAACTGGCCCACTCCAAGGACGTGGACATCATCCTGTACCCGGAGGACTTCGAGTTCGACGAGGAATCCGACCGCCAGGTCCAGAGCAACAACCAGACCAAGACCATGGTCGGCACGCTCACCAACTGGATTGCCGAGCAGCCGGAAGACCTTTCCGAGCTCACGGCCTCCCGCCGGCTGCACCTGCACTTCCTGCACAGCCCGGTTGAGGTGTACGACGACGCTGAGACCCCCGGCCGCGTCGCCGGCATCAAGTTTGAGCGCACCGAGCTGGACGGGACGGGCAACGCCCGCGGCACCGGCGAGTTCGTGGACTACCCGGTCCAGGCCGTCTACCGTGCGATCGGCTACTTCGGTTCCGCCCTCCCCGAGGTCGAGTTCGACCACAAGAAGGGCGTTGTACCGAACGACGGCGGCCGCGTCCTGGACGCTTCCGGCACCCATGTGCCGGGCATCTACGCCACCGGCTGGATCAAGCGCGGACCGGTGGGCCTGATCGGCCACACCAAGGGCGACGCCGTGGAGACTGTGACTTACCTGCTGGAAGACCGCGCGAACCTGCCGCTTGCAGCGTCACCGGCGCCGGATGCCGTCGTCGAACTCCTGGAAAACCGCGGTGTGAAGTACACCAGCTGGGAAGGCTGGCTGGCACTGGACGCGCATGAGCGCGCCCTCGGCGAGAAGGCCACCGAGACCGGATCGCACGGCGTGGAAGTTGCCCGCGAGCGGGTCAAGGTTGTGCCGCGCGAGGACATGGTTTCCATCTCCCGCGACGGCGTGGCCGCGCAGGTCTAGCTCCATCATTTCTTAGCGCGAACTGGCAGCTAATGACCGCAAACCCCGGGTTTGACGGCCGTTAGCTGCCAGTTTGCGCTTCGGCTTAATTCCCTGCGCCACCCGGGCTCCCCGCGCCACCCGAGCTGCCTGCGCCACCCGAGGCCATGAGCTCCAGCCGGTTCAGCGTTTCGGTGTTCCGGACCGAGATCAGCGGGTCGCGGATGAACTTCGGGATCTTCCGGCCGGGCCCTTTGACGGCGTCCTCGGCCATGGTCACCTTGCACCCGGTCGCGTCAGGCTCCAAGGTGATCACCACTTTGGCCTCGCCCAGCGGCCAGCCGCGTGCCAGCAGTTCGATGGACTTGCCCGGAACCGACGCCGTCACTGTGGTTTTGTCGTTGATCAGCAGCGGCCACGCTCCCACCGAGTGATGCAGCACCGCACCGGCAGCGGGCCACAGTGCGTCCACATCCCTGATCCTTGAGGCGCCCACCACCCAGCCGGAGTAGAGCCAGCCGTCGGCGATGACGTTCCAGGCGTCGGCCGGAGGCGTGAGGAAACTCTTGGAAACAGTAGCCATCATGTGCTCGCTTTCTGTGCTCCGTACTCGGTTGTGCCAGCCTACATGCGGCCAAATCCAGCCCGGACCAGGGCGAACAATCCGTAGCTGATGAGGCCAGCCGCAATGGCAGTCAGGAAATACGGCCCCGCGGGGTGGTCCCGCAGCGCCTTGAGGCTGCCGTCCAGCCCGGTTGATTCGCCGGGGCGGTTGGTGGCGGCTGCCACCACGAACAGCAGTCCCGCAAGGACCAGGGCGACGCCTTTGGCGACATGGCCGGCAACGCCGAGCGCGCTGATCACGCGTCCGCGCCGGGATCCTTCGAAATGGTGCAGTTCCTCTTTGAACTGTTTCCGGACGCCCTTGACGATGAAATAGATCCCGACGCCGATCACGGTCAGCCCCAGCGCGATGAGCGCCGGAACCCCCAGCGGCCCGCGCACCACGGCCGTGCTGAAGTCCTTCGTGGAATCGCCGGAGTCGCCGGGCATTCCAAGCGCGAACCCGGCAAAGGTGAGTCCCACGCTGCCGTAGGCCACGGCCAGGAAACCGGATGAGATCAGCTTGCCGAGCCGCTGGCCTGCCGGGAGGTGACGGGCCCTGAGGGTGGCTTCGCTGAGCTGCCACAGCGCCAGGCCCGCACAGCCGATCAGCCCCGCCCACATCACAGCGGGACCCCACGGATTCGCGGCGAGCTGCTCGATGGCTCCGGTCGGCTCGGCCTGCCCGGGCTGGCCGAGCGCCAAAGCGATGGCGATGGCCCCGATCACGATGTGGAGCACAGCCATGACGGCAAAACCGGAACGCGCGACGACGTCCAGCGCCTTCGTGTTCGACACCGCCTCGGCCGCATCGGCGGCTTCGCCGATGGCCGTGTCCTCGTCCGCCATCGCTAGCCGTTCATGGGGCCTTCGGCATGGACCGTGTCGGCGCCCGGGCCGGTAAGTTTCACGGTGCAGCGGACAATGAGCTGCTCCGGCGCCGTGTGGACATCCGCCAGGGTTTCGTCCGGGTTGATGACCGTGTAGGTTTCGGTGCCCTCTTCAACGCCGAAGCCGCGCGAGACGGCATCCTGGGTGGCGTTGGCGAGGGCGTCGCGGCGCAGTTCGTCCAGATACGCCTCGTCTCCTGATCTGGAGAGGTCCCCAAATGCCCAACCGAAAAGCGTTCCGGATCCGTTCATATCGCTGATTTTACGCATCATTCACCCGTTGTCCGCGGCAGCAAGGTCCCGGTCCGCGGAGTCCGCTTCCTCAGTGCCAGTTTCAGTGGCCGCGGAGTCCGCGTGCCCTTGTTCCTTGCCGTCAGTTGTCCAGACCTGGATGATCGCCCAGACCACGGCGGCCAGCGGAACGGAGAGCACTGCGCCGATGATGCCGGCGAGGATGGTTCCGGCAGTCAGGGCCAGCAGGATCACCAGGGCATGCAGCTGCAGGGACTTGCCCATCACCACGGGTTGAAGCAGGTTGCCCTCAAGCTGGTTGACGGCGATGACCACGATCACCACAACCAGCGCCACCACGGGACCGTTGGCTACCAGCGCCACCAGGGCGGCGAGGATGCCCGCCACGGTGGCGCCCACGATCGGGACGAATGCGCCGATGAAGACGATGATGGCCAGCGGGATGGCCAGCGGAACCTGCAGGATCAGCAGCGCAGTGCCGATTGCCAGGGTGTCCACCAAAGCAACGATGGCCGTCCCGCGCACGTAATCACCCAGGACCTGGATGGTGCGTGCGCCCGAGCGGCGCAGCTTGGCCTCGCGGGCTCCGGTGTAGGGCCGCAGGAAGAAATTCCAGATTCCGGTCCCGTCCTTGAGGAAGAAGAACAGGATGACCACCATCAGGCTGGCACCGGCAAGGAACTCGGTGATGACGGACAGTCCGGTGATGGCTCCGGAACGGACCTGGCTGCTGGCGGCGAAGTCCACGATGGCTGTGCGGGCCTGTTCGATCTGCTCGCCGTCCACGGGAACGGGGCCGTTGAGCAGGAAGGACTGCAGCTCATCCAGGCCGGACGATGCCTGGCTTACCAGTTCGCCCCACTGGCTGCGGATGGAGGCCACAATGACTGTGGTGACGCCGGCCAGCACGGCGAGCAGGGCCACGAAAGCCACCGCCGTAGCCGCTGAGCCTGGCAGGCCCCGGCGCTTCAGGAGGTTGACGAACGGCGCGATCGCAGCTGCCAGGATCAGGGCGATCAGCACGGGAATGACCAGCAGCCGGATCTGCAGCAGCGCGAAGACGGACACCACCACCACGGTGAGGACCAGCAGGACCTGGGCCGAGCGAACGCCCGCCCTGCCCAGGCCGTCCGCCCAGGGGTCCGGGCGTTTGCCGTCCACGGTGATGTCGACTGATCTGGCCAAGGGGTACTCCAATTCGTCAGCGTGCAAGAACGGGACGCCCAAGCCGGCTCAGGCCGGGACGGGGGCTCCCCAAACAGCTAAGCCTACTGATTTACCGGGCTTGCCGCTGATCGGCCGCAGTCCCTACAAGCCGAGCCACTCCGCGCAGGAGTTCAGGTTCCGGTTGACGCTGTCCACGGCGGCGGCTTCATCGTGCGCCTCGATGGCTTCGACCAGCTCGCCGTGCCCTTCGTCAGGGAGCCCGTTGAAGCCGCTGCGGCGCTGCTGCCGAAGCAGGTCCGCGTGGAACACGCCGCCAAAGCTGACGTACAGCTCGTGCAGCAGCGGATTCCCGGATGCCTGCGCCACCAACACGTGGAAATCCCAGTCGGCGCGTGCCCAGGCGGCGTAATCCTCGGAGTTCCAGGCGTCGCGGCGCTCCGTGAGCAGGGCCTTCATGGCGGCAATATGTTCCGGTTTGGCGTTGCGTGCTGCCAGCCGGGCCGCCTGGGTGTCCAGGCCTATGCGGACCTCGAGGATGTGTTCCTGGGTGTGGTCCTTGTACATGCGTTGCGCCGCGCCGGAGATCTCGCTGGTTGCCCGGACATAGGTGCCGTCGCCGCGGCGGACTTCCAGCATTCCGCTGTGGGCCAGCGCCTTGATCGCCTCGCGCAGGGTGCCCCGGGAGACGCCCAGCCGGGCCATCAGCTCGGGCTCGGCGGGGATCTTCTGCTGCAGCTGCCATTCGCCGGAGTGGATCATCCCGCGGAGCTTGTCCGTGATCTCGTCGGCCAGTACGGGCCGGTGCGAAGCGGTGAGGGTCATGACCGGGTCCTTGCCGTCAGTAGGTGCCCCACCACGATCTGGGCCAGGGCGATGGCGAGCAGCAACACCAAGGGTACCGTCCAGCCGCCGGTGGCACTGTGCAGCAGGCCCATTCCGAACGGTCCGGCCGTGGCGAGCAGGTAGCCCACGGACTGTGCCAGCGTGGACATGGCGGTGGTTTCCGCCGTCGTGCGCCCGCTGCGGCTGATCATCACCATGACCAGCGGGAAGATGCCGAGGCCGAATCCCAGCAGCACTGCCGGGACGGCGGCGAGCGTGGCAGGCAGCAGCATGAGGGCGGCCACGCCGGAGAGCATGGTGACGCTGGCGAGGTAGAACGCCGGGCGCAGCATCCGCGGCCGGGAGCCGATGGCGATCAGCACCATGCCGGCCGGGACGGAGACCAGCTGCATCAGTCCGAACATCAGCCCGCTGTCCGTGGCTGTCAGCCCGGTGGTGGTGAGCATGTACGGGAACCAGCTGAGTACGGCGTAGGCGAGGAGCGCCTGGAGCGTGAATATCGCGGTGAGCAGTGCGCCGGTCCGGGTCCGCAGGAGGGGCCACGGGGATACATTGGTTCCCCGGCCCGGGGTTGCATTCCGGTGTGCGTGGAGTGCCACCGGCAGGAAGCCCAGGAAGGCGGCCACGGACAGCAGGCCGATGGCGCCCAGGCCAGCCGACGCCGAGCCCAGGAGCTGCGCCACCGGGACCACCAGCACGGCGGTGACCGTGGCGCCCGTGGTCATCGTGACCGTATAAAGCGCCGTCATGAGGGACGTGCGGTGCGCGTAGTGCTCGCGGATAAACGACGGCATGGCCACGTTGCAGACGGCGAGCCCGGACATCCCCACCACTGTCCCTGCCAGCAGCATGCCCGTGGACGGGATGCCGCGCAGCAGGAGCCCGGCTGCCAGCATGCCCAGTGCCAGCAGGATCGCCTTCTCCACGCCCATCCGGCGCGTCAGCCAGGAGGTGGCCGCACCGGCTACAGCGAAGCAGAGGGTCGGAATGGAGGGGATGACGGCGGCGATGAACGCCCCATAGCCCAGGACTTCCTGAAGGTCGTGGAGGAGGGCGGAGGCCCCGGTAATGCCGGCGCGGAGGTTCAGCCCGATCAGCACCACGGCAATGATCCCGAGGACGACGACGGCGCGCGGCCGGGCTGCGCCGGCCGTTGCGGCGGGTGAGGTGTCAGTTCCGGGAGGTGCCGTCGTCGTGGTTGCCATGCTTAAACATTAGACGTTAGACGTTTGATGTTTGTAAAGATGTGGCAAAGGTCTCCGGAGGGCTCGGCCGGCGCTTGCTACCGCTCCTGGCGGTGGTTCAACCGCTGGACCGCCAGGGCAAGCCAGAGCTGCACCCGGTCCTGGGTCTGGGCGGGGTCGTAGCCTGTCAGCTCGGTGATCTGGGCCAGGCGGTACCGGACGGTGTTGCGGTGCAGGGTCAGCGCTTCTGCGACGGCGGCCACTGACCCGTTGTTGTTCAGGTAGCTTTCCAGCGTGGCCATCAGCTCGGCTCCGTGCAGGGCGTCGAAATTCCGGAGCGGGTTGAGGGACTCGTTCGCCATGTCCGCCAGCGGCACATCCTCGCTGGCCAGGAGCAGCGACGTCAGGCTGAGCCGTTCGGGCTCGTTGACTGGCAGGCCGTGGCTCGCGGCGTCGCGGGCCTCGAAGTAGCTCCAGCGCAGCCCGTTGGGTTTGGTGTAGGCGCCGCCGATACCGATCGTGGCATGGATGCCCGCCTCGGCAAGATGGTCGCTGAGGCTCCTGGCCAGCGCGCTGGCGCCGCTGCCGTCGTCCGTGACAACAACCACCAGGTCCTTCCCGACGACGGCGGTCACCCCGTGCTCCAGCGGCCGGGGCATCGAGGAACTCACCAGCTGCTTCGGGTGCGCTGCGGACTCGGCCAGCAGCACAACGTTCTTCCGGGTGCTGTTGACGCCGATGCCGGCGAGCCGCCGGGAGGCCTCGCTGGCCTCCAACGTCCCGTGGATCACGTCCTCCAGGACCTGCCCTGACAGTGCCCGCTGGGCCTGCCGTTGCTTGACCATGTTGTTCAGTTCCACGCTGATCAGGTTCTGCGCGTACCCCACGATGCCGGTGTCCTCGAAAGGCTGCCGGACCCAGAGGGTGCACGCGTCGCGCCGGCCGGTGGGGATGGGATAGGACGCCCAGGTGTCCGCCGTGGGCGCGGGGTTGCCGGGCACGCTGTTGTAGAGCTGCGCTGTGAACTGCGTGAGAACAATGTCCGTGCGCAGCATGGAGCCGAGGTTCTTGAGGAGCTCGGCCAGGCCGCCGCCGGTGAGCAGGGCGCGGGCCAGGATCTGGTGGCCCGCAATGAGCCGTTCCAGCTTGGCGTAGTGGTCCGCAGACTGGGCGTCCGCCACCAGCTTGGTGATCGCAATGAACGGCGTCTCGTAGGGGACCTCCACGACGGGAAGGCCCCAGCGGTTGGCCTCGGCGATCAGGGCCGGCGGAACGGCCTCGTGCGTCAGCCCGACCCCGAACCCGATCCCCACCGCGCCCGCCCGCTGCACCTGCCGCACGAAGCGGCGCTGCTCCGGGGCGGACTTCAGCCGCATGCCCGTGGTGAGCACCAGCTCGCCGCCGTTGAGGAAGCGCTGCGGGTCCTCCTGCTCCGTGACGGCAACCCACTGGATGTCCTGGTGCCACGTGGTCTCGGCGAGGCCTGATTTCACGAGCTGGAGCGACTGGACGCCCAGCAGGGCGGCGAGGGAAATTGCCATGGAATCAGGATAGCCGCGTGCTGGGCAACCGCACTAAAGGATTCCGGGGATGGTGTGCAGGTGGCTATTCCCTGCCTACCTGCCCTGGCATAGGCTCATGAGCAGTCGCAATACTGCGCCGGTTGCAGAACCGGTTCCAGAAACCCGCATGAAAGAGGTTGAACACCGTGGTCCAAACCTTGCAGAACTTCATCAACGGCGAGTTCGTCACGCCCGCCGGCACCGGACTGCTGGACATCGTTAACCCCACCAACGGTGAAGTGGTGGCGAAATCGCCCATCTCCGTGCAGGCCGACGTCGACGCCGCCATGACGGCAGCCAGCGAGGCGTTCAAGTCCTGGAAGCACGTCACCCCGGGCCAGCGCCAGCTGATGCTCCTCAAGCTTGCCGACGCCGTCGAGGCCAACAGCGACGAACTCGTTGAAGCCCAGCACCGCAACACCGGCCAGGTCCGCAGCCTCATCGCCTCCGAGGAAGTGGCCGCGGGCGCCGATCAGCTCCGCTTCTTCGCCGGCGCCGCCCGCATCCTCGAAGGCAAATCAGCCGGCGAGTACTTCGAAGGCCACACCTCCTACGTTCGCCGCGAACCCATCGGCGTCGTGGCCCAGGTTGCCCCCTGGAACTATCCGTTCCTGATGGCCATCTGGAAGATCGGCCCCGCGCTCGCCGCCGGCAACACCGTGGTGCTCAAGCCCTCGGACACCACGCCGGAATCCACCCTGGTGCTGGCCCGCCTGGCAGGCGGGATCTTCCCGGCAGGCGTCCTGAACGTCATCCTCGGCACCGGCGAAACCGGCGCCATGATGGTGGAGCACAAGGTCCCCGGCCTCGTTTCCATCACGGGTTCCGTCCGCGCCGGCATTGCAGTGGCGTCGGGAGCAGCCAAGGGCCTCAAGCGGGCCCACCTGGAGCTCGGCGGCAAAGCCCCGGCCATCGTCTTCAAGGACGCCGACATCAAGAAAAGCGCAGCGGCCATCGCCGAGTTCGCCTTCTTCAACGCCGGCCAGGACTGCACGGCCATCACCCGGGTGCTGGTCGAGGACTCAGTCCACGACGACGTCGTGGCGGCCATGGTGGAGCACACCAAGACCCTGCACACCGGCTCGCAGAACGACGAAGACAACTACTTCGGCCCGCTGAACAACGTGAACCACTTCAACGCCGTGACCTCGGTGGTGGAGCACCTGCCGGAGAACTGCAAGATCGTCACCGGCGGCCACCGCGCGGGGGAGAAGGGCTTCTTCTTCGAACCCACCATCATCACCGGGGCCAGGCAGACGGATGACGTCGTCCAGAAGGAAACCTTCGGGCCGGTCATCACGGTCCAGAAGTTCAGCACCGAGGCGGAAGCCGTGGAGCTGGCCAACGACGTCGACTACGCCCTGGCCTCCAGCGTCTGGACCACGGACCACGGCACGGCCATGCGCGTCAGCCGCGACCTGGACTTCGGCGCGGTGTGGATCAACACCCACATCCTGCTGACCGCAGAAATGCCGCACGGCGGCTTCAAACAGTCCGGCTACGGCAAGGACCTCTCCATGTACGGCGTCGAGGACTACACGCGCATCAAGCACGTGATGAGCGCACTCGACGCATAGAACAGCCGCATAACGCTACCCACGATTTTCCAGAAAGGCATCCCCATGACTGCAACCGCCCATGACATCACCTACCGTCTCGAGCAGAAGCGCCGCGTCCAGGCGGACTTCCCGGGCCCCAAGTCCGTCGCCCTGACCGAGCGCCGCAAGGCCGTCGTGGCCGCCGGCGTCGCATCCAGCGTTCCCGTGTACGTTTCCGACGCCGACGGCGGGATCATCCACGACGTCGACGGCAACTCCTTCATCGACCTCGGCTCCGGCATCGCCGTGACGAGCGTCGGTGCGTCCGATCCCGCCGTCGTCGGCGCCGTGAAAGAAGCGGTGGAGCACTTCACCCACACCTGCTTCATGGTCACCCCCTATGAGGGCTATGTAGCCGTCGCCGAACAGCTGAACCGGCTCACCCCGGGCGACCACGAAAAGCGCACGGTGCTGTTCAACTCCGGCGCCGAAGCCGTGGAAAACGCCGTCAAGGTGGCCCGCCTGGCCACCGGCCGGGACGCCGTCGTTGCCTTTGACCACGCCTACCATGGCCGCACCAACCTGACCATGGCACTCACCGCCAAGGCCATGCCGTACAAGACCAACTTCGGCCCGTTCGCGCCCGAGGTCTACCGCATGCCCATGAGCTACCCGTTCCGCGAGGAAAACCCGGCGATCACCGGTCCCGAGGCCGCCAAGCGCGCCATCACCGCGATCGAGAAGCAGATCGGCGGCGAGCAGGTTGCCGCGATCATCATCGAACCGATCCAGGGCGAGGGCGGATTCATCGTCCCGGCCGACGGCTTCCTTCCGGCACTGGCTGCCTGGGCCAAGGAGAAGGGCATCGTCTTCATCGCGGACGAGGTCCAGTCCGGCTTCTGCCGCACCGGCGAATGGTTCGCCGTCAACCACGAGGGTGTTGTTCCGGACATCATCACCATGGCCAAGGGCATCGCCGGCGGCATGCCGCTGTCCGCGATCACCGGCCGCGCCGACCTGCTCGACGCCGTCCACCCGGGCGGCCTCGGCGGCACCTACGGCGGCAACCCCGTGGCCTGCGCCGCGGCACTGGCGTCGATCGGCTCCATGGAGGAATACGACCTCAATGCCCGCGCCAAGCACATCGAGGAACTGGCCACGGGCCGGCTCCGCGAACTGGCCTCCGAGGTATCGGTCATCGGCGACATCCGCGGCCGCGGCGCCATGCTGGCCATCGAGCTCGTGCAGGCCGGCTCCAAGGAACCGAACCCGGAACTGACCAAGGCCGTTGCCGCCGCCTGCCTCAAGGAGGGCGTCATCATCCTCACCTGCGGCACCTACGGCAACGTCATCCGCCTGCTGCCGCCGCTGGTCATCGGCGACGAACTGCTGCTGGACGGCCTCGAGGTGCTGGCCGCCGCCATCAAGGCGCACGCCTAACCACGACCCGAGCGAACCGAAGAGCCGCGGACCGACCGTCCGCGGCTCTTCTGTTTGTGCCGACGGTGCGGGTGTCCGGGGTTTCTTTTCGGGCCGAATGTCACCTCTGGTTTGGGCCTGTGTGGGCTAGAGTCAGCAGTACCACTGCAGGAACGCAGACCGGCCGACGTCGCCCGGGATCCCCGAGCGAGGCTGGATTCTGCCCCAGACCCACAAAGGGGTTCACCCATGCGATACGTAGTTGGCTACACACCAAACGAGCGCGGCGCCGATGCGGTTGCCCTGGCGTCCGCGTTGGCCAAGGCACAGGGCGCTCAGCTCGACCTCGTCTATGTGGTGGACAAGGGCCTGCACGTTGCGCACGAGGTGGCGAGCGGCCACGACCTCGCCCGTGAGCAGGCCGTGCAGGACGCGCGGCGCGAAGGGCTGGGCCTGGTCCCGGAGGACGTTCCCGTCGAGTTCCACGTACGCCATGCTGAGTCGTTCGCCGCGGGACTGATCGAGGCCGCCGTCGATATCGAAGCCGGTCTCATCGTGGTGGGTGCGGCAAGCAACGGGCTGTTCAAACGCCATACCGTGGGCAGCGTGGCGAACGCCCTCCTGCACGCCTCGCCGGTGCCGGTGGCGCTGGCCCCGCGCGGCTACCGCCGCAAGGAGGCAATATCGCGGCTGACCCTCGCCGTCGGACAGCGGGCCGGGGCCGATGCCGCGATCGACGTCGCCATCGGATCCGCAGAGCGCCGTGGCGTTCCGCTGCGCATGGTCTCCCTGGTGGAGCTGGACGCCGAAGGGGACCCGGGAGAAGTGGTCAACGCGGCGCACATCCATGCCAACACCGTGCTCACCGAAGCCTCGCGCCGGCTCCCCGAAGGACACAAGGTCACGGTGGAAGTGGCACACGGCCGCACCATCGAGGAGTGCATCGACGACCTCGACTGGGATGACGGGGAGATCCTGATCGTGGGTTCCTCGCGCCTGGCCGAACGGAACAAGCTGTTTATCGGCAGCACGGCCAACAAAGTGCTCCGGGCGCTTCCGGTGCCCATGGTGGTCATCCCGCGCGAGTACGAGCGGGTGGACACCGCGATGGCCCCCTGACCCGCCCCGCTCACCACCCGGCTTGGGCGCAAAGGCTTAAGTGTCCGTTCGCGCTCCGGCCAGGGCACGCTTCCGCGCCACGGAGTTCCGGCGGGTCAACGCCAGCATGTCCACGGTCAGGACCAGCAGCGCCAGCCAGACCACGCCAAAGCCGATCCAGCGCTCCAGGGTCATGGTTTCCTTGAAGACCACCAGGGCCACGATGAACTGCAGCACGGGGGCAAAGTACTGCAGCAGCCCGATGGTGGTCATGGGCAGGCGGCGGGCGGAGGCTCCGAAGAACAGCAGCGGCACGGCCGTGATCACGCCCGAAGAGACCAGCAGCCAGAAGTGGACGGGTCCCTGCGTCCCGAGCGTGTTGGTCCCGCTGACTGCCAGGAAGATCATGGTGGCGGCTGCCAGGGGGGTCAGTACAACGGTTTCCATCGTCAGGCTGGTGACGGCGTCCGCTTTCGGCCCGATCCGTTTCTTCACGAACCCGTAAAGCCCGAAGCTAAAGGCCAGCGTCAGCGCGATCCACGGGAGCTTGCCGTAGGAAATCGTCAGCACCACCACGGCGGCAAAACCGATCCCGACGGCGGCCCACTGGAGCGGACGCAGTGTTTCCTTCAGGACGAACACGCCCAGCAGGACGGAGACGAGCGGGTTGATGAAGTAGCCCAGCGAAGCCTCCACGGCCTGGCCGGTGGTCACGCCGTAGGTGTATGTCAGCCAGTTCACGGCGATGAGGGCCGCGGCGATGGACAGTGTGCCAAGGACTGTCCGGTCGCGGAAAGCAGCCGCCAAAACACGCCATGAGCGGGTGACCGTGATCAGCAGTGTGCAGAACACCAGCGACCACACCACCCGGTTGGCCACGATTTCCACCGCACCGGCGGGCTGCAGGACGAAGAAGTACAGGGGGAGCAGCCCCCATAGTCCGTAGGCGCCAATCCCGAAGATGACACCCGCTGTCGTGTCCTTGTCCACCGCCTTGAGAACGACGCCGGGGCGGGGCGGCCGTCCGCCTGGTGCGCCAGCGGAATGCCCGCTGGAAGCGGGCGTACCCGTGGTGGTCAGGGCAGGTGCTGAGGCGGTTCCGTCGGGTGTAGGCACACGATCAATAACACCACCTCCGTGGACGGTATTCCGCCAACAAGGTATGGATTCCCCGCGAACGATATCCCGGGGACTTGCGGTAGTCAGTACGCTTACCACTATGAATTCGCATCTTGAGCTGGCCGCACGATGAGGCTCCGCCACAGCAACGCCTCGGGCAGGGGCTACCGGCGCCTGGCCGCTGGAACCGGCTTCACCTACCGCGACCTTGACGGTTCCACCCTTCCGCCGGGTCCCGTGCGGGAGCGGCTCGAAAGCATCGGCATCCCGCCGGCCTGGACCGATGTGTGGATCGCGCCCTACGACAACGGGCACATCCAGGCGACCGGACTCGACGCCGTGGGCCGCCGGCAGTACATCTACCACCCGGCCTGGCGGGAAAAGAAGGACCGGCTTAAGTTCGACCGTGCCCTCCAGCTCGCCGAATCCCTGCCAACTGCGCGCAGGCTGGTCACCCTGGACCTCCGGAGCGAGGGATTCTCGCGCGAACGTGTCCTGGCGGGTGCCTTCAGGATGCTGGACAGCGGTTCACTGCGGGTGGGATCGGAGCGCTACACCAACGAGAACGGCAGCCACGGACTGGCCACCCTGCTGTGTGCCCATGTGAAGGTCAAGCAGGAGAGCCTCCGGCTCAGCTTCCCTGCCAAGAGCGGGAAGACCTGGGATTCGGAGATTGACGACGCCGACCTCGCCGCCCTGGTCCGCTCGCTCAAGCGGCGCGGCGGGAACGCCAGGCTGCTGGCGTACAAGAACGGGCGCAGTTGGCACCCCGTGGGCAGTGCGGAAATCAACGAATACGTCAAGGAACGCACCGGCGCGGACTTCACCGCGAAGGACTTCCGCACCCTCCGCGGTACCGTGGCGGCGGCCGTCAGCCTGGCCCGTACCGGGCCGCAACCAACAGCGGCCGCGAGGAAACGCGCCATCAGCGTGGCGATGCAGGACGCTGCCGCGGTGCTGGGGAACACGCCGTCGATCGCCCGGAAGAGCTACGTGGATCCGCGGCTGTTGGATCACTTTTCGGCGGGGGAGACCATCGACCCCCGCCGGACGGGTTCGGCGGAAGCGGAACTGCGCGCGATGCTGTACCGCGAAGGCGACGTCGTATCCATCAACAGCTCCCCGAAGAAAGCGGGCTGAGCAATTAGAATGGGGGAATTGTGCGCTAAGTGACCTGGCGCAGTCTCTCAGTTCCAGAAGGGCTCCCGGTGTCCAATTCGGCCGAAACCACTCCCAAACGTCCCCTCCGCGTCGCGATCGTCGGCGCCGGACCGGCCGGCGTCTACGCCGCGGACATCCTGACCAAGTCCAATGAAGTCAAAGACGGCGACTTCGAGGTCAGCATCGACCTCTTCGAGGCCTACCCTGCCCCGTACGGCCTGATCCGTTACGGCGTGGCCCCGGATCATCCGCGCATCAAGGGCATCGTGAACGCCCTGCACAAGGTCCTGGACCGGGGGGATATCCGCTTTCTCGGCAACGTGACGTACGGCCGCGACCTGAAACTCCACGATTTCCGCGCCTTCTATGATGCCGTGATCTTCTCGACGGGCGCCATCAAGGACGCCGACCTCAACGTTCCCGGAGTCGAGCTTGAGGGCTCATTCGGCGGTGCCGACTTCGTCTCCTGGTACGACGGCCACCCCGACGTGCCGCGGGAATGGCCGCTCGAGGCCAAGGAAATCGCCGTGATCGGCAACGGCAACGTGGCCCTGGACGTGGCCCGCATGCTGGTGAAACACGCGGACGAGCTTCTGTCCACGGAAATCCCGGACAACGTCTACCAGGCGCTGAAGAAGTCCCCGGTCACGGACGTGCACGTCTTCGGCCGCCGCGGCCCGGCCCAGGTGAAGTTCACCCCGCTGGAACTGCGCGAGCTGAGCCACGCCAGGGACGTTGACATTGTGCTTTACCCGGAGGACTTCGAGTTCGATGAAGCTTCCGAGGAAGCCATCCGCACCAACAACCAGACCAAGACCATGGTGAACACCATGACCAACTGGCTTGTCGAGGAGCACACGGAGGCCGAGGTGCCTTCCTCCCGCCGGCTCCACCTGCACTTCCTGCACAGCCCGGTGGAGATCTACGACGCCGCCGGCAACACGGCGGGCACCGGCAAGGTCGCGGGCATCAAGTTTGAGCGGATGCAGCTGGATGGCACCGGCCACGTCAAGGGCACCGGGGAGTACATCGACTACCCGGTCCAGGCCGTCTACCGGGCCATCGGGTACCACGGCTCGCCGCTGGACGAACTCGAATACGATGCCGGGGCCGGCGTGATTCCCAACGAGGGCGGCCGTGTGCTGGATGCGGGCGGCAACCCTGTTCCGGGAATCTACGCCACGGGCTGGATCAAGCGCGGACCGGTGGGCCTGATCGGGCATACGAAGGGCGACGCCCTGGAGACCATCGGCTGCCTGCTCGAAGACCGGCTGACGCTGCCGCCGGCGCAGAACCCGGACCCGCACGCCATCATCGCCCTGCTCGAAGAGCGCGGCGTGGAGTACACCACCTGGGAAGGCTGGAACAGGCTCGACGCGCACGAAGCAGCCCTCGGGAAGGCGTGGACCGAAGCGGAAGCGGACACCGGCGTCGTGCGTGAACGCATCAAGGTTGTGCCGCGTGAGGACATGATCCGCATCTCCCGCAGCGCCGACGACTAGCTCCGCGCCACAAAGGAGTTTTTGTCCACTTATCGCGAGTTGCGGGCCCCTCAAACCCCGCGATGTGGACAAAAACTCCGCTGGCGGCCACGCCGGGCGGGAACTAGACTGGCCGGACCAAGCCACTTCGGCATGCCGTCACGCCTGGCACACTGTTGTGCCGGCAGGGAGTCCAATGAGGAAGATCATCCAGCCGGCTGTCGCGGGCACCGCAGACAGGAACGACGCCGCTGCGTTGCTCCAGCGGAATGCGCTGGCAGGCCACGAGCTGCTTGCCGGCCCGGGCCCGCTGGGTGCAGGCCGCGCCGGCCACCCCACCGGCGTGCACGTTCCCGGACTGCGCAGCCTCGTGGAGGAATCCTGGCAGCGGTCGGTCCAGTTCCGGGCGAACCCGGACAACCCCGAAGCGCCCCTGGCACTGGA
Source organism: Arthrobacter sp. NPDC058288 (assembly GCF_042880995.1). NCBI lineage: Bacteria > Bacillati > Actinomycetota > Actinomycetes > Micrococcales > Micrococcaceae > Arthrobacter > Arthrobacter sp. NPDC058288. Next base: position 429,849 of record NZ_JBHVYH010000001.1, read on the forward strand.
CCAGGAAGAGCTCGAGGAATACCGCCGGCAGCACCCCCTGGCCACCATCATGCCCGTCATCCATAAACTCCTGGTCCTGCCCAGCCACGACAGCGGCCTGCTGGTTGCCGTGGGCGACGAAGTGGGCCGCCTCCTGTGGGTCGAGGGCGACGCCGTGATGCAGCGCCGGGCCGAAGGCATGATGTTCGTGGCCGGCGCCGACTGGTCCGAGGCCAGCGTGGGTACCAGCGCCCCGGGCACCGCCCTGGCCGTGGGCCGCAGCATCCAGATTTCCGGCGCCGAACACTACAAGCGTTCCGTCCACCCGTGGAGCTGCACCGCCGTGCCGTTCCACGACCCCGATTCCGGTGCCCTGCTGGGTGTTGTGGATATCACCGGCACGGAGTCCGCCGTCGCCCCGCACACGCTGTCCCTGGTGGAGGCAACGGTGGCGGCGGCCCAGGCCCAGTTGCGCGTGGAGCGGCTCCAGCTGGCGGCCGCGCGCCAGGCAGCGCCGGCACGACGGCGGCCCCAGGCTTCCGCATCCCGGACACCGTCCGCTGCGGAAGGCAGCCTCTACCGCAACAGCCTCCAGCTCCTGGGCCGGGACCAGGCTCTGCTCAGCATCGAGGGCCGCACTGTGGCACTTTCGGCCCGGCACAGCGAGATCCTGGCACTGCTCAGCGTCCATCCGGACGGACTCAGCGCGGAGGAACTCTGCACCCTGCTCTACCCGGGCGAGGGCACCTCCATGACGCTGCGCCCGGAGATGGTGCGACTGCGCAAGGTCCTGCAGCAGCTCAGCCCGGACGCCGTCCCCGGCTCGCGCCCGTACCGGCTGCCCATGGACCTCATGCCGGATTCCAGCCAGGTCCTCAACTGCCTGCAGCGCGGCGCCCACCGCATTGCCCTGGAGATCTACCGCGGGGCTGTGCTGCCGCGCTCCGAAGCTCCGGGCATCGTGGAACTCCGCGACCGCGTCTCCTCACTGCTGCGCGAAGCGGTGCTCACCGACGGCAGCGCTGACGCGCTGCTGAAGTACGCGGAACTGCCGGAAGCAAAGGACGACGTCGATGTCCGCCTCGCCGCACTGAAGCTCCTGCCGGCCCGCTCACCCAAGCGGGCCGCCGTGGTCGCCGATCTTGAACGGCTGGAAACCGAACTCAGCGCCTGACCTGCCCTTTTCCGCGGGAGTGACCCGGGTCACTCCGGTTGCAACCTGACTGCAACCTCCCTGCTCCTACGCTGAATGCAACGGCGGCCGCCAGCACAGGCCGCTGATCATCTGCACAGCAAAGGAGCTAGCAATGACTGTCTATGCACAGCCCGGTACCGAAGGTTCGAAGGTTACGTTCAAGGACCGCTACGAGAACTGGATCGGCGGCGAATGGGTGGCTCCCGTCAAGGGCCAGTACTTCGAGAACATCACCCCGGTCACCGGCAAGGCATTCTGCGAGGTGGCCCGCGGCACTGCCGAGGACATTGAGCTGGCCCTGGACGCCGCGCACAAGATCGCACCGTCGTGGGGCAAGGCTTCCGTTGCCGAGCGCGCGGCCATCCTGAACAAGATCGCCGACCGCATCGACGAGAACCTCGAGATGCTCGCCGTGGCCGAGTCCTGGGACAACGGCAAGCCGATCCGCGAAACCCTCAACGCGGACATTCCGCTGGCTGCCGACCACTTCCGCTACTTCGCCTCCGCCGTCCGCGCCCAGGAGGGCCGCCTGTCACAGCTCGACGACGACACCACGGCCTACCACTACCACGAGCCGCTCGGCGTCGTCGGCCAGATCATTCCGTGGAACTTCCCCATCCTTATGGCCGTCTGGAAGCTCGCCCCGGCCCTGGCCGCCGGGAACGCAGTGGTCCTCAAGCCGGCGGAGCAGACGCCGTCGTCCATCCTGGTCCTGATGGAGCTCATCGGCGACATCCTTCCCGCCGGCGTCATCAACGTGGTCAACGGCTTCGGCGTCGAAGCCGGCAAGCCGCTGGCCTCCAGCCCCCGGATCCGCAAGATCGCCTTCACCGGTGAAACCACCACGGGCCGCCTGATCAGCCAGTACGCCAGCCAGAACCTAATCCCGGTCACCCTGGAGCTGGGCGGCAAGAGCCCGAACATCTTCTTCAACGACGTTGCCGAAAAGGACGACGCGTTCTACGACAAGGCGCAGGAGGGCTTCGCGCTGTTCGCGTTCAACCAGGGTGAGGTCTGCACCTGCCCGTCCCGCGCCCTGGTCCAGGAGGATATCTACGACTCCTTCATGGCGGACGCCGTGGCCCGTGTGGAGAAGATGATCCAGGGCAATCCGCTGGACACCGAGACCCAGGTGGGCGCCCAGGCGTCCAACGACCAGCTGGAGAAGATCCTCTCCTACATCGACATCGGAAAGCAGGAGGGCGCCAAGGTGCTCACCGGCGGCGCCCGCGCCGAGCTCCCCGGCGACCTGGCCGGAGGCTTCTACGTCCAGCCCACCGTCTTCGAGGGCCACAACAAGATGCGGATCTTCCAGGAGGAGATCTTCGGTCCGGTAGTGTCCGTGACGCGCTTCAGCGATTACAACGACGCCATGGGTATCGCCAACGACACCCTCTACGGCCTCGGCGCCGGCGTCTGGTCCCGCAACGGCAACGTGGCCTACCGCGCCGGGCGTGAAATCCAGGCGGGCCGTGTCTGGGTCAACAACTACCATGCCTACCCGGCCGGTGCCGCGTTCGGCGGCTACAAGTCCTCCGGCATTGGACGTGAGAACCACTCCATGATGCTGGACCACTACCAGCAGACCAAGAACCTCCTGGTCAGCTACAACGAAAACAAGCTCGGCTTCTTCTAGGCCGCACTGAACCCGGGCGGGGACGGATTGCACGCATCCGTCCCCGCCCGCACCACCCGCAATGCTTCAACGACGCAAGGATTTCGCCAATGACGACGACAATGCAAGCAGCCGTAGTAACCGAATTCGGAAAAGACCTCCAGATCCAGACCCTCCCCGTTCCCGCTCCGGGCCGCGGCGAGGCGCTGGTCAAGGTCATCACCACCGGGGTCTGCCATACCGACCTTCATGCCGCAGAGGGCGACTGGCCGGTCAAGCCGACGCCGCCCTTCATCCCCGGCCATGAAGGCGTGGGCGAAGTGGTCGCCCTCGGCGAGGGTGTCACCGATCTGGCCGTCGGAGATCTTGTGGGCAATGCCTGGCTCTGGTCAGCCTGCGGCGATTGCCAGTACTGCCGCACGGGCTGGGAAACCCTCTGCGAAGCGCAAAAGAACGCCGGCTACAGCGTGGACGGCTCGTTCGGCGAGTACATGCTCGTCGACACCCGTTTCGCTGCCCGGATTCCGGCGGGTTCCGACCCCGTGGAAGTGGCCCCGGTTCTCTGTGCCGGCGTCACGGTCTACAAGGGACTGAAGATGACCGAGGCCAGGCCGGGCCAGTGGGTCACCATTTCGGGCATCGGCGGCCTGGGCCACATCGCCGTCCAGTACGCCGTGGCCATGGGCCTGCGGGTGGCCGCAGTGGATATCGCCGATGACAAACTCGCGCTGGCCAAGAAACACGGCGCTGAGCTCACCGTCAACGCGTTGCACGAAGATCCGGCGGAAGTCATCCAGCGGGAAACCGGAGGTTGCCATGGAGTCCTGGTCACGGCGGTGCACCCGTCAGCTTTCGGGCAGGCCATCGGTATGGCCCGCCGCGGCGGCACCATTGTGTTCAACGGCCTGCCGCCGGGTGACTTCCCGGCACCGATCTTCGAGATTGTGCTCAAGGGCCTCACCGTCCGCGGCTCGATCGTGGGCACCCGGCAGGACCTCGAGGAAGCCCTGGATTTCTACGCACAGGGCAAGATCCACCCCACGGTGTCCACGCGTGAACTCTCGGAAGTCAACGAGGTCCTTGACGAGATGAAGCACGCCAAGATCGACGGCCGCGTGGTGCTGAGGTTCTGATGCCCGGCACCAGGCTGGACGCCGCTGTGACGCTGCCCGGGGAGGACTTCTCCCGGGTGGCGCTCACCGAGCCGGCCGTGGAACTGCTGCGGAAGTTGTGGGACCAGCACGGCCCGCTGATGTTCCACCAGTCCGGCGGCTGCTGCGACGGCTCCTCGCCCATGTGCTATCCGGCGGGGGACTTCATCACCGCCGAAGCGGATGTGCTCCTGGGGCTGTTCGACATCGCCGACGGCGTGGAGCCGAAGACGCTCGAGTTCTGGATGTCCAGGGAGCAGTTCAACTACTGGAGCCACACCCACCTGACCGTGGACGTGGTCCAAGGCCGGGGGAGCGGCTTCTCAGTGGAGGCGCCGGAAGGCAAGCGCTTCCTGATCCGGTCAACGCTGATGGACTGGCCGGTCTGAGGGCCGGCTCCCGATAGCGAGAACGGACAGTTGGGGCCCCTCCTGCGAGGGCCGCAACTGTCCGTTCGCGCATTTCTGCGTCTCACTATCTGGGATAAATGTGACCGTCCACTGGATGGACACTACTCTTGATAAGTCTGTTTCCAGCAAGCTATCGAGATTGTGGACTTTCCTATGAACCTTTTCCGGACGAAATCCATCGAGCAGTCGATCGCCGACGCCGATGAACCCGGACGCAAGCTGAAGCGTTCCCTGAGCACGTGGGACCTCATGATCATGGGTGTCGCCGTTGCTGTCGGCGCCGGGATCTTCTCCGTCGGCGCCAAGGCCGCTGCGAACTTCGCCGGCCCCGCTGTGACGATCTCCTTCGCCATTGCGGCCGTCACATGCGCCCTGGCCATCATGTGCTACGCCGAATTTGCCACGGCCATTCCGGTCGCGGGTTCCGCGTATGTCTTCACGTACGCCACCATGGGCGAGCTGCTGGCCTGGATCATCGGCTGGAACCTCATCCTGGAGCTCTTCACCGCCGGCGCGGTGATCGCCAAGTACTGGGGCATCTACCTGAGCAAGGTCTTCGCGCTCATGGGCGTGGACATTCCGCCCGCCATCTCGCTCGGCGGCATCGACCTCTACTGGGGTGCATTCCTGATCGTGGCCGTCTTCACGGTCCTGCTGGTGCTGGGGACAAAGCTGTCCGCCCGCGTGGGCAACATCTTCACCCTCATCAAGATCGCCGTGGTGCTGTTCGTCATCGTGGTGGGCTTCACCTACGTGAAGGTCGAGAACTACTCGCCGTTCGTTCCGGCCTCCGAACCCACCGCCGCCTCCGGCACCGCCGACGTGCTCAAGCAGTCCTTCTTCGGGTTCCTGACCGGAGCCGTTCCGGCACAGTACGGCACCCTGGGCATCTTCGCCGGCGCGGCGCTCGTCTTCTTCGCCTTCATCGGATTCGACGTCGTGGCCACCTCGGCCGAAGAGGTCAAGAACCCGCAGAAGACCCTGCCGCGCGGCATCTTCGGCGGCCTGGCGATCGTCACCGTCCTCTACATCCTGGTGTCGCTCGCCCTGACCGGCATGGTGTCCTACACGCAGCTGGCCGAGGCCAAGAACCCCACACTGACCACCGCCTTCGAAGCCGTGGGCAACACCGACGCCGCCAAGGTCATCGCGTTCGGCTCCCTGGTGGGCCTCACCACGGTGATCATGGTGCTGCTGATGGGCCTGTCCCGCGTGGTCCTGGCCATGAGCCGCGACGGCCTCCTGCCGCGCTCGCTGTCCAAGACCAGCACCATCCGGGCGACGCCGGTCCGCCTCCAGGTGATCTGCGGCGCGGCCGTGGCCCTCGTGGCCGGCCTGACCAATGTGGACCTGCTGGAGGAAATGATCAACATCGGCACGCTGTCCGCCTTCGTGATGGTGAGCCTGGGCATCCTGGTCCTGCGGAAGAAGCGCCCGGACCTGAAGCCGGCCTTCCGGGTGCCGTTCGGCAAGGTTCTCCCGGTGGTGTCCGCCCTCCTGTGCCTCTACCTGATGACGAACCTCGCGGTGGAGACTTGGATCTTCTTCGCCATCTGGCTTGTGATCGGCGTGGCCATCTACTTCTCCTACGGCCAGCGGCACTCCCGGCTGAACGAGAAGTTCGCTGCGGCCAGGTCCGCCGTCAATGGCGTACCGCAGACAGTGGACGATAAGGACGAGGACGCGCTCACCCGCTCCTGACCTCCGGACCCCGGAATCCGCTCTGGCCATGACTCCATAAGATGGAGTCATGGCCAGAGCTGTTAAACCGCAACGCAAGGTGGAGCTGTTGTCCGCCATTCAGGACTACCTGATGGACAAGACCCTGGCCGAACTCACCTTCCGGAGCCTCGCAGAGGGCCTGGGCATCAGCTCGTACGTGCTGGTCTACCACTTCGGCAACCGGGAACAACTGGTCAACGAGATCATCCGCTCCATCGAATCCAGGCTGGACAGCATGCGCACCACCGACGTGCGTGACATCGACCGGGAGGCCTGGCGGTCCTTCCTGATGGAGTCCTGGCAGTGGACCATGGCCCAGCGCAACCGCCACCTCGCCCGGCTTGAGTTCGAGGCCACGGCGCAGGATGTTGTGGCGGCCTCACCCCGCGGGACAGCCCAGGACCATTTCCGCATGCTCCACGAAAAAGCACGCGACTGGCTGGTGGTGCAGGGCATCCGACCGGAGTACGCAGACACCGACGCCCGACTTTTCACGTCCACCTTCTACGGCCTGCAGTTCGATTTTGTGGTGATGAACCAGCCCGAGGAAGCGACGAAGGCCTTTGAGCTGATGGTGGCCGTGTTCTTTTCCAACCTTGAGCACCGCCTGGCCACCGACGGCCAGCACGTCTGACGCTAAGGTGCAGCCCTAGGGTGTTGCGTGGCGGCCCATCCATTCAACGAGCGGGCGCAGCTCGTCCCAGAGGCGGCCAATCTCCGCCGCGGCCGCAGGCGTGGACAGCCATTCCGGTTGACCCAGTTCCCGGCCGGCGGACAGCGACTTGTACTTGAGGAGCTCCGCCCGGGGATGGTCGCGCGGAAAGCCCCGCGGCACCGTTTTCAGCCGTTCTCCGTCGACGGTGAAGCCGGCCTCGCTGGCCCTGCGCACGATCTGCTCCAGGGACTCCCCGGTCCCGGTGGCGTCCACCGAGTTCCGCAAGCGTGCCAGCTGGGCCGGGGAAGTGGAGTGGCAGCCGCCACCCACCAGGAGGCCGTCAGCGCTGATCTGTAGGTAGTAGCCGACGCCTTCCTGGAACGACGCGAAGGCGCCCTGGGCCGTCTTATACGGGGACTTGTCGGGGGAGAAACGGACGTCCCGGTTGGGCCTGAAAATTTTCGCCGGACCGAACCTCGGCTCCAACTCGGCCAGCAGGGCCGTCAGCGGTTCCCGGATAAGCGTTTCGTACCGCGATTTGTGCTCGAGCCACCAGTCCCGGTTGTTGTTTTGCTCAAGTTCCGCGTAAAAACCGAAGGCTGCGGCGGGGATGCCGGCGAATGTGTTCATGGAGCGAGCCTAAGGTGGCTCCGGCACCCGGGCCAGTGGCCCGGGACGTCTATGTGGAAAACAGCGGGCCATGGGCCCCCAGACGATACAAAAGCGGAACACCCCGCCGCGGATGTCCGCGGCGGGGTGCTCCTGTGAATCACAGCCGGTGGCGCACGGGGCGCCGCCGGAGGAGGCTACAGCTTGTTGGCTGCCTCGGCGTCTGATTCGGTCTGGCCGGCGCCCAGGTTGGCGCGCAGCTTGGCGCCGAGGTCGGCGTCAACGTTGGTCCAGTACTGGATGGCGCGTTCCTTGATCTCGGGGGTCTTGACGCCGCCCACTGCACCCGTGATGGTGTCCAGCAGCCGGGCCTTGGCGCCGTCGTCGAACACTTCCCGGTACAGCGTGCCGGCCTGGCCGAAGTCGCCGTCCTCGGCGTGCAGGGAGTGGGCGGAGAGCGTCAGCTCGCCGTCGTTCTCCCAGCCGCCGCCCGCAACCGCAGGCTCAACAGCAGCGGGGCCGCCAACCGAGTTCGGGGCGTAGACGGGAACGGAGGGGGCGTTGAAGTGGTAACGCCCGGCGCCGTCCTGGCTGTAGTTGTTGACCTGGTTCTTGGGCTGGTTCACCGGGATCTGGGCGTGGTTGGTGCCTACGCGGTAGCGGTGTGCATCGGCGTAGGAGAAGATGCGGGCCTGCAGCATCTTGTCCGGGGAAGCGGCGATGCCCGGAACGAAGTTCGACGGCGCGAAGGTGGCCTGCTCGATCTGCGCGAAGTAGTTCTCCGGGTTCCGGTTCAACTCCATGGTGCCCACCTTGATCAGCGGGTAGTCCGAGTGCGGCCACACCTTGGTGAGGTCGAACGGGTTGAAGCGGTAGGTCTTGGCGTCCTCGTACGGCATGACCTGGACGTGCAGGTCCCAGGAGGGGAAGTTGCCGGCGGCAATGTTTTCCTGGAGGTCGCGGATGTAGAAGTCCGCGTCCGAACCGGCCAGCTCTTCGGCGCGGTCGCCCGTGATGGTCTTGACGCCCTGGTTGGACTTGAAGTGGTACTTGACCCAGAAGCGCTCGCCCTCGGCGTTGATCCACTGGTAGGTGTGCGAGCCGTAGCCCTGCATTTCACGCCAGGAAGCCGGGAGGCCGCGGTCGCCCATGAGCCAGGTGACCTGGTGTGCGGACTCGGGGGACAGGGTCCAGAAGTCCCACTGCATGTCGGCGTCGCGCAGGTGCGTGCCCGGCAGGCGCTTCTGGGAGTGGATGAAGTCCGGGAACTTGATGCCGTCGCGGATGAAGAAGACGGGGGTGTTGTTGCCCACGAGGTCGTAGTTGCCCTCGGAGGTGTAGAACTTGACGGCGAAGCCGCGGGGATCGCGCCAGGTGTCGGGGGAACCGTTCTCGCCGGCGACCGAGGAGAAGCGGATCAGCATTTCGGTTTCCACGCCCGGCTGCAGGAAAGCGGCCTTGGTGTACTTGGAGATGTCCTCCGTGGTGGTGAACTTGCCGAACGCGCCGCCGCCTTTGGCGTGGACTACGCGCTCCGGGACACGCTCGCGGTTGAACTGGGCGAGCTTCTCGATCAGGTAGTGGTCGGTCAGGATGATGGCGCCGTCAGCGCCGACAGCCTTCGAGTGAGCATCGGAAGTGACGGGAGCACCGGACTGTGTGGTGGACACAGCGGGCGCAGAGATGTTCAGAGTCATCTTTCTCCTTTGGTTGGGTTTCTTGCTTAGTTTCGTTCGGCGGGTAGCTTTTGGGTGCGCTGGCAGTCCTGGCAAATGCCCTGGTACATGACGTCAGCGATCTGGATGGTCATCGGCTCGGAATTTTCGTCCCAGTGCGGCGTGAGGCAGGGCGCATGGCCCACGGCGCAGTCCACGTCCTCCACCCGCCCGCAGCTGATGCAGATGGCATGGTGGTGGTTGTCGCCCACCCGCGTCTCGTACAGTGCGGGGGAGTGGGGCGGTTCGAACCGGCGCAGCATGTGCAGGTCCGTGAGGTCGCCAAGGACCACGTACACGGACTGCGCCGTCATTTCGGGCAGTTCTTCACGCGCGGCGGCAAGAATGCTTTCGGCCGGCGAGTGCGGGTGGCGTTCGACGGCGGTGAGGACGGCCAGCCGCTGTTTGGTCACCCGGCGGCCGTGGGCGCGCAGGGCAGCAGCCCATGCGTCCTGGCCTGCCTCGTGAACTGTCATAGCCCCATTCAAGCACTTATTATGACTAAATCACAATAAGGCGTGGCTAATCTCCGGAGACTGCAGCAACATTTCGAACGGGTTGACGGCTTCACCGGCAGAGCGGCCCAGCGCGTGCAGTTCGAGCCGGCCGCCGGTGACGGCCGTGTCCGGCACAAGGCAGCTGAGGCCGGTCACGGCCTGCCGGAGCGACAGGGCTTCCAAGGCCGCGGCCAGGGCAAGCAATTCACGCGGGGTCACCTCCTCGACGGAACCGATGGGCCGCTCCGGCGCGAGGACCGTGTGGTCCGACCCGGCAGGGAACGGAGGGGTCCAGGCGCGGATGGCAGGCAGCGGCGCGTCCTGTTCCCGGGCGGCTTCTTCCTGGTCGCCTTCAGCGACAGTTTTCGCGTCAGCTTCCGGGCCGGTACGGTCCGGCGTCCCGTCCACCGTCGCGTCCGGCGCCTCGTCCACCGCGGCAGCTGCCGCTGTCAGCAACGCGGCGCGGAGCCCGGCGTCGTACTTGTCCAGTTCCCGGTCCGGGGCCGGCTTCCGGCGCTGCGCCGGCAAGGACAGCTGCCCGGCGGGGGTGACCGGTTCGCCGTCCCAGCGGCCGAACAGGTGGAACGTGGGGGTGGAAGATTCCGCGGCGGGTTCGCCGATAGCGGCTCCGAGCGCATGCCAGCGATGCGCAAAGAGCAGGGTGCAGGTGTCCGCCCCAAGGACATCGGCCAGTGCCCTGCGGGCAGCGTTATGGCAGCGCAGCCAGTCTGCCGCCGACCGGTGGTCCAGGGCCGTTGCCGGGTTGCTGAGCCGGATCATCAGGTGGCCGGACGTCAGTGGAGTGCGCGGCCGGGTGACTTCCCAGACCGCCGAGCCGAAAAGCAGCCGTCTGGACAACTGCATGCGCGTTCCTTCCCCCGTAGTGTTTCCCCGCCGAGACTATCAAGGCCCGGCACGGTATTGAGGGGCGCCGCAGCATGCGGGCCCCGGAATGGCCCGGGTCCCTCGGCCCCCGCCGCTAGAGTTGCCCAGTGGCAAAACTTCTGGCTGACATCACTCCGTTGCGCGAGAGCCCCGACTTCCGCCGGCTCTGGCTCGGATCCGCCGTCTCCAACCTTGGCAGCCAGTTGACCCTGGTGGCCGTCAGTCTTGAGGTATACCGGCTGACCCAGGACAGCCTCTACGTGGGCCTGTTGAGTATTTTCGCGCTGGTGCCCCTGGTGCTCGGAGGCCTGCTGGGTGGCTCCATCGCCGATGCCCATGACCGCCGCAAGGTCGCCCTGCTGGCGACCACCGTACTGTGGCTTACCACGGCCGGACTGGCGGCGCAGGCCTGGCTCGGGCTGGGCTATGTGTGGCTGCTCTACGTGCTGGTGGCCGTGCAGAGCGGCGCCCAGGCCATCAACCAGCCCGCCCGCAGCGCCATCATCCCGGCACTGGTCCGCAAGGAACTCCTGCCGGCGGCCAACGCCCTGAGCATGATCACGTTCGGCCTGGGCATGACAGCCGGTCCACTGCTGGGCGGCGTGCTGGTGGCCTGGGTGGGCTTCGGCTGGACCTACACGCTGGACGTCGCGAGCTTCGCCTTTGCGTTCTGGGCCCTGCTGAGGCTCCCGCCGATGCCGCCGGGGAAAGCCTCGCACCGGGCCGGACTGCGATCCGTGGTGGAGGGTTTCCGCTTCCTGGGTACGCGACCGAATCTCCGCATGACGTTCGTGATCGACCTCGTGGCCAGGATCTTCGCGCAACCGCGGGCCCTGATGCCGGCGATCGGCGCAGTGATGATTGGCGGCGGCGAGGCCACCGTGGGTGTGCTCCTGGCGTCGACAGCCGTGGGCGCGTTCCTGGCCGGGCTCTTCTCCGGCCCGCTGGGCGGAATCCGCCGGCAGGGGAGCGCTGTGGTGTGGTCGGTCATGGGCTGGGGTGCCTCCATCGCCGGCTTCGGACTGGTGGTGGTGCTGGCCGGGCGGTCCGGCGCCGACGGCGTAACGTGGTGGCTGCTGCCCGCCGCCCTATGCTGTGCCCTTGCCGGCATCGCGGACGCCGTGAGCGCCGTTTTCCGCACAACCATCCTCCAGGCGGCGACGCCGGACCACCTGCGCGGGCGCCTCCAGGGAGTGTTTGTGGTGGTGGTTGCAGGCGGCCCGCGGATCGGGGACATGCTGGCCGGCGGCGGCACTAAACTTTTGAGTGAAGGTTGGGTGTTATTGCTGGGCGGCCTGTTGTGCATCGCCGTGGCGTGGACGGTGGCGCACTTGCAGACGGGTTTCCTGAAGTACGACGCGCGGAATCCCGTTCCGTAACGCCGCCGCCCCGGCTGTCACTTTGAGGGTTATAACGTCGTGAGGAGGCACAGTGCATAATCACCACAACGGACTGAAGACCGCGGCGCTGTTCGGGGTGCTTTGGGCGGTGCTGCTGGGGCTGGGTGCCGTGATCGGTACCAGCATGCGGAGCACCACCCCCATCTGGATCATGGCGCTGGTGGGCGTCGGCACCACGGCCTACGGGTACTGGAACAGCGACAAACTCGCGCTCCGGTCCATGCAGGCGTACCTCGTCACCGAGGATCAGGCGCCCCAGCTCTACCAGATCGTCCGGGAGCTCTCCGCCAAGGCGAACCAGCCGATGCCGCGCATCTATGTCTCGCCCACACCGGCGCCGAATGCTTTTGCCACCGGCAGGAACCCGCAGAACGCCGCCGTCTGCTGCACCGAAGGCATCCTGCGGCTCCTGAGCGTCAGGGAGCTTCGCGGGGTGCTGGGCCACGAACTCATGCACGTTTACAACAGGGACATCCTGACATCGTCCGTGGCCGCCGCCGTCGCCGGGGTGATCACCTCGGTGGGGCAGATGCTGCTGTTCTTCGGCGGAGGGGACCGCCGCAACGCAAACCCGCTCGCGATGATGGCGATGGCGCTCCTGGCCCCGCTCGCGGCCGTGGTGATCCAGTCGGCCATTTCCCGGACCCGGGAGTACGACGCCGACGAGGACGGTTCCGCCCTCACCGGAGATCCGCTGGCGCTTGCCTCAGCCCTGCGAAAGATCCATCAGGGCGTGCAGATGGTCCCGCTCCCGCCGGACCAGAAGCTGGTGAACACCTCGCACCTGATGATCGCCAACCCGTTCCGGACCGGCGGTGTGACCCGGATGTTCGCAACGCACCCGCCGATGCAGGACCGCATCACCAGGCTGGAATTGATGGCCGGCGGCCCGGTCGGCTGAGCGCCGCCGTCGTTCGCCTAGGGCTGCAGCGACGCGCGCCTCGGGATGCAGCGACGCGCAAAGTACCCTGCGCGGCCGGAATTCACATGGCGCCGGGAATTTTGCGCGTCGCCGGGATGAATCAGCTGCGGAAGTTGACGAACTGCAGGTCGGCTTCGTCAAAATCCTTCAGGAGGGCCATAGTGGCCTGCAGATCGTCGCGCGACTTGGACGTCACACGAAGTTCGTCACCCTGGATCTGGGACTTGACTGATTTGGGCGCCTCGTCGCGGATCAGCTTGTTGATCTTCTTCGCGAGGTCCTGCGCGATGCCCTCCTTGATGGATGCCTCCAGCCGGAATTCCTTGCCGGATGCGTAGGGCTCGCCGGTGTCCAGGGACTTTAGTGAGATCCCGCGGCGGATGAGCTTGGACTGCAGTACGTCCAGTACGGCCAGCACCCGCTCTTCCGAGTTGGCCTTCATCAGGATCTTTTCGCCGCTGAAATCGACCTCGGCGCCGACGCCCTTGAAGTCGTAGCGCTGCGCCAGTTCCTTCTGCGCCTGGTTCAGCGCATTGGCAACTTCCTGCTTGTCTACCTTGCTGACGACGTCGAATGTGGATTCGCCTGCCATAACTGTCCTCCTGCTGATCGCCCGGGTACCCCTTCAGGGGCAGTGGTTTCTGCATTCCAGCCTAGTACGGATGACGGCGAAGTGAAGGCTCGGGCCGGGTTCGACGGCCCGGGCAGCGTTCGAAGCGGAAACTGCCGCCGGAAGCATTCCCGGCGATTCACAGTTCCCTCAAAGCGGACGCACGGCGGGAACGAAGTCTCGGCCCCCAGAGTTGGAGGTGTTGGAAGAGTTGCCCCGGAAGGAAAGCACATGCACCAGAACGCCGTCCGCTACGTCACCCGCTCCACTGCCGCGGCGGCCACCACCCTCGCCGCTGCGGCCACGTCCGTGGCAGCCGCCGCGGTAGCTGCCTCGATCATCCTTAGCCCCGTGGCGGAGGCTTCCTCCCGCATGGACGGTGTGCACTCGGATTTGATGCGGGCGGTCCAGCTGAATCAGATCACGGAGGAGCAGGCAGCGAAGTTCGAAGCGAAACTGGCCGGACGCATTCTCGGTGAAGCCTGATTTTCCGCGGAATTCCGGGGTATTCGGAGGCCTTGGCGGCTCGATTCGATTCTTCGGCAGAAGTTCTGTAAAGTTGTCTTGCCCGCGGTTGCTGGAAGCGGAACGGACTGGAAACAGGAGTTCTGACCAAGGAAGCCGCGAGTGATCTTCTTTTGAAGTTCGGCAGATTACCCGAGCGGCCAAAGGGGGCTGACTGTAAATCAGCTGGCAACGCCTACGGGGGTTCGAATCCCTCATCTGCCACCCAAGGAAAAGTCTCCGGAACCATCAGGTTCCGGAGACTTTTTCGTTGTCCGGCCGCATGTGCCGCCTTCCGGCAGGGCCTTGTCCGCTGCTCCTGGCCCGGAAGGTGCGGAACCGCGGACAAGCCCGGGCGTCAGTTGAGGCCAATCACCAGCATCTGGGTGGTCCCCGGGATGCAGGTCTGCAGGATGACCCGCGGGAAGCCGCCGAAGATTGCCGAGACATTGTTGGTGGTGCCGGGGTTTGGCACCTGGCCCCGTCCGACCACTGTGTAGGTCCCGTAGCCGGGAATGCTGACGGTCTCGCCGACGCCGATCCCCGAGAACCGGGCCCATCCGCCGCAGAAGTCATGCTCCGTGATGAAGAGGGCATAGGCGTCGGTGGGTGTGAAGTGGATGGGGCCGATGCAGGCGTCCACCATCGACTGTCCGCCGGCACCCGCAACGTAGATCGTGCGGACTGCCGGAGCAGGGGCCGGAGCGGGAGCCGGAGCCACGGCAGGGGCCGGTGCTGGTGCAGGGGCGGGTGCCGGAGCGGCGGCTGCCGGGGCGGCGACGGCCGGTCCCGTCAGTTTCAGGACCTGTCCCGGCACGATCGGGGAGTACGCGCCCAGGCCGTTGGCGGCCAGCATGGCGTTCATGTCGACGCCGAAGCGGGAAGCTATTGCTCCCACAGTGTCCCCGGCGACCACCGTGTACAGGTTGGATGCCTCAGGCGCCGGGGCAGGGGCCGGTGCAGGCGCGGGTTCGGCGGCCGGCGCAGGGGCCGGTGCGGCGGGTTCCGGGACGGCGGCAACGGCCGCCTCTGGAGTGCCGGCTCCGGCAGTTGCGGATGTTGGCGTGGCTGGGGACTTGTCGGTTTCAGGCGCCGGTGCCGCCACGGCCCGGGTGTCGGTGACGCTGGACGTCTGCGCGGAGGCGGAGTATCCGACTGCGGCCACGGCGACTGCCGTAACCGCCACTCCCGCGGCCAGGAGAATCCTAAGCCTGGTTCTTCCGCTGCGGGCTGGTGCAGGTGCCGGGACGAGTGTTCTGTCCCCAAGGTCAAGCTCGTTTTGATCCATCGGTTCCCCCCGAGAGTCAATGCCTTGGGGTCGACAGGACAGCAGGCCCCAGGGCGGCGGTGCGCCGGCAGCGGACGGCATTGAGGAGCAGTCCGTGGCACAGAGACGCATGAAGTGAACTGCCGAAATGATGAGTAATTTCGGAAGCCCGAATGATTAGGCCTGTGTCCATTTGGTGGCCACAGGTAATTCCGGAATGCTGCTTGCCCTAGGAATATTGAGTCTATGAATGGGGAGGTAATCACCGCACGAGTAGGAATTACCCGAATATTCGTACCTCGTACCCGCGCCACCGCATGGTGTACGTAAGGGCCTCTCTGCCGGACGGCGGGGACACTCGAAAAAGTGCTGTGTGCTACTCGCTCGGAAGCAGGTATGACCCTCTACTTTCCGGATAACACCGGATGTCGGAGACGCCTCATACGTGCAGATTGGAGCAGCTAGTTAACTAGGTGAATTCGCGAGAAATTCGGTATATTGATCAAATCTTGATGGTCTTTATAATTCTTTTCCATGGATTAATTGCACAAAAAAGGCAGCCACCCGGATGAACGGCCGGATGACTGCCTTTTCAACATTCTCTTGAAACACAGCGGAGGGTTATGGCTCGCGTTCGCTGCGCAGCGCCGCCAGTTCCTGCCGCAGCGCAGCCACCTCCGCCAGCAACTCCCGGATCTCCGCCCGAACCGGAACTTCCGCCGACTCCACGGCGGCTTCCGTGTTCTCTTCGACCCTTTGCACCAGCCAGGACGCGATGGACGCCGTGACGACACCCAGGACGGCGATGCCGCTCATCATCAGGGCCGCGGCAACAATTCGGCCAATGGGTGTGACGGGAAAAAGGTCTCCGTAGCCCACAGTGGTGATGGTGGTGATGGCCCACCATGCGGCGTCACCGAAGCTGAGGATTTTGGCGTCCGGCGCATTTTGTTCGACGTCCAGGACGGCCAGGGCTCCGACGAAGACCAGCAGGACCGCAGAGCCGGCCACGTAGGTGACGACGCGGCCGCGGAGCGTCTCGCCCACCGTCCGGTGCAGCACGGACAGCAGGGTGACCAGCCTTAGCAGCCTGAGCGGCCGGAAGAACGGCAGGGCAACAATCAGCAGTTCGTGCAGGTTGCGAATGAACCAGCGCTTCCTGTTGTCCGCGAGCCACAGGTTTGCCGCGTAGTCGGCAACGAAGACAGCCCAGGTGATCCACATAACGCTTTCGAGGAACTCAGCCTGCCGCCCTTCAATGTGGCCGATAACCTGCCAGGCGTAGGCCGCCAGGAACACCAGTGCTGTTCCCATCAAAGGCCACTCGGCGATGTCCCTATAGCGTTGCTGTGTCATGGGGAAATCCTAAAGGTGGCGGCTCTTGGCGCTAATGTTACCCGCGGGTAACATGATGGCATGCACCTGCTTTTGCGAACGTTCCTGCTCCTGTTCCTGTCCGCGCGTCGGCCGCCCCTCAGTATCTGGGACACGTCCTCCCTCCCGTTGCGCGTACTGCCGACCGACATCGACATCGCCATGCATGTCAACAACGGGATGTACTTCTCGCTCATGGACCTGGGCCGGTTTGATCTCATGGCCCGGAGCGGGACCTGGAAGAAGATGCGCCAGCGCGGCTGGTCGCCCGTGGCGGCCGGGGAGACCATAGCCTTCCGGAAGTCCCTGCGGCTGTGGCAGCAGTACACCATCGAATCCCGGATCATCGGGCTCGACAGCAAAGCCATCTATTTTGAGCAGCGCATGGTGGTGGACGGTGAAATCTATGCCCGCGCCCACATTGCGACGCGGCTGGTCAGCAAGGGGAGGCCGGTAAGCCAGGAGGAGATCCTGCGGGAGTTCGGCGAGCCTCCGGCCGGGCTCGAACTGCCGGAGTGGATCCACGAGTGGCGGGAAACGAATGCGCTGCCCGGGGCCCGCCGGCCGGCGCCACACCTCTGGCATTGAGCCTCGGGCGCCGGATGGCAAAGGTGTGCCAAGAGCGAAACGCGCGGGACATCGCCGGGCCGCTCGCGTACCGTTGACCCATGGCTACCGTAGACATTACAGGTGAACAGTTCGCATCTACCGTCGAGAACAACGACATCGTCCTCGTTGATTTCTGGGCCGAATGGTGTGGTCCCTGCAAGCAGTTTGGACCCACGTATTCCGCAGTTTCAGAGAAGCACCCGGACGTCGTGTTCTCCAAGGTGGACACCGAAGCGGAACAGCAGCTGGCCGCCGAAGCGGGGATTACGTCCATCCCCACGCTGATGGCCTTCCGCGAGAAGGTGCTGGTGTTCTCGCAGCCCGGAGCACTCAATGCCCAGCAGCTGGAGCAGGTGGTTGACGCCGTCAAGGCACTGGACATGGAAGAAGTCCACGCGCACGTAGCCCGGTCCCAGGCCGAGGCGGCCGCGGCGGCAGGCAAGCAGGACGGCACGCAGATCCCGGAGGCCTAAGGGTCCGCCGGTCGCTCATCGCCTTAAACTCCAACGCGGGGCCACTTCCGCCCACGAACCCTGGTTCGTTCGGGCGGAGTGGCCCCGCGTTGTTGGACGGAAAAGGGGTTACAGGCGTTCGAGCTGGACAGGTTCGGCCAGCAGGGCGCTCAGGGATTCATTGAGGTCCTGGACGGCGGTGCCCTTGGAATGCTTGGCCAGGTCCTCTTCGGAAGCCCACTGCTCCGTCAGCACCAGCTTTTCCTCGGTGGCCTCCGTCAGTTCGTACCGGATGCAGCCGGGTTCGTTGACCACCTCGTCGATCGCGATTTCGAGGGCGAGCTTCACGCGGAAGAATTCGCCGTCGTTGGGGATGAACGTTGCCTTCAGGTCAATGGGTGCACTCATGCGTTTTACAATACCGGCCCGGCCGCTTGCCTCCCCGAATATTTTGTAGGACTTCCTAGTTTTAGGCTTCTCTTGCCGGGGCTCTGTTGGTAGCGTGCCAGCATGCGCGCTTATACAGCCGGGGACACTGACGTCCCGCTGCTTGACGAGACCATCGGCCAGAATTTCGAGCGGATGGTGGCCAGCTTCCCGTTCCACGATGCCCTGATCGAGGCGGCCCCGGTCCCCGGCGCGGACGCCCGCCGTTGGAGCTACACCAAACTGAACGACGACGTCGACAGGCTGGCCCGGGCGCTGATCGCCCGTGGCGTTGCCGCCGGGGAGCGAATCGGCATCTGGAGCCCCAACTGCGCAGAGTGGACCATCCTGCAGTACGCCACGGCCAAGATCGGGGCGATCCTGGTCAACGTGAACCCCTCCTACCGAAGCCATGAACTGGAGTTCGTGGTCAGGCAAAACGGCATGAGGATGCTGGTGGCGGCGCCGTCGGACCGGAGCAGCGACTATACGGCGATGGCCAGGCAGGCCCTTGCCGAATGCCCGGAGCTGAAGGAGCTGGTCTTCCTGCCCGATGGCGGCCAGCCGCAGCTGCAGGCCGGTGATCCTGAAACTGCTGCGGAAATGACGTACGCCGAGCTGCTCAAGCGGGCTGACGACGTCGGGCATTCCGTCCTGAAGGCCCGCCTGGCGGGACTGGACCCGCAGGACCCTATCAACCTGCAATACACGTCGGGCACCACAGGGTTCCCCAAGGGTGCCACCCTGACGCACCGCAACATCCTGAACAACGGCTACTCCATCGGCGAGCTGCTGGGCTACACGGAGCATGACCGCGTGGTGATTCCGGTGCCGTTCTACCACTGCTTCGGGATGGTGATCGGTAACCTCAATGCCCTCAGCCACGGCGCGGCGACCATCATTCCGGGACGCTCCTTCACTCCGGCGGCGGCGCTCGAAGCGGTCCAGGACTTTGGCGGGACATCGCTGTACGGCGTGCCCACCATGTTCATTGCCGAGCTCGCGCTGCCGGACTTCGCATCTTATGACCTGTCCACGCTGCGCACCGGTGTGATGGCCGGCTCCCTGTGCCCCATCGAGGTGATGAACCGGGTCATCTCCGACATGAACATGAAGGAAGTGGCCATTTGCTACGGCATGACGGAAACCTCCCCGGTATCCACCATGACCCGCGCCGGCGACACCATGCAGCAGCGCACTGAAACAGTGGGACGCACCATGCCGCAGCTGGAGAGCCAGGTGGTGGACCCGGTGACGGGCAGCGTGCTGGAGCGAGGCGAGATCGGCGAGCTGTGCACCCGCGGCTACGCCGTGATGAAGGGGTACTGGAACCAGCCGGACAAGACCGCCGAGGCCATCGACGCGGACGGCTGGATGCACACCGGCGACCTGGCCCGCATGGACGCGGACGGGTACGTGGTGATCGAGGGCAGGATCAAGGACATGGTGATCCGCGGCGGCGAAAACATCTACCCGCGCGAGATCGAGGAATTCCTCTACACCCACCCCTCGATCCAGGATGTGCAGGTGATTGGCGTCCCCGATGCCAAGTACGGCGAGGAGCTCATGGCCTGCATCATCGTCAAACCCGGCGCGGATCCGCTGGACGCGGCCGGTGTCGCCGAGTTCTGCCGCGGCAAGCTGGCGCATTACAAGATCCCGCGTTACGTGGAGGTCCGGGACAGCTTCCCGATGACGGTGTCAGGGAAGATCCGGAAAGTCGAGATGCGGCAGGAGGCCGTGGCCCGGCTGGGGCTGTAGCCTTCGGGCGTGCGGTGGCCGCCCGGCCCTGCGCGGGCCCCAAATGTCCGTTCGCGCTTCCCGTTAATGCCGGCGGTGGTCCTGGATGGTCATGCGGGGGCCGAACGTGGGTTTCCGGAAACCGCTCAGGCCGATCATCCGAACCACCCGCTGACGGTGACCCTGCCATGGCGCGAGCAGCCGCAGCATCCCGGCGTCGTCGGTCCGCCGGCCCGTCAGCGCTGCCCCCACGTACGCCGCAAGGTGGTAGTCGCCCACTGCGATGGAGTCCGGGCAGCCGTGCGTCCTCTGCACCACTTCCGCCGTGGTCCAGACACCGATGCCGGGAATGGTCTGCATTCCGGCGGCAGCCTCCGAAGCCGGCAGCGCCGCCAGGCGTTCAAGGGCGACGGCGGAACGCAGCGCCCGCATGACCGTGGCCGAACGCTGGGGGCCCACCCCGGCCTTGTGCCATTCCCACGACGGGATACGCAGCCACTGCTCCGGGGTGGGCTGCAGCAGCAAGCCGGCCGGAGCGGCCGTGCCCGCAGCCGGAGCCGGCGAACCGAAGCGGTACATCAGATAGCGGTAGCCCCGACGGGCTTCGATGACGGTGACCTTCTGCTCAAGAATGGTGGGCACCAGGGAGTCAACCATGCGGCCGGTGGCCGGGAGCCGCAGCCCCAGGTTCCGGCGTCGGGCTTCCACCACCATCCGGGGGAGCGTCGAGTGGAACTCCGGGTGGTCGAACGCTGCCCAGTCGTCCGCGCTGCCCAGCAGCCGCGGCGCGGCGGCCACGGCGTCCGCCGAACCCGGGCCCCAGGCCTGGACGTCCACCGCCGGTTCGCGGGGGTCCCCGGCAACGGTGAGGCGCAGGGTGGCCGGGCCGCACGGTGTGGTGAAGGCCATCCAGAGCCCATCCGGGCGGGAAGCGAAGGCCGGATCCCCGTTGCCGCGGATGAGCGTTCCGAGCGTCTGCAGGAGGTTGAACGGGCCGCCGGGATGCCACCGCAGGGAAGCGTCAGCCGCGGCGGCCAGGCCGGCGGGGACGTCTGCGATGGTCATGGAACCATCGTCCCACGCGGTGCTGACAGGACCGGAAACGGGCAGCCCCAGGTTCGGAAACGGGCAAGGTCGAACGGCCCTGCCCGTCACGGACGCCCGGGCCTAGACTCCAGCTGTGGCGTGGACCGCCCGCGCCGGGCCGACTGCGGCCAGAGTATGGAATGCCAGGTGAAGACAATGGCCGGAGGAGTGGTGCACTTCGAGATCCCCGCCGACGACGAAGACCGCGCACGGGATTTCTACAGTTCGGCGTTTGGCTGGGAGATGAATCCGCTACCGGATATGAGCTACACGCTGATCACGACGACACCGGTTGATGCCACCGGCCGACCGTCCGGCGCTGGTTCCATCAACGGAGGCATGTTCCGCCGGGAGGGGGAGATGGCGGCACCGGTGGTCACCGTGGACGTGGAGGACATCGACGCCGCACTGGAGAAGATTGCCGCCATCGGCGGTTCCGTCTTCCGGGGCAAGATGGAGGTTCCCGGCATGGGCTGGAACGCGTATTTCAAGGACAGCGAAGGCAACATCGTGGGCCTGTGGCAGAATTCCGAACCCGGTTTCGCCCCCGGCCCGGACGCCGCCGCGAACGACATCGGCGCTTAACGCCTCAGTGCATGCCTGAAGCCATCCACAGCGCCACGACGGCGAGGGGAACCGTCAGCGTTGCAGCCACCAGGCCCGCGAGTGCAAATCCGCCCCACCTGATCCGGACGTTCAGGGCCCGCAGCCGCTCGTGCCAGAGCAATGTGGCCAGCGACGCCCACGGACTCACCAGCGGGCCAAGGTTCACGCCGATAAGAAGGGCGGCCAGCCTGGCCGGCGAGCCGGCCACTGGTTCCAGGGCAAGGTAGGCGGGGAGGTTGTTGGCAGCGTTGGCGGCGCCTGCCCCGAGTCCCGCCAGCTGCAAGAGGGCGGCCAGGCTGTCGCCTGATCCGGCCACTCCGGCCAGGAGCGAGGTCAGACCGTTGGCATGCAGGGCCTCCACCACCATGAACAGGCCCACCGTCAGCATCAACGGACGCCACGGAACCATGGACCATCGCAGCGCGGCCGGGCGGCGCCGCAGGAAGACCGCCAGCAGGAAAGCCGCGGCCACCATCGCGGGGAACTGCACCGGCACCCCGGACACCAGCGCAGGCAGCAGCACCAGCACCGTGCCGGCCGCGATGACCAGCAGGCCGCGGTCCCGCACTCGGTGCACAGGCTGAGGACCGTATGTTCCGCGCAGCTCCCGCCTGAACGCCAGCCACAACAGGGACAGCGGGACCAGCAATCCCACCAGGGCGGGCGCCCAGACCAGGCCCGCAAACCCCAGCGGGCTGAGCCCGAGCCTGTCCTGTGCCAGCAGGTTCGTCAGGTTGGACACCGGAAGCAGCAGGGAGGCCGTATTGGCCAGCCAGATGCTGGTGAGGGCGAACGGAAGGGGCGGAATTTTGGCGTGGACGGCCAGGAGCACCACCACGGGAGTCACCAGCACTGCCGTGGTGTCCAGGGACAGGAACACCGTGGAGACGGTGGCCACCGCAATGACCAGGAGCCACAAGGAGAACACGCGCCCGCGGCCCAGGGCAGCCAGGCGGTCCGTCACCACGCGGAACAGCCCCGCCTCGTCCAGGAGCTCAGTGACCAGTGACATGGCCAGCACGAAGGACAGGATGGGAATGGTGCGGGCAGCCAGTTCCCCGAAGGCGGGTGCTGGGAGCGCACCAACCGCCAGTGCGGCCACGCCTGCAGCAAGCAGGGCCCCCGGCAGGAGGTAACTCCGTATCTTCGTCAGCCATGCGAACCGCTCCACCGGCCAATCCTCCCACCCGCCGCCGTTTGAGTGCCTTTGCGACGCTCACGCGTCCGCAGGCCAAGGATGGCCGCCGAGGCAAGGGGAACAGGTCAGAGACGGTAACTTTGTACCTATGAAGTACGCCCAGTCCGTCCTGGACCTCATCGGCAATACGCCGCTCGTCAAGCTCAACCACGTCACCGACGGCATCAAAGCCACCGTCCTGGCGAAGGTGGAATACCTGAACCCCGGAGGGTCCATCAAGGACCGGATCGCGGCGAAGATGATTGAGGACGCGGAACGGGACGGCAAGCTGCTCCCCGGCGGAACCATCGTGGAACCCACGTCGGGAAACACCGGTGTTGGCCTGGCCCTGGTGGCGCAGCAGAAGGGCTACCGCTGCATTTTCGTGGTGCCGGACAAGGTGGGCGAGGACAAGCGCGCCGTCCTGCAGGCATACGGTGCCGAAGTGGTGGTCACGCCTACCGCCGTCGCCCCTGACAGCCCGCAGAGCTACTACGGTGTGTCCGACCGCCTCGTCACCGAAATTCCCGGCGCCTACAAACCGGACCAGTTCTCCAACCCTGCCGCCCCGGGCAGCCATTACGAGACCACCGGGCCGGAAATCTGGCGCGACACCGACGGCCGGGTCACGCACTGCGTGATCGGGGCCGGCACCGGCGGCACCATCACCGGCACGGGCCGATACCTCAGGGAGGTTTCCGCCAACCGGCCCGAAGCCGACGGCGGACGCGTCCGGATCATCGGCGCCGACCCCGAAGGCTCCGTGTACTCCGGCGGCACCGGCCGGCCGTACTTCGTCGAAGGTGTCGGCGAGGACATGTGGCCGGCCAACTACGACAAGTCCGTTCCGGACCAGGTGATTGCCGTCAGCGACGCCGAGTCCTTCGAGATGACCCGCAGGTTGGCCCGCGAAGAGGGCCTGCTGGTGGGCGGATCCTCCGGCATGGCCGTGGTGGCCGCCCTGCGGGTCGCCAAGGACCTGCCCGAGGACGCCGTGGTGGTGGTGATCCTGCCTGACTCAGGCCGCGGCTACCTTGCCAAGATCTTCAACGACCAGTGGATGCGGTCCTACGGCTTCCTGTCCGGCGGTGAGGAAGCCTCGGTCGGCGAGGTGCTCAAGTCGAAGACCGGTGAACTTCCGGCGCTGGTGCACATCCACCCGAACGAATCCGTCCGCGACGTCATCAACATCATGAACGAGTTCGGCGTCTCCCACATCCCCGTCCTGTCCCAGGAGCCGCCGGTGGTCATGGGCGAAGTGCTGGGTGCCGTGGACGAGCGAAGCCTCACCTCCAAGCTGTTCCGCGGCGAGGCGAAGCTGACCGACAAGATCTCCGAACACATGGGGGAGCGGCTGCCCGTGATCGGATCGCTGGAAACCATCTCCGCCGCCCGCGAACTGCTCTCCGACGTCGACACCGTGATGGTCACGTTCGTTGGCGCCCCGGTGGGCATCCTGACCCGCCACGACCTTCTCGCCTACCTCAGCAACTGACCCTCCCTGCATCCGCAATCACAAGGAGAACCATGTCCAGAGAAAACCAAGGCTTCAACACCCGCGCCGTGCACGCCGGCCAGGCTTTTGAGCCGCGCACCGGCGCCGTGGTGCCCCCGCTGCACTTCAGTTCCACCTACGCCCAGGAAGCCATCGGGGTGCTGCGCGACGGCTACGAATACGGCCGCGGCGGCAACCCCACCCGCGACGCCCTGCAGGAACAGCTCGCTGCCCTCGAAGGCGGCTCGCACGCGTACTCCTTCAGCTCGGGCCTGGCCGCTGAGGACTCCCTCATCCGGGCCCTCACCCGCCCTGGCGACCACATTGTGCTGGGCAACGACGCCTACGGCGGAACCTACCGCCTGATCAGCCGTGTGCTGGGCGAGTGGGGCATCGGCAACACCCCTGTGGACATGGCGGACCTTGATGCAGTGGCGAAGGCCATCGCCGCGGGCGGAACGGGTGGCGGCAAAACCCGCCTGGTGTGGGTGGAAACCCCCTCCAACCCGATGATGAAGATCACCGACATCGAAGCGCTCGCCACACTGGCCCACGACGCCGGGGCCCTCCTGGTGGTGGACAACACCTTCGCCTCGCCTTACCTGCAGACCCCGCTGGCGCTCGGCGCGGATATCGTGGTGCATTCCACCACCAAGTACATCGGCGGCCACTCCGACGTCGTCGGCGGAGCGATCGTGGTCAACGACGCGGAACTGGCCGAGAAGATCGGCTTCGTGCAGTTCGCCGTCGGCGCCGTGTCAGGTCCGATGGATGCCTTCCTTACCACCCGCGGCCTCAAGACCCTCGGCGTGCGGATGGACCGGCACAGCGACAACGCCCAGGCCGTGGCCGAATGGCTGCTGCAGCGCCCGGAGGTGGAGGCCGTGCTGTACCCCGGCCTCCCGTCGCACCCGGGACACGAGCTGGCGAAAAAGCAGATGAAGAAGTTCGGCGGCATGATCTCCGTGCAGTTCAAGGGCGGTGAGGCCGCTGCCCGAACCGTTGCGGAAAATACGTCCGTGTTCACGCTGGCCGAATCCCTCGGCGGCATCGAATCCCTGATGAACTACCCGTCGGAAATGACGCACGCTTCGGTCAAGGGAACAGAACTGGCGGTGCCGGTCAACCTGATCCGGCTCTCCTGCGGCATTGAGGACGTCGAGGACCTGATCGCTGACCTGGAGCACGCCTTCACCTTCATCGGTACGGGCAGCTAGCAGCCGGTGACCATCTCGCTTCGGGCTAGTTCGCCCACCACCCGCGGCTGGCTCGCGACGGCGGCCGGTGCTGCCGCCGTCGTCGTCGCCCTGGTGGTCCTGTACTCGGCGTACATCCCCCTGATGAACGACTTTGAGGTGTACTACTACGGCGGAAGCCGGGTGCTGCAGACCGGCGAGACCGGCGTCAACGAACTCTATGCTCCGCGGGACGGGCTGCCGTTCACGTACCCGCCGTTCGCCGCGCTGCTGTTCGCCCTGCTGGCCACGCTCAGCATCGGTGCCAGCAGCCTGATTTTCATCACGACGGCGCTGGCCGGAGCCGCCGTGGTGTCGGCATGGCTGGCGCGGCACTATTTCGGGCTGCGCCGCTGGAAGGATGCCTTCGCCGACTGGCGGTTCCGGGCCGTGGCGCTCGCCGGGACGGCGGCGATCCTGCTGCTGGGTCCCTGGCGCGACACTTTTGACTTCGGCCAGATCAACATCATCCTGATGGGCCTGATCCTCGCGGACTTCGCCTTGTATGGGAAGTCCCGCGCCGGCGAGCTGCGGTGGCCGGCGGGGCTGCTGATCGGCCTGGCGGCGGGGATCAAGCTGACCCCGCTGGCGTTCGGGCTGTATTTCCTGGTGCGGCGGGACTTCAAAGCCCTCGGCTGGATGGCTGCGGGATTCTTCGGCTCCATTGCGCTGTCCTGGGCTGTGCTGCCGCACGCCTCGGTGACGTTCTGGACCCAGATCCTGCCGGACACCGGACGGATCGGCGGCCCCGGCTACGTGGACAACCTGTCCGTCAAGGGAATGCTGCTTCACCTGGGCCTGCCGGACTCCGGACTCACCAGTGTGCTGTGGCTGGTCCTTTCGCTGGCGCTGGTGGCTGTGGCCGCGCTGGCCATCAAATGGGCGGTGCACGCGGACGAAAACTTCGTTGCCGTGTCCGCCACCGCCGTGCTCATGCTCCTGATCAGCCCGGTGTCGTGGTCCCACCACTGGGTCTGGATGGCCGTGGCGCTGCCGTGCATGGGCTTTGCCATCCACCGCGTACCCTCGCGCAACGGCAGGATGCGGCTGGCCGGCTGGATCATCGTGGCGGCCTCCGTGGTGGCGTTCTACCTGACGCCCAAGTACCTCGCCGTGATGGCCGGCGCGCAGGAATGGGGCAAGGACCCGCAGACGCAATGGCAGCTTACGGTGTCCAGCCTGGGCGTTGTGTGCGGGATAGCCATGCTGCTGTACTGGGCGCTCGCTTACCGTCCCTCGCGGGCCTTGCTGCGCGCGTCTCCATCCGGGCAGTCTGACATCCAGGCAACCTAGCTTTCTTGAAGAAAGTCAGCTACCGTTGCCTGCATGGCACTCCGCTCTGACTGGTCCCAACGCACCTGCGCCATGGCGCGTGGCCTGGATATCCTTGGTGATCCCTGGAGCATGCTGGTGCTCCGCGAAGTCTTCTTCGGCAACGGCCGCTTCGACGCGATGAAGAAGCGGCTGATGGTTGCCGACTCCGTGCTCACCAAACGCCTGGCCGGCCTCGTGGACGCCGGGCTGCTGGAGCGGAAAGCGTACGACGACGGTGGCCGCACCCGCCAGGAGTATGTCCTCACCGGCAAGGGCGAGGACGCGCTGCCGGTGCTCAACGCCGTGGTGATCTGGGCCGAAAAGCACCTTCCGGCGCCGTCGGACACGGCGCACATGTTCGTGATCCACTCAACCTGCGGGCAGCGGACGTCCTCCGCGGATACCTGCACGGCATGCGGTGAGCGTCTCACCGCGGACAACACCAGCTGGCACAGCCTCGCCCGAACCCCGGAGCCGGTCCCGCTGGCCACGGCGGCACCACAGAACGGAACCGCAGCATGAGCGCCCCCAGGACCACACTGCCCTCCGCTCCCCACAAGAAATCCGGGCGCCGGCTGCATCCCGCGTGGATCGTAGCCGCCGTCGCGTTCCTCGCACTGGTGGGCGCAGCCGGATTCCGGGCCGCCCCCGGAGTCCTGATGGTTCCGCTGCAGAACGAATTCGGCTGGTCCACCACCGTGCTGTCCGCCGCCGTCAGCATCAACCTGGTGCTCTTTGGCCTCACCGCCCCCTTTGCCGCGGCGCTCATGGAACGGTTCGGCATCCGTGCCGTGACGTCGGTGGCGCTGGTCCTGATCGGCGCCGGGAGCGCCCTGACCGTGCTGGTGAACCAGTCCTGGCAGATCCTCCTGACCTGGGGCTTGCTGATCGGCCTGGGCACAGGTTCCATGGCGCTGGTCTTCGCCGCCACGATCGCCAACACCTGGTTCGCCAAGAGCCGCGGCCTGGTGATCGGCATTCTGACGGCAGGGAGCGCCGCCGGGCAGCTGGTCTTCCTGCCCTTCATCGCCATGCTGGCGCAGGATCCCGGCTGGCGGCAGGCCTCCCTGCTCATCGCCGCAGGTGCGCTGGCCGTGGTGCCCCTGGTGCTTAAATTCCTTAAGAACTCACCCGCCGACGCCGGCGTGCTGCCCTACGGCGCCGACGCCGCTGCGGAACCGGCCCCGGCGCCCGGGGGGAACCCAGCTCCTGACGGGAACGCGCCTGGTGGAAACGCCGCCGTCCGGGCCCTGCAGGTGCTCAAGCGGGCCAGCAAGGTCCGGACGTTCTGGGCGCTGGTGGCCGGCTTCGCCATCTGCGGCGCCACCACCAACGGGCTCATCGGCACCCACTTCATCCCCTCCGCGCACGACCACGGGATGGCCGAAACCACCGCGGCCGGCCTCCTCGCCGTTGTCGGAATCTTCGACATCGTGGGCACCATCGCATCCGGCTGGCTGACGGACCGCTTCAACCCGCGGATCCTGCTGGCGGTGTACTACCAGTTCCGGGGCATCGGACTGCTGGTGCTGCCGCTGCTGCTGAGCGCAACAGTCCAGCCCAGCATGATCGTGTTCGTCGTGATCTATGGACTGGACTGGGTGGCCACCGTTCCGCCCACCGCTGCCATCTGCCGCCAGGTGTTCGGTGCCGACGGCAGCGTGGTGTTCGGCTGGGTCTTCGCCGCCCACCAGCTCGGCGCAGCCGCCGCGGCACTGGGTGCCGGTGCCATCCGTGACGTCACCGGCCAGTACACGTATGCCTGGTTCGGCGCAGCCGCCATGTGCACCATTGCCGCAGTCATCAGCGCCACCATCCGCAAGGACGCCGGCGCCCCGGAGCCCGTCCTGGTGGAGGCCAGGGCCGCCGAGGGCTGAGCTCCGCCGCGAGCGGCTGTCGGCGTACCGGCCGGGTGGGAGGCTGCCGGCGTACCGCCGGTGGCAGGTTCCGGGGCGGTTCGTGGTGCCACGCCGGGGCCGCGCAGCAGGGGACAGGGCCGCTGCTTCAGTAGGATGTGAGGACGATGCGCCGGATCCGGCGCGAATCAGCCGGCACAACTTCGCGATACGCGCGCACCGCGCCCTCAGTGGCGCCGCTCTGCAGGAACAACGTTTGGGGACACGGGATGGCACTGCTCGACGCCGAAAATGAGTTCGACGCCGGAACCCGCCTACACGGGGCGGAACCCGGGCCACGCCCCGGGGCCGCTGGATCCTGGTACCTCAGCCGGTTGGCGCTGGGCAACGCCGGTGAGCTGGTGACGCTGCTGGCAGTCCTGGCCGCAGCCTGGTTCGTCGCCCAACGCCTTGATGCCTGGGCCGAGCACGGCCTCGATTTCAGCGTCTATTGGCACGGCGGCAAGATCCTCAACGAAGCGGGCCAGCCGCCGTCGGACCTCTACAGCCTGACCGTGGGCTGGGCAGGAGGGCCGGAGCTGCCGTTCACGTATCCGCCGTTCGCCGCGCTGCTGTTCAGCCTGCTGGCCAGGCTGCCGGAGAAATCCGCCCTGATGCTGTTCAACGCGGCCGGGGCCGCCGTCGCCGTGTGGGTTGCCGTACGCGGCGTACGGTACTGGGCCGCGAAACAGGACTGGCGCTCCACCTTCGGAACCTCCGGGTTCCACGCAACGCGGAACAAGTGGGGCGCCGTGATCCTGCTGCTCGCGGTCATCAACCTTGGCCCGTGGCGCGAGACCCTGGCGTTCGGCCAGATCAACATCCTGCTGATGGGGATCATGGCGGCGGACCTCCTGGCCCGGAACCAGCGCTGGAACCAGGGTTTTCCGGGCCGCGGCTTCCTGGTGGGGATGGCCGCCGGCATCAAACTGACGCCACTGGTTTTTGGCCTGTACTTCCTGGTGCGCAAGGACTGGCGCGGACTGTTCAACATGGCCGGCGGGTTCGCCTGCACTGTGCTGTTGGGCTGGATTGTCCGCCCGGCGGAATCGTTCACGTTCTGGCTGCAGATCCTCCCGGACACATCCCGGATCGGGGGCGCGGGCTACGTGGACAACCTGTCGCTCAAGGGTGCGCTGCTGCATTTCGGCGTTCCCGAAGCCGGCGTGACCTTTCCCTGGGTGCTGCTGAGCCTGCTGGTGACAGGCATGGGTGCCATGGTGATCAAGGCCGCCAGCGACCAGGGTGCGCGGGTGGTGGCCATTTCGGCCACGGCCCTCACCATGCTCCTCATCAGCCCCGTCTCCTGGTCCCACCACTGGGTCTGGATGGCGGCAGTCCTCCCGGCCTTCGCCTGGACCCTGCGTGAGACGCCGCACCGTTACCGTGCCACCCGCTGGGTCATGGGCGGAGTACTGGGGGCCTCGATCATCGTGTTCTTCTTTTCACCCAAAAGCATCGGCGAGGCCCTGGGCGCGGAGAACCTGGACTTCCAAACGCCGGAGCCCTGGCTGATGGCCTCCAGCGCCGGCGTCTTCTGCGCGGTGGCCCTCCTGGCGTGCTGGCTCGTGGTGCTCCGCCGGGGGTCCCTGGCCGAGGTGCCCGCATGAGCAGGATCGCGTTGGTGACCGGCGTCGGCCGCCTGGCCGGAATCGGTGCCGGCATTGCCCGGCGCCTCGCTGCCGACGGCTGGGACCTTGTGCTGACTTACTGGCAGGACTACGATTCCCGGATGCCCTGGGGAGTCCAGCCGGAGGACGTCGAACGCCTCACGGCGGAACTCGAAGCAACCGGCGCCCGCGTCTTTGCCCTGCCGGCGGACCTGGAGGATCCGCTGGCCGTGGACCTGCTCATGGCCGCAGCGGCGGAGCAGGCCGGAACGTTGCAGGGGCTGGTGCTGAGCCACGCCGAGTCCGTGGACTCCGGCATCCTGGACACCACCCTTGCCAGCTGGGAACGGCACTTCGCCGTGAACACCCGGGCCAGTTGGCAGCTGATCGCCGCCTTCGCCAGGCAGGCGGCGGACGACGGCGGCGCGATCGTGGCGCTGACCAGTGACCACACGGCGTTCAACCTGCCGTACGGCGCGTCCAAGGGAGCGCTGGACCGGACCGTCATTGCCGCAGCACGGGAGCTGGGACCGATCGGCATCACCGCGAACGTGCTGAACCCCGGGCCGGTGGACACCGGCTGGATGGACCAGGACTTGCGGGAGGACCTCACCCGGCGCCAGCCCGGCGGGAGGCTTGGAACACCTGCAGACGTGGCCGGAGCCGTGGCGTTCCTGCTCTCCCCGGAAGGCCGCTGGGTGTCCGGTCAGCTGATCAAGGCCGACGGCGGCTTCTCGGCCTAGGTTTCCCGCGTCAGCCCAACTGGCTCGCAGTTAACGTCGTCAAACGCGCGTTTCGCGACGTTAACTGCGAGTCAGTTGGGACAGGGATCAGCGGAAGGCGCCGATGCCGGTGATGTGCTGGCCCAGGATGAGGGTGTGGACCTCGTCGGTGCCCTCGTAGGTGCGGACCGACTCGAGGTTCGAGGCGTGCCGCAGCGGCGAGTAGTCAAGGGTGATCCCGTTGCCGCCCAGGATGGACCGGGCCTCACGGGCAATAGCCAGCGCCTCGCGGACGTTGTTCAGCTTGCCGAGTGAAATCTGTTCCGGCCGCAGGGTGCCGGCGTCCTTGAGCCGGCCCAGGTGGAGCGCCAGCATGGTCCCCTTCTGGATCTCCAGGAGCATGTTCACCAGCTTCTCCTGGGTGAGCTGGTACCCGGCCAGCGGCCGGCCGAACTGGAGCCGGTCCTGCGCGTACTTGAGCGCGGCTTCGTACGAATCGCGGGCGGCACCCATGGCGCCCCAGGCAATCCCGTACCGAGCTTCGTTGAGGCAGGTGAAGGGGCCCCGCAGGCCGCGGGCACCCGGCAGCAGGGCCTCCGGACCCAGCCGCACCCCGTCGAACGCCACGTCGCACTGGATCGAGGCGCGCATCGAAAGTTTCCGGTTGATCGGCGTCGCGGTGACCCCGGGTGTTCCGGCCGGTACCAGGAAGCCGCGGACGCCGTCGTCGGTCATGGCCCACACCACCATCACGCCTGCGACGGAAGCCAGCCCGATCCAGCGCTTGGCGCCATCGAGCACCCACCCGGCGTCGTCCCCGGAGCCGTCGCGGCGTGCCACCGTGGTCATGGCGGAAGGATCCGAACCCGCAGCGGGTTCGGTCAGCGCGAAGCAGCCGATCACCTCGCCGGCGGCCATCCGGGGGAGCCATTCCTGCTTCTGGTCCTCAGAACCCCACTTGTGGATGGCGGTCATGGCCAGGGACCCCTGCACCGAGACGAAGGTGCGGATTCCGGAGTCCCCGGCCTCCAGCTCCATGGCCGCCAGACCGTACTCGACCGCCGAGCGCCCGGGGCACCGGTAACCCTCCAGGTGCATGCCGAGGACGCCCAGTTCACCGAGTTCCGGGGCAAGATCAAGCGGAAAGACGGCGTCGTCATACCAGCGGGCAATATCCGGCTTGATCCGCTGTTCCGTGAAATCGCGGATCCGTTCCCGGACGGCCAGCTCCCCGGCCGTTAGCAGGGCGTCAAGGCCCAGGACATCGGAGGTGTCGGAAACGGCGGGAAGGTCGGCGGCGTTGCTCATTGGAGCATCCTACGGCTTTGCCCTTCCGGACCGCGCACCCTCGTTCCTATGCCTTGCTGGGCTCCGCCTGCCGTGCGACGAAGTAGCCCTGCGTGGCAGGGGAGAAGCGGCACACCACGGCCAGCACCACGCCCAGCGCCAGCAGCACCACGCCGCTGACGAAGGCGCCGCCCACACCGAAGATCTCCGTATCGCCGTAGGCCGGGTCCCACATCTGGACGGCGGAGATGAAGAACGCGGCAGTCAGCATCAGCGCTCCGAGCAGCGGCAGGATGCCCCGGAACCAGAGATTGCGGGCGGAAACGCGCAAGGTACCTCGGAAGAACCAGAAGCAGGCGAAGCCGGTCAGCGCGTAGTAGAACGCAATGAACAGACTGATGGCGCTGATGGAGTCGGAAAGCAGGTTCTGGCTCAGGAAACTCATGGCCACGTAGTACACGACGGCGGCGGCCCCCATCACCTGCGTGGAGAACCCCGGTGTCTGGTTGCGCGGGTGGACTTCGCCGAACTTGGCCGGCAGGGCCCCGTGAACGCCCATGGACAGCGTCCCGCGGGCGGTGGGCAGGATGGTGGTCTGGGTGGAGGACAGCACCGACGCCAGCACGGCCACCACGATCAGCCAGCCCCACGGGCCAAGCACAACATCCTTCATGGCCAGGAAGACGTCATCCTGGTTTTCCGAGTTGCCTAGGCCGATGCCGTCCGTGCCCACCGTGGCATACATCATCACCAGCAGGGCCACGGAGACATAAATCGCTACTAGCACGAAAGCGGAGATCACCGCACCGCGGCCGGGTGTCGTGGCCGGATTCTCCGTTTCCTCATTCACGGCCAGGCAGGTGTCCCAGCCCCAGTAAATGAAGAGTGCCAGGAGGGCGCCGTGCACCACTGCACCGGGATCGGCGAAGGCGCCTGCGGGGTTGAACCACTCGAAATCGAACGCCTGGCCCTCCGGTGCCCCGCCCGTGATCCGGAAGACGATGGCCAGCGCGAATATGCCCAGCGAGACATACTGCACGTAGGTCAGGACGCGCTGGACATGCTCACCGAGCCGGATGCCGCGGTAGTTCACCAGGGTCATGAAGATGATGAACACGACGCCGGTGGATGTCACCACCAAGTCATTCTCTGCCAGCGATCCGTCGCCGATCAGCAGCCACACGTATTGCCCGGCCACCTGGGCCAGGTTGGCCAGCACCACGATGCCCGCCAAGGCAACGCCCCAGCCGCCCAGCCAGCCCGCCCACGGGCCAAATGCCCGGCGGGCCCAGATGAAGGTGGTCCCGCAGTCCGGCATGGCGCTGTTCAGTTCCCGGAAGGCGTAGGCGATGAAGAGCACCGGCACAAAGCCCAGGAGAAGGATCAACGGGGTGTAGTTGCCATTGACCGCCACGATCAGGCCGAGCGTGGCGGCGAGTGAATACACGGGGGCGGTGGATGCCAGCCCCAGCATGACCGAGTCGCCCAGGTCCAGGATGCCGGCGCGCAGCCCCTTGGACGGAACCTCCGCCGTCGTCGTCGTCCCTGTGCTCATAGTGCGATACCTGCTTTGCTGGAGGAGGCCGAAGCGGCCTGGACTGAAAGAGGTGCCGGGGCGTCGATCGTATTGGGGACGAACCGGCAGAAGTAATCGGTGATGGGGCCGTCTGATTCGCGAATGCCGCAGCCCACGGACTCGCCATCCACCACCCAGAGGCCCAGGACGGGGTGGTTGCCGTCGAAATCGGGCAGGGAGTGGAACTGTTGGTAGCACCAGCCTTCGCGTCCGTAGCCGCCGGGCTGCTCCATGGTGATGCCGGCGGCGTGGATCTTGATGTTGTCCCCTTCACGGCCGTGCAGCGGCTTGGCCACCCATTCCTTCAGCGGTCCGGGCTCGTTCAGGTACGCCGGGAGGAGGTTCGGGTGGTCCGGGTAGAGGTGCCAGAGCGCCGCCAGGAGTGCCTTGTTGGACAGGAGCATCTTCCAGGCAGGCTCAACCCAGCGCGGATTATGGGCACGCTGCAGCAGCCGCTGGCCGAAGGGTTCCTTCATCATGAGCTCCCACGGATACAGCTTGAAGATGGTGCTGATCATGAAGTTGTCCAGGTCCACGAAGCGGTTCAGGTTGGGGTCCCAGCCGATGTCGGACATGTTGATGCCGATGGTGGTCCAGCCGCCCTGGCCCGCGACGTCGCGCATGTAGGCCGCCGTCATCCAGTCCTCGCCGGACTGCTCGGCTTCCGAGTGCGCAATGTGCAGGGTGCTCATGCCGGTGCGGTACTGGAGTTTCTTCCACTGCCGGATCAGGGCTTCATGGATGCCGTTCCATTGGTCCTTCTCCGGGAATACGTCCTGCAGCCAGAACCACTGCGCCACGGAGGCCTCGATCAGGCCGGTGGGTGTGTCCGCGTTGTACTCGAGCATTTTGGCGGGGCCGCCGCGGCCGTCGTAGACGAAGTCGAAGCGGCCGTAGATGTCCATGTCCCCGGCCTGCAGTGATTCCGCGGCAAGCTCCAGCGCCTGCGGTCCGATCCCGATGTTGCCCATGGCCCCGGTGGCCAGGTATTTGGCCGCCTCAAGGCACATCAGGTGCATGTCCTCGGCGGTCTTCTCGAGGGTTTCCACCTCGTCCATGGTGAATTCGTAGTACGCGGACTCGTTCCAGTACTCGATCTTCCTGCCGTCCGGCATGGTGGTGGTGGAAAAGACCAGCCCCTGTTCCTCGATCTTCCGCTTCCAGTCGGGCCTGGGGGTTGCAGTCAGTCTCTTCACGCCTAGCCTCCCGTGCTTCCGCCCTTGGAGCTGCTGCCAAAGCCGCCCCTGCTGACCGTGCCGCCCTTGCTGCTGTAGCCCGTGGACGTTTTCGCCCCCTGCGGCACGGTCTTGGTGAAGCCCGTGTACTGCGAGCGGTTCTGCCCGACCGCCGGAACACTGGCGCCGCGCGAGTAGAAGTACCAGGCGTAGATGCCGGAGCTACGCCCGGCACTGCTGCTGTTGTCGCACTGGGCATCATCCACGCGCTCGCCGGTTTCGTCGTTGAAGCAGACCTGCGCGTAGTCCGCTTCCGCCTCGTTGCTGGCCACGATGGCGGTGATGGTGCCTGCCAGCAGGGCGGTGACGCCGAGGCCGACGACGACGGTGCGGCGCTGCGAGCGCTTCTTCCGTGCCGCTGCCTCCCGCTCGCGTTCACGTTCAAATGGATCGATGACCGGACCTGGTCCTGCCCCCGGTGACGGTACCGGACCCGGCCTAGCACCCGGCCCGCCGGCCTGGCCCTTCTGCCGCCGTCCGGGTTTCCTGCCGGGGTTTCCAGGTTCGGGGGTCTCCGGGCCCGGTGCCGAACCGTTGAGCAGTTCCGGGCGGAGCTCCGGTTTCGGGACCTGCCAGGGCGGCAGCTGCCCCGTCGCCGGATCGTGGGGCTGCGGCGTGAAGTCCTCGGGCGCGGTCATCCACCCCGGTTCGGAGGCCCCGGGACCACCGGCTCCGGCCGGTTCGGTGCCCGGTCCCTGTTTCCCGGAACGGGCGTCTTTCGGATCCTGCGAAGGGTCCTGGTTCGGGTCCTGCGGTTCCATGGGTCCCCCTTGGTTGTCCATGCTCAAACTGTGACCGTGCACCTGCATGTCAGCGCGGCGCGGCAATGCCGCCGCGGCACGAGGCGGCCGGGTAAATCCTGAAGTCAGCCTAGTGCCTGACGGGACGTGCTGTTAACGGAAAACGGGGGAGATCTGCCCATGCCAAGATGGAGCCATGGCAGCAGTTGAATCCACCCGCGGGGCCGCCCGATCAGCCCCCGGGCGGTCAAGTTCCTTGACGGCCCGCGCGGAGCTCCAAGGAATCGGGCGGAACCGCTTCGTCGTCGGCATTGTGCTTGCCGTGGTCCTGCCGCCCGCAGTGGAAGTCCTGGTGACAGTAGCGGGATACCGGAATTTCGCCATCATCATGCTGCTCCATCTCGCCGTTGCGGTGGCGGTGGCCGCCATCGGAGGATTCTGGCCCGCCGTCGTGGCGGCAGTCCTGGGCACAACGCTCCTCAACTACTTCTCTGCCGATCCCGTGGGCTCGCTGTCCATCGCCGACCCCTCCACCCTGTTTACCCTCCTGGTGTTCCTGGCCGTCGCCTGCAGCGTGGCCCTGGCCGTTGGCCTGGCGACCCGCCGGGCGCAGGAAGCCGCCAGGTCCGGGGCCGAAGCCACGGCCCTGAGCGAGTTGTCACTCCGGATCCTCAGTTCCGACGGCAGCCTGGAGTCTTTCCTCGAGAAGGTCCGCAGCAGGCTGGGGGTGGACTCCGTGACCCTGATGGCGGGCAGCACCCCGGGCGGCCCGCTTGGCGGGGGGCCCGCCGCCGGAAACGGTCCGGGGCGGGCCGCGGGCCGCAACACCGAGTGGGCAGTCCTGGCTAGTTCCGGGACCAGCGCGCCGGTGACGCACGCGGCCGCCGACCACGCCGTCGTCGTCGATTCCCGCTACACGCTCCTGATCAATGGCGGCCCGCCGTCCGGCCAGCCGTTTTCAAGACAGCACCAGCGCATGCTGGCCGCTTTCGGGGCGTTCCTGGTGGCCATCCTGGAACGGCGCCAACTGGCGGCGAGCATGCAGGACAACCAGCGGCTTTCCGAGGGCAACAAGATGCGCACGTCCATCCTGAGGGCCGTCAGCCATGACCTGCGCACCCCGCTGGCCGGGATCAAGCTGGCGGTCAGCAGCCTTCGCCAGGAAGATGTGAGGTTCTCCCCGGAAGACGAACGCGAGCTGCTCGCCACCATCGAGGATTCGGCCGACCGGCTGGACCATCTGATCGGCAATCTGCTGGACATGTCCCGGATCACGGCTGACTCGGTCAACCCGTTCCTGCGCGGGCTCGGCTGGGCGGACGTGCTGCCCGATGCCCTGAGGGGCCTGCCAGCGGCGCGGATCCGCGTGGAACTGCCGCCCAACCCGCCCCGCGTGGAGGCCGATGCGGGCATGCTTGAACGCGTGGTGGCGAACCTCGTGGAGAACGCACTCAAATACGCGCCGGAGGCCGATGTGGTGCTGACGGCGCGGGCGGGGGAGGGGATCGCCCTGGGCGGGCGGCCTGCCAGCGAATTCCGCGTGGTGGACCACGGCTCAGGGGTTGCTCCGGCCGCGGTGCTGGACATGTTTCAGCCGTTCCAGCGGCTCAACGACTCCCAGCGCACCGGCGGCCGGGCAGTGGGGATCGGGCTTGGCCTGGCGGTTGCCAACGGCTTCACGGAAGCCATGGGAGGAACCCTCGCGGCGGAGCCGACGCCGGGAGGCGGGCTGACCATGGTGGTCACCCTCCCGCTGTGGCAGGGACCGCTACCGTGACCCTGGTACTGATTATCGAAGACGAGGCCCAGCTGGCCCGCGCCATGCAGATCAATCTCCGCGCGCACGGCTACCAGGCAATCACCGCGGGCCTGGGAGCCGACGGGCTGAAACTGGCCGCCCAGCACCCGGTGGACATCGTGGTGCTGGACCTCGGGCTTCCGGACATGGACGGAGTGGACGTGATCCGGGGGATCCGCGGCTGGAGCTCCGTGCCCGTTATCGTGCTCTCCGCCCGCCACGCCTCCGAGGACAAAGTGGAAGCGCTCGACGCCGGGGCGGACGACTACGTGACCAAGCCGTTCGGCCTCGACGAGCTGCTGGCGCGGCTGCGCGCAGCCTCCCGGCGCTCTCCGGCCCAGCGCGAAGCTCCTACGGTGAAGACTGCGGACTTCGAGGTGGACCTGGCCGCACGGAAGGTTGTCCGGGACGGGCACGAAATCCGGCTCACCCCCACCGAGTGGAACATCCTCGAACTGCTGGTGCGCAATTCGGGGAAGCTGGTCAGCCAGCAGCAGCTGCTCACCCAGGTCTGGGGCCAGGCGTACGCCAAGGAGACCCAGTACCTGCGCGTCTACCTGGCCCAGTTGCGGCGCAAACTCGAGCAGGACCCGGCCAGGCCGCGCCACCTGCACACGGAAGCCGGCATGGGCTACCGCTTCGATCCCTGACGTGGGCCGGGGAAGTTGCCCGCGGAAGTTGCCGGCGGAAGTTGCCCGGGCAACGAGGGCCGAAGAACCTAGACTGTAGCCATGGAAACCGCATCTGTGCTTGCCGTATGCCGGGTACACCAGCTTCTAAGCGATGAAGGGAGCGTGGGCGTGACGGCCATCGACAAACGTGCCGTCGATGGCCCCGTCAGGGTTCACAAGCTCGGACTCCACGGCGACATCCAGGCGAGCCGCATCCATCATGGCGGCGTGGACCAGGCGCTATACGCGTATTCGCAGGACGACGCCGACTACTGGGCGGGGGAGCTTCAGCGGGAACTGCCGCCAGGGGTTTTCGGCGAGAACCTGCGGGTCGCCGGCATTGGAACCACCACCGCGGTGATCGGCGAACGGTGGAGGATCGGCCTCGACGTTGAAGTCGAAGTGACATCGCCCCGCGTTCCCTGCGCCACGTTCCAACGCCGCATGGACGAGGCCCGGTGGGTCAAACGGTTCACCGAGGCAGGCCGGATTGGCACCTACCTCCGCGTCATCAAGACGGGGACCGTCCAGGCCGGCGACCACATCCACCGCTTGTTTGTTCCCAGCCACGGCGTGACCATCGGCAGTTGGTTCAGTGCTCCCAGCATCGAGGATATTGAAGCGCTGCGGGACGCGGACGCGGACGGCGAGATCCGCCTGCAGCCGGAGTACCACGAGGAATTCGAGAAGGTTCAGCGGCGGCTGGGCATCTAGCCGCCGGGCTTGAAGCAACCCGTGTGCGCAACGTCACCGCCGGGCGGGTTAGTGCAAGTCGGAACCATGCCTTACACTTGAAATATCCCCCACTCCGGAAATCCCTTATTCCTGCCCAATTTTTGAGGCAGGACTGGCAAGTGTTGGGGCCCGCACAAGCGATGCGGGCATTTTCATAGGGAGAGCCGGCTAAAGAAAACGCTGTACAGACTGCTGGGATAGCAGCCAAGAGATGCAGCGGGAAGTCCTGCCACGGGATTGCGAAAGCGCCGGACTTCTACGTGACCGGCCGGTCAATGTCTGCCCGGCGTCCAAACGGCACATGTACTGCGGCTCCGCTCACCTCGGGTTGTGCCGCCTGGCCCCCTATGGATGAGGAAAACTTCCCTATGCCCGAAAATCACAACGACGCCATCAACGAAACGGCAACTGCCGAAACCGCCGAGACGGCCGTGGAAACCCCCGAGACCGCCGCTCCGGTAGCCGGTTCCGCCCCCGTTTTCACCGAGGCCCCGGCACCCGCTGAGGCGCCCGCCGCTGAAGAACGTCCGGCTGCTGAGGCGCCCGCCGCTGAAGCCCCCAAGGCCGACCCCACAAGCGGCGAGGCTGACACTGAAGCTGAAGGCATCCGTTTCGCCGACCTCGGCATCGATGGCCGCGTTCTCGCTGCCCTGCAGGACGTCGGCTACGAGAAGCCCTCCCCGATCCAGGCAGCA
The DNA here is from genome assembly GCF_042880995.1 of Arthrobacter sp. NPDC058288. NCBI lineage: Bacteria > Bacillati > Actinomycetota > Actinomycetes > Micrococcales > Micrococcaceae > Arthrobacter > Arthrobacter sp. NPDC058288. Next base: position 469,463 of record NZ_JBHVYH010000001.1, read on the forward strand.
ACCATCCCGCTGCTGCTCGAAGGCCGCGACGTCGTGGGCCTGGCCCAGACCGGCACCGGTAAGACTGCAGCATTCGCAGTACCGGCACTGTCCCGCCTGGCCGAGCTTCACGACCTCAACGGCCCCTCCCGCAAGACGCAGGCACTGGTCCTCGCACCGACCCGCGAACTTGCGCTCCAGGTTGCCGAGGCCTTCACCTCCTACGCCAAGCACATTGACGACTTCACGGTCCTCCCGGTGTACGGCGGCTCCGCCTACGGCCCCCAGCTCGCCGGCCTGCGCCGCGGTGCCCAGGTTGTCGTCGGTACCCCCGGCCGTGTGATCGACCACATCTCCAAGGGTTCCCTGGACCTGTCCGAACTCCAGTACCTGGTGCTGGACGAGGCCGACGAAATGCTCCGCATGGGCTTCGCCGAAGACGTGGAGCAGATCTTCCAGCAGACGCCTTCGGACCGCCAGGTTGCACTGTTCTCGGCCACCATGCCGAGCCAGATCCGCCGGATGTCCAAGCAGTACCTGAACAACCCGGCCGAGATCTCGGTGAAGTCCAAGACCACCACCGGTGCGAACACCCGCCAGCGCTACCTGCAGGTCATGGGCCCGCACAAGCTCGACGCGCTGACCCGCATCCTCGAGGTCGAAGAGTTCGACGGCGTTATCGCCTTCGTGCGCACCAAGATGGCCACCGAGGACCTCGCCGACAAGCTGAAGTCCCGCGGCTTCCAGGCTGCCGCCATCAACGGTGACATCCCGCAGCAGCAGCGCGAACGCACTGTCGACGCGCTGAAGGAAGGCCGCATCGACATCCTGGTGGCCACCGACGTCGCGGCCCGTGGCCTTGACGTGGAGCGCATCAGCCACGTGGTCAACTACGACATTCCCCACGACACCGAGTCCTACGTCCACCGCATCGGCCGCACCGGCCGTGCGGGCCGTTCCGGTGACGCCATCCTGTTCATGACGCCGCGGGAGAAGTACCTGCTGCGTTCCATCGAGAAGGCCACCCGCCAGCCGGTGGAGCAGATGCACCTGCCCACGGCCGAGACCGTGAACACGCTGCGCCTGGGCAAGTTCGCCGAGCGGATCACCGAGACCCTCGCGTCCGAGGATGTTGCCCCGTTCCGCGACCTCATCTCCTCCTACGAGGAAGAGCACAACGTTCCGGCCTCGGAAATTGCTGCGGCACTGGCCGTCATGGCGCAGGGCGGCCAGCCGCTCCTGGTGAAGGAACTGCCCGCAGCTCCCGAGTTCCAGAAGCGCGAGCGCTCCAAGGACGGCTTTGGCTCACGCGGCCCGACCCGCACCCTGACCGAGGGCAACGCCACCTACCGGATCGCCGTCGGACGCCGCCAGCGCGTCATGCCGGGTTCCATCGTTGGCGCCATTGCCAACGAGGGCGGCATTTCCTCGGCCCAGATCGGCGGCATTGATATCCGCTCGGACCACTCCCTCGTGGAGCTTCCGGCGGACCTTAGCCCCGAGCAGCTGCGTGCACTGTCCCGCACCCGGATCGGCGGCGAGCTGATCCACCTCGAGCTGGACAACGGCCGCAAGCCGTCCGGTGACCGCGGCAGCTACCAGGGCAGCCGCGGAGGCGACCGCGGCGGGTACTCCGGCGGAGGCGACCGCGGCGGCAACTTCAAGGGCAGCGGCGGGTTCAAGAAGGAATTCCGCAAGGGCGACGGCGAGCGTTCCTCCGCTGATCGCGGCGGCCGCTCCTACAGCGAGCGTTCCGAGCGCTCCTTTGGTGCCGACAGCGGTGCCAACCGCGGCCAGGCCAGCGACTCTCGCTTCGGCGGCCACGGCGACGGTTCACGCAAGCCGCGCCACGGCAACGAAGGCGGACAGCGCGACTTCAACCGCAAGGGCAAGTGGTAGGCCCTAGCACCACCAGGCACTGAGAACGGGCCGGCTTTCGAGCCGGCCTGTTTTCGTTTATCCCGCCCCCCGGTTGCGGCTCCGTGTATGCTTCGTCACACCGGGCCTGCGACGCCGCCGCAGGAGCCCCTGTCAGCGCCGCAGCGGCGCTTTTCGGCCCCGGATTTCCGGGGTTTTCGGCCAGTTGGGACCTGTCCTGCCGCCGATTTGTTGGGAGCGGAATCTTCCGGTAGAGTATTTACTCGTTGCCCCCCTAGCTCAGTGGTAGAGCGCGTTCTTGGTAAGAACGAGGTCACCGGATCGATTCCGGTGGGGGGCTCTGAATGAGAGCCTGTGTCAAGGCGGTTATTGACCGGCTTGATGCAGGTTTTTCTCATTCGTGGCGGTGTAGCTCAGTTGGTTAGAGCGCACGACTCATAATCGTGAGGTCGGGAGATCGAGCCTCCCCACCGCTACAGGACAAGCCCCCGGAATCCTTGAGATTCCGGGGGCTTTCCTGTTATCCCCGCGGACCCCGCCGGCTGCCGTCACCGTGACAAGTACAACGTTCCGCAGTAGCTTTGCAGCAATTGGCGGATGGGGATTTCAGTGGACTTCTTTGAAGCGATCATGCTTCCGTTCAAGTGGCTGGTTTCCACCGTCATGGTGGGCTTCCACGATGGGCTGGGCGCCCTCGGTATGCCGGCCGCCGGCGGGTGGACATGGACGCTGTCCATCATCGGGCTGGTGCTGGTCATCCGTGCCGCGCTGATCCCCGTGTTCCTGAAGCAGGTCAACGCGCAGCGCCGCATGCGCCGGCTGCAGCCGGACCTGAAAAGGCTGCAGGACAAGTACAGGGGCAAGACGGACCAGTTGTCCCGCCAGGCGATGGCGCAGGAACAGATGGCCCTGTACAAGGAGCACGGCACCAACCCGTTCTCGGCCTGCCTGCCCCTGCTGATCCAGGCGCCGTTCTTCCTGGCGCTCTTCCAGGTGCTCTCCGGCATCTCCTCTGCGGCCGGCCAGGGAAAAGGCATTGGGGCCCTAAGCCATGAGCAGGTGGTGCAGTTCGATCGGTCCAGCATTTTCGGAGTCCCGCTGTCCGCGTCGCTGCTCCACGGCGGCGGGGGCGATGCTCTTGCGGTTGGCGTGCTGGCCATCGTGATGATCCTGGCCATGACCGCCGCGCAGTTCCTGACGCAGAGGCTGATCATGACCAGGTACGCCTCCGTGGAGGCCATGGCGGGTCCGGCGGTGATCCAGCAGAAGATGATCCTCTACGTCCTGCCGCTCATCTTCGGCGCCGGCGGCATACTGTTCCCCATCGGCGTCCTGATCTACTGGACTGTTTCCAACCTGTGGACGCTGGCCCAGCAATTTGTGGTGAGGGACCGGGCTGCCGGTCGCGGTCAAGGGCCCTGATCACGCTGGTTCGGCAGGAGCCCGTAAATTTCCTGCACGGTGGGTAACGCGTTGCGGCGGGCCGGAAACAATACAGATAGAAAGAGGGCTCAGGACTACTCATCAGGGGGATATGGTGCTTTCCGAGCATGAACTGGCGTTCATAGCCTTACACAAGGACAGCTATCCAACGGTCTTCAGTTTCGTGCGCCGGAGGGTGGAATCCCCGGAGGTGGCGGAGGAAATAGCCGCCGACGTCTTCCGGGTGGTGTGGCAGAAATGGGGCGACCTACCCAGGACGGAGATCGCGTGGCTGCTCACCGTGGCCCGAAACATGATCGGCAATGCCTACCGGACCCGCGACCGGCAGCGGGCGCTGCAGGAGAAGCTGCGAGCCACAGCGGTCCTGAGCTTCGGCGACGGATCCGAAAACCTGGCCGTGCATGATGCACTGGCCGGTCTGCGGGAGAAGGACCGGGACATCCTCCAGCTCGCCTACTGGGAAGGGCTGGGCACGGCGGAAATCGCTGGCGTGCTCCAGTGCAGCGAGTCCGCCGCGAAAGTTCGGCTGCACCGGGCGCGGGCTGCGTTCCGGAAACAGATGCCAGCTGGAGCGGAAACGATCACACAGAGGATGGGTGCCTGAAATGGATCCGATCAAGAACATGATTTCCGCGACGGATCCCGTGCGCAACGATCCGTCCATGCCCGACGGCGAAGCGGCCCTTCGCCGGATGCTGGCCGAACCAGCCGCGTACAGCGACCGGCTCGCGGCCGGTGCCACGTCGCTCGAGGAGCGCAGGCTGCGGCGCGCCCGGCTGGCCGGTGCGATCACGCTGGCTGCGGCGGCTGTCACCGCTGGGGTCCTGGCGGTCAATAACCTCGGGCCGATGGCATCCACGCCGGGACCGGCCACCACCGCCACTGCATCGGCAAGTCCGGCAACGGCGACCCCGACGCCGGGTAGCGCGGCAACGGCGACGCCGTCGCCAACCACCCCCTCGCCGGTGCTGGCGACCTTCGTCTTTCCTGACGGGCACCTCTCCTTCAAATACCCCGAAGGGTGGAGCGTGCGGACGGAGCAGGGGCCGTACCTGGCCGAGGAGTCGAAGGCAGGTTCCGTGGTTGCCGTGGTGGCTGACGGCGCGGGCGCCGAGGTGGCCCGGGTGCAGAGCGGGATGTATGGCGACGGGGCGGCGGGCAGCGTCAAGCGGACCGTTTTTGACACTGCCCCGGTGCCGGGAATCACCGACGTTTCGGGGAACCAAGCCGGGTTCGGCTTCGCCTCGGACCAGATCCTTCCCGTCTCATATCCCGGGATGCCGGAGCCGACGCAGCCGGCGGACAATGCCTCTGTCTATTACTTCATGGACGTCCGGCTGACCAAGGAGTTCCTGCCGACGCAGGAGGGTTCGGGTACTAACCAGGTGCCCCTGCCCAACGGGATCATGTCCGCCTACGTGGTGTTCGATTTCGAGAAACAGCCTGTCTTCGCCACCCCCGAGGCGGCGAGGGAGTGGATGGCGGGCGAACGGTACGCACAGCTGAAAGCGCTGCTGCTCAGCCTCAAGTACTCGTAAGCTGGGTCAATGACGCGCATCGCAATCATCGGCGGCCACGGCAAAGTGGCTTTGGAACTGGCCAGAATCCTCGCGGCGGACGGGAAGGACGTCACGTCCTTCTTCCGCAACCCGGACCACACTGAGGACGTCGCAGCAACCGGCGCCACGCCGTCGGTCCTGGACGTAGAAAATACGACGACGGCGGAACTCGCCGGCGCACTCAGCGGCCACGACGCCGTGGTGTGGTCCGCCGGTGCCGGCGGCGGCAGCCCCGAACGCACCTATGCCGTGGACCGGGACGCAGCGATCCGGTCGATGGACGCGGCGGCTGAGGCCGGCGTCGGGCGCTATGTGATGGTGTCCTACTTCGGTGCGGGGCCGGACCACGGAGTCCCGGCGGACAACAGCTTCCACGCGTACGCCGAGGCGAAGGCCGCCGCGGACCAGTACCTCCGCGGCACGGACCTGGCCTGGACCATCCTGGGCCCGGGAACCCTGACGGACGGCCCCGGCAACGGCCTCATCGACGTCAATCCGGCGGACACTTCCACGGGTACGGCCACCTCACGGGCCAACGTGGCACTCGTGGCGGCCGCCGTCCTGGGCCTGCCGGACACCGCGGGCCGAACCATCGAGTTCCGGGACGGCAGCCTCCCGGTCTCAGCCGCGCTGCAGCCAGCCCACTAGCCGGAGAGGCCCCCGCCGGGCACCCGATATCGTGGGGGAGGCGCCCGCGCGTGACGGCGGCGCCTCCGCTTCGGGGAAAGTGAGCCTATGGACCAGTTGGCACTTATTATCGGACTCCTGCTTGCCACAGTGGTGGCGGTGGGTCTGGGGGATAGGCTCCGGCTGCCCTATCCCGTGCTGATGCTGATCCTGGCGGCCTCCCTGACGTTTATCCCCGGCTTCCCGGAGATGGACATCTCCCCGGAGCTGATCCTGCCCATCTTCCTGCCGCCGCTGCTGTTCGCGACGGCCCAGCGCAGTTCCTGGGCCGTGTTCCGGGTCCGCTGGCGCACGCTGGTCATGCTCGCCGTGGCCTTGGTGGTGGTATCCACGGCAGCAGTCGCCGGTGCGGCCTGGCTCATGATTCCCGGCATCGGGATCCCCGCCGCGATCGCCCTGGGCGCCATGGTGGCTCCGCCGGATCCTGTGGCCGTGGAGTCCGTGGCCGGCCGGGTGCATATGCCCCGGCGACTCATTACCGTCCTGCAAAGCGAGGGCCTCTTCAATGATGCGGCCGCGATTGTGATCTTCCAGGCTGCCGTGGCGGCGGCCGTATCCGGCAGCAGGATAGGGCCCGACGTCGTCCTCAAGTTCCTCGTGGGGGCTGCGGTTGCGGTGCTGGTGGGCATCGCCATGGGCTGGGTGACGGCGCTGATCACCCGGTTGGTGGCCTCCATGGTGGCGCGCAGCGCGGTTACCCTGGTTGTGCCGTTCGCGGCCTACATCCTGGCCGAAGAGGTGCACGCCTCAGGCGTGATCGCCGTCGTCGTTACCGCCTTGGAGATGCAGCGCCATTCGCGTCCGCAGGACGCCGCCGAACGGGTCACCCGCACGGCCTTCTGGGACGTGGTGGAACTCCTGGTGACCGGACTGGCCTTCGGGTTGGTGGGGCTGGAAATCCGCCAGGTCATCCACGACGAAGGCACCGGGATTTACGGCATGATCGGCAGCGCGGTGGTGGTATGCGTCATCGTGTTCGCCGTCCGGTTCCTGTGGCTCGGCCTCCTGGCGGCCTCGGCACGCAAACGGGAGAACCTGCTGCAGCCCACCTCGGCCAAGGAGGTCCTGATCCTCACCTGGTGCGGGATGCGCGGCCTGGCCACCCTGGCGCTTGCGCTGGCACTGCCCCTGACGCTGGATGACGGCACGCCGTTCCCGGCGCGGGACCACCTGCTGGTCATCGCGTGCGCGGTGCTGCTGGCCACGCTGGTGCTGCCGGGCCTGACACTGCCCTGGCTGATGAAAGTCCTGAAGGCCACCGGGGACGGTTCGGAGGAACGCGACGCAGCCAGGGTACTGGCGAAGCGGGCGCAGCAGGCCGCCGTCGTAGCCCTGAAGGACAACGACCTCATGAAGGAGCTCCCGCCGGAGAAGGTGGCGCTGGTCAAGGAGAAGATGACTCGGCTGCACGCAGAACTCCTGGACGGAAGCCTGAAGAATGAATCGGTGGGGGAGAAGCGCAAACGCGGCCGCGAACTGGCCATTGCCGTGCAGACCATCGCGCTCGATGCCGCCCGCCAGGAAGTGGTGGCGGCGCGCAATGAACCGGACATGGACCCGGAAGTGGCGGACCGCGTGTTGCGCCAGCTGGATCTCCGCACCATGATCATGCCGGAGTAGTCCGGCGCGAACGGACACTTGAGGCCCCGGAATCCAGGGCCGCAACTGTCCGTTCGCGCTCTTGGCACGGGGCATCCTAGGCGGTGGCTGCGAGCTCCAGGTCGAGGGTGTTCTTCTCCACATAATCCAGGGCGCACCGCACCGCGCCCACGGTCACGATTGAGTCGCCCAGGGGGGAAGCCGCCACGGTGGGCGGAGTGGCGGTGAAACCGGGAAGCCGTTCGCTGATGGGTTCCAGCAGCACGCCTGCCGAGTTGGCCACGGCGCCTCCGATGACCACCAGCTCAGGGTTGATGATGGTGGCAACGGCCCCGATGACCCTGGCCATTCGGTCAGCCAGCCGCTCCAGGATCTTCAGGGCAACAGCATCCCCTGCGGCGGCAGCGGCGAAAACGTGTTCCGCCTCGACGGTGCCGGCTTTATGCTCCCGGAGCGAGGTTTTGGCCTTCCCGGCCAGGGCCTCCGCAGCCCAGGTGCGCGCCAGGTAGGCGATACCGTAGGTGTCCCCCACGCCCTCCACCATGTCAAGGAACGCCAGCTCGCCGGCACCGCCGCCCCGGCCGTGCAGCAGCCGCCCGCCGTCGATCACTCCCGAGCCGAGGCGTTCGCTGGCGAGGATAACCACGACGTCGTCCACGCCGGCCGCCGCGCCGCGCCAGCGCTCACCCAGGGCGGCGAGGTTGGCATCGTTTTCCAGCAGCACCGTCCACCCGCGGAGGTCCCGCAGTGCCGCCTTCAGGCCGACGTCGAACAGTCCCCAGAAGTGCTGGGTCACCAGCACCTCGCCGTTGCGGTCCACCGGTGCCGCGATTCCGGCGCAGACGGCGAGCACCGCGTCAGGGGAGGCCCCCACGCTGTGCAGGGCCATCATGGCGGTCCGGTCCACCACGGCCACCCGTTCTTCCGCCGTGATCTCCGCGCCGGCAAACGGCTGGCTGGACCGGCCCAGGGCCTTGCCGCGGAGATCGGACACCACCACGGTGGCCTTGGAGATACCCACGTCCATGCCCAGGACGTATCCGGCGCGCTCGTCGAGCTCGAACCGGCGCGCCGGCCTGCCCTTCTGGTAGCCGCCAAAGGCCCGCTGGTTTTCCAGTTCCCGGATCCAGCCGCGCTCCATAAGGTCCTCGCAGACGGAAATAGCCGTTGCCCGGGTCAATCCGGTGGCTTCCATGACTTCCGTCACCGTCACCGCCTGGGAAGCGCGCATGAAGTCCAGCACCGCCCCGGCGCTCACCCGGCGCAGCAGCTGGGGCGTTGCAGCAGTCATTTCCGACATGGTGTTGACCTCTCTGTGCTTTGCACCACATAATACTTGAGGAACTAAATTTAGATTCCAAATAAACGTTGATTGTATATACACAGAGAGCCTGGCGGGTCGGACGGCCGCCGGACGCCGGCTCTTCTCCCAGCCCTTCACCCGCCTTTTGCAAAGGAGCAACTGTGAACCGCATCCTGAAGCACTGCCCGCCCGCACCGCAGGCACAGCCCCGTCATCCCCGCACGTCAGCCCCTGCCCAGTGAACGCGGTACTACCCGCGTCGCCGCTCAGCCGGCGTGCACTGCTCCGGGCGGCAGGCCTGGCCGGGGCCGCACTGATGGTTCCTCTCTCCGGCTGCGGCGCCACGCCTGCGGCACAGAACGGGGTCACCACGCTCCGGTTCATGCAGAACAAACCCGAAGTGGTGGAGTACTTCAACCAGGTGATCAGGGACTTTGAGGCGCTGAACCCGGACATCCGGGTGGTTCAGGACTTCAACGAGGGCAACTTTGTTCCGGGCCTCGTCCGCAATGATCCGCCGGATGTGGTGACCCGCGGTTTCGCGCAGGCCACCGCCGACTTCGTCAAGAAGGGCATCTTCGCCGACCTCGCGGACATGCCCGTGGCAGACACCATCGACCCGAAGATGCAGGAGCTCATCAACTCCTGGGGCCAGTACAAGGGCACCGAGACCAGTGCCCTGCCCTTCTCCCTTGCGGCAGCCGGCGTCATCTACAACCGGGACATCTTCGAAGCCCAGGGCGTCTCCGTACCCACCACGTGGGACGGCTTCATTGCCGCCTGCGAAAAGTTCAAGGCGGCCGGCATCACACCGATCTACGGAACGTACAAGGACCCCTGGACCCTCGCCCAGGGCATGTTCGACTACGCGTCCGGCGGCACGCTGGACGTTGCGGACTTCTTCACGAAGCTCAATGCCAAGGGTGCCGGCATCACCAAGGACTCCGCCGAATCATTTGCCAACAACTTCGGCCCGGCCCTCCCCAGGATGCTCCAGCTCGCCTCGTTCTCGCAGAACGGAGCGGCCAGCAAGAACTACGCGGACGGTAACGCCGCGTTCGCCAAGGGGCAGGCGGCCATGTACCTGCAGGGCCCGTGGGCGCTGTCGCAGCTGGTGGCAGCCAACAAGAACATCAGGCTGGGAACGTTCCCGCTGCCGGTGACGAACAACCCGGCGGAGACCAAGGCACGCGTGAACGTGGACATGGCGCTGTCCATCACCCGCAACACGCCCAACATGGCTGCGGCGCGGCGGTTCGTCAACTACCTGCTGGAACCGTCCGTGGTGAACACGTACAACGAGAAGAACGCTGCGTTCTCGCCGCTCAAGGACGCTCCCGCCGTCAGCAATCCGCAGATTACCGGGCTGAACGCAGCAGTCGAAGAGGCCCGCTACTTCCAGGGTGCCGTTACCTACTTCCCGCCGTCGGTGCCCGTGAACAACTACATCCAGTCCTTCGTGTACAGCAAGAACGGCGAACAGTTCCTCTCCGCGCTCGACGACGAATGGCGCCGAGTCGCCGAGCGTACCGCGGTCTGACCCCCACCCCGAATGCAGGAGCCTCAATGACTACAACATCCCGGGTGGCCCGGACAGCCCGTCCCGCAGCACCCCAGAACCCGACGTCCGCCCCCGCCGGCACGGTCCGGACCAGGAGCAGGATCGACCCGACATATTACTGGATGGTGGTGCCCGTCCTGGCACTGTTCGCCTTCTTCATCACCCTGCCGGCACTCGTGGGCGTCTTCTTCAGCCTCACCAACTACGCCGGATACGGAGACTGGAAGTTCATCGGACTGATGAACTACATCAACATCTTCAAGGACCCCGCCGTCCTGCAGTCCTACATCTTCACGTTCGTGTTCGCCCTCACCACCACGGTGGTGGTCAACGTCGTGGCGCTCGCCATCGCCCTGGGCCTCAACGCGAAGATCAAATGGCGCACCGGCATTCGCACCGTGTTCTTCATCCCCATGGTGCTCTCCGCCCTGATCGTCTCCTTCGTTTTCAACTACCTGTTCTCCAACACGCTTCCTGTGCTGGCCGAACGGTTCGGCGTCACCCCGCTGGCCACGAGCATCCTCGCCAACGAGAACCTTGCGTGGCTGGCCATCGTGCTCGTCACGGTGTGGCAGGCGGCGCCGGGCGCCACCATCATCTACCTGGCGGGCCTCCAGAGCGTCCCGTCCGAGGTCTACGAAGCCGCGGACCTCGACGGCGCGGGCAGCTTCCGGCAGTTCGTCAGCCTGACGCTGCCGTTGATCCTGGGGTACCTCGTGATCAACGTAATCCTCGGGTTCAAGGGCTTCCTGGGAACCTACGAGATCATCGTGGGCCTCACCGGCGGAGGGCCCGGCATGGCAACGCAGTCCGTGGCCATGCGCATCTTCTCCGGCTTCACGGGCGGCGACTACTCCTACCAGATGGCAAACGCCGTCATCTACTTCCTGATCACCTTGCTGATCTCCGTCATCCAGTTGCGCCTGATCCAGCGCCGGGGGGTTTCACTCTAATGACCGCATCCACACTTGCCGCCCCGAAGGCGTCCGAACCGAAGGCTCCTTCCGCCAAGACCCGCCGGTCCAACAGCGAGGGCTTCAAGATCAACTGGTGGCTCACCGCGCTGATGCTGGCCGCGTCGTTGACCGTCCTGCTGCCGCTCTACTTCACAGTGGCCATGGCACTGAAGTCCCCGGACCAGATCGGCACCGGCACGGGCCTCGCCTGGCCGGAGCCGATGAACTGGGAGAACTTCGCTGCCGCGTATGTTGCCACCAACTTCCCGCGGGCCTTCATGTCCACGGCGTTTGTGACTGTGCTGAGTGTCCTCGGCTCGCTGGCCAGCAGCTCCCTCGTGGCGTACGCCATTGCGCGGAACTGGAACCACCGGTTCTTCCGGGGTTCGTTCGTCTACCTGCTCTCCGCAATGTTCATCCCGTTCCCGGTGATCATCCTGCCCCTGATCAAGCAGACGGCGCTGCTCGGCCTGGACAACCCTGCGGGCGTCGTGTTCCTGCACGTCCTCGGCGGCATCTCCTTCAACACCCTGCTGTACATCGCCTTCGTCCGCTCCATCCCGGTGGAACTGGAGGAATCGGCCCGCATGGACGGTGCCACCACGTGGCAGGTGTTCCGGAAGATTATCTTCCCGCTGCTGGCCCCCATGAACGCCACCGTCGGAATCTTCGCCTTCCTCGGCTCCTGGAACGACTTCCTCCTGCCGCAGATGATGATTGCGGATCCCGCGCTGCAGACCCTGCCCGTGGTGCAGATGCTGTTCCAGGGCGAGTTCAACACCAACTACAGCCTCGCCTTCGCGTCCTACCTGATGGCCATGGCACCCACCCTGGTGGTTTACATCCTGGCGCAACGTTGGGTACTGTCCGGAGTCATGCGCGGTGCAGTGAAATAGGACGCAGTCAAGCAGGGCGCAGTTCCCGGCCCATCCATTTTTCCCGATACCAAAAACAACTAACCCAAGAAAAGGAATCTCCTTTGTCCACCACCGCCACCCTGGCAACCCTGTCCGACTCAAACCTCGCAGCCGATCCCAACTGGTGGCGCCAGGCCTCCGTGTACCAGATCTATCCGCGCAGCTTCTCGGATTCGAACGGTGACGGCCTGGGCGACATCAAGGGCATCACGGCCAAAGTGCCGTACCTGAAGGAACTGGGGATCGACGCCGTCTGGCTCAGCCCGTTCTACCCGTCCGCGCTCGCGGACGGCGGTTACGACGTCGACGATTACCGCAACGTCGACCCCAAGCTGGGCACCCTGGAGGACTTCGCCGAAATGTCCGCCGCGCTGCACGAAGCCGGCATCAAGCTCATCGCGGACATCGTCCCCAACCACTCCTCGAACCGGCACGAATGGTTCAAGGAAGCACTCGCCGCACCGCGGGGCTCCGCCGCCCGCGAACGCTACATCTTCCGCGACGGCAAGGGCGAGAACGGCGAGCTGCCGCCGTCGGACTGGGACTCCGTCTTCGGCGGTCCCGCCTGGGAGCGCATCACCGAACCGGACGGCACGCCGGGCCAGTGGTACATGCACATCTTCGCCAAGGAGCAGCCGGACCTGAACTGGTCCAACCGCGAAATCCGCGACGACTTCCTGAAGACCCTGCGCTTCTGGTCCGACCGCGGCGTGGACGGATTCCGCGTGGACGTGGCGCATGCCCTCACCAAGGACCTCACCGAACCGCTGCTCTCCAAGGTCGAACTCAGCGAGGCAAACACCGGCACCGACGGTTTCGCCGACGGCTCGCACCCGTTCTGGGACCGTGACGAAGTCCACGAGATCTACGCCGAATGGCGTGAGGTGTTCAACGAATACAACCCGCCGCGCACCGCCGTCGCCGAAGCATGGGTGCACGCCACCCGGCGCGCCCGCTACGCCAGCCCGCAGGGCCTGGGCCAGGCGTTCAACTTCGACCTCCTGCAGGCCGATTTTGATGCCGAGGAGTTCCAGGAAATCATCACCCGGAACCTCGCCGAGGCAACGGCTACCGGCGCATCCTCGACGTGGGTGTTCTCCAACCACGACGTCGTCCGGCACGCCACCCGCTATGGCCTCCCGATGGGCGGCGGTGTCCACGCCAAGGGCCAGGACGGCAAGGGCTGGCTGCTGGCCGGCGCGCCCGCCGAGGAACTGGATGTCGAGCTCGGCCTGCGCCGCGCCCGGGCGGCCAGCCTGCTGATGCTTGCCCTCCCGGGCTCGGCCTACCTGTACCAGGGCGAGGAACTCGGCCTGCAGGAAGTGGCCGAGATCCCGGACTCGGAGCGCCAGGACCCGTCCTTCTTCCGCAACAAGGGCGTGGAGATCGGACGTGACGGCTGCCGCGTGCCGCTGCCGTGGGCCACGGATGGAACGTCCTTCGGCTTCGGCTCCGGAGATGCCCACCTGCCCCAGCCGGCCTGGTTCGCACGCTACGCAGTGGACGCCCAGGACGGCGTGAAGGGCTCCACCCTGGAGCTGTACCGGAAGGCACTGAAGCTGCGCCGCGAGCTGCAGACCGCCGAAGAGCTGGAATGGGTGGAGACCGGCAACCCCGAGGTGCTGCACTTCAGTCGCCACGGCGGCTGGCAGTCCGTGACCAACTTCGGTGCCGAGCCGGTGGAGCTCCCGGCCGGCGAGGTGCTGATCAGCAGCGCCCCGCTGGACGGAAAGCTGCTGCCCGGCAACACCACCGTCTGGCTGCGGTGAGCACTCCTGTGAACGGACAGGCTGGCCGGGCGCAGGGGGAAACCCCGGCGCCCGGCCAGCCCGGCCAGGAGCTGATCTACGGTTGCATGGGCCTTGGCGGCAGCTGGTCACCTGAGCCGTACGCCGCTGAGCACGTGGAGCAGGCCGCCGCCGCGATCGACGCCGCCCTGGACTCGGGCATCACGCTGTTCGACCACGCGGACATCTACCGCAGCGGCAAGTCCGAGGCCGTCTTCGGTGAAGTCCTCTCGATCACGCCGGGGCTGCGGGAACGGATCCGGCTCCAGACCAAGTGCGGCATCCGGCTCAACGAGCAGGGACTCGAAACGCACTACGACCTGAGCCGCGACGGGATCCTCGAGCGGGTCAACGGCAGCCTCAAGCGGCTGAAGACCGACTACGTGGATGTCCTCCTGCTGCACCGCCCCGACCCGCTGGCGGACCCCGCCGAGGTGGCGTCCGCCGTCGGGCAGTTGATGCAGGAAGGCAAAGTGCGGCAGGTGGGCGTGTCCAACATGTCCGCCCCGCAGATTGAGGTGCTGCAGGACCACCTGGAAACGCCGGTGGTGGCCAACCAGCTGGAAATGAGCCTGCTGAAACGGGCCTGGCTGGAAAGCACCGTGCTGGTGAACCATGCGGAGGGGCTGGATTACAGCTTCCCGCACGGCACCGTGGAGTTCTGCAGCCGGCGGGGGATCACCCTGCAGGCCTACGGGGCGCTGGCCCGGGGACACTACAGCGGAGCTCCGCCGGAAAGCCCGACGCAGGCCGAGGCCGCCACTGCGGCGCTCGTTGCCGACATGGCTAAGGCCAAGGGAACCACGCGTGAGGCCATCCTCCTCGGGTGGCTCATGCGGCATCCGGCCGGGATCGCGCCCGTGATCGGATCGGCCAACCCGGACCGCATTCGTGCCTGCGCCGGAGCGGCCCGGGTTGCCGCGGCCATGACCCGCGCCGAGTGGTACCGGCTGTGGGTCACGGCCCGGGGGAGCAACATCCCCTAAGTGCCCGCTCAGCCCAACTAGGTCGCAGTAGATGTCGTTATGAGCCGTCTAAACGACATTAACTGCGACCTAGTTGGGTGGGGGGACTACAGCGGTGCCACCACCGAGTACGTGGAGGAGTCGCCCTGCAGGGCCTGGCTAGGCTTGCCGTCGATGCCCACGGGGACGTCGCCGGCGATGGTCACGCGGTTGAGCTTGCGCGGCTGGCCGTCATAGTTGTCGGGGGCGTAGTGCTGGGTGATGCGGTTGTCGAAGAGCACCAGCTGGTTCGGCTCCCAGTTCACCCGCACCACGTTCTCCGGCCGGGTCACGTAGACCTGCAGCAGCCGGATGATGTCCTTCGACTCGGTGTTGGACAGCCCCACGATCCGCAGCCGCTGCGCGAAGCCCCCAATGAACAACCCGCGCTCGCCGGTCAGCGGGTGGACCCGGACCACCGGGTGGGCCGTCTCGAACTTCAGCCGGGTGAACTCCTTGCGGCGCTTCTCAGCGTTCTGGTGCTCCAGGTTCTTGGGCACCGAGTAGTCGTAGTCGTTTGTGTGGATGGCCCAGAGCGTGTCCGCGAAGTTCCGCAGCTCCCCGGGCAGGTCGCGGTAGGCGCCGGCCGAAGACGCGATCAGCGTTTCGCCGCCGTACGCGGGGAGGTCGATGCTGCGCAGGGTGGAGGCCTGGGGCGGGTTGACCACGAACGTGACATCCGTGTGCCAGTTGTTGGCGGAGCCGTTTTCGCTGTCCACCGGCAGGACGTTCTCCTCGCCTTCCACGGAGGCCACGGTGGGGTGTGCCTTCGTGAGGGGACCGAAGTGGCTGGCGAACTTCACCTGTGCCTCGTCGGTCAGGATGTTGGCCTCGCGGAACACCAGCGCCTTGTGCTCATTGAGCGCCGCCCGGATCTGTGCGACCGCCTCGGCGGAGAGGTCACCGCTGAGGTCCAGGCCGCGGATCTCAGCCCCGATGCGGGAGCCCAGCTTGGCGAATTCGAGCTTGGTTTCGGTGATGGTGGTCATTGCTGTTTCCTTACTGGTTGGGTGTGACGTTGCGGTTAGTTGCCGGACCCGACGGCGGTGCGCCAGCGGGAGAAGTGCCGTTCCAGGGCCACGAGCAGGATGTTGACCGCCAGCCCAAGGATGGAGACGGTGAGGATGCCGGCGTACATGTCAGGGATGAGGAAGCTCATCTGTGAATTCACGATCAGGTAGCCAAGCCCGGCCTTGGCACCCACCATTTCGGCGGCGATCAGCACCAGGATGGAGGACGTGCCCGCCATCCGGATGCCCGTGAAGATGGTGGGGACGGCGGAGGGCAGGATGACTTTCTGGAAGAGCCGGAAGCTGTTCAGCCCCAGCGACCTCGCCGCCCGGATGAGCAGCGGATCCACGGTCCGGACCCCGGCGATGGTGTTCAGGAGCACCGGGAAGAAGGCCGCGTAGGCCACGATGGTGATCTTCGATTCCTCGCCGATGCCCAGCAGCAGCGTGAACACCGGGAGCAGTGCCAGCGTGGCCGTGTTCCGGAACAACTCCAGCAGCGGATTAAGGAACGAGCTCAGCCAGCCATACCAGGCGATCAGCAGCCCTAGCACGACGGCGGACACCACCGCGATGCTGAACCCGGACACTGAGCGGGTGAGGCTTGCCTGCAAGTGGCTTTGCAGCTGCCCCGTTTCCAGCAGCTTCCAGCCGGCTGCGAGGACTTCATGCAGCGGCGGCAGGAACACCCGGGTGGACGGGCTTGCCAGGTACGTCGGGCCGAATTCCCACAGTGCAAGGAACAGCAGCACGGCAAGTGATTTCCAGCCGGCCCGTCCGGCGAGACCGGCCAGGGCAGCAAACCTGGCCGCCGGCGTCGGGCGCTGTCCACTTTCGGGACCGGAACCTGTCAGCAGGGAAGGTTCGACGGCGGCAGCCGCCTCGGGCGGTCGGGTCAACACTGCGCTCATCAGGCAGCGCTCCTTTCCTGGGGTTGTTCGTCGGGGGCCGTGCCGTCGGGGAGGATCTTGCGGTGTCCGGAGTCACGGGCGAGTTTGACCTCGTCATGCAGGAGTGACCAGACCTGGTGCCGGTGTTCCACGAAAGCCGGGTGGGAGCGGACATCGCCTTCGCCGTCGCGGTCCGGGATGTTGATGTCCACGAACTCCTTGAGCCGGCCCGGGCGCGCGCTGAGCACGGCCACGCGCTGTCCCAGATAGACGGCCTCATCGATTCCGTGGGTGATGAAGACGATGGTCTTGCCAGTGGCCTTCCAGATCCGCAGCAGTTCGTCCTGGAGTTGCTCGCGGGTCTGCGCGTCCAGGGCTGCGAAGGGTTCGTCCATTAGCAGGATGTCCGGCTCATAGGCGAGGCTCCTGGCAATGGCCACGCGCTGCTTCATACCGCCGGACAATTCATGGGGGTAACGGTCCTCGAACCCCGCCAGCCCCACGAGGTCCAGGAATTCGCTGGCTTTCGCGGCCCGTCCCTTACGGGAAAGGCCCGAGTCTTCCAGTCCGATGGAGACATTGGCCGACGCGGTCCGCCAGGGAAAGAGCGCGTATTGCTGGAAGACCACTGCGCGGTCCTGGCCGGGGCCGCTCACTTCCTTGCCGTCCACCAGCACGCTTCCGGAGGTGGGCCGGGAGAGTCCCGCCAGCAGATCAAGCAGCGTTGTCTTGCCCGAACCGCTGGGGCCTACCAGTGTGAGGAATTCGCCGGCGGCGACGTCCAGGCTGAGGTCATCCAAGGCAGTCAGCACGGACGGACCTGCCTGTTTGCGGTTGCCCTTGCCCTGGCGCACCGCGAATTCCTTGGTGACGTTCCGGAGGCTGATTTTCGGCGTCATGGTTGTCCTTTCGTATTGCTGCTGCTGTTACTGGTACCGGCGCGCTGCCTGGTACCGGCGCTCATCCGGTCACCAGGGCGTTGAACTCGTTGGTGTAGAGCTTCTTCGGGTCCAGCTCGCCCTTGATGATTCCGGTGTCCTTGAGCCACTTACCCCAGCGGGTGAAGTCCTCATCCTTGATTTCGCCCTTGGCGGGAACGCCTACGCTCTTCCAGTACTGCAGCGCTGCCGGGTTTTCGTTGCGGCCGCGTTCCTGCAGGATCCTGGTGAAGCGGGCGATCACTTCTTCGCGGGGCGTGGTCCGCTCCCATTCGATGGCCTTGGCCACGCCCGTGGTGAATGTCCGGGTGGTGTTGGGGTTCTTCGCGATGAAGTCGGTGCGGAGCACGTAGGGGCCGCCGGCGAAGGTGCCAAAGAGTTCGGCGTCGCTGAACACCGAGCGCAGGCCGCCGCCGGCGATTGCCTTGTCCTGCAGCACGCCGCCCAGTGAGCCGGCGTCCACCTGGCCGCGGCGGATGGCTTCCTCGGTGTCGTTGGGCGGCACCACAACCAGCTGCACCTGCTTGATTTCCTCGGCGCTCAGGCCGTTCTTTTGCAGGTAGGTGTTGATGACGGCGTCCGCGTGTGCGCCGAGCGTGTTCACCGCGATCTTCTTGCCGATGAAGTCCCGGGCGCTGCGGATGGGACTGTCGTCCTTGACGTAGAAGCCGTTGAAGGTCTTCTCGTCTTCGCCGTAGTAGTTGATGACGGCCTTGACCGGGGCGCCGGCTTCCACCAGCTTCACCACCGCTCCGGCGAACGCGCCGCCAAAGTCCGTCTGCCCGGTGGCCGCGGACTGGATGTCCTGCGGGCCGCTGGTGGTGTTGCCCACCCAGTTGAGCTTGATGTCGCCCAAATAGCCGAGGTC
Organism: Arthrobacter sp. NPDC058288; assembly: GCF_042880995.1. Taxonomy (NCBI): domain Bacteria; kingdom Bacillati; phylum Actinomycetota; class Actinomycetes; order Micrococcales; family Micrococcaceae; genus Arthrobacter; species Arthrobacter sp. NPDC058288. The sequence continues at coordinate 487,842 of NZ_JBHVYH010000001.1, forward strand.
CTGTGCCAGCTCCGGAAGGGTAACGGCATTGGCAGAGCCCTGGTAGCGGAGCTCCTTGACCTCGGTGGCGCCGTCGTCGCGTCTTCCGCCGGCTTCGGCTGCGCCGCCGCAGCCCGACACCGTCATCGCGATGACGACGGCGGCCGCGGCACTCATGATGGTCAGGTGTCGTTTCATTCGGGGTTCCTTTGTGAGGGAGGGGGAAGTTTGAACTGAAGGATGCGGTGGCCGTTTGCCTGCCGCTGGAACGATGTAAGCGCACCTTCCGGGGCGAGGGGAAGCGTTGCTGTCACGCCGGGAAACCCGCGGAAATGCGCGGAAACAGGGCGAAACGGCGGGTCACAAGACGCCCCGTTTCGCCCGGTAACGGCCCGTGAAGGAGTTTGACGTGCCGGCCATACCGGATTTTGGTCGTATTGTTCGCGGTATTGTTCCGAGGCGGGCGGCTGTTACTTAGCGTTGGAGGGCTCCGGCCGGATACGGTAGGAGTATGACCACCTCTACCTCCGCCGCCGTCGACACCGTGCGGCCCGAACGAAACATCCCCGCTGAAATTGCCCGTTCGTGGCTTTTGGTGAACGCAATGAAGCCTGAGCTTTTTGACGTCTCGGCCGTGTCGCGCGCGGATTCGATCATTCTTGATATCGAAGATGCAGTGGACCCCTCGCAGAAGGATGCGGCCCGCGAGAACGTCGTCAACTGGCTGACCGCCGGCGGCCAGGCCTGGGTCCGGATCAATGACGCCACCAGCCCGTTCTGGGCCGCTGACCTCGCCGGCCTGCGCGGTACCCCGGGCCTGCTCGGCGTCATGCTGGCCAAGACCGAGTCCGCGGACCAGGTCACCGAAAGCTACCACCGCATGGACGGCAAGACCCCCGTGATTCCGCTGGTGGAATCCGCCGTCGGCATCGAGGAAGCCAACAACATCGCCAAGGCACAGGGCGCCTTCCGCCTCGCTTTCGGTTCCGGCGACTTCCGCCGCGACACCGGCATGGCGGCCACGCCCGAGGCGATGGCGTACCCGCGGGCCAAGCTGGTTGTTGCCAGCCGCGTGGGCAACCTCCCCGGCCCCATCGACGGCCCCACGGTGGGGACCAACCACCCCATCCTGCGCGAGCAGACCGGCATCACCGTGATGATGGGCATGACCGGCAAGCTCTGCCTGGCCATCGACCAGACCAACGTCATCAACGAGGTCATCAGCCCCACGCCGTCGGACGTCGCCTGGGCCACGGACTTCATGGCCGACTTCGAAGCCAACGGCCGCGTCATCCGCGACGGCTCCGACCTGCCCCGCCTGGGACGCGCCGAGAAGATCATGAAGCTCGCGGTAGCCTTTGGGGTGCAGCCGGCAATCTAGCGCCGCCGCAGCCCCAGCCAAAAGGAGACCCCGTGACCGATACCCGCTATCTGGTCCACGGGGTCTTTTGGGATGGCGCGCCGCCCGTTTCACCGGGCAGTCCCGGGTCAGGGGAGCGCGACGGCGGCACTCCTGTCATGCGCCTGCAGGACCCTTCCGGCGGCTTCCGTGAGCTCAAGCTCGACGCCGGCAGCCGGCTGGGTTTCCGGCTCGCCGCCGAGGGCAAGTTCTGCCTGGGCCATCACAAGGTGCACGGCCCTGCTGACCGCGACCACGTCCTCTGCCCGGCCAATGCCCTGGCCGTTAGAGGCAACCAGTGCGAGCGCTGCTTCGTGGTCGATGATTCCCGGCTTATCCACGATTTCCATCGCGGGGGAGGTGTCCCGCCGGGGCTTCGCGCCTACCTGATGCAGCAGCACTGGCTGTATGTGGCAACGTTCGCCAACGGTGCCAGCAAGGTAGGTACCGCGTCGAACCTGCGCAAATGGAACCGGCTGGCCGAGCAGGGGGCGGTGGTGGCGAGGTATGTGGCGCGCGCGGACGACGGCAGGGTGGTCCGGATCCTGGAAGACATGCTGACCCGCGACGCCGGGCTCCCGCAGCAGGTACGGTCGGCCGCCAAGGCCGCCGCCCTGGCGGCTCCGGCGCCCGCCGTCGAACTTGATGCGCTGAACCGGCGCCTGGCCGGTGAAGCACGCGGAGTGCTGGTGCGCGCCGGTGGTGAGGGGTTCGAGGTGGTGGACGAACAGTGGGTCCGGCCGGGCCTGGCAGACAGCGCGTGCAGGCCGGCGGCGAGGTATGAGTACCCGCACAGCCTGCGCGCCGGAGCGCACGGATTCCGGATTGCCGCGCTGAGCGGCAGCGTCGCCGTGGCGGCCCTGGAAGGCACCGAGCTGGAGTTCGTGGTGAACCTCGGGCAGCTGAAGGCCCGGAGCGTGGAACTCGGAGACCACCACTCCTCGGATGTTCCGGCCGTGCAGGAATCGTTGTTCTGAGCCGGCACATAGAATGGGACGGTGCTGAACGAATTCTGGGCCACCGCATCCACCTCCTACAAGGTGCTCGTTTTCAGCGCCATGGGCCTGATCGCAGCCGGGATTGTCCTCAACTTGGTGGGCAACACCTCCGGCAACCAGGGCCTCGCCGTCGCTTCATTGCCGGTGATCGGCGGTGGCCTGGTCCTGCACGTCGTGGGGATCATGGTGCGCGGCCAGCAGATCCGGAAGAACCTCAAGCGCTAGCAGCGGCGTTCCGCAGGACGTGGCTCCGGGCGTGCTCCACGGCCGCCGGCAGTGTGCTGAACAGGTGCTTGTGGTGCCGGAGGGAACGGATCACACCCACGTTCGTCACGAGTTCCAGGTGCTCCGGCTGGACCCCCTTCAGCAGGACGGTGATTCCGCGGAGTTCCAGCGCCGAGATGACTTCCACCAGGGCGTGGGCGCCCGTGGCGTCGAGCATGCGCACCTGGGACAAGCGGATGATGGCCACCTGGATGTCCTTTACGTCGCTGATTTCCTGCAGGATCCGTTCCGCCGCCCCGAAAAACATGGCGCCGTCAAGCCTGAAGATGGCGATGTGCGAGTCCCCCTCGGAAGGTGCACCCGTAAGGTCCTCCCGGCGGACACCGCTTAGTGAGGCAAACTTCCGCAGCGTCAGCAGGGCAGCGGCGGCCAGGCCGATCTGGATGGCGATGATCAGGTCGAAGGCCACGGTGATCAGGGCCGTGAGGATGAAGACTGCCGCATCAGAACGTGTGGAACGGAGAATGGCACTGACCGTCTGGGTCGAGACCATCCGCGTGGCCGTGACCATCAGGACTCCGCCCAGCACGGCCAGCGGAATCCGCCCCACCATCCCGGCGGCGAGGTAGATGATGGCCAACAGCACCAGGGCGTGGACCACGGCTGCCAGCCGTGTCTTCGCTCCGGACCGGACGTTGACGGCCGAGCGTGCGATGGCGCCGGTTGCAGGCATTCCGCCGAACAGGCCGGCTGCGATGGACGCCAGTCCCTGTCCGGCCAGTTCGCGGTCCGGGCTGTAACGGCCGCCTGGCCTGCCGTCCGGCCCCACCATTCCGCCCGCCACCCGTGCGGAGAGCAGCGATTCAATCGCCGCCAGCGCAGCGATGGATAGTGCCGGCATCATGAGGTCCCCAAGAGCTGCGGGGTCGATCGACGGCACGGCAGGGGCGGGCAGCGAATGCGGCAACGCGCCGATCCGGGGGATGTCGAGGCGAAGCAGTTCCGCGGCGATGGTGACCAGCAGCACGGCGGTCAGGCTGGCAGGCAGCGACTTATGAACTTTTGGCACCACAAACATGATGGCCGCGACCGCAGCCACCACGGCCAGGGTCTGGATGACGGTGGGAAATGCGGCCCCCGAGGCGGCTTCGATCGCCGCAACGAGGGTGTTGTGGCCCGGGATGCCCGCTGTTCCGGTGGCCAGCGGCACCTGCTGGAGGAAGATGATGGCGGCAATGCCGAGGGTGAATCCTTCCACCACCGGCCAGGGGATGAAAGCAACGGCGCGGCCCAGCCCGCTGATGCCGAGCGCGCAGACAATGAGCCCTGCCATCAGCGAAAGAACAGGGATGCTGCCGGCACCGTGGCTGGCCACCACCGGGGCGAGGACCACCACCATGGCACCGGTGGGGCCGGACACCTGGACGTTGGACCCGCCCATGACGGCCGCCACCAGGCCGGCGACCACTGCGGTGATCAGTCCGGCTTCGGCCCCCACGCCGGAGCTGACGCCGAACGCCAATGCAAGGGGGAGCGCAACGATGCCCACCGTGATGCCGGCGGTGAGGTCCGTCTTCCACGAGGACCGGAGTCCGTCGTAGTCGCGGCGGGAGGGCAGGAATGCCCGCAGAGTCCGCATCCGGCTCACGAGGACGGGCCGGAGAGATGGGCGACCGGCAGTTCCTGCGCCAGGCGGAGCTGCTCGTTGGAATCCGCCAGGGTATCCAGCAGGAACGTCCGGGCAATAGCGAGGAGCTCTGCGATTTTGGGGTGCGCCAGGCGGTAGGTCACGGCGTTCGCGGACCGGACCGAGGTCACCACCCTGTGCCGGCGCAGTGTTGCCAGGTGCTGGGAGAGATGGGAAGCCTCCAGCCCGGTTTCGGCCAGGAGGAAGCTGACCGGCGCTGTTGAGTCGGGGGCCGCTGCAAGCAGTTCGAGGATCCTGATGCGGGCCGGGTGGGCAAGGGCCTTGAAGAGGTTGGCCTTGATTTCGTACAAAGGAGCCTGTGCCGCGGTAAGCATTGGAGACCTGCTGTCGCCTGGTTCACGCAGCAGTCCGGATGTGAGGATGCCACGCGAATTGATGGAATGATGAATTCATCATACCGCTGCCCGGGGTATCCCGCCAGACCCCTGCTTCGCAACAGGCCGTGAACCGCGCTGCCTTCCTCTTCGTAACCGGCCGCTGGCCTGACGGCGGGGGAGCGATAGGCTTGAGGCCATGACTATCAATCCGGATCTGCAGGGCCGTAGCTACCCTGCCGCAGAGGTGTACGACGTTGGCCGCGAGAAGATCCGCGAGTTCGCCAGGGCGGTCAAGGCCACCCATCCCGCGCACTTCGACCTGGAAGCAGCCCGGGCCCTGGGCCACAGCGACCTCGTGGCGCCCCCCACCTTCGCCATCATCATTGCCCAGCGCGCCGATGCCCAGCTGATCGAGGATCCGGAGTCCGGCATTGACTTCTCCCGCGTGGTCCACGCGGACCAGCGCTTTGTCCACCACCGGCCCATCTTCGCCGGTGACCGGCTCGTGGCGGAACTGCACGTGGACGGCGTCCGCGCCATGGGCGGCGGCGCAATGATCACCACACGCTCGGAAATCTTCGCCCTGACCGGCGACGGCGCCGACGCCTCCCGCGAGAGCGTCTCCACCACCACCTCGTCCATCCTGGTCCGCGGAGAGGGACAGTAACCATGAGCACTGCATCCATTGCCCCCGTTTTTTCTGAGCTTGCCGTCGGCCAGGACCTCGGCAGCCGCAGCATCACCGTCACCCGCCAGGACTTGGTGAAATATGCCGGTGCATCCGGCGACTTCAACCCGATCCACTGGAACGAGGCGTTCGCCACCGGTGTCGGCCTGCCCGGCGTCATTGCCCACGGCATGTTCACGATGGGCGCCGCAGTCCAGCTGGTGACCGACTGGGCGGGCGATCCGGCCGCCGTCGTGGATTTCCAGACCCGGTTCACCAAACCGGTCCTGGTCGCCGACACTACCGGCACCGACGAGCCCGGGGCCGTTATCGAGGTCAGCGGCGCCATTGGCGCTCTCGACGCCGAGGCCGGCACCGCCCGCGTGGACCTCACCGTGGTCTCCGCCGGCCAGAAGGTCCTGGTGAAGGCCCAGGCTGTCGTCAGGCTTGCCTGACCACGATGCTCCCGTGACCAAGGACGTCTTCAGACCGTCTGCCGAGATCACGCACTGGCGCAACGCCGTGGTGGTGGCCTACGGGGCAAGCGGACTAGCCTTCTCCACGTGGGTGTCGCGGCTCCCGGCCATCAGGGACGGGCTTGACCTGACCCCAGGCACGGTAGGACTTCTCCTGCTCTGCATGACGGCCGGCTCTTTTCTGTCCGTCTCCGCTTCGGGGCTGATCGTCCTCCGGCTGGGTTCCAAGCGGACCATCCGGATCGGCAGCATCATGGTGGGCGCCGGGCTGCTCCTGGCCGGATTCGGCACCTCGGTGCTGGCGAGCCCGGTGGCGGTTGCCGCCGGCCTGGCGGTCATCGGGCTCGGCACGGCCAGCTGGAACACGGCGTCCAACGTTGAAGGCGCCGCGGTGGAACGCGCCGTGCGCCGGCACATCATGCCCCGGCTGCACGGGTCCTTCAGCCTGGGAACGGTGGCAGGAGCCGGGCTGGGTGCCTGGGCAGCCGGGGCCGGCATCCCCGTGTTCTGGCATCTTGCGGCGGGAGGGCTCGTGGTGGCCGGCTCGGTGGCAACCGCTGCTTCCTGGTTCCGTGCCGACATCACGCCAGTGCACGGGGAACGACCGTTCAAGGCGTCCGGTACGGACACATTCGAGGACCCGTCCACGGGGCCCATTCCGATTGTCCGGCAGACGGACGCGGTTCCGGAACAGCCGCTGGACAACAAGCGCCAGATCGCCCAGGCCTGGCGTGACAAGCGCACGCTGCTGCTGGGCGTGCTGGTGCTTGGCCTTGCCCTCGCCGAAGGTGCGGCAGGCGACTGGGTGGCACTGGCCCTTGCCGACGGCCACGGCCAGACCGACGCCGCCGGAGCAGCGGGCTACGGCCTCTTCGTCACCTTCATGACCATTGGCCGCTTTGCCGGAACGCTGGTCCTGGACCGTTTTGGCAGGGTCCCTGTGATGCGCTGGTGCGCCGCGCTGGCAGTGGCCGGCCTGGGGCTGTTCGTGTTCGCCCCGATGCCGTGGCTGGCGTTCGTGGCGCTGGCCGTCTGGGGCCTGGGCGCTTCGCTGGGATTCCCGGTTGGCATGTCCGCCGCGGCCGACGATCCGGTCAAGGCGGCCGCCCGTGTGTCCGTGGTGTCCACCATCGGATATGGTGCGTTCCTGTGCGGTCCGCCGCTGCTGGGGCTGCTGGCCGAACATGTCGGCATCCTCCACTCCCTCCTTGCCGTGATGGTGATGCTCGTGGTCAGTTTCCTGCTGTCCCCGGTAGCCCGGAAGCTCTCCTGATCCGCTCCGATGCCAATGACCGATAGGCTGGACAGGTGACCCAGACTTTGCTTTCGGACCTGACCACTGCCGCCGTCGGCGGTCCCGCCGGCAACTACATCGAGGCCCGCACGGAAGCGGAAATCATTGACGCCGTCCGCTCAGCGGACGCCGCCGGTGAGAAGCTGCTGATCATCGCGGGCGGGTCCAACCTGCTGATTTCCGACGACGGATACCCCGGCACCGTGCTCCGGATCGCCTCTGAGGGATTCACAGTCAACTCCGAGGATTCCTGCGGCGGAGTGTCCGTGGTGGTCCAGGCGGGGCACAACTGGGATGCCCTGGTGCAGCACGCCGTGCTCCACGCCTGGTCCGGCATCGAAGCGTTGTCCGGCATTCCCGGGTCCACCGGTGCCACGCCGGTGCAGAACGTGGGCGCCTACGGATCGGACGTCTCCCAGACCATTGCCGCTGTCCGGACCTGGGACCGGGAAAAGAATGCTGTCCGCACTTTTACCAATTCCGAGCTGAAGTTCGGCTACCGGGATTCGATCCTCAAGCAGGCAACAGTCCAGGGGTCTCCGCGCTATGTTGTGCTCACGGTCGAGTTCCAGCTGCCGCTGGGCCGGATGAGTGCGCCCATCCGTTATGCCGAGCTGGCGAAGTCCCTGGGCGTCGAGCCCGGGGAAAGGGCCTACTCCAACGACGTCCGCCGTGAGGTCCTGCGGCTCCGTGCCTCCAAGGGCATGGTCCTGGACCCGGAGGACCGTGACACTTTTTCCACGGGATCCTTCTTCACGAACCCGATCGTCTCCGCAGAGGCGGCAGGGAGACTCCCCGAAGCGGCTCCCCGCTACCCGGCCGGGGCGGACGGCCTCGTCAAGCTGTCCGCCGCCTGGCTGATCGACCATGCCGGCTTCGGCAAGGGCTACGGGCTGGAGGACGGGAGTGTCTCCGGCGGACGGGCGTCGCTGTCCACCAAGCACACGCTGGCCATCACCAACCGGGGCGCAGCGAGTGCGGCAGACATGGTGGCCGTGGCGCGCGAGGTGAGGCGCGGCGTCGTCGAGCGCTTCGGCATTGAACTGCACCCGGAGCCGCTGCTGATCGGCGTCGAGCTCTAGCCGCTCCGATGACCCGGCATGCTCCGGCTAGTTCCGGCGCTGCCGCGGGGTGACCTTGCTGAACAGCATGAAGCTGAAACCTGAAGCCGCCGCCCCCAGCAGGAAGACCTGGCAAAAGGCCACGGACTGGGCGCTGGGGCCGTTGCGGAGGACCAGTCCGGCACAGGCGAACACCGCGGCCCCCGCCAGCAGCGCGAAGGCCGCCAGCAGGAAGGCTCTGACGGTGGGCGGCATCTCGCCGCCCGGATCCTGGGCAGCACCGCTGGCGTCATGGTCAATGCCACGCCAGCCGCGGCGCCGGGGCTGCAGCAGGGAGGCTGCAATGAAACTGATGACAGCCAACACCATGCTGACGGCCGAAAAGGACTGCAGGGCCTCCATGGTGGGGGACAGGCTCGTGCCGCCGGCCACCGCGATGGAGAGTCCTGCGGCCATTCCGGCAGCACTTGTGGCCCAGCCCAGCAGGGCAAGGGCCCGGCACAGGGGCCGCAGGTGCGGCCAGAGCTCTCCGACGGTCATCCAACCAGCGTAGGGACCCCGGCTGTAAACCGGCTGGGAGCCTGCCGTGCACTGCCCGTGCAAACTGCCCGGGACTGCCGACCCGGATGGCGGTGCGACCTACGATGGGGGTATGGGAACAGGCTCACGGATCCGGGTCACCCGGCAGGTCATCGGACGGTTGCGCCTCGCCTCGCAGGGGCTGCTGGCGCCGGCGTTCGATTCTCCACAGGACGCCGTGCGGTGGATGACCGCCATGCAGGCCCAGGACCTGCAGGCGGCACTCTGGGCCGTTGGGCTGAGGGTCCGTAACGCCGGCATTGACACCGTCCGGTCTGCCTTGGATGAAGGGCTGGTGGTCCGCTCGTGGCCCATGCGCGGGACGCTTCACCTGCTGGCTCCGGAGGACCTGCGCTGGATTCTGGACATCACGGCCGACCGCCTGCTCCGGGGAATGGGCGGCCGCCACCGGGAACTTGAGATCGATGCCCGCGACGTGGACGCGGCCCGCGAGGCGGCCTTGAAGCTCGTCTCGGGCGGAGGCGCAGCTACGCGCCGGCAGCTCTTTGAGGCTTTTGAAGCCGCGGGCCAGTCCACGGCGGGCCAGCGCGGTATCCACCTGCTGGGGGTTTTGTGCCAGCGGGCCTGGCTGGTGCAGGGGCCGCCGACGGGGAACCAGCAGCTCATCAAGGCGTTCGACGAATGGATTCCGAAATCCCGTGAGCTGGACCGCGCCGAAGGGATCGCGGAACTGGTGCTGCGGTACATGCTCAGCCACGGCCCTGCGACGGAACGTGACTTCGCGTGGTGGTCCAGTACGCCAGTGACGGAGGTGAGGAGTGCGCTTGCCCTGGTGAAGGACCAGCTCGTTGAGCTGGAGTTTGAGGGAGCCAGCTACTGGATGTCGCCGGCCACCGCGGCACTGCTCGACGAGGGCGTCCCCGGCCAGCGCTCCGTGTTGGCCCTGCCGGGCTTCGATGAGTTCCTGCTGGGATACACCGACCGGTCTCTGGTGCTTCCGCCCGAGCACGCCCAGAAGGTGGTTCCTGGTGGCAACGGGATGTTCAAGAAGACAATCGTGGCCGGCGGTGAAGTGGTGGGCACCTGGGCGCGGGAAGGCACCGGCCGCTCGGCCGCCGTCGTACCTGTACCGTTCGACACGGTTAACGGACTGCGGCCTGCAGCCCAAAAGTCATTTGAGCTGCAGGCCGCGAGATACCTGAAATTCCTCGGCTAGAGCGTGCCGGTGGCGATGTTGAGCATGCGTCGCAGCGGCTCGGCTGCTCCCCACAGGAGCTGGTCACCCACGGTGAACGCGCTGATGTATTCCGGGCCCATCTCCATCTTGCGGATGCGGCCCACCGGGATGTCCAGGGTGCCGGAGGCGGCCACGGGGGTAAGGCTCGCCATGGAGTCTTCCTTCGTGTTCGGAATGACCTTGGCCCACTCGTTGTCCTCGGCCAGGAGCTTCTCGATCTCGGCGACGGACAGGTCTTCGCGGAGCTTCAGCGTCAGCGCCTGGGAGTGCGAACGCATGGCGCCAATCCTGATGCACAGGCCGTCCATGATGACGTGGTTCTCGCCAGCGGTGCCAAGGATCTTGTTGGTCTCCACGCCCGCCTTCCACTCTTCCTTGGACTGGCCGTTGCCCAGGTCCGCGTCGATCCAGGGGATCAGGGAGCCGGCCAGCGGGACGCCGAACTGGGTCGCGTCGATGTCGGTGCGCTGGTGTGCCAGGACCTTGCGGTCGATTTCCAGGATGGCCGACGCCGGGTCATCCAGTTCCGAGCTGACCTCGGCGTTGAGGGTGCCGAACTGGCTGAGCAGCTCGCGCATGTGGCGGGCACCGCCGCCGGAGGCAGCCTGGTAGGTCATGGAGGTGCCCCACTCGACGAGGCCGTTCTTGAAGAGGCCGCCGAGGCCCATCAGCATGCAGGACACGGTGCAGTTGCCGCCGATGAAGTCCTTGGTGCCGTTGGCCAGGCCCTTGTCGATGACGTCGCGGTTGATGGGGTCCAGCACGATGATCGAGTCGTCGTTCATGCGTAAGGTTGAGGCGGCGTCGATCCAGAGTCCGTCCCAGCCGCGGCTGCGCAGCTCGCCATGGACCTGCTTGGTGTAGTCGCCGCCCTGGGCAGTGACGATAATCGGCAGCTTGGCCAGGGTGTCGACGTCGAACGCGTCCTCGAGCTTGCCGGCGCCTTCTGCAAACGAAGGCGCGGCACCTCCGGCGTTGGAGGTGGAGAAGAACACCGGGTTGATGCTGGCGAAGTCGCCTTCGTCCTGCATGCGCTGCATCAGGACGGAGCCGACCATGCCGCGCCATCCGACCAGGCCGACGGAGGGGGTAGCTGCTGTAGTCATTCGACCAGTTTAGACTTCGGAACCGGCACGGCGCAGTCGGTTACGTCACGCATGGAATGCACTGCCTGCGGAGGGGCGCTGCCTTGCCCTTTTTGAAGTAGGAGGCCCAGGCTAAGGGAACGAACCGCCCAAGCCGCTACTCGGCGTCGTGCTGTTCGAGCACTGCCGCCTTGCGGAGGCGCAGCGCGTAGACGGCGCCGAAGGCAAACGCCTGCGTGACCACCACCAGCACGATCGCGCCGGCGATCTTGTTGCCGCCCAGGATCATGGTCAGTCCCACGATCGCGGAGAGGAGTGCCAGCAGCGGGAGGAGCATGTAGCCCAGGACAAAAAGGGTTTCCGGCTTCTTCAGCATGCTCCTAGGCCTCCGTCCGGCGCCACATGGTGAACCGGTACCGGGTTCCCGTGGCGGACGTCAGCCAGCCGGTGGCCGGCTCGCTTACGGCCAGCTTCCACTCGTAGCCGAGCTCGGGTGCGTAGGTGTCGCCGTCGGTCTCTGAATCGATGAATGTCACCACCGCGACGTCGGCGATGTCCAGGGTCTGCGCGAAGATTTCCCCGCCGCCCAGCACCCACACGGTTTCGTGGCCGGGGGCGAACTGTGATTCCAGCAGGGCGTCGTCGAGCGACTTGACCGCGATGGCGCCCTGACCCTCGGGAGTGTCTCCCCAGCCTTCCTGGCGCGTCACCACAATGTTGGTGCGCCCGGGCAGCGGACGGTACTTGTCCGGGAAGGAAAGCCAGGTTTTGCGCCCCATGATCACCGGGTGCCCGGTGGTGAGCCGGGTGAAGTGCTTCATGTCCTCGGGCAGGTGCCACGGCATGTCGCCGTCCTTGCCGATAACGCCCGCCGTGGTCTGGGCCCAGACGAGCCCCACCCCGGTGGTGGCGTCGGCGATTTTTTCAGTGAAGGCCAGGGGATCCATGGCGTTGTCGGTGCTCATACTGCGATCGGCGCCTTAATCGTAGGGTGGTGCTGGTAGCCGACCACTTCAAAGTCGTCCAGCGTGTAGTCAAAAATGGAGTCCGGCTTGCGGAGGATCTTCAGCTGCGGGTATTCGTACGGCTCCCGCTTCAGCTGCTTGAGTACCTGGTCCATGTGGTTGTCGTAAATGTGCACGTCGCCGCCGGTCCAGACGAACTCGCCCGGCTCCAGGCCCACCTGCTGGGCCAGCATGCATGTCAGCAGCGCATAGGAGGCGATGTTGAACGGGACGCCCAGGAAGGTGTCCGCCGAACGCTGGTATAGCTGGCAGGACAGTTTGCCGTCCGCAACATAGAACTGGAAGAACGCGTGGCACGGCGGCAGGGCCATGTCCTGGAGCTCGGCCACGTTCCAGGCGGAGACGATGTGCCGGCGCGAGTCCGGGTTGGACTTGAGGTTCTCCACCAGCTCCGCGATCTGGTCGATGTGGCCGCCGTCGGGCGTTGGCCAGCTGCGCCACTGCACACCGTACACGGGACCCAGTTCGCCGTCGGCATCGGCCCATTCGTTCCAGATGGTGACGCCCTGGTCCTGCATCCACTTCACATTGGTTTCGCCGCGCAGGAACCATAGAAGTTCAACTGCCACCGACTTGAAATGAACGCGCTTGGTGGTGATCAGCGGAAAGCTTTGGCTGAGGTCAAAGCGCATCTGCCGCCCGAACACGCTGAGCGTGCCGGTGCCGGTGCGGTCAGATTTGTGCGTGCCGTTGGCAAGGACGTCACGCAGGAGGTCTTCATAGGGCGTTGGAATGCTCACGGTCCCAGTCTACTGAGGATGGCCAAGCCGGAGGCGCAGTATGTCCTGGAGCGTGCCGTCGTCCAGGCCCGCGGCGCGGCCTTCAGCGATGTAACGGTCGACGGCGGCAGCCAGGTCCGCGGGCACGGAGCCGCCCGCCGGGCGGACGGAGTCGGGCATGCCGACGACGACGGTCCCGTTGCGCCGCCGTGTTTCAATCAGGCCCGCCTGCTCGAGTTCCTTGTAGGCGCGTGCCACCGTCCCGGCTGCGATGCCCAGGTCCGCCGCGAGGCTGCGGACAGTAGGCAGGCGGGTTCCGGCGGCCAGCGAGCCAACGGCGATCAACGAGGAGATCTGGGTTCGGATCTGCTCATAGGGCGGCACGGCCGACCGCAGGTCAACTGCGATCCCCGCCGTCATGTGACGGGGTCCCTGCGGGGCAGGGGAGCGGACCGGGAACGGGAGCCTGCGAAGGTCCGCACCGGCACCAGGGCCGTGACTATCGCCGCGCAGGCCAGGAGCGAGCCTGCAAGGGACGCAGGCCACCACGGGATGGACGGCAGGAACGCCACCCCGAAGACAGCGGCCCAGGCCTGGCTGTTCATCAGCAGCACCATCGCTGCCTGTGCCATGAACATGGCCGAAAGCGTCCGGGCCATACGATGCAGGGTGATGGCACGCAGCGCAGCGTCGAGCCCGGCGGGATCGGCCGGTATGCCGTGCCGGAGGCGGGCTGCCAGGAAAGCCGGAAGCGCCAGCACCACCCCGGCGGCGCTGAAGACGGCGGCAGGGACCCACCCGCCGTCCCTGCCAATCACAGAGTTCCCGGCGGCTGAGACCACGAGAATTGTGACGAAGGCCAGCAGCGCGAGGATGAGCGTGGTGAGCAGCGCTGGCCCCACCGGCTGCTGCGGCCAGGTCCGCGGTTCATCGGGAGTCGTGTAGTTTCGCTGCAGCAGGAGCTCGCCGGCCGCGAGGACCAGAAGGACCAGCCCCGCCACCAGCGTTACGAAAAGCGCCGGACCAGCAGGGCCCGCGGCAACGATCGCCGGAACCAGGAACACTCCCACGAGCACCGGCAGGGCTGCGGCGACGCCGAGGCCGGCACCGATGGAAACCACGAGTCTGGTCGCCGGGTGCGGCCCGGCATCGAGGGGGCCGTGCTTAGAATCCCGGAGGGCGGCCGCTGTTGCGGGTCCCGTCAGTTTCGGCGGCGCCCAGACCAGCATGGCCAGCAGAACCGCCATGCCCGCAAAGGCGGCAAAATTAGTCCACGACGTGCTGCCCGCAGCCGGATCCGGCCGGGCCACATAGTTACCGGCGATGACGGCGAGGCCTGACGCCACCGTGGCGACTGTCCGCAGGAGCCTGTTCATAGCGATGGTCCGAAGCAGCGAGTTGTCCTGGTCCGATAGCTGCTCGAGTTGCCGGCGACGGCCGATCAGCAGGAGCACCAGCCAGGTGCCCGCAGCCAGGATAACCAGCGCGCCTCCCAGCCAGCCGGCCAGCTCAATCCCGGGGATGCGCCCGTCCCCGCCGAAGGTCCGATAGCCCTGCGGATCCTCCCGGACCGACCCGTACGGCAGCGGTTCGTATGCCGGGAGCGTGGCGGTCCATGCGATGAACGCGGCTGCGCCCGTGAAAATGGCCAGCGTTGTCCAGGCCAGCGGCCGAGGCAGGAAATCGCTGATTTTCCGGACATGGAGGCTGGCCTTGCGGCGGGGGCGCCGCGGCCGCGGATAGCTGACCTGGCCCAGCGCGTGGACCCCGATAGTGCCCAGGATGGGCCAGGCCAGTGCCGGGATGATGGTGTCCGGAGTGACGAGGAAGGGACCGAGGGCAGGGGTGTTGGTCCTGCCTGCGGGGATGATCCCGATGTTTGCGGCCCCCTGGAGGGAGCTTGCCATCCAGCCAATGACGCCCACCCAGAGCGCGTGCTGCGAAACGGTTTCGGGTGAGGCGCCCATCCTGGGTTCCCACACCACCCACCTCAGGATGAGGTAGAGAACGACGGCGGCGACCAGCGGTCCCAGCAGCAGCATTGGCGGTAGTTCGAATTGGACCGGCATAATCCCCCCAGATTTTGCATCAATGTACTGAGTATTTGATACAAAGAGGTCCGGGTCAAGCCGGTGGGTTGCCTGCACTTTAGGGAGGCCGGGCCGGCCGTCCGTTTTAGTCGTCGAAAGGCCGGAACTGTTCCACGGCGACAATCTTGTGGTTGCTGCCGCGGGCCACGTGGCACACGATGATCTCGCCCGGCGCCAGGTAGGGGTCGGAGGAGGGCAGCAGGGCGCGGAGCCGGCCGTTCATGTGCTCACCCAGCTGCGAGATCACCGTGGGCAGGGCTGGCCGGTGGGTGCACAAGGCGATCGCGCGTTGCTTGTCGAAGAGAGCTTCCACAACGGCTGCGGTCTTCTTCGGACTCCGGGCATGGCGGTGTTCCGTCAGCGCGTCATGCAGTTTTACCTTCGCATCGGCGGACTTCGCGTACGGCGCTATGGTGGCCACGCAGCGCTGCCACGGGCTCGAGTGCACGCGAAGCGGCTTCCACACGTGCAGCAGCCGGCGGACAGCCTGGGCCTGCCGCAATCCTGTGGCCGCGAGCGGACGGTCCCCTTCCGCCTTGGTCCAGGAGGAGCGGGGCTTGGCTTTGGCATGGCGGACCACCAGCAACGGCCATGTGTCCAACTCCTTGCGTGCGTGGGCTGCCACCAGATGCTCAAGGGGCGCGATGTCACCGGGGTTGCTCAGCAGGGTGGCGGCCTTTTCCGGTGAACACCACATCACGCTGTCCACTTCCTTGCCGTCCGGACGCAGGGTGGCGCCGTCCACGTCCACGGCCCAGTAATGGACTACCTTCAGGCCGGCGGACACATGGTAGTGGATCGGAGGAAGGGGGATGCCCAGGGTGGCCTTGAGCCCGATCTCCTCTTCGATCTCACGGACGGCGCACTCCGGAACGGTCTCGCCGGCGTCGATCTTTCCTTTGGGCCACGACCAGTCGTCATAGCTTGGACGGTGGATCAGCAGGACTTCAAGCTTGTCCTTGTTGACGCGCCACGGCAGGGCGCCCGCAGCGGTGACCGCGACCGGTTCCCCGGGATGGTCTGTCTGGTCCGCGATAAGCGAATCGTTCGCCGACTCATTGTTGGCGTCGCTTTTCGCATCACTCTTCGAGGCCAGGGTCCTACCGCCTAATCGTTGGGCGCTGGCGGGAACGCGAAGCGAGCAGCCAGGACTGGACGTCCTCCAGGGGCTTGCCGTCGTCACTGATGTGGTGCCTGGTCCATTCGCCCTGGCTGTCCAGGTGCCAGCTGGACGTTTCCGGGTCCATGTAGCGGCGGAGCATGTCCAGCACATAGGACGTGTCGTCGCCGCTGGTCAGCTGGACCAGTGCTTCCACCCGCCGGTCAAGGTTGCGGTGCATCATGTCTGCGGAGCCGATATAGACCACGGGGTCCCCGCCGTTGGCAAAGGCAAACACGCGCGAGTGCTCCAGGAAACGTCCCAGCACGGAACGCACCGTGATGTTTTCGCTGAGCCCGGGGATGCCGGGGCGCAGCGAACAGATGCCGCGGACGATCACATCCACGTTTACGCCGGCCTGCGAGGCACGGTAGAGCGAGTCGATGATTGCCTCGTCCACCATGGAGTTGACCTTGATCTGCACCCTGGCCGAAATGCCTGCCTTGGCGTTGCGGATTTCCTTCTCGATGCGGTCAATGAGCCCGGAACGCACTGAGCGGGGCGCCACCAGAAGCCTCTTGAAAGTGGATTTCGGAGCGTAGCCGGAGAGCTGGTTGAAGAGCCTGGAAAGGTCCTCACCCACCTGCTCGTTGGCTGTCAGCAGCCCGAGGTCCTCGTAGTAGCGGGCCGTGCGCGGGTGGTAGTTGCCGGTGCCGATGTGGCAGTAGCGCCGCAGCCCGTCAACTTCCTGGCGGACCACGAGGGAGAGCTTGCAGTGGGTCTTCAGGCCCACGATGCCGTACACAACATGCACACCGGCCTGTTCCAGTTTCCTTGCCCAGGAGATGTTGGCCTGTTCATCGAACCGGGCCTTGATTTCCACCAGGGCGAGCACCTGCTTGCCTGCCTCCGCCGCGTCAATGAGGGCATCGACGATGGGGGAGTCCCCCGAAGTGCGGTACAGAGTCTGCTTGATGGCCTGTACTTTCGGATCCGCCGCGGCCTGTTCCAGGAAGGCCTGGACGGAGGTGGAGAACGAATCGTACGGGTGGTGCAGCAGGATGTCCCGCCGGCGCATGGCCGCGAACACGTTGGCTGCCTTCGACGTCTCCGATTCGTTCAGGTACCGCGAGGTGTGCGGGACGTGCTTGGGGTAGTGCAGGTCCGCGCGGTCGATCGCCGCAATGACGGACAGGCCGCGAAGGTCCAAGGGTGCGGGTACGGAGTAGACCTCGGACTCCTCGACGCCCAGTTCGCGGATCAGGAGCGCGCGGATGTTCGGGTTGATGTCGTTGGTGACTTCGAGCCGCACCGGCGGGCCGAACCGGCGGCGCAGCAGTTCCTTTTCGAGCGCCTGCAGCAGGTTCTCGGCGTCGTCCTCTTCCACCTCAACGTCCTCGTTGCGGGTGACGCGGAACGTGTGGTGCTCCAGGACCTCCATGCCGGCGAAGAGCTGGTCCAGGTGGACGGCGATGACTTCTTCCAGGGCGATGAACCGGGCCACCCGGCCGGGGACCGATCCGGCGCGCGGGCCGTCGATTGATATGAGGCGGGGCAGCTGGTCCGGAACCTTGACGCGGGCGAACAGTTCCTTGTCGCTGACGGGGTTGCGGACCACCACGGCCAGGTTGAGCGACAGCCCCGAAATGTAGGGGAACGGGTGGGCGGGATCCACAGCCAGAGGTGTCAGGATGGGGAAGACCTTTTCCGCGAACATCGCGCTGAGCTGGTCCTTGGCCTGGTCGTCAAGCTCATCCCAGTGCATGAGGTGGATGTGCTCATACGCCAGGGCCGGCCGGATCTGCTCGGCATAGACCCGGGCGTGGCGCTGCGCGAGGCGGTGGGCAGCTTCGCCGATCTGGTCCAGTACCTGCATGGGGCTCAGGCCTGCCGGCGACGGGACGGCCAGCCCGGTGGCGATCCGGCGCTTCAGCCCGGCTACGCGGACCATGAAGAATTCGTCCAGGTTGGAGGCAAAGATGGACAGGAAGCTGACACGCTCCAGCAGGTGGAGGGTGGGGTCCTCGGCAAGTTCCAGCACCCGGGCGTTGAAAGCCAGCCAGCTCAGTTCACGGTCCAGGAACCGGTCCGGGCTGATGTCTCCTTCGGGCTCAAGATTGGGCGCGAACTCGGGGATGTCGATCCGGTCCTGCGTGGCACGGGAAGCCGGGACCTCGGAGGACCCGAAGCGGGCGCGCACCGGAAGCACCTTGGCCTCAGACGTGGCGATTCCGGCTGATTCCGGTTGCATGGTCACTCCTTTTGCTGGCGCGGTTTACCTTCAACCTTACAAGCATTCGATTCAGGGGATACGCAGATTTCCTGAACCGCGGCGCATGCGACTGCCGATTGGATTAACCGCCGTTTTTGGGCCCGTACATCACGTCAGCATCCCACCGTGTGAAGCCGAGCCGGCGGTACAGCGAAACGGCCGGCGTATTGTCCGCATCCGTGTAGAGCATGACCGCGTGGAGGCCCTTGTCCTGCAGGTACTTGATGCCGGCCACAGTGAGGGCCTTGCCTAGTCCCATGCCCTGGGCTTCGGGGGTCACTCCCACCACATAAACCTCACCGATAGCGGGATGGCCGCCGTGGCCAGGGTGCACCTTGGTCCAGTGGAAGCCGAGGATCCGCCCGGACGGGTCTACGGCGAGGAGGAAGCCGGCGGCATCGAACCAGTCCTCGGCCATCCGGGCGGCCAGATCCTGCCGCGTCATGTTGCCTTGCTCCGGATGGTGGCTGAAGGCCGCCTTGTTGGCTGCCAGCCAGGCCTCCTCGTCCTGCCCGGGGACGAAAGCCCGCAGGCTCACGTTGTCCGGAAGGGCGGCGTCGGGCAACTCAGCGTCAGACGCTGTGAGCCGCATCTTCCACAACTCGCGGATGGGGGCGTAACCGTACTTGGCCGCAAGGTCCGCTGCGGCTTCATGGTTTCCGTGGGACCACGCCTTGAGCCCGTCGAAACCCCGTGATGCCTTGAGCGTGGCCACCAGCCTGTCCGCCACGCCCTGGTTCCGGTAGCTCGGATGCACCGCCACCTCCAGTACACCCGTGCCGTCCGCTTCCTCCACCACCACCGCGAAGCCGGCAAGGTCCTGGGCGGTGGCGGGATCCGAATCTTCATCGGGCGCATAGAGCGCCAAGGTCAGGAGTGAGTGGCTTCCCGACTCGCCGGCGCGAAGGGTCACAAAGGTCTGTTCGGACAGGGGAGGGTTTCCGTCCGACTCCTCGGCCGCCGCGGCGAGGGCGGTGAAATCCCTGAGCAGTTCATCGTCCACTCCGCCTTTGATGACAAGCACGGGCCAGTTTTCGGGATGCGCAGGACTCATGGTCTACAGGCTATACGGCTCATCCGGCTGACGGCGGGATTCGGGTCGATTTGATGCGGCCGGATCCGGCACGTATAGTCATTACCTGTTCCGGCTTCCTGAAGCGGGAACTGAGGGGGATCCACCACTGGGGTGGCCTCGATACGTTCGACCCGTATGTCCTCCACTGCAGGCCTAGAAGCCAACGAAGAAGCCCCGGACCATTGGTCCGGGGCTTCTTCGTTTTCGTTGAATTTGCGGGAGCGGGCCACCCCGCGCGGGCTGCGGTGGGCTATGCCTCCGTCAGCTCCTCTTCGGGCTGCCGCACCAGCGTCAGGCGGTAGCCGACGTTGCGGACCGTGCTGATCAGGTTCTCGTGGTCGGCGCCAAGCTTGGCGCGCAGCCGGCGGACGTGGACGTCCACCGTGCGGGTGCCCCCGTAGTAGTCGTAGCCCCACACCTCAGTGAGCAGCTGCTGCCGGGTGAACACCCGGCCGGGGTGTTGCGCCAGGTACTTCAGGAGTTCGAACTCCTTGAACGTCAGGTTCAGGGGGGCACCGTTCACCCTGGCCGTATAGCTTGCTTCGTCGATAACGACGCCGGCGGCCCGGATTTCGGTGGGAAGATCCTCTTTCTCCGGCACGGCCCGCGCGACAGAGAGCCGGATCCGGGCTTCGACTTCGGCAGGACCCGCGGAGTCCAGCAGGATGTCATCCACGGCCCAGGCCGAGGAGACGGCTGCCATGCCGCCTTCGGTGAGGATCAGCATCAGTGGTGCGCTGAGCCCCGTGGCCTTGAGCAGCTGCGTGAGGGACCGCGCACCTACCAGGTCTTTGCGGGCATCCAGCAGGACGACGTCGCAGGGATCGGTTTCCAAGAGGGCGGTGGGCTCGGCCGGGAGGATATGGACGCGGTGGTTGAGCAATTCCAAGGCAGGCAAAATGTCCACCGATGAGCCGGTGCTGTTCGTCAGTAGCAGGATGTGCGACATTGTTCCTCCAAGGGGCTGTCCGCGCATCATTGGGCGTCTGAACCGGGCTTTCACCGGCCGGTACTGGCTGCCCGCGTCGGTCGTGGCCGGCCGGAAATCCCGCCGGGCCCGCATCCTCCGAAGGAAGCGTAGCTGAGCTTTGAGTATACCCAATTGCCCCTAAACAGACACTGATCAGTGCGGTTTCAGTTCACGTTTTGCGACATAAGCAGGTCACATAGGGCAGGATTGGACGCAGCGAAGAAGATGTCAGCAGAGAGTGAGCGCGGGTAAACAGTGAAGCCGTGGACCATCGGAACCATTGGGCTGGCCGGGCTTGCTGTCTTTATCGGCGGGGCTTACACCTCACCTGAAGTGCTGCTCGGTGTCGCCATACTCGTAGCCCTGGCCGTGGGAGTCGGCTGGCCGCACTTCCTGGACATCCCGGCCAAGAAGACGCTCGCGGCAATCATCGGACTGCCCGGAGCGGGATCGGCCGTGGCTGCCACCTACGTCCCGGCACCCGGCTTCCTCGACTGGACCCCGGCGTTTATCGCCGCGGGCGTGATGGCTGTCTTCCTGATGCAGCTGCTTCGGGGCACCGGCCAGGCGCAGCGGCTGGAATCCACGCTGGGTTCGAGCGCAGGTGTGCTGCTGTCCTGCCTTGGCGCAGGGTGGATTGCGGCGTCACGGTTCAACGGCGTCAAGGAGATGCTGCTCGTGGCCGGCGTTAGTGCCGCCTTTGCCCTGCTGGCCGGACTCATTCGCTGGCCGGACCGGATCGTAGCGCCGCTGGGCATTGTGCTGGCCGGACTCACTGCTCCGTTGGCAGGCCTGATCTTCTCAAACATCGCCGTAATACCAGCCGCCGTGGTGGGCGTTGCGGTGGGCGCAGTCCTCGTCAGCCTTCGCAGACTGGTTATACTCCGCGGGGACCGGATTAACTTTCCAGCCGCCCTCGGCATGGGCCTCGCACCCGTGGCCGCGGTGGGTTCACTCGCTTACTTCATAGACAAACTACTCATCTACTAACGCGTTAGGATGGCATCATGTCCGTACTTGCATTTGAGATTTTCTTCCTTGTCCTGCTTGGCATTGCCAGCCTTTCCATGGCTTGGTTCGCTGGTTTCGTGGTTTACCGCCTCTTCAAGGGCCAGAAGTAATACCAGTTCGGAGCTAGTTGTCTGCGGAGGTAGTTACTGTGCCGATTGAAATACCTACAGACCTCACACCCGAGCTCGTCCCGTTGTCCTGGCTCATTGGTGAGTGGGAGGGCAGCGGACGCTTGGGGGCCGGCGAGGAGGATTCCGAGCATTTCTCCCAGCACGTGTCCTTCACGCACAACGGCCTGCCGTACCTCCAGTACCGTGCCGAGAGTTGGCTAACCGACGATGAAGGCACAAAGCTGCGGCCGCTGACGGTGGAGACCGGCTTCTGGGCGTTGGAGCGGAAGCAGCGGGAGGAAGACGGCGGTCCGGGGCTGATCCCGGCCGACATCGTTCCGGTGCTGAAAAGCGCCGACGAAGTCGAAGCGTTGCGCAACAGCGACGGCGGCTTCGACATCTCAGTTTCCATCTCCCACCCCGGCGGAATCTCCGAGCTGTACTACGGCCAGATCAAAGGCCCCCAGATCCAGCTGAGCACCGACATGGTCATGCGTGGAAGCCACTCCAAGGAGTACACGGCGGCAACACGGATTTTTGGCCTGGTGGACGGAAAGCTGCTCTGGCGGTGGGATGTTGCCAGCGGCGCCGGCTCCGCCCCGGGCAGCGGACTGGAAGCGCACGCTTCGGCCATTCTGAGCAAGATTTCCTAGGCCGGCCGGACCCTGCAACCCTCCGGCCGGCAGGTCTCACTGATTTTTGTTGTCCGCAGCGAGCGCAGGGAGCAAGACCGTGAACAGCCAGCAGGACCCGGGTAGGCCGGATCAACGAAAAGCAAGCTACAGCGACCTCAAGGCCGTTTTCTTCAACGGCACCCTCAAGAAATCTCCGGAGACCAGCAATACGGAAGGCCTGATCGAGGTCAGCCGCCTGATCATGGAGAAGCAGGGCGTCGCCACCCGGGTGATCCGGACCGTGGACCACGACGTTGCCAGCGGAGTGTATCCCGATATGCGCGAGCACGGCTGGGCAACCGACGAGTGGCCCGAACTGTACCCCGCGGTCAGGGAAGCGGACATCGTGGTGGTTGCAGGCCCCATCTGGCTGGGCGACAATTCCTCCCAGACCAAGAAACTGATCGAACGCCTGTACGCGCACTCGGGGCAATTGAACGACAAAGGCCAGTGGGCCTTCTACCCCAAAGTGGGCGGCTGCCTCATTACCGGCAACGAGGACGGCATTAAGCACTGCTCGATGAACGTCCTGTACAGCCTCCAGCACATCGGCTTCACCATCCCTCCGCAGGCTGACGCCGGCTGGATCGGTCCGGTGGGGCCGGGTCCGAGCTACCTCGACGAAGGGTCAGGGGGGCCGGAGAGCGACTTCACCAACCGCAACACCACGTTCATGACGTGGAATCTGCTGCACCTGGCACGAATCCTGAAAGACGCCGGCGGGATCCCCGCCTACGGCAACCTGCCGGAGGAGTGGAAAGCCGGTACGCGGTTCGACTTCGAGAATCCGGAATACCGCTAGCCCCTAAGGACTTCTACTACATATGACTATCAAGAGCCCCCTGTTGTCGCGCCCGGGCGCCGTCGAGGCCGGCGGTGCGGACTCCGGCGTCGCGTCGCATTATGGTGAACCGCTGCGGGAGCAGCGCGCGCTGGCGGCCGGCACCGCCGTCGTCGACCTTTCCCATCGCGGCGTGGTCACCGTCTCCGGGCCCGACCGCCTGAGCTGGCTCAACACCCTGTCCTCCCAGCAGGTCACCAACCTCGCGCCGGGGGAGTCCAGCGAACTGCTGCTGCTCAGCGTCCAGGGCCGCATCGAGTTCGACGCGCGGGTAATTGACGACGGCGGGACCACCTGGCTGATTGTGGAGGCCGCCGAGGCGGCGCCGCTGGCGGAGTGGCTGAACCGGATGAAGTTCATGCTGCGGGTCGAGATTGCCGATGTTTCCGACGACTGGGCCGTTCTGGGGTCCACGCGGCGGGTTGAGGAGTGGTCCGGCCTGAAAGTGTGGGAAGACCCCTGGCCGCATGTGGGTGCCGGTGGCTACGCCTACTCTGTTGTCGCGGAGGAATCCCACCCGGGCATGGAGCGTCCCTGGTTTGAATACCTGGTTCCGGCCACGGAACTCGAAGCCACCGTGGGTGACCGGCCGCTTGCAGGAGTCTGGGCCGCCGAAGCGCTGCGCATCGCCGCCTGGCGTCCCCGTCTCGGCGCGGAAACCGACGACAAAACCATCCCGCATGAGCTTGACCTCCTGCGCACCGCAGTCCACCTGGCGAAAGGCTGCTACAAGGGCCAGGAGACGGTCGCCCGCGTGCACAACCTGGGCCATCCGCCGCGGCGGCTGGTCTTCCTCCAGTTGGATGGCTCGCAGCACACCCTCCCGGCCGTGGGCAGCGAAGTACGCCTGGGGGAGCGCAAAGTGGGAACGGTGACGTCCGTGGTGCAGCACTACGAAATGGGTCCCATCGCACTCGCAGTCATAAAGCGTTCCGTCTCTCCGGATGAAATACTGACGGTCGTAGACGGCGACGAACCCTACACGGCCGCGCAGGAAGTCATTGTGGCTCCCGACGCAGGACAAGTGGTGGGCCGCCAGACCGGATTCCTGAAGGGAACACACCGATGACTGACCACGATGGCACCCCGGGGGGCGGTACCGCCGGCCCCGACGACGAAACACTGGCACTGGCCCACGCCCTCTTTGACGCGGCACGCCAGGGCGACGCTGCGCTCCTGGGCAGCTACCTCGATGCAGGTGCGCCGGTCAACATGACCAACGCCGCCGGCGACTCCCTGCTGATGCTGGCGGCGTACCACGGCCACGCCCCGGCGGTGCAGTTGCTGCTGCGGCACGGCGCCGATGCCAACGCCATCAACGACCGGGGCCAGACGCCCCTCGCCGGCGCCGCCTTCAAGGGTTACACGGACGTCGCCGAGGCGCTCCTGGGAGCAGGCGCGGACCCGGATGCCGGCACGCCGTCCGCACGCGCTGCGGCGGAGATGTTTGCCAGGACGGACATCCAGGCCCTGCTCGGCTGACCCAGCCGGCAACCGGACGGAGGGAAGGCCCGCGGATCCTTGGATGCGCGGGCTTTCTTGCACCCTAATATTCCATGTGGAATAGTTGAAGCGGAATAATAGCAAATGTGCTGTCGAGATGCGGCCGTGGAGGAACAGGGGAGTAGCCGGAACCATGCCCCGATCCGCCCCGCTGACGCCGCTCGGCATCTCTGCCCTGTCGCTCCTGGTTGAAGAACCCATGCACCCATACGAGATGTACCAGCTCCTGATGGCCAGGCACGAAGACCGTCTGGTCAAGGTCCGCCCCGGAACGCTCTACCACGCCGTCGGCAGGCTCGAGGAGCGGGGCCTCGTGGAAACAGCCGGAACGGACCGGGAGGGCAACCGGCCGGAACGGACCACCTACCGGATCACGCCCGCCGGCCGGGAGGCCCTGACGGCCCGCCTGCAGGACATGCTCGCCGAGCCGGTCAACGAATACCCGTCGTTCCCGCTCGCCGTGGCAGAGGCCTACAACCTGCCCGCCCCAGTCGTCCTGGACCTCCTGGACCGGCGCCTGGTCCTGCTGCAGGAACAGCTGGACTTCCTGCAGTCAGCCGAGTCGGCCGTCCGGACGAAGGACGTGGCACGCAAGTACTGGATCGACCTGCAGTACCAACAGACCATGCTGCGGTCCGAGATGGGCTGGATATGCGGCCTGCAGGACCAGCTCCGCTCCGGGGACCTCCCCTGGTAGCGGACCACACCACAACACCTGAAGGATTCACATGGAAAACGTAGCTAGGCCGTGGCCGGCCCTATGGTCCCTGGTAATCGGCTTCTTTATGATCCTGATCGACACCACCATCGTCTCGGTCGCCAACCCCCGGATCATGGAGGGCCTGAACGCGGACATCAATTCCGTCATCTGGGTGACCAGCGCCTACCTGCTGGCCTACGCCGTGCCGCTGCTGATCACCGGCCGGCTGGGCGACCGGTTCGGGCCCAAGAGGCTCTACCTCACGGGCCTGGTGGTCTTCACCCTCGCTTCCCTGTGGTGCGGGCTGTCAGGTGACGTCCAGAGCCTCATCCTGGCCCGCGTGGTCCAGGGCTTTGGTGCCGCAATCATGACCCCCCAGACCATGGCGGTGATCACCCGGATCTTCCCGCCGGACCGGCGCGGCGCGGCCATGGGGATCTGGGGCGCCACGGCGGGTGTCGCCACCCTCGTGGGGCCGATCCTCGGCGGCGTCCTGGTGGACGGCCTCGGCTGGGAATGGATCTTCTTCATCAACGTGCCTGTGGGTCTCGTCGGCTTCATCCTTGCCCTGCGCTTCGTCCCCTCCCTCAGCACCCATCCGCACAAGTTCGACATCCCCGGCGTGCTGCTCAGCGCCGTCGGGCTCTTCCTTCTGGTGTTCGGCATCCAGGAAGGCGAGACATACAGCTGGGGCACCATCACCGGTCCCATCACCGTCTGGAGCCTGATCATCGCCGGCCTGGTGGTCCTGGTGGGCTTCGTGCTGTGGCAGCGGTTCAACAAGGGAGAGCCGCTTCTCCCGCTTTCACTGTTCAAGGACCGCAACTTCTCCCTGGCTAACATCGGTATCACCACGGTGGGCTTCACGGTGACGGCATTCAGCCTCCCGCTGATCTTCTACTACCAGGTGGTCCGTGGCCTGACGCCTACGCAGTCTGCGCTGATGATGGTCCCGATGGCGTTGATCTCGGGAGGGCTGGCGCCGGTTGTCGGACGCATCATTGACCGGGTCAACCCGAAATACATCACCGCGGCCGGCCTGGTCCTGATGTCGTTGGCTCTGTTCTGGAATTCGTCCCTCATGCACCCCGACACGCCCATCTGGCTGTTCCTCCTGCCCAGTGCCGTGCTGGGATTCGCGAACGCGGGCATCTGGGCCCCGCTGAGCTCCACAGCCACCCGCAACCTGCCGCCGCGCCAGGCCGGCGCCGGCTCGGGCGTCTACAACACCACCCGCCAGATCGGCGCGGTCCTGGGCAGCGCCGCCATTGCGGTCCTCATCCAGTCGCGGCTCGCGGCGGAGCTTCCGGCGGCACCTGACGGTTCCGGCAAGGCCAGTCCCATGGCCTTTGGCGGCACACTGCCGGAGGCACTGCATGAGGGGTTCTCAACGGCGATGGGCCAGTCCATCATGTTGCCGGCGGCCGTGATTCTGCTGGGCGCAGCCGTGGCGCTGTTCTTCGCCAAGCCCAAGCCGGTTCAGAACTGGGGTGGGGCTGGTGCCCCGGCGTCAGCGAAAGGCACAACGGCAACCCAAGCCGAATCAGCGCAGACCAAGTCCGCCTAAGCGTGTGCCGGGCTGATTCCGGTCAGCCCAGCAGCACGCTGGTGTGGATGCCGCCGGTCGAAAATCCGAGGCTGCGCGCGATGGCCAGTGCGCCCTTGTTGCTGACATCAGAGCGCCACTGCAGGGTGAGCCCCGCCGCGAGTGCCTCATGGGCAGCAATGGACGCAGCCAGCGAGCCCAGTCCCCGGCGCCGCCAGTCGGGATCCACGAGGACCCCCATCTGGGCCAGGATGCCCTCCCACTCGGCGTAGGCGCCACAGGCAACGGGGACCTTGCGGCCGTTGTCATCGCGCAGGATGGTGAACCGGTGTTCGAGATCGGACAATCCCACCTCGTTGACGTCGTCCGGCGGACACAGGCCTTCCAGTTCGATGGCTTCGGGATTTCCATGCGAGACGGTCAGCTCCTCGGCCGGCTGGCGCAGCGGGAGATCGTCGGCGAAGAAGAGGGCGGCCGCGCCCTGGCCGTGGCCGCCATGCTGCCGCGTGATGGTCAGGAGCGTCACGTGCTGGGCGAGTTCCTCGTCCGGTATACGCTCTGCTGCGTCGATTGCCCACTGGGGCCCCACGAGGGCCGACGCGCCGAACAACCGCACAAAGTCCACTGAACTCCGGGACTCGTCCGCCCGCGTGATCCGTGCGCCTGCTGCCAGCGGGCCTGCCCCGGAGACCGCCGCATCGGCGTCGAGCTTCCGGACCGCGGCAAAGGCTCCGTCATCGAGGCCCAAGTGGCGGGCCCATGCCAACTGGATGATATCTGCGGAACCGGGGTCGAGAGTCATGCCTCAACCCTACCCAGCGGTGTGAAGCGCGAACGGACATTTGCGGCCCTGTTGCTGGGGCCACAAGTGCCCGTTCGCGCTGTTTGCCTGCTGTGGCTGTTGGCCTAGCCGAAGAGGACGGCGGCCTCGTCGTAACGGTGCTGCGGAACGCGCTTGAGGTTGCCCAGCGCGGCGTCGAAGCCAACGTGGACGATGTCCGTGCCGTGCAGCGACACCATGGTTCCCCAGCGCTGGTCCACCACCGAGTCGATGGCGGCCATGCCCAGGCGCGTGGCCAGGACACGGTCGAATGCGGACGGGACGCCGCCGCGCTGGATGTGGCCCAGGACGGTGGCCCGGGTTTCAATGCCTGTGCGTGCCTCGAGTTCGGGCGCCAGCATTTCGGCGATGCCGCCCAGCCGCGGGCGTCCGAAGGTGTCCAGTCCGCGCTCGGAATGCGGCGTTTCCTGGCCTTCCGGAACGAAGCCCTCGGCCACAACCACCAAGGGCGCGCGGCCACGGGCGTGGGCTTCCTCCACCCACTCGGTGATCTGGTCCATGGAGGCCTTTTGCTCCGGAATGAGGATGGCGTGCGCGCCTGATGCCATGCCCGCGTGCAGGGCAATCCAGCCCACGTGGCGGCCCATGACTTCGGCGATCATGCAGCGGTGGTGCGATTCACCGGTGGTGCGGAGGCGGTCGATGGCCTCGGTGGCGATCTGGACGGCGGTGTCGAATCCGAAGGTGTAGTCCGTCGCGTCAAGGTCGTTGTCCACGGTCTTGGGAACTCCGACGATCTTCAGGCCGGCGTCAGTCAGCCGCTTGGCTGCGGCCAGCGTACCTTCGCCGCCAATGGCGATGATCGCGTCGATGCCGAGCCGGTCCATGTGGGCCTTGATGACCTCGGGGCCGCCGCCGTTTTCGAACGGGTTGGTCCGGGACGTACCGAGGATGGTCCCGCCCTGCTTGGCGATGCCGCGGACCATGGTGCGGGGAATGTCTATGACGTCGCCTTCGACGACGCCGCGCCAGCCGTCGAGGAATCCTACGAATTCGTGGCCGTGGATGGCGATCCCTTTGAGGACGGCGCCGCGGATAACGGCGTTCAGTCCGGGGCAGTCGCCACCGCTGGTGAGAATTCCAATTTTCATGTCTCGGCTCAAATCCTGGTGAGGGGGTGTACAGGCAGAGCGCCACGCTGAGCTCACCTAGATTGTAGTGGTGAGTGTGGGTTACGACACAAACCGGTTACAAAGGGCAGCTCATTCATGGCGAACGAAAGGGGCCCCGGCTCTGCAGAGCCGGGGCCCCTGGACCTCGTGGTCAGGATCCGTTAATTGACCGTTTATCCAGGAACGACTGCAGGATGATGGCGTTCCGCTGGTCCGGGAGGATGAGCCACGCTGCCACGTAGAACACGAAGGCCGGCCCGGGCAGGAGGCTGAGGAGCAGGAACGCGATCCGCACGAAGGCGACGTCCACGTTGAGCTTTGCGGCGATGCCTCCGCACACGCCGCCCAGCCACCGCTGCGGTCCGCGTTTCAGGCCGAGGCCCCTGACGATGCTGAAGAACTTATCCATGCCTCAAGACTTCCCTGTTGTGGATTCTTTGTCACGTCCGCGGGCTGAGAGGAGCCCCCCAACCACCAGCGCTGCGCCGGCGCCGATCATCAGGCCGATAAGCACGTACGTGCCGTTCAGCACCACGATGCCGAGCTGGCCGATGATGATCAACGCCGCCAGTGCCAGGACGATGAGGCCCCAGACCACTGTGCCCACCCGGGCCGGTGACTCACCACCGTGGCGTGATCCGGCGCTGTGTGACGCGTCCGCCGGTGAGGGCGCTGGTTGCGGCGCAGTGTCCGGTGCAGGTTCGTAGCTGCTCATGTCACTTTCCTTCCTGGATGGTGATGTTGCTCATGGTGCCGTCGATCTCGAGGATGAGCGCGGCGCCTGGCTTGTCGGTGTTGTAGCTACTCTGTTTGGACGTCATGCCGCCGTGGTTCTGCGAACCTTCATTGAGGTTGCCAAGGGTCATGTCAGCGCGGATTTCCACGGGCACTGTGTCCGGGATGATGACGGTCAGGTTGCTGGCAGTGACGTCCATCGGAATGACGACGGCGGTGCCCAGCGGAGGGGTGATGTTCAGCTTGGTCAGGTCGGCTGTTCCGCTGCCGCCGGTGATGTCGAATCCTCCGCGTGCCTGTTCGATACTGGCCGGGTTCCAGTTGGCGTCCTGGAAACGGAAACGGTCTCCGTGGGGCACAACGTTGAAAATCCCGCCAATAATGAGGGCCACGACGGCAAAGAATCCAAGGATTCCAGAGGTCCGGCCCCTGAGTCCCGCGACCAAAATGCCGAGGCCCAGGACGGCCGCGCCGCTGGCCCAGACCACGGCGTTGGTGGCGTCGCCGAGATTGATGAGGTTGAGGGCCTCGAGGGCCTTGATGCCGCCGCCCACCAGGAGCGCGAGGCCTGCCGTCACTGCGACGGCAGGGGCACCCGGGCCAAGGTTGGGCGCTTTGGGGGCAGGAACGGACGGGCTGCCATAGCCGCCGCCGTATCCGCCGCCGTATGGCGGGGTTGCGCCGTAGCCTCCCGAGCCGGGAGCGCCGCCGTCGTGCGGACCGGTGGCGGAAGTGCCACCAATGTAGGGGCTGCCCCCATACGGACCGCCCGCGAAGGCGCCGGGCTCGTAGGGCGGCGCCCCGGCGGGGGATGAGGTCCCTGCTGGCGACTGTGCCGCAAAGGCGGTTCCGCCGGCAGCCGCGCCGGTTTCTGGCGGGGTGTTCATGATGGGCGCTCCCTTGGCGGCCTTATCGCGTTGCGACAGGTAGTAGATGAGGTAAATGGCGCCGGCTATCCAGAAGATCGTCCAGAAGAAGCCGCCGAATCCGTTCCGCTCCCAGCCCCAGAAGCCGCTGCCCAGGCTGGGAAAGCCGATCACCGTGGTGATGAGCGCCCCGGTCATGCCGGTGGACCAGCGCCCGGCGCCGGCTTCCTGAACATGGATGCGGCCGTCGGGTTCCGGAAGCAGGGCCCAGGCGATGCCGTAGAGCAGGACTCCGATGCCGGCGAAGATCGACAGGACAATGAAGACGCCGCGGACGATCAGCGGATCAACCCCTAGCCGGTGTGCGACGCCGCTGGCCACACCGCCGATCCAGCGGTCCCGTCCGCGCTGAATGTTGTGGCTCCGGACCCAGTTGAAGAAGTTCTGGGGCTGGGACTGAGGGTAAGAGGATTGACCAGCTGCCGGCTGGGAAGGGGGGAACTGGTCGCCGGGGAGCTGGTCGCCCTGAAAACCGGCGCCGGGAATGTGCGCGTTCGGATAGAGCGGCGGCGGACCTCCCGGGAAGCTGCCCTGTGTGGATCCCTGGTCTGCAGTGGCGCCCTGGTCTGCAGTGGCGCCGCCGGGGGAATCGTCGCCAGCTGACGCGGCGGAACCGGAATCGGAATCGGAACCGGAATCCGAATCGGGACGGTGGGATGGCAGGGGATCGTCACCTGGGTATGCATTGTGCGAGTTCATACTTCGATCCTGCCGTCCGCGGCGGCTGCGCTCTATTGGGGAACACCCTGAGCTACCCCTGACTGACCCCCGGTTCAGCCCGAAATCAGGCCTGCGGAACCCTGATCCGTGTTTGGATTGACACATGACAATGGCCTTTGCCCGCCCTCCGCTGGTCCGCAGCAGCGACCGCGTTATCGCAGGCGTCTGCGCGGGCCTGGCCGCCCACCTGGGCTGGCCGGTGCGGATGGTCCGGATCGGCATGGCGGTGGCCGCGCTCGCCGGCGGAGCAGGGCTGGCGTTTTATGCCTGGCTCTGGATCATGGTTCCCACCGCGGACGAGAACGCGAAACGGAACGCGCGCCGCCCGGCGTCGCCCATTGCGCCGGCCGTCAGTGCGCCGGGGCAGCTTCCCGTACCGCCGGCCTTTGTTTCCGGACCGATGCCTGCCGCAACTGACTTGACGGGCGCGTCGGCCTTCCCCGATGCGCCGGTTCACGGCGCGGTCCCCGGAACCGGCCAGGGGGCAACCGGTGGGACTGACGGTGCGGCGGCCGCCAGCGCCCCGTGGTTCCGCGTGCGGAGCATGCCGTACGGCAAGGAAGTCCTCCTGGGTGCCGGACTGCTGCTGGCGGGCGGAATCCTGATCGCACGCATGCTGGGCGTGGACGTTCCTCTCGGGACGCTGATCCCGGCCGCGGCGATCCTTGGCGGGGCTGCCATCGCCTGGATCCAGCTGGACGAAACCCGCCGGGCCGGATTGCTCGACAAGACCAAGGCCGACCAGGCAGGCGGTTGGGCCAGACTCGCTGCCGGTTTGGCCCTGGTTGTTGCCGGCGTACTGGTGATGGTGTCCGGCTCCGGTTCCTGGGAACAGACATGGCTGGCGCTCCTGGCCTCCGTGGCCGTCCTTGGAGGTGTGGCCCTGGTCCTTCTTCCGTGGGGCCTGAAATTCTGGCGGGACCTTGAAACGGAGCGCGCAGGCCGGGTCAGGGCAACGGAGCGGGCGGAGATTGCAGCCCACCTGCACGATTCCGTCCTGCAGACCCTCGCGCTGATCCAGCGCCGGGCGGGCAACGAGAACGACGTCGTGCGGCTGGCCCGCGCGCAGGAACGCGAGCTGCGGGGCTGGCTTTACCGTGATCCCGGCAAGGAGGCGGGGCAGTTGTCGGAGCGCATCAGGGCCGCCGCAGCGGAGGTGGAGGATTCCCTGGGCCATGCCGTGGACGTCGTCAGCGTGGGAGACACCGTCATGACGCCCAGGCACGAGGCCCTGGTGCAGGCAAGCCGCGAGGCCATGGTGAATGCGTCCCGCCACGGCGGCGGCGCGGTATCCGTGTATCTTGAGGTCTCCGACGGCGGCGCGGAAGTTTACGTGAAGGACCGCGGGCCGGGTTTTGACCCCCAGTCGGTTCCGGAGGACCGCATGGGGGTCCGGGAATCGATTATTGGTCGGATGAACCGTCACGGCGGCACCGCGGTCATCAGCAGCAGCCCGGACGGCACGGAGGTAAGGCTCAGGCTGCCGTCCGACGCCGCGGACAACGGAGAGGGAAAATCGTGAACAACGTCGTACCAGGGAGTGCCGAAGCGGGTGGCACGCCGGCGATCCGGGTGGTCATCGTGGACGATCACGCCATCTTCCGCTCTGGGCTCAAAGCCGACCTGGACGCCCGGGTCACCGTGGTTGGCGAGGCCGGAACGGTTGAACAGGCCATCGCCGTGATCGCGCAGACCCGGCCCGAGGTGGTCCTGCTGGACGTGCACCTGCCGGGCGGGCTGGGCGGCGGCGGCCGCGAGGTGATCGCCGGGTCGGCCGCGCTGCTGGGCACCACGAGGTTCCTCGCACTGAGCGTCTCGGACGCTGCTGAGGACGTTGTGTCGGTCATCCGTGCCGGCGCGCGCGGATATGTGACCAAGAGCATCTCCGGCACCGAAATCACCGACGCTGTCCTGCGCGTGGCCGGCGGGGATGCCGTCTTTTCGCCGCGGTTGGCGGGGTTTGTGCTGGATGCGTTCGGCACGGCGCCGGCAGACATCGCCGACGACGAACTGGACCGGCTCTCGGCCCGCGAGCTTGAGGTCATGCGCCTCATTGCCAGGGGCTACAGCTACAAGGAAGTGGCCAAGGAGCTGTTCATCTCCATCAAGACCGTGGAAACCCATGTCTCCGCCGTGTTGCGGAAACTTCAGCTTTCCAGCCGCCACGAACTGACCAAATGGGCGGCCGAACGCCGCCTCCTCTAGCCCAAAGAATGCTCTATCACTTAGGGTCCCTAAGCCGGCGGCAGAAGGACCCTAAGTGATAGAGCATCAGAGGTTCGGGGTGCCTACTTGGCTTTGCCGAGGAAACCCTGGAGCCTGGCCACCCCGGTGGCGAGGTCGTCGTCGCCAAGGGCATAGGAGAGCCGCAGGTAGCCCGAAGGGCCGAATGCTTCGCCAGGGACAACCGCAACCTCAACCTCATCGAGGATTAGCGCGGCGAGCTCGGCGGAAGTCTGCGGGCGGACGGTGCCGTTCGCCGTCTCGAATTCCTTGCCCAGCAGGCCGCGGACGTCCGCGTAGACGTAGAACGCGCCCTTCGGCGTCGGGCATTCCACGCCGTCGATGGCGTTCAGGCCGGCGACAATCGCCTTCCGGCGGCGGTCGAAAGCCACCTTCATCTCGTCCACCGCGGTGAGCGGGCCGGAGACGGCCGCGAGGGCAGCGATCTGCATGATGTTGGAGACGTTGGATGTGGCGTGGGACTGCAGGTTGGTGGCCGCCTTGATGACGTCCGCCGGACCGATCATCCAGCCCACCCGCCAGCCGGTCATCGCGTAGGTCTTGGCGACGCCGTTGAGGATAACCACCTTGTCGCCCAGTTCGGGAACTGCCGTGGCAATGGAGGTGAAGGGGACGCCGTCATAGGTCAGGTGTTCGTAGATTTCGTCGGTCACAACCCACAGCCCCTTGGAAGCTGCCCAGAGACCGATCTCGCGGACCTGTTCCGGCGAGTAGACCGAACCGGTGGGGTTGGACGGAGAGACGAACAGCAGGATCTTGGTGCGCTCGGTCAGGGCCGCTTCCAGCTGCTCCACGGTGACCAGGTAGTCCTGTTCCGGGCCGGCGAAGACCTCAACGGGAACACCCCCGGCCAGCCGGATGGCTTCCGGGTAGGTAGTCCAGAACGGGGTGGGAACAATGATTTCGTCGCCCGGATCAACCAGCGTGGCGAACGTGTTGTAAACGGCCTGCTTGCCCCCGTTGGTGACCAGGACCTGTGACGCCTCGGCTTTGTAGCCGGAATCCCTGAACGTCTTGTCCGCAATGGCCTGCTTGAGTTCCGGCAGCCCTCCGGCGGGGGAGTAGCGGTGGTACTTCGGCTGGCTGGCGGCCTCAATGGCGGCCTGCACGATGTAGCCGGGGGTCGGGAAGTCGGGTTCCCCGGCGCCGAAGCCGATGACCGGCCGTCCGGCTGCCTTGAGTGCCTTGGCCTTGGCATCAACGGCCAGGGTGGCGGATTCGGCAATAGCGGAAATGCGTTGGGAAACGCGGGCGGCAGGCATGGCGGGGTCCATTCTTCGCTTGCAGCTCGATGGCTGGATGTGGGATTCGACGAGATCTACTCTATGCTGTTCAGCGGATCGTTCAGCGAGGCGGCCAGGAATGTGACCGTGTCCCGGTCGGCAGGCTCTGGCAGCCGCGAAGAAGGTCCGAAATGAGGCTGGTTCGACGTAAGCGCAGTTGTTGCGTAGACTAGTTCTCCGGTGTTGAAAACACGATGATGGCCTGCGCCCCGCGAAGTCTGCGGGAAGTGTGGTGTGATTGGTTTTCGATCCATAGGGTAGTGGCGCAATTGGTAGCGCAGCGGTCTCCAAAACCGCAGGTTGCAGGTTCGAGTCCTGTCTGCCCTGCGCAAGCGGTTCCGGCGGTTAGCCGGGGCCAGCGCAGCAACCATGGTTCAGTTCAGAGCCGGGTAATCCGACATTTGCGAGGATGAGTGAGGACCAGGTGACCGAAACGGCTGCAAGCAGCTCCAAGGGCCGCCCCGCCAAGAATGCCGCCAAGTCCGGCATCTTCGCTCGCATCGCACTCTTCATCCGCCAGGTCATCGGCGAACTGAAGAAGGTCGTAGCACCCACCCGCAAGGAACTGATCAACTACACGCTCGTGGTGCTGGTGTTCGTGATCATCATGATGCTCATTGTTACCGTCCTGGACTTGGCTTTCGGGACCGGAGTGAGCTGGGTCTTCGGCGGCACAGGCCCCACGGACCGCTAAGGCGATCCGTCCGCAGACTGCGTGGAATGCTTCCGATAAACCGGAAGGGTTCACGGGGTGTGCGGAATTGAGCCATTTAAATAGGCATGTTAGGCAATGAGGAAGCAGGAGACCAAGTGTCTGAGCAGGAGCTCGAGGTAACTGAGACTGAGCTGGATAGGTCCACGGACAGCACAACAGACGCCGCGGCGGTAGCCGGGGAAGAGTCCGAGGTTGAGTCTGCTGCGCCCGATTCCATCGACGATTCCTCTGAGGCCGACGCTGAGTCCGACGACGCCGCACGCGATGAAGACGCCGCACGCGATGAAGATGCTGACGCCGAAACGGGCGACGACGCTGAATCCGACGAAGATGAGGCTGACGCCCTCGCCGCAGCTGCCGCCAAGGCCGAGGTTGATCCGGCAGAGGAATTCAAGGCCAAGCTGCGCCGCCAGGAGGGCGACTGGTACGTCATCCACTCCTACGCAGGTTACGAAAACCGCGTGAAGGCCAACCTTGAAACCCGCATCCAGACCCTGGACATGGAAGATTACATCTTCGAAATCCAGGTTCCCATGGAAGAAGTCGTGGAGATCAAGAACGCCCAGCGCAAGGTCATCAACCGCGTGCGCATCCCCGGCTACGTCCTGGTCCGCATGGACCTGACGGATGCCTCGTGGGGTGCTGTCCGGCACACCCCGGGTGTCACCGGATTCGTGGGCAACGCCCACAACCCCGTGCCGCTCCGCCTCGACGAGGTCTTCTCCATGCTCGCCCCGGTCTTCGAAGAAGAGCAGGCCGAGAAGGGCAAGCCGGTCAAGCACGCCGCAGCTCCGGTGGACGTCGACTTCGAAGTTGGCGAGTCCGTCATCGTCAAGGAAGGTCCGTTCGAGACCCTCCCCGCCACGATCTCCGAGATCAAGATCGATTCCCAGACCCTCGTGGTGCTGGTCTCCATCTTCGAGCGCGAGACCCCGGTTACCCTGGCATTCAACCAGGTCACCAAGATCTAGCAACACCCACAGAATTCGCTCCGGGGCTGCCCGCTTAGCAGCCACGAAGCGGCCGGCCGCCTCGCCATGGCGGCCACCAACCTGAGGCACGCTCCTGTGTCCCAGGACGTAATTGAGAGAAGGACCCTACATTGGCTCCCAAGAAGAAGGTCACCGGCCTCATCAAGCTGCAGATCCAGGCAGGTGCCGCCAACCCGGCCCCGCCGATCGGTCCTGCGCTTGGCCAGCACGGTGTCAACATCATGGAATTCTGCAAGGCGTACAACGCTGCGACGGAAGCCCAGCGCGGCAACGTTATTCCTGTTGAAATCACGGTCTACGAAGACCGCTCGTTCACGTTCATCACCAAGACCCCGCCGGCTGCAGAGCTCATCAAAAAGGCTGCAGGCGTCGCCAAGGGTTCAGCTACCCCGCACACCGTCAAGGTTGCCAAGCTGACCCAGGCCCAGGTCAACGAGATCGCCTCCACCAAGATGGAAGACCTCAACGCCACCAGCCTCGAAGGCGCAGCGAAGATCATCGCCGGCACCGCCCGCTCCATGGGTATCACCGTCGAGGGTTAATTCCCCACCGCTGATGCGGCTCGCGTATTCGGACAGACACCGATTACGACGCCGGACGGCACCGCCGGGAGACCGGCACCACTGAATCATTGAAATGTTGGAGATCCAGCCCGATCATCCAACTGTGGCAGGGCCCAGCGCGGTCCGCAGACCACAACTGCACAAGGAGAATAAGCAGCATGGCAAAGCGCAGCAAAGCATATGAGGCAGCCGCCGCCAAGATCGACGCGGAGAAGTTCTACGCGCCGTTCGAGGCAGTGACGCTGGCCAAGGACACCAACCCGTCCAAGTTCGACGCCACCGTTGAGGTCGCTTTCCGCCTGGGTGTAGACCCGCGTAAGGCTGACCAGATGGTCCGCGGCACCGTTAACCTGCCGCACGGCACCGGTAAGGTTGCCCGCGTCCTCGTCTTCGCAACGGGCGACAAGGCAGAAGCAGCAATTGCTGCCGGCGCCGACTTCGTTGGTTCCGATGACCTGATCGAAAAGATCGCAGCCGGCTGGACCGACTTCGACGCAGCCGTCGCGACCCCTGACCTCATGGGCAAGGTTGGCCGCCTCGGTAAGGTCCTGGGTCCGCGTAACCTGATGCCGAACCCGAAGACCGGCACCGTGACCCCCGACGTCACCAAGGCTGTCAACGACATCAAGGGTGGCAAGATCGACTTCCGCGTCGACAAGCACTCCAACCTGCACTTCATCATCGGCAAGGTTTCGTTCGACGCCATCAAGCTGGCCGAGAACTACGCAGCTGCACTGGAAGAGGTCCTTCGCCTGAAGCCCTCCGCTTCCAAGGGCCGCTACATCCAGAAGGCCACCGTGGCTACCACGTTCGGCCCGGGCATCTCGGTTGACCCCAACGTCACCAAGGTCCTGACCGAGGTCTAATCCTCGCTGGTTCCAACTGAAAGACCGTCCCGCAGCCGCGGGGCGGTCTTCCTGCGTCTGCACCCATTTATTTGCCGGCCGGAGGTGTACGACGGCGAATGGCAGTGGAAGCTGGGACCGGAGTCGGTCATGACGTGGAATGCCAGCGGAAACCGGCATATGCTGGCGTAAATATTCGCTTGGATTCAAGCCCGCCGGCTTTGAAGGTGAGTGGCAGAAACGACTGGAATGACGCCCTCTATGGTTGAAGACGTACGGATCGAACAACTCTGGATTCCCGATTCCCTCGACGGGCCCGACAGCGCCGATTTCCTGGCCGCCGTCGAAGTTGGCCGCAAGGTGCGGATGCAAACGTGGGGGAGTGATGATCTCGCCTACACGCCGCTTGAGAAGCTCCTGGAACTTGCCGATCCCTACGAGCGCCAGGTCATCCTGGTGGCCAAGGTGCAGGGCCAAATTGTGGGCACGGTGGATATCGCCCTGCCACTCGCGGATAACCTTGACCTCGCTGAATTCACGCTGGACATTCTGCCGGAATTCCAGCGCCAGGGAGTGGGACGCCAGTTGCTGGAGGCGGCTGAGCAGTTTGCCCGGGCCGAAGGGCGGAGCATGATCCTGATCGACACCAACCATCCCGGCGTTTCATTGAGCAGCTCCGTGGACGACCAGCTTGTCCCCGGCTCCGGGCTTGGCTTTGTTCCGATGGGGAGCCGGGAAGTGGAGTTCGCCCGGAAGACCGGCTACACCCTGCAGCACATTGAGCAGTTCAGTTCGTGCCTGCTGCCGCTGGACACCAAGCTGGTCGCGGAGTTGTCCGATGAAGCCGAGCAGGCCAATGCGGGCCGCTACCGCTTGCATCACTGGACGGACAGGTGCCCGGACATCTGGCTCGAGGGTGTGGCCGCCCTGGAGAACCAGGCCGGTGAAGACACCGAACCGTCCACTCGGACGGAAGAGCAAATGGTGTTCGACGGCGCCATGATCCGGAAGGCGGAAGACGCCACCATCGCGCAGGGACGGCGAACGGTGGTCACCGCCGTCGAACATATTGCCACCGGGATGCTGGTGGGGCTGACTACCATCAGCGTCCTGTCCCAGAGGCAGGACGTTGTGTTCCAGGACGACACCGTGGTGATGCAGGAACACCGGGGCAACAAGCTGGGCCTGCTGATCAAGGTGGCCAACATGGTGCGCCTGACCGAGCAGTTCCCCGACGCCAGGGTCATCTATACCTGGAATGCCCCGGAAAACAGGTACCTGCTCAAGGTCAACCAACAGCTGGGCTTCAACACCGCGGGCGTCACCGGGATATGGCAGAAGGAGCTGCCGGACCTCGGACCGAGCAGCAGCTAGCGGCCCCGATTTGGAGTACGGGCGGCGTTGCCCGTAAGCTTGAAGGACCAAAGACCGTCGGTTGTTGGAATTCCACTCTCCTGGGCATAGCTCACTTCTGCAGTTGTGTGCGGGGGAGCCAGTGGATTTCCGGACGAAGGACCCTGAACATAGGGCGGCCAGCGCAGGTGAACGAAGTAAAGCTCCGCAGTCATGGACTGTGTCGAGCCAAGCCCCGTGCATCTGCCCGGGGCGTTTTTAGTTTTAGCTCACCTGAGCGGGGACCCGGAACACCGGCACTATCCCCGGAAGGAGGGTTATGGCAACGCCTACCAAGGTTTCAGCAGTAGCTGAGATCACTAACGATTTCAAGGAATCGAACGCCGCTGTCCTGACCGAATACCGTGGGCTCACCGTTGCACAGCTCAAGCAGCTGCGTGTTTCTCTCGGCCAGGACACCAAGTTCGCGGTCGTCAAGAACACCCTGACCGCAATTGCAGCCAAGGAAGCTGGTGTCGAAGCATTCGACGGTCAGCTCGCCGGCCCCACTGCAATCGCGTTCATCAAGGGTGACGCAGTTGCAGCTGCCAAGAGCCTGACGGATTTTGCCAAGACCAACAAGCAGCTGGTTATCAAGACCGGTTACTTCGAGGGCAAGGCACTGAACGCCAGCGAAGTTGCTGCCCTGGCAGCACTCGAGTCCCGCGAGCTGCAGCTCGCCAAGGTTGCAGGCATCCTCAAGGCTCCTGCTGCCGCTGCTGCACGCATCATCGACGCCCTGCGCCTCAAGCTTGAAGAAGAGAACGGTGCACCGGCAGCTGCCGAAGCGCCCGCCGCTGAAGAAGCTCCGGCCGCAGAAGCAGCAGAGACCGAAGCTCCGGCCGAAGCCGCAGCCACCGAAGAGAACTAACTCTCTTTCAAACCAGACTCCGGTGTGAAGGCAACGGCCCAGGCCGCCAAGCACCACCTATAGGAAGGACGCCACACCATGGCGAAGCTCACCAACGAAGAGCTCATTGAAGCTTTCAAGGAACTGACCATCATCGAGCTCTCCGAGTTCGTCAAGCTCTTCGAAGAGACCTTCGAAGTTACCGCTGCTGCTGTTGCCGTTGCTGGCCCCGCTGCCGGTGCTGCTGAAGAAGCTGAAGAGAAGACCGACTTCGACGTCGTCCTCGAAGCTGCTGGCGACAAGAAGATCGCAGTGATCAAGGAAGTTCGCGCCATCACTTCCCTGGGCCTCAAGGAAGCCAAGGACCTGGTTGACAGCGCTCCGAAGGCTGTCCTCGAAGGTGCAACCAAGGAAGCTGCCGAAAAGGCAAAGGAGCAGCTCGAGGCTGCCGGCGCCACCGTTACCCTCAAGTAACGTTCGAGCTCCGGAAGGCTTCCTGCTTTCCTTTCTGCTCCGGGAAACCCCGTCCACTCCGGTGGGCGGGGTTTCCTGCATCCGGGACCCGCACCAACAGCCGGTGAAGTTCCGAAAAAGATTGCGGACTCTCCTTTTCATGGTCTTTCTGCGGCCCTAGACTTTGGGTTTGTGCCTACCGGCCCCAACGTCAAGGAGCTCACACGATGACCGATCCGACCTCTTCGCCCTCCCGCCGCGCCATGCTCACGGCCGCCCTGGTCGGGGGGACCGCCGCCGCAGCCACCCTGGCCGGAGCCCCCGGCGCACAGGCCCTGCCGGCGCTCCAGTCCGGAGGGAAGAAGCAGTTCACCCTGACAGTGCTCGGCACCACCGACCTGCATAACAACGTCTTCAACTGGGACTACTTCAAGGACACGGCCTACACGGATCCGGCGGGCAACAAGATCGGCATCGCCCAGGCAGCCACGCTGATCAAGGCGATGCGGGCCGAGCGGGGGGCGCAAGGCACGCTGACCATCGACGCGGGCGACGCCATCCAGGGAACGCCGCTGGCCTACTACTTTGCCAAAATTCGCCCCATTTCCGAGTCGGTCACGCACCCCATGGCCCTAGCCATGAACGCCGTGGGCTACGACGCCGTCGGGCTTGGAAACCACGAGTTCAATTACGGCGTCCCGCTGCTTCGCACTTGGGAGAAGCAACTCGACTTCCCGCTCCTCGGAGCAAACGTCCACGACGCCGTGACCGGGGAGCGGGCCTTCACCCCGTATGTGCTCAAGCGCGTGAAGACGGACAACGGCTGGCTGACCGTGGGACTGGTCGGTTTCGTGACACCCGGTTGCGCACTCTGGGACCGCGACAACGTCCAGGGAAAACTGGACTTCAACGGAATTGTTGAAGAAGCCAGGATCGTTATCCCGCACATGAAGGCCGCCGGAGCCGACGTCGTGATCGTCTCCAGCCATTCAGGCGCGACGCCGGGCTCCTCCTACGGCGATGCCCTTCCGTTCCCTGAAAACGCCTCCACACAGTTGGCGGAGGAAGTGCCGGGGATCGATGCCATCCTGGTAGGCCACGCCCACGTGGAGATCCCGGAACGATTCGTCAGGAACAGTGCCACCGGCCAGCAGGTGCTCCTGACCGAGCCACTGAAGTGGGGCATGCGGGTCGCCGTGATGGACCTCCAGCTGGCCAAGGAGAAGGGGCAGTGGAGCGTCACTTCAGCCTCGTCCCACCTGCTGGACGCGAAGACCGTAGAGGCGGATCCCGCCGTCGTCCGCGCCGTTCAGGCCGGGCACGAGGCCACGGTGGCGTATGTGAACGAGGTGATCGGAACGTCCACGGCCCCGCTCAGCACCGCCAGCGCCTGCTGGGAGGACTCTGCGGCCATCGACGCCATCAACTACGTCCAGGCCAGCACCATCAAGGCGGAACTGGCCGGCGGTCCTGCAGCAGGTCTTCCGGTGCTGTCCATTGCCGCGGCGTTCTCGCGCGCCGTGGACGTGAAAGCCGGACCCCTTAGCATCCGTGATGTCGCGGGGCTCTACATTTTCGACAACACGCTGCTGTCCATCAAGGTCACCGGCGCTCAGGTGAGGGCCTACCTCGAATGGTCGGCGCAGTACTTCAAGCCGGTTAGTTCCGCCACGGCCCGCGCGGCCGACGTTACCAACGCCAGCACCGCGATGGCGCCGAACGGAACCCCGGACTACAACTACGACGTCGTCTACGGCCTTGATGCGCCGCTGACCTATGACATCGACCTGGCACGGCCCGTAGGCGAGCGTATCGTCAACCTCAGCTACGGGGGAGAGGCGCTGCGTGCAGAGCAGGAATTCGCCATGGCCATCAACAACTACCGCCAGAGCGGCGGAGGAAACTTCCCGGCAGTCAAAACGGCCCCCGTCCTGTCAAACAGCCAACAGGAAATCCGGCAGCGGATCATTGACTACGTTGTTGATAACGGCGCCCTTGATGCGGCCCTGTTCAGCCGGAAGGACTGGCGGCTTGTGGTCAACGGCCAGCCCTTGGCGGTCACACCCTAGTCCCAGTGGCCCGGCGCCAGACGCTGTAGCCTGGCGGCGCCGGGACCTAGACGGCGTCGCTGATGTCCGCCACCACGGCGTCCAGCGCCGCGGTCAGGGCATCGGCGTCCACGAAGGCACTGTAGCCGTGCTGCCCGGCCCCCATGGAAATCCGCCGCCCTGCGATTGCCGCGTCTGCGTAGACCGGCCACGGCGTGGTGCTGCCCAGCGGGGTGATCGTGCCGCGCTCGTAACCGGTAGCCTCCAGCGCAACGTCGGCCGGCGGCAGGGAAAGCTTGTTGACGCCCAGCAGGCTGCGGAGCTTCGGCCAGGAAATCTGGCGGTCTCCCGGCACCAGGGCGAACAGGAAGCTGCCGTCCTTATGCTTGACCACCAGGGACTTCACGATGTCAGACGGCTGGATGCCCAGGATCCGGGCCGCCTCTTCGAGGCTGTTCGCGGCGAGTCGCTCCACGAGCTGGACATCCAGCCCGCGGGCGGCGGCATCGGCAAGGAAGCGCTCCCTGCCGGTCCCGCTTGCCCCGTCGCTTGCGTTATCAGTAGCGCCAGCGTTGTCGGCCACAGTCGTCAGTCCCGGTAGAGGAGGAGTGCTTCGCCCTGCCCGCCGCCGCCGCACAGTGAAACCGCGGCCTTGCCGGTGCCACGGCGTTTCAGTTCGTGCGCGGCATGTCCGGCCAGACGGGCTCCCGACGCCCCGATGGGGTGCCCCAGGGCGATGGCGCCGCCATGGATGTTGCACTTTTCCAACGGGTACTGCAGGTCCTTGAGCGACTGGACCGCAACCGAACCGAAGGCCTCATTGATCTCAATGAAGTCGAGGTCTGCGGTGCTCCATCCGGCGCGGTTCAGGGCATTCTTGATTGCATTGGACGGCTGCGAGTGCAGCGAATTGTCCGGGCCAGCCACCTGGCCCGGCTTGCCCACCACCGCAAGGTAGTCCAGGCCGTTTTCTTCCGCGAATTTGCGGCTGGTTAACACCAGGGCGGCGGCGCCGTCGGAGAGGGGCGAGGAGTTGCCCGCCGTGATGGTGCCGTCACTGACGAATGCCGCACGGAGCCCGGCCAGCGACTCGATTGACGTATTCGGGCGCACGCCTTCGTCGGTGGCCACTACCACCGGATCCCCCTTCCGCTGTTTGACGCTGATCGGCGCGATCTCGTCGTCGAATACTCCGTTCTTGGCGGCCAGGGCAGCGCGCTGGTGGGACTGGGCCGCCACGTTGTCCTGCGAGGTCCGGTCGATGCCAAGAACCAAATTCTTGCTTTCCGTGGACAGCCCCATGGACTGCCCGTCGAAGGCATCGGTCAGGCCGTCATGCGCGGCCACATCCAGCGCCTGGACGGTCCCGTAGGTCCAGCCCTGCCGGGAACCCGGCAGGATGTGCGGCGCCCGGCTCATGGATTCCTGACCACCGGCGACGACGACGGCGGCGTCACCGCTGCGGATCATGCGGGCGGCGTCGATCACGGCTGTGAGGCCGGAAAGGCACACTTTGTTGATGGTTACGGTGGGGACGTTCCAGCCGATCCCGGCGCCGATGGCGCTCTGCCGTGCCGGGTTCTGGCCCGCTCCCGCCTGAAGCACCTGGCCCATGATGACCGCATCCACCTGGTCCGCGGTAACGCCGCTCGCAGCCAGGGCCGCCTTGATGGCATGCGCCCCGAGTTCCACGGCCGTGAAGCCGGCCAACTGGCCGTTGAGTCGGCCCTGCGGCGTGCGGGCCGCAGCGAGGATGACAACATCATTGTTGTCTGGGGAGTTGCTCATGGTTTCTCTTCCGATCTGTGACGATGTAGGCCAAGGCTATCGTGAGCCGAATCACCTATCCATTCAAACGCACGCGCGGCAGGCTCCATTCCGCGGCCCGGACGGGTAGCTCTGCCCATCCTGCGAATGTGCGGCACCGGACACGGCTGAGTAGGGTG
The DNA here is from genome assembly GCF_042880995.1 of Arthrobacter sp. NPDC058288. Taxonomy (NCBI): domain Bacteria; kingdom Bacillati; phylum Actinomycetota; class Actinomycetes; order Micrococcales; family Micrococcaceae; genus Arthrobacter; species Arthrobacter sp. NPDC058288. Next base: position 532,128 of record NZ_JBHVYH010000001.1, read on the forward strand.
GATGGCGGATATGCCCGTCCCGGGAAGACGTTGTGGGGAAACAGGAGCTCAGATGAAGAAGATACTTGCAGTCGCGGCCGTCGCAGGCCTGGCCGGACTCACGGCTTGCAGCGTTTCCACTCCCGCGCCGGACAGCGCCACATCGACGCCTGCCCCGGCCACGTCCTCCTCCGTGCCGTCCCGGGCGACGCCGTCGGCCTCTGAGTCCGCGGCCGCTTCCGGAACGTCCGGAGTGAAGGAAGCATGCGAGAAATTCAACACCCTCTACGCGGAATACAAGGCTGCGGGAGGCAATAAAAATGCCTACGAGGACATCTACCTCAAAGCGGAGGACGCGAAGGGCGCCGTCTCCGGCGACCTCGAAGGCCTTTTTGCTGCACTGAGCCTCATCGCCATCGACCATTCGGCAGCCGGCGGAAGCGGCGAGCCGGAACAGGCCTCCAAGGACGCTGTCCGAGATGCGGTGTTCGCCAACGCCGGCGCCTGCACCGCCGAAGGTGTGACACTCACCCTGTAGCGCCGCCGTCGCAGGCGGCCCGCCTGCGACGGTGCGCTTGTGACGGTGGGCTTGTGACGGTGCGCAGGCCAACTAGGTGCCCGCGGCAACAGTGCTTGCAATAAGCGGGGAAGTGGGGTAGACACGTACGCTGTTTTGCCGTATCGTAGATATTTGCGTCTTCCCTGTTTACCTTCAGCCTTCATATAGCGGTGGGCTTTGCCTAGCAGCTGATCCATCGACGTGCCGTCAAAGACGTGTCACACCATGGGCAGCCTGGGTCCCGGGTCATATAGCGGAACCGGACTGGTAGCGCTGCGGAGTCATTCTGCAGGGCTTGCAACGGGGGAGATCTGAAAACGCCTGAAGGTCTGTGGAAGGATCCCTCTTGGTCGCCTCGAGCACCTCTAATGTAAACAACGCTACCGCTATCAATGCCGACAGCACCGATGGTGCCACTCGCCGGCTCTCATTCGCAAAGATTCACGAACCTCTTGACGTTCCGAATCTGCTTGCCCTGCAAACGGACAGCTTCGACTGGCTGGTCGGAAACGAACGCTGGCAGGCACGCGTTGCGAAGGCCGTCGAAGAAGGCGACCTCAGCGTCGCCACTAGCTCCGGTCTGTCTGACATCTTCGAAGAGATCTCCCCGATCGAGGATTTCCAGGGCACCATGTCCCTGAGCTTCTCCGATCCGGAGTTCGCTGATCCCAAATACACCATGGCAGAGTGCAAGGACCGGGACGCTACGTACTCGGCTCCGCTGTACGTTAAAGCCGAGTTCATGAACAACAACACGGGCGAAATCAAGCAGCAGACCGTGTTCATGGGTGACTTCCCGCTGATGACCGAGAAGGGCACCTTCGTAGTCAACGGCACCGAGCGCGTCGTTGTCTCCCAGTTGGTCCGTTCCCCGGGCGCCTACTTCGAGCGCACCGCTGACAAGACCAGCGACAAGGACATCTTCACAGCCAAGATCATCCCGTCCCGCGGTGCCTGGTTCGAGCTCGAAATCGATAAGCGCGATCAGGTCGGCGTCCGCCTTGACCGCAAGCGCAAGCAGTCCGTCACGGTGCTGCTGAAGGCCCTCGGCTGGACCGAAGGCCAGATCCTCGAAGAGTTCGGCCAGTACGACTCCATGCGCGCAACGCTGGAGAAGGACGCCACCGAAACCCGCGAAGACGCCTTGCTGGACATCTACCGGAAGCTGCGACCGGGCGAGCCGCCCACCGTCGAGGCTGCCCAGTCCCTGCTGGACAACCTGTACTTCAACTCCAAGCGCTACGATCTGGCCAAGGTCGGCCGTTACAAGATCAACCGCAAGCTTGGCATCGACCGCTCCCTTGGCGACAAGGAAGCTTCGGTCCTGCACGTTGAAGACATCGTCGCAATGATCAAGTTCCTGGTTGCACTGCACGCCGGCGAGAAGACCCTCACCGGCAAGCGCGACGGCCAGGACCACGAGCTGCGCGTCGAAATCGATGACATCGACCACTTCGGCAACCGCCGCATCCGCGCCGTCGGCGAGCTCATCGAGAACCAGGTCCGCACCGGCCTGTCCCGCATGGAGCGCGTCGTCCGCGAGCGTATGACCACGCAGGACGTCGAAGCCATCACGCCGCAGACGCTGATCAACATCCGTCCGGTGGTGGCAGCCATCAAGGAGTTCTTCGGAACCTCCCAGCTGTCCCAGTTCATGGACCAGAACAACCCGCTGTCGGGCCTGACCCACAAGCGCCGTCTGTCCGCGCTTGGCCCGGGTGGTCTGTCCCGTGACCGTGCAGGCATGGAAGTCCGAGACGTTCACCCGTCCCACTACGGACGTATGTGCCCCATTGAAACCCCTGAAGGCCCGAACATTGGCCTGATCGGTTCGCTGGCTTCCTATGGCCGTATCAACCCGTTCGGTTTCATCGAGACGCCTTACCGCCTCGTGTCCGAGGGCGTCGTGTCCGATGAGGTCCAGTACCTGACGGCCGACGACGAAGCAGAGGTCCTGATCGCCCAGGCCAACGCTCCGCTGGACGAGAACAAGAAGTTCGCCGAAGAGACCGTCCTGGTCCGCGCCCGTGGTGGTGGAGGCGAGCCTGTGCTGGTTCCCGCCGCCGACGTCGAGTTCATGGACGTTTCCCCGCGCCAGATGGTATCCGTGGCTACGGCCCTGATTCCGTTCCTCGAGCATGACGATGCAAACCGCGCACTCATGGGTGCCAACATGCAGCGCCAGGCCGTGCCGCTGGTCCGTTCCGAGGCACCGTTCGTCGGTACCGGCATGGAGCGCGCCGCTGCAGTCGACGCCGGTGACGTTGTCATCGCGAAGAAGGCCGGTGTGGTCACCGAGGTGTCCGCCGAACTCGTCATCATGCTCAACGACGACGGCACGGAAACCAACTACCGCATCAACAAGTTCGCGCGTTCCAACCAGGGCAACTGCTACAACCACCGTGTCCTGGTGAGCGAAGGCCAGCGCCTGGAGGTCGGCGGCATCATCGCTGACGGCCCGGCAACGGACCAGGGCGAACTTGCCCTCGGCAAGAACCTGCTCGTGGCATTCATGTCATGGGAAGGCCACAACTTCGAGGACGCCATCATCCTCTCGCAGCGCATTGTTGCCGAGGACGTTCTTTCCTCCATCCACATCGAGGAGCACGAGATCGATGCCCGCGACACCAAGCTTGGTGCCGAGGAAATCACCCGTGACATCCCCAACGTGTCCGAGGAAGTCCTGGCAGGCCTGGACGAGCGCGGCATCATCCACATCGGTGCCGAGGTTGAAGCAGGCGACATCCTGGTCGGAAAGGTCACCCCGAAGGGTGAAACCGAACTGACCCCGGAAGAGCGCCTGCTGCGTGCCATCTTCGGTGAGAAGTCCCGCGAAGTGCGCGACACGTCCCTGAAGGTTCCCCACGGCGAGTCCGGCACCGTCATCGGCGTCCGCGTCTTCGACCGCGACAACGACGACGAACTGCCCCCGGGCGTCAACCAGCTGGTCCGCGTTTACGTGGCCGCCAAGCGCAAGATCACCGACGGCGACAAGCTCGCCGGCCGTCACGGCAACAAGGGTGTTATCTCCAAGATCCTCCCGATCGAGGACATGCCCTTCCTTGCCGACGGCACCCCCGTTGATATCGTCCTGAACCCGCTGGGTGTTCCGGGCCGTATGAACGTCGGCCAGGTGCTCGAAACGCACCTCGGCTGGGTTGCCAAGACCGGTTGGAAGATCGAAGGCGAGCCCGAGTGGGTCAAGCAGCTGCCGAACCTGCCGCGCGAGAGTGGCCAGACCACTGTTGCAACGCCGGTCTTCGACGGTGCGCGTGAAGAAGAAATCACGGGCCTGCTCGACTCCACCAACGTGACCCGCGACGGTGACCGCCTGATCAACTCCTCGGGCAAGACCCGCCTGTTTGACGGCCGCTCCGGCGAGCCGTTCCCGGATCCGATCTCGGTCGGCTACATGTACATCCTGAAGCTCCACCACCTGGTGGACGACAAGATCCACGCGCGCTCCACCGGCCCGTACTCCATGATCACGCAGCAGCCGCTGGGTGGTAAGGCTCAGTTCGGTGGCCAGCGCTTCGGTGAAATGGAAGTGTGGGCGCTCGAAGCTTACGGCGCCGCCTACACGCTCCAGGAACTCCTCACGATCAAGTCGGATGATATCCATGGTCGCGTGAAGGTCTACGAAGCCATCGTCAAGGGCGAGAACATCCCGGAGCCGGGCGTTCCTGAGTCCTTCAAGGTCTTGATCAAGGAAATGCAGTCGCTGTGCCTGAACGTGGAAGTACTCTCCACGGACGGAACCACAATTGAAATGCGTGACTCTGATGACGCAGTCTTCACGGCTGCGGAAGAACTGGGCATCGATCTGTCTCGTGCAGAGCCCAGTTCCGTAGAAGAGGTCTAGCAGGGCGTCCGACGGCGGGTGACCACCCGCCGTCGGACCCCTCGGCCCCTTCCCGTAACCCAAGACTTCAGAATTTAGAGAACAAGAGAGAACAGGGACCATATGTCCAGCGAATCCTCCTTCGGCCTCATGCAGATCGGCCTCGCCACCGCGGAAGACATCCGTGGCTGGTCTTACGGCGAGGTTAAGAAGCCGGAAACCATCAACTACCGCACGCTCAAGCCCGAGAAGGACGGCCTCTTCTGCGAGAAGATCTTCGGCCCGTCCCGCGACTGGGAATGCTACTGCGGCAAGTACAAGCGCGTGCGCTTCAAGGGCATCATCTGCGAGCGGTGTGGCGTTGAGGTCACCCGTGCCAAGGTCCGCCGTGAGCGCATGGGCCACATTGAACTGGCTGCGCCCGTAACGCACATCTGGTACTTCAAGGGTGTTCCGTCCCGCCTGGGCTACCTCCTTGACCTGGCACCGAAGGACCTTGAGAAGGTCATCTACTTCGCTGCCTACATGATCACGAGCGTCGACACCGACAGCCGCCACGAGGAACTGCCCAACCTGCAGGTTGAGCACGACATCGAGAAGAAGCAGCTGGTTGACAACCGCGACTCCGACATCGCCACGATCGCCCGCGACCTCGAGAACGAGCTTGCCCGTCTCGAAGGCGAAGGCGCCAAGGCTGCCGACAAGAAGAAGGCCCGCGACTCCGCGGACCGCCAGATGGCCAACGTGCGTAAGCGTGCCGACGCCGACATCGAACGCCTCGAGCAGGTCTGGGACCGCTTCAAGAACCTCAAGGTCGCCGACCTCGAAGGCGACGAAGGCCTCTACCGCGAACTGCGTGACCGCTACGGCATGTACTTCGAAGGCTCCATGGGTGCCGAAGCCATCAAGAAGCGCCTTGAGAACTTCGACATGCAGGCCGAGTCGGACCTGCTGCGCGACATCATTGCCAACGGCAAGGGCCAGCGCAAGACCCGCGCCCTGAAGCGGCTCAAGGTTGTCAACGCATTCCTGACCACCAACAACAGCCCGCTCGGCATGGTGCTGGACGCCGTTCCGGTGATCCCGCCGGAACTGCGCCCGATGGTCCAGCTGGACGGCGGCCGCTTCGCGACCTCCGACCTCAACGACCTCTACCGCCGCGTGATCAACCGCAACAACCGCCTCAAGCGCCTGCTTGACCTGGGTGCTCCGGAGATCATCGTCAACAACGAGAAGCGCATGCTTCAGGAAGCTGTTGACAGCCTCTTCGACAACGGCCGCCGTGGCCGTCCGGTCACCGGACCGGGCAACCGTCCGCTGAAGTCCCTGAGCGACATGCTCAAGGGCAAGCAGGGCCGCTTCCGCCAGAACCTCCTGGGTAAGCGCGTTGACTACTCCGGCCGTTCGGTTATCGTCGTCGGCCCGCAGCTGAAGCTGCACCAGTGCGGCCTGCCGAAGCAGATGGCGCTGGAGCTCTTCAAGCCGTTCGTGATGAAGCGCCTGGTTGACCTCAACCACGCCCAGAACATCAAGTCGGCCAAGCGCATGGTTGAGCGTTACCGTCCGCAGGTCTGGGACGTTCTCGAAGAGATCATCACCGAGCACCCTGTGCTGCTGAACCGTGCACCTACCCTGCACCGCCTCGGCATCCAGGCGTTCGAGCCCCAGCTTGTTGAAGGCAAGGCAATCCAGCTGCACCCGCTGGTTTGTGGCGCCTTCAACGCTGACTTCGACGGCGACCAGATGGCAGTCCACCTGCCGCTGAGCCCTGAAGCCCAGGCTGAAGCACGCATCCTGATGCTGTCCTCGAACAACATCCTGAAGCCGTCTGACGGCCGCCCGGTGACCCTTCCTTCGCAGGATATGATCATTGGCCTCTACCACCTGACCACCAAGCGTGTCGGTTCAGCTGGCGAAGGCCGCATCTTCTCCTCGGTTTCGGAAGCCATCATGGCGTTCGACCTGCACGAGCTGCACCTGAACTCCCAGGTAAAGATCCGTCTTGAGGGCTTTGTTCCTTACGCCGGCTGGGAAGCTCCGGAAGGCTGGGAGCCGGGCCAGACCGCGCTCGTCCAGACCTCCCTGGGCCAGGTCATCTTCAACCAGACCCTGCCCGAGGACTACCCGTGGGTTGAGGCTGTTGCCGACAAGGGCGAATTGTCCCGCATCGTCAACGACCTTGCCGAGCGCTACCCGAAGGTTGTCACCGCGGCAACGCTGGACAACCTGAAGGATGCCGGTTTCTACTGGGCCACGCGCTCAGGCGTCACCGTCGCCATCTCCGACATCGAGGTCCCGGTTGAGAAGCCGGTCATCCTTGCCGGTTACGAAGAGCGGGCCGCCAAGATCCAGGGCCAGTATGACAAGGGCCTGATCGACGACGACGAGCGTCGCCAGGAACTGATCGAGATCTGGAACAAGGCAACGAACGAGATCGCGCAGGTTATGCGTGACAGCCTGTCGCCGATGAACACCATCAACCGCATGGTGTCCTCCGGTGCACGTGGTAACTGGATGCAGGTCCGTCAGATCGCGGGTATCCGTGGCCTGGTGGCCAACCCTAAGGGTGAGATCATCCCGCGTCCGATCAAGTCCTCCTACCGCGAGGGCCTGTCGGTGCTGGAATACTTCATCGCGACGCACGGTGCCCGTAAGGGTCTGGCTGACACCGCCCTGCGTACCGCCAACTCGGGTTACCTGACCCGTCGTCTGGTGGATGTCTCGCAGGACGTCATCGTCCGTGAAGAGGACTGCGGCACCGAGCGCGGCCTCGTCACCCCGATTGCCGTGGCTGACGCCAACGGCGAGCTGGTCCTGGACGAGAACGTTGAGAACAGCGCGTACGCCCGCACCCTGGCCGTGGACGTCGTTGACTCCAAGGGCAAGGTCCTGGCTGCCGGCGGCACCGACTGCGGCGACGTGGTCATTGCCGAACTGTTTGCAGCCGGTATCACCGAGGTCAAGGTCCGCTCTGTACTCACCTGTGAGTCCAGCGTCGGCACCTGCGCCCTGTGCTACGGCCGTTCGCTGGCCACCGGCAAGACCGTGGACATCGGTGAGGCAGTGGGCATCATCGCCGCACAGTCCATCGGCGAGCCCGGTACCCAGCTGACCATGCGTACGTTCCACACCGGTGGTGCTGTTTCCGCCAGCGGCGGCGACGACATCACCCAGGGTCTGCCCCGTATCCAGGAGCTTTTCGAAGCCCGTACTCCGAAGGGTGTCGCACCGATTGCAGAAGCAGCCGGCCGCATCACCATCGAAGAGTCCGAGCGCCAGATGCGCCTGGTCATCACTCCGGATGACGGCAGCGAAGAGATCGCCTACCCGGTCCTTCGCCGCTCACGCCTCCTGATTGAAGACGGCCAGCACGTCGCGGTGGGCCAGAAGCTCATCAACGGTCCGGTCGACCCCAAGCAGGTACTTCGCATCATGGGTCCCCGTGCTGCACAGAAGTTCCTGGTGGACGAGGTCCAGGGCGTGTACCGCAGCCAGGGCATCGGTATCCACGACAAGCACGTCGAGGTTATCGTTCGCCAGATGCTGCGCCGCGTCACGGTCATCGAATCGGGTGAATCCGACCTGCTCCCCGGCGAGCTCGCCGAGCGCAGCCGCTTCGAAGACGCCAACCGCCGCGTTGTGTCCGAGGGCAAGACTCCGGCTTCCGGACGTCCTGAGCTCATGGGTATCACCAAGGCATCCCTGGCGACCGAGTCCTGGCTGTCGGCTGCTTCCTTCCAGGAAACCACCCGCGTCCTGACGCAGGCGGCCATGGAAGGCAAGAGCGACCCGCTGCTCGGCCTCAAGGAAAACGTCATCATCGGTAAGCTCATCCCGGCCGGTACGGGTCTCCCGCGCTACACGGAGGTCACGGTGGAGCCGACTGAAGAAGCAAAGGCAAACCTGTTTACAGGTCCCAGCGCATTCAGCGACTTCTCCTACGACACCCTGGGCGGCGACGGAGCTCCTGAGTTCCACGCCATCCCGCTGGATGACTACGATCTCGGCAGCGATTTCCGCTAACCGTTAGTTCGGCGTCGGGCCCCGTCACCTCTCTGTTTTGACTAACGGAGCGGTGGCGGGGCCTTTCCGTTGGCCCGATTAAGGCTTGACGGCCGTCCATGTTAGACTGGATACCAATTGTTATTGTGGCAGTGGATGAGAGCGCCGGCTGAGCTGAAAGGCAAAGCCAGAGCGACGTTTCCGGTTTGCAGGGTTCTTGTGCAACGTATGCCACATTTTTGCATGCCTAGGGGCCGATCACGACGCGAGTCCAGGTCCCGGTCTGCGATCCGACTATTAAGGCTTCGCCTCAGCTGCTCTGGAGATTCTTCAAAGCTCGGGCGGCGGGGCAAAGCAAAAGGAGAGCGGCTGTCAGCGGCCGCTCCGGATAAAACGGAGAACACGAGAGTGCCTACGATTAACCAGTTGGTCCGTAAGGGCCGCACGCCTAAGGTCTCAAAGACCAAGGCTCCCGCGCTTAAGGGCAGCCCGATGCGCCGCGGTGTTTGCACCCGCGTCTACACCACCACCCCGAAGAAGCCGAACTCGGCTCTGCGTAAGGTTGCACGTGTGCGCCTTAACGGTGGCGTTGAGGTTACCGCCTACATCCCCGGTGTAGGCCACAACCTCCAGGAGCACTCCATTGTGCTCGTCCGTGGCGGTCGTGTGAAGGACCTCCCGGGTGTCCGTTACAAGATCGTCCGTGGCGCCCTCGATACCCAGGGTGTGAAGAACCGTAAGCAGGCCCGCAGCCGCTACGGCGCAAAGATGGAGAAGAAGTAATATGCCTCGCAAGGGTCCGGCCCCCAAGCGGCCGCTAGTACTAGATCCCGTTTACGGCTCCCCGCTGGTCACCCAGCTGATCAACAAGGTGCTGGTAGACGGCAAGAAGTCCACCGCTGAGCGCATCGTTTACGGTGCCCTTGAAGGCGCCCGCGCCAAGTCCGGCGGCGACCCCGTGGCAGCCCTCAAGAAGGCCATGGACAACGTCAAGCCTTCCCTCGAGGTCCGCTCACGCCGCGTTGGTGGCGCAACCTACCAGGTTCCGGTTGAGGTCAAGCCGGGCCGTTCCACGGCCCTAGCCCTCCGCTGGCTGGTTGGCTACTCCAAGGCCCGCCGCGAAAAGACGATGACCGAGCGTCTCCAGAACGAAATCCTGGATGCCTCGAATGGTCTCGGTGCCGCTGTGAAGCGTCGCGAAGACACCCACAAGATGGCCGAGTCCAACAAGGCCTTCGCACACTACCGCTGGTAATACTTCCCGGACGCCGCCGGCTCTGACGAGCCGGCGGCGAACGTGTAGTCCATCCGAAAGGGAGACACCGTGGCACAGGACGTGCTTACCGACCTTAGTAAGGTCCGCAATATCGGCATCATGGCCCACATTGATGCCGGCAAGACCACCACCACCGAGCGCATTCTGTTCTACACAGGTGTGAACCACAAGATCGGCGAAACGCACGACGGCGCTTCGACCACCGACTGGATGGAACAGGAAAAGGAACGCGGCATCACCATCACGTCTGCCGCCGTGACCTGCTTCTGGGAGAACAACCAGATCAACATCATCGACACCCCCGGCCACGTGGACTTCACGGTCGAGGTTGAGCGGTCCCTGCGCGTCCTCGACGGTGCAGTTGCCGTGTTCGACGGCAAGGAAGGCGTGGAGCCGCAGTCTGAGACTGTGTGGCGCCAGGCTGACAAGTACAACGTTCCGCGTATTTGCTTCGTCAACAAGATGGACAAGCTGGGCGCTGACTTCTACTTCACCGTGGACACCATCATCAGCCGCCTTGGTGCGAAGCCGCTTGTTATGCAGCTGCCGATCGGTGCCGAGAACGACTTCATCGGCGTCGTCGACCTGCTCTACATGCGCGCACTGGTGTGGCCCGGCGATGCCAAGGGTGACGTCACGATGGGTGCCAAGTACGAGATCCGCGAGATCCCGGCTGACCTCCAGGAGAAGGCTGACGAGTACCGCGCAACGCTCATTGAGACCGTTGCAGAGTCCTCCGAAGAACTCATGGAGAAGTACCTTGAGGGCGAAGAGATCTCCATTGACGAGCTCAAGGCCGGCATCCGCAAGATGACGATCAACTCGGAAATCTACCCGGTCTTCTGTGGTTCCGCGTTCAAGAACCGCGGCGTTCAGCCGATGCTGGATGCTGTTGTCGACTACCTGCCGAACCCGCTCGACGTCCCCCCGATGATCGGTCACGATCCTCGCGACGAAGAGAAGGAACTCACTCGTAAGCCGTCTTCCGAAGAGCCGTTCTCCGCACTGGCATTCAAGATCGCCGCGCACCCGTTCTTCGGTCAGCTGACCTTCATCCGCGTGTACTCCGGTCACGTTGAAGCGGGCGCCCAGGTGGTTAACTCCACCAAGGGCAAGAAGGAGCGCATCGGCAAGCTGTTCCAGATGCACGCCAACAAGGAAATGCCTGTTGAGGGCGCTACCGCCGGCCACATCTATGCAGCCATCGGTCTGAAGGACACCACCACGGGTGACACCCTGTGCGATGCCGCCAACCAGATCGTTCTCGAGTCCATGAGCTTCCCGGAGCCCGTGATCTCGGTTGCCATCGAACCGAACACCAAGGGTGACCAGGAGAAGCTCTCCACGGCCATCCAGAAGCTCTCCGCTGAGGACCCGACCTTCCAGGTCTCCCTCAACGAAGACACCGGTCAGACCATCATCGCCGGCATGGGCGAGCTCCACCTGGACATCCTGGTGGACCGCATGCGCCGCGAATTCAAGGTCGAGGCAAACGTTGGCAAGCCGCAGGTTGCTTACCGCGAAACCATCAAGCGCGCTGTAGAGCGTCACGACTACACGCACAAGAAGCAGACCGGTGGTTCCGGCCAGTTCGCAAAGATCCAGATTGCGATCGAGCCGCTGGACACCGCTGAAGGCGAGCTGTACGAGTTCGAGAACAAGGTCACCGGTGGCCGCGTTCCGCGCGAATACATCCCGTCGGTCGACGCCGGTATCCAGGATGCACTGAACGACGGCGTCCTGGCCGGCTACCCGGTTGTCGGCATCAAGGCCACGCTGATTGACGGCGCGTACCACGATGTTGACTCCTCGGAAATGGCGTTCAAGATCGCCGGCCGTATGGCTTTCAAGGAAGCTGCACGCAAGGCGAACCCTGTTCTGCTTGAACCGCTGATGGATGTTGAGGTCCGCACCCCTGAGGAATACATGGGTGAAGTTATCGGTGACCTCAACTCCCGCCGTGGCCAGATGCAGTCCATGGAGGATGCCCAGGGCGTCAAGGTTATCCGCGCACACGTCCCGCTGTCCGGCATGTTCGGCTACATCGGTGACCTGCGTTCCAAGACCCAGGGCCGTGCTGTTTACTCCATGACGTTCAACAGCTACGCCGAGGTCCCGAAGGCTGTCGCCGACGAGATCATCCAGAAGAACCGCGGCGAGTAGTCCACACCGGACTTTCAAAGCGACAAACTTGGGTGTATTTCCGATTTCGGAAACTCACCCGGTGCAGGTGGCCGGTTCCCGGTTAGATGCAGTCCGGTCAAGCCGGGCTCCGGCCATCTGCACGAACAGGCTCGAGGGACTAGTATTAGTTCCTGAATCTGCAATTTCACCAATCCAAAGCCCCCCAAGTAGACTTACTGGAGTTTCGGCCGCGACAAGCGCAGCCGAAGGGTAAGTCATTTGAAAACGTTCTAGGAGGAACCTGTGGCAAAGGCAAAGTTCGAGCGGACTAAGCCGCACGTTAACATCGGTACCATTGGTCACGTTGACCACGGTAAGACGACGTTGACGGCCGCCATTTCCAAGGTGCTGTACGACAAGTACCCGACTCTCAACGAGAAGCGTGACTTCGCGTCGATTGACTCTGCTCCCGAAGAGCGTCAGCGCGGCATTACCATCAACATCTCCCACGTTGAGTACCAGACCGAGAAGCGCCACTACGCACACGTAGACGCTCCGGGTCACGCTGACTACATCAAGAACATGATCACCGGTGCTGCTCAGATGGACGGTGCAATCCTCGTGGTTGCCGCCACTGACGGCCCGATGGCCCAGACCCGCGAGCACGTTCTGCTCGCCCGCCAGGTTGGTGTTCCCTACCTGCTGGTGGCACTGAACAAGGCTGACATGGTCGACGACGAGGAACTCCTCGACCTCGTTGAAATGGAAGTTCGTGAGCTCCTGAGCTCGCAGGGCTTCGATGGCGACGAAGCACCGGTCGTTCGCGTTTCGGGCCTGAAGGCCCTGGAAGGCGACCCGGAGTGGGTCAAGTCCGTTGAGGACCTGATGGCTGCTGTCGACGAGTCCGTTCCGGACCCCGTACGTGACCGCGACAAGCCGTTCCTGATGCCGATCGAAGACGTCTTCACGATCACCGGCCGTGGCACCGTTGTTACGGGCCGCGCCGAGCGTGGAACCCTCGCGATCAACTCTGAGGTCGAGATCGTCGGCATCCGTCCGGTCCAGAAGACCACGGTTACCGGTATCGAGATGTTCCACAAGCAGCTCGACGAAGCATGGGCCGGCGAGAACTGTGGCCTGCTGCTCCGCGGTCTGAAGCGTGATGACGTAGAGCGTGGCCAGGTTGTCGTCAAGCCGGGTTCCATCACCCCGCACACCGACTTCGAGGCTAACGTCTACATCCTCTCCAAGGACGAAGGCGGACGTCACAACCCGTTCTACTCCAACTACCGCCCGCAGTTCTACTTCCGCACCACGGACGTAACCGGCGTTATCACCCTGCCGGAAGGCACGGAAATGGTTATGCCTGGCGACAACACTGAGATGACCGTTGCGCTCATCCAGCCGATCGCTATGGAAGAGGGCCTCGGCTTCGCAATCCGCGAAGGCGGCCGCACCGTTGGTTCGGGACGTGTCACCAAGATCATCAAGTAGTACTTCACGATCAAGGATCAGGAAGCCGTCTAACGGCCATCTGATACTTATCAACAGCCCCGCTGCGTTTCTACGCAGCGGGGCTGTTTTTTGCTAAGTTTATTCCAGTCGCTGGATAAATTGCGGATTGGATACGTGGCGGCGATGACACGAAAGGAACACCTTGATGTGGGCTGCCCTCATGACGCTTCTGTTGATCATTGCCGTCGTCCTGTTGGTCTCCGCCCGGCGCTCCATCCGAGAACTTGGGGGCGCGAATGAAGAGGCCTACCGAAGCGGCTTCATGACCGGGCACGTCCAGGGGTGGAATGACTGCGCAACCGCGGCCTCTGTTCAGCGCGCACCCAGTGCAGGGCTTCCCGCTGCTGCTGCAAATATCCGTGGGACAGGCCGGGCCAGCCGTCCGGCGGCTACGGAAGCGCCTCAAGCTGGCTCTGTCGATCTATCCGCGTGGCCCAAGTTTCAGCCTGCCGAGCTGTCCCCGGGCCAGCCTTCCGACGCCGCGGTTGCCCCGACAGGAGTTGCCGCGTCTCCGGCTGCTGGTCCGACGACTGATGAGCCACTGGTTGCGGAGTCCGCGGAGGAATTGCAGGCACGCAAGGAAAGGCGCGAACGTCAAAACATCAACGTCACGCTTTATGTAGCGAGTCTGTTGCTTGTGGCAGCTGGTGCGCTCTTTGTAGGCACTAGCCTCCCTGCCGTGCTGCGTTTCGCCGGAGTTTGCCTCATCACGGCACTCTTCTATGGTGCCGGATTAGCGATCCATGCCAGGGCTCCCAGGCTGCGGCCGGCCGCCGTAGCGTTCGCAGGTACAGGGTTGGCACTGGTGCCCGTGTCCGGCCTGGCGATGTATAACTTTGCCGTGCAGGACGCACCGATGGCCTGGCTCCTCACGTCGCTCGTCGGGACGCTGGCTTACGTGGTGGCGGCCGTCAGGCTCGACAGCAGGGTCCTTGCATACCTGTCGCTCACCTTCGTGGTCTCCACTGCCTGGTCAGGGGTGTCCGTGCTGGGTGCCCCGCTCGTCTGGTACTCCGCGGCGGTGATCGGCTTTGCCGTGGCCGCGACGGCGGTCACGCTGGCGAAGTCCGGCTGGGTTCCGCCCCTGTTCCTGCGCCCGATCATGCTTCTCGACCCCTTCGTTGTTCCTGCCGTCGCCCTCGCCGCAATGATTCTTCCGCTGCGTTTGGAACGCGGGGAGCTAGCACTGATCATGGCGCTCTGCGGAGCCTATTTCGCCGTTGCCGCCGTGCTGCCCGCCGCTGGCAACCGACTCGCAAAAATCAACGGTGCGCGCCTCGCGCTGACCGTCGCGGCCTCGGCCGGGGTGTGGCAGCTCTCCGGAAGTTTCGTCTGGGCCCTTTTCACGGGCGCATTCCTGCTTGCCCTTCAGTCAGTGGCCGTAACCGCGGCGGCAGCGTCCCTCCAGCGATGGAGTCCGGCCCGGGCAGGCAGGCAGCACTGGACCGCCGACGCGTTCGTTACGCTTGGCGCGCATCTGGTGTTGGCCATGATCATGACCATGCGGGTTTCAAGTAGCACGGAGGACCTGCTGCTCTGCGCAGTTCTTACCGGCACCGCAACGGGCATGTACATCGCGGTTAGGGCCGGGGGCGCCGCCGAATGGGCGCCTCCGGCAGCATTGGCAACCGGCATTGTCGCAACTTCCCAGCTCGGCCCCTGGCTGGCCTTCAACCTGCTGGCGGCCGCAACACTCTTCTGGGCGGTCCGTGCGATGACATCCCGCTCAGGGCTGCGCCGGTACTTCATCTTTGCCGCGCGTGTGGCCGGCACACTGGCCGTTCCCGCACTCGTGACGGCAGTGATGGAGGGAAGCCATGAAACGCTTGCTGCGGCTCTCTTCGCTCTCTCGCTCAGCCTTGTGGTCCAGCAGGTGACGTCGGCCGTGGCGGAACGGGCAGGTGCCGCGGCCCTGCTGCCTGTACCCACCCTTGCCGGGTTTACCGCCGCCGGCGCCCTGTGCCTTATGGCCTTGCCCATGACGGATTCCACGTCGGGCAACCTGCTTTCGACGGTAGCCCTTGTAGTCCAGTTGCTGGCTTCACTGGCGGCCGGGTCCCTCCTGTTCCCGAGATCCGCTGCGGGCGCGACCTGGCAGCCTGTGGCAGTCGAGTGGCTGCCGCTGGCAATAGCGCTGACCGCCGTCATGACGGCCTACTCCGGTGTCTCGCCAGGCCTCGCCAACGGCCTTCTTGTGTTGGTGGTTCTTTACCTGGCAACGTCGGCGGTTCGCTCCGCTGCGATCGGCCAGCGTTGGGCTTACTGGTGGATGGCGCGCGGAGCGGCAACCCTGCTCCTGGCGATGGCGTACGGAGACCTTCAGGAGCGTTCCGGACCATTGGTCATTGCCGGAGGGAGCATCTCGCTTCCCACGGTCCTGATCGTTGGCCTGGGAGTCCAGCTAGTCTTCCCCCTTGTGGCCGCAATCCGCGACCGTGCCCCGGACGCCGTGGTAGCCGACGTCGCACTGGTCCTGGCGCTGCAAACCGCCACGCTGGCGCTGGCTGTGATCCTGCCCGCCTCAGCCCTCGGCGCGGCAGACTGGCAGAGAACCGTGACCATCACCGTCATGGCGCTCAGCGCCGCCGCGTCCGGCTACGTATTCCGGGACCTGACCGCTGCCGCCGCAGCCTTCGCGCCGTCCATGATGGCCGTCCTGCTGGTCTGCAGCGCCGGGATTTTGCCCGACGTCGAGCTCCTGCTGGGAATCTTCGCTGTTTACAGCGCGGTCATGGTTGTCGCGGCGGAACCGGGACAGGCCAAGGGCGCTTACTTTGCTTCAGCGCGCATCCTCACCGCGGCGCTAGCCCTCGTCTTCAGCTATGACGTCACGGCGTCCGCAGCGGCCGTGTCGCTGACCTTCGCTGTCGTGCTGGCTGGCCAGCACGTGGTCCGCTGGTTCATGCGGCACCGGCTGGTGCAGGTGCCCTTCCAAGATGCCGCGGTGTGGCTGACCTTGGCGGCGCAGGCGCTTTTGCCGGCGCTGTATGTCATCCAGGCGGGCGCTGGGTCCGCCGTTTACGCTGCCGAGGGCGGCCGCGGCGTTGTCCTGGCGGAACTGCTTCTGCTGCTGCTTGGTGCCGTCGCGGCCCATCGGCTGTTCGCGGCGCGCGGTGCGCAATATCTGAGTGTATATGCAGTCGTGTTCGGCGTTGTGGCGGCGGGACCGGCGCTGCATTTCGGGGCCGGAACCTTCCTCGAAGCGCCACTTCTCAGCCGGACCGGCGTTCCGTTGGCATTGCTGGCCGTGTCCCTTGCCTTCAACGCTTCCGGAATTCTAAGACTGCGGCGCCGGCAGGGGCAGCATGCGGACGCGGTGGTCCGCCGGTTCTGGCTGACGGGGGCGGCTGTTCCTGCAGTGGTTGCCGTGCTGACAGCCGCCGAGACAGGGGACTGGATTACCGGTGCCTCACTTCTGGTTCTGGCCGTCACCGGGTTTACGGCCTCGCACCTGGAACGCCTGCCGCTGCTCTACCCGCCTGCCGCAGCACTTGTCCTGGCTGGTGCCACACGAATTGCCGACGCCGTGTTGCGTGGCACTCCGGGCATATGGGGAGCCTACCTGCCATGGCTCGCCGGCTGCGGTCTGGCGGCAGCGGTCCTTTACGGGGCCAGCTTCGCGTTCGGCGCGGAGGACGGAGTGCGACGGCGGACACTGGTCTGCGGAGGAGCGCTTGGTTTGGCAGTGCCTGCCTTGACCGGATTAGTGCGCGACGCCACCTCCCTGACGGCCGCACTGCTGGTGGCCGCAACCGTGGCTGTGATCGTGCGTGAAGTTTCGGGCGGAACGCGGAGGCTGGCCGCCGAAATTGGCGCATTAGTGGTGACGCTGGCAGTGCAGCGTGCACTCCTTGTCACGGAGGGCCACCTCCAGTCTCCGTTCTGGGCGGTGCAGTGGTACGTCCTGCTTGGCGCTGTTCTGGCTGCGGCCCGCTATACTGCCGGATTCACGACGGCGGGGCGCGTCCTTCTGTCTTCCGGCGCCGCATTGCTGGGCCTGAGCGGCGTGGGGATTCTCTTTGGCGGATCCGGCGGCCAGCAGCTGTGGATCCTGGCACTGCATGCGGCGCTCCTGCTGTCCGGGCTGCTCATCGGTGAGCGGATGTTCGTCTGGTGGGGCGCGGCCGGGGTTTCATTGTGCCTGATGTGGGCGCTCCGGTCCTACACGTTCGCGCTGCTGGCGCTGATCGCCGTCGGGCTCATCGTCTTTGCCCTGTGGAAGCTGTCGCGTGCCAAGCCTGTGGTGCCGGCTGACGCGGAGCCCATGCCTGAACCGCGGCCGACACCCGACATGCGGCCGGATCGCTTCTCCTGATGCCTTGGTAAGGTTGCTGGCAACGAAAGGACAGCAACATGGGCTGGTTTATTTTTTTCCTGGTGGCCGCTGTGGTCGTCGTCGGCGTCTTCTGGGCGAAGAAGCACTTCCGCCAGGAGATCGACCGCGCCAAGCGCATCAACCGCGCCAACAAGAACCAGTAGGGCCGCGCTCAGGCTTTCCGGGCCCTGCTCAGCGCCTGGAGCCAATAGAAGGACTCCTTCGGTGTCCGTTCCAGCGTGTCAAAGTCCACGTGGACCAGGCCGAAACGCTGCGAGTACCCCGCGGCCCACTCGAAGTTGTCCAGCAGCGTCCATACGTAGTAGCCCAGGAGTTCCACGTCCTCGGCCAGGCCGCCGGGTGACGTGGCCGCGAGGGCATGGTCCAGATGGCCGGCGAGGTATTCGATTCTGTTGGAATCGGCAATCGGGCCTGTCACATGCTCCGGCTCCGGGAAACTCGCTCCGCTCTCGGTGATGTATAGCGGCGGGAGGGCATCACCGTACCGGTCTTTCATTTCCCGCAGCAGCACACCCAGGTGATCCGGAGCCACCGGCCAGCCGAAGCCGGTCAGGCCGTATTCGGGAAACGCGGCCAGGTGGAACGGCACCCGGGCCATTGCCTCGGCAGTCCCGGCGGGGCTGTCGGCCGGACCGCGCCCGGTGGCGACTTTCACGGGGTAGTAGTAGTTGAGTCCATAGAAGTCGATGGGCTGGTGGATGTTCCGGAGATCGGCGTCCTTGGCGCCGGACAGGGTTCGGAACCATGGCCTCGCCAGTAGCGGCGGCGTCGGATACCTGCCCAGGAGAATGGGGTCGGCGTACACCCGGTTCAGCATCAGGTCGAAAACCTTGGCCAGCAACCTGTCGGTAAGCTTGCCCGAGGCCGGACGCACGGGGGAGTGCAGGTTGGTAACCCCCACGGTCCCCGCAACACCGGCCGCCCGCAGTGCCTGAACCGCGAGTCCGTGGCCCAGCAACTGATGATGGACTGCGGGTAATGCGTCGAAGAGCAGGTCGTGGCCGGGGGCGTGCACGCCGAGGGCGTAGCCGTTGAGCGTCACCGAAACAGGTTCGTTCAGTGTGACCCACTGCGCCACGCGGTCCCCGTACCGTTCCCCTGCGGCTGCGCTGTATTCGGCGAAACGTTCCGCGGTGGAGCGGTTCAGCCAGCCACCGCCGTGCTCGAGCGGCAGCGGAGTATCCCAGTGGTAGAGCGTGGCCATCGGTGAGATGCCGGCGTCGAGCAGCTGGTCGATCAGCCGGTCATAGAAGTCCAGGCCCTGACTGTTGAAGGAGCCGCGGCCGTCGGGCTGGATCCGGGGCCAGGAAATGGAGAACCGGTAGGAGTCGACGCCCAGTTCGCGCATCAGGGCCACGTCTTCGCCGGAACGGTTGTAGTGGTCGCAGGCGATGGCAGGGGAGTGGCCGTCCATGATGCTGCCAGGTTTCTCGGCGAAGGCGTCCCAGCCGGACGGGCCGCGCCCGTCAGCCTTGAGGGATCCTTCAATCTGGAAGGCGGCGGCGGCCACGCCAAGGACGAACTCCGGGTCCAGCCGCCCGGCCAGGCTCTGCAACGCCGCAGAGTTCTGCACAGTCATGCCCCTATCATCCATTCGACGGTTGCTGAAGGCAATGACCGGCATCTCCGGTGCTGAAGGGCCCCGGCACCACCTGATTCGCTTCTGCCTGCAAAATCCGGCATACTAGATGAGTTGTTCAAGCGCTCCTTCGCGTCCCGATCCGGATAATGCCGGGTGTCAGGGTCCAAGTAGGAGACCAAACATAACCCACTCCCCATGGAATTGCGGACGAGTACGCGTGCACAGCGCGACACGCCCGACCGCGGGGGTCGGTTGCGCCGGCAGGTTGAGGAACCCGGATTCTTCCGGATTCAGCTTGTGCGGCGGGTGGTAGTTACGACTTCAAATGCTTCGGCAGCCGCACAACGCGTAAGTAAACAGGGCAGCCCCAAACAGGGGAAGCACAGACTGAAAGAGAGTCAGGCGACATGGCGGGACAAAAAATCCGCATCCGGCTGAAGTCATATGACCACGAGGTCATTGACGTTTCAGCACGGAAGATCGTTGAGACGGTCACGCGCGCAGGCGCAACGGTAGTCGGCCCCGTGCCGCTGCCGACGGAGAAGAACGTGTACTGCGTTATCCGCTCTCCGCACAAGTACAAGGACAGCCGCGAGCACTTTGAAATGCGCACGCACAAGCGTCTGATCGACATCATCGACCCCACGCCGAAGGCTGTTGACTCGCTTATGCGTCTCGACCTGCCGGCCGACGTGAACATCGAAATCAAGCTGTAGGGAGGTGCTGAGAGACTATGACCGCAACCCGTAACGTAAAGGGCCTGCTGGGCACGAAGCTCGGCATGACCCAGGTCTGGGACGAGAACAACAAGCTCATCCCCGTCACTGTTGTCCAGGCTGACTCGAACGTCATCACCCAGCTGCGCAATGCAGACGTTGATGGCTACGTCGCCGTTCAGATCGGCTACGGCCAGATCGATCCCCGCAAGGTCACCAAGCCGCTGGCTGGTCACTTTGAAAAGGCAGGCGTCACGCCTCGCCGCCACGTCGTCGAACTCCGTACCGCAGATGCTGCTGAGTACGAGCTGGGCCAGGAGCTCTCTGTTGAGGTCTTCGAAGCCGGCCAGAAGATCGACGTCGTTGGCACCACCAAGGGTAAGGGCTTCGCCGGTGTTATGAAGCGTCACGGCTTCCACGGCGTTGGTGCTTCCCACGGTGCACACAAGAACCACCGTAAGCCCGGTTCAATCGGTGGCGCATCCACCCCGAGCCGCGTCTTCAAGGGCATGAAAATGGCCGGCCGTATGGGCGCCGTTCGTCACACCACGCTGAACCTCACGGTTCACGCAGTTGACGTCGAGAAGTCGCTGCTCCTCATCAAGGGCGCCGTTCCCGGTGCCCGCGGCCAGGTCGTCCTCGTACGCACCGCCGTGAAGGGAGCCTAGTTCAATGACTAGCACTGTCAAGGTTGACCTGCCTGCAGAGATCTTCGACGTACAGACCAACGTGCCGCTGCTGCACCAGGTCGTCGTTGCACAGCTCGCTGCTGCTCGCCAGGGTACCCACAAGACCAAGACCCGCGCTGAAGTTTCCGGTGCAGGCCGCAAGCCGTTCAAGCAGAAGGGCACCGGCCGCGCCCGTCAGGGTTCAATCCGCGCCCCTCACATGACCGGTGGTGGCGTTGTCCACGGCCCGACCCCGCGTGACTACAGCCAGCGGACCCCCAAGAAGATGATTGCTGCTGCACTTCGCGGCGCACTGTCTGACCGCGCCCGCAACGGCCGCATCCACGTTGTTGCTGAACTGGTAGCCGGCACCAAGCCGTCCGCCAAGGAAGCACTGGCAACGCTGCGCGGAGTTTCCGAGCGCAAGAACCTGCTCGTTGTCATCGAGCGCGCCAACGATGTTGCCGCACTGTCCGTGCGCAACCTCGCAGATGTTCACGTTCTGTACGCAGACCAGCTGAACACCTACGACGTGCTCGTCTCTGACGACGTAGTCTTCACCAAGGCTGCCTACGAGGCATTCGTTGCCGCCAAGGCAAAGAACGAGGAGGATGCCAAGTGAGCGCAGCCACCATCAAGGATCCGCGCGACGTCGTGCTTGCACCCGTCGTATCGGAAAAGAGCTACGGCCTGATCGATGAGGGAAAGTACACCTTCCTGGTGGACCCCCGCTCGAACAAGACCGAGATCAAGCTGGCCGTGGAGAAGATTTTCTCCGTCAAGGTCGAATCGATCAACACCATCAACCGTGCCGGTAAGCGTAAGCGCACCAAATTCGGCTGGGGAACCCGCAAGAACACCAAGCGTGCGATTGTGACCCTCAAAGAAGGCACGATCGACATCTTCGGCGGTCCGCTCGCGTAGCGGAGACCACTTTAACGAGGAAATGAATTATGGGAATCCGTAAATATAAGCCGACTACCCCGGGCCGTCGCGGCTCGAGCGTAGCGGACTTCACTGAAATCACGCGGTCGACGCCGGAAAAGTCGTTGGTACGTCCCCTCCCGAAAAAGGGTGGCCGTAACAACACCGGTAAGATCACGACCCGTCACAAGGGTGGTGGCCACAAGCGCCAGTACCGTCTGATCGACTTCCGTCGCCACGACAAAGACGGCGTTGACGCCCGCGTTGCCGAAATTGAGTACGATCCGAACCGTACGGCTCGCATCGCCCTCCTGCACTACGTTGATGGCACCAAGCGGTACATCATCGCCCCGAACAAGCTGTCCCAGGGTGACTTCGTAGAGGCCGGTGCCAACGCTGATATCAAGCCCGGCAACAACCTGCCCCTGCGCAACATCCCGGTGGGTACCGTTATCCACGCAGTTGAACTGCGTCCGGGTGGCGGCGCCAAGATGGGCCGCTCCGCCGGCGCATCGATCCAGCTCGTTGCAAAGGAAGGCCGCTTCGCCCAGCTGCGTCTGCCTTCCGGCGAAATCCGCAACGTCGACGTGCGCTGCCGCGCAACGATCGGCGAGGTCGGCAACGCCGAGCAGTCGAACATCAACTGGGGCAAGGCCGGCCGCATGCGCTGGAAGGGCGTTCGCCCGACCGTCCGTGGTGTCGCGATGAACCCGGTTGACCACCCGCACGGTGGTGGCGAGGGTAAGACGTCCGGTGGACGTCACCCCGTCAACCCCAACGGTAAGCGCGAAGGTCGCACCCGCCGTCCCAACAAAGAGAGCGACAAGCTTATTGTTCGTCGCCGTCGTACTGGCAAGAACAAGCGATAGGAGCCTGGACACATGCCACGCAGCCTGAAAAAAGGTCCTTTCGTTGACCAGCACCTCTTTGTAAAGGTGGACAGGGAAAACGAAAAGGGCACCAAGAACGTCATCAAGACCTGGTCCCGCCGCTCGATGATCATTCCCGACATGCTCGGGCACACGATCGCCGTGCACGACGGACGCAAGCACATTCCGGTGTTTGTCACCGAGTCGATGGTCGGGCACAAGCTCGGCGAATTCGCTCCCACGCGGACATTCCGCGGCCATGTCAAGGACGACCGTAAGGGCAAGCGCCGCTAGGCGCCTGCACTTACGTCAAAGACGAGAGAAGGAAAGCAATGGAAGCCAAGGCAATTGCGCGTCACATCCGCGTAACGCCTATGAAGGCCCGGCGCGTCGTCAACCTTGTTCGTGGTAAGCAAGCGAACGAGGCTCTGGCAATTCTGAAGTTTGCCCCCCAGGCAGCTTCTGAGCCGGTATTCAAGGTAGTTCAGTCGGCAATCTCCAACGCCCGGGTCCTCGCGGACCGCGACGGCGTGGCGTTTGACGAAGGTGACCTCATCATCAGCGAAGCGTTTGTTGATGAAGGCCCGACCATGAAGCGGTTCCAGCCGCGTGCCCAGGGTCGTGCATTTCAGATCAAGAAGCGCACGAGCCACATCACCGTGGTAGTCGCTACCCCGGAGAAAGAGGAGGCTCGCTAAGTGGGACAGAAAGTTAACCCGCACGGGTTCCGACTCGGCATCACCACCGATCACGTATCGCACTGGTTTGCTGACAGCACCAAGGCCGGCCAGCGGTACAAGGACTTCGTTCGCGAAGACATCCGTATCCGCCAGCTCATGTCCACGGGCATGGAGCGCGCCGGTATCGCCAAGGTTGAGATCGAGCGCACCCGCGACCGTGTCCGCGTGGATATCCACACGGCACGTCCGGGCATCGTTATCGGCCGCCGCGGTGCTGAAGCAGACCGCATCCGCGGCGAGCTCGAAAAGCTCACCGGCAAGCAGGTTCAGCTGAACATCCTCGAGGTCAAGAACCCCGAGATGGAAGCACAGCTTGTTGCCCAGGGCGTTGCGGAGCAGCTGACTTCCCGCGTGGCATTCCGCCGTGCAATGAAGAAGGCAATGCAGTCCGCACAGCGTGCAGGTGCCAAGGGCATCCGTATCGCTTGCTCCGGTCGACTGGGTGGCGCTGAAATGTCCCGCTCGGAGTTCTACCGCGAAGGCCGTGTGCCCCTGCACACCCTCCGCGCGAACATCGACTACGGCTTCTACGAAGCCAAGACCACCTTCGGCCGCATCGGCGTGAAGGTCTGGATCTACAAGGGTGACGTCACCTCCAAGGAACTGGCTCAGCAGGCAGCTGCTGCTCCGTCCCGCGGCCGTGGTGCCAGCGATCGTCCGGGCCGCCCGGGTGGCGCTGACCGTGGTGACCGCCGTCGTCGTACCGACCGCCCGGCAGCCGAAGCAGCACCTGCTGCTGAAGCTCCTGCGGTTGAGGCAGCTGCACCGGCAGTAGAAGGAGGACAGGCTTAAATGCTTATCCCACGTCGAGTCAAGCACCGTAAGCAGCACCACCCGGGTCGTTCCGGCGCTGCTACGGGCGGCACCAAGGTCTCCTTCGGTGAGTGGGGCATCCAGGCTCTGAGCCCGGCATACGTCACGAACCGTCAGATCGAATCTGCCCGTATCGCGATGACCCGCCACATCAAGCGTGGCGGCAAGGTCTGGATCAACATTTACCCGGACCGTCCGCTGACGAAGAAGCCTGCTGAAACCCGTATGGGTTCCGGTAAGGGTTCTCCGGAATGGTGGGTCTCAAACGTCAAGCCGGGCCGGGTTCTCTTCGAACTCTCCGGTGTCAGTGAAGAGGTAGCTCGCGAGGCACTGCGCCTGGCAATCCACAAGCTGCCGTTGAAGGCACGCATTGTGCGTCGCGAAGGTGGTGAGTAGAAATGGCAGTAGGGTCGAAGGATCTCGCACCCGCGCAGCTGGACGGTTTCGACAACGAGCGTCTCGTTGAAGAACTCCGCAAGTCCAAGGAAGAGCTGTTCAACCTGCGTTTCCAGTCCGCCACCGGTCAGCTGGAGAACCACGGTCGTCTGCGCGCGGTAAAGAAGGACATCGCACGCATCTACACCGTTCTCCGTGAGCGCGAGCTGGGCATTCGTGCCGAGGTTGCCGCACCGGTTGTGGAAGCCAAGGAAGAAAAGAAATCCAAGAAGGCTGCAACCAAGAAGGCCGACAAGGCTGAAACGGTTGAGACCGAGGAGGATGCCAAGTGAGTGAAAAGGACGAGAACGTGACGGAAACTGTTTCCGGCGCAGCCAAGGCTGACGAGCGCGGTTACCGTAAGACGAAGCGCGGCTACGTCGTCTCGGACAAGATGGAAAAGACCATCGTTGTCCAGGTCGAAGACCGCGTGAAGCACGCCCTTTACGGCAAGGTCATCCGCCGCAACACGAAGATCAAGGCTCACGACGAAGAGAACACCGCCGGCATCGGCGACCTCGTTCTCCTCGCCGAGACCCGCCCGCTCTCCGCTACCAAGCGGTGGCGTCTGGTGGAGATCCTCGAGAAGGCTAAGTAGCACCTGCAGAAATGCCGAGAAGCCCTCGTTCCCCTTGCGGGAGCGGGGGCTTCTCCGTGTCCGGGCTGAAAGCCGGGGGAGTGGCCCGGCGCCATTGCCCTGCGCCGGCCCCGAGGCTGTGATATGGGGATTGGCCCAAAACGTGCTAAGATTTTGAGTTTGTATGGCGCCGTTCGTGCGCCGTCATCAACCTCGTAAACAATCGTGCCACGGCATAGTGCCCCCTTGCGCCCCGATCCGTCGGATTCGCCTGGGAAGCAAATGTTTTTGGCACGGGAGTTTAGGCCTGGTCTGGCAAAATCCAGGCAGGTCAAGAGACACCCCGATCAACCGTTCCGCAAGGCTCATTCCGTAGGAAGATTTTCGGTCTGAGAACCAGCGCGACGCAAGGAGTAAATAGTGATTCAGCAGGAGTCGCGACTCAAGGTCGCCGACAACACGGGTGCTAAGGAAATCCTTACCATTCGCGTTCTCGGTGGATCTGGCCGTCGCTACGCAGGCATTGGCGACGTCATCGTCGCTACCGTCAAGGACGCAATTCCGGGCGGCAACGTAAAGAAGGGCGATGTCGTCAAGGCTGTCATCGTCCGTACCAAGAAGGAACGCCGCCGTGCGGATGGTTCCTACATCAAGTTTGACGAGAACGCAGCTGTGATCCTGAAGAACGACGGTGACCCCCGCGGTACCCGTATCTTCGGACCGGTTGGTCGTGAACTCCGTGACAAGAAGTTCATGAAGATCGTTTCTCTGGCTCCGGAGGTGCTCTAGTCCATGGCTAAGATCAAAAAGGGTGACCTCGTTCAGGTCATCACTGGCGCCAAGGCTGAGCGCGGCGGCGACCGTGGCAAGCAGGGCAAGGTTCTGCGCGTATTCCCGGATACCAACCGCGTGTTGGTTGAAGGCATTAACCGCGTAACCAAGCACACCAAGGTCGGTCAGTCGCAGCGCGGCACCAAGACCGGTGGCATCGAGGTCGTCGAGGCTTCCATCCACATCTCCAACGTGGCCCTGGTTGACCCGTCCACCAAGAAGCCCACTCGCGTCGGTTTCCGTACCGAGACCGTTGAGCGTAACGGCAAGAAGCGTGAAGTGCGCGTACGCGTGGCCAAGAGCTCCGGGAAGGACATCTAATGACTGAGACTCTCGAGACTCCGGCAAGCAAGATCGTTCCTCGTCTGAAGACCAAGTACGCGGATTCCATCAAGAGCACGCTCATCGAGGAATTCAAGTACGAAAACGTCAACCAGGTTCCCCGTCTGGTCAAGGTCGTTGTGAACATGGGTGTTGGAGATGCCGCCAAGGACTCCAAGCTGATCGACGGCGCTGTCCGCGATCTGACCCTGATCACCGGTCAGAAGCCGCAGGTAACCAAGGCCCGTAAGTCGATCGCACAGTTCAAGCTGCGCGAAGGCATGCCCATCGGTGCACACGCAACTCTGCGTGGAGACCGCATGTGGGAATTCCTGGACCGTCTGGTCACGCTGGCCCTGCCGCGTATCCGTGACTTCCGGGGCCTCAGTGGCAAGCAGTTTGACGGCAACGGCAACTACACCTTCGGTCTGACCGAGCAGGTTATGTTCCACGAGATCGACCAGGATTCCATCGACCGCGTTCGCGGTATGGACATCACCGTCGTGACCACTGCCAAGACCGACGACGAAGGCCGCGCGCTGCTCAAGGCGCTTGGTTTCCCGTTCAAGACCGAAGCTTAATCTAGCTACATAGAAGGTCCGGCCTTGCCGCTTCCCCCAGGGGATGGCAGGGCGGAAACCGTTATGAGGAAGGGCAAGAGCCCAACATGACCATGACAGATCCCGTCGCAGACATGCTTACGCGTCTGCGCAACGCAAACTCGGCATACCACGACACCGTGACTATGCCGTACAGCAAGCTCAAGGCACGCGTTGCCGACATCCTGAAGGCCGAAGGTTACATCGCCTCCTGGAAAGAAGAAGACGCTGAGGTTGGCAAGAAGCTGACCCTCGAGCTCAAGTTCGGTCCGAACCGCGAGCGTTCAATCGCTGGCGTTCGTCGTATTTCCAAGCCGGGACTCCGCGTTTACGCGAAGTCCACCAACCTGCCGCACGTGCTCGGTGGCCTGGGTGTCGCAATCCTGTCCACCTCTTCCGGCCTCTTGACTGACAAGCAGGCCGGCAAGAAGGGCGTGGGCGGCGAAGTCCTCGCTTACGTCTGGTAACGGGAAAGGAAGAGAATAATGTCACGTATTGGACGTCTCCCCATCACCGTTCCTGCCGGCGTTGAGGTCAAGGTTGACGGCTCTGTCGTCAGCGTCAAGGGTTCCAAAGGCGAGCTGAGCCACACTGTGGCCAGCCCGATCGAGGTCACCCTGGAAGATGGCACCCTGACTGTCGCCCGCCCGAACGACGAGCGCGCCTCACGTTCGCTGCACGGCCTGACCCGCACCCTGATCGCCAACATGATCCAGGGTGTCACCGCAGGCTACGAGAAGAAGCTTGAGATTGTCGGTACCGGTTACCGCGTCCAGGCCAAGGGTTCTGACCTGGAGTTCGCTCTGGGCTACAGCCACCCGGTTAACGTCTCGGCACCGAACGGCATCACCTTTGCAGTAGAGACCCCGACCAAGCTCTCTGTTTCAGGTATCTCCAAGCAGCAGGTCGGCGAGGTTGCTGCCAACATTCGCAAGCTGCGGAAGCCGGACCCCTATAAGGGCAAGGGCATCCGCTACGCCGGCGAAGTCATCCGCCGCAAGGTCGGAAAGGCTGGTAAGTAACCATGGCCATCGCAATTAACAAGAAGCGTACGAACAAGAGCAAGTCTGCTTCACGCAGCCGTCGCCAGCTTCGTATCCGCAAGCGCATCTCCGGAACGGCTGTACGCCCTCGCCTGGTCGTCAACCGCTCCGCACGCCACGTATTCGTCCAGGTTGTCGACGACACCAAGGGCCTGACCGTAGCGAGCGCGTCCACGCTGGAAGCCGACCTTCGTGCATTCGACGGTGACAAGACCGCCAAGGCCAAGCGCGTTGGCGAACTGGTCGCCGAGCGTGCCAAGGCTGCCGGTATCGAAGCTGTTGTCTTCGACCGCGGTGGTAACAAGTACCACGGCCGGATCGCCGCCGTCGCTGACGGCGCACGTGAAGGTGGGCTGTCACTGTGACCGAAAATAACGAAAAGGACATTCAGGTGACTGAAGCTGTAGCTGCTCCGGCAACTGAGACCGCTGCGCCTGCTACCACTGACGACCGCCGTGGCGCTCGTCGTGGCGAGCGTGGCGACCGCGGCCAGGGCCGTGGCGACCGTGGTGGCCGTGGTGGCCGCGATGGTGGCCGCGAAGCCGAAAAGAGCCAGTTCGTAGAGCGCGTTGTAACCATCAACCGCGTTTCCAAGGTCGTCAAGGGTGGTCGTCGCTTCAGCTTCACCGCCCTCGTCGTTGTCGGTGACGGCAACGGTATGGTCGGCGTTGGCTACGGCAAGGCTAAGGAAGTTCCTGCCGCAATCGCAAAGGGCGTCGAAGAGGCCAAGAAGTCCTTCTTCCGCGTTCCGCGCATCGGCAGCACCATCCCGCACCGCGTTCAGGGTGAGGCCGCCGCCGGCGTCGTCATGCTGCGTCCGGCTTCCGCCGGTACCGGTGTTATCGCCGGTGGTCCGGTCCGTGCAGTACTGGAGTGCGTGGGTATCCACGACATCCTCTCCAAGTCGCTCGGTTCCTCCAACGCCATCAACATCGTTCACGCGACCGTTGATGCGCTGAAGCGCCTCGAAGAGCCGGCAGCAGTGGCAGCACGCCGCGGCCTGCCGCTCGATGAGATCGCTCCGGCCGCAATGGTGAAGGCGCTCATGAACCAGAAGGCAGGTGTCTGAGTCATGGCTAAGAACCTGATTCCCTCTGACGTTCAGTTGGAGATCACTCAGATCAAGTCCGCCATTGGCGGCAAGCAGAACCAGCGCGACACGCTGCGGTCCCTCGGCCTCAAGCGGATCGGACACACCGTTGTCCGCACCGCTGACGCCGTGACCGTGGGTATGCTCAACACGGTTCCGCACCTGGTAAAGGTAGAGGAGGCGAAGTAAATGGCAGAGAAGAACACCGCCGAAAAGGCACAGGGCGCCGCTGCTGAGAAGCAGAACGCACTGAAGGTTCACCACCTGCGTCCCGCCCCGGGTGCCAAGACCGCCAAGACCCGTGTTGGTCGTGGTGAAGGTTCCAAGGGTAAGACCGCTGGTCGCGGTACCAAGGGTACGAAGGCCCGCTACCAGATCAAGGCTGGCTTTGCCGGCGGCCAGCTGCCGCTGCACATGCGCCTGCCGAAGCTGCGCGGCTTCAAGAACCCGTTCCGGGTTGAGTACCAGGTTGTAAACCTGGACAAGCTCAACGAGCTGTTCCCGGAAGGTGGCGCAGTCACCGTGGAGAACCTGGTCGAAAAGGGTGCCGTTCGCAAGAACCAGCCCGTCAAGGTGCTGGGCACCGGCGACATCACCGTCAAGGTTGACGTCACCGTCCACGCATTCTCGGCCAGCGCCGCAGAAAAGATTGCAGCAGCAGGCGGCAGCACCACCGCCCTCTAATAGAGGACGGCGGGGCAGACGCCCGTTGTGAAGACTCCCGGTACGCGGGGCCCAGGCCCTGCGTACCGGGAGTTTTTTATCATTTGGGACCTCTCCGATTGTTCGCCGGGCGCATGAACCCGTTAGACTCGGTTGTTGGGTTTTATTGACCTATCTCACACGACTTTATTAACACAACAGGAGGACGCTTGCTTAGCGCATTTGGCCGGGCCTTTCGCACGCCTGATCTGCGACGCAAGTTGTTGTTCACGCTGGGAATCATCACAATCTTCCGCTTGGGTGCCTTTATCCCCTCGCCTGGTGTGAGCTACCAGAATGTCCAGCAATGCTTGCAGAACGGTCAGACCTCGGGCGGGATCTACCAGCTCGTCAACCTGTTCAGCGGCGGTGCATTGCTGCAGGTGTCCATCTTCGCGCTGGGCATCATGCCGTACATCACGGCCAGCATTATTGTGCAGCTGCTCCGGGTGGTCATTCCCCGGTTCCAGCAGCTCTACGAGGAAGGCGCATCGGGGCAGTCCAAGCTGACCCAGTACACGCGTTACCTGACGATTGCCCTGGGCCTGCTGAACGCCACGACGCTGGTGTCGCTGGCGCGTTCCGGCCAGTTGCTGCCCAACTGTCAGCTGGACATCATCCCTGACTCGAGCGTCATCACCACGATCCTTATCATCATCACCCTGACGGCCGGCACCGGCCTGATCATGTGGATGGGTGAGCTCGTGACGGAGAAGGGCGTGGGCAACGGCATGTCGCTGCTCATCTTCACCTCGATCGCGGCCGGGTTCCCGACCTCCCTGGGTGCCATCTGGAAGGCCCAGGGCCCTGGCACCTTCTTTATGGTCCTGGTCATCGGCCTGCTCACCGTCGCCCTTGTGGTCTTCGTGGAGCAGTCCCAGCGCAGGATTCCCGTGCAGTACGCCAAGCGCATGATCGGGCGGCGGACCGTGGGAGGCACCAGCACGTACATCCCCATCAAGGTGAACATGGCCGGCGTCGTGCCCGTCATCTTCGCGTCCTCGATGCTGTACCTGCCGGGCCTGATCTCGCAGTTCAACCAGCCCAAGCAGGGCGAACCGATGCAGCCCTGGGTTGAGTGGATCAACAACAACCTCACGAAGGGTGACCACCCTATCTACATGGCGCTTTATTTCGCCATGATTGTCTTCTTTACCTACTTCTATGTCGCAATCACTTTCAATCCTGAAGAGGTTTCCGACAACATGAAGAAGTACGGCGGCTTCATCCCGGGCATCCGGGCCGGTAAGCCGACGGCGGACTATCTGCAGTACGTCCTTTCCAGGATCACCCTGCCGGGCGCCCTCTACCTGGGCTTCGTGGCATTGATCCCGCTGGTCGCACTGGTCCTGATCAATGCCAACCAGAACTTCCCGTTCGGCGGCACCTCGATCCTGATCATGGTGGGCGTGGGTCTGGAAACGGTCAAGCAGATTGACGCGCAGCTACAACAACGTCACTACGAAGGGCTTTTGCGATGACGAGAATGCTGATTATTGGACCTCCGGGTTCGGGCAAGGGAACGCAGGCGGATCGGATCTCCGAGCGCCTCGGCGTCGTTGCGATCTCCACCGGCGATATCTTCCGCGCCAACGTCAAGGGTGAGACGCCGTTGGGCGTCGAGGCCAAGAAGTACATGGACGCCGGCGATTTCGTGCCGGACAGCGTCACCAACAAGATGGTGCGCGACCGCCTGAGCGAGGACGACGTCGAGAACGGCTTCCTCCTGGACGGTTACCCGCGCACCACCGCGCAGGTGGACTACCTCGATGAGATCCTGGCCAACGGTGAGCAGAAGCTGGACGTTGTCCTGCAGCTGACTGCCGATGACGAGGAACTTGTCCACCGGCTGCTCGGCCGTGCCAAGGAAACGGGCCGGAGCGACGACAACGAAGCCGTCATCCGCCACCGCCTGGATCTCTACCACGAGCAGACCGAGGCCGTTGTGGCCAAGTATGCCGAGCGCGGCATCCTGACCCAGGTTGACGGCATCGGCGGCATCGACGAGGTTACCGACCGCGTCATGCAGGCCATCAAGGCAGCGCAGGCAGCCTGATCCAGCCTTAGCCGCACACCGGGGCCGCCAAACCCGGCTTGCCTTCAGCGCCAGGAAGGGCGCGTCCCGTACCATCGTGTACGGGACGCGCCCTTCCTTGTTTGGGGATCAGGACCGGAGCCGGGGATCACCGGACGCATTGTCTGTGGGGAGATACTGCATGAACCAGACCCTTCCGGGGGCGGCGAGGATCGCCGGCCTCGAAGTCTATGTGCCGCCGGGACGGATGGGCACCGGGCAACTGGAAGAGCAGCTCGCTGCCGCCAGCCCCGGTTTCCGCGTCCCCACGGGCCTGATCGGCAGGCTGACCGGGATCCGGACACGGTCGGTGATGGCCGCGACAGAGCAGGCGTCCGACCTTGCGGCGGTAGCCGCCGCAAAACTGCTGGCAGATCGCGGACTCCAGGCCGCCGACGTCGACCTCCTCATCTTTGCCTCGGCGAGCCAGGACATGGTGGAACCCGCCACCGGCCACATGGTGGCCGCAAAGCTCGGCATGGGCTGCCCGGTGATGGACATCAAGAATGCCTGCAACAGCGTTCTTAACGGCCTGGAGGTGGCCGATGCGCTGATAGGCGCCGGCCGCTACCGGCGCGTGCTCCTGGTCAGCGGAGAGTCGCCCTCCCGGGCCGTGCGGTGGTCGGTTCCGGACCAGGAGACGTTCGCCGCAGCCTTTCCGGGTTACACCATGAGTGACGCAGGGTGCGCGCTGCTGCTGGAACCGGCAGACCCCGACGACGAGGCCGGGTCCCGCGTGCTGGGAACGGGCTTCACCGCCAAGAGCAGCCACTGGGCCGTGGGAACGCTCGCCACCGGCGGTTCGGTAGCTCCACGGGACCCCGAGGCGACGTACTTCAATATGGACGGTGAAAAACTCAAGGACGCGTTCCTGGATCTGGGGCGGGGCATCCTGGATGAGACCCTGGAGCGGCTTGGCCTCGAGTGGGCGGACTTCGCCGTCGTCTGTGTCCACCAGGTCAGTGCCTCGTACCGGGACATCTTTGCCCGCGGTGCCGGGGTGCCGCAGGACAAGCTCGTCAGGACCGTCGAAGAGTACGGCAACACGGCCTCGGTAAGCCTGCCCCTGCAGCTGAAGGTGGCCCAGGACCTGGGCCGGTGCGGCCCCGGTGACCTGGTGGCGCTGGTGGGTCTTGCCGGCGGGGTCAGCCTGGGCATCGCCGTGGTGCGCCTGTGACACCGCACGTACCCGGGAGCGAACCGCCGGTGCGGGCGCTGTGCATCGCTATGCCGGCCCTGAATGAGGAGAAGCTGATCCGCCAAGCGCTGCAGGCGCTGTCCGAGCAGGTGCACAAAGACTTCACTCTGGTGGTGGTGGACAACGGGTCCACGGACGCCACCCTGACAATCGTGGCTGACTTTGCAGGGCTGCACCCGGCAATGGACATCCGTCTGGTCCATGAGACGCAGAAGGGGACCGGCGCCGCTGCCGATACCGGCATGCGTTTCGGCGCCCTGAACGGCGCCCGCTGGCTGGCGCGCACGGACGCGGACTGTCTGCCGGCGCGGGACTGGACGCGGCGCATCATGGAGGCGTTCGACGACGGCCTGGAGATGATTGCCGGGCAGCTGAACCCCCGGTTGGACGAAGGTCTGGGCCGGGCAAGCCGCTGGCTGATGCTGCTGGCCGTGGAGGTCGCTTCGTTTTTTGGCCGCATCCGGCCGGGCAACAAGGGTGAGGGCTACCTGGGCCCCTACCAGATGCTGCCCGGCTGCAACATGGCCATCACCGCGGAACTGTACCTGCGGGCGGGCGGCTTTCCCCGTACCAGCATCGAGGAGCTCCACGAGGACCGTGCGCTTTCCAATCGCGTCCGAAAGCTGACGCGGTCATATGCCCTCCGACGGAACGTGGTGGTGTTCGGATCCTCCCGCCGGGTCCAGGCCTGGGGCCTGCCCAACACCCTCGCCTGGTACGCGGACCACCGGTTCCGCCCTGACCACGTTGACATCCGGTGAGCGCCATGGCCACCCAAGCCGGGGCCGCGGATGGCCCGGCCCTGTGGGAGCGGCGCTTGCACACTGCAGCACATCCTGTGGCCTATCCGCTGATCCGCGGGCTGGGGAAACTGACGCCTGTCGTGCGGCTGCCGGGCCTGGGGGTACTGGTCAGTGAGGCCTCGCTCGTCAGGGAGGTCCTGATGGATGCGAGCTATTCGAAGTCCGGAGCCAAGGCTTCCGGTGCGCTGTGGACACCCGTGGTGGGTTCTCGGGTCCTGCTGAACATGCATGGGGAGGAGCACTTGGAGCTGCGTCGTCGCCTCAACGGTCTGTTCACTCCCCGCGCCGTTGAGGCCATCGTCGCCCCGGCGGGTGAACGGCTCCGCGAACGGCTGGTTGCCGGGCTGCAGGACGGAGGCCCGGTGGAGTTTGTGGAACTGGTAAAGGAACTGTCCGGGGGAGTGATCAGCAGGCTACTGGGAGTCAGGGACGATGCGCCCGGACGCCTGCCGGACACCGAGCTCTTCAACCTGGGCACCTCCATCACCTCCTTGGTGCGGCTGGGCCGGCCACGCCTGACGCCGCCGCAGGTGGCAAAGGCGAGGACCGCCGTCGAACGTCTCGCCGGACCCGTGCGGAACGCGTACCGCAGCGACGACCCGTCCACCTTTCCCGGCCGCCTCCGGGCGCTGGGGCTCAGCGAGGACGAAGCCGTGGGAATTGTCAGCGCCTTTGTGATCGCCGGGACCGAAACCCTGGTGTCCTATGTACCGCGGCTCGCCGCAATGCTGTTCGACGACGGCAGGCTGCCCGGCCTGGCGGCTGACCGGCGTGGCCTCCCGGACGCCGTCAACGAGGGCTTGCGCTACACCGCACCATCGCCGATGATGCTCCGCGAGGCGACAGCGGCCGGGCGGCTCGGCGGCGTGCGGATCAGGCCGGGGGACCGCGTCCTCCTGTCCACCGTGCACGCCGTCAAGGGCCTGGGCGGTTTTGACCCGGGGACGCCCGTCCCGCCGGCGGCACGCCAGCTGTGGTTCGGGGCCGGTGCCCACTTCTGCATCGGCATGCCGCTGGCGATGGCCGAAATCAACTCCGCCATGACCGTGCTGCTGGACGAGTACGGCCGGCGCCCGTGGCGCATCAGGTCCCGCACCGTCAGCCGGAACGTGCTCATTCCGCACTACAAGTCCTTGGAGCTGACCTGTGCCGATTGACCCGCCGGACGACCTTATCGCTGCCGTCTACGATGCCGCCTCGAAGTACCCGGACCGTCCGGCCATTACGGCACCCGGCGGGCGCAGGGGCAGGCCGGGCAAGACCATCACATACCGGGAGCTTGTCGCGGGGATCGAATCCACCGCTGCGGGCCTGCGGCGTGAGGGTTTCGGCCCGGGGGAGCGCCTGTTGTTTTCGGTTCGGCCGGGTCCGGCCGCCTTCACGCTCGCGCTGGCGGCCGTCCGGGCAGGCGGGGCAATTGTGTTCATCGATCCCGGGATTGGGCCCGAACTATTCCGGAACAGGACGGCCCTGGCCTCGCCGCGATGGGCAGCGTCCGAGTCGCTGCTCTATGCGCTTAGCGCGCGCGGCCCGCTGCGGCCCCTTGCCCGGCGGCGCGGCCTCCTGCTTCCGGACTACGGGGCCATGAAGGTCCGGCACTTGCACTCCGGTCCGTGGCTTCCGGGCGTCCCGCTGAAGTCCACCAACATCCGCTCCCTGTCCCGCAGTGCAGCTCCCCGCAGCACTCGGGATGCCGACGCCGGCGCTCACGACGCCGACGCCGGCCGGCCGGGCGGGATGCCGGCTCCGAAGGCCGCCCCCGGGCAGGAAGCGGTCATTATCTTTACGTCCGGCACCACGGGGAATCCCAAAGGGGTGGTGCACAGCCGCGGGACCCTGGCAGCCGGATTTGGACAGCTGAGCACACACTGCACGTTCGCGGCCGGCGACCGCATCCACTCGGAACAGCTGATGATGGGCCTGCCGGCCCTGATCGCCGGCGCCCACTGGACCATGCCGGCGTACGGGTTGTCCGCTGCGATCGATCCGCTGCGGTTCGCGGCCGAGCTGGGATCCTCTCCCGGGCAGCAGGCGGCAACCCACGTGTTCCTGGTGCCCTCCCAGCTGGCGCCGATCCTTGACGCCGTGGAATCAGGACAACTGGTGTGGCCGGGCACCCTGAAAACGGTGATGCTGGGCGCCGCACCCGTCCTCGCCCCGTTCCTCGAGCGCGCTGCCGGGCTCCTGCCAGAGGTGCGCTTCCATTGCATCTACGGGATGACGGAAGTCTTGCCCATCGCCATCGCGGCCGGGCACGAAAAGCTGGACTTCGCTTCCGGACGCACCGCGGAGTTCCGGACCCCGGACGGCGCCGGCGAGGGCGACTACCTCGGCGAACCCCTGCCGGGCGTCCGAATCCGGGTGGCTGAGGACCATGAGCTCCTTGTCTCCGGACCGAACATGTGCCTGGGCTATCTAGGCGGGGGTGCCATGGATGAGCATGCCACCGGGGACCTGGTGAGGGTGGACCGCGGCCGGCTGGTTCTGCTGGGGCGCAAGAAGGACATGATCATCCGCGGCAAGACCAACATCTACCCCGGGCTATACGAGCCCGTCATTGCCGGCATCGACGGTGTTGGCCAGGCCGTGATGGTCGGCGTCCCGGACGGCCTCGGCGACGAAACGGTGTGGCTCGCCGTCGAACCGCAACACGGACGGAACCAGGAGGCGCTCCTGCAGACGCTGCGCCGGCAGCTGCCGAAACTCATCGACGAATCGGCACTTCCGGACCGGATAGAAATCATGTCCCGGTTGCCGGTTTCCGGCCGGCACCGCAAACCCGACCGGATTGCCTTACGCACACTTTTCGAAGACCCGGGGTCACGAGACAGGCCGCCGGAAGGGACATCGTGAGGATCGCCGTCACCGGCGCCAGCGGTTTCGTCGGCGGAGCTGTTGCTGAGGCTGCGGAGGAACGCGGCTGGCACGTGATCCGTTACGGCCGGCGCCTTCTCCCCGGACTCAGCGTGTGGGACCTCGGTTCCGGCGCGCTGTCCTCCCCGCCGGCGGTCGACGCCGTCGTCCATGCCGGCGCGCACGTGGCGGACTGGGGGCTGCCGCAGCTCTTCCACCGCGTCAATGTGCTCGGCACCGAAGCCGTCGCAGCGACGTTCCCACGTGTGAGGCTGGTCCACATTTCAAGCTCCAGCGTCTACCCGTGGTGGCAGCCGTGCGTGGACCGGCCGGAGGACCCGGTAGCAGGCCGGTACCTGAACGCTTACTCAAGTTCGAAAGCCCTGGCGGAGGCCGCGGCAGCGCGGCACGGCAACGCGCTGATCCTCCGGCCGCACGGCGTCTACGGTCCGGGCGACCGGACCCTGCTGCCGCGCCTGATCAGCAACGTGAGGCATGGACGGCTGCTGAGCGTCGGAGGCCCGGATGTCCGGCACCAGCTCACGTCCATCGGCAACCTTGCCCGGGCGGCGCTCGCGGCCTGCACCTCGGAGGCGACCGGACCCGTCAACGTCGCCGACCACCGGCCGGTGGCACTCGGCCAGGTCCTGCGCGAGGTACTGGACAATACCGGCCGGTCCGGCGTCGAACTCGCCTTCATCCCGGTGCGCGCGGCGATGACGCTGGCGGCGTCCCTCGAGGCGGTGGCAGGCGTGGCACGCAGGCCGCCGCGGCTCACCCGCTACGCCGTGAGCCAGCTCGGCTTCGAACGCACCTACTCCACGCGCCGCCTGCGGGAGGAACTTGGAGTCGTCCCTGTCCCGAGCAGCTTCGCAAGTGCGGGAGAATGGATCAGAGACCTGGGATGAATGCATCCCGCCAGCGAGACGAAGCACAGAGGTATACATGGCATTCGGACAGCCCCGGATTGAATACAAGACCAACGCCCAAATGCGCATCATGCATGAGGCCGGCCTGGTCCTGAGCCGCGCGCTGGACGCCGCCGTAGCCGCCGCAGTCCCCGGTACCACCACGGCCCAGCTGGACGCAGTCTTCCGCGCAGTCCTCGACGAGGCGGGGGCCAAGTCCAACTTCCTCGGCTACCACGGGTTCCCGGCCACGATCTGCACCTCGGTCAACGAGGAAGTGGTCCACGGCATCCCGGGCAGCCGTGTGCTTAACGACGGCGATATCATCTCGATCGACGGCGGCGCCATTGTGGACGGCTGGCACTCCGACTCCGCCCGCACGGTAATTGTGGGGACCCCCGACCCCGAAGACGTCCGGTTGTCCGAAGTCACCGAGGAAGCCATGTGGCGTGGCATTGCCGCACTGGCCACCGGAAAGTTCGTGGGAGACATCGGCTGCGCCGTGGACGATTACGTCTCCTCCGTCCCGGGTAAGCCGCTGGGCATCCTCGAGGATTACGTGGGCCACGGCATCGGCTCCGAAATGCACATGGCACCGGATGTGCTGAACTACCGGACCAGCCACCGCGGGCCCAAGATCCGCCCCGGACTGTGCCTGGCCATTGAGCCCATGCTGGTCCGCGGCAGCATTGACACGGCCGTCCTTGAGGACGACTGGACCGTCGTGACCACCGACGGCAAGCGCTCGTGCCAGTGGGAGCACTCCGTGGCCGTCCATGAAAAGGGCATCTGGGTTCTTTCCGCGCCCGACGGCGGTGCGGCGCGCCTTGCGCCGCTGGGCGTGGTTCCCGTCCCGATCCCGTAGCGACGCGCACATCCTCCTGCGACACAGAAAATCCCTGACGCACCCGGAATACCGGGTGCGTCAGGGATTTTGCGCGTCGCGGGACCGAAGGCGCGTCGTCAGCTCTTGAGCTTGGGCTTGACGTCCTTCGTGTAGATGCCCTCAAGCGTGGACTTCAGCGCCGTCATGGTGGCCTTGACGTCGCCCTGCTGGGTGAGGATTTTCGCCGCGGCCTTGGCCATTTCCTGGTCTGCGCCGGGCAGGAACACGCGGGCATTGTCCTGGACCCGGGTTACCGCCAGTTGGTCCATGGCCGTTTTGATCTGCGGCGTCTTGGCCAGCACCGAAGTCATGTCGGCGGACACACGGGTGGGCATGTAGCCCGTTGCCGCGGAGAATTCAGCGGTGCTTTCCGGTTCGGTCATGAACTTCAGGAAGGTACCCGCAGCCAGCTGCACTTCCTTGCTTACGCCGCTGGGAATGCCCAGTCCTGCACCGCCGGTGGGGCATACGCCGCTCTCCACCTTGGGGCCGCCCGGAAGGAAGCCCACGCCCACGTTGAACTTGGCGGACTTCAGCACGCCGAGCAGGGACCCGGTGGACGAGATGGTGGAGGACGTGATGCCGGCTGCGAAGTCGTCCGCCGCCTCCTTCGAGGAAACACCCGCCCAACCGTCCTTGTAGATGGAGTCCTGGGCCCATTGCAGTGCCTCCACCGATTCCTCCGAGTCGCAGTTGATGGTCCACTCGTTGGACCAGCTGCCGCCCCAGCCCCAGAGGTTGTTCTGCAGGGTCCAGCCGGCGTAGCCCGCCAGGGCCGGGTAGATGTAGGCGTACTGAGCGCCGGAGCTTGCCTTCAGCTTGGGCGCCCATTCGGCGAATTCCTGCCAGGTCTTCGGTGCCCGGTCAGGCAGGCCGGCAGCCTTGAAGTGGTCCTTGTTGTAGTAGAACAACGGCGTGGACCGGCCGTAGGGGAGGGCCCACTGCTTGTTGTCGTACTGGTAGTCGGCCACGAGGGACTTCTGGAAGTCGTCCACCTTGATGTCCAGCTGTTTCACCAGGCCGTCCAGCGGGATGATGTTGCCGTTGGTGAAGTAGCGGAACCACCAGACATCGGAAAGCACCACAACGCCGGGCAGTGCCTCCTTGGCCGCCTGTGAGGTCTGGAACTTTTGGGCGATTTCCTCATAATTGGCGCCGGCGGTGACCAGGTTCACCTTGATGTCCGGGAACTTGGCGTGGAACTTGGCGATGATGGATTTCTCCACGTCCTGGGACTTGCCCGGATGGCTGGTCCAGAAGTCGATGGAGGCGGCGGGCTTGACGCCGCTGAAGTCGATCTCGGCGGCTTCGCTCGCAGGCGTTGTTCCGCCGGTGGACGGGCCGCCGCACGCTGCCAGCGCAGCGGCACCGGCGCCTGCGCCGGCCAGCCCCAGGAAATGCCTGCGGTCAAGATTCATACCCATTGTGGATCCTCTCAAAGGTGATTGCTCGTGCTGACTCGTTGTACGGGTTGGGTGAGGGGTGGAGCCGGGATAGCTGTGGTGCGCAGGCCAGGTAACGCGGCGCTAACCGGTGACGCTGCCTTGGGTGAGGCCGGCCACGATGTAGCGCTGGAGGGCTGCGAACACCACCAGGATGGGGACGATCACCAGCACGGCGCCGGCCATGAGGATTCCCCAGCCGGACCCGTTCCCCTCGGAGTTCTGCAGCAGCGTCAGGCCCACGGGAAGGGTCATGGTTTCGGGGCGGTCCGTGATGATGAGCGGCCAGATGTAGTCGTTCCACTCGCTGACGACGGTGACGAGGGCAACAGTGGCGATCGAGGGAACCGACACCGGGACCACGATCCGCCAGAGCCTGCGCCAGTGGCCTGCGCCGTCGATCTCAGCGGATTCAAGGATGGAGGCAGGCAGTGTCATGAAGTGCTGCCGCAGCAGGAAGGTGCCGAAGGCGGTCCCAAGGCCCGGAAGGATGATCCCCCAGAGAGTGTTCTTGCCGCCCATCCCGGCGATGAGGATGTAGTTGGGCAGGATGGAAACCTGCGGCGGAACCATCAGGGCGACGAGGATCAGCACGAAGATGGCGTTCTTGAACGGGAAGCGCACAAAAACCAGGGCGTAGGCGGTGAGGATGGCCAGCAGCACTTTGACGGTGGCGCCCACCAGCGTGACGATGGTGCTGTTCAGGAAGAACTGCGCGAAGGGCACCGTTGTCATGGCAATGTTGTAGTTCTCCAGGTTCACGCTCTCCGGGAGGATCTTCAGGTCCATGGTGATGATCTCGCCGGGCTGCTTGAACGAGCTAAGGATCATCCAGAGCAGCGGCAGGAACACCACGAGGGTGGCCAGGATCAGCGGGATGTAGCCGCCGGCAATGGTCTGGACAATGTTGGCGCGGGACAGTGGCCGGTGCGTGCTCATGAGTAGTGCACCTTCCGTTCGACGAACCGCAGCTGGAGCACGGTGATGATGAGCAGGATGGCGAAGAGCACCACCGAGATGGATGCCGAGTATCCGGCCCGGTTGAAGGCACCGAATGCCTGGAGGTAGGCCTCGTAGATCAGCGTGCTGGTGCCGTTGCCCAGCGGCGTCATGATCCTGATCAGGTCAAAGGCCTGCAGCGAGCTCAGCATGGTGGTGATCAGCAGGAAGAAGGTGGTGGGGGAGAGCAGCGGAACGGACATGCTCAGGAAGCGCCGGAATCCGTTGGCACCGTCAAGGGATGCTGCCTCCATGACGTCCTGCGGGAGCGATTGCAGCCCCGCGAGGTACACCACCGCGCAGTAGCCCAGGTTCTTCCAGACGTACACGATGATCACCATGACCAGAGAGAGCTGCGGATCGTTGATCCACTGCGGACTCTGCTGGCCCAACCCGCGGAGGACCCACGCAAGGACCCCGTAGCCGGGATCAAAGATGAACAACCAGACCAGGCCCACGCCCACGCCGCTGAGCACATAGGGGGCGAAAACCGCGGAACGGGCGAAGGTGGTGCCGCGGACCTTGGAGTTCAGCGCGAGTGCGATCAGCAGTCCCAGCACCATGGAACCGCCGACGGTGACCACCGTGAAGATGGCCGTGGTGCCGAGCACCTTGGCGGCATCGGAACTGGTGAAGAACGTGACGTAGTTGTCCAGCCCCACCACGGTGGCGGACGCCGATCCCAGCGTCCAATCCAGGGTGGAGTAGTAGATGTTGTTGATGAGCGGGAGGTACGTGAAGACCCCGATCAGCACCAGGTTGGGCAGTGCGAGGGCCAGGAATACGAAGAAATCCCGGCGGGTCCTTCCGGACCATTTGGGCCGGCGCCGAAGGGCCGGACCGGCTTCCGCGACGGCGGACGGCCTGTCGGTAAGTTGTCTTGTCATGCGGTCTCTAACGGTTCCGGGCCCGCGGATGGCAGGCCGATGGATGTGGGGGGTAGCTTCACTTCACCACATGGTTGGTGGGCAGAATCCCGCACAAGACCTCGTCAGAGGATTGTTAGTCAAGGCTTCCTTGCCCGTTAACGCTGTGTTGCTTGCAGTATTGCATAACGTTTGTTTTGCCGGCCGGACTTGGCTCAGCGGGTCGCGGAATGCCCGGGAGCGGACACTCACTTGGCGTAGGCGCACAATAGAGCCATGGGAGCGATCACCGACGTCACCGGAATCCGGGTGGGCCAAGTACAAAGAGCCGGTGCTATCCACGCGTCCGACGGCGGGGAGTCGGACAGCGGCTGGCTCACCGGGGTGACCGTGGTGCTGCCGCCGCCCGGCACCGTCGGTTCTGTTGACGTCCGAGGCGGAGGGCCGGCCACCCATGAGACGGATGCCTTGGACCCCGCCACGCTTTCCCAGCGCGTGGACGCTGTGGTGCTCACGGGCGGGAGCGCCTTCGGCCTGGTGGCCGCTCACGGGGCAAAGCGCTGGTGCGAGGAAAACGACCGGGGACTCACCGTGCCCGGAGGGCTGGTGCCGATCGTTCCGGCCGCCGCCATCTTCGATCTGGGCCGCGGCGGCGACTTCTCCGCCCGTCCTGATGAGGAGATGGGTTACGCGGCAACTGCCGCTGCAGCCGCCCAAACGGACGGGCACGACGTCGAACGCGGCAACGTGGGGGCCGGCACCGGAGCCGTCCTCGGCAGGGGGGCGTACAAAGGGGGAGTGGGCACGGCTTCCATTACCTTGGACAGTGGCGTGGTTGTTGGGGCACTAGCGGTCGTTAACGCGGTGGGATTGCCATATGGCACACCGCCGCCGGGCGCGGACCCGGAAGAGCGGGCAATGCCGCCCTTCAACACCACCCTGGTGGTCGTCGCCACCAATGCAGTCCTGAACAAAGTGGAGTGCAAGCGGACCGCCTCCGCCTGCCATGCCGGGCTGGCCCGGGCGCTGAATCCGTCCCATACCCTCGCGGACGGTGACACCGTGTTCGCTCTGGCGACCGGCGCCGTCGAACTTCACAGCAGCCCGGATGTCCCCCGGCAGTTCAGCCTCATTGCGCTGCAAAGCGCGGCGGCCGACGTCGTGACTGAAGCCATCCTGGACGGCGTCTCCCGGGCTGAAGGCATCTCAACCCCGGCGGGGGTATTTGCTGCGTATGGCCCGGTGGTGCGCTACCATGGTCCGATTTAACATTCCTGCCTAGATGGCGTAGTGTTGTCTGTTGGTTGTCTGCCCTGTTTGTGCCCTTTTGCGGTCAAAAGGCAGAAGCCAATCAATCAAAAACGTTCGCAGTCATGTCCGGTGCCAATCGGAAGGCTGTGACAACAACAGTTAGCGGAGGGTATGGCCAAGAAGGACGGGGTCATTGAGATCGAGGGCGTTGTGACTGAGGCGCTGCCTAATGCGATGTTTCGCGTTGAGCTCACCAA
This sequence comes from Arthrobacter sp. NPDC058288, assembly GCF_042880995.1. Lineage (NCBI taxonomy): Bacteria > Bacillati > Actinomycetota > Actinomycetes > Micrococcales > Micrococcaceae > Arthrobacter > Arthrobacter sp. NPDC058288. Next base: position 575,207 of record NZ_JBHVYH010000001.1, read on the forward strand.
CAAGCACATCGTTCTGGCGCACATCTCTGGAAAAATGCGCCAGCACTACATCAGGATTCTCCCTGAGGACCGGGTAGTGGTGGAGCTGAGCCCGTACGACCTCACACGTGGTCGTATCGTCTACCGCTACAAGTAAACACTGGGCGGCCAGAGCTTTAGCCGAAGGCCGGTCCAGCTGACCAACTGCAACACGCAAAGGAACGCCATGAAGGTCAAGCCGAGCGTCAAGCAGATCTGCGAAAAGTGCAAAGTGATCCGCCGTAATGGCCGGGTCATGGTGATCTGCGAGAACCCGCGCCACAAGCAGCGCCAGGGCTAATTTCCTTCACGGGAAAACCCTGGGTTGCTAACCCACGCAAGTAAATAAAGGCAGCACAAGCTGAACTGGGACATTAGCTCGACAGAGCCCGGACAGCTAACCCCCGGTCGGAGGCTGGGGCCGCACTGAAAGTGCGGGTGTACTGCCTACGACCTCCGGTTTATACAAGGAGTACTGCCACTATGGCTCGTCTCGCTGGCGTAGACATTCCCCGCGAAAAGCGGTTGGAAATTGCGCTTACTTACATCTACGGCGTGGGCAAGACCCGTGCACACGAAACCCTGGCTGCTACCGGCATTAGCGCTGACGTTCGGGTCAAGGACCTGACCGACGCACAGCTGGTTGAGCTGCGTGACTACATTGAAGGCAACTACAAGGTTGAGGGTGACCTTCGCCGCGAAGTGGCCGCTGATATCCGCCGCAAGGTTGAAATCGGCAGCTACGAAGGCCTGCGTCACCGCAAGGGCCTGCCCGTACGCGGTCAGCGTACGAAGACCAACGCTCGTACCCGCAAGGGTCCGAAGCGCACCGTCGCCGGCAAGAAGAAAGCCGGCCGCTAGAAATAGCCGCTGACTTTCCCCCGATAACTTTCTGTAGGAGAAATAATGCCCCCGAAGACTCGTGGCGCGGTTCGCAAGCCGCGTAAGAAGGACAAGAAGAATATCGCGCTTGGCCAGGCGCACATCAAGAGCACCTTTAACAACACCATCGTTTCCATCACGGATCCGAACGGTGCTGTCATCTCCTGGGCTTCTGCCGGTGAGGTTGGCTTCAAGGGCTCACGTAAGTCCACCCCGTTCGCTGCCCAGATGGCTGCCGAAGCTGCTGCAAAGCGCGCCCAGGAGCACGGCCTGAAGAAGGTTGATGTGTTCGTCAAGGGACCGGGTTCGGGCCGCGAAACCGCAATCCGCTCGCTGCAGGCCGCCGGCCTGGAGGTTGGCTCCATCCAGGACGTCACCCCCGCCGCGCACAACGGCTGCCGCCCGCCGAAGCGCCGCCGCGTCTAAGACGTTTCCAGCAGCTGGAGCTTGCCCGGACCTTAACGGGTCCGGGCAGGCCCAGCCGCGTTAAGTCTTCAGACCGAATTTCCACCACCTGTGTTGCGTCATATAGCGGATGCTCGCCGAAAGGAAACCTAAGTGCTCATTGCACAGCGCCCCACCCTCTCTGAAGAGGTCGTCTCCGAAAACCGCTCCCGTTTCATCATTGAACCGCTGGAGCCGGGCTTTGGATACACTCTCGGAAACTCCCTCCGCCGTACCCTGCTCTCCTCCATCCCGGGCGCTGCTGTAACCAGCATCCGGATCGATGGCGTGCTGCACGAGTTCACCACGGTTCCGGGTGTCAAGGAAGATGTCACCGAGATCATCCTGAACATCAAGAACCTGTCGGTTTCCTCCGAGCACGACGAGCCGGTTGTTGCTTACCTGCGCAAGCAGGGCCCGGGAGTCGTCACCGCCGCGGACATCGCTCCGCCGGCCGGCGTCGAATTCCACAACCCGGATCTGCACATTGCCACGCTGAACTCGAAGGGCAAGTTCGAACTCGAACTGACCATCGAGCGCGGCCGCGGCTACGTTTCGGCAGCTCAGAACAAGTCCGGCGACTCCGAGATCGGCCGCATCCCGGTCGACTCGATCTACTCGCCGGTGCTGAAGGTTACTTTCCGCGTGGAAGCCACCCGTGTTGAGCAGCGCACTGACTTCGACAAGCTGATTGTCGACGTCGAGACCAAGCAGGCCATCGCCCCGCGCGATGCCGTAGCTTCCGCAGGTACCACCCTGGTGGAACTGTTCGGTCTGGCCCGCGAGCTGAACACCGCAGCTGAAGGTATCGAGATTGGCCCGTCGCCGACTGACGCTGCCCTGGCAGCTGACATGGCCCTGCCGATCGAGGATCTGGACCTCACCGTCCGTTCCTACAACTGCCTCAAGCGTGAGGGCATCCACACCGTGGGTGAACTCGTTGCCCGCTCCGAGGCCGACCTGATGGACATCCGCAACTTCGGTGCGAAGTCCATCGACGAGGTCAAGGCCAAGCTGGTTGAACTGGGCCTGTCCCTCAAGGACTCGCCTCCCGGTTTCGACCTGGCAGCACGTGCCGCAGCCATCGAAGAGGACGACGCCGCGTTCAGCGACGACGAGCTCTAACAAGCAGATCTTGGCCGGCTGGCTGGATGCACCATGGTGTGCGCAGCCCACCGGCTTCCATATGAGGAGAAACAATTATGCCTACCCCCACTAAGGGTCCGCGCCTCGGAGGCGGCCCGGCTCACGAGCGTCTTATGCTCGCGAACCTGGCAGCAGCACTGTTCGAGCACAAGCGGATCACCACCACGGTGACCAAGGCCAAGCGCCTGAAGCCGTACGCAGAGCGTCTGGTGACCTTCGCCAAGCGCGGCGACCTCGCTTCCCGCCGTCGTGTACTCGGCCTGATCAGCAACAAGGGCGTTGTCCACGAGCTGTTCACCGACATTGCACAGGCAGTGGAGAACCGCGATGGCGGCTACACCCGCATCACCAAGATCGGCAACCGCAAGGGCGACAACGCTCCCATGGCTGTCATCGAACTGGTCCTCGAGCCGGTTTCCGCCAAGCAGGCTGTTGTAGCTGAGGCTACGTCCGCCGCCAAGCGCGACGCCGACAAGAAGGAAGCTGCTGCTGCTCCGGCCGCCGAGGCTGAGGTCGCTGAGACCGAAGCTGTTCCGAAAGCCGAAGCTGCGGAAGCCCCCAAGGCTGAGGCTGCTGAAACCGAAGAGGCCCCTGCTTCTGCGGAAGAAGCCACCGAAGCTGCTGAGAAGCCCGCTGCTGAGGAAAAGGACGCGAAGTAATTCGCTAAATCCTTGGCTTAGACTTAAGTCTATGAACCACCAGAAACCCGCTGCCCCCGTTTTGGGGGGCGGCGGGTTTTTGCGTATCCGTTTGGATTTGGCGTACGACGGCGGCCCCTTCAGCGGGTGGGCAGTGCAGCCCGGCCTGCGGACAGTCCAGGGGGTGCTTGAGAGCGCCCTGGCGCTCCTGATCAGGCGCAAAGTTCGGGTGACCGTGGCGGGGCGCACCGACGCGGGCGTGCACGCCCGCGGACAGGTGGTCCACCTGGACCTCACGGAAGAGGAGTGGCAGGGGCTGAACCGCGGCGTTGAGCTGGATCCCGCCGTCGCCCTCCTGCGGCGCCTGCGCGGGGCACTGAGCAGGGGGCTGGGCGACCTGACCGGCGCGATTGAGGTGCACAGCGTCACCGTGGCTCCGGAGGGGTTCGACGCGCGGTTCTCTGCCCTGTGGCGCCGGTACAGTTACCGCATCGCGGACGGTCCGGCGTTGTGGGACCCGTTGGGCCGGTATTCCACGTTGTGGCACAAGGAACAGCTGGATGTGTCGCTGCTGAACGAGGGGGCGTCCAAGCTCCTGGGGCTGCAGAACTTCCGTTCCTACTGCAAGCCCCGGGAAGGCTCCACCACCATCCGGGAGCTGCAGCGGTTTGAGTTCGCACGCGGGACCGACGGCGTGATCGTGGCCACCGTGCAGGCTGACGCGTTCTGCCACAACATGGTGCGCGCGCTGGTGGGGTCGGCCCTGTACGTCGGTTCCGGGGCCGAGAAACCGGGGTGGCTCTACGAGCGGCTGCTGGAGCAGAAGCGCGACGCCAAATCTGTGTTGTCAGCGCCGCACCCCTTGGTGCTCGAGGAAGTGGCGTACCCGTCGGACAGCGAGCTGCTGGCCCGGGCCGAATTGACCAGGGCGCTGCGCAAATAGATATCAACGGGGCAGTGCATAAAGCGACCGGCCCTTTCCTGGCGGACAAAGTTAACGGGAAAGTCACGCCAATTGACATTTAGGAATTTACCCCGCAAAAACAGCCGACTAAAAGCGAGATTTCTTGTAGCGTAGTCCCTCGGGGGGTGTAACAGGCATTTGCGATGGGCAGGTGCCTGCATGGGGTCTCTGGGGATGTATGGGGTTTGGCCATGAGCGATCTGGGTGTAGCTGTGGTTGTCGAAGACGACAAGGACATTCGCAACTTGTTGGAATCGGTCTTCCTTCAGGCGGGTTTTGAGGTGCATAGCGCTTCGGACGGCCGCGAAGGCGTGGAATTGGTGCGACATCAGCACGCGAATGTTGTCACCTTGGACGTTGGCCTGCCGGATATCGACGGATACGAGGTGCTGCGGCGCATCAGGCAATTCAGCGACGCGTACGTGGTGATGCTGACTGGACGGACCGAGGAGCCGGACATGCTGACTGCCCTGCACTCGGGCGCGGATGATTACATCACCAAGCCGTTCCGTCCGCTGGAGCTCCGGGCGAGGGTGGCCGCCATGATGCGGCGGCCGCGGCACGGCGACGCCCAGAGGCCGACGCCGGCCGCGAAGCCGGTACCGCTTGCAGCAACGGGAGCAGAATCAGGGGACATCCTGGAGCACAGGGACCTGAGGCTGAGCCCTCGGACCCGCTCGGCTGAACTGGCGGGCAAGGAACTGGAGCTCACCCGCAGCGAGTTTGTCCTGCTGGAGGAACTCCTGCGGGCTGGCGGAGCAGTATGCACCCGGGCGGAGCTGGTGAAGGTGGTCCGGGGCGATTACTACCAGGACAACACATATATCAGCGAGGCTGACGAGCGTGCCGTGGAAGTGCACATCGGAAACCTTCGGAGGAAACTGCAGGAAGATACCCATTCGCCGCAATTCCTGCAGACGGTCCGGGGAGTCGGGTACCGTCTCGGAGCAGGCAAACTCTAGGGGGGCACCGCCAGCAGCTTGCCCGGGCGGCGTGCCGGTGGCTTAGGCCGCCGGCAGGTAGCTGAGGCGGAGCTGGGTAACCGTTTCGTGGCCGAGGTTGGAGACGCCTGCCAGCATTGACTGGCCTGCGTCCCAGCTCCCTGAACGGATCACGCTCTCGATGTCTTCCGCGAGGCGGGCAAGGCGGAGGCCGCCCACCATCGCCGAGCCGATCTTCAGGCTGATGGCGGCGTCCAGGGCGGTGGTGAGGTCCTGGTCGATGATGGCGTTCGTCAGGTTGAGGAAGCGCTGTTCCCAGATCTCGATGTAGTCCAGGGCGAACTTCCTTGCAATGGCCGGCTGGGCCAGCTGGCTCTCGAGATCCTGCAGCACCAGGAGGTCCACGAGCGGGATTTCCTCAAAAGCCGCGCCGGCTTCAGTGCCCGGGGCAGCTGCGGCCGGGGACAGGGCGGGGATGTGGTCCGCTCCCTCGCCTTCGGTGTAACTGCCTGAAATGGACATATGACAACGCTACTTCCTGAATCTGTCAATTTACTCGACTTCGGCAGATCTTGTGGAAACCTTGAGTCTCTTGGGTTATCAGGGGGTGACAGCTGTCACTTTGGCACCCTATTGGCCGCTGAATGTGACAACGGTGTTGATGACGGCGGGACCGAGAATTGCGATGAACAGGACCGGAAAAATGAAGAACAGGAGCGGGAAGAGGATCATCACCGGGAGCTTCATGGCTTTTTCCTCGGCACGCTGCCGTCGCTTCACCCGCATCACTTTGGCCTGTATCCGGAGGACCCGGCTGATGGCAATGCCGTAGGTGTCAGCCTGGACAATCGCCTGGACGAAGCTCCGGAGCTCCGGGATGTTGGTGCGTTCGGCAAGCGCGAGGTATGACTCCCGGCGGCTGCGTCCCACCTGCATGTCCTGTAGGGTGCGGATGATTTCATCCGCCAGGGGACCCTTGCCGTTTTCCCCTGCCCGGGCCATGGCACCTTCGAAGCCGAGGCCGGCTTCTACGGAAATGAGCATTTGGTCCAGGGTGTTGGCGAGTTCCAGCTGCATAGCCTTCTGCCGCTCCATGCCCTTGCTGTAGAGGAGCAGGTCCGGGATGAAGTAGCCCAGGAAGAGCAGGAACAGGCCGGCAAGCTTGATGATCGGTTTGGGGCTGCTCATGCTGATGAGGATGAATAGGGACGCGCCCACCAGGCCGAGGGCGGGTTTTGCCGCCAGGATGCGGCCCAGGGGCCATGCAGCGGGCCGTCCGGCCAGGGAAAGCAGCCGGTCGAGTTTCCGGACATAGGCTGCGGGGGTCAGCGCGAAGCCAATCCTGCTGAGGGAGCGTCCCGGGGTCTTCCCGGGGAGTTCGGCCGCCCTCCTGCCTCGGGTCAGGATCGCCACTGTTGCGCTTCGGGCCTTGCGGTCCACGGACAGGACGGACCATGCCAGGTAGCCGATCGGGAGGCATACCAGGAGGAGCGAGGACAGCACTATTGGATTCATATGCGCCTCAGAACTTCAGATCGATGATTTTGCGCATCCACAGGCTGCCGATGGTCATAAAGACCACCGATGCTGCGATCATCGCCCAGCCCAGCGGATGGGTGAACATCGCGTCCATGTAGCCGGGATTGACCGCCATCAGCATCAGCACAATGCCGATGGGCATGGCTATTAGGATGTACGCGGAGAACTTGCCCTCCGCCGCCAGCGCCTTGATGTGGCCCTTGATTTCGGACCGCTCACGGATCGTCTCATTGACCTGGTCCAGGACCTCCGCCAGGTTGCCGCCCACCTCGCGGTTGATCTGGATGGCCTGCGCGATCCAGACGAAGTCCTCGTTCTTCATGCGTTCCGAGGTGTCGGTCAGGGAGGCCAGCAGGTCGCGGCCCAGGCTGGTTTCCGTGATGACCCGGCGCATCTCTTCCGACGTGGGACTCTGGGACTCGGCAGCGGCGGCGTCGATGGCGCGGAGGATGCTGTGGCCCGCCCGCAGCCCGCCGGCGAGGAGCTGCAGGGTGTCACCGAGCTGCTGGTCGAACTTCGCGCGCCGCTTCCCGGCAAGGAAGCCGAGCACCAGATTCCCCACGAACGGGGCGAGAATGACGAGCAGGACAGAGACGACGGGCACGCCGATAACCAGTCCAACCAGTGCCCCCACGACGGCACCGGCAATCACCAGGACGATGAACTCGGCCTGGCTGAGCCGGACGCCGGCAGTTTCCAAGGTCTCCCGGTTGTAGATGCGAAGGTTCCTGGCGGCCAGGAAGCGGTCCAGCGCTCCGACGGTGGTATTTGCCAGGCGCGTCAACCGCGACGGCGGGTCGGAGTCGTAGGGACGGCGGCGGCTCAGGGCGATCTCCGGAGCACCGGGTATCAGCAGCGCCACCCCCAGAAGGAGCGGGGCGAGGAAGAGGAGCGCGGCTCCTACGGTCATGAGCATGGCAGTGTACCTAGGCCATTCCCTGGCCGGGGTGGCCGGACTGGCCAGCGGGCCCGGTGGAGCTGCCGGGCGTGGCGAAGACCGCGGGGGAGACATGGATTCCGAGGTCCTCGAAGCGGTCGATGAAACGCGGCCGGATCCCTGTAGCTACGGGGCGTCCGAGGAAGCGGCCCTGCGCATCGACGCCGGCGGAGTAGTCGAAGACGAACGCGTCCTGCAGTGTGACGATGTCGCCCTCCATGCCCTGGACCTCGGTCACGTGGGTGATGCGGCGGCTGCCGTCACGCAGCCGTGAAATCTGGACGATCAGGTTCACCGCGGACGCTATCTGTTCCCTGATGGCCCGCAGCGGGAGGTCCATCCCGGCCATGAGCACCAGGGTTTCAAGGCGCGCCACGGCGTCACGCGGGGAGTTGGAGTGAACGGTGGACAGGGATCCGTCGTGGCCGGTGTTCATAGCCTGGAGCATGTCCAGCGACTCGCCGCCGCGGACCTCACCCACCACGATGCGGTCGGGCCGCATACGCAGCGAGTTCCGCAGCAGTTCGCGGATGGTCACTTCGCCTTTTCCTTCAGTGTTGGGCGGACGGCTCTCCAGCCGGACCACATGCTCCTGCTGGATCTGCAGCTCCACGGCGTCCTCGATGGTGACGATCCGTTCGTCCGAAGGCAGGAAGGAAGAGAGCACGTTCAGCAAGGTGGTCTTCCCTGTTCCGGTTCCGCCCGAGACGATGATGTTGAGCTTCGCTTTGACGCAGGCGTTGAGGAGCTCCGCCATCTCCGGGGTCAGCGTTCCGAAGTCGATGAGGTTCCGGACGGTGAGGGGGACTTTGCTGAACTTCCGGATGGTCAGCGACGATCCGCCGACGGCCAGCGGCGGGATCACCGCGTTGACACGGGAACCGTCCTCCAGCCGGGCATCCACCAGGGGAGAGGACTCGTCAATGCGGCGGCCCACTTTGGACACAATGCGCTCGATCACCTTCCGCAGGTGTTCTTCAGAGCTGAACCGGGAATCCGCCAGCGTGAGGTGGCCTTTCCGCTCCACATAGATCTGATCCATCCGGTTGACCATGATTTCCGTGACGGCGGGATCGTCCAGCAGCCGCTGCAGGGGGCCGTAGCCCAGCACGTCGTCGGCGACATCCTGCACCAGGCGGGTGCGTTCCTCCGTGGACAGCGGCACCTGCTCGGCGTCGATGATGCGGGTGAGCTCCTCGCGGGCGGACGTCCGCAGCTCCAGCTCGGTGATGGCCGAGTCATTGAAACGGGCACCCATGCGCTCGAACAGCGCCGTGGCGGCCCGCTCCTTCAACGCGGCAAAAGCGTCAACAGGCTGCTGGGCTTTCGGTTTAGCCTCGTCGGCGTGGTCGGCCACCGCTGAAGGTGCGACGACGGCGGCAGCCGGTGCCGCCGTCGTCGTCCGCTTTTCCCGCATTGCCGGGGCCCACGGTTCCGGCTTCCGGGCGGGCGGTTCCGGCCGATCCAGCTCGAGTGTGGCGGTGGCGCTGCGGGAAACCGGCGACAGCGGCGCAACGGTCTGGGTGCGCGACTGCGTTTTGGCCTGGGCTGCGCTGATGCGCTCTGAAAGTTTCATCTAGACCACTACCCTTCGGTGCAGTTTGCGTTGCGATGTTGCCCGCCAGGCGGGGTTGAACCGGTTGACGAGCTGGTTCAGCCCCTTGGTTGCCGGGTCCTTGGCTGACTCCTGCAGGACGGGGATGCCGCGGTTGGTGGACAGGGCCACGGCGCGGGACCGCGGAATGCTGACGTCGACGGGTGCGCCGATGGTCGACTCGAGGTCTTGGACGGTGAGCCCCAGCTTGGAATCGGCCATGTTGAGCACCACGTGCCTGGATTCCGGGAGGATGTCCAGCTGGCGCAGCACGTCCAGGCCGGAGCGCAGGCCGCGGACGCTGGGGATGTCCATGCCGCTGACCCACACCACGTCCGTGCACTGTTCCATGGCCGCGAGCCCTATTTCCGGAAGACCGGGAGCGGTGTCCACCACCACGTACTGGAACTGTTCGGAAAGCTGTTCCAGCAGCCGGCTGACCTGTTCCGGAGTGATCTCGTCCGCGTCGACGGGCGTTGGCGGAGCGCACAGTGCGTAGATGCTTCCCGGGTGGACCGTCAGGAAGGCCTTGAGGACCAGGGAGTCCTGGCTCGCGGCGGGGGAGACGGCGTCCGTGACGGTGTGCTGGGGGTCCAGGTAGAGCCCGGAGGCGACGTCGCCGAACTGGAGGTCCAGGTCCACGATCACCACGCTCATCGGGGCGATCTTGCCCAGGCCGATGGCGATGTTGGTGGCGATGGTGGTCTTGCCCACCCCGCCCTTGGGGGAGAAAACGCCGATGACCAGGCCCTTGTTGGTTTCCGTCATCGGCGGCGGTGCCTGGACGCGGTGCCGATTGGTGAACTGCTGGCCGGCACGCTCCAGGAGGACCCGGATCTGCGCCGGGTCGGAGCCGGGGGAGAGGATGTCCCGGATGCCCGCGCGCATGGCTTGCAGGATGAAGTCCGGGTCCGGTTCGCTGGCGAGGATGACACTGAGCTCAGGGAACCGGACGTTCATGACCGTGGCGAGCCGGAGCGATTCCTCCACGGGAACCTCCGGACCCAGGATGAGCACCTCGGGCCGCTCCTGGTTCAGGTGGGCGAACAGGTCGTTCGGGTCGGCGGGGAGCAGGCTGGTGAAGAAGGTCTGCACGCCTCCTTGGAGGCCCCCGGCAACGGCCTGCCGGAGGCGGCCGTCGAAGTCGACGTCGGGCGTGATGAGGACGAAGCGGCTCATTTGTAGACGTCCGGCCGGATCATGATGCGCGGACCGTTGTCCTGGGCATCGAGCGGTTCCCGGCTGAGCCAGATGGAGTCGCCAAACTCGGACGCGAACACGATCTTGCCGGCGTTGACGTCGTTGACCGCCACCGTGATCATCAGGGAACCGGTGGGGAGGTTCACGTCCCGGGGGTCGGGTTCTGGTCCGGCGCTCGCCGACGGCGCCGGTTTGGCGGCGGCTCCTTCGGGAGCGCGCTGGACCGCGGTGACCAGGACCTTGTGGATGGAGAGCTGTGTGGTTTCCTTGTCAGCCTTTGCCTCGATGCCGCCGGCTTTCATCGAGATGAAGATGCCCACGTGGTCGCCTGGCTGGAGGCGCCCGCCCACCACACGCTGCGGCTCCAGCTGGAAGGAGACTTCCTGGAGGCCGGCCGGTACTTTCACCGAACCGGACGTCTGGAGGTCTTCGGGGGCGACCAGCTTCTCCGCCAGCAGCTGTTCGCCCGGGACAAGGTCTGCTGCGGCCACCTTCCCGGCGGATTCGTCGAGGGTGTCCAGCGCGGATTTTGCGACGGCGGTGCCCGGCACCTGTTCCAGGGCCACCGATGCTTTGACAGTGTCTACGGTTGCGCCGGCGGGGACGGCCTTGGTGACCACCAGTACGCCCACCGGGTCCAAGTCCTTGACGGCGCGCTGGTCAGCGCCCTGGGCATAGGTGACGACGAGGACCGCCCCGACGATGGCCAGGAGGACTGCCACCACTCCTGCCAACAAACGTGACTTCACTGACTGCTCCTGTGCTTGCGGGAATTGTGGGGGTTCATGAGCTACTTGCTGAGCGCAACGACGGTTGCGCCGTCCGGGTTTATGGGGCCGAGAGTGTAGCCATTGGCCAAGGAAACGTACTTGACGAAGGTTCCGATGATTCCTCGGCAAGGTTCCTTGCACTCAAGACTGGCCGGGACGTCCGGGGTCCGGTTGCGGAAGGTGTAGGGAAGCCCGGAGCTGCCGACCTTCCACCCGGCCACCTTGAACGCGGCGAACGTTGTCAGTCCGTAGATGGCGTTGGTTCCGGTTCCGGTCACTGAATTGAAGATCGGCAGCAAAACGATGACGTCCTTGCCGGCGTTCATGTCCGCCGCCCAGCCGTTCAGCGTGGCCTCACAGTTTGGCGGCGCGTTGTTGCCGGTATCTCCGCCGGCGGTGCTCTTTGCGACGTCGATGAAGGCGCCGCACTGACCGGGATCCTGCTTAAGGCCCCCGAAGCCGCCCTCTACGAATGCACCCGATGGCCCGTAATTGCAGTCGATGTTGGCGTTTTTTCCGTGCAACTGGAGTAGCTGCATGATGTTCGTGTTGTTGCGGACCTGGCAGATGGATACGGTGATCGGAAAGGGAGTCGTCCCCTTTTCGGGGCTGCCCCACACCACTGTTGAAGGGGCATTGACTTCGGCGGAGTCCATGCCCAGGACGCGGGCGAAGAAGAGGGAAACTTCGTTGGCAGTTTTGCCGGCTTCCTGCGCGCCGGCCGTGACAGTGACGGTGCGATTGGTCGTACTGAGCGCTATGGATTTGATGTGGCTGAGGCCGTCGTTGGCATTGCTGTTGGTGAGGGTCGCTGCCAGGGTGGACGTGGCGGAGCAGTCTTGATCAGTGGCGCTCTTTGCGCATTTTTGGGCTATGGCGAGGGCAGCCGCGTCCGCGCCGTTTCGAAGCTGGGTCCGCTCGGCGTAGAGCATCCCGACGTCCACTGCTATCGCTCCGAAGCCCAACAGCACCACAAGCATGATGGCCACAATCACGCTCACGGCGCCGCGCTCGCCGTCGTGCTTTTCTAGCCGCCGCACAGCATGGCTCCCTTGCCGGTCATGGGGAACGGGCCGGCGATGCCGGTCATGGTGGAGAGGTTGTAGCTGATGGTGATGGTCATGCGGTTACCCGGCGCGCAGCTGGTGGTGCCGGTATCGAGATTCTTGAACTTGATGTCGGTGTCCTTCAGCACGGGCTGAAGGGATACCGCAGTATCCTTCGCGGCCTTGTTGGCAGCGGAGACGCTGTTGGAGATGGCCATGACGCGCACACCTTCGCGGGCGGCTGCGGAGAGGGAAGCCTGAACGTTGTAGGCCCGGCTGAACTCCATGATGCCCAGGAGCAGCATGACGAGGACAGGCGCCAGGATCGCAAACTCGACCGCAACGGCTCCGCGCTCGGATGCCCTGGACATGGTGGTGCCTTTCGTTCAGGCCGACGGGGGTGGTGACAGCCAAAGTGGCGGCGGCTTGGATGCCGCCGCCACTTTGCCTGGTGACGTGCCAGGGGCGCGTCGGGAGGGTGTGGGAGGGTTACGGGGTGACTACCTTCGGCGTGCAAGTGCCAGCGCCCGCATCCGCTCCGGCGGCGTAGGTGCCGCTGCTAACGGAGCACGACACTTGAGTGAACATGTCGGTCAAAGTTCCGCCAAGAAGAGTGACGGCAACGATGATCACGACGGCAATGAGGGCAACCATAATGCCGTATTCGACGGCGGTGGCGCCTGTTTCTTCACGGCGGAGGCGGGAGGCGAGGTACTTGAGTGCGGAAAGCATTGGGACTCCTGAGCGAGTTTGGGTGGCTGGTCCTGCACCAGCTCTGCCAAAAAACTAGCAACTACCCTCCGGCTTTTTGACGGAACTTTGAGCATCCTGCGCCAAGCCTGCCCGTCTTGCGTCCGGGCTGGGGTGGGCCTGCGCCTTTCATGCGGATACGCTGCGGTTGTCGTGCCGCCGACACACAAGAGGACCCCCTCAGCTCTGGGTTCTGAGGGGGTCCGGTACTGGGCCTGGGGACTTAGGGAAGCCCGGGGCGTTATTTGCTGGCAAAAACTTCCATGATGCTCATGACCGTGGGTCCGAGAACCACGACGAACAGCGTGGGGAGGATGAAGAAGATGAGCGGGAACAGCATTTTGACCGGCATTTTCATGGCATGTTCCTCAGCGCGCTGACGCCTCTTGACCCTCATATCCTTTGCCTGGGAATTGAGTACGTTGGCAATAGCAATTCCGTAGGTGTCCGCTTGGACAACTGCCCGCACGAAGGATCTAAGGTCCGGTACGTCAACCCGCTCCGCCATGGCAAGGTACGCTTCCTTGCGGGAACGTCCCACCTGAATGTCCTGCAGGGTCCTGATGAGCTCCTCGGCCAGCGGCCCCTTGCCGTTTTGCCCGGCACGGGCCATGGCCGTTTCGAAGCCGAGGCCGGCTTGGACTGAGATCAGCATTTGGTCCAGCGCATCCGGGAGCTCCAGCTTGATCTTCTCCCGACGCTTTTGGGCATAGTTCCGAATCAGGATGTCAGGCACGAAGTACAAAAGAACTGTTATCCCTACCATCAGAAGGACTTTGATTCCGGACGGATCAGCCATCACAAGGAGGATGCCCATGATGGCGCCAGCGAGGGCAAGCAACGGCTTCAGCATGATGACCCTGCCCAGCGGCCAGTCCTTCGGCCGGCCGGCTCCGGCCAGCTGCTTGTCGAGCCACGCAGCGTACCCCTTAGGCGTAACTCGCCTGCTTAGTTCCTCGAGTTGGCCGCTGGCTGCCAGCGACGACCCCCTGGGCCGGGAAATGTGGCCAAGGTTCGACTGGATATTCCGGAGTCCAACCCGGTCTCCGGTGACAACCAACCAAGTCATGATTGAAAGCGGGGCGATCACCGCCAGAATAGCGGCGTAAGCAATTATCTGCATTGTTCTCTCCCTGCTTCCTAGAACTTTGGTTTGATGAGTCGGTTGAGCCAGAATCCGCCGACAACCAGAAGGCAAATAGCAACCAAGATCATCAGGTAGCCCGGGACGGTGGTAAGGAATACCTTTGAGTACATCGGGTTGAAGAGGGTGAGACCGATGAACATGACGATCGGCAGCGCCATGAGTACTATGGCGGACATCCGGCCCTCAGCGCTCAGGGCCCGGATCTGTCCCCGGATCTGATTCCGGTCCCTGATGGTTTCGTTCACGTTGTCTAGTACATGGGCCAGATCACCGCCGACTTCACGGTGAATATCGATGGCCCTGGTTATGGAAGCAAAGTCATCGTTGGCCGTGCGTCGAGCCACCTCGTTCAGGGACTCGCCAAGGTCACGTCCGATCCGGGTTTCGTTGACTACGCGATTCAGTTCCTCCTTTATCGGAGCTTCACTCTCTTCGGCGGCCGCGTCGATCGAGCGCAGGAGACTGTGCCCGGCCCTCAGACCGCCGGCGAGCATCTGCAGAGTGTCTGGCACCTGCTCATCGAATTTCTTCCGCCGCCGTGCGACCAGGACATTGAGAAACAGGATCAGCCCAACCGGAGCCAGAATGAGCATCAGCGCGGCAAAAAGCACGCCGCCCAGGAGGAACCCAAGCACCATGGCGACGAACGTAACGGACCCTGCCGTCAGGAGGTAGTCGCCCGGTTGTTTTTTCAGTCCCGCATTTTCAAGCTTTTCACGGCTAAGAAGTGCAGAGCCGCGGCTGCGCAGGCCTTTGTTAATGGTGTCGACAGCTTGATTGGTCAACTTGGTCAGGTTCGAGGAATGGATCGGAGTCTCTGCCGGGCGCCGCCTCGACAACGGCAATTCGTTGGACTTGAACGCAATTGAGATGGTGATTGCCAGTGCGAGGTAAGCCAGAAGAAGACCTGCAACAAATACGAGAGGGGACTGGTCGATTGGCATGGCTACCGTCCCCTGACCGGCTGCATGCCAAACACTGATGGAGAAATAGGAATTCCGAGTTCAGCAAACCGGTCGGTAAACCGCGGGCGGACACCGGTCGGGATCGGTTTACCCAGAAATCGTCCACTGGCATCAACGCCCGCAGAGTAGTCGAAGACGAACGCATCCTGCAGCGTGACGACGTCTCCTTCCATCCCCTGGACTTCCGTGATGTGCGTAACCCGCCGGGTCCCGTCGCGGAGTCGTGAAATGTGAACGATCAGGTTTACCGCCGAGGCCACCTGCTCGCGGACCGCCCGTAGTGGAAGGTCCATGCCAGCCATGAGAACCAAAGTCTCCAATCGTGCAATGGCGTCGCGGGGTGAGTTCGCGTGGACCGTGGATATGGAGCCGTCGTGTCCGGTGTTCATCGCCTGAAGCATGTCCAGGCACTCGCCGCCGCGAACTTCGCCGACCACGATCCGATCGGGCCGCATACGCAGTGAGTTGCGCACTAAATCGCGAATGGAGACTTCGCCCTTTCCTTCGATGTTTTGCGGGCGACTCTCAAGGCGGACGACGTGGTCTTGCTGCAGTTGCAGTTCCACAGCGTCCTCAATTGTGACGATTCTGTCATCGCTCGGGATGAAGGAGGAGAGTACATTGAGCAGAGTCGTTTTTCCGGTGCCTGTGCCGCCAGAGACGATGATGTTGAGCCGGGCCAGAACACAGGCGTTCAAGAGCTCCGCCATCTCAGGAGAAAGGCTTCCCATCGAGATGAGGTTGTGAACGGTAAGCGGGTCACGGCCGAACTTGCGTATGGTGAGAGCCGGCCCGTTGACAGCGAGCGGCGGAATGATGGCATTGACGCGGGACCCGTCGGCAAGTCGGGCATCCACGAGAGGCGAGGATTCATCGATTCGTCGGCCAACGTTGGTGACAATCCGTTCGATCACACGTCGGAGTGCATCATCGGACGTG
The DNA here is from genome assembly GCF_042880995.1 of Arthrobacter sp. NPDC058288. NCBI lineage: Bacteria > Bacillati > Actinomycetota > Actinomycetes > Micrococcales > Micrococcaceae > Arthrobacter > Arthrobacter sp. NPDC058288. Next base: position 591,127 of record NZ_JBHVYH010000001.1, read on the forward strand.
AACTTCGTGTCGGTCAGATGGAGCTGCCCTTGGCGTTCTACATAGATCTGGTCGTAGCGGTTCACCATGACTTCCGTGACGGCGGGATCGTCGAGGAACCGCTGGATGGGACCATGGCCGAGGACGTCGTCGGTGATCTCCCGAACGAGACGCTGGCGTTCCAGCGAAGTCAGGGGGATCTGCTCGGCTTCCACTACCGCTTTGAGCTCGTCTTTGACGGACTGGTGAAGCTCCGCCTCGTCGATCGAGGAATCTGTAATCCTCGACCCCAGCCGCTCGAAAAGTGCCTGGCTGGCACGCTCTTTGAGCGAGTTCAGTGCCTCGCTCGCAATGGACGCCGTCTGCTGGACATCCGTCGAGTCAGTCTGCGTGGCTGCCGCCGTCTTTGCTTCCAGGATTCGCCCTAGCGTTGCGGGCTGCACAGGGGACGCGAAGACGTCGCTCTTAACTGGCTGGTCTTTCTCCGGAGCGAGCGGCACTCCTCCGCGCAGCTGCTGGAAACGATCTGTGAGACTCACTGGACTACCGCCCTTCTGTGGAGTTGCTTATGGGGTCTTGCTTCCCAATCTGGCTTGAAGCGATCCACGAGTTGGCGGAGACCTTTGACTGCGGAGTCGCGGCTGCTGTCCTGCAGCACAGGAACACCTTTGTTGGTTGAAAAGGGCAGAGTCCTGGAGCGCGGCAGGACCACGTCCACTGGTGCGCCGATCGTGGCCTCTACGTCTTTCAGGCTCAACCCTGCCCGGCGGTCCGCCATGTTGAGCACGATGTGGCGTTGTTCCGGAACGAGGTTCAGTTCATCCAGGATGTGGAATCCGGTTCGCATTCCTCGAATGCTCGGTACGTCCATCCCACAGATCCACACTGCGTCGGTTGCCTGTTCCAAGGTGGCCAGAACGTGTTCGCCCAAGCCTGGAGCAGTGTCTACGACTACGTAGCGGAACTCTTGCCTCAGTTGCTCCAGCAGATGCGAGACGTTGGCTGCGCTTATTTGGTCCATCTCGATGGGTGTGCTCGGAGCGCATAACGCATAGATGCCGGCCGGATGCACGGTGAGATAGGTCTTGAGGACCATGGAGTCCTGGCTCGCAGCCCCCATGACAGCGTCCGTGATGGTGAACTCGGGTTTGAGCAGAAGTCCGCTGGCCACGTCGCCGAACTGTAGGTCGAGGTCGACAATCACCACGCTCATCGGGGCGGTCTTTCCGAGTCCGACGGCGAGGTTGGTGGCGATAGTCGTCTTGCCTACGCCTCCCTTGGGTGACATCACCGCAATGACCCGCCCCGCGCCATGATCGGCATGTTCGGTGGCCTGTGGTGCGAGTCCACGCCGCCGACCTGCTGCTGCGAGGCTTGCGCGCTCCAACATGACCCGGATCGTGTCCGGATCGGCACCGGGGTCCAGCAGGTCCCTGACACCGGCTCGCATTGCTTGCAGCACAGTTTCAGGAGTTGTCGGGACGGCCAGGACCACACTTATTTCCGGGTATTGGAGGTCCATGACGGCTGCGAGCTTCAGAGATCCTTCCACCGACAACCCAGGACCCAGAATCAGGACTTCTGGTGGCTCGCCGACCATCTGCCGAAGGATGTCACCGGGACTCTCAGGCAGGTAGTCGACTTGGAAGACATGTAGTTCGCCGTGAATTCCGGTGGTGGCCAGGCGGACTAGCTTTTCGAAATCAGGGTTCGGCGTGATCAGTACGAAGCGGCTCATCGGAACAACCTTGAGGAGTCCACGTAGCTTGCCCCGGCCTCGACTGCGTCGGATGGTTCCTTGGACATGTAGACCTTGCCGAACTCTGCGGCATAAACGATCCGCTCTGCATCCGCCGAGTTCCTTGCGATCGTAATCAAATACATGTCGTCGGTCTGCGTCTTGGCAGTCGTGGTGGATGACACTTGGCTTGTTCCGGAAGAGGTGGTGGAGCTTTCGGTCTGTGCGGCTGCCCCGTCACTGAACTGAGAGGCGGTCACGAGGACCTTGTGGAAGCTCAACTGGGTCTTGCTGGACTTGGAGCCGGCCTGCCCATCCGTCCCCGTAGTTGTGGCTTCCTCCAAAGAAAGGAAGATGCCCACTGTGTCCCCAGCGTTGACCTTCCCGCCTGCGACACGCTCAATGGGTAGCTTCAGTGTGATTTCCTGAAGTCCCGCAGGTACCTGAATCCGCGACGGACCAAGGAACGCATTTTCGTCCACCATGCGGCTGGTGAGGAGTTGCTCGCCTGGCACCAAAGCAACGGCCGTTACCTTGGAACCGAGAGAACCAAGGTCGGTCACATTGTTGTCCGCGAGTGCCACTTTCGGCACTTCCTTCTTGGTCACGGAGGCGGCCATCTTGTCGGCCGGAGTACCGGCCGGAATTGCCTGCTGCACTACGTAAATAGTTTCAGTTTCAGTGCCGGCCAAAGCGCGCTTATCGGCATTCTGAACATAAGATACGAGCAAAACCGTTCCGATAATAGCCACAAGCAGTGCGGCGATGCCTCCCAGTAGGCGTGTTTTCACTTTTATCCCCTTAGAAAATGGTTAATGCATTTGCTAGTTGATGAGACGGATGGCGACGGTCCCAAAGTCCTTCCCCGGTGTTCCGGTATAGGACTCGATGGACTCGTACTTTACGAACTGACCAATGATGCAGCGGTCATTGCCTGCCGAACAGGCCAGAGAACTATTCATGCCGGGGTCGTCTTTGGTGTTTCGAAACTCGTAGACGTGGTTGTTGCCGAATTTCCAGCCCCAGATCTTAAAGGTTGCGTAGCCGACGATGTTGTAATTGCCGTTTTGTCCCTTGTTCGTGGCATCGTCGAAGATGGGAAATGCGACATTGACTTCCCCTCCGGCCAGAATCGTGGCCGCCCATCCATCGAGGATCTCCTTGCATCCGCTAGGAGGATTGTTGCCCGGATCTGATCCCATCAGATTGGTGCCGGTTTGAGTTGTCGCCTCACATGGGGAATCCTGGTCCAGCCAACCCCATCCTCCTGGAATCTGCGTTCCGGAGGGACCGGTGCAAGTTCCACCGGGCTTGTAGGAAATTTTCTGAACCACTCCGGTTGGACTCGCTGCAGAGAGGTTGTAGCACTGGTCGGAAATGGCCAGCGGAAATCCGGAGCCCCCGCCGGGCGGGAAGAATGAAGCGGTGGCATGGGCGCCGACCGTGACCGGAGGAGCGTTCAACGCGCTGGCAAACATCTTCGTTAGGAATCCGTTGGAGCCACTACGCGTTGATGTTGCCACCGTCACCTGTTTGGCGACTGATAAATCCACAGAAGCAATATCGGTCGCTCCATCGTTGGAGTTTGGGCCGGCCAGCTCTTGGGCCCAAGCAGTGGCTTGGGTTACGGTGCACCCACCGGCCTTGTGGCATTGGTGCGCCGCGGCCATGGCGCCCGCGTCGGCTGCGTTTTGCAGCTGTGCACGTTCGGCGTAGATCTGGCCGACATCCACCGCCATTGCGCCCGCGCCGATGAGAACCAGCATCATCACCGCGACGAGAACGCCAGCGGCGCCGCGTTCTTTGTCATTGGGCCGTTTTAGCCTCCGCATCGCATTGCTCCTACTCCATGGAGGGTTACTGAACTGCCGAAGAGCCCGGTCATGGTGTTGGCCGTATACGAGATGCCAACGGACATGTTGGTGTCAGCGGCGCAGGACCCAGGGTTGAAGGTATAGACGAATGAACCGGCATTTAGGCCGGGGGCGCCGGCTGCCGCTGCCGTCTGGGCTTGGGTCTGATCATTTGTAATGGCCATGGTCCTAGCGGCTTCGCGAGCAGCCTGGGTAACCGAGATCTGAAGGTTATAGGTGTAGGAGAACTCCACAATGCCGGCAACAAGTGCCAACAGAATCGGTGCTACCAAGGCGAATTCGACGGCCACTGCCCCGCGGGAATGCTCCTGCTTTTGGGAATTGCTGCGTTTCAAGGGATCCCCCCAGGGTGGATGCAGCTCGGATATGAAAGAGGTGTGCCGCCTCCGCGTTCAGCGGACGCGGCACACCGGATGCTACGTAGGTTGCAGCCAAACGGACTCTCAGTTGGCTGCAAGTCGACGAGTTTACCTACGGCTTGATCTTCCAGGTGCTAACGGTCGTGCCGAGATCGGAGAACCAGGTGTTGAGTGCGCCGCCGAAGGCTGTTACGCCGGCGATGATGAGAAAAGCGATGAATGCGATGAGCAGCGAATACTCAGTTGCCGTCGCGCCCTTTTCGGAAGAAAGGCGATCTTTTACGCCGGCGACAAAAGCGATCATTGAGACCATGAGAGAAGTCATTTGAATTTTCCTTTTCCAGAGTTTTGAATTCGGTTACGGAATCCCAGCGCCCCCCTTATTTGCTAAGAGTCCGGAGTTCCGTTGGGACAACATTGGCATGGCGAATTATTCCGCGACAATGCGTACCTGTACTCGACTTTTGTGAGGGGTGAGCGGGATGCTACTTAGTGCTCACGGCCGAGTACTCATGTTTCTGGAAGACACCCTTGGGAGATACTTAGAAGGGTGTGGTTGCGGGTTACCTTTGGGTGCCCTGTTGACGTCGAGGCTCCTGTTACGGAAGCGACAAAATGACGCCGAGGCAGGCGGCCAGCATCGAGGGTCCGTAGGCCACCTCGCTTAGCGTTCCCTTGGTTTTGAGGCGCATCAGGACGAACGTGGCAAAGCCGCCCACAACGAATCCCAGGGTGCCGCCATAGAAGAGCTGGGTCCAGCCCAAGTAGCCCAAGTACAGTCCCAGTGGCGCTGCCAGCTTTACATCGCCCATTCCGATGCCGTTTGGCGAAATAATCGCCAGAATCAGGTAGACAACGAACAGGATCGCGGCCGAAACCACGGCACGAAGGAGGGCGCCCCACTCTGGGGCGGCCGCTGCGGCGATACAGAGCAACGTAGTGCCGGCCAGCAGCAGGAACAAAACGATTCTGTTGGGTAGCAATTTCTGTGCAATATCAATGCGGGAGAGCTGCACGCCCAGGACAGCCAAGACGATATACGCCGGCAAATCCCAGGAAATACCAAAACGCGACGCAAGCAGGGCCGAAAGCGCCCCGGTGAGTGCCGCCGTCGTGATTCTTACCCAAACAGCCGGACGGCTCCCCAACCGGGGGAGAGTCCAAGCGATGACCTGCTCTGCTACTAGCCCCAGCACTATGCCAAGGACGCCCGCCGCCAGGACGAACAGGGGCTGGGTGGCTCCGGCATCAGTAAACAAAGACACTGAGACTCCTGGGACGAATGGGGCCGCGTCGCATCGGGACCGGCGCAGGCTGGCTACCTAGAGCCTATTTTGACCAGCGGCCTCTGTACCCGCTATTCTTGATAGTCGTTGTGCGTGTCCTTTCTCGATGATGCGTGCCCGCTGAGAATCCGGTTGCAGGATAACTACTCCTCGGGCACATTCGAGACTTCTGGACCACTGGATTCATAGAGCCCTCACCTCTGTTCCGGTAGCGCATAGATAGTAGGTGCACACGCTTACGTGACACCTAAACAAGAACGCCAGAACAAGAACGAGGCAAACACCGTGCGTACGTACACCCCGAAGCCCGGCGATATCAACCGCCAGTGGCACGTCATTGACGCCACCGACGTTGTCCTTGGTCGTCTCGCCAGCCAGACCGCAATCCTGCTGCGCGGCAAGCACAAGGCCACCTTTGCTCCCCACATGGACATGGGCGACTTCGTCATCATCATCAACGCTGAGAAGGTTGCCCTGACCGGCGCCAAGCTCGAGCAGAAGCGCGCTTACCGCCACTCCGGCTACCCGGGCGGTCTGACCTCCGTCAACTACGCGGAGCTGCTGGAATCCAACCCGGTTCGCGCCGTGGAGAAGGCCATCAAGGGCATGCTCCCGAAGAACTCCCTCGCTGCACAGCAGCTGGGCAAGCTGAAGGTTTACCGCGGTGCAGAGCACCCGCACGCCGCCCAGCAGCCCAAGACTTTCGAAATTTCCCAGGTCGCCCAGTAGTCCTGGCCACCAAACAACTTATCTATACAAGGAGAACCGTGGCTCAGAACGAAGAGACCACCGAAGCCGTTGAGGCAGAGGAAACCCTGACCAGCTACACCTCGGAAAGCGGAGCTGCTGAAGCTGCTGCGCCGAAGAAGGAGCGCCCGGCACTGACCGTTGCCGGCGCAGCTGTTGGCCGCCGCAAGGAAGCCGTTGCACGCGTTCGCGTTGTGCCGGGCTCCGGCAAGTGGATCATCAACGGCCGCGAGCTGGCGAACTACTTCCCGAACAAGCTGCACCAGCAGGACGTCAACGAGCCCTTCAAGATCCTCGATCTTGACGGCGCCTACGACGTCATTGCCCGCATCCACGGCGGTGGCCCTTCCGGCCAGGCCGGTGCACTGCGTCTCGGCATCGCCCGTTCACTGAACGAGATCGACGTCGAGAACAACCGCGCCACGCTGAAGAAGGCCGGCTACCTCACCCGTGACGCACGCGTCATCGAGCGTAAGAAGGCCGGTCTTAAGAAGGCCCGCAAGGCTCAGCAGTACTCCAAGCGCTAAATCCGCTTGCAAGCGCCTGTGGCGCTTACCGAAGCCCGTCCCGCCATTCGGCGGGGCGGGCTTCGGCCGTTAAGTGCTGTTTCGGCAGGGGACGTGAAGCCAGCCTCGCAGCGGTGTGAACCAATGCCCCGGTGCGAGCCAAAGACAGCCCCCGCGGGTCCATCGTCTAAACTTGACCCGATGTCTAGATTATTTGGAACAGATGGTGTCCGGGGCCTGGCTAACGGCCTGCTCACAGCAGAGCTGGCGATGCAGTTGGCGCAAGCGGCCGCCGTCGTCCTCGGCCACGACCGCAGCACCAACGGCTCCCGGCCGCGCGCCGTGGTGGCCCGCGATCCGCGTGCCAGTGGCGAGTTCATCTCGGCAGCCGTCTCGGCGGGACTGTCCAGTTCCGGCATCGACGTTTACGACGCCGGCGTCCTTCCGACTCCCGCCGCCGCGTACCTGGTGGCCGACCTTAACGCCGATTTTGGCGTCATGATCTCCGCCTCCCACAACCCTGCCCCGGACAACGGCATCAAATTCTTCGCCAAGGGCGGCCAGAAGCTCCCTGACGAGGTGGAAGATGCCATCGAGGCGCAGATGGGTAAGGATCCCGTCAGGCCCACAGGCAGCGAGGTAGGCCGCATCCAGACCTTCTCCGATGCCGAGGACCGCTACATCGTCCACTTGCTCGGGACCCTGCCGCACCGCCTCGACGGGTTGAAGATCGTTCTGGACTGCGCCCACGGTGCGGCCAGCGGCTGTTCACCGCAGCTCTTCAACGACGCCGGCGCCGAGATCGTGGTCATCGGCGCTGAACCCGACGGCCTGAACATCAACGACGGCGTGGGCTCGACCCACCTCGGGGCACTCCAACGGGCGGTAGTGGAGCACGGCGCCGACCTGGGCATTGCCCACGACGGCGACGCCGACCGGTGCCTTGCCATCGACCATGAGGGCAACGAGGTGGACGGTGACCAGATCATGGCCATCCTCGCCCTGGCGCTGAAGGAGTCCGGCAAGCTCAAGGACAACGTCCTGGTGGCCACCGTCATGAGCAACCTCGGCCTGAAGATCGCCCTCCGCAGCGCCGGGATCAGTATCCGAGAGACGGCAGTGGGGGACCGCTACGTTCTCGAGGAAATGCGCGACGGCGGCTATAACCTCGGCGGCGAACAGTCCGGCCACGTGATCTTCGCAGACCACGCCACCACGGGCGACGGCCTCCTGACCGGACTGCAGCTGGCCGCCCAAGTGGCCCTCACCGGCAAGTCCTTGAAAGAACTCGCCACGGTGATGACCAAGCTTCCCCAGCTCATGATCAACGTCAAGAACGTGGACAAGGCGCGGGCCGGCACCGACGAGGGTGTCCTGGCCGCCGTGGCTGAAGCGTCCGCGGAACTCGGCGAGTCCGGCCGTGTGCTCCTGCGCCCGTCCGGAACCGAAGCCCTGGTCCGCGTGATGGTAGAGGCGGCGGACATGCCCACCGCCGAACGCATCTGCAAGCACCTCGCCGGCGTGGTGGAGGAACGACTGGCGGTCGCGCCTGCGGTCTGAGCCAAGCCTCACTAACAAAGAAGTGGTCCGCCCCCATCCGGAGGCGGACCACTTTTTCGTTGTGCTGACGAACTACGCCCGGGGGCTGCCGCTCCGGAGTGAGTCGCGGATTTCGGTGAGGAGCGCGATCTGCGGGTCCTCGGCCGCCTCTTCCTTGACCTCGGTGCCAATTCCTAGCCGGCGGTTGCGGCGTTCGATCATGTGGTTCATCGGCAGGACGACCACGAAGTAGATGGAAGCGCCCACCAGCAGGAACGAAATGATGGAGGAGATGACGGAGCCATACATGAACCCCTCCCACTGCATCTCTTCAATGCCCTTGGCATTGAACAGGCGGCCGATCAGCGGGGTCAGCAGGCCTTCAACGATTGAGGTCACGACGGCGCCGAACGCCGCACCCATGACGACGGCGACGGCAAGGTCTACGACGTTGCCCTTCATAATGAAATTCTTGAATCCGGTCAACATGCGACCCAGACTAGCGCCGGCTTGTGAACACGGCGTGACAACAAAGTAATTTCCCGGAGGTGTGTCGCCGGTCAGCGGGATGGAGGCGCAGCCCTACAAATACCCCGGTGCCGCTTCCAGTCCGAAGTACTGCTCCAGCGTCGCAATGCCCTTGGCGGACATGTCCGTTGCCGCCTCCACGCCGATGAAGCGCAGGTGCCAGGACTCGTAGTAGTAACCCGTGATCTCGTGGAACATCCATGGGTACCGCACCACGAAACCGAAGCGGTGCCCGTTGGCCTTGGCCCACACTGCAGCCGGCTGGTCGGCGAAACACGGCTGGAAGCTGCACGCTCCGCCGCCGTCGCCGATGTCAAAGGCCCAGCCGGTCTGGTGCTCCGAGAAGCCCGGCCTGGCCGAGGCGGTATCCGCTTCTGCCTGCCCGCGGGACGCTACGTAGCCGTTGTACGTCGCCACTTGCGTGGCGTAGGAGCGGTAGCCGCTCGCCAGGGTCATGGTGACGCCGTCCCGCGCTGCCGCGGCGAACATCTGCTCCGCGGCCGCCGCCGTCGTGCCGTTCAGCTGGGCAGCTTCGCCCGAAACTGCCAGCGCGACGTTCGGCTGCACCCGGTCCGCCGGAACGTAGTCGGCGGGGGAGAGCGGACGGTGCTTGTTGACTACCAGCCACGGGCTGGCCGGATCGGTCAGCGAATGCTGTTGGGGCAGGCCGGCCGCGGGCGAGGCGGGTGTCGGCGCGGAAGTGGGAGTCGGCGTCGCCACCGCACTCGGTTCACCGGCAGCGGTGGACGTCGCTGGCGCTGTGGTGGACGGCGTTGCCGCCTGCGAGGCGGAGGCGCTGGTTGCGGCGGGGGAGGACGACGACGGCGGACGGGTTCCGGCGTCGGGCGTGCAGGCTGCCAAGGCGGTCAGCCCTGCGCCGGCGGCCAGGAACCTGGCGACAGACCGCCTGCTCGGCGCCGTGGCGGCGGCCTTGGCGGCACAGTTTTGGCACACGCGTGCTAGACCTTCCGCAGCAGCATGCGGCGGATCGAGTGGTCTGCCTCTTTGGTGAGCACCAGTTGCGCCCGGCCCCGCGTGGGGAGCACGTTTTCCTCGAGGTTGGGCTCGTTGATGCGCTTCCAGATATCGCGGGCGGTGCTTTCGGCTTCCTCATCGGACAGCGTGGCATAGCGGTGGAAGTAGGATTCCGGCTGGGCGAAGGCGGTTGTACGCAGCTTGCGGAACCGGTCCACGTACCATTCCTCGATGTAGGACGTCTTGGCGTCCACATAGATGGAGAAGTCAAAGAAGTCGCTCAGGGCCAGCCCCTGCTTCCCGTCGTGACGGGGGCGGGCGGGAGCCAGCACGTTCAGCCCCTCCACGATCAGCACGTCGGGCCGGCGGACCACCACTTCCTTGCCCGGCACGATGTCATACGTGACGTGGGAGTACCAGGGCGCCCGCACCTCTTCAGCGCCGCCCTTGATCTCACTCACAAAGCGAAGGAGCGCGCGGCGGTCATAGGACTCCGGAAAGCCCTTGCGCTCCAGGAGGTGCCGGCGCTTCAGTTCGGCCAGGGGGTACAGGAAACCGTCGGTGGTGATGAGCTCCACATTGGGCGTACCGGGCCAGCGGCGGAGCATCTCGCGGAGCACGCGGGCGATGGTGGACTTGCCAACGGCCACGGAACCGGCCACACCGATCACGAAGGGTGTGCGCTGCGTCTGTTCGCCGAGGAAGGTGGTGGTGGCTGCGTGCAGCTGGCCCGCGGCCTCCACATAGAGGTGAAGCAGCCGTGAGAGCGGCAAGTAGACTTCGCGGACTTCCTTCATGTCCAGCGGATCGCCGAGCCCTCTGAGACGGACCACGTCCTCTTCATTCAGAGGCTGTTCCATCTGGGCTGCGAGCCGGGACCAGGTCTGCCTGTCCAGCTCCACGAACGGGGAGACACCCTCTCCATTCGCTTCGTTGCGTTGCAAAGTCACGTTAGAGATTCTGCCCTCCGCGACGCTGAGAGCGAAATGGAGGCCGTCGCATCCGCTGTAACGGGGCCCGGCGGCAGCCGCGCGGCGGCTGCAACTACGTCGGCGGACCGCTCCGCCATATAAGCTTGGCTCTATGTGCGGAATCGTAGGATACGTAGGTCATTCGTCAGGCCGGGTAAATGTTGGCCACAGCGCGTTGGACGTTGTCCTGGAGGGACTTCGCCGCCTGGAATACCGGGGGTATGACTCCGCAGGCGTTGCCGTGGTGGCGGACGGAACCATTTCTTCCCGAAAGAAGTCCGGAAAGCTGAGCAACCTGCTCGCTGAACTGGACGAGTCCCCGCTGCCTGACGCCGTCACCGGAATCGGGCACACCCGCTGGGCCACCCACGGCGGACCCACGGACCTGAATGCGCACCCGCACCTCTCCGACGGCGGCAAGCTGGCACTGATCCACAACGGCATCATTGAAAATTTTGCCGAGCTCAAGCTCGAACTGCTCGAAAAGGGCACCGTGTTCACCTCCGAGACGGACACCGAGGTGGCTGCCGCGCTTCTGGGCGACATCTTCCGGAACCAGCTCAACGGCGACGCCTCCAACGGCGGCCTGACCAAGGCCATGCAGCTTGCCTGCCAGCGCCTCGAAGGCGCGTTCACGCTGCTGGCCGTGCACGCGGACCAGCCCGACGTCGTTGTCGCCGCGCGCCGCAACTCCCCGCTCGTGGTGGGGCTGGGCGACGGGGAGAACTTCCTCGGCTCTGACGTCTCCGGCTTTATCGACTACACGCGCCGGGCCGTGGAGCTGGGCCAGGATCAAATCGTGACCATCACCGCGGACACCGTGGCGATCACCGACTTCTTCGGCGCCCCTGCCCACGGCAAGGAGTACCACGTGGACTGGGATCCGGCGTCGGCGGAGAAGGGCGGTTACCCGTCCTTCATGGAGAAGGAAATCCATGACCAGCCGGACGCCGTGGCCAAGACCCTGCTGGGCCGCTATGACCTGGACGGCAAGCTCACGCTCGATGAAATGCGCATCGACCCCGAGCACCTGAAGAACATCACCAAAATCATCGTCCTCGCCTGCGGCACATCCGCGTACGCCGGGCAGGTGGCCAAGTACGCCATCGAGCACTGGTGCCGGATCGCCACCGAGGTGGAGCTCTCCCACGAGTTCCGCTACCGCGACCCGATCGTGGACGAGAACACCCTGGTGGTGTCTATCTCCCAGTCCGGCGAGACCATGGACACCCTGATGGCCGTCCGGTACGCCAAGGAACAGGGCGCCAAGACCCTCTCCATCTGCAACACCAACGGCTCCACCATCCCGCGCGAATCGGACGCCGTGCTCTACACGCACGCCGGTCCGGAGATCGCCGTGGCCTCCACCAAGGCGTTCCTGGCGCAGATCGCCGCAGCCTACCTGCTGGGCCTTTATTTGGCACAGCTGCGCGGCAACAAGTTCCAGGGCGAGATCAAGGACATCCTGGCCGACCTCGGCAAGATCCCGGCCAAGATCCAGCAGATCCTGGACCATGCGGACGAGATCAAGGAACTCGCGCGCTCCATGGCCGGCGCGAAATCGGTGCTGTTCCTGGGCCGCCACGTCGGGTTCCCGGTTGCCATGGAAGGCGCGCTCAAGCTCAAGGAGCTGGCCTACATCCACGCCGAAGGCTTCGCCGCCGGTGAGCTGAAGCACGGCCCGATCGCGCTGATCGAGGAAGGCCAGCCCGTGTTCGTGGTGGTCCCCTCCCCGCGCGGCCGGAACTCGCTGCACGCCAAGGTGGTCTCCAACATCCAGGAGGTCCGGGCCCGCGGCGCGAAGACCATCGTGATCGCCGAAGAGGGGGACGAAGCCGTCAAGGCGTACGCCGAGCACGTCTTCTACATCCCCGAAACGCCCACCCTCCTGGCGCCCCTGCTGGCCACCGTGCCGCTGCAGATCTTCGCCCTCGAACTTGCCACCGCCAAGGGATACGACGTGGACCAGCCACGCAACCTGGCCAAGAGCGTGACCGTAGAATAAGCCGCATGATTGTTGGCATTGGCGTAGACGTCGTAGACATTGAACGGTTCGGCAGGCAGCTGGAACGGACCCCCGGGCTTAGGGACAGGCTGTTCGTCCCTGCCGAGCGCGAGCTGAACACGCGCTCCCTGGCCGCGCGCTTTGCGGCCAAGGAAGCCGTGGCCAAGGTCCTGGGCGCTCCCGCCGGCATGAACTGGCAGGACTGCTGGATCGGCCTGGACCAGAACGGCCCCACGATCCAGGTCAAGGGCACCGTGCTGGCTGTCGCCGAGTCCAAGGGCGTCAAACGCTGGCACTTGTCGATGAGCCATGACGGCGGAATCGCCACGGCGACCGTCATCGCTGAAGGGTAAGCGCGCACTCCCCACCTGACGGCCAGCAGCGGACCCAGCACCGATTGGACTGAACCAATGATCAGCGCCTACACCGGCACCCAGATTCGCGAGGCCGAACAGCGTTTTTTTCAGGCAAGCCTGAGTCCTGACGCGGGCGCTGTCCTCATGCAGCGGGCTGCCTACGGGCTTGCCAACGCTGTTGTCCGTGAACTCGTCGACCGGGGAATCCGACCCTACGGCGCCAGTGTGGCGGTTCTTGCCGGGAAGGGCAACAACGGGGGAGACGGGCTCTTCGCCGCCGCCTTCCTGGCCGCCCGCGGAATGCGTACGACGGCGGTGCTCACCGCCGGGGAGGCCCACGCTGACGGTCTGGCTGCCTTTGAACGGGCCGGCGGGCGCACCCGGACCCTTACCGACCACAACTCGGGCGAGCTTGCAGCGGCTGCCGCCAGTGCCGACGTCGTGATCGACGCGGTGCTGGGGACCGGAGCCCAGGGCGGGCTCCGCGGCGCAGCGGCCTCCCTCGTCGGGAAGCTGCGCGCCGCCGCCCACGGCTTCGTGGTGGCGTGCGACATTCCCAGCGGCGTGAACGCCGACACCGGCGAGGCCTATGACCCGGTCCTGCCGGCCGACCTCACCGTGACGTTCGGGGGGGCGAAGGCCGGCCTGCTTGCCGATCCCGGTGCCGACAATGCCGGGCGCGTGCTGGTCATCCCCATCGGCATGGAAACCGAACTGCCGTCGCCGGTGCTGCGGCGCCTGGAAGCGGCCGACCTTGCCAGGCTGCTGCCCCCGCCGACGCGACGCTCCCACAAATACACCCGGGGCGTCCTCGGCGTCGTGGCGGGATCGCAACAATATCCGGGTGCTGCAGTCCTCGCCTGCCGCGGTGCCCTCGCAGCGGGCACCGGGATGGTCCGGTACCTCGGTCCGCCCGAGCCGACCCGGCTGGTGCGCCAGGCCTGCCCGGAAGTGGTGTGCGGACCGGACAACGTGGCTGACGCGCACGTCCAGGCGTGGCTGGTCGGTTCGGGGATCGCTGACGGTGACGACCAACAGCTGCAGCGGGTGCGTGACGCCGTGGAGACGGGGCTGCCCGTGGCCGCCGACGCCGGTGCGCTGCCGGCCCTCCCGGATGCGCTGCCTCCCCATGTGGTGCTGACACCGCACGGCGGGGAGCTGGCGCGCGTCCTGCAGCGCTACGGGATCGACCTGGGGCGGCAGGGAGTTGACGGTGCCACCCTCGACGCCGTGCGCCAGGCGGCTGAAAGGACCGGCGCCACAGTCCTGCTCAAGGGCGCCACCACGTTGGTGGCCGCGCCGTACGGCCCGGTCTTCAGCCAGGCTGAAGCCACGCCGTGGATGGCCACTGCCGGCAGCGGTGACGTGCTGGCCGGGGTGCTCGGGTCCCTGCTGGCCCAGCACTCGGACGACGAAGAAAGATTTGCGGCCTGCGGAATCTCCGCGGACCAGCGTTGGGCGGCCATCGGTGCCATGGCGGCAAGCCTGCACGGCCGTGCCGGGACGCTTGCCTCAGCCGGCGGTCCGGTGACCGCCGGCGCGATCGCCCAATTCCTGCCCGAGGTGATGCGCACCTCGTAATCATTCTGCGCAAACCGCGGCAACAAACAATTACTAAACCTGCTTACTAGTAGTCTGTCTAGAGATTTATTCGTTACGCACGAGGAGTACACATGGAAGTCTGGCCCGGATCGGCATACCCGCTGGGAGCCACCTTTAACGGCACTGGCACGAACTTTGCGCTGTTCAGCGAAAGGGCGGACAAGGTGGAACTGTGCCTTTTCGACGACGAGGGTGTTGAAACCCGCATCGAGCTCCTCGAAGTAGACGGCTATGTGTGGCACTGCTACCTGCCCCACATCCAGCCCGGCCAGAAGTACGGATACCGCGTCCACGGCGCCTACGATCCCGACTCCGGGAACAGGTTCAACCCGAACAAGCTGCTCCTGGATCCCTATGCCAAGGCCGTGCACGGCCAGATCGACTGGGACCCCGCGCTGTTCTCCTACAACATGGGCGATCCCGATTCCCGCAACGACGCAGATTCCGCCCCGCACATGATGATGGGTGTGGTGATCAACCCGTTCTTCGACTGGGACGGCGACCACAACCCCAGGATTCCGTACCACAAGTCCGTCATCTACGAGGCCCACGTCAAGGGCCTGACGCAGCTGCACCCCGAAGTTCCCGAGGACCAGCGCGGCACCTATGCCGGCGTTGCGCACCCCTCGGTCATCTCCCACCTGCAGAAGCTGGGCGTCACCGCGATCGAACTCATGCCGGTGCACCAGTTCGTCAACGACGGCATCCTGCAGGACAAGGGCCTGAGCAATTACTGGGGTTACAACACCATCGGCTTCTTTGCCCCGCACAACACCTACAGCTCCACCGGTGATACCGGCCAGCAGGTCCAGGACTTCAAGGCCATGGTCCGCTCCCTGCACCAGGCGGGCATCGAAGTGATCCTCGACGTCGTGTACAACCACACCGCCGAAGGCAACCACCTGGGCCCCACCCTGTCCTTCAAGGGCATCGACAACGCCGCCTACTACCGGCTCATGGACGGCGACGAGAAGCACTACATGGACTACACGGGCACCGGCAATTCGCTCAACGTCCGGCACCCCCACTCCCTGCAGCTCCTGATGGACTCCCTGCGCTACTGGGTCACCGAAATGCACGTGGACGGCTTCCGGTTCGACCTCGCCTCCACCCTGGCCCGCGAATTCTATGACGTGGACAAGCTGTCCACCTTCTTCGAACTCATCCAGCAGGACCCGGTAGTGTCCCAGGTCAAGCTGATTGCCGAGCCGTGGGACGTTGGCCCGGGCGGCTACCAGGTGGGCAACTTCCCGCCGCAGTGGACGGAATGGAACGGAAAATACCGCGACACCGTCCGCGACTTCTGGCGTGGAGAACCGGCAACCCTGGGCGAATTCGCCTCCAGGATCACCGGCTCCGCCGACCTCTACGAGCACTCCGGCCGCCGTCCGGTCGCCTCGATCAACTTCGTCACCGCCCATGACGGCTTCACCCTGCAGGACCTGGTGTCCTACAACGAGAAGCACAACGACGCCAACGGCGAAGGCAACAACGACGGCGAATCGCACAACCGTTCATGGAACTGCGGCGCTGAAGGCCCCACCGACGACCCCAAGGTCCTGGGCCTCCGCGCCCGGCAGCAGCGCAACTTCATCGCCTCGCTGCTGCTCTCGCAGGGCGTGCCCATGCTGCTTCACGGAGACGAGATGGGCCGCACGCAGCAGGGCAACAACAACGGCTACTGCCAGGACTCCGAACTGACCTGGATCAACTGGGAGAACGTGGACCAGCCGCTGGTGGAGTTCACCGCCGCCGTCAATGCCCTACGGCACAAGCACCCCACTTTCCGGCGCAGCCGCTTCTTCGACGGCAGGCCGGTCCTGCGTGGCGAGGGTGAACGGCTTCCGGACATCGAATGGCTGGACGTGGACGGCTCCACGATGAAGCCGGAAGACTGGGACAGCGGCTTCGGCCGCTCGGTGGGCATGTTCCTCAACGGCGACGGCATCCGCGGCCGGGACGAACGCGGCCGCCGCATCACCGACGTCAACTTCGTGCTCTACTTCAACGCGCACGACGACGAGGTCAAGTTCACGCTTCCCTCGGACGAATATGCTCCCGCCTGGGACATCATCATCGACACCGCAGGGCATAACGCCGACACCGAACCGGTTGAAGCCGGCGGAGTCCTCCCCGTGGACGCGAAGTCCCTCGTGGTGCTCCGCGCCCACAGCGTTCCGGAAACCGAGCCGGACCACTCCGTGGCGGCATCGCTCGCGGCCCTAACGCAGACCGCCACCAGCGAGACAGCGGCGCTGACCTCGCCGGCCATCGCCGAGCCCGCCCAGTCAACGAGGGCAAGGTCGAAGGGCAAGGATTCATGAGGACGCCGGTCTCCACGTACCGCCTGCAGATCCGTCCCTCCTTCACGCTCCAGGACGCCGCCGCCGAGGTGCCCTACCTGAAGTCGCTGGGCGTGGACTGGATCTACCTGTCCCCGATCCTGACGGCGGAAAAGGGATCGGACCACGGCTACGACGTCACGGACCCGTCCACGGTGGACGCCGACCGCGGCGGCCCTGAGGGCCTGGAAGCGGTGTCCCGGGCTGCCCGTGCCGCCGGCATGGGCGTCCTCGTGGACATTGTGCCTAACCATGTCGGAGTCGCGTCGCCGTACCAGAACCCCTGGTGGTGGTCACTTCTCAAGGAAGGCCGGAAGTCACCTTACGCCGAAGCGTTCGACGTCGACTGGGACTTCGGCCACGGACGCGTCCGGCTCCCTGTGCTGGGGACCGACGACGACCTGGACAAGCTGGAGATCCGCGACGGCGAACTCCGCTACTACGACCACCGGTTCCCGCTGGCCGAGGGGAGCTTTGCCGACGGCGATGACCCCCGCGACGTCCATGCCCGCCAGAACTACGAACTGGTGGGCTGGCGACGCGCGGACACGGACCTCAACTACCGCCGCTTCTTCGCCGTGAATACGCTGGCCGGCGTCCGGGTGGAAGTTCCCCGGGTGTTCGACGAAGCCCATGCCGAAGTGCTCCGCTGGTTCCGCGAGGGGCTGGCGGACGGGCTGCGGATCGACCACCCGGACGGGCTGGCTGATCCGGAGGGCTACCTCCGGCGGCTCCGCGAAGCGACCGACGGCAGCTACCTGCTGATCGAGAAGATCCTGGAACCGGGGGAGGAGCTACCGGCGTCCTTCGAGTGTGAAGGGACCACCGGCTACGACGCGCTGGCTGACGTGGACCGACTTTTCGTCGACGCCTCGGCGCAGAAGGCCCTGGACCAGCTCGACGGCAGGCTCCGCGGCGGAGAGCCCGCAGACTATGAGGAAATGATCCGCGGAACCAAACGCCGGATCACCGACGGCATCCTGCACTCCGAGATCCTTCGGCTGGGAAGGCTGGTTCCGGCCGGGACGGAGCTTGCCGGCACGGCGTTGGATGCTGAACTCGCGGCCGACGCCATCTCCGAGATCATCGCCTCCTTCCCCGTCTACCGGACCTACCTGCCGCACGGCGAGGAAGTCCTCACGGAAGCTTGCAGCCTGGCCGCACGGAACCGGCGGGACCTCGCTCCGGCCATTGAACTGCTGCAGCCGCTGCTGCTGGACGCCGGGTCGGCGCTGGCACAGCGGTTCCAGCAGACCTCCGGCATGGTGATGGCCAAGGGCGTGGAAGACACGGCCTTCTTCCGCTACACCCGGCTGGGCACACTGACGGAAGTGGGGGCCGATCCCACCGAGTTCGCCCTCGACCCGGCGGAGTTCCACCAACGGATGGCGCGGCGGGAAGCCGAACTGCCGCTGTCCATGACCACGCTGAGCACGCACGACACCAAACGCAGCGAGGACACCCGGGCCCGGATCTCCGTGATTTCCGAGTTCGTTGCGGAGTGGGACAAGGTGCTGACCAGGCTGCAGGAACTGGTTCCGCTGCCCGACGGGCCGCTCGCCAGCCTTCTGTGGCAGGCCATCGCCGGCGCGTGGCCCGCGTCCCGTGAGCGGCTCCAGCAGTACGCCACCAAGGCGGCCCGCGAGGCCGGCAATTCGACCGACTGGCTTGACCCGAACGAAGAGTTCGAGCAGAAGTTGGCTGCCGCCGTCGACGCCGCGTTCGACAACCCGGAAGTCCGGGCGGAACTGGAGGCCTTCGTGGCGCTCCTGCAACCCTACGGCGCGGCAAACGCGCTCTCCGCGAAACTCGTGCAGCTGACCATGCCGGGAGTTCCGGACGTGTACCAGGGCACCGAGTTCTGGGACCGTTCCCTCACCGATCCGGACAACCGCCGCACTGTCGACTTTGCCGCGCGGCGGAAGGCGCTGGCCGAACTCGACTCCGGCGAGCGTCCGGCGTCGTACCAGGACGACGCCGCCAAACTGCTGGTGACCTCGCGGGCGCTCAGGCTCCGGCGCGACCGGCCCGAGCTCTTCACCGGCTACACGGCAGTCGTGCCGAGCGGTCCCGCGGCCGCGCACCTCGTGGCGTTCAGCCGCGGTGCCGGTGAGTCCGGCGGCGCCGTGACGCTGGCCACCAGGCTGCCGCGCCGGCTGGAACAGTCCGGCGGCTGGCGGGACACTTCCGTGGCATTGCCGGCGGCAATGACGGACGAACTCACCGGCAACAGCTTCGGGCCCGGACCGGTGCACGTTGCGGACATCCTGGCAAGCTACCCGGTTGCCTTGCTGGTACCCACTCACGGATCGGAGAACCACGGATGACGTACCCCGCAAGCGGAAGCGGACGCTTCGACATCTGGGCCCCCGAGGTCACTGCCATCACCTTGCTGGCAGACGGCGCTGAATACCCCATGAGCCAGCGCGGCGAGGGCTGGTGGACGGCAGCCGATGCCCCGGCCGGGGGAGAAGTGGATTACGGCTACCTGCCCGGGACGGACACCACCCCGCTGCCGGACCCCAGGTCCCGCCGCCAGCCGGAAGGCGTCCACTCCCTGTCCCGCACCTTTGACCCGTCCGCCCATGAGTGGGGTGACGGGGACTGGGCCGGGCGGGAGCTTCAGGGTGCTGTCATCTACGAACTGCACATCGGCACCTTTACGCCCGAAGGAACCCTGGAGGCAGCAGCCGGAAAACTGGGCTACCTCAAGGACCTCGGCGTCGACTTCGTGGAACTCCTCCCGGTCAACGGCTTCAACGGTACCCATAACTGGGGCTATGACGGAGTCCTCTGGTACGCCGTCCATGAGGGCTACGGCGGCCCTGCCGCGTACCAGCGCTTCGTTGACGCCGCCCACGGCGCCGGCCTGGGGGTCATCCAGGACGTCGTCTACAACCACCTCGGTCCGAGCGGAAACTATCTGCCGAAGTTCGGGCCCTACCTGAAGTCAGGGGAAGGGAACACCTGGGGCGACTCGGTGAACCTGGACGGGAACGGATCAGACGAGGTCCGCCGCTACATCCTGGACAACGCTGCCATGTGGCTCCGGGACTACCACGTTGACGGTCTGCGGATCGACGCCGTGCACGCCTTCAAGGACGAGCGCGCTGTCCACCTCCTCGAGGAGTTCGGCGCCCTGGGCGACACGATTGCCGCGGAAACCGGCCGGCCGATCACCATGATCGCGGAGTCGGACCTCAACAACCCCCGCCTGCTCTACCCCCGCGACGTCAACGGGTACGGGCTGGAGGGCCAGTGGAGCGACGACTTCCACCACGCCGTCCACGTGAACATCAGCGGCGAGACGGACGGGTACTATAGCGATTTCGATTCGCTGGGCGCCTTGGCCAAGGTGCTGCGCGACGGGTTCTTCCACGACGGCAGCTACTCCAGCTTCCGCGGCCGGCACCACGGCCGGCCCATCAACACCGGGCTGGTGCACCCCGCGGCCCTGGTGGTGTGCAGCCAGAACCACGACCAGATCGGCAACCGCGCCACCGGCGACAGGCTCTCCCAGTCGCTGTCTTACGGCCAGTTGGCGCTGGCGGCCGTCCTCACGCTAACGTCCCCGTTCACGCCCATGCTCTTCATGGGGGAGGAATACGGCGCCACCACGCCGTGGCAGTTCTTCACCTCCCACCCCGAGCCGGAGCTGGGCAAGGCGACCGCGGAAGGACGAATCAAGGAGTTCGAGCGCATGGGGTGGGATCCCGCCGTCGTGCCCGATCCCCAGGATCCGGAGACCTTCAACCGTTCGAAACTGAACTGGGCCGAGGCCGCCGAGGGTGACCACGCACGGCTCCTGGACCTCTACCGGACGCTGACGGCGCTGCGCCGTTCCACCCCGGAACTCGCAGGCCTCGGGTTCACGGACACCGCGGTGGAGTTCAGCGAAGAGGACCGCTGGCTGCGGTTCCGGCGCGGAGACGTGCACGTGGCACTGAACTTCTCCGAACAATCGGTCAAGCTCGAGGACGCTGCCGGCACGCTGCTGCTCTCCACCGACGAGGCCTCAGTTCCCGACGGCGGCTCGCTGATGCTGGCGCCGTGGAGCGCTGCCATTCTGAAGGCCTGACCGCTTGGCCACTTGACCGCTGTTGCCGCGCCGCGGGCTGTTTGTGTCAGCCCGCGGCGTAACAACGGATTTGTTGCCTGTAGCCTGCGTCACAGCTGGCAGGATTGCAGGTATGACTTATTCTGCAGCGGACAACCGCTATGAATCCATGCCCTACCGCCGCGTCGGACGCAGCGGCCTGAAACTTCCGGCCATCTCCCTTGGGCTCTGGCACAATTTCGGTGACGACAAGCGCTTTGACGAGCAGCGCGCCATCCTCCGCCGCGCCTTCGACCTGGGCGTCAACCACTTTGACCTGGCCAACAACTACGGTCCGCCGGACGGATCCGCAGAAACCAACTTCGGCCGCCACCTGCAGGACGACTTCAAGCCCTACCGCGACGAACTGGTCATCTCCACGAAGGCCGGTTACTACATGTGGCCCGGCCCGTACGGCGAGTGGGGCTCCCGCAAATACCTGATCTCCAGCCTGGACCAGTCGCTACAGCGCATGGGCCTGGACTACGTGGACATCTTCTACAGCCACCGTCCGGATCCGGAAACGCCCATGGAGGAAACCATGGGCGCGCTCGACTACGCCGTGCGCTCCGGCAAGGCCCTGTACGCGGGCATCTCCTCGTACACTCCGGAACAGACCCTCGAGGCCGCCCGGATCCTGAAGGACCTCGGCACCCCGCTGCTCATCCACCAGCCCAGCTACTCCATGCTGAACCGCTGGACCGAGGACGGTTCACCGAACCTCTACGAGACGCTGGACCAGGTGGGCGCGGGGTCCATTGCATTCTCCCCGCTGGCGCAGGGCATGCTGACGGACCGTTACCTGAACGGCATCCCGGCCGATTCGCGGGCAGCCAAGGAGCGGTTCCTGTCCGAGTCGGCGCTCACCGAGGACAAGCTGGACCGGGTGCGCGGGCTCAACAACATCGCCGCCGGCCGCGGGCAGTCGCTCGCGCAGATGGCCATCGCCTGGATCCTCCGCGACCAGCCCAAGGGCTCACCCGTGACGTCCGCACTGGTCGGCGCGTCCAGCGTCAAACAGCTGGAGGACACCTTGTCCGCCATCAACAACCTGGCGTTCACGCACGAGGAACTGAAGGCGATCGACGAGTTCGCCGTCGAGTCCGACATCAACCTCTGGGCCCAGAAGTAGCGCGCCCCTAAACAGGACCCAGCGGGCCAACCGGGCCGCCCAACAGAACCGTCTATGTCACAAAGCCGGGGCCGGGAACAACTCCGGCCCCGGCGGCGTTGGCTACAATGCAAGGGCGCCCAATGGCGCCGTGCCCATCAGCCGCCGTCGCTCATCAGAGTGCTGCCGCGCCGGGCACTGAAGTTTGTTCTCAAAGGAGTTCCGTGTCTTCAAATCCGATTCGTGTTGCCATCGTCGGTGTGGGTAACTGCGCCGCGTCCCTGGTCCAGGGTGTCCACTACTACCGGGATGCCGACCCCCAGGCCACGATTCCCGGTCTGATGCACGTGGAGTTCGGCAAGTACCACGTCAACGATGTCGAATTCGTTGCAGCCTTCGATGTTGACGGCAAGAAGGTCGGCGTTGACCTGGCCGACGCCATCCTGGCTAGCGAAAACAACACCATCAAAATCGCCGACGTTCCCCCCACCGGCGTAACGGTCCAGCGCGGCCACACCCTGGACGGCCTCGGCAAGTACTACCTCGAGACCATCGAGCAGTCCCCGGAAGAGCCGGTCGATGTTGTCCAGGCCCTGAAGGACGCCAAGGTTGACGTCATGGTCTGCTACCTGCCCGTTGGATCGCAGGAAGCCGCCGAATTCTACGCACAGGCCGCAATCGATGCAGGCGTGGCGTTCGTCAACGCCCTGCCGGTCTTCATCGCCGGAACCAAGGAATGGGCGGACAAGTTCACCGCCGCCGGTGTCCCGATCGTGGGCGACGACATCAAGAGCCAGATCGGCGCCACCATTACGCACCGCGTCATGGCCAAGCTCTTCGAGGACCGCGGCGTCACGCTGGACCGCACCTACCAGCTCAACGTCGGCGGCAACATGGACTTCAAGAACATGCTGGAGCGCGACCGCCTGGAGTCCAAGAAGATCTCCAAGACCCAGGCCGTGACCTCCAACGTTGAAGCCGAACTGGCTGCCAAGGACGTGCACATCGGCCCGTCCGACTACGTCCAGTGGCTCGATGACCGCAAGTGGGCCTTCGTGCGCCTCGAAGGACGCAACTTCGGCGACGCCCCCGTTTCTTTGGAGTACAAGCTCGAAGTGTGGGACTCACCCAACTCCGCCGGCGTGATCATCGACGCCATCCGTGCGGCCAAGATCGGCCTGGACCGCGGCATCGGCGGCCCGCTGCTCTCGGCGTCCAGCTACTTCATGAAGTCCCCGCCGGAGCAGTTCAACGACGACCTCGCCCGTGAAAAGGTTGAGGCCTTCATCCGCGGAGACCTGGAGCGCTAAGCTCTTCCGTTTCCCCCGCGCGATGCTCTCTCACTTGTGGTGGGTTTTGGCGCGATGCTCTCTCACTTTTGGTCGGTTTTGGCGCGATGCTCTCTCACTTCTGGTGGGGGAGCGTCGCGCTTTAAACGTCATTCTCATATCGGCGGATGGCGTGGCTGGCCTGTGCGAAAGCAAGGAGCTTGAGCAGCAGCCGGCTGTGCATGTGCATCCCGACTGCGGCCGTGAGAATAAGCTGGTCGACGCTGTCCGGGGCCGTCGTGGCCGCGATGTCGATCCCGGCGACGTCATCCATAGCCTTGCTGTACGTGTCCAGCACCTCAGGCGAGACACGGATGTTGAGGCTTTCCATGAGCGCCAGGTGGGCATTCAGTGCGTTCCGGGCGTCACTCGGGTAATCGGGCCAGCCTCGAAGACGTACGACGGCGTCAGCCGCCGGTGTGCCGACGCTGCCACCCGCTGTGGCGGAGGTGTCCAGCTCCAGCACCACGCGCTGGACTGCCGCCAGCAGGTCGAGCCGCGGTGCGCCGTCGTCGGCCATTCCGAGGAGGCCGCGGATCTGTTCGATGTTCAGTCCGACTATCCGGCGGAGCGCCTGGATCAATTCGAGCCGCTCGACGTGCCGCGCCGAATACTGCGCGCGGGTTGCGTGGACGGCGGCCCCGGCGGGCAACAGGCCCTCGCGCAGGTAGTACTTGATGCTGGCGGCCGAGACTCCCGACCGCTCGCTGAGTTCCTTAAGCTGCATCCGCGCCTTCTTTGGTCGGAAGCCGGGTCCGTTGGATAGTGGGTCCGGCGGCAACTATCCTGATGTACACAGTCTGGATAGTGCCTCTATCCTAAAGCTATGGAGCCCTGGAATGTACTGCTAGTCAGCCATGTGATCGCAGCGCTGTTCGTCCTTGTGATTGGCCCCTTTCAGATTCTTCGACGGCGCCGCGACCGCATCCACCGCACCATGGGATACCTCTGGGTGGCGGCCATGTACTACGTCTGCTTCAGTAGTTTCTGGATTGTGACCGCAGGACATTTCAGCTGGTTGCACGGGCTGTCCGCCTTCACCATCGTGACTGTTACCCTCGGCCTTGTCAGTGCAATTCGCCGTAACGTTCCGTCGCACCTGGGCAACATGGTGGGCAGCTACGTCGGCATTGCCGTGGCGTTCATTTTTGCCGTCGCCGTCCCGGGACGGGCGATCCCGCAACTTCTTGCCGAGGACCCCGCCACCGCGGCGTACGTTGCCGGTCTGGTGGTGCTAAGCGTCGTGGTGGTCTTCGTTTCGCTCAAGCGCGGTGGCCGTGCGGGGGTGGGGGCCAAGGTGAAGGACCAAACGCTCGCTCACTCCCTGCAGGTTTAAGGTTGATCCTCTCTCACTTTTGGCGGGTTTTGGCGCAACGCTCTCTCACCCGGCGTCGGCAAAACCGGACGCTTGGGGATGATCGAGCCATGCGGTGCGCAGCAGTCGTTTGATCTTGCTGACGGCCGGCCGGCAACCATCAACAAGATCGTCCTTGCCGAGGATCAGGACCGTCCAGCCAGCCGATTCAAATGCTTTGTCCCGCCGTCGGTCGCTGAAGATCTGGGCGTCGAGAAGGTGATGTTCACCGTCATACTGGATGGCGAGACGCCGGTGACGGTAGGCCAGATCGGCCGTCGGCGAAACGGCATCCGTTGGGCGCAACGCCAACTGGAGCTCCGGCTCAGGGAGGCCGGCGTCGGCCATCGCCAGGCGGAGAAGCGATTCAGGCGCGGAGTCCGCACCGACCCGCATGAGGTGCAGCGCCTCCCGGGCGCGTACTACACCCTGCAGGTTTGGGTGGCGGCCAACTAAGGTGCGGAGACCGTCCAAAGTGTCATAAGGCCGGGTGCGTCCCTCGAACGCCACTCGCGGGACACGGATTAGTTGATCCCCCATGCACACCAGATCGCTCACCGGCAGCCGTCGCGCCAGATCCAGCCAGGTCCGCGAACGGGTACTGACGCGGAGGCCATCGATCGATTCAATCTCGTCCTCGAGGGCCACCACCGTGTGGCCGATAACGCCGTTGCGGCGCACAGAGGGCAGGGTCCGGGGCTTGCTCAAGTGCAACTCCGTCGAGTCAGCTAGCCAGGGTGGCAGGAGTTGGCAGTGAAGCCGAGCTGCCGTGACGTGGGATATCCAAGCCCCTGGCGACGCGGTGGACAACGCCCTTGCCGCGGCCTCCAGTTCGAAGTTCCAGTCTGACGGGCGGTAGAGTCCGCGGCCCACATGAACCACATCTTTCCGCCGCAGCCTGGCCCTGGAAACTCCGGACGCCCGCGCTGAATCCAACGTGAATGGAGCCGCCGCCAGGTGAGCAGGTAGATCGGTGCGCTTTTGCATGCTGGCATTGTGACCCGAAACCGGACAACGCCGCAGAAGTTATCCACAGGCAGCTGTTTAGTCGAGAGGGAGTGAGAGAGCGTCTGGGAAAAGTCGGCAGAGAGTGAGAGAGCGTCTGGGAAAAGGCGGCAGGGAGTGAGAGAGCGTCCGGGAAAAACCGGCAGGAAGTGAGAGAGCGTCTGGGAAAAACCGGCAGGAAGTGAGAGAGCGTCTAGAAGAGGCCCAGCGGCTTGCCGGTATCGTCCACGTCCATCCGCAGGGCAGCCGGGACCTTGGGAAGCCCGGGCATGGTCATCACCGCGCCGGTCAGCGCCACGATGAAACCCGCCCCGGTCTTGGGGATGAGGTCCCGCACATGCACCGTGAAGCCTTTCGGCGCACCCAGCTTCGTGGCGTCGTCGCTGAAGGAGTACTGCGTCTTGGCCATGCAGACGGGCATGCCGGCCCAGCCGTTCTTCTCGATGTCGGCCAGGCGTTTGAGCGCCGGGACCGAGAAGTCCACGCCGTCGGCCCCGTACATTTCCTGCACGATCGTGCGGATCTTGTCCTCCACAGACAGCTCCAGCGGATACAGGTGCCGGAAGCTGTGCGGTGCCTCGAGCGCTGCGAGCACCTTGGCCGCGAGATCGTCACCGCCGTCCCCGCCGCCGCCCCGGCCCCAGACGTCGGCCACGGCAGCCTGCACCCCTTCGCCGGCGCACCACTCCAGCAGCCAGTCCAGCTCTTCCTGGGCGTCCGAGGCGAACTTGTTGACGGCCACCACGGGCGTGATTCCAAACTTCTCCACGTTCTGAATATGCCGGCGGAGGTTGGCAGTTCCGGCAGCCAGCGCCTCCACATTGGGTTCCTTCAGCCGGTCCTTGGCCACCCCGCCGTGCATTTTCAGGGCCCGCACCGTGGCCACCAGCACGACGGCGGACGGTGCCACGTCTGCCACCCTCGCCTTGATGTCCATGAACTTTTCGGCCCCCAGGTCGGCGCCGAAACCTGCTTCGGTGACCACGATGTCAGCGAGCCGGCGGGCGGTCTGGGTGGCGATCAGCGAGTTGCAGCCGTGCGCGATGTTGGCAAACGGGCCGCCATGCACCAGGGCCGGAGTGCCGGCGATGGTCTGCACCAGGTTGGGCTTGATGGCATCCCTAAGCAGCATGGTCAGGGCACCCTGGACGCCGAGGTCCGCCACCGTGACGGGTTCACGGTCATAGGTGTAGCCGAAGGTGATACGGCCCAGCCGGGCCCGGAGATCGGCGATGTCCGTAGCCAGGCAGAACACCGCCATGATCTCCGAGGCCACCGTGATGTCGAAGCCGTCCTGCCGCGGGACGCCCTGGGCCGGTCCGCCGAGGCCTATGATCACTTCGCGGAGGGAGCGGTCGTTCATGTCCAGGACCCGTTTGAACGTCATCCGGCGGGGATCGATGTTGAGTTCGTTGCCCTGGAAAATATGGTTGTCCACCAGGGCCATGAGTGCGTTGTTCGCCGAGGTGATGGCGTGGAAGTCGCCGGTGAAGTGCAGGTTGATTTCCTCCATGGGCAGCACCTGGGAGTAGCCCCCGCCGGTGGCGCCACCCTTCATGCCCAGGACGGGACCCAGGGACGGCTCACGCAGCGCGATCATCACCTTCCGGCCCGCCCGGGCCAGGGAATCCGCCAGGCCCACCGTGGTGGTGGACTTCCCCTCGCCCGCCGGAGTGGGGGACATCGCCGAGACGAGCACCACCTTGCCCGGAAGGCGGTCCGGTGCGCCTGCCGGATCCACAAGCTTCGCCGGATCGATCTTCGCCTTGTACCGGCCATAAAGTTCCAGGGCGTCGGCGTTGATGCCTGCCGCGGCGGCGATATCGCCGATGGGCCGCATGGTGGCGCGCTGGGCGATTTCCAGGTCACTCATGACGTTGTTGTCAGACATCGTTGTCCTTCAGTTCGTGGCTTCAGGGAAAGCCGGTTGGAGGTCCCGCCCGGCGCTGCCCGGCTATGGCGTGTGGCCCACCGGAATTCTGTGACTGTCAATGTACTGGTCGACGGCGGCGTGGTAGCTTTCCAGCGTGATGGCGGCAGTCCGCTGCCAGCCGAAGCCCTGGGCGTGCAGGGCTGCAGCCCGCCCCATGTCCCCGCGGGTGACGGGGTCGTCATAGAGCGCTTCCAGGACGTCGGCCCAGTCAGCGGCTTTGTGCCCGTCCACCAGCAGCCCGGTCCGTCCGTCGAAGATGGCGCGGGACAGTCCGCCCACCCGGGTTGCCACTACCGGAGTTCCGCACGCCTGGGCTTCCAGCGCCACCAGGCCGAAGGATTCACTGTAGGACGGCATCACCACGACGTCGGCCGAGCGGAACCAGCCGGCCAGCTCCGGTGCGTTCACCGGCGGGTGGTGGGTGACGACGTCGTCCATTCCGGCAGCGCTGATCAGCGATTTCAGGTCGAAATCCTTGGCCCCGCTCAAGGCCCCCAGGATGGTCACCTGGAGGTCGATGTCCGGGCGGCGCGAGCGGAGCAGGGCAGCTGCCTTGACGAGGACCTGCGGGCCCTTGAGCCGTTGGATCCGTCCGGCGAACAGCAGGTGGAACTTGCCGGCGGGCACCCCGAACTGTGCCCGGGACCGGGGGCGGAAGGCGGGTGTAAAGACACTCAGGTCCACACCCGGGGGAGCGACGTCGATGTGGTCGAAGTCGGCATCGTAATGCGACACGAGTTCGGCAGCCTCGGCCGGGGTGTTCGCGATCAGCCGGGTGGCGCCGTCGACGATGCGGTGTTCGCCGTCCTCGCGCCGCCGCGGTTCCGGTTTCTCGCCGGACTGCAGGAGGAGGTTCTTGACTTTGGCCATGGTGTGCATGGTGTGCACCAGCGGCACTCCCCACAGCCGGGAAAGCTCCAGCCCGGCCACGCCGGACACCCAGTAGTGCGAATGGATGAGGTCGTACCGGCCGTGCGGCTGGCGCTGCCGGATGCGCTCAATTTCCGCCACCATGCTGTGCAGAAGCTCCGGAAGTTCCTCTTTGGGCAGCTTTCGCGGCGGTCCGGAGATCACGTTGTGGACGCATACGCCGGGATCCGGGTGTTCGACGGCGGGCTGCCCGGACGACGTGGACCGCGTGAAGATTTCCACCTCGACCCCGCTGGCGGCCAGTGCCGACGCCAGCGCCCGCACATACACGTTCATGCCGCCGGCGTCGCCGGAACCGGGCTGTTCCATGGGCGAGGTGTGCAGGGAAAGGAACGCGACACGGCGGATCAGAGTCACGGCTCTCCCTTCGGCTGGCGGAACTGCATCCGATAAAACACTACTCCTGAAGTGCCCCGGCCTTCGCAGTGTCCCGAACACCTCCCGAACACTGGAATCCCTCCTGCTAACGTGGCGCGTGTGAGCGCAACCGCAGATGCAACGGCAGATTCAAACCAGCACCCGGCCGGCATGGCAATCCGTCCCGCCACCGCAGCAGACTGGCCCGGCATGTGGGCCATCCTGGAGCCTGTCATCCGGGCCGGGGAGACGTTCACCTGGGACCGCGGCACCACGGAGGACGAGGCCCGCGCGCGCTGGTTCAAGGACGCCCCGGGCCAGGCATTCGTGGCCGTCCGGGACGGGGCGGTGCTGGGGACGGGAGAGCTGCACCCCAACCAGGGCGGGGGAGGGAGCCACGTGGCCAACGCAGGCTACATGGTCCACCCGGACCACGCAGGCAAAGGACTGGCCAAGGCCCTCTGCGCCTATTCGCTGGACGCGGCCCGGGCTGCAGGCTTCCGTGCCATGCAGTTCAACGCCGTGGTGGAGAGCAACGTCCGCGCCGTGGCGGCCTGGCAGGCCATGGGCTTCGAGGTCCTGGCCACCATCCCGGAATCCTTCAACCACCCGACGCTGGGTTACGTGGGCCTGAACGTGATGTACCGCAAGCTGTAGGCGCCGCCGGAAGCGGCAGCCGTCGGAAGTCAAGCCCCGCCGTGCCACAGCAGCCGGAGCCCCGGGAACGCCGCTTCGTAGCCCGCCAGAAGCTTCACAGCCCGCTCCTCGGAATCGATCAGCGGGTGGAGCGCGAACGCCCGAAGGGCGTCGGCACGTCGTCCCTGCACCACTGACGACACCGTGAGCCGTTCCACCTCCTTGACCCGCTGCATGAGGGCAAGTTGGGCTTCTCCGGGCCGCTCCTGCGGCAGCGGCACCGCGCCGTCGGGGGTCACCTGGCAGGGAACCTCGACGACGGCGTCCGCCGGCAACCCGGGAACCGCGCCTTCGTTTGGGGTGTTCAGGATGAGCTCCGTACGCCCGGCCGGCGCACCACCCGACGGCGCACCACCCGACAGGGCCCGCATCACGCCGAGGGCAACGCGCTCGTACCCGCCCCCCGCGAGGTCCTCCTCATCCCGCTGTTCGCCGCCGGCGCGTGCCTCAGCCAGGTATCCTTCCTCGCGGGAGCGTCGGGCTGCGTCCCACAGTTCGTAGGCGCGGGGACCTGCCGCGGCCAGCGCCGGGTAGAGCCCGGCCTGTTGTTCGTGGATCGATTCGCCGCGCGTCTGCCGCATCGCGCGCATTGCGCCGACTGCCCGTTCGGTGTCGTAGTAGTAATACAGGTACTCGTTGGGCAGGCAGCCCAGCTCCTGGAGGAACGGCTGAGGGAAGAGCCGCCCCTCCTCGAAACCGGACAGGGCCCGCGCGTCCGCCAGCAGCCCGGGAAGCACGTCCTTCCCGCCGGACTCCAGCCGGTACAGCCAGCCCAGGTGGTTGAGGCCGTAATAGCCCACGCCGTCGAGCTTTCCCTCCGGCAAGTCGGCCCCCGCCGCCCGGGCCGCCCGGTGGACCAGGCCGCCGGCCGAATCACAGATGCCAATCACCTTTCTTCCCAGCTCGGGCACCAGCGCCTCCGTGACCATTCCGGCCGGGTTGGTGAAGTTGACCAGCCATGCCCCGGGGCACCGCTGCTTCATTTCGCGGGCCAATGCCAGCATCCCCGGGATGGACCGCAGGGCATAGGAGATCCCGCCCGCGCCCGTGGTCTCCTGGCCCAGCAGGCCCAGTCCGAGGGCCACGCGCTCGTCGGCGGTCCTGCCCGCTGTTCCTCCGGGGCGGATGGCCGCGAACACCATGTCGGTGCCGGCGAGGCCCTCGGCCAACGATGTGGTGGTGCTGACCGCAGGGCCGGGGCGGTCGGATGAAGGAGCACCGCCGGAAGCCCCCATTGTTGCCAGAACGGCCTTGATGGCAGCCAGCCGCAGGGGATCGACGTCGAAGAGCACAAGCTCCCGCACCAGCCCTGCGAAGGGGCCGGAGGTGAGCGCCCGGTACACGAGCGGGACACGGAACCCGCCGCCACCGGCAATCATGAGCCGCATACCACGCAGTCTATTCGGCTACGGCGGGCCGCTCACGGGAACTCCTGCCGGGGCCCTTCGCATGACCAGGGACGGGGCTCTTTGCAGGGCTGGCCCGAGGGCGTAGTCTGCCGAACATGGACGCGATACCAGAGCGCCGGTTCGACCCGCTCTCCGCCGTCCGCACTCCCGCGGACGGGAGCTTCGACCTGCTCCTGACGGGGACGGTCTTCCAGGACATCATCTTCACCGGGCTGCCCCACGCGCCGGAGCCGGGCACTGAAATCTGGAGCGAGGGGATGGGGAGCTGCCCGGGCGGGGTGGCCAACCAGGCCATCGCCGCTGCGCGGCTGGGACTGCGGACAGGGCTGGCGGCTGCCTTCGGCGATGACG
The DNA here is from genome assembly GCF_042880995.1 of Arthrobacter sp. NPDC058288. Classification (NCBI taxonomy): domain Bacteria; kingdom Bacillati; phylum Actinomycetota; class Actinomycetes; order Micrococcales; family Micrococcaceae; genus Arthrobacter; species Arthrobacter sp. NPDC058288. Next base: position 622,504 of record NZ_JBHVYH010000001.1, read on the forward strand.
GCTACGGGGACTACAACTGGAAGATCCTGGCCGCCCAGGAACACGTGGACCTGTCCCTGTCCAAACGGGTACCCGGCTGGCACTCTCCCGTGACGGTCTCGCTCAGCGTGCAGCACGACCGCTCCATGGTCACCCACGGCCACCCGGCGCCGGTCACTTCCTCGGAACTGATCGGCACGCCGCCGGCTGCGCTCGCCGCCGTCGCCGACCTGGACGAGGAACTGGCCCCGTGGGCTGTGGCCGCCCACAGCGCCGGAGTCAAGCTTTTCGGGGACGTCGGCTGGGACGCCACCGGCAAATGGTCCTCCACCAGGCTCGACAACCTCGAGTACTTCCACGCGTTTATGCCCAACCAGCGCGAGGCCATGGCGTTCACCGGCCGGGACACTCCCTGGGCAGCGCTGTATGCGCTCGCCGACCGGGTTCCGGTGGCCGTGGTGACCCTGGGGCCGCAGGGGGCCATGGCCGTGGACTCCGAAACGGGCGAGGAGGAGTGGGTGCCGTCGCTGCCGGTCTCGGCCTTTGACCCCACCGGGGCCGGGGACTGCTTCGGCGCGGCGTTCATCGTGGGCAGCCTCGCGCGCTGGCCGCTGGCTGACCGGCTGCGGTTCGCCAACCTGTGCGCGTCGCTGGCGGTCCAGGAAGTGGGCGGTTCCCTCGCGGCGCCGGGCTGGGGCGACATCGCCGACTGGTGGAAGCGGGCCAACGCCAGGCCGGAGAGGCAAAGCAGCCAGTGGCTGCGGCGCTTCAGCTTCCTCGAGGACATCGTCCGCGATGTTCCCACGCAGGCCCTGCGCCGGGCCACGGCAACCATCGCCCACCTCTCCGACGCCTAGCTGAATTAAGCCCACCCGCCGCGCCGCCACTAGAATCACTAGGGTGACTTACCCAGCAGCAACCGAACGTTCAGCCGGCGAACGTACAGCAGTGATCGACCTGGACGCCATCCGGCACAATGTGCGCCATCTGGCCGCCGTTGCCTCGCCTGCGCAGGTCATGGCCGTGGTGAAGGCCGATGCCTACGGGCACGGTGCCGTGCCGGTGGCGCGCGCGGCGCTTGAAGCCGGGGCGCGCTGGCTTGGTGTTGCGCACATTTCAGAGGCGCTTGCGCTGCGCGCTGCAGGCATCGAGGCGCCGCTGCTCGCCTGGCTGCACACGCCGGACAGCAACTTCGGTGCCGCCGTCGCCGCCGGGATCGACATTGGCTGCTCCGGCTGGGAGTTGGAAAAGATCGTCCTGGCAGCCCGGGAACAGGAACGCCCCGCGCGCATCCACCTGAAAGTGGACACCGGCCTGGGCCGCAACGGTGCAACGCTGGAGGCATGGGACAGCCTGGTGGGCGAAGCCATGGAATACCAGGACGAAGGCCTGCTCCGCGTGGTGGGCATTTTCTCCCACCTCGCCGTGGCGGATGAGCCGCACCGTCCGGAAACAGACCAGCAGCTGCAGGCCTTCCGCGAAGTCCTGGCCATCGCCGAGGACGCCGGGGTGGATCCCGAAGTGCGGCACCTGGCCAACACCCCTGCCACGCTGTCCCGCCCGGACACGCACTTCGACCTGGTCCGCGTGGGCCTTGGCATCTATGGGCTCTCACCCTTCGACGGCCAGTCGCCGGCCGAGCTGGGCCTCCGCCCGGCGATGACCGTCCGCACCCAGGTGTCACACTGCAAGGATGTCCCCGCCGGCCAGGGCGTCTCGTACGGACTCAACTACCGCACCGCCGGCGCCAGCACCCTGGGACTGATCCCGCTCGGATACGCCGACGGTGTGCCGCGCGTGGCCACGGGCGGCCCGGTGCGGGTGGAAGGCCGGAACTACCCGGTGGTGGGCAGGATCGCCATGGACCAGATGGTGATCGACCTCGGACCCCGCGGCCTGGCCGCCGGCGGCGCCAGCGTGCTGGGAGCCGAGGCTGTCCTCTTCGGCGACGGCTCCGACGGCGGCCCGACGGCGGACGACTGGGCGCGTGCGGCGGGCACCATCAACTACGAGATCGTGACGCGGATCAGTCCGCGGGTCCCGCGACGCTATGTCAACGAACGCCACACAGAAGGGCCGGGGGCGGCACGATGAATGATCTGCAATGGGAGCTGTCCCTGACGGTGCAGAGCGCCGAGGAAACCCATGCCCTCGGGGCGGCCCTCGGCGCCGTTCTTGACGCTGGCGACCTCGTCATCCTGACCGGAGAGCTCGGCGCCGGCAAAACAACCTTCACCCAGGGACTTGGCGAGGGTCTGGGCGTGAGGGCGGGCATCATTTCCCCCACGTTCGTCCTGGTCCGCATCCATCCCAACCTTCCGGACGGCCCGCGGCCCGGCGGTCCCGACCTGGTGCACGTGGATGCCTATCGGCTGGAAACCGCGGCGGAGATCGATGACATCGACCTCGAAAACACCATGGACAGCACCGTCACCGTGGTGGAGTGGGGCCGCGGAAGGGTGGAACACCTCAGTGACAGCCTGCTCGACGTCGAACTGCACCGTCACCTGGGCTCTACGCCCGGCGCCGCGTCAGGCTCCGTGCCGGGCGACGCTGACGGCGTGCTTGACTTCGACACGGACGACGACGACGAACCCCGCACCATTCTGATCCGCGGCTACGGCCCGCGCTGGGCTGGGCAGCCGCTGCTGCCCGCCGCCCTGAAAGGGAATTCCTGATGCTCATCCTTGCCATCGACACGTCAGCCGTGGCCAGTGCGGCGCTGGTTTCTGACGACGCGCCGGAGGGAGTGCTTGCGAGTTTCTCCACCGAGGACACCCGCAGCCACGCCGAAGTGCTGGCCCCCGGCATCGACGCCCTGCTCGCCGACGCCGGGGTGACGGGCGCGGACATCGATGCGATCGTGACCGGCGTGGGCCCGGGGCCGTTCACCGGGCTGCGGTCGGGGATCGCCACAGCGCGGACCCTGTCCTACGTCTGGGGCAAGCCCCTCTACGGCCTGATGAGCCTGGACGCTTTGGCGCTGGAAGTGGCCGAATCGACCGCGGCCGTGCCGGAATTCCTGGTGGCAACGGATGCCCGGCGCAAAGAGGTCTATTGGGCGCGCTACTCCCTCGTCGACGGCCAGCTGCCCCGGCTCGTTGACGGACCGCACGTGGGCTTCGCGGCCGATCTTCCCGACCTCCCGGCCTTCGGTGCCGGTGCGGGCATCTACGAGGGCGTCCTGAAAGCCGATCCGGAGTTCAGCACGGAGCAGCCGGATGCCCTCTATCTTGGCCAGTTTGCCCTGGCGAGGCTGGCCGCGGGGGAGCAGCTGCTGGATTCCACGCCGCTGTACCTCCGCGAGTCCGACGCCCAGGTTCCCGGGCCCCGTAAGCGTGCGCTGTGACCGGCATGGCGGCCGGCGCCGCGCCGGCAGGGGTGACGCTGCGCAAGATGAACGGGACGGACATCCCCGCGGTGCATAGCCTCGAATGCAGGCTGTTTCCTGTGGACGCCTGGCCGCTGCAGATGTTCCATGACGAACTGGCGCAGGCTGAGACCCGCCACTACCTTGTGGCCGAGGTTGCCGGTGACATAGTGGGCTATGCCGGACTGATGTGCATCGAACCGATTGCGGACGTGCAGACCATCGCCGTAGTCCCGGAGTGTGAAGGCAAGGGAATCGGTTCGGCCCTGCTGACCGAGCTCATCGCCGAGAGCCGGCGGCGCCGCGCGGCGGACGTTCTGCTGGAGGTCAGGGCGGACAACCCGCGGGCCCAGGATCTCTACCGCCGCTTCGGCTTCGAACAGATCCATGTCCGGCCGAGATATTACCGGGACGGCGTTGATGCGCTGATCATGCGACTCCAGCTTCAGGACTCCGCCCTGGTCGACCGTCCGGCAGGCACCGACGCGACTACAGACACTATGCCGGCCAAGGAGGCAGACACACCATGAACCGAACACAGCCCCTTGTCCTGGGCATCGAGTCCTCCTGCGATGAAACTGGCGTGGGAATCGTCCGCGGAACCGCGCTGCTCAGCAACACCGTGTCATCCTCCATGGACGAGCACGTCCGCTTCGGCGGGGTCATCCCCGAGATCGCCTCCCGTGCACACCTGGACGCCTTCGTGCCCACCCTTCAGGAAGCCCTCGCAGAGGCGGGGGTCCAACTCGACGACGTGGACGCGATCGCCGTCACTTCCGGTCCCGGGCTGGCGGGGGCGCTGATGGTGGGCGTGTGCGCCGCGAAGGCGCTCGCCGTGGCCACGGGCAAACCGCTGTATGCCATCAACCACCTGGTGGCCCATGTCGGCGTCGGCCTGCTGCAGGAGGAGAACACCCTGCCTGAACACCTGGGCGCCCTGCTGGTTTCCGGCGGCCATACCGAAATCCTCCGGATCAGGAACATCACCGACGACGTCGAGCTGCTGGGCTCCACGATCGACGACGCCGCCGGCGAAGCCTATGACAAAGTGGCCCGGCTCCTCGGGCTGGGCTACCCGGGCGGGCCGGCCATCGACAAACTAGCCCGGACCGGCAACGCCAAAGCCATCCGGTTCCCACGCGGACTCACGCAACCAAAGTACATGGGCACCGCGGACGAACCCGGCCCGCACCGCTACGACTGGTCCTTCAGCGGCCTGAAGACCGCCGTCGCCCGCTGCGTGGAACAGTTCGAAGCCCGCGGCGAGCACGTGCCGGTCGCGGACATCGCGGCCGCCTTCCAGGAGGCCGTGGTGGACGTGATCACGTCCAAGGCGGTGCTGGCCTGCAGGGAGAACGGCATCACCGAGCTCCTGCTGGGCGGCGGAGTTGCCGCGAACTCGCGGCTGCGCCAGCTGACCGAACAGCGGTGCCGGGCGGCTGGAATCCGGCTGACGGTTCCGCCGCTTGAGCTGTGCACGGACAACGGCGCCATGGTGGCGGCCCTGGGGGCCCAGCTGGTGATGGCCGGCATCGAGCCCAGCGGCATCAGCTTCGCCCCGGATTCGTCCATGCCGGTCACTACGGTTTCGGCGTAGCCCCGCACAGCCCTGCGGCCCGGCACTGCACCAAAGGGTCTAGGCGGTGGGGCCGTTCCGCATCTGCTTGACGAGGTCCAGCACCACGGCCCGGAGGTCTCCGCCGTGTTCCGCGGCGACGCGGCGCTGCCGCTGGTAGCCGGCACCGCGGCTGATGATCTTCTCGACGTCGGCGAGCTCGTCGGAGCAGCCGAGCTTCGCGGCCACGGGTTCGAGCCGGTTCAGGGTTTCGAGCAGGTGCTCGGTGACCAGCTGCTCGTTGCCCTCGGCGTCGAGGATGATGATCGCTTCGAGGCCGTACCGGGCGGCACGCCACTTGTTCTCCTGGACGTGCCAGGGGGGCATGGTGGGAATGGTGCCGCCGTTGTCCAGGATGGTGGAGAACTCGTCCACCAGGCACTGGGTCAGGGCTGCGATCGCGCCGACCTCTTCCAGCGTGGCCAGGCCGTCGCAAATGCGCATCTCGATGGTGCCAAGGTTGGGGACCGGGCGGATATCCCAGCGGATCTCCGAGATCGTGTCGATCACTCCGGTGGTGAACATGTCCTGGACGTAGGACTCGTACTCCGCCCAGGTGGCGAACTGGAACGGCAGGCCGGCCGTAGGCAGCTGCTGGAACATCAGCGCGCGCTGGGACGCGTATCCGGTGTCCTCGCCGCCCCAGAACGGACTCGAAGCGGACAACGCCTGGAAATGCGGGAAATAGTTCACCAGGCCGTCCAGCACCGGCAGGACCTTGTCGCGGCTGTCCAGGCCCACATGGACGTGGACTCCGTAGATCACCATCTGCCGGCCCCACCACTGGGTGCGGTCGATGAGCTTGGCGTAGCGGGCCTTGTCCGTGACCGGCTGCAGCTGGGGAGGGCTGAAAGGATGGCTTCCGGCGCAGAAGACCTCAACACCCATGGGGTCGGTGACTTCCCGCACCGCGGCGAGGGAACTGCTGAGGTCGGCCTTGGCCTGTGCCACCGTTTCGCAGATGCCGGTGACGAGCTCCACTGTGTTCAGCAGGAGTTCCTGCTTGATGTGGGGGTGTTCGTCGTCCTCGTTGAGTTCGGGGTGGTTGGCCGCGACGCCGCGAAGCACTTCATTGGCCACCGAGGCCAGTTCGCCGGTTTGCGCGTTGACCAGTGCCAGCTCCCATTCCACACCAAGAGTTGATTGCCTGGATGAAGCGAAATCAATCTTCATGTGGTCCCTTCACTGTTCCGCCGTCCGTTGCCGAAGCCGCCTGCAGGGCGGGCAACGGGTGGTTCAAGTCTAGTGCAGGGGTAGCATCGAGTTGATGGCTTGGTTTCAAGGACGCAGTGACAGTTCCCACAAAAAAACACCGAACAGAAGAACGCCGCACACAAAGACTTCCCGCAATTCAGCGGCAACCTTCGCAATGGCGGCGGCCATACTCGCGACGGCTGCTTGCACCGGTGTGCCTTCCCCGTCCCCCTCGGCAACGTCCCCGGGAACGCCCGCCGCAACGGCATCGCCGTCCGGCGGAGCCATGCGGTCCGAACCCGGTGCTTCGGGAGCCCCCCACACGTCCGGGGCTCCCACCCCGGCCCCGGGAGAGCGCCCGCTCGGTTGGGGGCCGCAGCAGCAGGACGAAGACGCGGCCCGCGCGGCCGTCGCTGGAATGAGTGTTGAACAGAAAGCCGGGCAGGTGATGATGCCGTTCTTTACCGGAACGGATTTTGTTGCCCACGCGGCAACCATGGAACGGCTCCACCTGGGCGGGGCGATCGTGATGGGTGACAATGTGCCGCTGTCCGCCGACGGAACCGTGGATACCCCCGCCATGGCAGCCGGCATCAGCCGTCTCCAGACGGCGGCCAAGGCGGACGGGCGCTCCTGGCCCGCGCTCGTCAGTGTGGACCAGGAAGGCGGGGTCGTGGCGAGGCTGCGGGCTCCGTTGACGGAGTGGCCGGCCCCCATGAGCTTTGGCGCGGCCGGGAACGTCGCGCTTGCAACTGAAGCCGGCAAGGCGCTTGCCTCGGAGCTGGCAGGGCTCGGGTTCACTGCGGATTTCGCACCGGATACGGATGTCACAGCGGGGCCACAGGACCCAACGATCGGGGCCAGGGCGATGTCCGGCAACCCGGACGCGGCGGCAAGCCTGGGGGTCGGCTTTTCACAGGGAATGCTGGCAGCCGGGCTGCTGCCTTCCGCCAAGCACTTCCCCGGACATGGCTCAGTGGCCGTCGACTCACACGAGAACCTGCCGGTGCAGAAAGGAACGGTGGCGCAGCTCCGCGCGAAGGACTGGAAGCCTTTCCAGGCCGCCATCGATGCCGGGCTGCCCATGGTCATGACCGGCCACATCTCCGTGCCCGCGCTGGAACCGGGGGTGCCGGCGTCGTTGTCCAAGCAGAGCTACGCCGCCCTCCGCGGCATGGGTTTCAAGGGCGTTGCCGTGACCGACGCGCTCAACATGGGTGCCATCAAGAAGCAATACCCCGGAGAGTCCGCCGCACCCCTGGCCCTGGCAGCGGGGGCGGACCTGCTGCTTATGCCCGGAGACGTGGGTGCCGCCCATGCTGCAGTGGTTAGTGCCGTCAAGACAGGTGCGCTGCCAGCACCACGCCTCGAGGAGGCGGCGCAGCGGGTGGTGACCATGATGATGTGGCGGGCACGGACCCCTGCTCCGGCGGGAGCCGCCCCGGGAAGCGGCTCCGCCCTCTCCCAACGTATTTCCGCGGCCGCAGTGACCGTCCTGGCCGGACCCTGCCACGGGCCCATGGTGCCGGGGAGCGTCCGCGTGGCGGGCGGCAGCGAACAGGACCGGGCCCGATTCGCCAGGGCTGCCGGGGCTGCCGGTATTGGCGTCGGCGCCGGCCCGCTCGTGACGCTGATCGGCTACGAAGGGCCGCCGGCCACGGGCGATGTCGTGGTGGCCCTGGATGCCCCGTGGCCGCTGGCCGGCTCGGCGGCACCTGCCAAGGTGGCCCTTTACGGGCGCAGCCAGGAGGCCTTCAATGCCCTGGCGGCCGTCCTGGCGGGCAAGGCGCCGGCGCCCGGAAAGCTGCCTGCCGCCGTCGGGCCCCACGCGCCCGGAAGCGGTTGCTGACGTCCCTGCCGTGTGGCGTAACAGTGGTGTACGGGCTCCGGAGGCGTTTAATGGACCCGTGCCAATTCTGAATAAAGACATGACCCTGTGCATCTCGCTCTCGGCCCGGCCGAGCAACAACGGGACCCGCTTCCACAACCATCTTTATGAGCAGCTGGGCCTGAACTGGATCTACAAGGCTTTCGCACCGACCGACCTGGCGCAGGCCATCGCCGGAGTCAGGGGCCTCGGCATCCGGGGCTGCGCTGTGTCCATGCCGTACAAGGAAGACGTCATCGCGCTGGTTGACGTCATGGATCCCTCCGCCAAGGCCATCGATTCTGTCAACACGATCGTGAACGACGGCGGGCGGCTCACTGCGTACAACACCGATTACACGGCGATCGAGCAGTTGTTGCAGCGCAACGCCATCCCCACCAACTACTCAGTGTTGCTCAAGGGTTCCGGCGGCATGGCCAAAGCCACCGCCGCCGCCCTCCGTGACGCGGGATTCACGAACGTCACCATCGTCGCCCGGAACGAGGCATCAGGTAAGCCGCTGGCGGATCTCTACGGCTTCGACTGGATCCCCGAGCTGCCGGCAGCGGATGCGGGCGGAACGGCGGACATGATCATCAACGTCACGCCCGTCGGCATGGCGGGAGGGCCGGATGCCGACTCGCTGTCCTTCCCGCAGGAGGCAGTGGACGCCGCGCAGGTGGTGTTCGACGTCGTCGCGCTGCCCGCTGAGACGCCGCTGATCAAGGCGGCCCGCGCGGCCGGCAAGACCGTCATCACGGGCGCGGAAGTCGCCACCATCCAGGCGCTGGAGCAGTTTGTGCTGTACACCGGTGTCCGGCCCACCGACGAACAGGTCCGGGCGGCAGAAGAGTTCATGCGGGCCCAGTAGCTTCGGGTAGCTTGGGCCCGCAGCTAGATCCGGGGCTGGACCGGCTCCACCGAGATGGCCACCCGGTCCTCGCCGATCCTGGTGAGGACCAGGGTGGCCGTCTTTTTGCCTTTGGAACCTTTGCCGCCATGCTTGCCTCCGGCAAAAAGCTGCTTGCGCAGTTCCTCCGGGGTGACTGATGTGCCGCGTTTCTTGATGTCCAGCACCCCGATGTTGTTCTGCTTTACCCAGGCCTTGAGGGCCTTGACGTTGAACGGCATGACCTCCAGGACCTTGTAGGCCCTGGCAAACGGGGTGTCCACGAGTTCAGGAGCGCAGATATAGGCAATGTGCTCATCCAGGAGGTGGCCGCCCAGCCGTGCCGCGACATCCGCCACGAGCCCCGCCCGGATGACGGCACCGTCAGGCTCGTACAGGTACCCTTCAACCGGGCCAACCGGCGCCACCGGGCCGCCGTCGAACTCTTCCGTGCTGGTGATTTCCGCAGCACCCTGCGGCCCGAGCAGCAGCGCCGCCCGCCGGATGCCGGGCCGGCTGACCGCGTTGAACCACAGCGTCACCTCGGTGACGTCGCCGCCCACGGACACCCACTGCGCCTCGCAACCGGCCGGCACTGAATCATGCGGGATGCCGGGCCCCATCTTGACGCCCACGGCCCGCCCGGACTCAGCGAGGGATTCCACGAAGGACAGCGGCGGGGAAAATTCCTCCGGGTCCCAAATGCGGCGCGTTCCGGATGTCGAGGTGGTGCGGCGGGCCGGATCCAGCCAGACGCCGTCCACTCCGTCGAGCGCGACCGACGTGGCATCGGAGTGGACCACACTGGCGTGCGGGAACGGAATCAGGTTCATGGTGGCGCAGGCGGCGGTGGTCTCGTCCATTTCCACGGCGGTCACCGTGATGTCCATCGAAGCCAGGGCCATGGAATCGGCGCCCAGCCCGCAGCCGAGGTCGGCCACATGTTCGATTCCTGCGGCCGCGAAGCGTTCCGCGTGCCGGGCGGCCACGTTGAGGCGGGTGGCCTGCTCCAGCCCCGCGGGCGTGAAGATCATTTGCCGGGCGAACTCGCCGAACTTGGCCTCGGCCTTGGTCCGCAGCCTGGACTGGGTGAGGACCGCTGACACCAGGGCGGGGGAGTGGCCGGCCTTCCGGAGCGAGTCGTTGAGCTTGAACGCTTCGTCCTCCCGATAGGGCCCCAGTGACGCCAGCAGCTCCCAGCCTTCGCTGGTCAGGAGCGGAGCGATCAGGTCCTGCAATGCGTCAGCCATGTCATCAAGCCTAATCGAGGAGCCCTATACCCGCGGTGCGGCTAGGGTTGGAGGCATGGAAGACAGTGCAGGGCCGCAGCCACCCGTCGATGAGCAGAACAATGACCACCCCAGGCATACCGGACTTGCCAAATATGCCCGGACTGCGCTGATCGCCGGCTCCGCCATCGCCGTGGTGTGCCTGGCGCTCCTGGTCATCATCTTCTTCCTGGATTCCTTCAACGCAACGGTGTACTCGGTGGGCGGCAAGAACATCCAGGACGCCACCGACGAGGCCCGGGAAATCCGCGAGTCCTACGCCGCGGTCCGCGTAGGCGGCCTCGTGTTCCTCATTGCCTCGGTGGCTACGGCGCTCGCCGCCGCCGTCGTCCTCTACCGGAACCGCAACGTTACGAACGACGACGACACGGAAGATGGCGACGACGTTGACTTTGAGGACCTGGCAGGGCGCTAAAGCGTTCACCGGGAACGAAATTCTGGCACTCGCCTTGACCGAGTGCTAACCACTTACATAGAGTCATCATTAGCACTCTCCCTAGGAGGGTGCTAACACATGAAGAACTGCCAGCCACGCTGCTGCCGGCACCGCGACGACGGTTTGCAAGCTCAGGCGCAACAGTTTTCCAGTCCATGAATTTGCTGACGTAAAGGAGAGGTCCGAGTGTCGGTCTCTATTAAGCCTCTTGAGGATCGTATTGTTGTCCGCCCGCTCGAAGCAGAGCAGACCACGGCTTCCGGCCTGGTTATCCCGGACTCCGCACAGGAGAAGCCGCAGGAAGGCGAAGTTGTTGCAGTCGGCCCCGGCCGCTTTGAAGATGGCAACCGCGTTCCGGTCGACGTAGCCGTTGGCGACGTCGTTATCTACTCCAAGTACGGCGGAACCGAAGTCAAGACCGGCGGCACCGAGTACCTCGTGCTGTCCGCCCGCGACGTTCTGGCGATCGTCGTAAAGTAACTCTTGGACCCCCGCGCAGCCGATCCGTCTGATTCATGTCTGACAGGTCAGCGGCGCGGGGTTTCTGTCTTGAAAGGACAAAACCATGGCAAAGCAGCTTGCGTTTAACGACGCTGCCCGCCGGTCGCTTGAAGCCGGCATCGACAAGCTCGCCAACACGGTCAAGGTGACGCTTGGTCCGCGCGGCCGCAACGTCGTGCTGGACAAGAAGTGGGGCGCTCCCACCATCACGAATGACGGCGTGACCATCGCCCGTGAAGTCGAACTGGACGACCCGTACGAGAACCTTGGCGCCCAGCTGGCCAAGGAAGTCGCCACCAAGACCAACGATGTTGCCGGTGACGGCACCACCACCGCCACCGTCCTGGCCCAGGCACTGGTCAAGGAAGGCCTGCGCAACGTGGCGGCTGGCGCCGCCCCGGGCCAGATCAAGCGCGGCATCGAAGTTTCCGTCGAAGCCGTTGCAGCCCGTCTCCTGGAGAACGCCCGCCCGGTCGAAGGCTCCCAGGTCGCGAACGTTGCAGCCATCTCCGCACAGAGCGATGAGATCGGCGAGCTCCTGGCCGAGGCATTCGGCAAGGTCGGCAAGGATGGTGTGATCACCATCGAGGAGTCCTCCACCACGCAGACCGAGCTGGTCCTCACCGAGGGCATGCAGTTCGACAAGGGCTACCTGTCCCCGTACTTCGTCACTGACGCGGAACGCCAGGAAGCAGTGCTCGAAGACGCCCTCATCCTGATCAACCAGGGCAAGATCTCCTCGGTACAGGAATTCCTGCCGCTCCTGGAAAAGGCGCTGCAGAGCTCCAAGCCGCTGTTCATCATTGCCGAGGACGTCGAGGGCGAGGCCCTGTCCACGCTGATCGTCAACCGAATCCGCGGCACCCTGAACGTCGTGGCCGTCAAGGCTCCGGGCTTCGGTGACCGCCGCAAGGCCATGCTGCAGGACATCGCCACCCTTACCGGTGCACAGGTTGTCTCCCCGGAACTGGGCCTCAGCCTTGATTCCGTTGGCCTCGAGGTGCTGGGCACGGCCCGCCGCATCACGGTGACCAAGGACAACACCACCATTGTTGACGGCGCCGGCACGGCCGAGGACGTAGCGGCACGCGTTGCCCAGCTGCGCGCAGAGCTCACCCGCACCGACTCCGACTGGGACAAGGAAAAGCTCCAGGAACGCCTGGCCAAGCTGGCCGGCGGCATTGGTGTCATCAAGGTTGGCGCAGCCACCGAGGTGGAGCTGAAGGAAAAGAAGCACCGCATCGAGGATGCAGTTTCCTCGACCCGCGCTGCCCTTGAAGAAGGCATCGTTGCCGGTGGCGGCTCAGCCCTCATCCACGCCCTGAAGGCACTGGACGAGGACCCTGCAGTCACCGCTCTCGAAGGCGACGCAGCCTCGGCCGTGGGCATCGTGCGCCGCGCACTCGTCCAGCCGCTGCGCTGGATCGCCCAGAACGCCGGTTTCGACGGCTATGTAGTGACCGCCAAGGTTGCCGAGTCTGCAGTCAACCAGGGCTTCAACGCCAAGACCGGCGAATATGAAGACCTCATCGCTGCCGGCGTTATTGACCCCGTCAAGGTGACGCGCGCAGCCCTCCGTAACGCCGCTTCCATCGCAGCGCTGGTTCTCACCACCGAGACCCTCGTTGTTGAGAAGCCGGCCGACGAGGACGAGCACGCAGGCCACAAGCACTAGCTTCCAGCCAGCGCCATAAAAGCCGGCCCGGCCGGACGGTTTCCAGGAACCGCCCGCGCCGGGCCGGCTTTTTTGTGCCCTCTCGCCGGCGGCCTAGCTCCGGGCCCGCAGTGCCCGGCGCCTCAGCAGCCGGGCACTGCCCTCCGGCAGCCGCTTGGTGATGATCCGGTAGAAGATGAGGACAGCCAGCGCCGCAACCACGATGCCCACGAGGTTCAACAGCAGCTGAAGGGCCGAGCCCGCCGCTTTCTGATACTCGCCCAGGACCAGTGCGACGGCCACGAACCCGGCGGCTGGAACGGTGGTCACGGAAATGAAGACCCCGATCAGGGCTGCCGAGCGCCGGCTGATCACGGAGAGCATCCCGGCTGCGCCGGCCAGCACCGCAACGATCAACGAGTAAGGCCCTGGATGGTAGATGAATTCGACGGCGGACCCGGTGTCCAGGGTGTTGGCAGGAAAGAGCCCCAGCGGAACCGACAACCAGGCAGTCAGGGCCGCCAGCAGCATCGCTACGGGAAAGCCAACGCCCAGGGCCAGCGCGGCGCTGCGTCCAAGCTTCCATTTGCGCTGTGCCAACGACACCGCCAGCGCGGCGAGCGGCCCGAACTCTGGTCCAACGGCCATGGCTCCCACAATGGCGATGGTTGAATCGGTGACGATCCCGATCGCGGCCAGCTGCGTCGCCAGGACGAGGAACGCCAGATAGCTCCATGTGAGCCGCGAATCCTCGCCCGTCTGCCGCGTCACCTCATCCCAGATCATGGCGTCCGCCCCGTCGCCCGGCGCTGCGGCTTCAGCCCGGTCGGCCCGCCGGGAGAGCATAAGCTCGGGCATGGAAATGGCGATGGAACCCAGCTCCTGGACGTTCAGGGCATGCAGCTTTTCCAGCAGCTCCTCCACCGATTCCCTCGCCACGTGGACCACCACCACGTCCCCCGGCGGCTGGATGGACGCTCCTTTATGCAGGGCGACTTCTGCCGCGCCGGTTTGCTGGGTGCAACTTTCCACCACCAGGTCGGAGAGCTCCGCGGGTATGCAAATGCGCACCTGAACGATCACTGTGGCCACTCCTCCGTGTTGACCGGTTCTGCACGCCGGCGTCGGCACCAGCCTAGTTTCCAGACCGGTCCGCGACCGAAACCCTCCCCCTGGAAACTCCCAGCTGGCAGTGCCTTAATGGAAGCCGGGGACTCTTCCCGCATGCGCCGGCGATTGGCGATAAAAGTTACGAATCGGTAACATGGATGCTTTGGTTATCCGCTTGAGGGGTTTTTCTATGTCCATAGCGAGAGCCCTGGCCTCGCCGCGCCGCAGTGGCGCCGGCACTGAAGCGAGCCGAAAATCAAAGTTCAGGCCGGAAATCCAAGGTCTACGGTCCTTGGCCGTACTAATGGTGGTGACTTACCACGTCTGGTTCGGACGGGTCTCCGGCGGAGTGGACGTGTTCCTCCTTATTTCGGCCTTCTTGATGACCCTGCAGTTCGTGGGCCGGTATGAGCAGCGCCGGCCCATGGCTCTTTTCAAGCACTGGCTCCATCTGTTCCGGCGCCTCCTGCCGGCGGCCGTCACCGTCATCATTGCAGTCCTGGCGGCGAGCTCACTGTTTCTGCCGCGCACACGCTGGCTCAGCATCATTTCCGAAGGCTGGGCGTCACTTTTCTATGTCGAAAACCGGCTGCTTCAGTCACAGGCCACCGACTACTATGCGACCGACCACAGCGGCGCCAGCCCTTTCCAGCATTTCTGGTCGCTCTCGATCCAGGGCCAAGTCTTTGTCCTGTGGCCCCTGATTTTTGCCGGCGCCGCTCTCCTTGCTAAGCGGTACCGGCTGCATTACCGCATCCTGCTGTGCTACGTCTTTGCCGGCGTCTTCCTGGCTTCGCTGGCCTTCTCCGTCGTCTTTACCGCCACAAACCAGGCCGAGGCCTATTTCGATACCGGCGCGCGGCTCTGGGAATTCGCCCTTGGCACTCTCGTGGCTCTAATTCTCCCCGGTTTTCGGCTTCCGCGGACCGGCCGGATATTTCTCGGCTGGCTCGGCGTGGTGGCCATGCTCAGCTGCGGAATCCTGCTCAACGTCCAGGCGGCCTTTCCGGGAGTGGCGGCGCTCTGGCCCACTCTTGCGGCCGCCTGCGTCATCGCGGCCGGTCAGACCGGGAGCAAATTCGGCGTTGACCGGATCCTCAGCGCCGGTCCCCTGGTCCGGCTGGGGGACAACTCGTATGCCCTGTACCTGTGGCACTGGCCGGTCCTTGTCATTGCCCTCGCTGCCACGGGCCGGGACCACGCCGGTCCGCTCTCAGGGACGGTCATCATTGCCGTCTCGATGCTTCTGGCCTACCTCACCACCCGCTTTATCGAGAAGCCGTGGCGCGAATGGAGGTGGCCGGAGGTTAACCGCAGGCGCGCCGTCGTCGCGATCGCCCTCGTTCTCACGCTCGCTGCGGGTTCGCTGGGCGGAGCAAGATATGCAATTCAGTTGCAGGCAGATGCCGCGCTGGCCCAGGCTGAACATAACAATCCGGGCGCCAAGAGCCTGATGCCCGGATATTCGGGGACCGCGGCCGAAGATGCAGTCCTCCTGCCGGACCTTGCGGACGTCAGCAGCGACTGGGCGGATTTCCCGGGCGGCTGCGAAGGCTTTCATGACCCGAACGGCATTCGTTGCAGCAACGGCGACGTGGAGTCACCCAAGAAGACAATCGTGGTGTGGGGAAGTTCGCATGCCGGCGTCTGGGCGACCCCGGTCATGGAACTGGCCAAACGCTACAACTGGTCGGTGGTGACGTATGTCAAGGCTCTGTGCCCCGTCACCCAAGGGGCTGACCCGGCCATCCCGGAGGATTGCGTGGATTTCAATAATGCAGTCTCAGCGGAAATTGCCAAGATCAAACCTGATCTCATCTTCACCACCAGTACCCGGGTCAGCCACGGCGAGCCCCGGACTGAATTCATGGACCCCGGTTGGGCCGGGATGCTGGAAGCCGCTGCCGGTCCCAATATTCCCGTGGTATCCGTCCGGGACACCCCGCGGTTTACCGGCTCGGTTCCCGAATGCCTGACCCGGCATCCCGACGACGAAGCAGCCTGCGCTATGCCGCGGACAGACGCCTACCCCGGCGAGTCTCCGGCCAACGCCTACCCGAACGTAAAGAACCTGGATTTTTCGGACTACTTCTGCCCGGGAGCCACGTGTCCGGCAGTCATCGGAAACATCATTGCCTATCTGGACGATAACCACCCGACCGCCACCTACATGAAGACCCTGACGCCGATATTCGAGGAACGGTTCATGGCGGTGACGGGCTGGAAGGAACAATGACGAGCCAACGACTAAACGGAGCCACGCACGCAAGCCCCGGCAAGGCTGCCAGGAAGGGCTACCGCCCCGAGGTCCAGGGCCTCCGGGCCCTTGCAGTACTGATGGTGGTTACTTACCACGTCTGGCTGGGCAGGGTGTCCGGCGGAGTGGACATCTTCCTGCTCATCTCCGCGTTCCTGCTTACCCTCTCCTTCGTACGGAAGGTGGAAAGCGGCAGCCCGCTCAAACTGGTCAGCCACTGGCTGCACCTGTTCAAGCGGCTGCTGCCTGCCGCCGTCGTCGTTATCCTGGGTGTCCTGGCCGGCACGTGGGCCATCCTTCCGCAAAGCCGCTGGCCGGACATTCTGGACCAGGCATGGGCCTCACTGCTCTACCGGCAGAACTGGCTGCTCGCGGACTCCGCCGTCGACTACTACGCCCAGGACCACTCCGGCGCGAGCCCCCTCCAGCATTTCTGGTCCCTGTCCATCCAAGGCCAGGTCTTCATCCTGTGGCCCCTGGTATTCGCGGGAACAGCCGCGCTGCACCGGGTCCTCCGCAGGCCCGGGATCAGTTACCGCCTGCTGCTGGCCATTGCCTTCGGCGTGATTTTTGCGGCGTCGCTGGCCTACTCCATTGACCAGACGGCCAGCAACCAGGCCTACGCCTACTTCGATACCAGGACCAGGCTGTGGGAGTTCGCGCTGGGCTCCCTGCTGGCTCTCTCACTTCCTTACCTCAAGCCGGGAAAGGTCCTTCGGGTCATCCTGGGCTGGGCCGGCGTGGTGGCCATGGTGTCCTGCGGCCTGCTGCTGACAGTGGACCGGTCGTTTCCCGGTTTTGTGGCACTATGGCCAACGCTGGCGGCGGCGGCAATCATTGTGGCCGGCCAGAGCGGCAGCCGCCTTGGTGCCGACCGCCTCCTGAGCTGGAAACCCCTGGTGTCACTCGGCGACAACTCCTACGCACTGTACCTATGGCACTGGCCGCTGCTGGTCCTGGCCCTCGCCGGCACAGGCATTGTCTCGCCAAACCTCGTACAGGGCCTTGCCATCGTCGCGGCCTCCGTGGTGATGGCCGTCCTCACCACCCGGTTCGTGGAAAAACCGCTGCGCGAATGGCACTGGCCGCAACGGCGGATCTGGCGGAACGCCGTCGTGATTGTGGCGTGCGGTGCCCTGCTCGCCGGGCCGGTGTCACTGTGGCAGACCAAACTGACCGCTGAGGAAGCAGCCGCCGCGGCGCAGCCCAGGGAACTGACGCCGGGTGCCGCCGCACTGACTCCCGAGAACGTGGGGAAACCGACGCCGGAAGCAAGGATTATTCCGGCGCCGGCCGCCATGAAGAACGAGTGGGCGGATATCGACGGCCTCTGCACTGACGGCAACGTGCCCGGTGATCCGCTGCTCTCGGGCTGCCTGCAGAACAGCAAGCCCGATGTTGTCACCAAGCGGATCGTGGTGCTGGGCGATTCGCACGCGCAGCAGTACATGGCCGCCCTCGGTCCGATCGCCAAGGAGCATGGCTGGGAAGTAGTCACGCTCCTCAAGGGCAGCTGCCGTTTCGGTGCGGAGTCGGCCGAGCGCGATGCTGAGTGCAACGCCTTCAACAGGGCCAGCGCCGCATACGTGCTTGAACACAAGCCGGATGCCGTATTCACTGTCGCGTCCCTGACACACACTGAGGCGCCGTTCGAGACCGAGGTCCCCGGCTACCTGGAGGGCATCAAGCCGTTCACGGATGCCGGGATGGACGTCGTGGGCGTGCGCGACAATCCGCGGTTTGGGTTCAACATGCCGGAGTGCGTGCAAAAGCGGGGCGCCGCCGCGGAGGAATGCAATCCGCCGCTCAGCGAATCGCTCGCCGGCTCGTCACCGCTGGACCAGTACCGCGGCAAGGTGCCCGGCCTCCACCTGATGGACATGAGCGACTTCATCTGTGCGGACGGAATCTGCCCGGCAGTGGTAGGCAACGTCTACGTCTACAAGGACGACAACCACCTGACCAAAACGTATGTGCAGAGCATGATTCCCATGTTCGAGCAACGGCTGCTGGCCGCCACCGGATGGACCTGAGCCGGCGCGACCCGACCGGGCAGGTGCGGTTGCTCACATTACCCCCGCGGAATATGGGGATCGCCGCCGAGGTTCTAGAATTTATTCAACACTTCCGCACCAAGGCACCACCATCTGCACAGGCCAGTCCCGTAATGACGGGCTGGTCATCAGCTGCAACCCCTACCCGTGAACCCCGGAATTAAGGTAAGAGGCGCACTCATGACCCAGCCCGAACACAACCCGTTCGGCTTTATCGGCCTGACCTACGACGACGTCCTGCTCCTGCCCGGACACACCGACGTCATCCCGTCAGAAGCAGACACGTCCTCGCGCATTTCCAAGCGCATCACCGTCCAGACGCCGCTGTTGTCCGCTGCGATGGACACCGTCACCGAGTCCCGAATGGCCATCGCCATGGCCCGCCAGGGCGGCCTGGGCGTTGTCCACCGCAACCTGTCCATCCAGGACCAGGCCGACCAGGTGGACCGTGTAAAGCGCAGCGAGTCCGGGATGATCACCAACCCGCTGACCATCGGACCGGAAGCTACACTGGCCGAACTGGACGAGATCTGCTCGCACTACCGCGTGTCCGGCCTGCCGGTGGTGGACGAGGGTATGCGGTTGCTGGGCATTGTCACCAACCGCGACACCCGCTTCGTACCGGAAGCGGATTTCCCGATCCGCCTCGTCAGCGACGTCATGACCAAGATGCCCCTGGTCACCGGCCATGTGGGGATCAGCCGCGAGGAAGCCTCGCACAAGCTCGCCACCAACAAGATCGAAAAGCTTCCGCTGGTTGACGACCAGGGCCGGCTCAAGGGCCTCATCACCACCAAGGACTTCACTAAGGCCGAGCAATACCCTCTTGCCACCAAGGATGACGAAGGCCGGCTGCGCGTCGGCGCCGCCATCGGTTTCTTCGGTGACGGCTGGGAACGTGCCATGACCCTCGTTGACGCCGGCGTGGACGCATTGTTCGTGGACACCGCCAACGGACACTCCCAGGGTGTGCTGGACATGATCCGCCGGCTGAAGTCCGACCCCGTGGCCGCGCACGTGGACATCATCGGCGGCCAGGCTGCCACCCGCGAAGGCGCCCAGGCGCTCATCGACGCCGGCGCCGACGGCATCAAGGTGGGGGTGGGCCCGGGCTCCATCTGCACCACGCGTGTAGTGGCCGGCGTGGGCGTTCCGCAGATCACCGCCATTTACGAGTCCGCCAAGGCAGCCATCCCGGCCGGCGTCCCGCTGATTGCCGACGGCGGCCTGCAGTACTCGGGCGACATCGGCAAGGCGCTGGTTGCCGGCGCCGACACCGTGATGCTCGGTTCCCTGCTGGCCGGTTGTGACGAATCACCGGGCGAGCTCATCTTCGTGAACGGCAAGCAGTTCAAGAGCTACCGCGGAATGGGTTCCCTTGGGGCCATGCAGACCCGCGGAAAGAACACGTCCTACTCCAAGGACCGCTATTTCCAGGCCGACGTCTCGGGCGACGACAAGCTGATTCCGGAAGGCATCGAAGGCCGTGTGGCCTACCGCGGCCCGCTGGCATCCGTTGCGTACCAGCTGGTGGGCGGCCTCCGCCAGACCATGTTCTACACCGGTGCTCCCACCGTTGCCGAGCTGAAGGCGCGGGGCAAGTTCGTCCGGATCACGCCGGCCGGCCTCAAGGAATCCCACCCGCACGACATCCAGATGACGGTGGAAGCCCCGAACTACGGCTCTCGCTAGGTCCGCCGCTCCGAAGGGGATGGGGAGTCTTCCCCATCCCCTTCGGACTGCTGAGTCTGTATGTTCGATGGAGTAAATACTTCACCGGTCTTGGGGGATGGTTTGGCAGGCGGATTCCACGGGGCCGATGTGGCGCAGCTGAGGCAACTCGCCGCCACGATGCGGTCGGCCGGGCGGATGCTGGACGGCCAGCGGCTTGCCTTCAATGCCGGTGTGGCAGGAACCCCGTGGCCCGGTCCTGATGCGGAGAGGTTCCGCCAGGACTGGAAAGGAAGCCACAGCCGCTCGATGGGGGCAGCAGCCCTGTTCCTTGACCAGGCCGCGGACGCGCTGCTGCGCCAGGCAAACGAGCAGGAGTCGGCTAGCTCGGCCGCCGGAGGTTCTGCTGTGTCCGGGCCGTCCGGCGGCAGCTCCGGAACGCCCAGCCCGGGGGATATCGCCGGCAAGTCCGCTCCCGAGGTCCGGGACTGGTGGGTGAGTCTCAGCGACGCCCAGCATCAGGACTTCATCCGGGACCACCCGGGCGCGGCGGGAAACACGAACGGCATACCGTTCGATGCGCGGGTCGAGGCCAACCGACTGAACGCCCAGGAACGGATTGTCTGGCTCCAAGCAAAGGATCCGGAACCGGAATTCAACCCCTGGAACATGGATTCAAGCTATCCGGTGCGTTTCGCCGCCGAGCACGAGGCATGGCGGGAACGGCAGTCCGGACTGGCGTATCTCCAGCGGGCGGTCGACGGGAAAATCCAGCTCGCGGCCTATGATCCCGGTGAACAGTCCATCGTGGAACTCATCGGCAGCTACGACGAGCACACGACGTCCGTGATCACCTATGTTCCCGGCACCACCACCAACGAAGCGTCGTTCTATGGCGGCGGCCCGCAGCAGCTGGCCAACCGCTTTGTCGAGGCGGACAAATCGGGCGGGACCGCGGCGTTTGTGTACAAAGGATCGGAGTTTCCCGACGGTGACTTTGTTGAGGCATTCCTGGTGGAGGCCAAGAGCGATGAGTTCGTGGCCGATTCGGCACCAGTTCTGCGGGCCTTCCAGGACGCCGTTGACCTTGAGCTGCCGTCCGTGGCCCAATCGGTGGGCATGGGCCACAGCTGGGGACTTCGGAACCTCACCGGGGCGGAGACTGAAGGAGCCCACTTTGACAAGCTCATCGCCTTGTCCGGCGCTGCCATGCCTCCTGGCTGGGAGCCTGACCCCGGCACCGACTATTCCAGTTTCACCTACCCCGATATCCTCCTGACCGCCGAAGCAAACGGGGTTGTGGGGGAGAATTACCCGATGAAGGAGCCCGCCTTTGAAAAGCACGTTTATGAGCCGCCGGGGGGCTTCGAATGGACAGAGGCCTACAGCATCGACAACCACAGCCTCATCGCCACCACGGATCCCTGGAATGAAAAGGCCATCAACGACGTCCGTACGGAACTCCGTGACCGGTAGGGCCGGATGCGGGTGGACAACCGCCTGGCGGGTAGCCGGGGCAACAGCACTCACTGCAATGGTGGCCTCATGCGGGCAGGCCGGAAACGGAAAAGACATGGACATCAGCCTCGAATCAGCCAAATCCAAGGTCATGTCGATGGAACAGGAAATCGTGGCGCTGCTGCCCGGCGACGCAGTCCTGTCAACGTGGGCCAACGACACCTCAAGCCTGCTGCGTTGCGAGGGCGAGCGGAAAAAATGGGCCGGTGATGCCGAAGCCGAATTGAAGCCGGGAGTGGACCGCGACGGGTTCCTGGATGAGGTGGCCGCTGCAATGTCCGGCCGGGCAGGGTGGAGGGTTTCAGAAGACAAGACCCTCAACGGGGACCGGTCGCTCGATCTCCTGCACGAGGACGGCACCCACTTGTTGATCTCCTTCGAGGAGCCACCGGAAACGCTTCGAATCGCGGGCTACAGCGCATGCTTTGAACTCCCTGAATACCAGTACGGTGAGAAGTACTGACCCTGCCGCCAGGCCGGTGCCGCAGCACTAGGCTGGAGGCATGTCCCAACCACGCCATCCCGCCGAACTGAACCCGAAAAGGGACCCTCAGCGGCGGCTGGCCGTGCGGCCCTACGCCCGGGCCGTGGCGCAGGTATTGCGGGTCAGCTTCCGGGCCTCACCTGCCGCCGTCGTCATGAAGGTGGTCGGCTCGCTGATCTCGGCGCTGCTGCCCCTGGTCACCACGTACTATGCCGCGCTGACCACCACCGCGCTGGCTGCCGCGTACGCCGGTGACGCTGCCGAGGGGCAGCGGGCGGTCGTCTACGTCATCATCACCGCCGCGCTGGGTCTCTTCTGGGGCGCCTTCAGCAGCGTGGACCGCTACATCCAGCAGCTCATGAGCTTCAGGGTGGGGGCCATTGTGGGGGACCTCATGTACGAGCGGTTCCTGGCACTAGAGTTCTGGCGGTACGACGACAAGGAAACGGTGGACCTGTACGACCGCGCCAAGCGGTTCTCGGATTCCTATGCCCGGGTCCTGGACCGGATCGCCGCGATCTTCACGCAGCTGGTCTCGGTGATCCTGGCGGTCGGAGCGCTGCTGCTGGTGAGCTGGTGGATCGCCGTGATCGTCCTGGTGGCCATCGTTCCCAGCGTCTACCTGCAGTTCAAACTTTCACGTGAACAGATCGCCCACTGGAACACCCAGGTGGACTCCCGCCGGCAGCGCCGCATGATCGAAACCAACCTGCTGCGTCCCCAGCACATTGCTGAGATGCGGCTGTACGGAATCGTCGGCTACCTGATGGGGCTCCGGTCCCGGCTCCGGGACGCTGACGAGAAGCGGCGGCTTGATTTCCAGAAGCGCTACATTCCCAAGCAGCTGGCGGCGGACGCCCTGCAGTACGGGGCCGAGGTTGTTTCGTTGATCTGGGTGGTGGGCCAGATCATCGCCCGCGCCCAGCCGGTGGGCCAGTTCCTCTATGTCCAGCAGATTGTTAGCCGGGCGCTGTCCACGGCCAACAATCTTGTCTCCTCGCTTAGCTCCATCGACGAGGACCTGGCGAACCTCAAAGACTACGAGCTCTTTATGGCGCTGCCGGTTCACTCCGAGCATGCGCCGCCCCTGTTGCAGGCGCCGAAGACCGTGGAGCTGCGGGATATCCGCTTTACGTATACCGGAAGCGACATTGAAGTGATCCGTGGAATCACCATGACCATCCGCGAAGGCCAGCACATCGCCATCGTGGGGGAGAACGGCGCCGGCAAGTCCACCCTGATCAGGATTCTCGCCGGGCTCTACCGCCCTGACTCGGGCCAGGTGATGCTCGACGGCGTCGACCTCGCCGCCGTCGACGTGAAATCCTGGCACCGCCATCTGGCGGTGCTGAGCCAGGAATTCCTCAAATATGAGTTCGCCACGGCAGCGGAGAACATTCTCTTTGGCGACGTCGATTCGCCGCGGGACGATGCGCGAATCCGGCGGGCGGCTTCAGACGCCGAGGCCCTCGAGTTCATCAACAAACTGCCCAACGGCCTGGACAACCACGTCAGCAACTGGATGGAAGATCCGCGCGGGCGCAAGGGCAGCGGATTGAGCGGCGGCCAGTGGCAGCGGCTTGCCATGGCCCGGAACTTCTACCGGAACGCATCCTTTATGGTGATGGACGAGCCGACGTCGGCAATCGATGCCCTCGCCGAGCACCGGATTTTCACCCGGCTCTTCGCCGATCGCAGCAGCACGATCATAGCCATCAGCCACCGGCTGGCGACGATTGAGAAAGCGGACATCGTCTACATGCTCGAAGACGGGCGGATCGTTGAGCAGGGGACGCACCGCGAACTGGTGGCCCTCCGCGGCCGGTACTTCAGGATGTTCGAATCCCAGCTCACCGTGGACGAGGCCGAGGGGTTCTGACCGGTCCGCCGGGCGGTGGTCAGCGGCGTTCGAGCCACCGGGCGTAGAGTTCGGGACTCCGGATCATCAGCCGGCGTATATGTGCCAGCCCTGCACACACGCCAGCTGCCAATGTCACGATCATTGCCAGTACGGGAAATATGTCCGGATACGCGTCCCCGGGCGTGAGTATGGCCAGTGCGGCCACACCCAGCGCGGTGGCGATGAGGAACGTCCGGATCGTAATGGGAGTGGTCCTGATACCCTGCTCCACCCGGGGGATGTCGGCAGCCGGCTTGGGGAGTTTGCGCGTGAAGCGGGGCATGGCGGTCAGTGCCCAGCCCATGGCGGACATCGCTGCACCCAGGATGGCCAGGACCACGCCGGTTTCCGGGCTGCGTCCCAGCATCAGGGAAAAACCGGCATATGCCACACCGGAAGCCGCCAGTACAGCAGAGAACCACCAGGCGGAGAAGACCCACGACCGACGCTGCCCGAATCCGTAGGCGGCCGCGGGCGTCATCACGGTGGGGCCTGTGCCCAGGTCCGGGCCCGTCACGCCGGACCGGCCAGCAGGGAGCGGACCACGGCGCCGGGCCGTTCAGCGGCCTGCAGGTCGCGGACTGTCAGCTGCCCGCTGGCGTCGACGGGTGCCGACGCCAGACTCAGCATGCCGTCTTCGAGCACCTTGAGGTTGGCAACCACCGGTTCGCCGTCCCGGTCGTAACGGCGGGAGGTGATGATACCGCCCGAAGGCGTCCGCGCCGAGGCGACGGCGTCGTTGACGGTGGCTTCCACCATGTCCAACGTCTCGGCGTCGTCACTCATTGGAAGGCAAACATACTCGCTCAAGGGTCGAAGGAAGAGTGCAACCCGGCCCGCCGTAGATTCGACGACATAAGCAGGCGCCACGGCATCCGGACCTACACGCGTAACGTCGAACCACAGAGTCGCCGTGCTAAAAACCCGGGCCAGGAAGTTGGCCGGGCCATGCAGGCTAACCACGTCACCATCAACCGATGCCGTGTCCCGGACGTTGAGGGTACCGACGCCGGCCCGGACTATGTCATGGTCATCAGGGAGGTCCGCAAGACCCAGCACACGACGGGTTAGCGCTGTCCCCGGCCCTGGCTCGAACGCGAGTAGGGCCAAAATTTCGTGGCTCGTGACACGGTACGCCGTGTCGGGCAATGTCTGCTCAGTCATGTGTTCCTTATGGTCCGCTGTTGCTGCCTTATGCACCGGGGCCGCCCCGCCGCGGTCTGCTAGCCGAATCCGAGCTTACCGCCGACCCAACCCCGGGCATCCTTGGCGCCATCGGCCAGATCCTTCGCCCCCTCAACCGCGCCGTTGGCAAGGTCCTTGACCCCGCCCACCACCCCCGAGCCGAAGTCCCAGATCCTCTTGGTTACAGGTACGTCGCCGGAGGCCATGGACGCCAGGCCCCACACGAGGCCGGCACCGCCGATGGCTGCCGCAACAGGCAGTCCGACGCCGCTGGCGGCGGCGATTCCCGCGGCTAAAGCCAGGCCTCCGCCAACTGCCCCATCAGCGACCCGGAAGGGATCGCGGTTCTCGATGCCTGACGCGATATCGAGGGCGCCCAGGACGATGCCCAGCCCAACGAGGCCCTTGCCGACGCCCCTCATGGCGTCAAAGAACTTGCTGACCCCCTTTTCGACCTGCGCGAGTTCGAGGTTCCAGCTGAACTTGTCTGCGACAAACTGCAGGGCGCTGGCAATGTCCGAGGTGGCGTTGCCGTCCTCAGTTATGCCCTTCTCAAGCAGCCATTCAAGTCCCGACGGCGCGTGTTCGTAGTTGGGGTCCGTAAAGGCATCGCCCCAGTTCCGTTCTTGAGCCGGCGCCGACGGGGATGCCGGTGCCGGGGCACCCGGCACCGGGGATGGGGTGTGGCCGCTTCCGGCGTTACTGGCCTGTTCCTGGTCGTTGGCATGGGCCAGCAGGAGCTTCGACTGGCTGTTAAGCGATTCCGAGGAACGGTTCAGCATGGGCCGCAGGGTGGAAGCCCATTCACTGCGGAACTTGTCGCCGTCTGAGCCCTTCCAGGCGGCCGACTGAACCAGGGAATTGACGGTCGATTCCACGTTCTTCAGCCGCGCTCCCGATTGCCCCAGGGATTTTGACAGCGTTCGAAGCTGGTTGATGTCAGCACCGTAAAAGCCTGGCGCCATGGTGTCCCCCAAATTGTTTGTGCGGGCGATGGCTGCCCGCGGTTTCTCCGTCCAAACTATTCCATGAATCGAAGTCGTTGCGATGGGGACTTGTTCCCATGCAGGAACCGCCGGCCGCGCAGGAGTGCGCGGCCGGCGGTTCCTTCCTCATCCGAGCAAAGAGCTAGGAGGTGGTCACGGACGTGTCATCAAGGTAGAAGTAAGTCGACAGCGATGAATCCTCGACGCCCAGGAAGCGAAGGGTGACGCTCTTGCCCTTGTAGGCGGAAAGGTCCAACTGCTTCTGCACGTAGCCGGCGGACTCGTTGAGGTTGGAGTACGTGGCCAGCGTGGCGGTGGTGCCGCCGCTGATCACCTGGACTTTGAGCGTGTCATAGGCCGAGCTGGCAGTGGTTTCGTCGGACTGCACTTTCAAGTAGAAGGACAGCGACGCGGCGGACACGGTGGAGGGCACTGCGAATGCCTGGTCCAGCTTGTAGGACGTCGCCTGGCCCCAGCCGTTGAGTCCTGCGAAACGGGAACCCGTCCGGGCATTCGTTCCGGTTTCAAACGTGTCGGCGTGGTCGGAGGTCCAGGAGACAGCGCCCTCTTCGAAGCCGGGGTTCAGCAGGAGATTGCCGGACGGCGGGGGAGTGGTCCCGCCCAGCAGTCCCATAGTCTTGGTGGCGTCAGAGAGGCCGGCGCCGCAGCCGGTGGTGCAACCGCCGGGCATGGCGCGGGTTCCCTGCTTGAGCGTGGACTCAACCTGGGCCGGGGTGAGCGAAGAAGTCTTGGATTTCATCAGTGCGGCGAGCCCGGCCACGTGCGGAGCCGCCATGGACGTTCCCTGATAGTTGGCATAGCCCGCAGCGGATGGCGTAGTGGTGCCCGTGTTGATGGTGGAGAGGATTCCGCCGCCGGTCACCCGGACGTCTCCGCCCGGCGCGGTCAGGTCAACCGTGGCACCGTAGTTGGAGTAGTAGGAGAGGCTGCCGCTCGGATTGCTCGCAGCCACGCTCACAACGTTGTTGCAGTTCGCCGGACGGAAACCGGAGGCATCCTGGTTGCTGTTGCCGGCGGCAACCACGACGGTGGCCCCCCGCGACATCGCGGAATCGATGGCCGCCTGGTAGGTAGTGCCGCAGGAGCCGGATCCGCCCAGGCTCATATTGATGACCTTTGCCGGGTTGGCATTGGCCGGGATGCCCGAGACGGTACCGCCGGCTGACCAGATGATCGCGTCGGCGATGTCGGACAGCGAACCCCCGCACTTTGCCAGGACGCGGACCGGCACCACTTTGGCGTTGGGTGCCACACCGGCCACACCGGTGGCGTTGCCGGTCACGGCGGCCACGGTGCCGGCGACGTGGGTGCCGTGCCAGGAACTGTTGCCGGCGGTCGTCTGGCCGCACTCGCCCGCGGCGTACCAGTCGCCCTGGTCCTGCGCATTGGCGTCGCGTCCGTTCCCGTCCCGTGCCGCGGTGGCGTCGGAGACAAAGTCATAACCGGGGAGCACGTTCGCATCCAGGTCAGGGTGGGCCGTGATGCCGGTGTCGATCACGGCCACTGTCACGCCGGTCCCGGTGGCGACGTCCCAGGCTCCGGGAATACGCATACCGTTGGTCGCGGTGAAATCCCATTGTTCGCCGTAGCGCGGGTCGTTGGGTGTGAGCGCCACTGTCATCCGCGCGTCGGGCTCGACGGATTCGACCGACCCCGAGGCCGCAATTCCAGCCATGAAGTCCTCGGCCGCCTGCCCTGCCAGGGCCCTGTCCGCCTCGATCAGCGTTCCGCCGGTAGCCAGCGTGCGGACCTCCTTCACTGTCACGCCCTGGGCGTTGGCCGCCTTTCCCCAGGCGTTGGCGCGGCCGTTCGGCGTGTCGTTGGCGGCGGTCTCCTTGTAGTCCACGATGAACTTCGTGTAGGCCTCGCCGGCGGCCACATCCTGCACCCGAGTGCTTTGGACCGCGGCCGGGGCGGAACCGCCGTCGGCTTCGGTGGTGGCGAAGACCGGTGAACTGGCGAAGGCCAGGGTGCCGACTGATGTGGCGAGCGACAGGGCCAGTATGCGATGGCGCCTGATTGGTGCACTTGCTGCTTTTGCCAAAAGGAGCTTCTTTCTCGGATCGGGCATAGGTGTGGCCCGGAGGGTGGAGTGATGGACGGTCACGTGCTGGATCAGGTGGTAACCGAGAGTAAACGTAAAGGTATTTTCACAAGTTGTAAATAGTTGACAAAAGCAGTCAATAAAGTGTGGACTATCAGTTTCCATGATGACGGCGGGGAGTCGCCCCGCCGTATCCCGCGTGGTCAAGTAAAGTGGTCACGTGACTTATGAGATTGAGATTGGCCGTGGCAAGCGTGGGCGTCGTGCCTACTCCCTGGATGACATCGCGATCGTCCCCAACCGTCGGACGCGTGATCCCAAGGACGTTTCGGTCTCGTGGCAGATAGATGCCTACAAGTTCGATATGCCGGTCATCGCCGCGCCCATGGATTCGGCGATGTCTCCCGAGACCGCCATTGCACTGGGCCGCCTCGGCGGGCTGGGCGTGCTGGACCTTGAAGGGCTGTGGACCCGGTATGAGGACCCCCAGTCGGTCCTCGACCAGATCGGGGCGCTGGAGGACGAGACCAACAGCCCTGCCGTCACCCGCCGGATGCAGGAGCTCTACCAGGCTCCCATCCAGCCGGAACTGATTACGTCCCGCCTGGCCGAAATCCGTGCCGCCGGCGTGACCGTTGCCGGCTCGCTCACGCCGCAGCGCACCCAGGAACACTACAAGACCGTGGTAGCCGCCGGCGTGGACATCTTCGTCATCCGTGGAACCACGGTCTCCGCTGAACACGTCTCCAAGGACCATGAACCGCTGAACCTCAAGCAGTTCATCTACGAGCTGGACGTTCCGGTGATCGTGGGCGGCGCGGCCGGTTACACCCCGGCCCTACACCTCATGCGCACCGGCGCTGCGGGCGTGCTGGTGGGCTTCGGCGGCGGCGCCACCACCACCACCCGCCGCGCCCTGGGCATCCACTCGCCCATGGCCTCGGCAATTTCCGACGTCGCCGCCGCCCGCCGCGACTACATGGACGAGTCCGGCGGCCGTTACGTTCACGTGATTGCCGACGGCGGCATGGGGTCCTCCGGCGATATCGTCAAGGCCATCGCCATGGGCGCCGACGCCGTGATGCTCGGCAGTGCCCTGGCGCGGGCTGAAGAAGCGCCGGGCAAGGGCTGGCACTGGGGCCAGGAGGCCCACCACCTGGAGTTGCCGCGCGGCGACAGGGTCAACGTCGGCACCGTGGGTCCGCTGGAGGAGGTCCTCTTCGGCCCGGGACACCACACCAACGGCACGTCCAACCTGATCGGCGCCCTCCGCCGCTCGATGGCGACCACCGGCTATTCGGACCTGAAGGAATTCCAGCGGGTCGACGTCGTCGTTTCCCCGTACTCCGGAAACTGACGCGCCTTCCGGAACTGAGGCGGTCCCGGACCCCGGGGCCGCCAGCAAAAAGAGCCCTGCCCATCCGCATGCCTAGGAAGTAGTCTGGTGAACTACGAGGTTTGATGCGGATGGAGGCGTGAAATGAACAGTTCTTCCGGAGGTTCGTCCTTTCAGCAGGGGGCACTCGGCCCGGCTGCCCGGGAAGCGTCCCTGGCGGCGCTCAAGGCGACAATGGAGCCCGGCAAGGAACTGGACATCCTCATTGTCGGCGGTGGCATCGTGGGCACCGGTGCTGCCCTGGATGCTGTGACCCGGGGGCTCAGCGTGGGCATCGTGGAGGCCAGTGACTGGGCGGCAGGTACCTCGTCGCGCTCCTCCAAGCTCATTCATGGCGGCCTCCGTTACCTCGAAATGCTGGATTTCGCGCTGGTGAAGGAAGCGCTTCATGAACGCGGCCTGCTTCTGTCGGAGATCGCCCCCCACCTGGCCCGGCCCGTTCCCTTCCTGTACCCCCTGACCAAGCCTTTCCTCGAGCGGCCGTATGTCGGCGCGGGAATTGCCCTCTACGACGTCATGTCAATTTCCAGCGGCCACCAGCGGGGCGTTCCGTTCCACAAGCACCTCTCCCGCCGGGGCACGCTGCGCGCTGCTCCAAGCCTGAAGGACGACGCCTTCGTCGGGTCCATCCGCTACTACGACGGCCAGGTTGACGACGCCAAGTACGTGGCCAACCTGATCCGCACGGCCGCGTACTACGGGGCCCATGCAGTCAACCAGACTGCAGTGGTGGACTTCCTGCGCGAAGGTGAGCGGGTGGTGGGCGCGAAGGTGGTCAACCGCGAGGACGGCTCCACTTTCAGCATCCGGGCCAAGCAGGTTATCAACGCAACCGGTGTCTGGACCGACGAGACCCAGGCCATGGTGACGGACCGCGGGCAGCTGAAGGTGCGCGCCTCCAAAGGTATCCACCTCGTGGTGCCGCGCGACCGGTTCCAGTCAACCGTCGGCCTGATTCTGCGGACCGAAAAATCCGTCTTGTTCGTCATTCCGTGGGGCCGGCACTGGATTATCGGCACGACGGACACTGACTGGCATCTCGACAAAGCCCATCCGGCAGCGTCCAGCAAGGACATCGACTACATCCTCGAACACGTTAACAAGGTGCTCAAGCGGCCCCTGACCAGGGAAGACGTCGAAGGCGTCTATGCCGGGCTGCGTCCCCTCCTCGCGGGAGAGAACGACTCCACGGCCAAGCTTTCCCGCGAACATGTGGTGGCCCACCCGGTGCCGGGCCTGGTGGTGGTGGCCGGCGGTAAATGGACCACCTACCGGGTCATGGCCAAGGATGCCGTCGATGAAGCGACGCGCAGCATGGACGAGCGCGTGGCGCCGAGCTGTACTGATTCCATTCCCCTGCTGGGAGCCAGCGGGTTCAAAGCGGCGTGGAACCGCCGTAACCGGACGGCGGAAGAGTCCGGCGTGCACGTGGCCCGGATTGAACACCTGCTCAACCGGTACGGGTCAATGGTCACGGAGGTCCTGGCGCTGATCAAGGAGAACCCTGCACTGGCTGAACCGCTGCCCGGCGCCGACGACTACCTGCAGGCCGAAGCCGTCTACGCGGCAACCCACGAAGGCGCACGTCATGTACACGACGTTTTGACGCGCAGAACACGGATTTCCATCGAGTCCTGGGACCGGGGTGTGTCCGCCGTCCCGGTAGTCGCTAAGCTGATGGGAGAAATTCTTGGCTGGAGCGACGCGCAGCGCGAAAGCGAAATCAAGCATTACCTTGCCCGGGTGGAAGCCGAACGGCTGAGCCAGGAGCAGCCGGACGACGAATCCGCCGACGCCGCACGCCTGGGGGTCGAGGACATCGTCCCGTTGCGCTGAGGCGATGCGGATGCCTGATGCGCGCCTCCTGCCTCACTGAAGGGACAACTCTTGGCGGAACCACTGGACCGGTACGATGCCGAACTCACCACACCGGAAATGGTGATTCTTGAGCTTGATGCCAAGGACAAGACCGATGCGGCGACCCAGCTGGCTGAACGCCTCTACGCGGCGGGCAGGGTTTCGGACCTCGACGGCTTCCTGAAGCATGTCAACGCCCGCGAGCACCAGCTGGCCACCGGCCTGCCCGGGGGAGTCGGCCTGCCGCACGCCCGCAGCGAGTTCGTTTCGCGGACGTCAATCGCGGTGGGGATCACCAAGTACGGAAAGGCCCTTGACTTCGGGGCGGCCGACGGCCCGGCGACGGTTATTCTGTTGATTGCGACGCCGGCAAGTTCATTTTCCGACCACCTCGAAGTCCTGGCCACCCTGGCCCGTTCGCTGTCAAAGGAATCGTTCAGGGAGTCCCTCCGCCGGGCCTACGACCCCGAAGTGATCGCCGAGCTCATCAACTCCAGCCTGGTGTTCTTCGACCACTAGGGGCGGGACCCGTTTCGTTGTTCTACACGAGGACGAAGTACGGTTAAGGTGTGTTGAAAACTGCCCTCAAACCCCGCTGGATCGCCGGACTCGTGTTCGCGATCGTCATTTCCGGGGTTTTCGTGCTGCTGAGCCAGTGGCAGTTCGGCCGCTCCACTCAACCGGAAGCACCGGTTTCGTCCGGCACGGAAGACACCAGGCCGCTGGTCACTGTGCTGCAGCCGGGTGAATTCTTCCACGGCTCCGTGGCGGACCAGATGGTCACGGCGAAGGGATCCTACGATCCCGACAAGCAGGTGCTGGTCCCCGGCCGCCTTCATGATGGCGCTACCGGGTTCTGGGTCGTAACGGCGTTTTCGGTCCAGGACGCCCCTGTCCTCAGCGGCGTCGGGGCGACGCCCCGGACGTGGATCCCGGTCGCCCGCGGATGGGTGGCCGACGCCGCGCAAGCCGGCGCCCCGCCGTCGGGCACCATTGAACTGACCGGACGGCTCCTGCCGTCCGAAGCCCCGCTGCCCGGCACGGCTCCCGGCCCCGGTCGCGCCACGGCAGTATCCGTGGCGGAACTGATCAACACTTGGGAAGTCAGCAGCTATCCGGGGTTCGTGGCAGCCACCTCCGAAATGGCAGCCGGCGCCGACGTCAGCGCAGCGGCGGTCAACGGTGACCTGAAGCCCCTGAACATCGGCCCGCAGCCCCCGGCCCAGCAGGTGAACTGGCTCAATCTCTTCTACTCGGTTGAGTGGATAGTTTTCGCTGGCTTCGCGCTGTTCATCTGGTGGCGGATGGTGAAGGACGACTACCGCCGGGACCTCGAGGACGAGTTCGACGACGAACACAATGCGCACCGCGAAAGCGAAGAAGGACCTCCGCAGGCCGGACCACAGGCCGGCACATCAGAAAACCCCAGCCCGACCGAACAAAAGGTACAGCCATGATCGATCCCAAGCCGGCCATCCAGCCCCAGCCGTCCCAGACCGGCGGATCGGGCACCGTCAAGAAGCGCAGGTTCGGCGGGACTGAAGCCCAGATCCGGTCCGCCCTGAAGTTCTACAAAGTCATGGCATACCTCACCGGCGGAATGCTCCTGCTGCTCTGCGCCGAACTGGTTGCGCGGTACGCCTTCGGCCAGTACTTGTTCGCAGGCGGCACCAACGCGGTGACAGGCCAGCCGTTTGGCTTCGGGTTCGCAGACGCCGAGCCGCAGGGCGTGCTTGGGGGAGTGAACGTCTCCGTCACGGTGCTGATTGTGCACGGCTGGATGTACGTCGTGTACCTGATGTCCAATTTCCGTCTGTGGTCGCTGATGCGGTGGCCGTTCGCGAAGCTCATCCTCCTGGCCCTGGGCGGTGTCATCCCGCTCCTGTCCTTCATCGTGGAGAAGAAGTTCCACGCCGAGGTGGAAGCGGAACTCGCCGCGAATCCGCAGGCCTCCAAGCGCTACTGAGCAGGCGGGTCACGTCCTGTGAGTTCGCTTACGCGGGGCTTCTCAATGTGCGGCCGGACGGCGGCGCCAAGTAGGCTAGTACGGTGACTACTCCCACTGCATCCCAGACTTCCCAGAAGCCGGTGCTGGTTGTTGACTACGGTGCCCAGTACGCGCAGCTGATTGCCCGCCGCGTCCGGGAAGCAAATGTGTATTCGGAAGTGGTTCCGCATACCTACAGCACCGAACAACTGCTGGCCAAGAACCCCGCCGCCATCATCCTTTCCGGTGGCCCTTCCAGCGTGTACGCGGAAGGCGCACCGAGTGTGGGTGCCGACCTCTTTGAAGCCGGGATCCCGGTCTTCGGCATCTGCTACGGCTTCCAGGCGATGGCCAACGCATTGGGCGGCACGGTCGCCCAGACGGGCCTGCGGGAGTACGGCGCCACGGAAGCGACCACCGTGGGGGAGGCCCGGTCCATCCTGGACGGTTTGCCGCATCACCAGAACACCTGGATGAGCCATGGTGATTCCGTGCAGGAAGCACCGGAAGGCTTTGAAGTTCTGGCCACCACCGCCGGCGCTCCCGTCGCCGCATTCGCCAACGAAGAGAAGTGTCTTTACGGCGTGCAGTGGCACCCCGAGGTCAAGCACTCCGCATACGGCCAGCAGGTGCTCGAGAACTTCCTGTTCAAGGGCGCCAAGCTCGAGCCCAACTGGACCACCGGGAACATCCTCGAGGAACAGGTGGACCGGATCCGTAAGCAGATCGGGGACGCCAGGGTCATTTGCGGCCTCTCCGGCGGCGTCGACTCTGCCGTGGCGGCTGCCCTCGTCCAGCGCGCCGTGGGCGATCAGCTGACCTGTGTGTTCGTAGACCACGGACTTCTCCGCGAAGGCGAGGCCGAGCAGGTTGAACGCGACTTCGTGGCAGCGACGGGCGTCAAGCTCTACGTTGCCAACGAGCAGGAGAGGTTCCAGGCGGCACTGGCCGGGGTCAGCGATCCCGAGACCAAGCGCAAGATCATCGGCCGCGAATTTATCCGCGCCTTTGAGGAAGCCGAACTTGCCATCATCGCCGAGGCAGCCGCCCACGGTGAAAAGATCAAGTTCCTGGTACAGGGGACCCTGTACCCCGACGTCGTAGAATCCGGCGGCGGCGAAGGTGCGGCCAACATCAAGAGCCACCACAACGTGGGCGGCCTGCCGGAGGACCTGCAGTTCGAACTCGTCGAGCCGCTTCGTGCGCTCTTCAAGGACGAGGTCCGCGCTGTCGGCGCCCAGCTGGGACTGCCGCAGGAAATCGTGGGCCGCCAGCCCTTCCCTGGTCCCGGCCTCGGCATCCGCATCGTCGGCGAAGTGACCAAGGAACGCCTGGACCTGCTCCGCAAGGCCGACGCGATAGCCCGTGCCGAGCTCACTGCAGCCGGCCTGGACAACGACGTGTGGCAGATGCCGGTGGTGCTGCTGGCGGATGTCCGCAGCGTCGGCGTCCAGGGCGACGGCCGGACTTACGGCCATCCGATAGTCCTGCGTCCCGTTTCGTCCGAAGACGCCATGACGGCCGACTGGTCGCGGCTTCCGTACGACCTGCTGGCCAGGATCTCCAACAGAATCACCAACGAGGTGGAAGGCGTCAACCGCGTGGTGCTGGACGTGACCAGCAAGCCGCCGGGAACCATCGAGTGGGAATAGCACTGTGAGTGGCCGGCCTCAGCGATGAGGCCGGCCACTTTGCTTTATTCTCCCCAAATCCGGCGCAAATTTGGCCCGCCCCAGTGTTGCGGTCTCTCACTGGGGCCCGATACGGGCTACGCTCGAAAGTATGCCGGTATGGTCCAGGGCTTCACGTGCAAACGCAGAAAAGAAGGCAGTAGTGTCAGTTGTTCAAGGCCTCCCAGAGGGCTCCGAGGAGCTCAGGAAGTGGCTGTCGGGGCTTAAACCGGTCACCGGAGCAGACACCATGCTGCGTTTCACCAAAACGCCGGAAGGTTCCATCGACATCACGCATGCGCATCCGTCCGGATTGGCGCAGCTCATGGCGGGGCGGCGCACACGCCTGTCGACGCTGATCCGGGATCACGATCAGTACGTTGTTGCGGCGAGGGCTTCGCGCAACCTCCGCTCGAAGATTTTTGAGCTTAGTAATGACCGTGGCATCGACGCCGGGTATTTTTCGGCCGGAACTGTGTCCTGGACGTCGGCTGTCGGCGGAAAACCCCAGCGTGTGTCTGCGCCGGTAATGCTGACCGCCATTTCCCTTACGGTCCGCCCGGGGGAGGACGATTACGAACTCCAGCTGACGGAGCAGGCCCAGATCAATCCGGCGCTTATCAGGCATCTGAAGACCATCCACGGGATAGTCTTCGATGTCAACGCTGTAACCCGGATGGCGTACAGCACGGCACGGTTCGATCCCCAGCCCGTCCTGGACCGCCTGGGGACGCTCATCAAGCCTATCCATGGCGCCGAGGTGGAACACAACCTGCTCGTTTCCACGTTCGCGGATCTATCCGGCAACCTCGATGACCCGTGGATCAACCAGAACAACCCCCTCGTCGCTGCCCTGGCCCGCTCTGCGGCAGGGGAGTCCGTGGAAGTGGCCGAGCTCGCGGAAGACCGGTTCCAGGATATCGACCAGCGGGACCCGGCCGACGAGCTGCTGCTTCTCGACGCCGACGCCGATCAGCAGTATGTGGTGGACGCCGTGCGCGCGGGCGATTCCCTCCTGGTCAGCAGCCCGCCGGGCACAGGACAGACCCAGACTGCCATCAACACCATCGGCGCCCTGGTTGACGAAGGGAAGACCGTCCTGGTTGTGGGCGACCGCCGGGCCAGCCTCAGTGAAATCGGCGCCCAGCTGGAAGCACTGGGCCTCGAGTCCATCCTGTTTGCCCTGTCCGGAACGGCGACGCCGCTACAGCTCAAGGGACAGTTGGTGCGTGCCATTGTCCGGAACGAAAAGTCGCTTCAGCCCCAGCTCGAAAACCTGCACACCACGCTTGCGGAGCACCGGCATGCGCTCATGGACCACGTGGCCTCGCTCCACAACGTCCGCCAGCGCTGGGGTTGCTCGCCCTATCAGGCCATGCAGTCGCTGGCCGAGCTGACGTCCATCCAGCCGACGCCGCCCGCCACTACCGTGCGCCTGAAGCGCAGCGTCCTGGACAACATCCGCGACCGCGAGGAACTTGCCGGAAGGCTCCGCCGTGCAGCCGAACTGGGCAGCTTCAGCCGGGCTTCCACGGCCAGCCCCTGGCACGGCGCCCGGCTCCTGACCCGCAAGGAAACCGAAGAGGCACAGGACGTTGCGCGCTCGGTCGAGAAGAACCTGCCGGTGCTGCGCAACCGTATGAACGAAGTCGCCGAGCACGCCCAAATCCGCCTCGGGACCACCTTCCAGGAATGGGGTGCCCAGCTCGAGTTGCTGATGGCGGTCAGGGAGAGCCTGGACAAGTTCACCCCGGACATCTTCGACCGGCCGGTCCACGACCTCATCTCGGCGACAGCCACCTCCCCGTGGCGCCGCGAACGCAACATCGAGATGCCCTCCATGCAACGTTCCCGGTTGCGCCGCGTGGCCAAGGAATACGTCCGGCCCGGCGTGCACATTGCGGACCTCCACAGTTCGCTGGTACTGGTCCAGGAGCAGCGGGCGCTGTGGGCGGATTACGCCACCACGCAGCGGCACCCCGCAGTGCCGTCCGGCCTGGGCGAAGTGAACGTGATGTACCGCAGCCTGGAGCGGGAACTTGCCCAGCTGGGTGCGGCCGTCAGGCACACCGCGGCAGGCGGCGACCTTCAGAACACGCCCTATGAAGAACTGATGGAGCGCCTGGAGCGGCTGGTTGCCGACACCCGGACCCTCAAGACCCTTCCGGAGCGGACGCTTCTCATCGAGAACATGCGTGAGCATGGACTAGGCGAACTGCTCGCGGACCTGGCCGAGCGGGAAGTGCCCGCGGAATCCGTCGCGGCAGAGCTGGAACTTGCCTGGTGGCAGTCAGCCCTTGAAGCGATGATCAGCGGCGACGACTACCTGGCAATGTCCGACGGCGACGCCCTGCGACAGCTCGAGGCCGAATACCGCCTGGCGGACAACGCCCACATCGCCAGCGGCGCGGCACGCTTGCGGTGGACGCTGGCCGAACGGTGGCGCGCAGGCATTGCCGAGAATCCCCGGCAGGCGGACCTGCTCCGGAGCCTCCTTAAAGACGGCCGGGTCACCCTCGCCGCCCTGACGGCCCAGGCCCCGGCCCTGGTCCCCATGCTGGTGCCGGTCTGGTCGGTAAGCCCCTACCTCATGACCGGCCTGCTCCCGGCTGAACAGAAGTTCGACGCCGTTGTCATCCTCGACGCAGAAGCCACTTCCCTTCAGGCGGTCCTCCCGGCCATCGCCCGGGCCAGGCAGGTGGTTGCCTTCGGCGACGACAAGATCGCAAGTCCCCGGACGTTTACTGTCGGCGTCGAGCGGTTGGCCGCCGGCGAGACTGCCCACCAAAGCGTCGAGAGCGCCTACACGGCCCTGTCCGCCGTGCTGCCGACCCGGCGCCTGACCTGCGCTTACCGGGCAGTCGACGAGGATCTCGTGCTGCAGTTGAGCAAGAGCTTCTACGACGGCCGCCTGCACAGGCTCCCGGAAGGTCAGACCGCCACCGGACTGGACCGCGCCCTGCTGGTGGAATACCTGCCGGACGGTACCGGTCTTCCGAGCGCTGACCAGGAAGGCGTGGAGTCCGCCGTGGCAGAGGTCAACCGGGTGGTTGAGCTCGTGTTTGAGCACGCCCGCCTGCGGCCAAGGACCTCCCTTGCCGTCGTCACGGCAAGCCTCCGCCACGCCGCCAGGATCGGCGAGGCCATCCGGCTGCAGCTGCCCAATTACCCGCTGCTGGCAAGCTTCTTCACGGCCGGACCGGAATCCTTCCGGGTGGTGGACCTCGAACGGGCCCAGGGCCTGGTCCGCGACCACGTAATTTTCTCCCCGGGGTACGGCCGCACGCCGCACGGCCGGGCGCTCCACAACTTCGGGCCGCTGTCCGCCGAAGGGGGCCGGGCGAAGTTTGCGCTGGCCATGACCCGAGCCCGGCGATCGCTGCATGTGCTTAGCTGCTTCAAACCGGAAGACCTGGACGTCAGCCGGCTCAGCCACGGCGCCCTCGACTTCTATGAGCTGCTCGACCGTGAGATTGCAGGCAACACTGACCTGGGTACGCCCGCGTCCCGCGCCGCGGCGAGCGAGCAGGCACTGGGGGCCGATCCCCTCGTGGCAGACCTGGCTGACAGGCTGCGTGCCCGGGGAGCCCGGGTCTGGCATCAGTATGACGGTGTGCTTGACGTCGCCGCTGCCGCGGATCCGGTGAATTCCATCGGGCATGATGACGCCGAAATCCCCAGGCCTGTGGCAATCGAGTCCGACGGCACTGAGCAATACCGGCGCATGAGCGTCCGTGGACGGAGCAGGCTCCGGCCGCAACTGCTCGAGCGGCTCGGCTGGCGCTACATGCCGCTGTGGACGATCGAGGTATTTACCGACCCGTCCGCCTGCGCTGACCGGATCGGTGGATACCTCGGGCTGGAGAAGCCGGTGGTCAGCGGCTTCTCCTCCGCCTCGCAGGCGTTCTTCGAGGACGACGTGGACAACCTGACGCTGAACAGCGCCGACCGCGGCAACAACGGGCCACGTGAGACAGCCGAGTCCGAAGGCGGCAATTCCGGCAGTGTGGCTGCCGGGGACACGCACTCGGTATCCTTGGAGCAGGGCCGCGTATCCCGGGATGAGCTCCGTGGCGCGGGCACTGAGGCAGCGGAAGACATCAAGGAAGACGGCATGGACTCAAACAGCAA
This sequence comes from Arthrobacter sp. NPDC058288, assembly GCF_042880995.1. Lineage (NCBI taxonomy): Bacteria > Bacillati > Actinomycetota > Actinomycetes > Micrococcales > Micrococcaceae > Arthrobacter > Arthrobacter sp. NPDC058288. The sequence goes on from NZ_JBHVYH010000001.1 coordinate 661,569, forward strand.
GGCAACTGGCAGCCAGGACACCCCCCGGAGCGGACAGGACGATTCAGCACCGGAGAGGTCCCTGCAGCAGGCCGGTGTTGGCGTTCCCTCAGGAGTGCTGCCGAACAAGGCTTCCGAGGATGACCCGAAGCGCTGGGGAGACGCTTCTGACTACGACCACGACGCCTGGCTCCAGGAGCAGAAGCCGCCGCACTGGGGCTGAGCCGCCCGCAGCCGGTGGTGCACCTGCGGCCGGTCAAGCCAGCCGGGTGCAGCTAGCCCTGTGATCCCACCAGCACAAAGAAGAGCTTTCCCTGGGTTGAGGAGCCTGCGAGGCGGCGTGCCTGGTCCGGATCCGCCGCGACCACTATGAGCCCCTCTGTTTCTCCGGTTCCCAGCCATTGTCCGGTTTGTCCGCCCTGACCCGAGGTCCACAGGACCGGCACGGAGGCTGCCAGCACTTCCGATTCCGCAGTCTTGCCGAAGTCGCTTCCGTTGGTCATCACAATGTTGACCAGTTGGCCCGGCGCCACGAGCTGGATGGACGCCGGATCCGCCATCCTCAGGGGCACAGCTGCAGATCCGGGTTCCGTGCCTGCCAGCAGCCCCGGTCCGAGTATCTGAGTATCGGAGATCAGCTGACCCTTCCGCAGCGGTGCGGCCAGCTGTTTCCCCTGCAGGGAGGAGACGTCCGTGAAGGCCCCGGCGGGCATCATCCCCGGCGGCACCTTCACGGGCACCAGCTCATTGCCTGACAATGCTGCTCCGGCGGGAAGGTCGCGCGCCGAAGCAAGGGCAGTGACTGTGTGGGCCGGCGCCGGAGTCAGCTGCTGTACGGCGATGCCGGCGGCAGCGCACAGCAGCAGTGCGACGACGAGCCTCCGGTTGCGGTTCAGCGACGAGGAGAAGCGCCGCAGTCCGGAAGGCCCTGCACGGCCGGGGCGTCCGGTTCCAAAGATCTGCCGGGGCGAGGAAAGTCCGTTGCTGCGAAGGATGGAGGGCATACCGACAGGCTACGGATGCCAGCTGTCATGCGGACAGCACAGCCCGGCCCTATGTGGATAACCGGCCTGGCAGGGCACTCGCACCTTTAGTACCGTCTACTCCACTGGAGTACCAGTGCTTGGAGGAACGGTGCTGGAGCGGCGGATCGCCGGCTTATCCTCAGTTGGCGGCGGCGGTGGCAGGCGCCGGAGCGGCTGCCGGGGCAGGCGAAACGCTGCTGCCCTTGGAATCGCGGGAATCCGTCCGGTAGAAGCCCGAACCCTTGAACACGACGCCTACGCTGTTGAACTTCTTGCGCAGGGTCCCCTCGCACTCGGGGCAGGAGGTGAGGGAGCTGTCGGTGAACGACTGCACGATCTCGAAGGCGTGGCTGCAGTCCTTGCAGGCATATGCATACGTGGGCACTGGAAATCCTCCTCTGGGACAAACGAGCAGGTCCCGTGCTGCCTGTCGGGAAATCACTGCCGAAGTCTCTCGGCAGGTTTCCCCTTTAGCAGTCGCAGGGCCTGAGTGCCAATTCTATCATCCGCAACGGGCGGGTTTCACATGAGCTTCGCGATTCGTGACGGCGTAACAGCAACCGGTACCTTGCGGTCAAAGGACTCTGCGGGGATGCTGCCGGCCGGCAGGACTTCGCTGTCAAAGACCACCGCCGCCGCGGGCACAGGTCGGCCCGCAGCCTCCAGCGAGGCGAGGAACTTATCGTAGTAGCCTCCGCCCTGCCCGATCCTGTTGCCCGACAAGTCCACTGCCGTGGCGGGGACAAAGAGCCCGGCTACTCCGGCCATTGCTTCGCTGCCGTGCTGTTCTCCGACGGGTTCCTCGATGGGCGCATAACTGCTGCGGACGAATACGGTTGCCGGAGTCCAGTAGACCCAGGAAAGGGTGCGGTCAGGTCCACAGACCGGCAACAGCACGCGATGCCCGGTGCCATGCAAAGCCGCAATGAGCGGAAGGGTCGGAGGCTCGGTTCCAACCCCCAGGTACACGGCAAAAGTGCTGCGCTCACCGGCCGCAACCATGGCGGCCCATTGGAGCCCGTGCCGGGCGATACCGGCACCGGCAGCGTCCAGGCTGCCGGGCGGGAAAGCCGCACGCTGGCTTCTGTGGGCCGAGCGGATCTCTTCCTTCGATGGCATCGATGCCGTCCTTCCAAGTCAGGAGGCCGCGACCGGAGGCCCCGATGCGGGGGCCAGCCATGGCGGTTCGGGCAATTACCCAATGTTTGGTCCCTGACGTTAGATTAGTCCAGTGACTACCACCAATACCTCCGTCCGCAAGGCTGTCATTCCTGCTGCCGGCCTCGGCACCCGGTTCCTTCCGGCGACCAAGGCCATGCCCAAGGAAATGCTGCCGGTCGTGGACAAGCCCGCGATCCAGTATGTCGTCGAAGAAGCTGTCAGCGTAGGCCTCACCGACATCCTGATGATCACCGGCCGGAACAAGCGCGCCCTCGAAGACCACTTCGACCGGGTCCCTTCGCTGGAGGCCACCCTCGAAGCCAAGGGCGATACTGCCAAGCTTGAAGCCATCCAGGCCGCAAGCAACCTCGGTGACATCCACTACGTCCGCCAGGGCGACCCCATGGGCCTCGGCCACGCCGTGCTGCGGGCGAAGCAGCACGTCGGCCATGAGCCCTTTGCGGTTCTGCTTGGCGACGACCTCATCGACGCCCGCGACGAACTGCTCAGCAAAATGATCGAAGTGCAGGCCAAGACCGGTGGTTCCGTGGTGGCACTCATTGAGGTGGAGTCGTCCCAGATCAGCGCCTATGGCTGCGCCGACATCGACGAAACAGACATGAACGGCTTCGTGCGGATCAGGAAGCTCGTGGAAAAGCCGGATGCCGCGGAGGCGCCGTCCAACCTGGCCGTGATCGGCCGCTACGTCCTCCACCCGGCAGTCTTCGACGTCCTCGAACGCACCGAACCGGGCAGGGGCGGGGAAATCCAACTGACGGACGCACTCCAGGAACTTGCTGCAGGGGAGGGCGAAGGGTACGGCGTTTACGGCGTCGTGTTCCGCGGCCGCCGTTACGACACCGGCGACAAACTCAGCTACCTGAAGGCCTGCGTCCAGCTGGCCTGCGACAGCGAGGACCTCGGCCCCGGGCTGCGGGAGTGGCTGCCGGAATTCACCTCCTCCCTGGCCAAGTAACGTCCCATGCGGGGCAGCATCTGGCCGGTGACGCTGGAATGCGGTGACATTGTGCTGCGCCCCATCCGGTACCGTGATCGCAAGGAATGGATGGCGGTGCGGTCGCGCAATTCCGAATGGCTGGCACCGTGGGAGGCCTCGAATCCGGCCCCGGGAGGGGCTCTGCCGGACTATCGGCAAATGGTGAGGTCCCTCAACGCCCAGGCTGCCCAGGCCACGGCGTTGCCTTTTGTGATCGCCGAGCGCACGCCGTCCCGGCGCGACCCCGTTATCGTTGGTCAACTTACCGTGTCATCCATCGTCTGGGGCTCGGCGATGATGGCGACGCTTGGATACTGGGTGGACAAGTCCTGTGCCGGCAGGGGGATCGCACCCACGGCCGTTGCCATGGCCACCGACTACTGCTTCGGAACCCTCGGGCTGCACCGGATGGAGATCAACATCAGGCCTGAAAACGGGCCCAGCCTGAGGGTGGTGGAAAAGCTCGGTTTCCGGGACGAAGGCTACCGGCCGCGGTTCCTGCACATCAACGGTGAATGGGCGGACCACCGGTCCTTTGCGCTGACGTCCGATGAAGTTCCGGAAGGGCTGCTGGCCAGGTGGCTGCGAAGCCGCCCTGCCTGATCGGGCCTGTTGGCTTTCCACCCGCGGTGCCCGGGTTTTCCTGGCGTGTTCTTCGTCATAAATCCATTGATTTGCCACCTGCCCTGCGACACACCGGAGCTAATGCCAGAGCTGTCGGCCAATTGCTCATACGGTTTTGAATGTGGACTTCCCCCTTAGCAGCTCAGTGATCCTTGTTGTCGCTGTTGCGCTCTGGATTGTGTGGGTGGCCCCTTATGTACTCAGGAACCGCCGGCATCAGCTTCAACCCGCAGCCGAGCTGATGTCCGAAATCAACTTCGCCGAACCCGCAGACCCCCAAGCCGGAAACGTCATGAAGATGGCCGCCCAGCAGGAGAAACCAATGGTAACCAAGCAGGCCACCGGATCCGCCCAGGGGTCCGTGACAACCGCAGCCGGCCCGGGGCCGGCGACGGCGCGACCGGGTGCACTGAGGATCCGATACGGACGATGCGCCATCGCGCTCGTGGGGGTGGTAGCCCTGCTCACCGGGGTGGTGGCCGGCATCTTCCGTGTTTTCGGGATGGGCTCGTCCTGGTTGCCTGTCGGGTCCCTTTTCGCGGCTATCGCCGCCGTCGCTCTGCTGCGGCGTCTGGCAGTGCGTGACCGGCGCGCCAAAATGAACGCTGCCTTCCGGGCGGCCATGACAGCGCCGGAACGGCAGACGCGCACTGTCGTGCCGCGTCCCAGCCGGGAACCTGCCGTGGACGCTCCGGAAATTCCCCTTTTCGACGCCGAAGCAGGGAACAAGCCAAAGATGAAGCCGCTGACGGCCCAGGAACTGCGTGAAGCGGCCCTCGCCGAGGCGAAGGCCTCCGGGGACACTGCGCTCCGCACCGCCACTGCGCCTGGCTCGGCTGTCAGCGCGGACTCCAGCTGGGAGCCTGTCGACGTTCCCAAGCCGACGTACGTGGAAGCTGCCAAGGCAGAACGGGCGGCTCCTGATCCGCTGGACCTGCCCGAAGCTCCGAAAGCTGTAGGGAAGCCGTCCCTCAAGCAGGGGCCGGCGGCGGCGGCGGCTGCCTCCGGTGGTGCTCCCAAGCCCCTGACCAAGGCACAGAGCGCCTTGAGCAACCTGGACGACGTCCTGCAGCGCCGCCGGGCTTGAGCCTGTAACGTCTGGAGCATGACCCGCATCTGTGTTGCCGGCGGTACCGGACAGGTTGGCCGTGAGGTGGTCCGCCAGGCGTTGCAGCTGGGCCACGAAGTTTCCGTTATCAGCCGGTACCCGCCTGTCCCCGGCGACGAAGGGGCGTACGACGGCGCGGACTACTACCGCGCAGACGTCACCACCGGTGAAGGGCTAGCGGCCGCACTGGCCGGTGCCGCCGTCGTTATTGACTGCCTCGAGGGCAGATCAGGGCGGGGCCTCAAAGATTTCGCGGCCGGCGGCGCCCGCCTCCTCAACGCAGCGAACGATGCGGGTGTCCGCAAGGCTGTGCTGCTGTCCATCATTAACTGCGACCAGGTGCCCCTGAGCTTCTATCGGTCCAAGGCGGATAAGGAAGGCCGCTATGCGGCGTCTTCCCTTGAGACCGTCACCGTGCGCGCCACCCAGTTTCACAGCCTCCTGGCACAGCTTTTCGCGGCCGGCGCGAGGGTGGGACTCATTCCGGTGATCAAGGGTGCCCGGTTTCAGACCATAGCGCCCGGCGAGGCTGCCTCGGCACTGCTCGAAGCGGCCTTCGAGAAGCCCTCGCAGGAGCTCCACCGGCTCCGGACTGTGGGCGGCCCGGCAGTCAACGGAATGGCGGAACTGGCGGAAACCTGGAAGAACTTTAGCGGATCCCGCGCCCGCCTGGTCCGGCTGCCCCTGCCCGGTGCCACCGGCAGATACCTGCGGGAGGGCGGCAACTTGGTCCCGGAGCACCGGTACGGAACTGAGACATTCGCGGGCTGGCTGGCGAAGCGCGCAGATAGTTTGTAGCCTAGGGACACTGGTTTGCCTGTTCCAGGAATTCCTCCGAAGGAATGGCATCCGACCGGGGGCTATAGCTCAGTTGGTAGAGCGCTTCGTTCGCATCGAAGAGGTCAGGGGTTCGAATCCCCTTAGCTCCACAAAAACAAGCTCCCTCATCCGGTGCCAGCACCGGGTGGGGGAGCTTTCCCGTTGCCGGCCCGGCACTGCGCACCCGTGAACCACTCCCGAGAGGACAGCAGCAATGAGCCTTGTCCGGCTGCAAGATGTCAGCGTGCGATTCGAAAACACCCAGATACTGCGTGAGGCCTTCTTCCGCCTCGAACCGCGCGACAGGGTGGGCCTCATCGGGAAGAACGGTTCCGGCAAGACCACCATGCTCCAGCTGATCCTTGACCGGCTCACTCCGGACGCCGGAACGGTCACCGTGGATCCGGGGACTCGGATCGGCTACTTCTCCCAGTTCTCCGAGCTCAACGGGGAATTAACCATTACCGATGTCCTGGATGGACTGTTCTCGGAGATCAAGGCTGTCGAGCAAGAACTGGCGGCCATAGACGCAGCCATTGCCGGGGACCCCGCAGCAGCAGAACTCGACCGGTTGATTGCCCGCCAGGCCGAACTGTTCGAGGAGATGGACCGCCTCGACGGCTGGGACTACCCCCGGCGGATCGACAAGGTCCTGACGACGCTGGGCTTCAGCGACGCCCACAGGGTGTGCGCCATTGACGAACTGTCCGGCGGCTGGCGCAACCGGGCCGCGCTGGCAAAGATCCTCCTTGAGGATCCGGATGTGCTGCTGCTGGATGAGCCCACCAACTTCCTGGATGTGGCTGGCGTCGAATGGCTTGAAAGCTGGTTCCGGGACTTCAAGGGTGCAGCAGTCATCGTCTCGCACGACCGGAAGTTCCTCGACGCCGTCGTCACCCGGATCATCGAAGTGGAAAACTTCCACCTGCACGAGTACCCGGGCAACTTCGGCGAATACATCGTGCAGAAGCAATTCCGCCTCAAATCCCTGGAACAGCAGTTTGTGCACGAATCCGAACTGCTGGCCTTCGAGGCTGAAGGGATCGCCGACCGCCGCGAGGCCGCCAAGGCCGCCAGCCGCGGGTTGGGAAACCAACTGGCCAAGATCAAGAAATCACGTACACCCCGCCCGGTGGACCAGATCGTCACCGAGATCTACGGCGGCCTGCACGTCAAGGACGTCCTCTGCCGGGTGGAGGGGCTGGCCAAGTCCTACGGAGACAAAGCACTCTTCAACGACCTTGGCTTCGAAATCAGGCGCGGGAACCGGATCGTCGTGCTCGGCGCGAACGGCAGCGGCAAATCCACCCTCCTGAAAGTGCTGACCGGGGAGGAAGAAGCAGACGCCGGCGTCGTCTCCTGGGCAAAAGGCCCCGGTTTCGTGTCCTACAACCGGATGCTTGAAGAGCTCGACGACGCCGATACCGTGTCCCACGCGGTCAACGCGCTGCCGGGCAGCCTGGCGTTCAGCGCCACGAAGAAGTCCGTCAACCGGTTCCTTGCGATGTTCCAGTTCTCCGAGGCGGACCTCAAGCAGAAGATCGGGAACCTCTCCGGCGGGCAGAAGGCGCGCGTCGCCATGGCGCAGTGCCTGCTGTCCGGCGCCTCGGTGCTGCTTCTGGACGAGCCCACCAACCACCTCGACCTGTCCAGCACCCAGGTCATGGAACGGGCGCTCATGCACTTCCCCGGCGCCGTGGTGGTGGTCAGCCACGACAGGTTCTTCAGTGAAAAGATCGCCAACCGGTACCTGGTCTTCGGAGCCGATGCGGCCCTGCCCGGTGAGGTCGAGGTACGCGCCGCCTGACCGCTGACGCCTGACCGCTGGCGCAAACCTCCCAGCCTGCATGCAACATGCCTTGACGGCCGCTCAAGCGGAGGAGCAGAGTTATGGTGCTGCGACTGGGGGCAGATGTGCGATCTCCGGGAACCTGGGTTAGTCACGGTTCCTCCACCACATCCGCGATATATCTCCAGGCAATGATGAGGAGCACCCTCATGCGCACAAGAATCCCCACACACACCACGGCCCGTAACGGCGAAGGTATGCGGACACGCTCCGCGCGCCGGCGACTAGCGGCACCGCTGCTGTCGGCTCTCTTCGCAGCGGCACTTACGGCAGCCACGGCCGCTCCGGCCCTCGCCGTCTATAACGGGAGCAGGGCGGACTCCGACGAGTACGCGTGGGCCGTCAAAGTGGAACTGGCCTACCCGGAAGGGGTTGCCTCCTGCACCGGATCTTTGATCGCGGAAGACACTGTGGTCACGGCGGCGCACTGCATCAGCAACAACGGACGCAGCCCGTCCGCCATCGCCGTGACATTCCACTACGGCCAGCAGCGCTCCGAGTACACCATCGGGGTGGCGAGGGCCGTTCCGATGCCGCGCTACGACCCCGCCAGGATCAAGGACGACATAGCCTTGCTCTTCCTGCAATCGGCCGTTGACGAGCCCACCATCGGGTTGGCGTCCACGCCGGCTCCGGTGGGGGCCGAGGTCACGGTGGCCGGTTATGGCTGTACAGGGGACCCGTTCAACCCCGCTGTACCGTGCGATCCCGCTGGCCGGCTGGTTGAAACGCGGCTCACAACAGTTCCCACGGAGGCATGCCCGGATATCGCCGGTCCCTGGCAGTTCTGTACCTATTCGCCGCATACGTCGGCGAACCGCGGTGACAGCGGGGGCCCTGTCATCTGGTCCGACCACGGTGACCAGAAGCTGGTCGGGGTGACGAATGCGATTGAACTGCCGCCCGCGCCCGCCTACCTGAACCTGTCGGCGTCCGTTCCCTACGAACTGGACTGGATCAGGACTACCGCCGGTTTGCGCTGACCGTCTTGAGCACTCCGCGAACTGACATCCCTACGGCGCACACCACCGGGACCAGCCCTGCGAGAACCGCCAGGGTATTGGCCCGGAACACCACCCGGCCCTGCCCGTTTGTCAGGTAGGCGCCGAGGGGGAGCACGAAGCCCCCGCCCCCGCCTCCTTCCGCGGCGCCGTTGGCGCCCTCCGGACCGGAGTCACCCCCGCCGCCGAAGCCGAAGGAGACCAGTGCCACCGGGATCAGTTCCTCGCCCCCGATCTGCACCGGAGCGCCGTAAGCCCGCGCCACACCCACGTTCCTGAACGTCTCCACGAGGGAGGAAAATGCGTCAGCCATGGACCCACACTAGGGTTCCGGGCGAGGTAGCAAAAGGGCCTTTGGACAGGTCCGGCACCGGAACGCCCGGCCATGGCCCGATGGCGGTGCGCGTGCCAGTATGTTGTGAATCAGGGGCTGCCGGGAAGGCCCGGCCGAATAGGAGGCGCCGCAGTCATGGTTTACATCAATGAGTTCAGCGAAGTCGGCCGGGACGGAGTCGCGACGGCGGGCGGAAAGGGCGCCGGGCTGGGCGAACTCGTTCGGGCGGGTGTGCCGGTCCCCCCTGGATTCCTGATCAACACCGGTGCCTACGAGCTGTTCGTCCGGGACAACCAGCTGGCCGGGCGCATCCAGGAGTACGCCGCCGTGCCGGCGAGCGCCACGTCCCGCGACTACGAGGAAGCTTCCAGGCAGATCCGAGCACTCTTTACCGGTGGCTCAATGCCTGAGGAGGTAGCCGCCGAAATCCGGGATGCGTACCGGCGGCTGGGCTCACGCGAGGGCACCGGTCCCGATTCAGGCGCGGAGACTGCGGTGGCGGTACGTTCCTCGGCCACCGCCGAAGACCTCGCCTCGGCCAGTTTCGCGGGCCAGCAGGACACCTACCTCAACGTCTGTGGCACCGATGTCCTCATGGATGCGGTCATCAACTGCTGGGGCTCCCTCTGGACCTCCCGGGCGATGGCCTACCGTGCCCGGGAGGGCATCGGCCCGGACCAGGTCCGGCTGGCTGTGGTGGTCCAGCACATGGTGGCCGCTGACGCCGCTGGAGTCATGTTCACCGCCAACCCGGCCACCGGACGCCGCGACCAGATCGTGGTCGCTGCCGCATGGGGGCTGGGCGAATCCGTGGTCAGCGGAGCCGTCTCCACCGACGACATCGTGGTCGAGGCCGCGACCGGCAAGGTGGTTTTCCGGCGGACAGCGGACAAGGCGGTCATGACGGCCTACGCCGACCGGGGCACCCGTGAGGAACCCGTCCCCGCTTCCCTCAGACATCAACCCGTGCTGGACGACGCCGCGGCGGCAACACTGGCCGGCTACGGAACCCGCATTGCCCGGCACTTCGGCTCCCCGCAGGACATCGAGTGGGCACGCGCTGGCGGCGAATTCTTCATCCTGCAGTCACGGCCCATCACCGCCCTGCCCGAACCCGCGGGGGAAACGCCGCGCGACTGGAGCGTGCCGTACCCCAAGGGGCTGTATTTCCGGGCGAGCATCGTGGAGCAGCTTCCCGATCCGCTGTCGCCCTTGTTTGCCGACCTGATTGATGGCTCGGTGTCCCGGTCCCTGAATGCCCTGATGGACCAGGCGTTCGGCAAGAGCAGCCTCCGCGACGGCGACCTGGGCCTGCCTGCCGTCAACGGTTACGCCTATTACTACTACCGGACAGCGGCGTTGTGGCGGCTGATGGGCAAGACTCCGGCCGCTGTCCGTGCCCTCATCCGGGGAGATGCCCACATGGGGGTCCAAGGCTGGCGGGACTATTCGCACCCGCGCTACGTGCGCGTGGTGGAGTCCTGGTCTGCTAAGCCCCTTGCCGACCTGACCGGGGAGGAGCTGCTGGAGGGGGTATCTGCCCTGCTCGATGCCGGCACGGTGTACTACACAGCCGTCCAGTCGATCATTCCGATTGCGACGTCGAGCGAGCTCGCTTTCCAGAAGTTCTATGACAAGTTTGTCCGGCAGGACGGCGACCCGCCGGCTGCCACGTTTCTGCTCGGCTACGACAGCCAGCCGATCCGGGCGGAAAAATCCCTCTTCGACCTGGCCGGGTGGTCCCTCGGAGTCCCGGGGCTCGCCGAGGCCATCCTGGCGACGCCGACAAAATCGCTGGCCCGGGCCCAGCTGTCAGGGACGCCTCCGAGCGGGATGGACCACGTCTTGTGGCAGCAGTGGGAACGCCGGTTTCAGCTCCACCTGGACCGCTTCGGCCATACGGTCTACAACCTGGACTTCATTAATCCCGTACCCGCAGACGACGCGTCCCCGCTGCTGGACACGCTGAAGTTCTACCTGCGGGGGCAGGGCAACGACCCGCACCGGCGCCAGGAGCTCGCCGCCGCCCGCCGTGAGGACAGCACGGGCAGGATACTGGCCCGCCTGCACCCTGCGCGCAGGAAGGCTTTCGTTCGTCTGCTCCGGTGGGCGCAGGGGCCGGCGCCGATCCGGGAAGACGCGCTTGCCGACGTCGGGCTCGGGTGGCCGCTCATGCGGCGCATGCTGCGCGAACTGGGAGAGCGGCTGGTCACGGCCGGCCTCATTGCGGACTCCGGCGACGTGTTCTGGCTTCGGCACCAGGAAGTCGGCAGTGCGGTCGAATTCGGCCTTGCGGCGCCGGGCGGTCCGGCGGCGATCACGGGTGCTGACCGGCCGGTCCTGGCGGAGGCAGTCGCTGAGCGGAAGCTACGCTGGCGGGGCCAGCGTAACGCAACCGCCCCGCAGATGCTGCCCGAGATCCGGTGGCTCCAGCGGTCCCTCGCCGGGATGATGCCGGAGGGGTCCCAGGAACAGCAGGGGAACACGATCAAGGGCGTGGGCGCCAGCCAGGGGCGGGTCAGTGCACCTGCCCGGGTCCTGGCCGGTCCGGAAGACTTTTCCCTGATGCAGCCGGGGGAGGTGCTGGTGGCCCGCATCACCACTCCTGCCTGGACGCCGCTGTTCGCCATGGCCTCGGCCGTTGTGACGGATGTTGGCGGCCCGCTGAGCCACGGCTCCATAGTGGCCAGGGAATACGGCATTCCCGCCGTGCTGGGCACGGGCGTGGCGACCCGCCGGATCACGAGCGGGCAGCGGATAGAGGTCGACGGCGGGGCCGGCACCGTGACCATCGTCCAGCCCGCGCAGGGCTAGCTTCCGGACGGATGCTCCGCCGGGAGTTCTTCGCCGGACTCCACCCGGAGCAGGCGCGATAACGGGTTGTCGGGGCCGGACTCCGGCATCGCCGGTCCGATGACGAAGAGGGTGACGTCCGCGGCAAACAGCAGGTCCACCACGGCCAGGAACTGCTGCCACTCCTGGGAGCCGGCACCGGCCCCGGTCGGAAGTCCGTCCACCACCCACTCCCTGAACCGGACCGCCAGGGAGGCGAAAGCCGTGGCGGCCGCTTTCGCACCGGTGAGTTCGCCGAAACCCACCCACAAAAGGTCCCCTTCGGCGCTCTTGACCTCCATCGGCCTCCCGGCCACGTCCACGGTCCGCCGCTGGCCGGGGGCCGGGGCGAACAGTCCGAACGTACCCAGCTGCCGGGCCGTGCCGGGGACGATGATCCGGCCCGGCCGGAGGGCCTGCTGCGGACCTCCCGACGGTGTCCCAGTCATGCCGGCGGCTCCTAGAGCCAGCCCTTCCGCTTGAAGATCGTGTACATCAAGGCTGCCGTTGCGGCCATCATGGCAATCGCCAGCGGATAGCCGAAAGCCCAGTGAAGTTCGGGCATGTGGTCGAAATTCATGCCGTAGACACCGGCAACGAAGGACGGGGCGAAGAAGATGGCCGCCCACGAGGAGATCTTCTTGACCTGCTCGTTCTGCTCGGCGCTCGCCTCGTTCTGCCGGTTGGCGGTGAGGGTGCCGTCGAGGGTGAGAGCATTCTGAAGGATGTCGCGGAAAGAATCGGCGCGGGAGATCAGCCGCTCCACGTGGTCTTCGACGTCCCGGAGGTGATGCTGGAGGTCCGTGTCCACATCGTACTTGTCGAAGCCGCGCTTGAGCAGTTGCATCATTCCCGGCAGCGGATGGATCGCCCGCTGGAACTGGATCACTTCGCGGGCCAGCTCATAGATGCGGCGGGAGACGGCGGAGTCTCCGCTGAACAGCTGGTCCTCGATTTCATCGATGTCGTTTTCGAGGCCGGCAACAACCGGAACATAGTCGTCCACCACCTGGTCCATCAGAGCGTAGAGCACCGCTTCCGGGCCGTGGCGCAGGAGTTCGGGGCGGCCTTCCAGCCGCTGGCGCACCTGTGCCACGCCGGCTGTTTCCGCGTGCCGGACAGTGACCACGAAGTTCGTGCCGGTGAACACGTGCAGTTCACCGAACTCCACCGTTTCCGTATCGTCAAGGTACCGGGCCGGGCGCAGCACGGTGAAGAGGACGTCATCATAGCGTTCCAACTTGGGCCGCTGGTGGGCCGAGATGGCATCTTCCACCGCGAGGAGGTGGAGTCCGAACTCCCGGGCCACTGCCGACATCTCAGCCTCGGTCGGCCGGTACAGGCCGATCCAGGCCATGCCGCCGTGGTCCGCCAGGGTCTCAAAGGTCTGCTCAAGATTGTGCGGTTCGGCGGTCCGGCGGCCGTTCACGTATACGGCGTTGTCGATGATGGTCACGCGCTATTATCCCAGTCCCTTGCGTGCTGCCGTCGGCGCCCCGCCCTGGGCAAGCCGGCTAATGAGCGGCTCCGTGCGGTAGGGGATGTGCGTGTGCAGGGCGAGGACAGTTTCCGTCCGGATGACGCCCTTGATCCTGAGGATCGACCGCAGGGCCGCCTGCAGGTTGTGGGTATCGGTTGCCACCACGCGGCACCAGACGTCGCCACGGCCGGAGATCTCGTGGACCTCCAGGACCTGCGGAATCAGGCGCAGGGCGCCCACCACGCCGTCGAGCTCCCGGTGGCTGACCTCGATCGTTACGAAAGCGACGACGTCGTACCCCACCGCCTCGAGGTCGATCTCCCGTCCGCCGTCGTGCAGCAGGCCGGAGCGGAGCATCCTGCGGACCCGCGACTGCGCCGTATTGCGGGCGATGCCCAGGGTGTCGCTGAGCTCGCCGATCTGGACCCGCGGATCCCGGATCAGTTCCAGGAGGATCTTCAGGTCCGTAGTGTCCAGGCTGTTCAAATCATCACTCCGGTTCATTTCTACTGGGCATCATTGACTATTTTGCTCAATTTTGGCACGGAACTTGGTCTCCAAGGTCAGGTGTGCCCCATTCTGTTAGTACCAAATTCTTTTCGCCCGGACCGCGGCGTTCCCACAAGGAACAGAGACGGGCCGGCTCTGCAGGCAAAGGCACGCACATGACTGTCTTCAGCGAACTCCGCATGCGCCCGGCTACCGCCGGCGGCTGGGCATGGGACGCTTCCACCACGGCGCGGCTGGTAATGGCCGGCGTGGTGATCTTCACGCTCCTTGTCGGTGCGAACCTGGCAACCCCGCTGTACCCGCTGCTCCAGGCGAACCTGGGCATCGGGTCATTCGGGATCACGGTGGCGTTTTCCGCTTATGTCCTGGCGCTGGTGTCCACGCTCATGCTGGCCGGACACTGGTCCGATCACATCGGCCGCCGGGCGGCGCTGCTGCTCGCCGTCGTCGTGGGCCTGGCCGGCGGGATGATCTTTGCCAACGCGGACAGCCTGGCGATGCTGTCCGCCGGGCGCGCCCTTCAGGGCATCGCGGTGGCCCTGGCCACCGGAGCCAGTTCCGCTGCCCTGCGCGAACTGCTGCCGGCCCGTCCCGACTGGGCCTCGCGCTTTACCCTGCTGGCGTCCGCCGGGGGAGTCGCAGCCGGTCCGGCCATCGGGGGAATCCTCTCGCTCCTGCCGGGGCCGACATCCACGCCGTACTACCTCCACTCCGTTGTCCTCATCGCCATGCTGGTTCCGTTGTACCTGCTCAAGGCGCGGCCCGCCATCACGTCCGTCGCCGGCCCGCAGTCCTTGAAGGTGCTGGCGCCCCGCCGCCCCTCCGTTTCGCGTGAAGCCCGTGGCGCCTTCTGGCTGGCGTCCGCCGTCGGGTTCCTGAGCTTCACCGTTTTCGGCTTCTGCCTTTCGCTGGCCCCCGGCTACTTTGCCCAGATCGTCGGCGCAGACTCCCGCCCCCTCATCGGAGTGCTCGCCGGATTGACCCTCGGTGCTTCCGCCCTCAGCCAGTTGCTGGCCGTTCGCGGGAGGTTTGTGGTGCCGGCCGGCCTGGCTGTGCTGGCGGTGTCGGTGCTCCTGATTGCCGCTGCCGCAGCTTGGCGGAGCCCGTGGCTGCTCATCGCCGCGAGCCTGGCCGCAGGTGTCGGCCAAGGAGTGTCCTTTCGGACCGTGTTCAACGATGTGGCCGGAAAGGTGGAGGCGTCGCGGCATGCGCAGATCATCAGCACCGTGTACGTGATCACTTACCTTGGCAGCGCACTGCCGGTGATCGGCCTGGGAATTGCGACGGCGGTGTACGGGCTGCAGGCGGCGGTGGCAGGATTCGTGCTGCTCTGCGCCCTCCTGGCGCTTGTCCTGGCCGCCGTGACACTTGCCGCAGCCCTGCGCCGGCCGGGCTAAGCGGCCTCGACGAGGCCGGATTGCAAAGAAACTAATGCAAATAAATCATTGCAAAGAAACCCTTGCAAAGGTTTCTTTGCAGGCGTATTTTTGATGCATGAACAGTTCACCGGACATCGCACCAGCAGCAGCCCGGCCGTCCGGGGGTCCACTGGACTCGGCACCTCAGCCTGAGCAGGATGCGCCATTTCCGGTCCGCCGCGTCGATACTGTGGCGCTGAAAGCGCTGGCACACCCGCTCCGGGTGCAGATCCTCGAGATGCTCTCCCGCTACGGGGCGCAGACGGCCTGCAGCCTGGGCGAACTGCTCAACGAATCCAGCGGGTCCACCAGTTACCACCTCCGGCAGCTGGCAAAGCACGACTTCGTCCGGGAGGTTGAAGGCAAGGGCACGGCCCGGGAGCGCTGGTGGGAACGCCCGCGCGGGGCCATCCAGATCACCTCCCCGGAACTGGCAACATCTCCTGCCACGGAGGAAGCCTCCCGGCTGGTCACCCGCGAGTTTGAACACAGCCGGCAGGCAGTCCTGGCGGACTTCATGGCACACGGCAGCGACACCCTTGATGCAGCATGGCTCCACGCGGCCCTGATCAGCACTGCGAATGCGCGGCTCACGGCGGACCAGTTGGCGAGGTACACCGCCGCCCTGGAAGCCTACGGCCACCGCCTGCTGGAGGACATCAGGAATGAAGGCGAACAGGAAGGCGCCCGCCCGGTCCAGATCCACCTGAACGCCTTTCCCCTCCTCGGCGTTCCCGCGTCAGCGGGAGGCCGGATCCGCTCGTCGCGGAACGAAGAACGTCAGAACACACCACCGGAAAGTCCTGAAAGGAAAGTGAGATGAGCACAGTCTGCGCCACCGGATCAGCTGCCTGCAGCCCGTACCGCAGGCCCACCGCCGTCGAGTCTGCTGCGGCAGGATTGGGTACGGCGCTGGTCCGCTGGGCTGAACGCCGGCAGGTCATTCTCTCCGACCGGGCCGAGCGTGAACGCGCCGCCATGCTCCGCCGGGAGCAGCTGGACGTCCTTCGGAGTGACATCATGGGCGCCGCGCACTCCGGGCTCTACATCTGGCACTAGTGGGGAGTCCCGCAGCCGAACCAAATAATCCGGCCGGACTGCCCGCTCGTGGCGGTGATCCAGCAGGCTGGCCGGTCAGTCCGGCAGCGGCCCGTGGTTGCCGGGGATGTGTTCGAACACCAGTGTGGTTTCGGTGTGGCCCACCACGGGATCGGTGGCCAGGTTGTCCAGGACCCAGTCGCGCAGGTCCTCGGTAGTGGCCACGGCAATGTGCAGCAGGTAGTCCACCGACCCCGAGGTGTGGAAGGTGGACAGCACGGCCGGGAGCCGGGGCACCCGGGACGTGAACCGGTCGATCTGTTCGCGGTCGTGGGCGCGGAGCCGCACGGCGATGAGTGCCTGGACGGACCGCCCGATGGCTGACAGGCTAAGTTTCGCTTCGAAGCCCTGGATGATGCCGCGTTCGGACAGCGCCCGCGTGCGCATGAGGGCCGTGGACGGAGCGATGCCCACGAGCTCGGCCAGCTGCTTGTTTGAGATCCGGGCGTCGTCCACGAGGGCTGCCAGCAGCCGCTCGTCGATGGCGTCCAGCGGTTCGGTCCCCGCGCCCAGCCGAATATTCTTCGCACCGCTACTCACAGCGCCTCCTCAAAGTGTTATGAGTTCATCATAAACTCCACTTTCCGACATTTCCATTCGTGAGCACTATGAATCTCCGAATTATTGCCAGAGACTTGCCGGATTCAATGGCGAATAATTCAAAGGAGTCCCGTGCTTTCTCCCGATTCACTGGCTGTCCATGCAGGCCGGGCCGGCCTCACCGAACAAGGCGTGCATGCCGTGCCGATCGACCTCTCCACCACTGCACCGCTTCCGTCGGTCCACGACGGCGGCCGGGCTTATGAACAAATGGCCACCGGCGGGATGCCCCTGGAAGGCCAGAGCACCGTCTACCAGCGCCTGTGGAATCCCACCGTGGCCCGCTTCGAGGAGGGCGTGGCCGCCCTGGAAGGCGCACCCGAGGCGGTGGCCTTTGCCACCGGGATGGCTGCCCTTTCGGCCGTCCTGCTCGCGACCGTGGCCGCCGGCAGGAGGCACGTGGTGGCGGTCCGGCCATTGTATGGCGGGAGTGACCACGTCCTCGCCTCGGGCGTCCTGGGCACTGAAGTGACGTTCACGACGGCGTACGGTGTCCGCGAGGCCCTGCGTCCGGACACGGGGCTGGTGATTGTGGAGACGCCCGCCAATCCCAGTCTGGAACTGGTGGACATCGCTCAACTCTCCCGGGACGCTGACGGCGTGCCGGTCCTGGTGGACAACACCTTTGCCAGCCCGGTGCTGCAGCAGCCCCTGGCTCACGGGGCCACGCTCGTGCTGCACAGCGCCACCAAATTCCTCGGCGGCCACGGGGACGCGATGGGCGGTGTGGTGGCGGCTTCGGTGGAGTGGACCACCAGGCTCCGCCAGGTCCGTGCCGTGACAGGCGGGATCCTGACTCCCTGGCCGGCTTATCTGCTCCACCGCGGGCTGGCCACCCTGCCGGTGCGCGTGCGGGCACAGCAGGCAACGGCGCACAAGGTTGCCGCTGCCCTGGCCGGACACAGTCTCGTGAAGTCGGTCCACTACCCGGGCCTCCCCGAGTGCGACCCGCTGGGGCTGGTGGGGACACAGATGTCCGGCCCCGGCTCGCTGCTGGCGTTTGAACTGGCCAGCGCCGAGCACGCCGAGCGGGTCCCGGCGGCGGTCCGGATGATCACCCACGCCGTGTCCCTGGGCGGCATCGATACCCTGATCCAGCACCCGGCCGGTCTGACCCACCGGCCCGTTGCCGCCGAGGCCAGGCCGCGGGCCAGCCTGCTCCGCTTGTCTGTGGGTCTGGAGGATGCCACCGACATTGTGGCGGACCTTCTGCAGGCAGTTGAAGGAACGCGCTAGCCGGCCGGCTGCCCGGCGCCCGACGCAGGATGCACGACGGCGGTGATCACCGCCGTCGTGCATCCCAGCCCGATGACCACCAGGGCAAGCGCCGTCCAGCCGAAGGACTGGAATACCAGGCCGCCTGCCCACCCGATCGCACTGGAGCCAAGGTAGTAGGCCAGGTTATACAGCGAGGCGGCCTGCGCCCGGCCGGTGGTGGCGATCCCTCCGGTCCAGCCTGCCCCGATGCTGTGCGCCGCAAAGAATCCTCCGGTGAAAACGAGAAGACCGGCCAGGATCAGGACCAGCAGTTGCGTTAATGTCAGCGCCAGGCCAAGGACCATCAGCACGATTCCCGCCAGCAGGATGGTCCGCCGTCCGAACTTCTGCGTGAGCCCGCCGGCCAGCCTGGAGGTCACCGTCCCGGACAGGTATGCCACAAAAATGAGGCTGATCACGGTGGCCGGCAGCCCGAACGGATCACCGGACAGCCGGAAGCCGAGGTAGTTGTACACGGCCACGAAGCCGCCCATGAGCAGGAACGCCTGCACATAGAGGGCCAGCAGGCGGGGATTGCGCAGGTGGCCCGCCAGCATCCTTGCGGCCCCGCGGAATCCGCTGGCGTGTGCGGGTGTGAAGCCGCGGGCCTTGGGCACCAGGACCAGGAACAGGACGGCAGCAACGGCGGCCAGGACGGAGACGGCCAATGTGGCCGCCCGCCATCCCCACAGTTCAGCGACGGGGCCCGCAACCAGCCGTCCCGCAAGCCCGCCCAGCGTGGTTCCCGCGACGTAGCTTCCGGCCGCCATGGCGGCGTGCGCCTTGTGGACTTCCTCATTCAGGTAGGCAATGGCGATTGCCGGAATTCCGCCGAGCGCCATGCCCTCAAGCAAGCGGAGCCCCAGGAGCATGGGAAAGGTGGCGGCCAGGGGAACCAGCAGGCCCAGGACGGTCGCGGCCGTGATGCCCAGGGTCATCGCCCGCACCCGGCCGATCCGGTCAGCCAGGAAGGACCACGGGATGACAGTGACGGCCAGCCCCACCGTCGCCAGCGAGATCGTCAGCGCGGCTTCGGCGGCCGTGATCTGCAGGTCCGCGGCCATGATCGGCAGCACGGCCTGGGTGGAGTAAAGCTGCGCGAATGTCGCCACCCCGGCGAAGGCCAGCCCCGCGAGCAGTCGTCCGTAGGCGGCCGAGCCCTTGGGATGGCCTGCCCACGGGCCGGGTTGGGGGGTGTCCTGCGTTGCCGTCATGTGCACCAAGCCAGCGTAGATCGCCGGATGGCATGCTTCCAATGCATGATTTACATGGAACAAATGCTGAAAACGGATCAATCTCAAGGAGGCCACGATGGACATTGAGCACAAACAGCTGGCGCAGTTGCTGCCGTTACTTCCAGTCCTGTCCGAACTGGGCCGGACGCAGCACGTGACGGAAACGGCGGAGCTGCTGGGCATGCCCCAGTCCACCGTCAGCCGGGCGCTCGCCCGTGCCAGTGCCGTGGTGGGCACTGAACTCCTGGTCCGGGACGGCAGGGGAGTGCGGCTGACGCCCGCCGCCAAGGCGCTGTTGCCCTACATCGATGCCGCGCTGAACGAGTTCCGGACCGGACTGGACCTGGTGCGGCACGAATCCGAGGTGGTGCGCGGAAGGATCGCCGTGGCGTTCCAACACACGTTTGGCGAGGCGACGCTGCCCCTCCTGATCAATGCGTTCCACCGCCGCCACCCGCAGACCGCCTTTGACCTCAGCCAGGGAGCCCGGGATGGCTGCCTGGCTGAACTCGCGGCAGGGGCCGCTGATCTCGCCCTGACGGCGCCCATCGCGCCCGCGGGCCGCAGCATCGGCTCAGCGGCCCTGTACCGGGAGCCCCTGAGGCTGGTGGTGCACCATGAACACCCCCTGGCCCGCCGGATGAGCGCCCGGATCGCCGACATCAGGCACGATCCGTTCGTGGCCATGGGGCACGGATACGGCATGCGGTCGCTGACGGACGCCCTGTTCCGCGAGGCCGGTTTCCGCCCGCGCATCGCCTTCGAAAGCCAGGATTCCCACACCGTCCGCGGGCTGGTATCCGCCGGGCTGGGCGTCAGCATCCTCCCGCCCGGTGGCCAGGCTCCAGGCCGGACAGTGACTGAGCACACCGGAAACCTTGGCTGGGTGGAGGTGCCGTTGGCATCAGGACTGGCATTCCGTGAAATCGGCCTGGCTTGGCGCGAACGCCGCACCGGCCACGAGGCCGAGGCCGATCAGGTCAGGCTGTTCCGGGAAATGGTCCTGACCGAGGGGCCGGGGCTGTTGGCGGGACTTATCCGTGCGCGTTCGGAGGGCTGAGCCGCCCGCTTCAAGGGGCGGGTCTGTTCAGGGAAGGGCCGAACCCGCAAGCATCCTGTTGATGATGTCCGAGACCGGACCGGCTTCCGCCTTGCGCCATCCGGTTCCGGCCCAAAGGTTCAGCCTTTCCGGGTCACCTGCCGCGGCGGCCGCCGCGCGGATCGGAGCGGTGAGATGGTGGAGGGCCGGGTACCCCTCCGGTGCGTCGTCGTGCTCCCTGACGAAGGAATTCGCCAAGGCCCTTGCCTGCCGGCCGGTGAACGCACGGGTCATCCGGGTCTCCGTAAAGGCCTGGCTGGCGAGGGCGTCCTTGTGGAGCTGGCGGGCGCCGCTTTCGTCGCTGCGCAGAAACGCCGTACCCAGCTGGGCGGCCGTTGCCCCCGCGGCCAGTGCCGAGTCGAGGCCCGCGGAATCCATGATTCCGCCGGCCGCCACGAGGGGAACGCCGACGGCGGTGCGCACCGTGGCCAGCAGCTGCGCCGTCGTCGCGGAGCCGGGGGAGTCCGGAGTGTTTTCCCGGGCCAGGAAGGCCGCGCTGTGGCCGCCCGCGCTGCCGTGCTGGACCACCAGGATGTCCGCTCCGCGCTCTACGGCCAGCGAGGCTTCCGCCGGGCTGGTGACCGTGGCAATGATCGTGGAACCGGCGCGCTTGAGCGCATGCACACCGGCCTGCTCCGGGAGCCCGAAGGTGAAGCTGACAAACTCCACGGGATCCTCCAGAAGGGCGTCGATCTTGCCCTGCCACTCGTCGTCGTCGTCGAGCCGCAGCCCGGGAAGGGACACACCGTACCGCCGGGCGTCCGGCTCGAGGCTCCGCCGGTAATGCTCCATCTGTTCCCTGACGGCGGGCGGGGGATTGAGCTGCGTCCGGTCGGGGACGAAGAGGTTCATGCCGAAGCGCGCCCCGGCGGAGCGCACCTCGCGGATATCGGACTGCATCGCTGCCACGGTTTTATAGCCCGCAGCCAGGAAACCCAGCCCGCCGGCGGCGTGCACGGCCTGCACAAACCCGGGCGTCGAAGTTCCCCCTGCCATGGGTGCGGCGATGATCCGTGTCCCGAAAATAGCGCCCGTCATTCCCTGCTCCTTGTGGTCACTCAGTAGTCTGTTCACGTGACTAATTCTGACAACCTGCCGGCGACGGATTCTGTTCCTTCCACCGGCGGTGCCCCCGACGCGCCGTCCGCGGCACCGCCCGCCAGGATCCCCGGCACCGTGATCCCCGGCGCTGTGATCGGCCTGGATATCGGCGGCACCAAGACGCGCGGCGTCCGCTTCGAGGACGGGAAGGTTGTGGCCGACGAAAGCGTCGGCAGCTCGAACGTGCAGAACGTCAGCCGTGAGGAAGCGGCACTGCACCTGGCGGAGCTGTTCGCGAAGATCGGCGGAGGCGCGGTGTCCCAGGTCTACGCCGGGGCCGGCGGCATCGACACGGACGAGGACGCGGCCGCACTCTCAGCTCTGATCGCGCCCCACGTGCCCGGCGCCAGGATCACGGTGGTCCATGACTCGCGGCTGTTGCTGGCGGCCGGCGGGGCGAGCACAGGGGTGGCCGTTATCGCCGGCACCGGCTCGGCTGCCTGGGGCAAGAATGACCGGGGCGAGGAAGCACGGGCCGGCGGCTGGGGCTACCTGCTCGGAGACGAAGGCAGCGGCTACTGGCTGGGCCGCGAGGCTGTCCGGCACAGCCTCCGCCGCATGAACCAGGGCCTGGAACCCGACGAACTCACCACCGCCCTGCTGCGGTCCTGCAACATCGAGGACCCCAACAAGCTGATAGCGCTTTTCCACTCACCGGACACCGGCCGGCGGTACTGGGCCCAGCGGGCCCGGCTCGTTGTGGAAGCCGCAGACGCGGGCCACGCCGCCAGCCAAGCGCTTGTTGAACAGGCAGGCATGGACCTCGCCGGACTGGCTGCGCAAGCTTTACGGAAGCTGGGCATCCAGGGCCCGGTGATTCTGGGCAGCGGCCTCGGCATGAACGTGGCGCGGCTGCAGGACTCCTTCAAGCGCGCCCTCGCCGCCGTCGGCGTCACGGACGTTCGGGTCCTGCAGCAGGACCCTGTCTTCGGGGTCCTGCAGCTGGTGGCCGAGCAGGGGTAGCCTCCGGGCGCCGTGCGGCGTCCGGCAGCCGGCGCCCGGCCGCCAGCAGCCGGCGTCAGGAACGTGTGCGGGGCCGGAGCCGGACACCCGGCAGGGGAGGCGCCGGAATGCGCCCGGCCTCGGCGCCCGCCTCCGGTCCGTGCCCGCGGACGAGTCCGAACCGGGAGCCTTCGGCTGTCGGGTCCGGGAGGTCTGCCTGGTCCTCCCAGTCCTGGCGGGCCTGTGCCACTTCTTCGTGGGTCCGGCCCACGAAGTTCCACCACATCAGCAGCTCTTCCTGGAACGGCTCGCCGCCCAGCAGGATGAAGCGGGTCCCGGGCAGCGCCCCGACTTCCAGCAGGCGCCGGCCGGCCCCAAGGTAACCCAGCGGACCCGGCGGCACGTCCTGCCCGTCGAGGGTGAGGCCGCCGTCGAGCACCAGCACCGCATGCTCAAACTCGGGGTCAAGCGGCAGGACGACTGATCCGCTGCAGGTGATGTCCGCACCGACGATGGGTGAATACATCGTGGCCGGCGAGGCCACCCCGGCGAAGCTTCCCACCATCACCGTTGCGGTGAAACCGTCACCGGTGACCTCCGGGAGGTTGCGGTGCTGCTCGAACGCGGGTGTCCTGTGGCGCTCGCCGTCCGGAAGGGCGACCCACAACTGGAGGCCGCGCTGCAGCGGCAGTTCGGTCCCGGCGTCGGAAGCCCCCGCCGAAACGGTTGCGGCGCCGAAAGACCCGGCGTCCGTCGGTTCACCGAAAGAACGCCGGGGCGGTAGCACGGCGAATTCGGAGTGCGAGACGCCGTTGCCCGCGGTCATAATATTGAGCTCGCCCGGACGCACAATCACATCGCTGCCGACGCTGTCACGGTGCCTGATGGTGCCGGCAAGGGGCCACGTTACGGTCTGCAGACCGGTGTGGGGGTGCGGCAGGACGGACATGGCCACCCGGTCCGGGCCGAAACTGTCCAGGAAGCACCAGGCGCCCACGGTGGGCAGGCCCCGTTGCGGAAGGGTCCGGAGGACGTTCATGGCCCGGACTCCGCCGAGCGGGACTTCCCGTGCCGGCCACAACTGGAGGCATGGACCGTTTCCCTCGTACCCTCCGGGCTGTCCTGGCGGGCACACTTCTTCAACGGGGCTTACTTCAAGGTTCGTCACAGACCAACTCTAGGCCGAAGAACCGGTTGCCGGCAGGGGCCCGTCAACCGCAGATACACGTGGGACGGCCTGACCCCTAGCCAAGCCGGGCTGGACGGTTTAGCCTTGAAAAGCCGCCGGCTTATGCGCCCGGCAAAGCTAACGGTCTGACATCAAGTGTGATGATCGCGGACACGGGGAGGTGGAGATGATGACTGCAATATTCCTGTGCGCCCAGAGCGCCAACAACGTCATTATTCCCGCCCCGGACGCAAGCACGTCCTGACCCGCAGCAGCTGAGTCGCACCAACTGATTCAATCAGCGGAGTCCGTGCCCACGGGGCCTCACCAGAGGTTTTTCAGTGAAAACAACTCCAGGTCACGTGCTGACCGCAAAAATTTCAACAAATACCACCTCAACATCAATGCTGGCCGGTCCCGTGCAGTACGGCTTCACAGCTCGGACGGCAGCACTTTTCGAGGCCCATCCCGTCCCCGGCGCGGAGAGCCCCGGGCGGGTGGTCCGTGTGGACCGGAACAGGGTCGTGGTTGCCGGGGCGGCGGAGCTACGGCACCTGCCTTACCCGGCCAACGGCGACATCCCTGCCACCGGCGACTGGGTGTGGCTCGGTGCCAACTTGGCGGGGGAACCCGCCGTCGTCGCTGTGCTGCCCCGCCAGTCCGCGCTGAGCCGAAAGCGGGCCTTCGAAGCATCCTCGGAGGCCCAGGTCCTGGGCGCCAACATAGATGTGGTTGGAGTCGTGGTCCCGGTCGACCGGCCCCTCACCCACAACCGGCTGGAGCGAACGCTGGTGGCGGCGTGGGAATCGGGAGCCACCCCGCTGGTTATCATCACCAAAGCCGACCTTGCCGACATCGCGGACGACGTCGTCGGAAAGGTCATCCTGCAGGCTGCGGGCGTAGCTGTGGTGACCACGTCGGCGGAACGGGGCGACGGCCTCGATGAACTGCTCGGACACGTGCCCGCCGGAGGCACCGTGGTCCTGCTGGGGCCCTCCGGCGCCGGCAAGTCCACGCTGATCAACGCCCTTGCCGGGCATCACGTCCAGGACGTCGGTCCGGTCCGGGCCGGCGACGGCAAAGGCAGACACACCACCACCTCCCGGGAGCTGGTCCCGCTGCCCGGGGGTACGGTGCTCATGGACACGCCCGGTGTGCGCGGCTTCGGGCTATTCGACGCCGAGGACGGAATGGGGGAGATGTTTGGAGACCTCGAGGAGCTGTTCGGCCGGTGCCGCTTCGCCGACTGCGCGCACGATCGGGAGCCCGGCTGCGCTGTCCAGGCAGCGCTCGTCGACGGGACGCTGGAGATCCGCAGGTGGGAGAGCTACCTCAAGCTCCAGCGTGAGCTTGCGGCACTCAACCGCCGGCACGACGCAGCAGCCCGGCGGGCGTACCAGCGGGAATGGCACCAGAAGGTGGTGGTGGCGGGCAAGAGCCAGCGGGCGGCCGAGCGCTACGGACACGAAAACGCCGCCGACCGCGCCGGCGGCGACGGAAAGCGGGGCAAACGGAAGCGCAGTTGACGCGCTAAGGAAGGGCGACGGCGGTGCCGGGCTGCATGAAGTGGAAGAGTCCGGCACCGCCACCCATCCAAAAGGCGCAGGTCACCGAATGCTTACGGTAGCCGCGGCACCGCTGACTTTGTCCGGGCCGCTGGTTACGCTGTGTATTACCTGCTTTACAGCCGAAAATCAGCATGCTTATGATCTTCCGGCTTGACCGTCCGATGTCGCCGCCAACAGTAAGGTAAGCCCGGAAATGGCTGAAGCCATGATCGAATTCCAGAGCGTCACCAAGCAGTACCAGGGCGGGCAGCCGGCCGTGGACAACCTCACCATGTCCATCGACAAGGGCTCCATCACTGTCTTTGTCGGGCCCTCGGGCTGCGGCAAGACCACCTCCCTGCGGATGATCAACCGCATGGTGGAGCCCACGTCCGGCACCATTACCGTGGACGGGAAAGACGTCACCTCCGTGCCGGCCGCGCAGTTGCGGCGGTCCATGGGCTATGTCATGCAGTCCTCCGGGCTCATGCCGCACCGCTCGGTTCTGGACAACATCGCTACGGTCCCGCGGTTGAACGGCGTTCCCAAGGCGGAGGCGCGCAAGCGCGCCGAGGAACTGCTCGACGTCGTCGGGCTGGCTTCGGTGCTCGGCAGGAGGTACCCCTCCCAGCTGTCCGGCGGCCAGCAGCAGCGGGTCGGAGTAGCGCGGGCGCTCGCGGCAGACCCGCCGGTGCTGCTGATGGACGAACCGTTCAGCGCGGTGGACCCGGTGGTGCGGGACGAACTGCAGCAGGAGCTTCTCCGGTTGCAGCGGGATCTGGCCAAGACCATCGTTTTCGTCACCCATGACATCGATGAAGCCACCGTGCTGGGGGACAAGGTTGCTGTCTTCGCCACCGGGGGCAAATTGGCCCAGTATGCAACTCCCGAGGAGATCCTCAGGGCGCCGGCGAGCGATTTCGTGGCCTCGTTCGTGGGCAAGGACCGGGGATTCCGTCACCTGGCGTTCAGCCCTTCCGACGCCGTCGCCCTCCATGACGTGCCGACGGTCAGTCGCAGGGAACTGGAGGCCGGTGCTGCCGGATCGGGCGGCGACTGGCTGCTCGTACTGGATGCGGAGTCACGCCCGCTCGGCTGGACAAGCCCCGGTGCCGGCGCCGTGCTGATACCCGGCGGTTCCCTTTTCCGGAAGGGGGATACGCTCCGGCGCGCCCTCGACGCGGCGCTGTCCTCACCCTCCGGCCTGGGCGTGGCTGTGGACGCGGACGGCCGGCTCGCTGGAGTCCTTAAGGCGGACGAGGTGCTCGCGGTCATCGAATCGGCCCGGCTGGTCCGGCAGGGTGCCCTCTGATGGAATGGTTCCTGGCCAACAGCGGGCGGGTGTTCGAGCTGGCCGGCCAGCACCTCATGCTGGCCATAGTGCCCATGGTCCTTGGCCTGGTGCTTTCGATTCCGCTGGCCCAGTTCGCCCGGCGGAACAGGACCCTGCGTTCCGTGGTTGTCACGGCCACGTCCCTGCTCTACACGGTCCCGTCGCTTGCCCTGTTCATCATTCTCCCGTCAGTCCTGGGGACCAGGGTCCTTGACCCTGTCAACGTGATCGTGGCCCTCACGATCTATGCCGTGGCGCTGCTGGTACGGGCAGCGCTCGACGCCTTCGATTCCGTCGACGAAGATCTCCGGCAGGCCGCCGTCGCCATGGGGTTCAAGCCAGGCGCGCGCTTCCTTCAGATCGATCTCCCGCTCTCCCTGCCGGTGCTGTTCGCCGGGCTGCGGGTGGTGTCCGTCAGCAATATTTCGCTGGTGAGCGTGGCGGCCCTCCTGGGAATCGGAAACCTCGGAATGCTCTTCACCTCCGGCCTCCAACGGGGCTTCATAACCGAAGTCGTGGTCGGGATCATTGCCATCCTGGTACTGGCGCTGCTGATGGATGCGGTCCTGGTGCTCCTGGAACGGCTCCTGACACCCTGGACCAGGGCGGCCGGCAGGACGGACAAAGCTGCCATCCCTTCGGCGGCCGGGCGTCTGTCCGATGTGCGGACGGGGGGTGCGTCGGCATGAGCAACGTCTTCGCGGATACCTTCGCGTGGCTGGGAGACCCGCTGCACTGGGCGGGAAGCTCAGGCATTCCGGCGAGGCTGGCTGAGCACCTGCAGTACACGGGGCTCGTGATGCTGATTGCCACCGCCATCGCCGTCCCTATCGGCCTCTATGTCGGCCACACCGGGCGCGGCCGGGTGGCGGTGGTTGCCTTGGCCGGCGCACTCCGGGCGTTGCCCACCCTGGGCCTGCTGACCCTTTTCGTGCTCCTTGCCGGCATTGGCCTGATGCCTCCTATCTGGGCCCTTGTGATTCTCACGGTCCCCCCGCTGCTCGCGGGCACCTACGCCGGAATTGCCAGCGTGGACCGGAACGTCGTGGACGCGGCCCGGGCCATGGGCATGACCGAACTGCAGGTGCTGTTCCGGGCGGAATTTCCCAATGCCCTGACCGTGATGTTCGGCGGATTCAGGACCGGTGTGCTCCAGGTGATCGCCACAGTTTCAGTGGTGGCCTACATCAACCTCGGCGGACTGGGCCGGTATCTCTTCGACGGCCTGGTGCTGTCCGATTTTCCACAGATGCTGGGCGGCTCGCTGCTGATAGCAGCGCTGGCCATCGCGGTCGATCTGCTGCTCGCTGTTTTCCAGAGGCTGTTCCTGTCGCGGGGAGCCTCTGCCACGCCAGGCCGGAGCCAGCAGGCGCCGGTTGTTCTCACAGACCCCGTGCCCGCGGAGCCTGTTGTTCAAGGAGGTACATCATGAAGGAAACCAACCCTAGTAACCTGGGCCGCCGCGCATTCGGCGGCCTGGCCGCCGGCGTGGGGCTGGCCCTGGCCCTGTCCGCGTGCGGCGGCGGTTCGGACCCGCTGGGAAGTGCGCCGGCCACGGGCGGTTCCGGGTCAGGTTCTGCGCTGGTGATCGGGTCTGCGGACTTCCCCGAAAGCCAGATCATCGCTGAAATCTATGCCGGTGCCTTGAACGCCGCCGGCGTGACCGCAAGCACCAAGCCCAACATCGGCTCGCGCGAGGTGTACTTCAAGGCTGTCCAGGACGGCTCGGTGGACGTGATTCCGGATTACAGCGGAAACCTCCTGCTGCATGTGAACAAGGAAGCCACCGAGGTTTCGGCGGAGGACATCTACAAGGCGCTTCCGGCCAAGCTGCCGGAGGGCCTGGCCGTGCTGGAAGCGTCCAAGGCGGAGGACAAGGACGCCATGGTGGTGACGAAAGCTACGGCCGAAAAGTACCAGCTCAAATCGATCGAAGACCTCGCCAAGGTCTGCAGCGAGCTTGTCGTAGGAGCTCCGGCTACCTTCGCAGAGCGCGCCTACGGCCTGCCGGGACTGAAGAAGAACTACAGCTGCGAACCCAAGAAGCTGGAACCGTTCAGCGACGGCGGCGGCCCCATCACCGTCAAGGCGCTGCTCGAGGACAAGGTGCAGGTCGCGGACATCTACACCACCACGCCGGCCATTGCCGACAACGACCTGGTGGTCCTGGATGATCCCAAGAATAACTTCATCGCCCAGCAGGTCCTGCCGCTGTACAACAAGGCCAAGATGACCGATAAGGCCAAGGAAGCGCTCAACTCCGTTTCCAAGACCCTCACCACGGATGACCTGATCAACCTCAACCGTGCAGTCAGCGGGACGCAGAAGCAGAACCCGAAGGATGCCGCGGCCGCCTGGCTTAAGGACAAGGGCCTCGTCAAGTAGGCCAAACCAGCTAAAGCAAGTCCGACGGCGCCTGCCGGACCTCACGGGGTCCGGCAGGCGCCGCCGTCGTTCTCGGTGTGAGTCAAGTCTCAGCGGAAGTACATCCTCCATATGGCATATTTGATGAATGGCAGAATTCAAGCAGTCCACCAAGCTTCATAATGTCCTCTACGACATCCGTGGACCGATTCTTCAGGCCGCCCAGCAGATGGAGGCAGAGGGTCACCGGATCCTCAAACTGAACATCGGAAACCCGGCCCCGTTTGGTTTTGAAGCGCCGGACGCGATCCTGGTGGACATGATCCGCCATCTGCCCCATGCCCAGGGCTACAGTGACTCCCGGGGAATATTCTCCGCCCGGACCGCAGTGTCGCAGTACTACCAGACCCGCGGTATCCAGAACATCCACGTGGACGACATCTACCTCGGCAACGGGGTCAGCGAGCTCATCACCATGTCCCTCATGGCGCTCCTCGACGACGGCGACGAGGTTCTGATCCCCACGCCTGACTACCCCCTCTGGACGGCCTCCGTGGCCCTGGCAAGCGGGCGGCCCGTGCACTACCTGTGTGATGAAGAGTCCGGCTGGCAGCCGGACCTGGAGGACCTGGAATCCAAGATCACCTCCCGGACCAAGGGAATCGTGGTGATCAACCCGAACAATCCCACCGGTGCGGTGTATCCGGAGGAGACCCTCAAGAAGATCGTGGCCCTGGCCGAAAAGCACGGCCTGGTTCTTTTTGCGGATGAAATCTACGAGAAGATCCTGTACGAGGACGCTGTCCACGTTAACCTGGCCGGCCTCACCGGCGACGACGTCCTGTGCCTGACCTTCAGCGGGTTGTCCAAGGCATACCGCGTGTGCGGTTACCGGGCCGGCTGGATGGCGATTTCCGGGCCAAAGAAGGACGCGGCCGACTACCTCGAAGGCATCAGCCTGCTTGCCAACATGCGATTGTGCGCCAACGTGCCTGCCCAGCATGCCATCCAGACGGCATTGGGGGGATACCAGAGCATCAATGACCTGATCCTGCCCGGGGGCCGACTGCTGGAACAGCGGAACAAGGCTTACGACCTGCTTAATGCCATCCCCGGCGTCAGCACGCAGCAGGCGAGGGGAGCGCTGTACCTGTTTCCGAAACTGGATCCGGAGGTCTTCCACATCCGGGACGACGAGAAGTTTGTCCTGGACCTGCTCCGTGAGCAGAAGATCCTCGTTTCGCACGGCCGCGCCTTCAACTGGGTACGGCCGGATCACTTCCGGATGGTTACGCTGCCCAACGTGAAGGATATCGAAGAGGCAATCGGCCGTATGGGGGACTTCCTGAGCCGGTACCAGGGGAACTAGCCTGATGGCATCAGCGCCGCCCGGTGTTTCCCGGGCGGCGGCAACCGGACGCGGCCGCGAGGAAGCGGGTCTCCGGACTGGCGGCACATCGGCGGAAGGCTTCACATGTCAGGAATCGAAACATTCGACGAACACCCCTCAGGAACCCTCGCGGCCGGTGACGGGTTCAGGCTGTCCGAGGTCGATCCGGATTCCACTCCGGGGTACCCTGGCGGCAAATCGGACGGACAGGCCCTCCTGGCCGAACTCGACGGCAAACTCGCCACGCTCCAGGAGAAGTTGTTCGCGGAAGCCAAATTCGGCGGCACCAAGCGCGTACTGCTGATCCTCCAGGCCATGGACACGGCGGGGAAAGGCGGCATCGTGGCCCACGTCGTGGGCGCCATGGACCCGCAGGGTGTGCAGCTCAAGGCGTTCAAGGCGCCCACCGATGAGGAAAAGTCCTACGACTTCCTCTGGCGGATCGAAAAGGAAGTACCCGCGGCCGGCATGGTGGGGGTGTTTGACCGCTCCCACTATGAGGATGTGCTCATTCACCGCGTCCACGGCTGGGCCTCTCCGGAAGAGCTGGAGCGGCGCTACACGGCGATCAACGAATTTGAAGCCAGGCTTTCAGCCAGCGGCACCCGAATCGTCAAGGTGATGTTGAACATCAGCCGGGACGAACAGAAAGCCCGCCTGCTGGCCCGGCTGGACGATCCTTCGAAGCACTGGAAGTACAGCAGCGGCGACTTGAAGGAGCGTGCCTTCTGGGACGACTACATGGCCGCTTTCCAGGCGGCCTTCGATAAGACGCATACCGAAGTGGCGCCTTGGCATGTGATCCCGGCGAACAAGAAGTGGTACGCGCGCATCGCCGTGCAGCAACTGCTGCTCCAGGCCCTGGAAGACCTTAACCTTGAGTGGCCCGCCGCGGAATTCGACGTCGACCTTGAGCGGAGCCTCGTGGAGCGGTCCTGACGGGCCGGGGCCTATGACTCCGGGCCGGCCTGGTTTCGGGCGGCGGCCAGCCGTTTGCGGGCGCCTTCCAGCCACTCCTCGCAGCGTCTGGCAAGGGCTTCGCCCCGCTCCCACAGCGCGAGAGAGTCCTCCAGGCTGGCCCCGCCGGCTTCCAGCTTGCCCACGACAGCCACAAGCTGCTCCCGTGCCTCCTCGTAGCTCAGTGCCTCGATGTCTGCGTTCGGGTTTTGTTCTGCTGCCAATGTAATTGCTCCCTGCTGGTGATGAGTGGATGGGTGCTACCGGGCGATTCTCCGGCGCGGGCTGGATTAGGGATCGGTTATTCGCTGGCCGCCGGTGGACCGGGCGGCAAAGGACCCACCGGCAACCCGTACGAACAGATCAGAGCCCTCCGGAGCCTGCGAAGGGTGCCGAACGACTGCCAGCGGTGCGTCCCCGGCCGGGTCTGTCCCGGCGACCTGCACCACTGCGTAGCCCCGATCCAGCGTCTGCTGCGGGGAAAGGGATCGGACCTGATTGCGAAGATGGAGGATCTGGTCAGCCCCTCTCAGCACTGCCGTGCTGATGGCTGCACGGGAGCGGCTGCTGAGCCGGGCCACGTCTTCGGCCCGGGCGCTGACCATGACCTCCGGCGCGGCGAGCACAGGCCGTGAATGCAGGGAAGCCAGCCGGTCGGATTCCCGCTCCACCAGGCGGTTGACTCCGCGCCGGAGCTGGTCCCGGGCCTGCCGTACCCGGGCAAGTTCCTCCGCCACATCGGGAACAATCCTCTTTGCGGCGTCCGTGGGCGTGGAGGCCCGTAGATCAGCGACGTCGTCGAGGATGGGGCGGTCCGCCTCATGGCCGATCGCGCTGACCACCGGCGTGGAGGCGTTGGACACGGCCCTGATCAGGTCCTCATTACTAAACGGGAGGAGGTCCTCAAGGGCGCCGCCGCCGCGGGCAATCACAATGACGTCAACATGAGGGTCGGCATCGAGGTCCCGCAGCGCGGCCATAATCTGGGAAACAGCCGTGTTTCCCTGCACGGCGACCTCCCTGACCTCGAATTCGACGGCGGGCCAACGGAGCGCGGCATTGCGCAGCACGTCCTTCTTGGCGTCGGAGTCGCGTCCGGTGATTAGACCTATCCGGTGGGGGAGGAGCGGGAGGCGTTTCTTCCGGGAGTCCGCAAAAAGCCCTTCCATGGAAAGTGCGTGGCGGAGCCGCTCAATCCGTGCCAACAGGTCTCCCAGCCCCACCGGCCGGATGTCTTTCACCGACATGTTGAGGCGCCCCGTCTTCAGCCAGAACTCGGCTTTCAGGAGCGCGACAACCCTGGAACCCCGTTCCAGGGGAACATCCTGGCGATCCAGCACATTCGACCAGATGGACGCGGGCAGCGAAATTTCGGCGTCGACGTCCCGGAGCGTCATGAAGGCACTGCCGCCGCGGCGGTTCAACTCGATGACCTGGCCTTCGACCCAGGCGGAGGGCGTCCGGTCGATGTGGGCTTTGAGCTTCTGGGACAGGAGCTGCAGGGGCCAGGGATTGTCCGGGCTCGTTTCGGCAGCCGTGGCAGGAACCGTGGTGGCCGCGGGCACGTTGTCAGGCACGGTGGGACCGTGACGGGGAGGGAGCCTTGGGCATGGGAATCCTTTGCGGGGGCAGTGCATCAATAACGGACGGGCATCAAACCGAATCAACTCTATCCATAGCTCTACCACTGCCGGCCGACATTTTTGCTTCCCCGCCGGCAGCCCTAGGATGGCAGTACCGCCCACCACAACCGAGGAATCCCTTGCGCACTTTTGTCTCAGCTGCCGCCGTCATCCTTGGACTGCTGCTGGCCGCCGTCGCCGTTCCAGCCATCTGGGTTGACCGGAACATTGTCCAGGAGGACGGCTTTGTTTCCCTCGCCGCCCCCTTGGGCAAGGACACAGCCTTCCAGGAACGGCTGGCTTCCGCAGCGGTTGGCAGCATCGATCCGGCCGGCCGCATTCCTGAACCCTTCGCGGAACTAGTGCAGCCGATCCTCGACTCTGCCGCCAAATCCCTGACGGCGCTCCCCGGTTATCCGGCAGCCTGGGAGGAGACGCTGAGGAAGAGCCACCGGCTCAATTTCCCGGCTTCGGGGGCCGGCTCGCCGGAGGCTGAGCCGGCCACGTCCCTCACCCTGGATGTGGCACCCCTGGTTGGCCTGCTGACCAAACAGATTTCGGATGCAGTAAATGTTCCGCTGGACGCGCCGGATGAGACGCTGATCAACATAGGACAGCCAAGCCAGCGTCAACTCGTGGACCAGGTTTCGGCGTATGCCCCCATGGGCTATGCGGTGGCTGCCGGCTCCGCCATCGCCTTCCTTCTGGCCCTGATTGCCGCGCGCCGCCGCTGGACCGTGCTGGCGGGTACGGGAGCCGGGGCGTTGGTGCTGGCGGCGGTGTGGAAACTCGGCTCAGACGCTGCCGGACTCGCAGTGGGCGGGACAGCCAGCGGAAACGAGGTGGCGGACATCTTCAAGAGCGAATTTGTGGCGGCATCCTCCGAGCGGTTCGGGCAGTGGATCCTTGCGGCACTCATTGCCGGCGGAGTCCTCATCGTGGCGGGAGTCATTCTCCGTGTTGTTGCAGGCGCCGTCGTTGCCCGCGCCGGGCGCGACCGGCGTTCCCGGTAGCATTGAACAATGACCACCTCAGCAGTCTCCATCCCCATGCCGTCAATTCCACGCAGGCGCCGGTCGCCTGAGGACGTGCTGGCTGCGGCACCGGTGCCCGGTCCCAAAAAAGTACTGCTCGCAGCTCCCCGCGGCTATTGCGCCGGAGTCGACCGGGCAGTCATTGCGGTTGAGAAGGCACTGGAACACTATGGTCCGCCCGTGTACGTCCGTAAGCAGATCGTTCACAACGTCCACGTCGTGAGCTCGCTTGAGGCGAAGGGCGCCATCTTCGTTGATGAAACCGATGAGGTCCCCGAAGGTGCCCTGGTCATCTTTTCGGCCCACGGGGTATCGCCTGCAGTGGTGCAATCGGCAGAGGACCGCGGCCTGCGTACGATTGACGCAACCTGTCCGCTGGTTACCAAGGTGCACCGGGAGGCCGTCCGTTTTGCCAAGGACGACTTCGACATCCTCCTCATTGGCCATGACGGCCACGAGGAAGTTGAAGGAACGGCCGGCGAAGCCCCTGAGCACATCCAGATCATCAACGGCCCGCATGAAGTGGATAAGGTGACAGTCAGGGATCCGGAAAAGGTCATCTGGCTTTCGCAGACCACACTAAGCGTGGATGAAACCATGGAAACGGTCCGGTTGCTGAAGGAACGCTTCCCGACGCTGCAGGATCCGCCCAGCGACGACATCTGCTATGCCACCACCAACCGCCAGGTGGCCATTAAGAAGATCTCCCCGCAGGCCGACCTGGTCATCGTGGTGGGCTCCGCCAACTCCTCCAACTCTGTCCGGCTTGTGGAGGTTGCACTGGAATACGGCGCAAAGGCCTCTTACCGCGTCGACTTCGCCAACGAAGTGGATGAGGCCTGGTTCGAAGGCGTCGCCACGGTTGGCGTCACCTCCGGTGCCTCCGTTCCGGAGGTGCTGGTCAAGGACGTGCTCCGGCTGCTTGCGGACTACGGCTACGGCGCCGTGGAGGAAGTGGTCACAGCGGAGGAAGACCTGCTCTTCTCGCTGCCCAAGGAGCTGCGCGCAACCCTCAAGAAGTCCGGCGACGTGACCCGCGCCCTCGGCGGACGCGGCGCGCGGGTCTGACGCACTCCCTTCTGATTCCTGCCCGGCCGCGTATTAGGCGGCCGACTCCTCAGACTGGAGCTCGGGTGCCGCCACGGATCGGGGCGTCACCTCGACCGCAGGCGGCGTGACCAGTCCTTCGGCTTCGAGGGCGTTGAGTTTCCGGGCCGTGGGAAGGATCCGTGCTTCGAGCGTCCCCACCATCGAGTTGTAGCGGTCAACGGAAGTCTTCAGCGAGGACCCCAGCTTGGTGACATTTTCGCCGAGCGTTCCCATCCGCTCGTAGAGCTGCCGCGCCAACTCGAAGAGCTCCCGGGCACTGTCTGTCAGCACATCCTGGCGCCATGTGAACGCCACTGACTTCAGGACGGCCAGCAGGGTGCCCGGGGACGCAAGCACCACGTTCTTGTTCAGGGCGTAGTCCAGGAGGGCGGGATCCGCCGCAAGCGCGGCTGCCAGGATGGATTCCGCTGGCAGAAAACAGATGACGAGTTCCGGCGAATTGCCCGGAATGTCCCAGTATTTCTTGGTGCTCAGGGCGTCCACGTGTGATTTCAAAGCCTTGGAGTGTGCCGTCAGCAGCGCGTTCTGGCCGGTGAGCGCGGCCCCAGGCTGCTGTTGCCCCGCCGAGGATCCCAGGTCCTGGGCCTCCAGGTAGGACGCCAGGGGCACCTTGGCGTCCACCACAAGCTGCTTCCCGCCCGGAAGCTGGACCACGAGGTCGGGCCGGACGGCGTTACCCGCCCCGGCGCTGTGCTGCTGCTCGTGGAAGTCCACATGGCGGAGCATGCCTGCAGCTTCCACGACGCGGCGCAGCTGGACCTCGCCCCACTGGCCGCGGGCGCTGTTGGACCGCAGGGCGGATTCAAGGGCGTGCGTTGAGCGAAGAAGCTGCTGGTCGGAAAGGCGCGCCTCCTGCAGCTGCTGTGCCAGCTGCCCGTATTGCTCCAGACGGTCACGTTCAAGCAGGGACACCTGCTGCTGCACTGCCGTAAGTTTCTCTGCCACCGGGGCCAGGGCGCGGAGGACGCTGCCGTCCTGATTGCGTGCCTCGCCCAGCTCCCGGTTCTGCGCCGACAGAAGGCGCCGCTCGGCGTCGGCCGCCGCGAACTGGGCGCTGACCTCCGAGAGGCGGGCCGAAACGCCGTCGAAGTCCTGCTCCAGGGCCACGCTGCGCCGCCGGAACACCACGTAGGTGCAGGCTGCGCCAACCACGGCACCAAGAATGAGCATCAGCAGGGCAAGTATCAGTGCAAAAGCGTCCATGTGTTCACTTTGGCACGGGCCTCTGACATTTTTGTCGCAGACGCACGTGCGGTCACGGTCCGGGGCGATCAGGAACCAGCGGACGCAGGTCCCCGGCCCGTTTGCCGGTAGAATTAGTGCTCGTGGCTCTTACTATTGGCATCGTCGGACTGCCCAACGTCGGCAAATCAACCCTTTTCAACGCACTGACCCGCAATCAGGTGCTCGCGGCGAACTATCCGTTCGCCACGATCGAGCCGAACGTCGGTGTGGTCAACCTGCCGGACCCGCGGCTCGCCAAGCTGGCCGCCGTCTTCGGATCCCAGCGCCTGCTGCCCGCTCCGGTGTCGTTTGTCGACATCGCCGGGATCGTCAAGGGTGCGTCTGAGGGCGAAGGCCTGGGCAACAAGTTCCTCGCCAACATCCGGGAGGCAGAGGCCATTGCCCAGGTTGTCCGTGTGTTCGATGACCCCGACGTCATCCACGTCGACGGCAAGGTGGATCCCCGCTCAGATATGGAAACGATCAACACCGAACTGATCCTGGCTGACCTTCAAACCATTGAAAATGCCATTCCCCGGATCGAAAAAGAAGTCAAGATCAAGAAGCGCGACGCGGCTGAACTGGCAGCCATCAAGGCGGCGCAGGCTGTACTGGAACGCGGCGACACCATCTTCTCCTCGATCAAGAGCGACAAGCTCGAAATGGAGCACCTCAAGGAGCTCGGCCTGCTCACAGCCAAGCCGTTCATCTACGTGTTCAACTCGGACGAAGGAATTCTGGGCAACCCGGAGAAGCAGGAAGAACTGCGCGCCATGGTCGCCCCGGCGGACGCCGTCTTCCTCGACGCCAAGCTTGAATCCGACCTCGTGGAACTGGACGAGGAAGAGGCCCGCGAGATGCTGGAGATGAACGGCCAGGACGAATCCGGCCTCGACCAGCTGGCGCGCGTCGGCTTCCACACGCTGGGACTGCAGACCTACCTGACGGCCGGTCCCAAGGAGACCCGAGCCTGGACCATCCACCAGGGAGACACCGCACCGCAGGCCGCGGGCGTCATCCACTCGGATTTCCAGCGCGGTTTCATCAAGGCCGAAGTTGTTTCCTTCGACGACCTCATCGAGGCCGGTTCCATGGCCGAGGCAAAGGCCCGGGGCAAAGTCCGCATCGAAGGCAAGGAATATGTCATGGCCGACGGCGACGTCGTGGAGTTCCGCTTCAACGTGTAGCAGGAGCCTCCAAAGTCAGTGATTGAGCATTAACGGTGAAAGCCCCGATTCCAGAGAATCGGGGCTTTTGTTGTCATTGGATCGGCGCGGGGCGGCGTTTTGCGCGCCCGCTTTCTTGAAGAACTAAAACGGTTCCCCCTGTCCATTGTTGCAGCTCGGTAACAACCTTTACCCACAGGCAACTTTGGTCCCATGCGCATTCTTTTCGGGTCTAGGCTACTGCTCATGTGAGACGAGCCACATTCTCACTGGGGGAATGGGCGGGTCTGGCCGGCGCCTACAGCGGCGGTCTTTTCAACACCACAGAAACATAGGAGGCGGAATGCGCTTCGGTCGTATTTCCAAAGCGGTAGGCGTCGCGGCTGCTGCCGCGCTAGCTCTCAGCGCCTGCGCCGGCAACAGCGGCGGGACAACCCCGTCAAGCGCTACTGCCGGCAAACAGGGTGGTTCAGCCACTGTGGTCGAGGTGAACGCGTTCAACACGTTCAACCCGAACACTGCCGATGGCAACACGGACATCAACTCAAAGATCAGCTATGCCACCCACTCGGGTTTCTACTACATCGACAACCAGCTGAACGTTGTACGCAACGAGAAGTTCGGCAAGATGGAAAAGACTTCCGACGATCCCCTGACGGTGAAGTACACCATCAATGAGGGAGTGAAATGGTCCGACGGGACGCCGGTCACCGCGGCCGACCTCCTGCTGCAGTGGGCGGCCTTCTCGGGTTACTACGACGATGCCGACTCCGAAGCGAAGACGGGCACGTCCTACTTCTCCTACGCGGGTGATCCCACCGGTCTCAAGCTCACCGACTTCCCCGAAATCGGTGACAGCAACCGTTCCATGACCATCAAGTACTCCAAGCCCTTCGCCGACTGGGAAACCATCCTTGGCGGCCCGGGGATCGACATCGCGGCTCACGTCCTGGCCAAGAAAGCCGGCCTGACCGACGCGAAGGCGCTCGTGGACTACCTGAAGGAAAAGCCGAAGGGCGATCCCAAGGCCCCGAAGCCGGCAGACGAGAAGCTTAAGGCCATGGCGGATCTCTGGAACACCGGTTTCGACACCAAGACCCTTCCGTCCGATCCGAGCCTCTTCCTCTCCAACGGCCCGTACATCGTCAAGAGCGTCACCCAGGACCAGTCCCTGACCATGGTCCGCAACAAGGACTACAACTGGGGACCGGAAGCCAGCCTGGACGAAATCACGGTCCGCTACATCGGTTCCGCTCCGGCACAGGTGCAGGCACTCAAGAACGGCGAAGCGGACATCATTGCTCCGCAGGCCTCTGCTGACACGATTGAGCAGCTCAAGGCGCTCGAAAGCCAGGGTGTCACCCTCGAGCAGGGCAACCAGCTCTCCTACGACCACATCGACCTGAACTACTCGGGTCCGCTGGCCGAAAAGAGCGTCCGTGAGGCGTTCATGAAGACCGTTCCGCGCAAGGACATCGTGGACAAGATTGTTAAGAAGCTTGACCCGGAGGCCAAGCCGCTGGACTCGCAGCTGTTTGTTCCGGCCCAGGCGGCCTACGCTGATTCGGCCAAGAACAATGGTTCTTCCGCTTATCAGGACGTGGACATCGACGGCGCCAAGGCGCTGCTCGCCGGCAAGACGCCTGAGATCCGCATCATGTACAACAAGGACAACCCCAACCGCGTTGACGCATTTTCCCTGATCCGCGAGTCGGCCACCAAGGCCGGCTTCAAGATCGTTGACGGCGGCCTGGGCAAGTCTGACTGGGGCAAGGCCCTGGGCGACGGCAGCTACGATGCCACCATCTTCGGCTGGATCAACCCGGGTGTCGGAGTTTCCGGCGTACCTCAGATCTTCCGCACCGGCAACGGATCGAACTTCAACCAGTTCAGCGATCCGGAAGCTGACAAGCTGATGGACGAGCTGATCGTCACCACCGATCGCAGCAAGCAGGACGAGCTCAGCAAGGAGATCGACAAGAAGATCTGGGCGTCCGCCTACGGACTTCCGCTCTTCCAGTCCGTCGGAGTCGACGCCTACAGTGACCGGATCACGGGCGTGAAGTTCATGCCGAACCAGACCGGTGTCTGGTGGAACTTCTGGGAGTGGGCTGAGAAGTAAAGCCCCCGCTCAGCGAGCAAGATAGCAGGTGAAGGCGCCGGGACAAATGCACCAACGTCCCGGCGCCTTCTCCGGCACCACCGGTACTCTGCCGGCTCTCCGCCCACCTCATGCGGGCAGCCGGACTGATTCAGCGATGGGCCCGGTGAGATCCCGGCCCGGATATCGAGGCTTTCCACCATGGTGACGTACATCGTCCGGCGACTGATTACGGCCGCACTTATACTTCTTGGGGCATCATTCCTCGTGTATCTCCTGACAGCGTCGTCAGGGGATCCGCTGGAGGAGTTCCGCGCCAGCAGCGCTCCGAATAAACAACAGCTCATGGACTCGCGCAGCCAGCTCCTCGACCTGGACACCCCGGCACCCCTCCGGTACTTCAAGTGGCTCAGCGGGGCAGCCAGGTGCCTGGTTCCTTTCGGCAGCTCCTGCGACCTCGGCAAGAACATCGCCGGGCAGCCGATTACCGATGCGCTCGGATTTGCGCTGGTGCAAACCCTGACACTTGTCACGGGCGCAACGATCCTGGCCATCCTTATCGGCATTGCCCTGGGCATCATCACGGCGCTTCGGCAATACAGTGCCCTGGACTACGGCGTGACGTTCATGGCCTTCCTGTTCTTCTCGCTGCCCATCTTCTGGGTTGCGGTGCTTCTGAAGGAATACGGGGCCATCGGTTTCAACGACTTCCTCCGCAATCCTGAGATTCCGCTGCCGGTGGCCTTGGGAATCGGCGCCGTCGCGGGCCTGATCGTGGGCGTCGCCGTGGGCGGCGCGGCCCGCCGTCGGATCGTTTCAGGCGGCATCGTGTTCCTCGCGGTCAGCCTCATCCTGATCTATTTCTCCGTTGTCCAGTGGTTCCGGAATCCCGGCCTTGGACCGGTGGTCATAGCGATTGCCGGAGTGGGCCTCGCCTTCGCCGTCACCCTCCTGGTTGCCGGGCTAAAGAACCGGAAGGCGCTCCAGGCATCGCTGATCGTGGTGGCACTTGGTGTGGTGGCTTACTTCGCAGTCCAGCCGCTGCTCAACCAGGCGACGGCCATCATGATCGTCCTGCTTGGCATCGCGACAATCGGCGTGGGCGTAGCGGTGGGCTACCTGACGGGCGGCTACGACCGGGGCCAGTCCATGCGCGCCGCGGGCATTACTGCCTTCCTGGTGGGTGGACTCGTCCTCATGGACCGCTTCATGCAGGCGTGGCCCAGCTACTTCAGCAACAGCAGGGTCCGGGGCAGGCCCATCGCCACCATCGGGGCGGGCACCCCCAACATCCAGGGCGACTTCTGGATTTTGACCCTGGACACCTTCACCCACCTGATTCTCCCGACGATGGCCCTCATCCTGGTTTCGCTGGCAAGCTACACGAGGTTCACCCGGTCGTCCATGCTGGAAATCATGAACATGGACTACATCAGGACAGCCCGCGCCAAAGGCCTCTCCGAAAGGTCCGTGGTGATGGGACACGCGTTCCGCAATGCCCTGATTCCCATTGCTACCATCGTTGCGTTTGATATCGGTGCCCTCATCGGCGGCGCCGTCATCACCGAGACTGTGTTCTCGGTCAGAGGCATGGGGTTCCTCTTCCTTGACGGCATCATGCACACGGACCCGAACCCCGTGATGGGCGTCTTCGTCTGCGTGGCAGTGACCGCGATGGTGTTCAACCTGATCGCAGACCTTGCGTATTCCGCACTCGATCCCCGCGTAAGGATTAAGGCATGAGCCAGCCAACCCAGCAGGAAGAATTCCTCGCCGAGCACTCGCACCCCAGGCCGCCGGGTGCGTCCCTTGAACCCGACGCGAAAGGGCTGAGCCAGGGACAAATAGTCCGTAAGCGGTTCCTGGGCCACAGCGGAGCCATCGCAGGCCTGGTCATCTTTGCCATCATCTTCCTGATGGCGTTCACGTCAGTCGGCTGGGCCGGAATTCCGGGCTGGTGGAAATACAACCACCTGGATGTCTCGCCGCTCGTCAACGACGGCGTGCCCACGGCGTCCCTGTGGCCGCCTGCCTGGGGCGAGCACCCGTTCGGGCAGGACCGGATCGGACGCGACCTCTTCGCCATGACAATGCGCGGAGCCCAGCAGTCCATCATCATCATGCTCCTCATCGGGACCATCGCCGGACTGCTCGGTACCGTGGTGGGCGGACTGTCCGGTTACTTCCGCGGTTGGGTCGAAGCCGTGCTGATGCGGATCACCGATGTCATCATCATCATCCCCGTGCTGCTGCTCGCCGCCGTAGTGGCCCAGAGCGTCAACCGCCGCGACCAGGGAGGCTGGTTCTCGGGCTTTGCTGCCAGCAACGGCATCTTGATCCTGGGAATCTTCCTGGGCCTCGTCAGCTGGGTTGGCCTCGCCCGGCTGATGCGCGGGGAGTTCCTCACCCTGCGTGAACGGGAGTTTGTTGACGCGGCACGCATCTCCGGCGCCAGCAATTCACGAATCATCTTCAAGCACATCCTGCCCAATGCCATCGGCGTGCTGATCGTCAACGTGACCCTGACCATGTCCGCTGCCATCCTGCTCGAGACGGCCCTGAGCTACCTCGGCGTCGGCGTGAAATCACCGGACACTTCCCTGGGCCTGCTCATCTCACAAAACCAGGAAGCATTCGCCACCCGGCCCTGGCTGTTCTGGTTCCCCGGCCTCTTCATTGTCCTGATCTGCCTCAGCATCAACTTCATTGGTGACGGACTCCGTGATGCCTTCGATCCGAGGCAGAAGAAGTTCAACGCCAAAAAGGCCAAGGACGTGAAGCCTGCCGAGGCGGGGAAGACCCCCGCTCCAGCAGCCGACGGCCCCGTGGGCGACTGAATGCGCCCTGTCCGGGCATCCGCCCTACGGAACTGCCACGCCCCAGTAGCTGGCGGCCAGGAGTACGGCAGTGGCGGCAATGGCCGTCCAGCGGAATGTCACCCTGACAGCCGTTGCTTCGGCATTTCCCGCGTCCAGGGCGCCGGTCTCGACCAGTTCTTCCCAGCGCCCGCGGACCAGGCGGGCCGCCTGGCCGGAATCCGTAGTCTTCAGGTCCCCGGGACGCACGGACTTTCCCGGCCCGTAGGTCGGGGAAGGCAGACCCTTGAGGTCCTCGGGACGGGCGTTCCGGCCGCCCCAGATGCCCGGTGCAGGTGCCGCCCAGGAAACATAGTTCCGGGCCGGCGTGACAAGCGTCAGGGCGTACCGGGTATCAACATTCACGAGGGCGCCCCACGGGACGTGAACGGAGCGGAACGGATTCTCCAGTGTGATCCCGCCGTCGTGGACTACGACGGACGGCATCCAGAACAGCAGCCAGCCCAGAAAGCCGATGAGCAGCAGCGGGCCTGTGCCCAGAAGCGCGGCCGGTTCTCCGGCCGCCGCGGTGACGGCCACGCCGAGGGCTGCGACCAGCCAGGACAGCCACGCGAACCACTTGTTGGTGCGGGCTTTGAAGACTTCAACATTTCCGGCGTGCGGCACACTGCTCATGCCCCTAATAATTCAGGATTCCAGGCCACAGCACTAATCTCCGGTGCAGTCGTGGCCTGGGCGGAAGGGAACCGTCATGACTGACAACATCACCCCGGGCCAGGACCCCGCCCGGGCGCAGGAACCCGCCAAGGGCGCAGTTGTCCTTGAGGTCCGCGATCTCAGCGTTGACTTCGGCGTGGACAAGAAGTGGGTGCCCGCGGCCATCGGCCTGAACTACGAGGTCAGGGCAGGCGAAGTCCTGGCCATTGTGGGGGAGTCCGGTTCCGGAAAGAGTGCCAGTTCCATGGCCCTTCTGGGCCTCCTGCCCAGCAACAGCCGGGTGTCGGGGAGCGTCCGGCTCTCCGGTAAAGAACTGCTCGGCGCTAACGCAGCCAACATCCGCGAGGTCCGCGGCAAGGATGTGGCCGTGATCTTCCAGGAGCCGATGACCGCCCTCAACCCGGTTTACACAGTTGGGGCGCAGATCGTGGAGACGGTGCGGCTCCACAACGAAGTTTCGCCTGACCAGGCCAAGGAGCGTGCCTTGCGGATGCTGGAACTAGTGGAGCTCCCGGACCCGGAGAAGGCCTTCAGGTCCTACCCCCACCAGTTGTCCGGAGGCCAGCGGCAACGGGCCATGATCGCGCAGTCACTGTCCTGCGATCCCAAACTCCTTATTGCCGACGAGCCCACCACTGCCTTGGACGTGACAGTCCAAGCCGAAATCCTGGACCTCATGCGCAACCTCCGGAACAAGCTGGACAGCGCCATCGTGTTGATTACCCATGACATGGGCGTGGTGGCGGACCTTGCCGACCGGATCGCCGTGATGCGGCAGGGGCTGATTGTCGAGACGGGAACGGCCGAACAAGTCTTCCGCAACCCCCGGCACGAGTACACCCAGGCTCTCCTGGCGGCAGTGCCGCACCTCGGCCAAGGAGGTGCGGAGCCCGGCGAAGAGGTGGACGTCACTGCCGCGCTGGCCGCCGCTACACACGCCGAACTCGAATCGGTGGACCACGCGGAACTGGCCCGGCGCGAACGCGAGAACGCTGCGGCGCT
Organism: Arthrobacter sp. NPDC058288; assembly: GCF_042880995.1. Classification (NCBI taxonomy): domain Bacteria; kingdom Bacillati; phylum Actinomycetota; class Actinomycetes; order Micrococcales; family Micrococcaceae; genus Arthrobacter; species Arthrobacter sp. NPDC058288. Next base: position 705,589 of record NZ_JBHVYH010000001.1, read on the forward strand.
TGCCGCTGCGGCAGCGGAAAGGCCCCAGGGCGAACCGGTCCTGGAGCTGACCGACGTGGCCATCGAGTACCCCAAGCAAGGCCGTGTACCGGCCTTCAGGGCAGTCGAAGGCGCAAACCTTGTGATCTACCCGGGCCAGGTGGTGGGGCTCGTGGGCGAATCGGGCTCCGGGAAGACCACCATCGGCCGGGCGGCAGTGGGACTGCTTCCAGTCGCCGCTGGCACCATGCGGGTGGTGGGCCAGGACATATCCGCCGCAAAGAAAAACGGCAAACAGCTGCACCAGGTCCGGCGGCATATCGGCATGGTGTTCCAGGACCCGTCGTCGTCGCTGAATCCGCGCCTTCCGATCGGCGAAAGCATCGGTGAACCGATGTTCCTTGCCGGTGAGGCCAAAGGAGGCGCGCTGCAGAAGCGGATCGAAGCGCTGCTTGACCAGGTCGAGCTTCCGCGGAGCTACCGCAACCGGTACCCGCATGAACTCTCCGGCGGCCAGAAACAGCGCGTGGGCATTGCCAGGGCGCTTTCGCTCAAGCCCAAGCTGATGGTTGCGGATGAGCCGACGTCGGCCCTTGACGTCTCCGTGCAGGCCAAAGTGCTTGAACTGTTCCAGAACCTCCAAAAGGACCTCGGCTTTGCCTGCCTGTTCGTGACCCACGACCTGGCAGTGGTCGACGTGCTGGCCGACCGGATCTGTGTGATGCAGCGGGGCAGGATCGTCGAGCAAGGCACCCGGGACCAGATTCTGCGCAATCCGCAGGAGGCCTACACGCAGCGGCTGCTGGCTGCGGTGCCCCTTCCGGACCCCGAAAAACAGCGTGAGCGGAGGGAGCTGCGGGCACAGTTGCTGGCGAGTGGAGTGGAGTAGCGTCCGTCACATCAGGGGTAGCATACCAGTGAGTAACATGTGACTTGAAATGCTGTGGTGTTGACGCTAGTGGTCAAATTGTGACCCGGTTACAGTTTGGCAACGGAGTTCCATTATTTGGACATTTTGAGGTTAGGCTACTCACTTGTGTATGCCACGTCACAGTACAACTCTGTGCCCGGCCTGCAGGGAAACACAAGATTTCCCTACTCAACTCCCACAACTCATAGGAGGCGGAATGCGTTTTTCGCGCACTTCCAAAGCACTGGGCATGGTTGCCATCGCGGCCCTGGCCCTGACCGGATGCGGTGCCGGAGGCGGCTCCACAACCGGTAGCGGCAGTACCGGCGGTGACACCAGCAAGGTGATCATCGCCGACGGCTCCGAACCCCAGCGTCCCCTGATGCCGGCTGACACCAACGAAGTCGGCGGCGGCAAAGTCATCGACATGATCTTCGCGGGCCTCGTCAGCTACGACCCCAGCGGCAAGCCGGTCAATGAACTCGCCGAATCCATCGAAGGACCGGACGGCCAGAACTTCACCATCAAGATCAAGAAGGACCAGAAGTTCACCAACGGCGAGGCCATCACGGCCAAGTCGTTCGTCGACTCCTGGAACTTCGGTGCAGCTGCCAAGAACGCCCAGCTCAGCGGTGGCTTCTTTGAAAGCATCAAGGGCTACGACGAAGCCAGCGCAGAGGGCTCAACCGTTGAGACCATGTCCGGCCTCAAGGTTGTAGACGATCAGACCTTCACCGTCGAACTGACGCAGCCGGAATCCGACTGGCCGTTGCGCCTGGGCTACACCGCCTTCGTTCCGGTCCCCTCGGAGGCACTGAAGGACCCTAAGGGCTACGGCGAAAAGCCGGTCGGCAACGGCCCGTACAAGCTTGCGGACGGCGGCTGGCAGCACAATGTGCAGATCCAGCTCGTTCCGAACCCGGACTACAACGGCCCGCGCAAGGCCAAGAACGCCGGCGTGACCTTCAAGATCTTCCAGAACGACGACGCCGCCTACCAGGACCTGCTGTCCAACAACCTGGACATCCTGCAGACCATCCCGACCAGCGCGCTGAAGAACTTCAAGTCTGACCTCGGCGACCGCACCATCAACAAGCCGTACGCCGGCAACCAGACGATTGCCATCCCGGAGTACCTGCCCGAATGGAGTGGCGAAGCCGGCAAGCTCCGCCGCCAGGCCATCTCCATGGCGATCAACCGCGAGGAAATCACCAAGGTCATCTTCAGCGGTGCACGCCAGCCCGCCAAGGATTTCACTGCTCCCGTCCTGGACGGATACAGCGACTCGATCCCGGGTTCCGAGAACCTGACCTTCGATGCCGCCAAGGCAAAGGAAGCCTGGACCAAGGCTGACGCGATCCAGAAGTGGGACGCTGACAAGACCTTCACTATTGCCTACAACGCTGACAAGGGCGGACACAAGGCATGGGTCGAGGCTGTCGTCAACCAGCTCAAGAACACCCTCGGCATCAAGGTTGAAGGCAAGCCGTACGCAACCTTCAAGGAAGCCCGCAACGACGCCACCGCCAAGACGCTCACCGGCTCCATCCGCGCCGGCTGGCAGGCAGACTACCCGTCGCTGTACAACTTCCTCGGACCGATCTACAAGACCGGTGCCGGTTCCAACGACGCCAAGTACGCCAACCCGGCGTTCGACAAGGCCATCTCTGAAGGTCTTGCCGCTTCCTCCGTCAGTGACGGCAACAAGGCCATGAACAAGGCCCAGGAGATCCTCCTCCAGGACCTGCCGGCCATCCCGCTGTGGTACCAGGTTGCCCAGGGCGGCTGGAGCGACAAGGTCACCAATGTCGACTACGGCTGGGACGGCGTTCCGCTGTACTACAACATCACCGGTAAGTAGCAACTGAAACGACGGCGGGGGCCGCCCACACCGGGGCCTCCGCCGTCGTCGTGCTTCCACCCGTTATCCATTTTTTGATGCCCGGCTCTTCGGGCGAACTTTCCGCAGCCCTGCCGCCGTGACTGCACCGGCGCCGGCTGCACCCATAGTGAAAAGGTTCTTTGATGAACAACTCCGCCGCATCCTTGGACGGGATGCCTGCCGACGGGGGTGTCCTTCGCTGATGGCGACCTACATCCTCAAGCGTTTCCTGCAGCTGATACCGGTATTCCTCGGCGCCACGCTGCTCGTCTACTTCCTGGTCTTCAGTCTGCCTGGTGATCCCATCGTGGCTCTCTTCGGCGACAAGCCGGTCAATGAGGCCGTGGCGGCGAAACTCCGGGAGCAATACCACCTCGATCAGCCTTTCTGGATCCAGTACGTGCTGTACCTCAAGGGGATCTTCACCTTCGACCTGGGCCAGGACTTCTCCGGACGCCCGATTGCCGCTGTGCTGGGCGAGGTCTTCCCGGTCACAGCCCGACTGGCCGTCATGGCCTTGATCTTCGAAGCCGCCTTCGGCATCATCTTCGGCCTGATTGCGGGCCTCCGCAAGGGCAAGTTCTTCGACGCGACCGTCCTGGTCGCATCCCTGATCGTGATCGGCATCCCGATCTTCGTGCTCGGCTTCCTGCTGCAGTTCACCATCGGCGTGCAGCTCGGCTGGGCCAAGCCGACGGTCAGCTCGGCCGCCACCGTCCAGGACCTCATCCTGCCGGCGATCGTCCTCGGCCTAGGCTCCTTCGCCTACGTCCTGCGCCTCACCAGGACCAGCGTCATTGAGAACATGAACGCCGACTATGTGCGAACCGCCACGGCCAAGGGGTTGTCCCGTTTCCGCGTGGTCCGAGTGCATATCCTGCGCAACTCGCTGATCCCGGTCATCACGTTCCTCGGCGCCGACCTGGGCGCCCTGATGGGCGGAGCCATCGTGACCGAGGGCATCTTCAATGTCCCCGGTGTCGGCAACCGGCTCTACCGCGCCGTTACCCAGGGCGAGGGCCCCACGGTTGTCTCGATCGTCACCGTGCTGGTGCTGATCTACGTCGTATCCAACCTGCTTGTAGACCTGCTGTACGCCTGGCTTGACCCGAGGATCCGCTATGACGCCTGAGAACATCGCATCATCCCAACTCACTGACGCACCGGCAAAGCGGCACATCGAACACTTTGTCGCCGACTTTTCCGAGACGCCGCTGCAGGCAACCGACAAGGTCAAGGAGGACCAGGCCCCGCTGAGCCTTTGGGGCGAGGCCTGGAAGAACCTGCGCCGGCAGCCGCTCTTCCTGATCTCCGCGTTCCTCATCCTGGTCGTCGTGGCCGTGTCCTTGTTCCCGTCGCTCTTTTCCGGCATTGACCCGGCTTCAGAAGCATGCCAGCTGGCCAACTCCGACGCCGGACCGGCGGCCGGGCACCCCCTCGGCTTCACACAGCAGGGCTGCGACGTGTACGCACGTGTCATCTTCGGCACGCGCTCCTCGGTGACCGTCGGACTCTTCACCACCCTCGGCGTACTCCTTATCGGCGGTATCACCGGTGCCCTCGCCGGATACTACGGGGGCTGGGTGGATGCCATCCTGGCCCGCATCAACGACATCTTCTTCGCTTTGCCGCTGATCCTCGGCGCCATCGTGATGATGCAGCTTCCGGTGTTCCGAGCCAACCGTACGGCCTGGACACTCGTGCTGATTCTGGTCACCTTCGGTTGGCCACAAATCGCCCGCATCACCCGCGGCGCCGTGATCGAGGTCCGCAACGCGGACTTCGTGACGGCCGCCCGCTCGCTGGGAGTTTCCAAGTTCGGTGCACTCATGCGTCACGTTATGCCGAACTCTCTCGCGCCGATCATCGTCGTGGCCACCATTTCACTGGGCACGTTCATCGTGGCCGAATCCACCCTGTCCTTCCTGGGCATCGGCCTCCCGCCAAGCGTCATGTCCTGGGGCAATGACATCCAGGCGGCACAGGCGTCCCTGCGCTCCAACCCGATGCCGCTGCTGTATCCGGCCATCGCTTTGTCCATCACCGTCCTGAGCTTCATCATGCTGGGCGACGCCCTGCGGGATGCGCTCGATCCCAAAGCGCGCAAGCGATGAAAGGGGACGCCATGAACGCCTCTGTCGAAATTTTCGAAGCCGACGCAACTGCCGAACGCCCGCTCCTTGAAATCAAGGATCTGGCGATCAACTTCACCACCAGCAACGGCGAGGTGAACGCTGTCCGCAATGCCCACCTCACCGTGATGCCCGGTGAGACGGTCGCCATTGTCGGCGAGTCCGGTTCCGGCAAGTCGACGACGGCGCTGGCCGCCATCGGCCTGCTCCCGGGTAACGGCCGGGTGGCCGCCGGGCAGGTCATCTTTGATGGCGAGGACATTGCCCACGCTTCCGAGAAGCGCATGATCGAACTGCGCGGCAACAGCATCGGCATGGTGCCGCAGGATCCGATGTCGAACCTCAACCCGGTCTGGAAGATCGGCTACCAGGTCCGGGAAACGCTCAAGGCAAACGGGTTGCCCAGCGGACCCGACGACGTCGCGAAGGTGCTTTCCGAAGCCGGGCTTCCCGATGCGGCGCGCCGCGCAAAGCAGTACCCGCACGAATTCTCCGGCGGCATGCGCCAGCGTGCGCTGATCGCCATCGGCCTGTCCTGCCAGCCGCGGCTGCTCATCGCTGACGAACCGACGTCGGCCCTGGACGTAACCGTGCAGCGACAGATCCTGGATCACCTGGACAAGATGACCACCGAGCTGGGCACGGCCGTGCTGCTCATTACGCACGATCTGGGCCTCGCGGCCGAACGTGCGGACAAGGTGGTGGTGATGTACCGCGGGCAGGTCGTGGAGTCCGGACCGTCGCTGGAGCTGCTGCAGAACCCGCAGCACCCGTATACGCAGCGCCTGGTGGCGTCAGCCCCGTCCCTTGCTTCACGGCGCATCCAGGTGGCCAAGGAGCTCGGCGTCGAGTCGGACGAACTGCTTGCTCCGAGCGACGCTGTGGTTGTCGAGCCGACCATGACCGAAGACGTGCTCCAGATCCAGAACCTCCGCAAAGTGTTCAAGTTGCGTTCCGGCTTCGGGAAGTCCACCGACTTCACCGCCGTGGACGACGTCTCGTTCAGCGTCAAACGCGGAACCACGACGGCGATTGTGGGGGAGTCGGGTTCCGGCAAGTCCACAGTGGCGCAGATGGTGCTTAACCTCCTCCAGCCGACGTCAGGCAAGATCGTGTTCGACGGCGTGGACACGTCCACGCTGAACAACAAGGAGATCTTCGCGTTCCGCCGCCGCGTGCAGCCGATCTTCCAGGATCCGTACGGTTCCCTCGACCCGATGTACAACATCTTCCGGACCATCGAGGAACCGTTGCGCACCCACAAGATCGGGGACAAGGCCAGCCGCGAGAAGAAGGTCCGTGAGCTTCTGGACCAAGTGGCGCTGCCGCAGTCCACCATGCAGCGGTACCCGAACGAACTGTCCGGCGGTCAGCGGCAGCGTGTTGCCATTGCCCGTGCGCTGGCACTCGATCCGGAAGTGATCATCTGCGACGAGGCGGTCTCCGCCCTCGACGTACTGGTCCAGGCACAGGTGCTGAACCTGCTCGCTGAGCTCCAATCCAGGCTGGGCCTGACCTACCTGTTCATCACCCACGACCTCGCCGTGGTCCGTCAGATCGCGGACCACGTGTGCGTGATGGAAAAAGGCAAGCTGGTTGAAACCGGTTCAACGGATGACGTCTTCGACGCGCCGCAGAAGGACTACACGAAGGCGCTGCTCAACGCCATACCGGGTGCGCGGCTCATGCTGCCGCCTGAAGTTGCCTGAGCAGACCTAGCCTGCAGGTGCCTGCAGACACCTGCAGGTGCACAAGGAAGGAGCCGGTGTCCGTCCCCCGCGGGCGGACACCGGCTCCTTCTTTATCGGGTTGCGTGGGGAAGATGCGGACGAAAGCCGGAACGCCGGCCTAACCGACCGGCAACGCCGAGGTGGCGGGCTGGGCCGGCGCCTCAAGGCCCAGTTCCTTCAGCCGTGCGGCCAGGATCGTGCCCAGCGCCTTGTGGCCCACGCTGTTCATGTGCACGCCATCGGCCAGCTCCTTGGCCAGGTCGTATTTGGTCAGCCAGTCCCCGACGCTGATGAAAGGAATGGCGTGCTTGGCTGCGACGGTGCCGAGCAGTGTATCCACCTGTGATCTGCGCCCCCCGCCATAGTTGACCCCGCGGGCCAGGGTACCGATCATGGCGAACTTGGATCCCGGGTAGCGCTGCTTGAGCGACGCGATGAGGCGCTCGGCATTGGCCACGATCTGGGCGTCGGTTGCTCCACGTGCGGCATCGTTTCCGCCGCCCTCGATGACAACGAGTGCGGGGGAGCCGTAGGGGAGTTGCCAGTCACCGCGCTGCAGGGCGTCAATGTAGTTGCCGGTCTTGCCGTTCGAGGCAACATACCCGGTACCTCCGCGGCCGCAGAAGAAGACGTTGTAGCCCATGGCGGACAGGCCCTGGCGCGGCCAGCCGGCTTCCGGTTCCGATTGGGAATCCCCGATCAGTACGGCGGTCCGCTTGATGTTCGCCACGATCACTTCGTTGCGGCCGTTCGAAGGGTTCTTGTAGACGGATCCCGGGGCCATGGTTGCCGGATCGAGCGCCGGGGTGAGCTGTGCCTTGGTTCCGGAACCTGCCGCCACCGGTTCACCCGGCGAAGCAGCCACCGGTGCGGCGGCGGACTTCCGGGGAGCGGATGCCGACTTCAGCGGAGCGGCGCCGGCTGACGGCTCCGCCACGGCGCCTGCAGCGGCACCATTGGATTCCGTAGCGGCGTTCGGTGTTTGTGGTGCCTGGCCGCAGCCTGCCATCAGGACGCCGATGACGATCATAGGTGCGAGGACGCGGGGCAAAGCTGAGGCAAATCGCATCTATGGTCTCCGGGCTGTGCTGGCTGTTACCTCCGTAATCATGAGGCATGGCAGTGGGAATATCCAGTAACTTTACGCACTATTCATCCCATTCAAGTGACACTTCGGTAACGGGGCTCCGGGGGTGTGGATTTGGGGTTTTTAGGCCAATAAATGACCTAGCGCTTAGACTTGTAGAAGGCGCCCTGTGCCAAAGGGTCTCGTCCGTCGTGCGTTCCGGTTGGAAATGTCGCGATACCACAGCTGACTTCACCACTGAATCGAGCAATAACGCATGTCTGAAACCACCACCAACACCGCGGTAGCCACTGCATCGCGCAGTGACCTGCGCAACGTCGCGATCGTGGCCCACGTTGACCACGGCAAGACCACCCTGGTCGACGCCATGCTCAAGCAGACCAACTCCTTTGCCGAGCACAACCACCTCGAAGACCGCGTCATGGACTCCGGTGACCTGGAGCGCGAAAAGGGCATCACCATCCTGGCCAAGAACACCACGGTGGCCTACAACGGACCGTCCTCCCAGGGCGAGACCATCACGATCAACGTGATCGACACTCCCGGCCACGCCGACTTCGGCGGCGAGGTGGAGCGCGGCCTGTCCATGGTTGACGGCGTTGTGCTCCTCGTCGACGCTTCCGAGGGCCCGCTGCCCCAGACCCGTTTCGTGCTCCGCAAGGCCCTCGCTGCCCACCTGCCGGTGATCCTGCTGGTCAACAAGACCGACCGCCCCGACGCGCGGATCGAAGAAGTTGTCCACGAGTCCATGGACCTGCTCCTGGGCCTGGCCTCCGACCTTGCCGACGAAGTTCCGGACCTGGACCTGGACAAGATCCTCGAGGTCCCGGTTGTCTACGCTGCCGCCAAGGTTGGCCGCGCCTCCCTCGAGCAGCCGGCCGACGGCACGGCTCCGGAGAATGAGGACCTTGAGCCGCTGTTCAAGACGATCATCGAGCACATCCCGGCACCGACGTACAACCCGAACGGTGTCCTGCAGGCCCACGTCACCAACCTGGACGCCTCCCCGTTCCTTGGCCGCCTGGCTCTGCTCCGCATCTACAACGGCACCCTGCGCAAGGGCCAGACCGTTGCCTGGGCACGCGCCAACGGTGAGCTGAAGAACGTCAAGATCACCGAACTGCTGGCCACCAAGGCCCTGGACCGCGTTCCGGCCGAGTCCGCCGGCCCTGGCGAGATCGTCGCCGTCGCCGGCATCGAGGACATCACCATCGGTGAGACGCTGACCGACGCCGAGAACCCGCAGCCGCTGCCGCTGATCACCGTGGACGATCCCGCCATCTCCATGACCATCGGTATCAACACCTCGCCGCTGGCCGGCAAGGTCAAGGGCGCCAAGGTCACTGCCCGCCAGGTGAAGGACCGCCTGGACAAGGAGCTGATCGGTAACGTCTCCATCAAGGTTCTCCCCACCGAGCGTCCCGACGCCTGGGAAGTCCAGGGCCGTGGCGAGCTGGCACTGGCCATCCTCGTTGAGCAGATGCGACGCGAAGGCTTCGAGCTGACCGTCGGTAAGCCGCAGGTGGTCACCAAGACCATCGACGGCAAGATCCACGAGCCGATGGAGCACATGACCATCGACGTGCCGGAAGAGTACCTCGGCGCCGTCACGCAGCTCATGGCAGCCCGCAAGGGCCGCATGACCAACATGGCCAACCACGGCACCGGCTGGTGCCGCATGGAGTTCATCGTTCCGGCCCGCGGCCTGATCGGTTTCCGCACCAAGTTCCTCACGGACACCCGCGGCGCCGGCATCGCGGCCTCCATCTCCGAAGGTTACGAGCCCTGGGCCGGTCCGATCGAGTACCGCACCAACGGCTCGATGATCGCTGACCGCGCCGGTGTGGTGACGCCATTCGCCATGATCAACCTGCAGGAACGCGGCTCGTTCTTCGTGAAGCCCACCTCTGAGGTCTACGAGGGCATGATCGTCGGCGAGAACTCCCGCGCGGACGACATGGACGTCAACATCACCAAGGAAAAGAAGCTCACCAACATGCGTGCAGCCTCCTCCGACACCTTCGAGAACCTGACGCCCCCGCGTGACCTGACGCTCGAAGAGTCCCTCGAATTCGCCCGTGAGGACGAATGCGTTGAGGTCACCCCGGAGTCCATCCGTATCCGCAAGGTCATCCTTGACACCAACGAGCGTGCCAAGGCCAACCGCGCCCGCGCCAAGGTCTGATCCCGGCACGTTCGGGTTATCACTCTCGTGAACAGTAGAGCTGCCGGCATGGCAGGCGGCATCGCCGCCGCCGTGCCGGCAGCTCTTTTTGTTGCAGCGGCGGGCACGGTACTGCACCGCCACCAATCGATGCTGGCCGGCGTCGTGCTTCCCTGGGGTGCGGTGGTGGCGCTGGTCCTTCTCGGGTCGGTCCAGCTGCTCCTCGGGGCGGGCTTCCGGTCAGTCGTCCCTACGGCGGTGTGTGGCGGCCTTGCCTACGTTCTGGCGGGCTGGTTGTCCATGCTGGAGCCCGGCAAGCGGCTCATCGTCGGAGACCTTCCGGGCAACACCTGGATCTACGGCATCGCTGGCACAACCGTGCTCATGCTCCTGTGGTGCCGGCGCTACCGGAGGCAGCGGCCTCCGGCCTGATCGCGCTTCAGCGCCGGCTAACCGGCTGTCGGGTCCCGGTGGTGGGCGATCATCAGCGAGGTGGCCTCGCCGTCGTCGTCGGCCGGGAGCCGGACGTACTCTTCCATGACCGCCCTCAGCTTGGCGAGCATTTCCTCCCGGTGCTCGGCGTTGAACTTCACCCCGAGGCGCCACACCTCGATGTCTTCCGACGGAAGATCCCTGGTCTCCTGCAGGAACGTCTCGATCAGGATCGGAGCCACATTGTCCACGGGCGTATGCCAGGACGTGCGGCTGGCCGTGTAGGGAACCTCCACAGCGCCCCTCTTGCCTTTCCGGCGCTCTCCAGGCACCAGGAACCCGGTCCGCACGAGAGTCCGGACATGGTGGAGGCTCGACGCCGGGTTGAGGTCCAGGAGTTCGGCGATCTCCTTGTTGGTCCGGGACTGGTGCAGGCACATCCGCAGGATCCGAAGCCGGAGCGGCGAGCTGAGGGCGCGGCCCTTGGCGACAACGTCCGCATCAGGGTCCAGCTCCGGCCGGTTCATAGGGAAAGTGTAGCCAAGCCTGTCCGGAGCGCCAGGGCCAGGGTTACGGCCGGGGAGCAGTACGCGGGGCACGCCGCGCCGGTGCCGGTGGCACCGGCTTCGCTGCCACCACCAGGGCTAACGGAATAACGACGTCGGTCCGCCGGGTCCGGACGGTGCATTCCGCCTGGTTGATCGCCGCCAGGTCGCCCAGCGCATCCGTCAGGCCCTCCGGTATCCTGTAACGCACCACCACCCTGGTGCCCAGGGGGGCGCCTTCAAGGAACTGCCGGGGAGTGGGGATCTGCGAATTCACCACTCCATACTAGGACGCCGGGCTTGTATGACGCGGGGCTTTGTATGACGGGCTAGGTTCGCGGGAACAGGCTGGTAGATAATAGGCTCAGAAGTCAGTAGCCCGGCGCTCAGGCCGGGAGTGATATCCGGCCGAACGCCGGAACCAACGTGGAGAGGCAAGGGACGTGACGTACGTAATCGCGCAGCCGTGTGTAGATGTCAAGGACAAGGCATGCATTGAGGAGTGCCCCGTCGATTGCATCTACGAGGGTGAGCGGTCCCTCTACATTCATCCGGACGAATGCGTCGACTGCGGCGCCTGCGAACCCGTCTGCCCCGTGGAGGCCATCTACTACGAGGATGACACCCCCGACGAGTGGGCCGACTACTACAAGGCCAACGTTGAGTTCTTCGACGATCTGGGCTCTCCCGGCGGTGCCGCGAAGGTTGGCAATACTCACACCGACCACCCGATGATTGCCGCCCTGCCGCCCCAGAACCAGGATCACTGAGGCGCCTGGCGTGACCTCTGCCGTACGCACCTTCGGCCTCAGCCTGCCCGACTACCCGTGGGAGGCCATGGCACCGTACCTTGCCAGGGCCGCGGAGCACCCCGGAGGGGCAGTCAACCTGTCCATCGGCACCCCGGTGGACCGTACGCCCGCCCTGATTCAGGGAGCGCTCCAGCGGGCTGCTGACGCCCCGGGGTACCCCACCGTGCATGGAACGCCGGCACTTCGGGAAGCCATCGCCGATTGGTTCGCGCGCCGCCGCGGCGTTCCCGGCCTGGACCCCCGGGACGTGATGCCGACCGTCGGGTCCAAGGAACTTGTGGCCTGGCTGCCGTTCCTTTTGGGGCTAAAGCCCGGTGACGTCGTCGTTCGTCCTAAGGTTGCCTACCCCACCTACGACATCGGGGCGACGTTCGCCGGTGCTGAAGCAATCGCCGCCGACGATCTTGATGAACTGGATGACGACACACGGCGTCGCGTCCGGCTCGTCTGGGTCAACTCGCCCGCCAACCCCACCGGAAGCGTCCGTGACGCCGCGTCGTTGAAACGGATAGTCGACCAGGCCCGTGAGGCGGGCGCCGTGGTTGCTTCCGATGAATGCTATGCGGAGCTGGGCTGGGGGGAGTGGGACGTCCAGCGCGGCGGCAATCCCGTGCCCAGCATCCTGGACCCTCGCGTCGCCGGACCATCCCATGACGGCCTCCTTGCGGTGTATTCGCTGAGCAAGCAGTCAAACCTTGCGGGGTACCGTGCAGCTTTCGTCGCCGGTGATCCGGTGATCATGGCCAACCTCGTCAACAGCCGCAAACATGCCGGCATGATCGTTCCCTACCCGGTGCAGGAAGCCATGCGGGTCGCGCTGGGGGACGACGCCCACGTACAGGCACAGAAGGACCTTTACCGCGGGCGGCGGGAACGGATAGTCCCGGCACTCGAGGCCTTCGGGCTGACAATCCACGAGTCCAGGGCCGGACTGTACCTGTGGTGCACGGCCGGAGAGGCGACGTGGGACACAGTGGGCAGGCTTGCCGAACTCGGAATCGTTGTGGGTCCCGGCGTCTTCTACGGCGACGCCGGCAACGGGTTCATCCGGGTGGCGCTGACTGCCGCGGATGAGCGGATTGACGCGGCAGTTGGCCGCCTGACCACCGGCGCGTAGCGGCTACGGGTCCGTAACAATGGTGTGACACGCAACACAACGGGGGCGTTTTCGGGGCATTTAGGCACTAGCGGATTAGTGTCACCTTGCCTTGGAGCGGTACTTTTTAACTGACTATCAATGGTGGCTTTCTACAAGAAGGCAGCCCGGCCGTTGGAATCCCTGCCATGCAGGCTCCTCGGGCGGCTCCACCGGAGGTTGGATCAAGCTTTCTACAGAGAGGCCCTGACGCCTCATGAGGAGACTCCATGACTGAGACCACCAGCGCAACCCTGCGCCACGCGGGCGGCGAACTCGAACTCCCGCGCATCAAGGTTGTAGAAGGAAACGAAGGCTATGACGTTTCCAAACTGCTGAAGCAGACAGGCGCCGTTGCCTTTGACCCCGGTTTCATGAACACCGCGGCCACCACTTCGGCCATTACCTACATCGACGGCGATGCCGGAATCCTGCGGTACCGCGGTTACCCGATCGAGCAGCTGGCCCAGCACTCCAGCTTCCTGGAAGTTTCCTACCTGCTGATCTACGGCAACCTGCCGACGCCCACCGAGCTGGATGCCTTCGACCAGCGCATCCGCCGCCACACCCTGCTGCATGAAGAGCTCAAGGGTTTCTTTGGCGGCTTCCCTCGCGACGCGCACCCGATGCCTGTACTGTCGTCGGCCGTGTCCGCCCTCTCCACCTTTTACCAGGACTCCCTGGACCCCTTCAACGCGGAGCACGTGGAAGTTTCCACATACCGGCTCCTGGCCAAGATGCCGGTCATCGCAGCCTACGCATTGAAGAAGAGCATCGGCCAGCCCATGCTCTACCCGGATAACTCCATGAACCTCGTGGAGAACTTCCTGCGCCTCAGCTTCGGACTCCCCGCCGAGCAGTACGAGCTGGATCCGGTCATGGTCAAGGCCCTGGACCTGCTCCTGATCCTGCACGCGGACCACGAACAGAACTGTTCCACATCCACGGTGCGCCTGGTGGGCTCGTCCAATGCCAACCTCTTCGCCTCCGTATCCGCAGGCATCAACGCGCTGTTCGGCCCGGCCCATGGCGGCGCCAACGAGGCAGTGCTCAAGATGCTGCGCCAGATCCAGACCGAGGGCATCAAGCCCGAGGACTACATGGAGAAGGTCAAGAACAAGGAAGACGGCGTCCGCCTTATGGGCTTCGGGCACCGCGTGTACAAGAACTACGATCCGCGGGCCAGGATCGTCAAGGACACCGCACACGAAGTACTCGGCAAGCTTGGCGGCAACGACGAACTGCTGGACATCGCCATGCGCCTCGAAGAGAAGGCCCTGGGCGATGACTACTTCATCCAGCGCAAGCTCTACCCGAATGTGGACTTCTACACCGGGCTGATCTACAAGGCCATGGGTTTCCCGGAGAAGATGTTCACTGTCCTCTTTGCGATCGGCCGCCTGCCGGGCTGGATTGCCCAGTGGCGCGAAATGATCAACGATCCCAGCACCAAGATCGGCCGTCCGCGCCAGCTCTACACAGGAGAGCCGGAGCGCAACTACCCGGCGAGCTAGGCACTAACGACGGCGGCCGCCCACCTTTGCGAAGGTGGGCGGCCGCCGTCGTTCGTGCCGGTGCTAGGAGTTATAGCCCAGCGGGTTGTTCTTCTGCCAGCGCCAGTGGTCCTCGCACATCTGGTCCACCGTCTTGGTGGTGGACCAGCTCAGGTCCGCCAGCGCGGACGTGGCATCAGCCCAGAACGCCGGGAGGTCTCCCGCCCGACGGCCGGTGATCTCGTAGGGCAGCTCGTGGCCCACGGCTTTTTCGAAGGAACGCAGCACCTCCAGCACTGAGGATCCCTTGCCGGAGCCGAGGTTCCAGCGGAAGACCCCGGTACGGTCCGCCACGTGGTTGAGGGCCGCGACGTGGCCTTCGGCAAGGTCGACGACGTGGATGTAGTCACGCAGGCAGGTGCCGTCGGGAGTGTCGTAGTCGCCGCCGAAGACCATCAGCTTCTCGCGGCGTCCCACGGCGACCTGGGCGATAAACGGAACCAGGTTGTTGGGGATGCCTTGGGGGTCTTCGCCGATCCGGCCGGAGGGGTGCGCTCCCACCGGGTTGAAGTACCGAAGGAGTGCGATGTGCCAGCGGCTGTCCGCGGCTCCGAGGTCCGACAGGATGTCCTCGATCTGTTCCTTGGTCCGGCCGTAGGGATTGTTGGCGCCGATCTCCATCTTTTCCACGTAGGGGATGGGATTGTGCTCGCCGTACACGGTTGCGGAGGAGCTGAACACGAGGGACCGGACATCATGCCGGTCCATGACGCGGATCAGGTTCAGAGTTCCTACGAGGTTGTTGTAGTAGTACTTCAGCGGCTCCCGAACGGATTCGCCCACGGCCTTGAGCCCGGCGAAGTGGATCACTGCGTCGATCCGGTCCTGCGCGAAGACAGCGTCAACAGCCCCCTCGTCCACGAGGTCGACGTTGTGGAACACAGCCTCCTTGCCGCTGAGCTCGGTTACGCGGCGCAGCGACTCTTCGCTTGAATTGACCAGGTTGTCGATGACCACTACCTCATGGCCGGCTTCCTGCAGGGACAGAACAGTGTGGGACCCGATGTAGCCGGTGCCGCCCGTAACCAGAATTCTCATGGACTCAACGCTATCCCAATTCGCCAGGCTTCCGCCCGTGTTGCCCACACCTTGGCGGCACAACTGTGCTAAATAATAAGGGTGCCCAAAATTGTTGATGCCGCAGTCCGGCGCCGGGAAGTTGTCGAAGCAGTCTTCAGGATCATCGCGGCGGACGGGCTGGAACGGGCGTCCCTGCGTGAAGTGGCTGACGAGGCCGGACTGGCGGTAGGTTCCGTTCGCCATTACTTTGCCAGTAGCGACGAGCTGCTGGCCCATTCCTTTGGTGTTGTGGTGGACAGGATCACGGGCAGGTTGGACGTGGCCCGGGAACACCTCAGCCGGCAGCACCCCGGGACGCCCGAGCACGGGGAGGGTGTGTTAACCCTGCTGGGCCAGTTCCTCCCGCTGGACGAGGAGCGGGCAGTGGACGCATGTGTCTGGATGGCGTTCAAGAATGCCGCCCGCATCAGGCCTTCCCTGGCCGCCGAGGCCGACCGCAGCCACCGCGCTGTTGCCGCCGTCGTGGGCTGGCTGATTATGGAACTCCGGGGCCCCGGAGAATCGGAGGACGGCGAGGCGCACCAGGCTCTGGTGACCGAGGCGGAGAGGCTGCTGGCTACCTTGGACGGATTGACGATGCACGCGCTGCTGCAGCCGGAATGGATGACAGCAGAGATGTGCCGGGACGTCCTGTCATCGCATCTGCAGAGTCTGGGCTAGTCTTCAACCAGCCATTAACGTGGGTAGTCATCAGGAATACACTGGGACAGTAAACATGCCAAGGGAGGCCATTCGGATGCACCAAACAGGCGGTCCTGGCTGGCGAATCACCATGGACACCTCGGGTCCCATGCTCATCGCGCTTTATGTTCGCGACGCCGCAGGCCTCAACTCCGCCGGGCGTCCGGCGCTAAGCCATTTGGCACCCAAAATCCGTCCCGTGGACCACACCAACCTCACATCCGAAGTAGGCGGAATCAGTGCGCTGAAGACGGAATGGGAGGCCTGGTGGGAGCAGCTGCTCAAGGCGCATCCCCAAATGACCCCGGACGTGACGCCGCCGGACTTCGAGGCCTTTGGCAACTCTCCGGCTCTTCAGCGCGTGCTGCAGGCGCACTTCGGTTCGGCTCTGACATGGGCACGGGAGCGTCGTGCCGAGTACGCAGCGCTCGAAGCGGAACGCGAGGCCAGCGGCGCCCCGCAACTCCTCGGCGACATGGTGGAGGACCGCCTGCTGGAAGTGGGCCGCGGGTCGCGTGACTTCACGTTGACCATCATCGAACTTCCGCTGACGGAACCTCGGGCGTGGTACCTGGAGCCGGACAAGATCATCATGAGCAGGGAACTACTCTCCCAGCCCGAGGTGTTCCGAAGCTACGTCCAGCCCGTTGTGGAACTGCTCGTCTGACCGTCAGGAAGCCCCGGCGGCGACCGTAACCGTGACCTGGCCGGACTGGGCTTCCGAGGGCTGCCAGCCGTTCCTGGACGCGCGGTCCCAGCTGCGTCCCTCCACTCCGACCTCCGTCACCGACAGGGACTTCGCGTTCGCGACGGCCCACTGCGCAAGGGCCCACGCCTCGCTGCCGTCCGCCTCCAGCACGATCGTGGTGCCGTCTGCCGACGCCCGGACGTTCCCGAAAGCCGCGTTGATCTCGGCGAGAACGGCCTGGACATCACCGGCACCCTCCGGAGACTTGAGGGTGCAGTCCAACGCAGCGGGAGACTGCCCGGTCAGGGCGGAGGCAAAGGCCCGGCCCATGTCCTCATGCTCGGCATAGGCTGCCGGGAAGGCCGAGCGCTGGACCTGTTGCGCGGCAGCCGTGACTTCCATTGACTCATACCCCGGAATCTTCACCAGGGCGTCGTAGAAGGCCCCGGTCGAATAATAGGGGTCCATCACCTGTTCTTCGGTGCCCCAGCCCTGCGAGGGGCGCTGCTGGAACAGTCCGCGCGAATCCGGCCCGGCCTTGTCCCCGTGCTCGATGTTGCGCAGCTTGGACTCCTGCATGGCAGTCGCCAAAGCGATGCTCGCCGCCCGGGGCGGCAGCCCCCGGCGCACGGCGACGGCGGTGATCAGGGCCGCGTTGGCAGCCTGGTCCGTGGCCAACTCGGCCTTCCGCGACCCGACGACGGAGGTGCACTTCTCGGCAATGAGCGTTTCCGAGCGCTGGATAAAGTTCACGGCTGTGTAAATTCCGCCGGCAATCAGGGCCAGGGCCAGCCCCAGCACTAGCAGGCGGCGCAGGCCGCGTCTCCGTGACACGGGGCTACTCCCTCAGGCCCTGGACGGGCCGGTTGACGTGTGCGGACGGGGGGAATCAGTTGGCGTGGAGTGCCTCGTTGAGTTCCACGGTCTGGCCCTTTCGGGGGAGCACCTCAACAGCGCCGCTCGCCGAATTGCGGCGGAACAACAGGTTGGGCACACCGGAGAGCTCAACTGCCTTGACCACCCGGGTGGTGTCCTCGCCGTCGGCGTCCTTCGGCCCGATCACGCGGACGCGGGTCCCGGCCGTGACGTACAGGCCGGCCTCCACTACCGAGTCGTCGCCGATGCTGATGCCCACACCGGAGTTCGCGCCCAGCAGCACGCGTTCGCCGAGGGAGATCTTCTCTTTGCCGCCGCCGGACAGGGTGCCCATGATCGACGCGCCGCCGCCAACATCGGTGCCGTCGCCCGTGACGACACCCGCTGAGATACGGCCTTCGACCATGGAGGTGCCCAGGGTGCCGGCGTTGAAATTGACGAACCCTTCGTGCATCACCGTGGTGCCCTCGGCAAGGTACGCGCCAAGCCGGACGCGGTCGGCGTCGGCGATCCGGACACCTGCAGGCACCACGTAGTCGACCATGCGGGGGAACTTGTCCACGCCGTAGACCGTCACGGCGCCGCGCTTGCGCAGCCTTGCCCGGGTCATTTCGAAGCCGTCAACGGCAGCCGGGCCGAAGTTCGTCCACACGACGTTGGGGAGCTTGCCGAAGATACCGTCCAGGTTGATGGTGTTGGGCCGGACCAGCCGGTGCGAGAGCAGGTGCAGGCGCAGGTAGGCATCCGCCGTATCGGCGGGGGCTTCGTCCAGGTGCACCTGGACGAAAACAACCTGCTGTTCCGTGCCGCGGTCCGCGTCGGCGCCGGCGGCAGCGATCTCGGCCAGCACGGGGTCGGCGCTTTCCACGTTCCGGAGGCTGTCCGCTGCTGTTCCAAGGGACGGCGCCGGGAACCAGACGTCCAGCACCGTGGCCTCACCGTTACGGGTGGAAATGGTGGCCACACCGTAGCCATAGGCGGAGCGGGCGTCGGCGGACGCGGAATTGTCAGCGGGCACGGCGGAAGCAGCAGCGGTTTCAGTCATGGTCCCAGTCTATCGAGAGGCGGGAGCAGGTCTCGAACTAGACTGTCATCGTGACTGCTCAAACCGCCTCTGTCCGCCTGGATCTCCGCCAGGACGTCGCCCTCCTCACTGCTGCGCTCATCGACATCAACAGCGTTTCGGCCAACGAGAAGGAACTTGCCGACGCCGTCGAACACGCCCTGCTGAAGATTCCGCAGCTCAAGATCGTCCGGGACGGCGATTCCATCATTGCCCGTACCGACCTGGGCCGCCCGGAGCGGATCATCCTGGCCGGGCACCTGGATACAGTGCCCCTGCCGACCACCGAAGGGGCACTGGGCACCGTCCCATCGTTCTGGCCGTCCGGCGCGCCGGGGGAAGGGCTGCTGTACGGCCGCGGCACCACGGACATGAAAGGCGGAGTCGCGGTGCAGCTGGCACTGGCGGCAACAATGTTCGACGGCGGCGCGGAACCGGGCAAGGACGTCACCTTCGTGTTCTACGACCATGAGGAAGTGGAAGCGGTGAAGAGCGGACTCGGGCGCCTGGTCCGCAACCATGGCGAGCTCCTGAACGGCGACTTTGCCATCCTGCTGGAGCCGACACACGGGACTGTGGAAGGCGGATGCAACGGCACCATGCGCTTCGAAGCAACCACCGTCGGCGAAGCGTCGCATTCCGCCCGGGCCTGGATGGGCAGCAACGCCATCCACGCCGCGGCCCCTATCCTCGCCAGGCTGGCCGCCTATGAACCGGCCACCATCAATGTGGACGGCCTGGACTACCGCGAAAGCCTCAACGCGGTAAAGATCAACGGGGGCACCGCCGGCAATGTCATCCCCGACCGCTGCGTGGTGGAAATCAACTACCGCTTTGCTCCGGACAAGACGCCGGAGCAGGCCGAAGCCCACGTTCGGGAACTTCTCGACGGGTTCGACGTCGTCAAAACGGACAGCGCCGCCGGCGCGCGTCCCGGTCTGAACCATCCTGCCGCCGCGTCCTTTGTGGCCGCGGTCGGTGCGGAACCGAAACCCAAGTACGGCTGGACCGACGTCGCGCGCTTCAGTGAGCTGGGGATTCCCGCCGTGAACTTCGGCCCCGGCGATCCGCTGCTGGCGCACAAGGACAACGAACACGTCGACGCCGACGCGATCCGCGAATGCTTGCGTGCGCTGCGGACGTGGCTGGCCGGCTAGGCAGGTACACCGCACGAATTACGACGGAAGGCCCGGATCTGTTGATCCGGGCCTTCTTGGTACTGCACGTCGAGATTGCTAGGCCACTTCGGCTTCAATCGGCTCAGGCTCGGCTTTGGCCACGCCGCCGGCGGCCTTTTTGGAGCCGCGGCGTTCGATCCATACTGCGATGCGCGAAACGCAGATATTGATGGCAATGTAGATCGCGGCGGCCACGAAGAAGACCGGGAACAGGAACTGCGTTCCCAGGAAGTCAGCCATGACCTGCACCGCCCGCAGCAGCTCACCGTAGGCAACGATGTAACCCAAGGACGTGTCCTTCAGCAGAACCACGAGCTGGGCCACGAGCGAGGGCATCATCCGGCGAACGGCCTGCGGGAGCTCAATGATCATGCGGGACTGGAAGCTTGTCAGTCCAATGGTCAGGCCTGCTTCGCGCTGGCCCTTGGGCAGGGACTGGATGCCGGCGCGGATGATCTCCGCGAAAACGGCCGCGTTGTACAGGACAAGGCCCGCCACCACCGCGATGAACTGGTTGGTCCCAAAGACCAGCAGGACGAAAAACATCATCAGTACCACGGGCATGCCCCGGAGGAATTCCAGCACAATCCGGGTGGGAACCCGGATGGCGGCGAGGTCGGAAATCCGCAGCAGGCAGAGCAGCAGCCCCAGGGGGAACGCGATGACGGCGGCCACAGCGGCAGCGCTCAGGGTTGCGCCGATGCCGTTGCCCAGCAGCGTCCAAACATCCGCGCGGGTGAAGATGGCCCAGCGGCGTCCCTCGAAGATACCTTGCTGAGCCAGCGTGCTGATGATCCAGGCCAGCAGGCCAAGGATCAGGAGGGAACCTACAACGGAACCGATCAGTGAGACCCTCCGGGCTTTTGGCCCCGGGACGTCATACAGAACTGAACTCATCGGGCGATCGCCACCTTTCGTTCGACGGTGCTCGCCAGGATGCCCAGCGGAACAGTGATCAGCAGGTAGAAGAAGGCCACTCCGAGGAGAACGGCCAGTACTGCATCACCGTTGGAATTGGCGAGCTGACGGCCGTAGCCGAACAGTTCCAGGACGAAGAACGCGCCGGCAACGGAGGAGTTCTTCACAAGCGCGATCAGAATGTTGATCAACGGCGGGATGACCGTCCGCAACGCCTGGGGCAGGATGATCAGCGACAGCACCTGCCCGAATTTCATGCCGATGCTCCGTGCGGCTTCGGCTTGACCGACGGGAACGCTGTTGACACCGGAGCGGACAGCCTCGGCGATGAAGGCAGCTGTGTAAGCGCTGAGGGCGATGATCGCGGCCACTTCAAACTGCTCGAATTTCACCCCGAGCCTGGGGAGGACGATCGCGGCAAAGAAGAAGGCGATGGTCAGGGGGGTGTTCCGCAGGATCTCCACGTAGGTCATGCTGAAACCGCGGAGGGCGGCAACGGGGGAGACCCGGGCTGCGGCCAGCACGGTTCCCAGCACTAAGGCAATGACTCCGGATACGGCAGACAGGAACAGGGTTCGGAGAAAGCCTTCCCAGTAAAGTGGCAGGTTTGCGATGATGACGTCCATAACATCCTTCGGCTGTGTGTCGCGGACGGGAGCGAAGATGGGTTGGCGGCTGCCGGAATCGCGTCGGATCGGACTCCGGCAACCGCCCTGCGTTATTTAGTAACGAACAATGGCAGGGAGTTCGGGGGCGGTCTTAATGACGGAGCCCGCGGTCGCTTCCCAGGCCTTCTTGTAAGACCCGTCCTTGCTGAACTCTTCCAGCTGGTCGTTGATCCAGTTGCGGAAAACGGCGTCATCCTTCTTCAGGCCGATGCCGTAAGGCTCCTTGGTGAAGGTTTCGTCCGAGGCCAGCTTGAAAGCTTCCGGTTCCTTATCCACAAAGCCGGCCAGGATCACGTTGTCCGTGGTGATGGCTTCCACCTGCTTGTTGCGCAGCGGCTCCAGGCAGGCCGAGTACGTAGCGGCGGGAACGAGTACGGCTCCGTACTTCTCCACAATGGTGCCTGCGGGGGTGGAACCCGTCACGGAGCAGACTTTCTTGCCCTTGACGTCTTCGGGCTTCTTGATGGTGTCGTTGTCCTTGTTGACCATCAGGGCCTGTCCGGCCTCGTAATAGGGTCCGGCGAAGCTGACGACCTGCTTGCGCTTGTCGTTGATGGTGTACGTGGCGATGACCAGATCCACCTTGCCCTGCTCGATGAAAGGTTCGCGGTTGGCCGAAACAGTCTCGGACCATTCAATCTTGTCGGCAGGGATGCCCAGCTTGGCAGCAATCAGCTTGCCCATTTCAACGTCAAAACCGATGGGCTTGCCGTCCAGGCCGACCTGGCCGAAAAGCGGCTGGTCAAATTTCGTGCCGATCTTGATGGAACCGGCCTTGGAGAGCTTCTCCATGGTGCTGCCTGCCGCAAAGGTCGGCTTCTCCGCGACTGAGGGGTTGCTGGTGGTTCCGCCGCCGCCGCCGCAGGCGCTCAGTGTCAGAGCGAGGGCTGCCGATGCTGCAACCACAAAGGACTTTCGTCGGGTCAAAAATGCCTTCATGACATTACCTTTCATTGGCGGCCACTGTGGTGGCCGGGGTGCGAACTGAGTTGGTGCGGTCTCGGGGAATCAGTGTGTGAGGAGCTTGGAGAGGAAATCCTTGGCCCGGTTGCTCTGCGGGTTCGTGAAGAACTCCTCGGGTGTGGCGTCCTCGACGATCTGGCCGTCCGCCATGAACACCACGCGGTCAGCCGCTTTACGGGCGAAGCCCATTTCGTGGGTGACCACGATCATGGTCATCCCTTCCTTGGCCAGCTGGATCATGACGTCAAGGACTTCGTTGATCATCTCCGGGTCAAGGGCAGAGGTGGGCTCGTCAAAGAGCATGACCTTCGGCTTCATGGCCAGGGCGCGGGCAATTGCCACGCGCTGCTGCTGGCCGCCGGACAGCTGTGCCGGCAGCTTGGGCGCCTGGTGTCCGACGCCGACGCGTTCAAGCAGTGCCATGGCGTCCTTGTCGGCCTGGGCCTTGGGCACCCCTTTGACCTTGATCGGCCCCAGGGTGACATTCTCGAGGATCGTCTTGTGGGCAAAGAGATTGAAAGACTGGAAGACCATCCCGACATCGGCCCGCAGCTTGGCGAGTTCCTTGCCTTCCTCCGGGAGTTCCTTGCCGTCGATGGCGATCTTGCCGTCATCGATGGTCTCGAGACGGTTGATGGCCCGGCAGAGAGTCGATTTACCGGAACCGGATGGTCCGATGACCACAACAACTTCGCCCTTGCGGACGTTGAGGTTGATGTCCTTCAGTACGTGCAGCTGGCCGTAGTGCTTGTTCACGGCTTTCAGGGAGACGAGCGCATCGCCGGGCACTTGAGTAGTCATAAGAGAGAATCTAGCGAACATTAGCGGGATATGACGCCAATCACTCCAACTTCATGCAGATCGTAATTCAAGAGATACCTGCTGGTCAGCGGCCCGGGTGCCCGCTGCTGGGGGTTCCGACGCGCCGGACGGCCGGGCTTGTCGAACCGCGCTAGCCTTGGTGGATGAGTACCGATCCGCAGCCTTCTCCAACTCCAGTACCTCCCATTGCCACCCGTCACAAGGGTCCGCTGGAGCTGCGGCGCAAACAGGCGGCGGTGGAGATGTCGGACCAGCACCTGCTGGACACAAAGGGACCGGGCCAGTTCGTCCACACGGATCCCTGGCGCGTGCTCAGGATCCAGAGCGAGTTCGTGGAAGGCTTTGGTGCCCTCGCTGACCTGGGGCCGGCCGTCAGCGTCTTCGGATCCGCCCGCACCAAACCCGGTTCCGTCTACTACGAGCTGGGCGTTGAGGTGGGCCGCAAACTGGCCGAAGCGGGAGTCGCCGTCATTACCGGTGGCGGCCCGGGCTCCATGGAGGCGGCCAACAAGGGGGCCGTCCAGGGAAACGGCGTCTCCGTGGGGCTTGGCATTGAGCTCCCGTTTGAACAGGGCCTCAACCAGTGGGTGGACCTTGGGATCAACTTCCGATATTTCTTCGCGCGCAAAACGATGTTCGTGAAATATGCCCAGGGCTTCATTGTGCTGCCCGGCGGCCTCGGCACCCTGGATGAACTCTTCGAGGCGATGGTCCTGGTCCAGACCAGGAAGGTCACCTCGTTCCCCATCGTCCTCCTTGGGACTGCCTTCTGGGGACCCATGATCGACTGGATCAGGGGCACGCTTGTGGAAGACGGCATGATCTCTGAGAAGGACCTGAGCCTCATCCAGGTTGTCGATGAGCCCGGCCACGCCGTGGACCTGGTCATCCACGGCGCCATCCGGCCGTCGCCGGGAAGCAGCGCAGGCAATGGCGGGGGCGGGCCGAACGGCAACCAGCGGCCGGAATAACAGCCGCGACGGCGTCTGGCACGATGGATCCTGTGAGTTTCTTCCTGATATTCCTCGCCATCGCTTTGATCGGCGCCGCGCTCTTCTTCGGAGGGGGGTCCGCGTCGGGTGTTTTTCGACGCCGGCGGTCCCGGGAGTCCCCGCTCCTGGCCGGTTTCGACGATCCCGTGGCCTCGCTGCCCCCCGTGCTGCTCCCGGCCGAGGCATCACCTGCCGATGTTGACCGGATCCGGTTTTCGCTTGGGCTGCGTGGTTACCGCATGGATCAGGTGGACCAGGTCCTGGACGACCTCCGCGACCAGCTAGCCGCCAAGGACCACGAAATTGAACGGCTGCGGATGGAACTCCGTACGCCGGCGCAGCCGGGGGAGAGCGTGCCTTGAGCCAACAGGGCACGTCCGCGGGACGGGTGGTGCAGGAAGGTAACCCGGGACTGAACGCCCTGGTTCGGAAAAAGATGGTGTCAGCCGCCGCGCGCGCGGGCAGATGGCCGTGGTGGGCGCAGGTGGCCTCCGTGTACGCTGCCGCGCGGGTTGTCAGCGCCTGCATCTTCATGGCGGCCGCCCTCCACCAGGGAGTCAACCCGTGGTTTCCCGCAAAGCCTGATTACTGGAACTTCATCAATATCTGGGACGCCCGCTGGTACGGCGAGATACTCCTGAACGGCTACCCGAGCCAGCTTCCCCTGGACGACGGCGGGAACGTCAAGGAGAACGCCTGGGCTTTCTATGCGCTCTTTCCGATGCTGGGACGGGCAGTCTCGGCCATGACGGGCATGGACCCCGCGCTGGCCCTCACCTTCATTGCGATGGCTGCCGGGCTGGGCGCCGCCCTGGTGGTGTATCGCCTCTTCCGGCAGAAAGCCGCCCACCGCACGGCGATGTGGGGGGTAGCCTTCTTTTCCACGTTCCCCGTGGCCGCCGTCCTCCAGGTTCCCTATGCCGAGTCGCTGAACCTTCTGCTGCTGGCGTCGGCACTCCTCCTGGTCGTGCAGAGGCGATATCTGTGGGCGATGCCGGTAGTCGTCCTCATGTGCCTTTCCCGGCCTACAGGGATTCCGTTTGCCGCCATGGCGGGAGGGCTGCTCGCCTACCGTCTGTGGGAGCGCGCGCGTCCCGGCATCCGACGCGGCGACGAGGCCCCGCCTCACAGCGGACGGGACCTCCTGGGCCTGGCGGTCTTGACCGTGGTCAGCGGGCTCAGCGCCCTGTTGTGGCCTGCCATTGCCTGGGCCGTCACCGGAGATCCTGCGGCCTACACCAAGACGGAAACCGTCTGGCGCGGCCACGACCTTGTGCCCTTTAAGCCGTGGTTCGACACCGGAATCCAGCTGTTCGGGCCGGTATTGGGGGTGCTGGCTCCATTTGTATTTGTAGCGGCCTTCGGGCTTGTCATGACATCTTCTCCCGTGGCGGCGCTGGGGACAGAGTTGCGGCTCTGGTGCGTCTGCTACATGGGTTATCTGCTCGTGTTCCTGCATCCCCAGACCAGCACGTTCCGGATGCTCTTGCCGCTCTTCCCGCTGGCGCTGAGTGCAGCCCTCATGTCGCGTTCCCGCGCCTACCGCGGAACGGTGGTCACCATGTTCGTCCTGCTCCAGATTGTCTGGATCGTGTGGCTGTGGGCCTGGGCCCAGCTGCCAGGCGGGGGCGACTATCCGCCGTGAGCCGGCCTGCAGGACTATGACGCACGACACAGTCGGCCACAATTTTCCAAGTGATGAAGAAAATCCATCAATTAGCTACAGCCGGGTAATTACAGGATAATAGGGGTTAAGCATGAACAAATTGCATTCACAACTGTTCAGCCATGGCGGTAGCTGCTAGGCCGCCATAGCGGCTTGATTGACGACGCGGCCACAGCCCGCCCGGGCTGGTAGGTCCTGGGACTATTGGAGGGGATTTTCCTCATGGCGGCTATGAAACCACGCACCGGCGACGGCCCTATGGAAGTAACCAAAGAGGGCCGCAGCTTGATTATGCGTGTGCCGCTCGAAGGCGGGGGGCGGCTTGTGGTCGAACTTAACGCGGCAGAGGCGGCAAACCTCAAGGAATGCCTCGTCGGCGTTACCGAATAGATTTGCCCGGGTAGGGCCCGCGGCCTTTGGCTGCGGGCCCTTCCTTATTTCTTGACCGCTACCAAAAGCCCGTCACCGGTGGGCAGCATGGCCGAAGCCAGCCGTTCGTCGTCGCGAATTGCCTTGCCCACTTGGCGTAGAACCACGGTGGTTGAATCCCGGGCCGCCGGGTTGGCAACGCGGTCCTTGTCCAGCGCGTCGTTGATGACCAGCAAGCCGCCGCGTTTCAGCAGCCGGATGGCCTGCTCCACATACCCCGGGGTGCCCGGCTTGTCCGCATCAATGAACACCAGATCGTAGGCGCCGTCGGTCAGCCGCGGCAGGACGTCACCGGCACGTCCGGAAATGGTGCGTGTGCGGTTGGCAGGGCTTCCGGCTTCCTGGAATGCCTCCCGTGCCGCCCTGAGATGTTCCACGTCCACGTCGATGGTGGTCAGGACCGCCTGGGGGCCAAGGCCGCGCAGCAGGCAGACGCCGGAGACGCCGGCTCCTGTTCCGATTTCCACAGCCGTCTGCGCTTTCGAAGCTGCCGCCAGCACCGTCAGCACCGCTCCCACGCCAGGTCCGACCGGCGTGACGCCCAGCTCAAAGGAACGCTCCCGAGCATGCAGCAATACTTCATCCTCGGCAGGCAGATCTTCTGCGTAGGACCAGCTCGTGGACTTATCGGCGCTCATGAGGATTCGCTTTCTGGGCGGCAAGGGGATTGTTCCTAACAGCGTACTGTGTCAGGCGGTGCCCGGCCCGGAGGTGACGGCCCGGCGGGCTGTGGCTGCTTCCGGATGTGACGGGAACCACTGTCCCGGCCGCGCGGGCCGCGCGGGTTTCCGCCCAAGGCTGAAGCCCCGGGATAGTCAGGAAATTCCCAGCCAACTTTGAAATGATGGTAATCCGCTCATCCAGGAGGTGATCGGCGCCGAAGCACTGGTGTCAGCACCGTCCAGGCGTTAGTACCATCCACGAGGGGAGTGGACGATGTCAGCATCAGTTGTGGCACCTGTCCCGGCAATTGAAGATTCAGTGGCCCAGTCAGAAGCGGAGTGGGTCAGGCCAACCTGGGAGGAAGTGGTAACCAACCACTCCGCCAAGGTCTACCGCCTTGCCTACCGTTTGACCGGCAACAAGTACGACGCCGAGGACCTCACGCAGGAGGTGTTCGTCCGCGTCTTCAGGTCGCTGGAGAACTTCAAGCCCGGCACCCTCGACGGCTGGCTGCACCGGATCACCACCAACCTTTTCCTGGACCAGGCGCGCCGCAAGAGCCGCATCCGCTTTGATGCCCTCGCCGAAGACGCCGAATCACGTCTGCCCGGCCGCGAGCCCGGCCCGGAACAGAGCTTCGAATTCAACAACCTGGACCTCGACGTCCAGGCCGCCCTGGAGGAACTGCCGCCGGACTTCCGCGCCGCCGTCGTCCTGTGCGATCTCGAAGGCCTGTCCTACGATGAGGTGGCCGAGGCGCTTGGCGTCAAACTCGGAACCGTGCGGTCCCGCATCCACCGCGGTCGCACCATGCTCCGGGAAAAGCTTGCGCACCGGGATCCCCGCACCAGGCAGTCCCTCAAGCCGCGGCTCAAACTGCCGCGCATCGCCGGCATCCTCTGATCGGCTCCATGGGTCAGCTGAGAAACCTGCTGCGTGGCCTTGGAGGCAACTGTACGCGCGGACTCCTGCCGCGCAGCAAGCGCGGACGCAGTGCAGAGCACATAAAGTCATGCCCAGAATGCATGTCGGTGCAGTGGCGTGAGCGCCAGTATCTTGAGCGCATGCGCCGCGCCTCGATCCCGGCCGCGAGCGATGACTTCACGGCCAGGCTGCTGGCCCGGACGCAGCAGCTGGCAACGGCATCCGTGACGGCCGGGAACACCGCTGCCCGGCAGCCCGCCCCCGGCCGAACCGTAGCAGGGTCCCCGGCACTGAGGGCCTTGGCCCTCGCAGCAGGCGGTGCCGTTGCCGCGGCCGGCGTGGTCACTGCCGCAGCTTATTTAGTAGCCGGCGATCCCACGCCCGAGGCAGGCGGCGCACCCGCAACGTCGGTCCAGCAGGAGGAAGCCACGTTCGGGCTGCCGTCCTCGACGGGCTCCGCCTCCCTGGGTTCGGCCGGCATGCTGACAAGCGCCGATATTGAGGGACTTCGCGCGCAGGGATGGTCATGCCCGGAGTTGCGGAACATGGGCTTCCACATGCTCTGGGCCCGGCGTGAAGCTGTGGCGGGGCAGGGCGTCCTGGAAGTGAGGCTCACCGACGGGAAGCATTTTGCCACCGTGCTGGAACAGCATCCGCAACCAGGCCCGGCAGGCGCGGCACCATCCGCCGTGCCCGTCTCGTCGCCCACGAATATCCTGACGGGCCGTCCCGCGGCGGAGGACGGATTTGTTGCTGCGCACCAGGGCGCCGCCGGCACTCCCGCAGGCGGGGCCGGGGCGCTCTGGATCAACGACTCAGCCCCGTGGCGTGCCATTTACCAGGCGCCGGGCGTGACGTTCACCTACATTTCGGACCTGCCCGCCGACACGGCCGACGACGGCGTGGCGGAGTTGGTCCGCTCAGGTTCGGTCACGCCGGTGCACAGTACCAAGGACGTTACAGGGGCCGCAGCGGCCGGCGGCACCGCGGCAGCCCCGGAAGACCTGACCGCAAGGCTGCAGCGCGGGCTGGGGCGCATTGTGGAGCTTTTGACACCATGAGGCGGCTGCCCGACGGGGCCGCTGTTGTGCGGCCCGCGTCAGAATCGTCACCAGTGTGCCGGAGAGGGTAATCTTCCTAAGGTGTTTGGAATCAACGGTCCGGAGTTTTTTCTTCTGCTGATCATCGGCGTCCTGGTGATCGGCCCCAGCCGGCTGCCCGAATACACGCAGAAACTGGCGAACCTGGTCAAGGAAGTCCGTCGGATGGCGTCCGGCGCCCGGGAACAGATCAAGGACGAAGTCGGCATCGACATCGACGAGGTCGACTGGAAGAAATACGACCCGCGCCAGTACGATCCCCGCCGGATTATCAAGGAAGCCCTGCTCGACGACGACACCAAGCCCGTCAGCGCCGGTGCGCCGGCAGCGGTTGCAGCCGTTGCCTCGGCCTCCGCCGCGTCCTACGCGGAAGAGCGCCCGGCACGCGTTATTGAACGGCTGGCCGATGGCGAGCGTGCACCGTTCGACTCCGAGGCCACCTAGGCCGGTATTTCGCCGGGCGTAATTACCGGGCCCATTTCACCGGGGCTGCAGGCCCAGCTTCATTCCCGTCAGGCCGCGCGGCCTCGCCGCAAGCACCCCCGCAATGCCCGCCAGGGCCTTGGCCGCAGGAGTCTCGGGGCGGCCGAGCACGATCGGCTGGCCGGCGTCGCCGCCTTCGCGCAGCAGGATGTCCAGCGGAATCTGGCCCAGGAGGGGCACATCCGCCCCGACCGTCGCGGTCAGCCTTTCGGCGAGGACGGCGCCGCCGCCGCTGCCAAACAGTTCCATCCTGCCGCCGTCGGGCATTTCAAGGTAGGACATGTTCTCCACAATCCCGGCCACGGACTGACCCGTTTGCGTGGCGATGGCGCCCGCCCGCTCGGCGACGTCGGCGGCAGCGGTCTGCGGTGTGGTCACCACCAGGATCTCGGCCTTCGGAAGCAGTTGGGCCACGGAGATGGCGATGTCGCCTGTGCCCGGCGGCAGGTCGAGGAAGAGTGCGTCCAGGTCGCCGAAGTAGACGTCGGTGAGGAACTGCTCGAGGGCCCGGTGAAGCATGGGTCCCCGCCACGCGACCGGCTGGTTGCCCTTGACGAACATGCCGATGGAAATGACCTTCACGCCGTAGGCCACCGGCGGCAGGATCATGTCGTCCACGCGGGTGGGGGCCTGGTCGATGCCCATCAGGGCCGGGACCGAGAAGCCGTACACATCGGCGTCGATGATGCCGACGCGCAGGCCCTGCGCGGCCATGGCACAGGCGAGGTTGACGGTGACGGAGGACTTGCCCACACCGCCCTTGCCGCTGGCCACGGCAAAGACCTTCGTGAAGGAACCGGGCTGGTTGAACGGAATGCCGCGCTGGCCCCCGGGTCCGCGGAGCTGCTCCTTCAGCGCGTCCCGCTGTTCCTGCGTCATGACTTTGAGCTCGACATCGACGGCGGTCACCCCGGGGACCGCCGACAGCGCAGCCTCGGAGTCCGCGGTGATGGTGCCGCGCAGCGGACAACCTGCAATGGTGAGCAGCACAACGAGCCTGACCCGGCCGTCGTCGCCGATATCAACCGACTCCACCATGCCGAGTTCGGTGATGGGACGGCGCAGTTCGGGATCGATGACAGTGGCCAGTGCAGCGTCCACTGCCTGGTCCAGGGGGGTGCTCATACGGTCAGTGCTCAGCTTTCGGGGGAATTGAGGTGCGCAGGGTATCCGGGATGTTCCGGCTTGACCTTGGGGATCTGCTGGGTCCGCGGGTTGCGCTGCTTGTCGCGCCGCTCCTTCAGCCGGTCCTTGACCTTGTCCCTGGGGGACTCATGGCTGCCGGTACCGGACGGATCGTGCGTGCGGAGTTCTTCCTGTGCCTCCAGCATGTCCTCCAGGAGGCTGCGGAGTTCGGCGCGGACGTAGTCACGGGTGGCAACTTCGCGCAGAGCGATGCGCAGCGACGCCAGTTCCCTGGTGAGGTATTCGGTGTCCGACAGATTGCGTTCGGCGCGCTGTCGGTCCTGCTGCAGCGACACGCGGTCACGGTCGTCCTGCCGGTTCTGGGCGAGCAGCAGCAGCGGGGCCGCATAGGACGCCTGCAGGGAGAGCATTAGCGTCAGCAATGTGAAACCGAGTTCACGGGAGTCGAATTGCCAGTCCAGCGGCGCCCAGGTGTTCCAGGCGAGCCAGAAGAGGCAGAACACCGTCATGTACACGAGGAACTGCGGAGTGCCCATAAAGCGGGCGAAGCCTTCCGTGGCGTGGCCGAAGGCGTCAGGGTTCGGTGAGAACTTTGGCAGGATCCGCTGGCGTCCGCTCAGCGGGGTGTCCAGGCCGCCGCTGGCCTTGCCTCCCGGGCGGTTTTGGGGGTTGCGGGGTGAGCTGAGATCAGCCAATGCGGCCTCCAAGCTTCCTTATCGGGGCATCGTCATCGTGGGCGCGCCAGTCGTCCGGCAGCAGGTGATCGAGCACGTCATCAACAGTCACCGCCCCCACAAGGCGACCGTCCGCATTGACTACCGGTAGGGAATTCAAGTTGTAGGTGGCCAGGGCGCGGGCCACCTCGCTGATGTGGGCCTGGTCCGACACCGGTTCCAGGTTCTTGTCCACCAGGTTTCCGAGCGGCTCGGGTGGTGGGTAACGCAGGAGCTGCTGGATATGGACTACGCCGAGGAACCGCCCGGTAGGTGTTTCCAGCGGGGGCCGGGCAATGAAGATCGATGATGCGAGGGCCGGTGAGAGCTCCTCGCGCCTGACGTGGGCCAGCGCTTCGGCCACGGTGGCCTCGGGCGGGAGGATGACCGGAACAGGCGTCATGAGGCCGCCGGCAGTGTCTTCGTCATACTCCAGGAGGCGCCGGACGTCCTCAGCCCCCTCGGGTTCCATGAGCTGGAGCAGTTCCTCGGCCTGCGCAGAGGGGAGTTCGGCCAGGAGGTCGGCGGCGTCGTCCGGATCCATCTCTTCGAGGACGTCTGCGGCGCGGTTGACGTCCAAGGCGGAGAGGATCTCCACCTGGTCGCCCTCGGGCATTTCCTGCAGGACGTCAGCGAGCCGTTCGTCCTGCAGTTCGCTGGCCACTTCGAAGCGGCGTTTGTCGCTCATCTCCTGGAGCGCTTCGGCGAAGTCGGCCGGTTTCAGGTCCTCGTGAGTCGCCACGAATTGGGTAGCGGCCTGTGGCTCCGTCCTGGCACCCTGCTGGGCATCGGCCCAGTCGATAATCATGGTCTCGTTGCGGCGGAGCCGGCTCAGCGGCGAAAGGGAGTGGCCGCGGCGCACGAAGAGCTTGCTGACGAACCAGTCGCCGGACCGGTGGCGGTCCATGGCGATGTCCTCGATGGTGGCGTCGCCGCTGCCGTCCGCCAAAGTCACGCGGCGGTCGAACATTTCGGCCACCACCAGGGTTTCCGCGCCGCGCTGTTCAAAGCGGCGCAGGTTCACCAGTCCGGTGCAGATGATCTGGGTCTGGTCGATCGAGGTGATCCGGGTCATCGGGACGAAAACCCGCTTCTTGCCCGGCACTTCCACCACGATGCCCACCACGTGCGGTGCGCCCCTCGTTCCCCTCGAGAGCACGACAACATCGCGCAGCCTGCCAAGCCGGTCGCCCAGTGGGTCGAAGACATCCAGTCCGAGAAGGCGCGCAACAAACACCCGCGAAAGATTTGTGCTCACTTGTACAGGCTACCGAGTCTGCTCTCTTTTAGCTGAATTTCAGCCTGCACACAGCCGGATGGGCAAGAATGGATGTATGTCAAACATTTTTGGTGCCCCGAAGGCCGGTACCCCGAACGGGCCGGATGAGTTCCGCACGGTTCCGGCCGGGGACACCGTCGGTTCGTATACCTCCTATCTGGACGCCCAAAAGGCGGTGGACTATCTCGCAGACCAGCAGTTCCCCGTCCAGCTCGTGTCCATCGTGGGCAACGACCTGAAGATGGTGGAGCGCGTCACCGGACGGCTGAGCTACCCCCGGGTGGCATTGTCGGGCGCGCTGAGCGGTATGTGGTTTGGCCTGTTCGTCGGCGTCATGCTGTCCTTCTTCTCGCCCACCGGCGGCTACTTCTCTATTGTGACGTCGGTCCTCATGGGTGCGGCGTTCTTCATGCTCTTCGGCATCGTCACCTACGCCATGCAGCGCGGAAAGCGCGACTTCACCTCAACCAGCCAGGTGGTGGCCACCAACTACGACGTCGTAGTGGCCTTTGAGGCTTCCCACGAGGCGCGGCGGATGCTGCAGCAACTGCCCATGACCACGTCGGATGCCGCCGCCGGCGCCGGATCATACGGCCATGGCGGCTACCAGAACCAGCCGGGGCATCAGCCGGGACCGGAGCACAGCCCCCAGCAGGGAACCGGACCCCAGCGGCCTGCGGGCTGGAACGATCCTTACGGCCAGAGGACGCCCGAAGCGGGGAGCCGGCCGCCCGTGGGCGCGCACGCCGGCCCTGTGCCCGGCCACGGACCGGAGGCCCCTTCCGAGGAGCAGCATCAGGCCGCGCCGAAGCCCGCAGTGCGCTACCCTGACCTACCGGATGGCCGGCCGCAGTACGGTGTCCGCGTCACCGACGCGCACACACAGGAGGGCGGCCCCAAACAGGAGGCCCCTGAGGGCGGCAGCCAGCAGTAGCGCTCCCATAACAAAGGCCTCCGTCCGGATGATCCGGACGGAGGCCTTTGTTTTAATCGATTTACGGCTGTGAGTGCTCTGCTTCCTGGTAGATGCCCGCCATCCAGGACTCGACGTCGTCCGCCTTGCGGGGGAGCGCGGCGCTGAGGTTGACCGGACCGTCGGCAGTCATCAGGATGTCATCCTCGATCCGGACGCCGATGCCGCGGTATTCCGCCGGAATCGCGAGGTCTTCGTTCTTGAAGTACAGGCCCGGCTCGATCGTGAACACCATTCCCGGGGTAAGGACGCCGTCCAGGTAGAGCTCGCGCTTGGCCTGGGCGCAGTCGTGCACATCGAGGCCAAGGTGGTGGCTGGTGCCGTGGGGCATCCAGCGGCGGTGCTGCTGGCCCTCCGGGCTGATGGCTTCTTCGACGGATACGGGCAGCAGGCCCCATTCCGCCAGGCGCTCGGCGAGCACAGTGGTGGCGGCCGTGTGGATATCGCGGAACTTGGTGCCGGGCTGCGCCGCAGCGAAGCCCGCGTCCGCCGCATCCAGGACAGCCTCATATACCTTGCGCTGGACCTCGGTGAACGTCCCGTTTGCGGGCAGGGTGCGGGTCACGTCGGCCGTGTAGAGGGAGTCGGCCTCAACGCCGGCATCCAGCAGCAGCAGCTCGCCGGCGTTGACGGATCCGGTGTTCCGGGTCCAGTGCAGCACGGTGGCGTTGTTGCCGGAGGCCGCGATGGTGTCGTAGCCCAGCTCATTGCCCTCTTCCCGGGCACGGGCAAAGAAAGCGCCCTCGACCACGCGCTCGCCGCGCTGGTGCGTCAGGGCCCGGGGGAGGGCCTTCACCACCTCGGTGAACCCTTCCACGGTGGCGGCTACGGCGATCCTCATCTGCTCGACTTCCCACGCATCCTTGAGCAGGCGAAGTTCGGAGAGGGCCTCGGTGAGCTTCTCATCAAGGGCATCCAGCACGCCCAGGTCCAGGTTGTCCGGGTCCTTGGCCGTGTTGTAACGGGCCGTGTCCACCAGGGCGTCGATGTTCTCGTCCACCTTGCGCACCAGCCGGATGGAGATGCCACCGATTTCCGGGGCGCCCACGTTCTTGGTGATTGCCAGTTCGAGCTCGTCGATGTGGGCCGTGGCAAGGCCCAGCCTGCGCTCGAATTCTGCCAGCGTGGGGCGGGCACCGATCCAGAATTCGCCCGAGCGGGAGTCTGCATAGAACTGTTCGGTGTCCCGGCCGGCGAGGGGCCGGAAGTAAAGAGTGGCGTGGTGGTTCCCGCCGTCGTCGCCCTTTCCTTCTTCAACCGGTTCGAAGATGAGCACGGCATCGGGCTCGTGGTCGAGGCCCAGGCCTGTCAGATGGGCAAAACCTGAGTGGGGGCGGAAGCGGTAGTCGCAGTCATTGGAGCGGACCTTAAGCGGCCCGGCAGGAACCACCAGGCGTTCGCCCTTGAACAGGCCGGAAATGGTGCGACGCCGGGCGGCGGCGTGATCGGCCACGGCGTCCCGATCGGGGAGCTCTTGTGCCGACGGCGCCCAGTTGCTGGCCATGAAGGCCTTGAAGGCGTCGGAACTGGGCCGCTGCGAGCGGTTGTTGACGCGCTCTTCGAGGGGCTGGTTTGCTGTATTTTCACCGTTGTAGGTGTTGGCTGCATCGTTCACCGTCCCATCGTCTCACCAGCGGACTGGCCATAGCCACCGGCCACACTGCACCGAACACTGCACCGGCCATCTGCACCGGCCATCTACTAGGCTGGGCAGGTGAGGATTGATCTGCATGCCCACTCGAATGTTTCCGACGGCACGGAGGCGCCCGCAGCGGTGATGGCGGCCGCCGCAGCCGCGGGCCTGGACGTGGTGGCCCTGACCGACCACGATTCCACCGACGGCTGGGCGGAAGCGTCAGCGGCGGCCCGGACCGAGGGCATTGTCCTGGTGCCCGGCATGGAGATTTCCTGCCGGACCGTGGAGGGCATCAGCGTCCACCTGCTCAGTTACCTCCATGATCCGGCGCATCCCGGCCTGCTGGAGGAAATCACCAAGGCCAGGGACGCGCGCCTCATCCGGGCCGAACGCATGGTCACCCTCCTGGCCGAGGATTACCCGCTGACCTGGGACGACGTCATCCACCATGTGGCACCGGGTGCAACGCTGGGGCGGCCGCACATTGCCGATGCCCTGGTGGCGGCCGGGGTGGTCGCGGACCGGACAGAGGCTTTTGCCTCGATCCTGACATCGCAGTCCCGGTACTTCGTCCAGCACTACGCGCCGGATCCGGCCTTCGCCGTGGCCCTGGTCAGGGAGGCGGGAGGCGTGCCCGTGTTCGCCCATCCGGTGGCGTCCGCCCGGGGCAGGGTGGTGGGCAGGCGCACCTACCTGGAGATGATCGACGCCGGCCTGGCCGGCCTGGAGGTCAACCACCGCGACAACCCGGAGAAAGGCCGGACCATGCTCCGTGCACTCGCTGAAGAGCATGGCCTGCTGGTCACGGGCTCCTCGGACTACCACGGCACCGGCAAGCCGAACCTGCTGGGCGAGAACCTCACGGACCCCGACGTCCTGGCGAGGATTGAAGAGCAGGCCAGCGGAACCGCCGTCGTCCGTCCCTAGTTGGGCGGGAACGAGGTAAAGGTCGCGTGGCCACTGAGGCGCTTGGCCATGACATCGATGGCCGGCTGGTTCTGGTCCACGCAGACGAATTTCCGGTCCAGTTTCGCGGCGACGGCTCCGAGCGTGCCGGATCCGGCGAAGAAGTCCAGGCACCAGTCACCCGGCCTGCTGGAGGCGGCCACCACGCGGCGGATCAGCCCTTCGGGCTTCTGCGTCGGGTAGCCGGTCTTCTCCTTGCCGGTGGGGGAGACGATGGTGTGCCACCAGACGTCGGTGGGAAGCTTCCCCAGTTCCCGCTTTTCCGGCGTGACCAGTCCGGGCGCCATGTACGGCTCGCGGTCCACTTCAGCGCTGTTGAAGTGGTACTTGGCCGGGTTCTTGACGTACACCAGGATGTTGTCGTGCTTGGTGGGCCATCGGAACTTCGCCCGGGCTCCGTAGTCGTAGGCCCAGATGATTTCGTTCAGGAAGCACTCCCGGCCGAAGATGGCGTCCAGCATGACCTTGGCGTAATGGACTTCCCGATAGTCCAGGTGCAGGTAGAGGGTGCCGTCGTCGGCCAGCAGCCGCCACGCCTCCACGAGCCTGGGCTCCAGGAAGGACCAGTAGTCGCTGAAGGCGTCGTCGTACTTGTGCAGGGCGCCTTTGATCGTGTCGTAGGAGCGGCCCTTGAACCCCACGCGGTCGCCGCTGCCTTCAGCGTTGCGGACCATGGTGGTCTGCTGGCGTGTCTGGGCCCGGCCCGTGTTGAAGGGCGGGTCAACGTAGATGAGTGTGAAGGCGCCGTCCGGCAGCGTGGGGAGGTACTCGGCGTTATCCGCGTGTACCACCAGGTTGCTGCCGTCCGGCGCCCAGACGGTGTCAGTCATTGAGGGGTTTAGGCCTCGGCATTGCCGCGTTGTGCGCCATCCTGCGCTGCGTTACCGCCGCCTACTACCTCGCCATTGCGTCGACGGGTGCGGGTGCGGCGTCGTGCGCGCGTTGCCCGGTCCACCTCGGCCGGTGCCGAGGCGGGCGCTGCGGCCACGGGAGCTGCGTCGGCCGCCGGAGCGGCTGCTGCGGCGTTGTCGGAAGAACGACGGCGGCGGTCACCTGAACGTCCGCCGTCACGCCCGGCGCCGTCCCGGCTGCCGCCGGCCTCGCTGCGGCGGGAATCGCGTCCGCCGGAGCGGCCGCTGTCACGTCCGCCGCCGGTGCTCCCGCCGCGGGCGGTGTCACGTCCGCCCGAAGTGCGGGGGGTCTTCTTGCCGGTCTCGCCCAGGTCCTCCAGGACCTCGGCGTCGACGCCGGCCAGAACGCGCTTGTCGCGGGGCAGGCGCCCCTTGGTGCCTTCCGGGATGTCCAGTTCTTCATAGAGGTGCGGGGATGAGGAGTAGGTTTCCACCGGCTCCGGCACGCTGAGCCCCAGCGCCTTGTTGATCAGGCCCCAGCGGGGCATATCGTCCCAGTCGACGAACGTCACGGCGGTGCCCTTGTTGCCGGCGCGGCCGGTGCGGCCCACGCGGTGCAGGTAGATCTTTTCGTCTTCGACGCACTGGTAGTTGATCACGTGCGTGACGTCGTCGACGTCGATGCCGCGGGCTGCGACGTCGGTGGCCACCAGGACGTCAACCTTGTTGTTGCGGAAGGCCCGGAGGGCCTGTTCGCGGGCACCCTGGCCCAGGTCGCCGTGAATGGCGGCTGCGGCGAACCCGCGGTCCACCAGTTCCTCGGCCACCTTGGCGGCAGTGCGCTTGGTTTTGGTGAAGATGATGGTGCGGCCACGGCCGCGTGCCTGCAGAATGCGGGCCACGACTTCGATCTTG
Source organism: Arthrobacter sp. NPDC058288 (assembly GCF_042880995.1). Taxonomy (NCBI): domain Bacteria; kingdom Bacillati; phylum Actinomycetota; class Actinomycetes; order Micrococcales; family Micrococcaceae; genus Arthrobacter; species Arthrobacter sp. NPDC058288. The sequence goes on from NZ_JBHVYH010000001.1 coordinate 743,623, forward strand.
TCCATGCTGTGTGCACGGTAGATCAACTGGCGGATGTCGCGCTTGGTCAGGCCTTCATCGTCCGGGTCAGCCGCACGGATGTGCGTGGGCTGGGTCATGTAACGGCGGGCCATGGCGATGACCGGGCCGGGCATGGTGGCCGAGAACAGCAGGGTCTGGCGGACGGCAGGGGTCCCGGCAATCAACGTCTCGACGTCCGGCAGGAAGCCGAGGTCCAGCATCTCGTCGGCCTCATCGAGGATGACGATCTTGACGTTCTTCAGGCTCAGGTGCTTCTGCTTGTACAGGTCGATGAGGCGGCCGGGGGTGCCGACGACGATCTCGACGCCCTTCTGCAGGGCATCCACCTGCGGCTCATAGGCGCGGCCGCCGTAAATGGTGGCAATGCGTGCGTTGCGCTTCCGGGCGGCGTTCTCCAGGTCCTTGGCAACCTGGACGGCGAGTTCGCGGGTGGGAACGATCACCAGTGCCTGCGGAGCGCCCGGGACTGCCAGCTTGTCGTAGCCGGGGTCGTCGCGTCCCACCACGCGCTGCAGCGCGGGGATGCCGAAGCCCAGGGTTTTGCCGGTGCCCGTCTTGGCCTGGCCGATGATGTCATGGCCGGCGAGGGCCACGGGCAGCGTCATTGCCTGGATGGGGAAGGGGTGGGTGATTCCGGCGTCGGCCAGGGACTCGACGATGTCGGCGCGGACGTTGTAGTCCGCAAAGGATTTCTCCTCGATCTCGTGCGGCTTTTCGTCCGAGATGATGGTCTCTTCCGGCTCGATCGTTTCAGTGCCGGTTTCGTCGGTCAGAAGTTGGTGCGTGTGCAATTCACTCACAGGGGAGTTTCCTTATTCATTTGGGCATTGGCGCTGCTTGCTCAACGGGGCCGGCCGCGAGGCCGTTCCGGAGCACGCTCGGGCGCGCAAGCAAATCCAGTGGAAGCCGATCGCGGGCTATCTAAATGCTGGCACTGGGGACCAGCGGGCGTATCTCAAGATCGCGTAGGGGCGGGCTTGTTGAATTCAAAAATCATGGAAATCAACGACCGGGCATCCATTACTACCCCCTCAGTCTAGCTGTTGCCCGCAACCATCACCGACTGACGCCCCGGACGCAGTCCACAATCAGCCGGCAATCACTCCACCAGCTCAAGCCGGATCACGCGCGTGCTGATGTCCGACGAGATCAGCCTGACCCGGACCGTGGTGCCGGATTCGAGTTCGCCGGGGCACCGGGCCGTCACCGCCGGGTCTGCGATCTGGATGATGCCGGACGGTCCGTTGCCGTTCCCGTTGCCGCCGTTCCCGTTCCCGTTGGGCTTGCCCGGCTTCGACCCGGAGATGACGACGGCGTCGAACTCCTGTCCGACGTGGTTGACGAGCAGGGCGGCCTCCACCGTATCCAGGGCCAGCCGTTCCATCCTCGCTGCCAGCTGGTCCGAGGCCCCCATGATTTCCGGCAGCGAGGGAAGTGCTTCCCGGGCCCAGTCGGGAACCGCGGTGCCGTTGCTCAGCGCCTCACAAATCACCAGGACGAAGCGGTCGATCAGGCGGCGGAGCGGTGCCGTGGTGTGCGCATACGCGGCCCCGATGGCCGACTGGATGGCGTCCTCCGGCACGTTGCCGTCAAAGGGCGTGTACCCGGCGCCCCGGAACAGCATTCCGGCGGAGTGCAGGATTGCCAGCTGCCGGGGGTCGGTGGGATCCAGGGAACGCAGGTACTCGCCGTAGCTGGCCTCACCGTCCCACGGCCTGCCGAGCGCCTTTGTCTGCCGCTTGAAGTGCAGGAGCGACCGTTCGTCCGGGGCGGGCATGGTCCTCAGGATCCCGACCTTGCCCTCGAGCATAAGGTCAGCCGCAGCCATGCCGGTCATGAGCGAAATCTGGGCGTTCCAGTCCTCCACGGGCAGGGGTGGCGCCGCCACGATGCGGTAGCCGCCGTCGGGCAGCTGTTCGATTTCCTGTTCCGGCATGTTGAGGCTGGCGCCGCCGCGGAGCCGTTCCAGTTCCACGCGCTTGATCCCCACCTCCCTGAGGAGCAGGAGGACGGGGGCGGCACTGCCGGAATCCAGGTCGGCCTGGACGCCCGTGTAGTTGAGCTTCGCCCGGCTCCGGATCCTGGCCCGGCGCACCAGCACCGACTCCACGCGGGCCGCCGCATCCAGGTCGAACTCCCAGACGAAGGCGCCGCACAACTGGCCGGCGAGGAGGCTGCCGGCCTGCTCGCTGATGGCTTCGGGGTGCAGGGGAATCCGCCCGTCCGGGGCGTAGAACGTCTGCCCCCGGCGGCGCGTCTCGGCGTCGAGCGCTCCTCCCGGCGCCACGAAGGACGGCACGTCGGCGATGGCGTAGAAAACCTTGTACCCGTCGCCTGACCGCTCGATGAAGAGGGCTTGATCCAGGTCAGTGGAAGAAGGAGGATCGATGGTCACAAAGCCCACGTCGGTGAGGTCAAGATCAGGCATCTTGTGCTCCGCAATGGCCGCCAGCGCATCCCGCAGGACATCATCGGGGAAGGGCCCGGGCAGCTCCAACTCCGTGCGCAGCGCGTTCAGCGCTTCGGCCAGGCGGTTGGTCTGTTCGTGGACACTTGGAGTCAGATGATGATGTGACACGAAAGTCAGATTAGCTCTATTTGCGCCATTAGTCTTGGACGATGAGCTCATCCCCGGCCGACACCGCTCGCCACAACCGCTTCATCGCAGACCTGTTCGGAATGATGGCCTATGGCGAGCTCTCAGCCTTCGAGAGATTCGCCGCTGACGCGCGGTATTCGCCCACCCTCCACGACCGGGCCGTGCTCGGCAGGATTGCCGTGGTGGAGTTCCGGCACTACGAGTTGGTGAGCGCCCGCCTGGAGGCCATGGGGATCGACGCCGAGGATGCCATGCTGCCGTTCCAGGCAGCCGTGGACTATTTCCATTCGCGGACGCGCCCGGCCGACTGGTACGAATCACTGATGAAGGCCTACGTGATCGATACCGTATCAGCCGACTTCTACCGGGCCATTTCCCGCTATCTTGACGCCGGAACACGGGACGTCATCGAACAGATCCAGGCTTCCGACGAGACAACGGAAGTTCTCCGCGAACGGCTGAGGAGTGCCCTTGCCGATGATCCCAGGCTTGCTTCCAGGCTTGCACTGTGGGGCAGGCGGCTGCTGGGCGAAGCACTGACCCAGGCGCAGCGGGTGAGCTACGAACATGCTTTCCCGGGAAGCCTGATCGACGGCGGGGACAGCGCCGCCGCGAAAGAGTTGGTCAGCGGGCTGACCGCGGGGCTGGCGGAGAAGCATTCCAGCCGGATGAGGCAGCTCGGCCTGACCGGATAGTCAGGATGCGCCCGCGTCGAGGGCTGCCAGCAGCGAGCTCGCGGCGGCGGCGGGGTCATCGGCCTCCGTGATGGCGCGGACCACCACGATCCGCTGCGCTCCTGCCGCCACCACCTGCTTAACGTTGCCCAGGTCGATGCCGCCGATGGCGAACCACGGCAGGGGCGCTCCGTCAACGCTTGCCCCCCCGGCACCGGCAGCTGTCCTGCGGGTGGCTTCTGCCGCATAGCGGACCAGGTCGAGGCCGACGGCGGCACGGCCCGGCTTCGTAGGAGTGGCCCACACCGGCCCGACACAGAAGTAATCCAGTCCGGCGGGACCGCGGGATGCGCCGATGGCGGCATCGATCTGTGCGGGGCTGTGCGTTGACAGGCCGATCACTGCTTCATTGCCGAGGAACTTCCGGGCCGAGGCCAGGGGGAGGTCCTTCTGTCCGATGTGGAGCACCGGCGCGCCGGAGAGCGAGGCGATGTCCGCGCGGTCGTTGACTGACCAAAGACGGCCGTGGCGGCGGGCCGCGGCCCCCAGAACCTCGAGCACCTCAAGCTCTTCGGCCGCCTCCAGGTTCTTGTCCCGGAGCTGGATGATGTCGACGCCGCCGGCGTAGGCGGCCTCAACGAAGTCGGCGAAATCGCCCCGGGCCGTGCGGGCGTCGGTGCAGAGGTACAGGCGGGCGTCGGTCAGGAGAGCTTGCTCGGTCATGGCATAAGCCTAGTTCCCCTAAACTGGGGGAGTACCGCGGGAGCCCGCCGCAGCTGTCACAAAGCTGCAGGGCTGAGAGGGCGTCAGAGCCGACCGCTTGACCTGATCCGGTTAGTACCGGCGTAGGGAAGGATGACAATGACCCCCCAGCCCCCAGCAGTCCGCCCGCACGCGCGCAGCCGCGACGAGCATGACAGGCGCCTCACCGCCGACGTCGCCGTGATCGGCGGAGGAGTCATCGGGCACGGCATCGCCTGGGAAGCCCGGCAGTCGGGCAGGTCTGTGATGATTATCGACGACGCACCGGGAACGGGCGCGAGCTGGGCCGCCGCCGGCATGTTGGCCCCCGTCAGCGAACTCCACTACCAGGAGGAAGACCTCCTGGAGCTTATGCTCCACTCCTCGGGACTGTGGCCGGCATTCGCAGCCGGCCTGGAATCCGGGCGGCAATCCCGTGAACCCGGCGCCGACGATCCGGGCACGGGCTACCTCACGACGTCGACCCTCGCCGTGGGTGCCGACGCCGCAGACCGCCGGGCGCTCGCCGACCTGCGCGGCGTCCAGCAGGCCAGCGGCCTGACGGTGGAACCGCTGACAGTCAGGGAAGCCCGGGCGCAGGAGCCGTTGCTGAGCCCGGGGATATCCTGCGCCTTCGAGATTCCGGCAGACCATCAGGTGGATCCCCGCAAGCTCCTTGCCGTGATCTCGGATTCCCTGCCCGGCTCCACCGTGCGTGAGCGGGCCGCCGGCCTGCTCTGGGAGGACGGGCGGGTCAGCGGCGTCAGCCTGGCCGGGGGCGGCACGGTGCACGCAGGCGAAACGATCCTTGCCAACGGTCTGGAAGCCGCGTCCCTGGACGGCCTGCCACCCGGGCTTCAGCTTCCGCTCCGCCCCGTGTACGGCGACATCCTGCGCCTGCGTGTCCCCGCCTACCTGCAGCCTCTGGTGACATCCACAGTCCGTGGAATGGTCCACGGAGTTCCCGTTTACATCGTGCCCCGGCAGGACGGCACCGTGGTGATCGGGGCCACGCAGCGTGAAGATGCGCTGTCAGGAGCGGGCACCGCTGCCGCCATGGCCGCGCCTGCAGGATCCTCAACCCCCGCAGGGTCGGCCGTCTCCGCCGGCGGCGTCTACCAGCTGCTCCGCGACGCGCAGGTGCTGGTTCCCGCCGTCGCCGAACTGGAACTGCTCGAAGCCACGGCGAGGGCCCGCCCGGGGACCCCGGACAACGCGCCGCTGCTGGGCCGCGTGGCAGACGCCGGAACCGGCCTGGATATTGCGGGCCTGATCATTGCCACCGGATTCTTCCGGCACGGCGTCCTGCTCACCCCTGCAGCGTCGTCCATCTGCAGGCAACTGATGGACGGCGACACCGATCCACGCTGGGCTCCGTTCCGGCCCGACCGGTTTTCGGGCCTTTCGGCCGGACCGGCAACTCCGGCAACGCCCGTACACACCGTCACAATTGACCCGAACAAGGAAACAGCATGAACATCACACTGAACGGCACGGCACATGCGGTGGCCGACGGCGCGTCCGTCACCACCCTCATCAGCCAGGTCACCGGCAGGAACCTCGCGCCCAACGGGCAGGCTGCCGACGGCCAAAAGCTGGGGGTGGCGGTGGCGCGGAATTCCGAGGTGGTGCCGCGCAGCCAGTGGTTCGTCACGGCACTGGCCGAGGGCGACGACGTCGAACTTGTTACCGCGGTACAGGGAGGTTGAGCATCATGGCAGGAACAACGGTTGCAGGCGCGGCAGGGACCGGGCAGCAGGCGGCAGCGGACCCCTTCATCGTGGACGGCGTCCCGCTGGGATCACGGCTGATCATGGGCACCGGCGGTGCGCCCAGCCTGGACGGACTGGGGGCTGCCCTGATCGCGTCCGGCACGGAGCTGACCACCGTGGCCATGCGCCGCTACTCGCCGGCGGAAACAGGCTCGCTGTTCCAGCTCCTGGTGGACCACAACATCAGGGTCCTGCCCAACACAGCCGGTTGCTTCACCGCGAGGGACGCCGTGATGACGGCGGAACTGGCGCGGGAGGCGCTGGAGACGGACTGGGTGAAGCTTGAAGTGATTGCCGACGAACACACGCTGCTGCCGGACGCCGTGGAGCTGGTGGACGCCACCGAGCAGCTGGTAAACCGCGGGTTCAAAGTGTTCGCCTACACAAATGACGACCCCGTGCTGGCACTTCGACTGGAGAACCTCGGTGCCACCGCAGTCATGCCGCTCGGGTCCCCGATCGGCACCGGCCTGGGCATCCTGAACCCGCACAACATCGAACTCATCGTTTCCCGGGCCTCCGTCCCCGTGGTGCTGGATGCGGGCATCGGCACGGCGTCGGACGCGGCGCTCGCCATGGAACTGGGTTGCGACGCGGTGCTGCTGGCGACAGCGGTGACGCGGGCACAGAACCCGGCGATGATGGGGCAGGCCTTCAAACACGCAGTCATCGCCGGTAGGCTGGCGAAAGCGGCAGGACGGATCCCGCGCCGCGAGCACGCTCTTGCCTCGTCGGCAATGGAAGGCCGGGCGGAGTTCCTGTAGGCGTACCATCCAAGGAGCCAGCGGTGACAGGCACGGAAGACACTCTCAACCAAACCCAGATTGACGCCGCCCTCGCAGAGCTGCCCGACTGGCGGCACCAATCGGGTGGCCTGGTGACCGTCTTCAAGGCTCCGACCGCGGCCGCTGCGCTTGAGCTGATTGCCGCCGTCGGGCGCCTGGCTGAGGAACAAAACCACCACCCGGACCTGGACTGGCGTTACAACAGGGTGTTTATCCGCTTTACGTCCCACGACGCCGGCACGCAGGTGACAGGGCGGGACGTTGCCGCGGCGGCGGCCGTCAGCTCCGCTGCCGCCGCCGTGGCAGCGGTGGCCGTTCCAGCCAAGTACCCGCCCCGCGCCCCCAGCACTTAGAGCCGCAGCGCTTATTTAGAGCCGCAGTGCCGCGGTGAGCTCCTTCGTGTCATACAGGGCACGCTTCCGGCCCAGGTACACCGCGGCGGCGAGAGCCGCCCCGGTGCCCAGGACCATGGGGAGCACCCACGGAATCCACGTCAGGCCCGGCTGGTAACCAAGCCCTGCGGCCATGAAGATGATCCAGCTCAGCATCCCCACGGCAGTCGCCACGCCCGCCGGCATGCCGATGCCGTACTTCGCATGCCGCCTGTCGTTGGCCCAGACAACAAAACCTGCGGCCACGGTCACGAGGGCCACGATTACCAGGGAAAGCATTCAGCGAACTCCTTGCTGCAGGGCGGTTCGGGACGAGGTGAAGCTGTGGCCTAGAGCTGGCCGAAACCGACGCGGCGGGCTTCCTCGGCGCCGATCTCAACGTAACCCAGGACATTGGCGGGAATAATGACCACGCGGCCCTTTTCGTCAGTCAGGCGCAGTTCAGCGCCTTTGCTAATGGATTCCTCGACGAGCTTTGCCACCGAGTCAGCATCCTGAGCCGATTCCAGCACAATTTCGCGGCCAATGTTCTGAATGCCGATCTTTACTTCCACAGCGAGGCCTCCCAGCCAATCAAAGTTCTAAAGGTGTTCTCTATTTGTAGTCTAGGTTTCCTTGGGAAAGCGCGAGATTCCGCGCCAAGCTAAACGATAGATCAGGTCGCTGGCCACATCGATGTCCAGGTTCCCGTCGGTTTCCAGCCAATAGCGTGCGCTGACCTGGGCCATGCCGGCGAGTCCACGGCCCAGCAACTGGGCCTCCAGCATAGGGAGCTTGGTGTCCTCGGCGATGACCCGCGCAATGGCGTCGGCAAAAGTCTTGTTGAATGTTTCAAGCCTGGAACTGACATCGCTGTCATTGATCAGGTCCGATTCAAACACCAGCCGGTGGGCCTGGTCGTCGCTGGCAATAAAGCGGTAGTAGGCACGCATGACCGCCTGGACGCGCTCGTCGTTGTCGTCGGTGGAATTCAGCGCACCCATCATGAGGTCCGTGAGTGCACTGAGGTGGCTGTCCAGCAGGGCGAGGTAGAGCTCGCGTTTGGAAGGGAAGTGCTGATAAAGCACCGGTTTGCTGACATGGGCGGTTTCAGCGATCTCGTCCATGGCGGCGCCGTGGTAGCCGTTGGCCACAAAGACTTCCTGGGCGGCCGCCAGCAACTGGGCGCGTCGTTCGTCACGCGGGAGCCGCGCCGAACGCGCACCGCCGGTCCGCGCTTGTCCCGCGGCTGCCTTCCCGGCCTGTGTCCGATCAACCGGTGCATGATGAACCACTGTTGGCCTTCTTTCCATTGCAGTTACCTACACTTTACGCGCGGGTAATATGACCTTGCGGCATCTTCGGGCATACATTGAAGTATGGCTTCCACGATCACCGCAACTGCTGTCCCTGCAACCCTGGATCCTCTCGTGGAACCGGCGGATGCCCTGACCGCCGAAGAGGTGGAGCGCTACTCCCGCCACCTCATCATTCCGGAGATCGGCACGCCAGGCCAACGCCGGCTCAAGAACGCCAGGGTCCTGGTCATTGGAGCCGGCGGACTGGGCTCGCCGGCACTCCTCTACCTTGCCGCCGCGGGCGTGGGAACCTTGGGAATCATCGACGACGACGCCGTTGACCTGAGCAATCTGCAGCGACAGGTCATCCACGGCGTTGCGGACGTGGGGCGGTCCAAGATCGAGTCAGCACGCGACTCCATTGCCGCGCTCAACCCCTTGGTGGATGTTCAGCTCCATAATGTGCGGCTCGACGCCTCGAATGCACTCGAGTTGTTCGCGGACTACGACCTCATCCTGGACGGCGCGGACAATTTCGCCACGCGCTACCTGGTCAACGACGCCGCAGCCATTCTCGGCAAGCCCTATGTCTGGGGCTCCATCTTTCGCTTCGACGGCCAGGTGAGCGTGTTCTGGGAGAAGCACGGCCCGACCTACCGCGACCTCTACCCGGAAGCACCGCCGGCCGGTTCGGTGCCGTCCTGCGGCGAGGGCGGCGTGTTCGGGATGCTGTGCGCCGCCGTGGGCTCGCTCATGGTGACCGAAGCGGTCAAGCTGATCACCGGCGTCGGACGTTCCCTGCTGGGGCGCGTCGCGCTGTTCGACGCCCTCGGCGGCAGCTGGCGGGAGATCAAAGTGGCACGGGACCCGGCAGCCGAGCGCATCACGGAACTCACAGACTACGAGGCGTTCTGCGGAATAGTTCCGGAGGCAGCCACGGCCACAGAGAACACTGTCACGGCCACGCAGCTGGCCACCATGCTGGCGTCGCGAAAAGCCGGGCTGAAGGACTTCGACCTCGTGGACGTCCGGGAACCGGGTGAGCACGACATCGTAAGGATCGACGGGTCCGTCCTCATCCCGCAGGGCAGGATCCTGGCAGGGGAGGCCTGGGCGGAGCTGCCCCAGGACAAGGACATTGTGTTCCACTGCAAGGCCGGGACGCGCTCGGCAGCCGTTCTGGCTGCGGCCCGCAAGGCGGGCTACCAGCGGGTCAGCCACCTCGACGGCGGCATCCTGGCCTGGGTGCGGGAAGTGGAACCGGGCAAGCCGGTTTACTGAGCAGCACTCTGAGCAGTCGAACCACCGCCCGAGAGGGGACCAGGCATGAACCAGGACAACAACAGGACCCCGCAGCGAAAAATCGGCTCGGGATTCGGCAAGGAGTCGACGGCAGCAGAGGTCCTTGCCGGCATCGGCCTCGGCGGGAAGACGGCCATTGTGACGGGCGGGTACTCCGGCCTCGGGCTGGAGACGGTCCGGGCGTTGGCGTCCGCCGGTGCCCGCGTCCTGGTGGGGGCGAGGAGGCCGGACCACGCCCGGCGGGTTCTGGAAGCGGCAGGGATTGCCGTCCCGGAGTCGGGCTCGCCGGCGGCCCTGATGGCGGGCGGAAGTGTGGGCGTGTCAGCCCTGGACCTGGCGGACCTGTCAAGCGTTCAGGCCTTTGCCGACAGCTTCCTGTCTCCGGCGTCCGAAGAATCAGGCACGGGCCTGGACATCCTGATTAACAACGCCGCGATCATGGCCAGCCCCGAGCAACGGGTCGGCCCCGGCTGGGAGTCACAGTTCGCAACCAACCATCTGGGCCACTTCGCGCTGACGAACCTGCTGTGGCCCGCCCTCGCGGCCGGGACGGGCGCACGCGTGGTCTCGCTATCCTCCACCGGGCACAAGCTTTCGCCCATCCGCTTCGACGACATCAACTTCGACGCCGGCTACGACAAATGGAAAGCCTATGGCCAGGCCAAGACTGCCAACTCCCTCTTTGCCGTGCAACTGGATTATCTCGGCCGGAACTCGGGCGTTCGGGCCTTCGCCGTACATCCCGGCGGCATTATGACTGAACTGCAGCGCCACTTGCCGCGGGCGGAGATGGTGGCCGCGGGCTGGATGGACCAGAACGGGAACGTCGATGCCAGGTTCAAGACCCCGGAACAGGGTGCCGCAACCTCGGTGTGGGCCGCAACGTCTCCGCTGCTGGAGGGGATGGGCGGGGTCTACTGCGAGGACTGCGACATCGCGGAGCCCACCCGGACCGGAACCCCCGGAGCCCGGATCAGGGGAGTGGATGCGCACGCGGTGGATCCGTCGGATGCAGCACGCCTGTGGGCGCTCTCGGCGCAGATGACCGGTATTAGCGCCTTCGGCTGACGTTCGAGCCTGGCCGGCGTACGGGCCGTTAGGCGGTCTCCCGCCGCGCATCAGCAGGCTCGTGGCCTGCCCGGCTGTGGTCCACGGGGCATTCGGCGGCCGGAGCGGCGGCCGGCTGCTCAACAGTGATCCCGTACAGCGCATCAAGTGCCGCGATGTACTGCTCCTGTTGCCCGTTGGAGGCCAGCTCACGGGCCCGGACCGTGGGGACGTGCAACAGCTGCTTGACCATCCGCCGCAGAGCGAACTCGACTTCCTCGGCAGCGGCCGTGCAGCCGTGGCGTGCCCGGACCTTCTCCATTTCGGCGTCGAGGACGTTCATGGTGTGGCGGCGGAGGGCGACGATGGCCGAGTCGACGGACCTGGCTTCGCGTTCCTGTTCAAAGGCTGCCGCGGCGCCGGTGACGATGCCGCTGGCCTGGGCCAGCGATTCGGCCTGCTCCTGGGGAGCGGCGAGCCGCACGGATTCGAGCGTCAGCAGCTCAACGCCGTCGAGCTCGCCGACGGCCGGATCGAAATCATGCGTGAGAGCAAGATCAATGGCGATCAGCGTCTGGGCGGACCTCTCCCGTACGCGGGCGAGCTCCTCCGCCTCAACGCGGGTGTCGGAGCCGCTGCATCCGATCATGACATCCGCTGCGGCCACTGCGGCGGGAAGTGAATCGGCGTCGAGGGCCGTACCTCCGCGCGTGGCCACGAAGCCTTCGGCGCGTCCGGAGGAGGAAAAGACGGAAATGTCCGTGCATCCGCGTTCACGGAGCAACGACATGGTGGCCCCGGCATAGGCGCCGGTACCGAAGACCACGGCCTTCTTGGTGGACCAGTCGGGGTTCTCGGAAAGGTCAGTGGCCAGATCCAGGGCCACCGAGACGATGGACAGTCCGCGTGATCCCAGGGCAGTCTGGGCGCCGACATCCTTGGCGGTCTTGGACGCGGCCTGGAAGAGGCGGACCAGGCCGGAGCTGGCGGTGCCTTCATGCTGGGCATTGATCAGCGCGCGGCGAACCTGTCCCGCGATTTCGCGTTCGCCCACCACGGCCGAGTCTAAGCCGGAGCTCACGGCGAAAAGATGCTGGCTGACCTCGCCGCCGGTGCGCGTGTTGAATGAGCGGGACACCAACTGCTCGTTGAGCCCGGTGCGTTCGCTGATCTGGGCGACGAGGGCGGCCCGTGCCGCTTCCACGTCATCAGGATGGGGCGCTTCACCATAGATTTCGAAGCGGTTGCAGGTGGCAAGCACCACCGCACCCTTCACTGCCGGCGACCCGGAGAGTGCGGATGTAGCCAGCTCGGAAGCACCGGTGCTCAATTGAGCAACGGTTTCGAGGTCGATGTCGGCGTGTGTAGCCACCAATGAAAAAAGAACCACAGCATCACAATCATAGCTTTCGAGTCACGGCGGAGAACAACAATGCACAGTGGCGAAGCGCACCGGACGCTGTGATTCCCGCCACGGCGGGCCGCGAGGGGGCGCGGATGACAGCCTGTCGTTATCTTTTGGGAGCGATTTTAGGGACAATCGGAGTCATGACTTCAAGCGCTGCAACGTCCAACGGCACGGTAGCCGACGTCCCCTTCTCCGGTGCCACCCTGGATGCAGGACACCCGCTGATGGACGGCCGGACGTCTGATTCGCCGCTCATCACCGCCTACCGCGGCGGCAAGCCGTCCCGCCGTCCCGTCTGGTTCATGCGGCAGGCCGGCCGTTCCCTGCCGGAGTACCTGAAGGTGCGCGAAGGGGTGGCCATGCTGGACTCCTGTCTGCGACCCGAGCTGGCTTCCGAGATCACCCTGCAGCCGGTGCGCCGTCACGACGTCGACGCAGCCATTTTCTTCTCGGACATCGTGATTCCGCTGAAGCTCGCCGGCGTCGGAGTGGACATCGTTCCGGGCGTTGGCCCGGTCCTGGACAAGCCGGTCCGTACTGCCGAGGACGTCGCGGCGCTCCCGCAGCTGACCTGGGAAGCGCTGGAGCCCATCCGGGAAGCGGTCCGGCTCACCGTCGCCCAGCTGGGCAAGACTCCGCTGATCGGGTTCGCCGGAGCGCCGTTCACCCTGGCCGCGTACATGGTGGAAGGCAAGCCCTCCCGGGACCACCTCGGCCCGCGCACCATGATGCACGCCGATCCGGAAACCTGGACTGCGCTGGCCAACTGGGCTGCCGACGCGTCCGGCATGTTCCTGCGCGCCCAGCTGGAAGCCGGCGCTTCCGCGGGCCAGCTGTTCGATTCCTGGGCGGGCTCGCTGGGGCTGGCCGATTACGAACGCTTCGTGGCCCCGGCCTCCGCCCGCGCACTGAACCACGTCCGGCACCTGGGCGCGCCGCTGATCCACTTCGGCACCGGAACCTCAGAGCTGCTGGTGGCGATGCGCGACGTCGGCGTCGACGTGGTGGGTGTTGACTACCGGCTTCCGCTGGACGAAGCCAACCGCCGGCTGGGCGGCACCGTGCCGCTGCAGGGCAATATCGACCCGGCGCTGCTGTCAGCCCCGTGGGCGGTCCTCGAGGCCCACGTCCGGGACGTCATCAGGGCAGGATCTTTCGCGCCCGGCCATGTCCTGAACCTGGGCCACGGCGTGCCGCCGGAGACCGACCCGGACGTCCTGACGCGCGTCGTCGAACTCATTCACTCGATTTCCCCGGAGTAAATGGTGAGCGCAGCCACGCCGGAAGCGTCCGTTACTACGGCCCTGGTGGTGGGCGGCGGAATTTCGGGCCTGCTCTCTGCCCTGGAGCTTGCCAAAGCCGGCCGGCAGGTCACCGTCCTGGAAGCCGGCGAGGCCTGGGGTGGCTGCGTGGGGAGCCACGTGGTGGGCGGCCTGACGCTGGATAGCGGAGCTGAGTCCTTTGCCACCCGCTCGAGTGCTGTGGCGGATCTCGCGGCGGAGCTCGGCATCGCGGGCGCCATTGTTTCGCCACATCCGGGCGGCGCCTGGGTCCAGCTCCCCGAGGGCGCACGGGAACTGCCCAAAACGGGGGTGCTGGGCATCCCGGCCAACCCGTGGGATGCCGAGGTCCGACGAACCCTGGGGCTCGCCGGATCCGTCCGCGCTTCCCTGGACAAGATCCTTCCGGCCGGCGTGGGTACCCGCGCCGCCATCACCAGCGTGTCGGCCCTCGTCCGTCAGCGGATGGGCCGCCGCGTCCTGGAACGCCTCGTGGAGCCTGTGGTGGGCGGCGTGCATTCAGCCGATCCTGCACTGCTTGACGTTGACATGGTGGCGCCCGGGCTCCGGGCCGGAATCCGGGCCAATGGCTCCCTGGCAGCCGCAGTCGCCGCCCAGCGGCGGGGGACGGTTGCGCAGGGTGCCAAAGCCGGATCCGCCGTCGCAGGACTGCGGGGCGGCATGCACTCGCTGGTCACTGCGCTGGTGGCCGAACTGCAGCGCCGCGGCGTGACGCTCCTGACCGGTACCCGTGCCGAGACGGTGGCAAGGACCGCGGACGGCTGGCGGGTTTCCGCGGGGGAGCGGATGTACGACGCCGGCCTGCTCGTGGTAGCGCTTGACGGCCCCTCCGCCGTCGGGCTGCTGCAGGATGCCGTGCCCGGTTTGACTGCGTACCGGCCGGATGCCGGCCCCGATGTAAAGCTCGTGACGCTTGTTGTTGACCTTCCGGAACTGGACCGCCGGCCGCGCGGAACGGGCATCCTCGTGGCGCCGCAGACGCCCGGCATCCAGGCAAAGGCGCTGACCCACGCCACCGCGAAATGGGACTGGCTCGCGGAGGCGTCGGGGCCGGGCACCCATGTCGTCCGGCTGTCCTATGGGCGGGGAGAGGGCCTGCGGCAGGCCGGCAGCCCCGGCGCGCAGGATGCCGCCGCCGTACTGCCGGGCGGTGCAGGGCCAGGGGGCGGTGACGAGGGACTTTTTGAGGCTGCTTTACGGGATGCTTCCTCCCTCCTGACGGTCCCTGTCACAGCCGATGACGTGCTCGACTGGGACGTTGTCAGCTGGGGCGGAGTGCTGCCGTTCGCCGCCGTGGGTCATCGCCAGCGGGTAGCGGAGGTCCGCAGGGTCTGCGCCGCTGAAGGAAGCCTCGTGATGGTGGGCGGGTGGTTGGCGGGCAACGGCCTGGCCGCTGTGGTGGATGACACCAGGAGGCAAGTCGGGGACGCTCTCCGCTAGCCCGCGAGTAACGCGTGCCGGGCTTCTTTGCAAGTTTCTAATGGCACGAATTTCTGGCTAGGGTCGATGACTATGGTCATTCAGAAGTCCGAAGAAACTCGAACGCTGACTGGTTTCCATGGGGGTCTTCGGCGCGGCACTGCAGCAGCGGCGCTCGGAGCGGTACTAGTCCTTTCCGCAGGTGTGCCTGCATCGAACGCTGTCTCACTCGTCCCGGCTCCGGACACCACGGACGGCGCTGACGCCGCTACGACGTCCGTGGAAGCGGGCGTTCCCTCGCTGGACGTCTGGGCCTCCGTGGTCCTCGGGCCCAAGCCGGACCCCACCCGCCCGTCCGCACCGGGCAACGGCAAAACGACGCCGCCGGGACAGCGGACGCAGCCCACGCCATCACCGTCCCCGACGACCGAGCCGGCGTCGCCCGCACCGTCGCCTGTACCGACGTCGCCCGCCCCGTCTCCGGCTGCGCCGTCGCCCTCCGGAGGCACCGCTCCGCCGTCGGGCACTCCCGCACCATCGCCCACCGGAGGAGCTGCAGCTCCTGCGCCGGTGCCTGCCGCACCTGCACCGGCCACCGGATCGGCACCGGCCGGCACTCCTGCGGCGCCGCCACTTCTTCCGGGAACTTCCGCACCTGGTGCTCCCGCCACCGGGGCAATCACGCCCGGCTCCCCGGCCGATGTGCCTGACCCGGTTGGGACGGCACGGCCATCAGGCAGCAAGGCCGCGGGGCCCGCTGCGGCTGCTCCGGCCTCCGCGTGGATAACCACGAATGTGTTCGGTCCGGCAAACATGGCCATCCTGACCTCGGCAGGCGTCGTACCGCTGTCCGGCCCGGGCTACGGCGTGTCCAGTGCGCCGGTGATGCGGTCGGCCGTGAGTGTCTCGCCCGTGGGCGAATTGTCGCCCCAGGTCTGGTGGGGTGCCGGGCTTGTGGCACTTGCCTGCGCCGCAGGGGTTGCCTACGTCCGGATGCGCCGGATCTGAGCCGGCCGTCCGCTGTCCCTTACGGGCGGATCACCGAAACATGTGAAATTCCACACTTCTACACGTTGTAGAAGTATGCTGTTTCGACTTAGGTGCCACTGAAGGGGCAGACTGGTAACCATGAGCCACACTTCTGCCGAATCTGTCAGTAAAACCGAAAATTCAGTAGCCGAAGAAACAGAGCAGTTCTTCACCCTCTGGACGGTATTCAAGCGCTCCTCCGAGGTCACCCGCAGCGGTGATGCTGCCACGGACTTCGAGGCGCTGCTGGGCCGTCTGGCAGACGGTGGAGTGGTCCACCGGGGCAGCTACGACGTTTCGGCGATGCGTGCGGATGCGGACATCATGGTGTGGCTCCACGGGCCCAAGCCCGAGGCCCTGCAGCAGGCCGTCCGTGACATCCGCCGCAGCACGCTTTTCGCCGGAACGGAGATCGCGTGGTCTGCCATGGGCGTGCACCGCGAGGCGGAATTTGCCAAGAACCACACCCCGGCATTCTCCCGCGGCGTGGAACCGGCCGAATGGCTGTGCGTGTACCCGTTCGTCCGCTCCTACGAGTGGTACCTGCTCCCGGACGCGGAACGCGGCGCCATGCTTCGCGACCACGGACTGCTGGGCCGCGACTTCCCGCAGGTTATCTCCAACACCGTCTCCTCCTTCGCCCTGGGCGACTGGGAATGGATCCTCGGCCTTGAGGCCCCCGAACTGGTGGACCTGGTAGACCTGATGCGCCACCTGCGCGCCACCGAGGCCCGGCACCACGTCCGCGAGGAAATTCCCTTCTACACCGGCCGGCGGGTCACCGCCGGCGAGATCGCCGAGGTCCTCGCATGAGCCCGCTTGAATCACAGGAGGCACCGGCCTCAGTCACGGCCGTCAACCCGGTCACCGAATCCGGGCGTATGGCCCCGAAGGAATACGACGCCGTCCTCCTCGCCTCATTTGGCGGGCCCGAGGGCCAGGATGACGTCATCCCCTTCCTCCGCAACGTGACCCGGGGACGCGGAATCCCGGACGAGCGGCTTGAAGAGGTCTCCCACCACTACCGTGCCAACGGGGGCATCAGCCCGATCAACCAGCAGAACCGCGACCTCAAGGCCGGGATCGAAGCGGAACTTTCGGCCCGGGGCATTGACCTGCCCGTCTTCTGGGGCAACCGGAACTGGGACCCGTACATTCCGCAGACCCTCCAGGACGTATACGACGCCGGCCACCGCAAGGTCCTCATGGTGACCACGAGCGCCTACTCCTGCTACTCCAGCTGCCGCCAGTACCGCGAGGACATCGGCATGGCGCTGACCGAGACCGGCCTGGACGGAAAACTGGAAGTGGACAAGGTCCGCCAGTACTTCGACCACCCGGGCTTCGTGGAGCCCTTCGTGGAAGGCACCGCGGCCGGACTTGCCGATGTTCGCGCCCAGCTTGCGGCCGCCGGTGCCCCGGACGCGCCGGTCCACATCCTGTTCGCCACGCACTCCATTCCCACGCGTGACGCCGAAGCCGCCGGTCGCTCCGAGGGCGAGCCGCGCACGTTCGCTGAGGGCTCGGCCTACGTGGCGCAGCACCTGGCATCCGGCGCCGAGGTCATCCGCCGGGTCGAGGAAGAATCCGGCCTGACGGCTCCATGGTCACTCGTCTACCAGTCCCGCTCCGGTGCTCCCTCCGTTCCGTGGCTCGAACCGGACATTAACGACGCTATCGAGGAGCTCGCCGGCCAGGGTGTCAAGGGCATCGTGATCGTTCCCCTGGGCTTCGTCAGCGACCACATGGAGGTGGTCTGGGACCTGGACACCGAAGCACTGGAAACCTGCCGGAACCTCGGCCTGTCCGCGACCCGTGTGCCCACACCCGGCACCCACCGCAAATTCGTGAGCGGCATCGTTGACCTGGTCTGTGAGCGCACTGCCGCGAACAACATTGCCGACCGGCCGCACCTGACTGACCTGGGCCCCTGGTACGACGTCTGCCGTCCCGGCTGCTGCGCCAACTTCCGGGGCGAGAAGCCCACCATCGCGGGAGCTGACACCTCCGTGGGGACAGGCCACGCACCCTACCCGTCGGGTTCGGCTGACACCCCGGCTGAGCAGGCGGCGGGACAGGACTTACTGTGACGGTCCGCATCGGGACGCGTGCCAGCAAGCTGGCGTTGACCCAGACCCAGCAAACAGCCGACCGGCTCGCCGCCATTGGCGGCTTCCCCGTGGAACTGGTGCACATCAGGACCGACGGCGACGTCCTGACCGGTTCGCTCTCGCAGATGGGCGGCACGGGAGTTTTTGTGGCGGCCTTGCGGGATGCGCTCCTGCGGGACGAATGCGACGTTGCCGTGCACTCGCTCAAGGACCTGCCCACCGGCGCCGCTCCCGGGCTGACCCTTGCTGCGACGCCGAAGCGCGTCGACGTCCGGGACGTGCTCTGCGCGCGCGACGGTTTCAAGCTGGCCGACCTTCCGCAGGGCGCCCGGGTGGGAACCGGTTCCCCGCGGCGCGCGGCTCAGCTCCGTGCGGCCCGTCCCGACCTTGACGTCGTGGACATCCGCGGCAACGTGGACACCCGCCTGGGGCGTGTTCCCGGCCTGCCGGGAAACTCCACGGATGCGGTGGTGCAGGGCAAATCCGGCGACCTCGACGCCGTCGTGCTGGCAGCAGCCGGCCTTGAGCGCATCGGCCGGCTGGACACCGTCAGCGAATACCTCGAAACAGATGTCATGCTTCCGGCAGCCGGCCAGGGTTCGCTTGCCATCGAGTGCCGCACTGCCGACGCTCCGCGAAGGCCGGGCTCCACCGAGGGGTCCCAGGCCGCGTTGGCCCAGGCGCTGGCAGCCCTGGACGACATTGACACCAGGCTCGCGGTTACGGCCGAGCGGGCACTCCTGGCCCGTCTGGAGGCGGGATGCGCAGCCCCGGTGGGCGCCTACGCCTTCCGCAAGGGAAGCATGCTCTACCTGGAGGCCGCAGTGTGCGCTGTCGACGGGTCAGCCTCGGTCCGCGATAAGCGGGCAACGGACGGGCTCACCGAGGTCGGCGCGACGCTTCTTGGCATCGAACTGGCTGAGGCGCTGCTGGCAGCCGGTGCAGCCGACATCGCGGACCTTGCCGCTTCCTGAACCGGCGGAGCCGGGCAAATGATGGGGCGGCGCAGTGCCCGCGGTGAGGGCCCTCACGGGCTGCGCGTGCTTGAGGGCGCCCGTGTCCTGGTCACACGCAGCCCGGATCGGGCCGGGGTGCTCCTCGCAGCCCTTCGGGAAACCGGCGCCGAACCGTTGCTGCTCCCGCTGATCGACTTCGAACGCGCGCGGGACCTGCACTCCCTGGAAGTCGCCTTCGATGCCCTGGGCGCAGGAGCATACACCTGGCTGGTGATCAGCAGCGTCACCACGGTGCAGGCCCTTGAGGAACTCGCCCGCGAGCGGGGCTCCACGCTGAGCCGGTGGCTGCCCGGTTCGGTCCAGGTGGCCACCATCGGGCCCGCCACCCGGCGCGAGCTGGAGCTGCGGGGAATCACCGTTGACCTGGCCCCGGCCCGGCTCCAGTCCGGCGTCGGACTCCTGGACATCTGGCCGCGAGGCCAGGGCAGCGTGTTCCTGCCGCAGGCGGACATCGCCGACAGCAGGCTTGCCGAGGGGCTGGAATCACTGGGCGCCAGGGTTCAGGCTGTCACCGCCTATCACACGGTGGACTATCCGGCCGATCCGGCCCGCAGCTTTAGCCCCGAACCCGCCTCCGCCGTCGTGCAGGCGGGAACAGAAGTGCTCACCCCCGCCGAAGCGAAAGCCGAGCTGGACGCCGGGCGGCTCCACGCCGTCGTCGCTGCTTCACCCAGCGCGGCACGCCGCATCCATGCCGGGTTGTCGCCGCTGGGCGAGTGCAGGTTCGTGGCGATCGGGCGTTCAACGGCCGCTGAGGCGAAGTCGCTGGGCCTGCCAGTGGCTGCCGTCGCTGAGGAACCCACAACATCCGGCCTGGTGTCCGCCGTCATCCAGGCCCTTGCACCAGGACATTCCACCCCACCGCCCGCCACCGAGACCTACGTGAAGGACAGAACATGAGCTTCCCGACCCACCGCCCCCGCCGGCTCCGCACCACCCCGGCCATGCGCAGGATGACCGCCGAAAACCGGCTGGCGGCGCCGGAGCTGATCCTTCCCGCTTTCATCCGCGAGGGGCTCACGGAACCCAACCCCATCGCCTCCATGCCCGGCGTGGTGCAGCACACCACCGATTCGCTCAAGAAGGCTGCGGCCGAGGCCGTGGAACTGGGCGTCGGCGGAATCATGCTTTTCGGCATCCCCGCCGAGCGCGATGCCCGGGGTACGGCGTCACTGGATCCCGACGGCGTGCTCAACAAGGCCATCCGGGACGTCCGCGCTGAAGTGGGCGATGACCTGGTGGTCATGAGCGACGTGTGCCTGGACGAATTCACCGACCACGGCCACTGCGGCGTCCTCGATGACGAAGGGTACGTGGACAACGACGCGACGCTGGAGATCTATGCGGCCATGGCCGTGGCTCAGGCGGACGCCGGGGCGCACATGCTTGGCCCCTCGGGAATGATGGACGGCCAGATCGGTGTGATCCGGCAGGCGCTGGAAGACGCCGGACACACCAACACGGCCGTGGTGGCGTACGCCGCAAAGTACGCCTCCGCGTTCTACGGTCCGTTCCGGGAAGCCGTGGATTCACAGCTCAAGGGCGACCGCCGAACCTACCAGATGGACGCCGCCAACCGCCGCGAAGCCATCCTCGAAGTGGAGCTGGACCTGGCCGAAGGTGCCGACCTGGTCATGGTGAAACCCGCAATGAGCTACCTCGATATCCTCGCCGACGTAGCGGCCATCAGCACCGTGCCCGTGGCTGCGTACCAGATCTCGGGGGAGTACTCCATGATCGAGGCGGCGGCCGCCAACGGCTGGATCGACCGCCGCGCGGCTATCACCGAATCCGTGCTCGGCATCAAGCGGGCCGGAGCGAACATGGTCCTGACCTACTGGGCGTCGGAGCTCGCCGGCTGGCTGAAGGAGTCCTGATGAGCGACGCGTCCGTGACCGGAACCGGCGGGCCTTTGGCCCCCGCCGCCGCGCCCGGCGAAAATCCCACCGCGCCGGTTGGCCCCGGGAAGGTCCTGCTCGGGCTGAACACTTTCGGCGACGTCGGGGTGTACCCCGACGGGCACCCGGTGCCGCACGCGCAAGTGCTTCGCCAGCTGCTGGAACAGGCGGAACTGGCGGACGACGTCGGGCTTCATGCCTTTGGCGTGGGGGAGCACCACCGCAAGGACTATGCCGTCTCGGCGCCCGAGGTGTTCCTGGCCGCCGCCGCCGCGCGGACCAAGCGCATCCGGCTCGGGTCCGCCGTGACCGTGCTGAGCTCGGATGACCCCATCCGCGTTTTCCAGCGCTTCTCCACGGTGGATGCCATCTCCAGCGGCCGCGCGGAAGTCATGCTGGGCCGCGGATCCTTCATCGAATCCTTCCCGCTGTTTGGCCTGGACCTTGCCGACTACGAGATCCTCTTCGAGGAAAAGCTGGAGCTCTTTGACAAGGTCCGCGCGCAGAAGCCCGTCCATTGGGAAGGGCGGACCCGTCCTGCCATCAACGGACTGAGCGTCTATCCGCCGCTGGAGCACCACCTGCTGCCGGCCTGGATCGGCGTGGGCGGAACCCCGGAGTCCGTGCTGCGCTGCGCGCAATACGGCTACCCGATTATTTTCGCGATCATCGGCGGCGAACCGCGATCCTTCGCTCCGCTGGCCAACCTCTACCGCGAGGCCATGGCCAAGTACGGGCACCAGATGCAGCAGGTGGCCACCCATTCGCCCGGACATGTTGCCGAGACGGACGAGGAAGCGCGCGAAGAGTTCTTCCCGCACTGGCTGGGGCTGCGGAACAGGCTCGGGGCCGAACGCGGCTGGGGCCCGGGAAGCCGGCACGAATTCGACGCCATGTGCACACCTGAAGGCGCCCTCTACGTGGGGTCACCGGAGACGGTTGCGCGGAAGATCGTCCTGCTCAAGCGGAACCTGGGCGTGGACCGCTTTGATCTCAAGTACAGCAGCGGATCGCTGCCCCACACCGCCATGATGCGGTCCATTGAACTGCTTGGCACGGCGGTGGCACCGCGGGTGGCTGAGCTACTGTCCGGGCACGAATCCGGAAACTGAAAGAATAGGAACCATGACTTCCAGCTCTCCTCGCAATGAGGCACTCTTCGACCGTGCACGCCAGCTCATGCCGGGCGGCGTCAACTCTCCCGTCCGGGCCTTCGGTTCCGTGGGCGGGACACCCCGGTTCATGGTGTCCGCAAAAGGTGCGTACCTGACCGACGCCGACGGCGCCGAGTATGTGGACCTCGTGTGCTCGTGGGGTCCGGCGCTCCTGGGCCACGCCCACCCGGCCGTCCTCGAGGCGGTCCACGCTGCCGTGGACCGCGGACTCTCGTTCGGTGCCTCCACGCCGGACGAAGCCAACCTGGCTGCGATCGTCAAGGAGCGCGTGCCGGCTGCCGAACGCGTCCGGATGGTGTCCACGGGAACTGAAGCCACCATGACCGCCATCCGCCTGGCCCGCGGCTTCACCGGGCGCGACCTGGTCATCAAGTTCGCCGGCTGCTACCACGGACACCTCGACGGACTCCTGGCCGCGGCCGGATCCGGGGTGGCCACCCTGGCGCTGCCCGGTTCCGCCGGCGTCACGGCCGCCACCGCCGCCGAGACCCTGGTCCTGCCCTACAACGACCTCGCCGCCGTGGAGGCCGCGTTCGCCGCCCATGGCAGCAACATCGCCGCCGTCATTACCGAGGCGGCGCCCGCCAACATGGGTGTGGTGACGCCGGGCGAAGGCTTCAACGCCGGACTTTCACGGATTACCCGCGAACACGGCGCCCTGCTCATCGTGGACGAAGTCCTCACCGGGTTCCGTACCGGCTACTCGGGCTACTGGGGCCTCACCGGAGGCGCGGCAGACGCCGCTGAGCCGTGGAGCCCGGACCTCCTCACCTTCGGCAAAGTCATTGGCGGGGGCATGCCGACGGCGGCCCTCGGAGGCCGTGCCGACATCATGGACTATTTGGCGCCGCTCGGCCCCGTGTACCAGGCAGGCACCCTCTCCGGAAACCCCGTAGCCATGGCAGCCGGCGTCGCAACCCTGACCCATGCCACCCCTGACGTGTACTCGTTCATCGACGCACGCTCGCTGGAGCTTTCCGCTGCGCTCTCCTCGGCACTGGATGCCGCAGGGGTGGACCACTCCATCCAGCGGGCCGGCAACCTGTTCTCGGTAGCTTTCGGCACCTCCGCACGCGGCGTCCACAACTATGACGACGCCCAGGGCCAGGAAGTATTCCGCTACGCGCCGTTCTTCCACTCGATGCTGGACTCCGGCGTCTACCTCCCGCCGTCTGTCTTCGAAGCCTGGTTCCTTTCCGCGGCACACGACGACGCCGCCATGAACCGGATCTTCGATGCACTTCCGGCCGCAGCCAGGGCAGCGGCGTCGGCAGAGGTGCCGGCGGGGTAAACGGCTCGCAACAGAAATCCCCGCCTCCCGGACAAATCCCCGCCGAAAGCGAAGGGTAAATGTCTGGGAGACGGGGATTTATTGCTTCTGCCGGGTAGCGGAAGGCTTAGAAGGCCACCGTCACGTCACCGTTGGGCCATTCCTTCTCGATGAAGGCCTTGACCTCGGGGGAGTGCAGCAGTTCGTCCAGCTTCTTGATCCGGACGTCGTCCTTGGAATCCTCGCGCCAGGCCAGGAAGTTTGCGTAGGGGTTGTTCTCAACGGACTCCACTGCGAGGGCGTCCTTGGTGCTCAGGCCGGCCTTCAGGATGAAGTTGCCGTTGATCAGGGCCAGGTCAACAGACGGGTCCTTGAGGTCGTTGATCAGCAGTTCAGGCTGGTTCTCCGAGAACTTCAGCTTCTTCGGGTTCTGCTCGTCGGTCAGGGTCAGCACGGAGGAATCGTCCTTGATGTCCTTCACGAGACCGGCCACCTGCAGGACCTTGAGTGCGCGGACCTGGTTGGAGGGGTCGTTCGTGATGGCAACCTTGGCGCCGTCCTTGACATCCTTGATGTCCTTGACCTTCTCCGAGAACGCGGCGTACGGCTCGATGTGGACGCCTTCGCCGTGGCCGAACTTGTAGCCCTTGGTCTTGACCTGGTCCTCAAACCACGGCAGGTGCTGGTAGTAGTTTGCGTCCAGCGAGCCGTCGTTCAGTGCAGTGTTCGGCGTCTGGTAGTCCTCGATTTCCTTGATGTCCAGCTTCAGGCCTGCCTTCGGTGCGAGGTCCTGGTTGATGAACTCCAGGATCTTCGCCTGCGGGACCGGGCTGGCGCCGACGGTCAGGGTGGCGGGCTTGGCAGGGTCAAGGGTGGTGACCTCGGCGCTGGGGCTGGACGAACCGCCGCAGGCCGTCAGCGCCAGGGCGGTGACAATACCGGTGGCCAGGAGGGAGAGTGATTTACGCATCGGATGCGTTCCTTTCGAATTGCTGGGAGTACGACGGCGGGCTTGCGCCCCGTCCGCTCCGGCACAGATGCAGCGGGCGGCTACCTGCTGCGTGAAGATTGCCGTGGCCGTTGGACGACGGCTGGTGGTGATGGTTTAGCGGTGACGGTTTAGCGGTGGTCGAGGCTGCGGGAGATCCGTTCGCCCACCAGCTGGATCACCTGCACCAGGACGATGATCAGCACGATGGTCACGATCATGACCGTGACATCGAAGCGCTGGAAGCCGTAGTTGTACGCCAGCTTCCCGAGCCCGCCGCCCCCCACCAAGCCGGCCATGGCCGAGTACCCCACCAGGGTGACCACTGTGGTGGTCGTGGCGGCTACCAGGGCCGGGAGTGATTCGCGCAGCATCACCTTGTTGATGACCTGCATCTTGGTGGAGCCCATGACCTGGGCAGCGTCGATCTTCCCGTGGTGGACGTCCCGGAGACACGTCTCCACGAGGCGGGCAAAGAAGGGGATGGTGCCGATGGACAGCGAAACCGAAGCTGCGACGGGTCCCAGGCTCGTGCCCGTCAGCAGGCGGGCCAGCGGGATGAGGGCGACCATCAGGATGGCGAACGGGATGGATCGGGTGATGTTCACGATGACATCGCTCATGATCCGGTTGGTGACAGGCATCGGACGCAGGCCGCCCGGCGCTGTGACGTGCAGGAAGACGCCTAGGGGCAGGCCAACCAGCACCGTAAAGAAGGCCGAAATTCCGACCATCTGCAGTGTTTCTACGATTGCTTCGGGCAGGGCCTTGGCAAGGACGGGGTTGCTGAAGATGTCGTTCATTGGTTCCTTCCCGTCACATCGTTCAATTCAGCAGCATCAACTTCCAGGGGGTCCGCTTCGAGGGGGTCGCCGGCTGCTGTACTGGTCGCAGCCAGCTTGGCGCCTATTCCGCGCTGGTGGAGGTAGTTGAGGACGGCGTCGTAGTCCGCATTCTCGGCGAGCTGCACACGGAGGTGCCCGAACTGCTGTCCGCCCAGAGTTTCGACGCTGCCGGCCAGGACATTCAGGTCGATGTCAAAGTGCCGCGCAACGCCCGTGAGGACAGGTTCCTTGGCGTTGTCGCCGGCGAACAGGATTTCCAGTACCGGTCCGCCCTGAAGTGCCCCCTTCAGGGGTTCGGACGCCGGCAGCGGCAGGAGCGCCTTGGCCAGTCTGCTCTCCAGGTCTCCGGCCACGTCCTTGAGGGCGCCGTGCTCGATGATGCGGCCCTTGGACAGGAGGGAGACCGAATCGCAAACGCGTTTCACGACGTTCATTTCGTGCGTGATGATCAGCACCGTCAGCTGCAAGCGCCTGGTGAGATCCTGGATCAAGTCCAGGATTTCGTCCGTGGTAGCAGGGTCCAGTGCCGAAGTGGGCTCATCGCACAACAGCACGTCGGGGTCTGCGGCCAGTGCCCGGGCAATGCCCACGCGCTGGCGCTGGCCACCGGAAAGCTGGGAGGGGTAGGCGTTTTCGAACCCCTCAAGGCCTACCAGTGACAACAGTTCCGCAACCTTGGTGCGGATCTTGTCCTTCGGCGTCTTGACGAGCTCCAGGGGATGGGCCACGTTGCCGGCGGCGGTGCGTGAGTCCATGAGGTTGGCATGCTGGAAGACCATGCCGATACGGCGCCGAGCCGCACGGATTTCGGAGTCCCGCACGGAGCTCAGTTCTGTCCCGTCAATGCTCACGGAGCCCGACGTCGGACGATCCAGCAAAGTCAGGCAACGCACCAGGGTGGATTTTCCGGCGCCTGAATGGCCAATGATTCCGTGAATGGAACCTTTGGGAACGGAAAGGGTGACGCCGTCGAGGGCCACCACTTCCTTTTTCCCCTGGCGGTAGACCTTTCGAAGGTCAGTAACTGTGATCATTTATCCTCAGGAGGTCGGCCTCGGGCAGGGCATAGCACAAGCACGCTTTTGAACTTAATTATGTCAGCGGACCCTGAAGCGAGTCACTTTCGCATAATATTCGGATTAGAGTTCTTGCGGCCGCATAAATTCATGCCGGATACCCCGAAGCCCGCTACTCGTGCGGCCCTGCAGTGGCAGGCCAAATTGCGCGGGATGAACTTGCTGCCATCCGACCGTGCCGGGGACTGTGATCCTCATCCCAGAGTGCGGGCTTTGCCCTGGAGCCCGGTGCGGGCCGGCGGCTAGAAGTCGCCCCTGCTGGCGTCTTCAGGGGGAAGGACCGGCCATTCGCCTTCGATCACGGCGGCGGGCTTGGTCTTGCGCAGATACGTCTGGAAGTCCGCGGCCTGGCTGGCGGCCCAGCCGACCTGCAGCTGATGGAGCTGGCCGGCTGCCATGCGCAGCTTGGGAAACTTGCCGGCCATGGCGTCCAGCATCCGGAGCGTCGCGAGGGCGTCCGCGGCGGACGTGTGGGCATTGTCAAGGTTGACCTTGTATTCCTCACAGAGTGCGGTCAGCGTCCTCTTGCCCTTGCGGTACCGGTCCACCTGCTTGTTCATGATGTAGGGATCCAGCACGGGGAAGCGGTTCAGTTGCGGAATGCCGTAGCGGGCCGACTCGGCAGCAAGGACCGTGAAGTCGTAACTTGCGTTGAACGCAATAACCGGGATTCCGTCGTCGAACAACCCCTGCAGCACGGATGCCAGTTCGCGGGTCACCTCTGCGGCCGGGCGGCCCTCCTGCCGTGCTTTTTCAGTTGTGATGCCGTGGACTTCGCTGGCTTCGGCCGGGATCTCGATTCCAGGGTCCGCGAGCCACTCATGTTCCTTGATGACACCTCCGTCTGCGTCCACCACTGTGACCGACGCCGTGACGATCCGGGCGGCGCGAGAGTTGCGGCCGGTGGTCTCCAAATCGAATGCAGCGCGCGGCCGCGTGTCCCACGTGCCGGTAGCCGGGCCGCCGGTGCTGGTGCTTCTGGTGGTGCTGGTGTTCGTGCTGCTCATGCTTCAAAACTACCTGCTGCCACCGACAGTTTTGCGCCAGGCCGGTGGCGTGCCGCCGCCGGGGGACCCGTTACGCTGGATTCATGCGCACGGAGTACGTCGAGGCGGTGCTGTCCCTTGTTCAGCTCGTCCCTCCGGGATCGGCTGTGGCCTACGGAGACGTTGCCGAGCTCCTCGGGTCAGGCGGCGCCCGGCAGGTGGGCTCCGTCATGAGCCGCCACGGCAGTTCCGTCCCTTGGTGGCGTGTGTTGAGGGCAAACGGCGAGGCACCCCCGGGCCTGGAAACCGAAGCCCTGAAGTTCTATATCCAGGAGGGTACGCCGCTCCTTGGCCGCTACCTGGAATTCCTCCGGACCGGTGAAGGGCGGTGGCGCGTTGACCTTACCGAGGCACGCTGGGCCCCCGTCGACGGTGAGTTTGACCTCATTGACCTGATTGCCGGGCGGTTGGAGCGGCGGCTCCATAAAATGTCCGCCCCCGATGATGAAATGACTGTGTGACACTTACCAGCGATTCCCCGGAGATCCGGTCCGGGCAGCAACTCCAGTCCGGCCAGCTAACGGTCGCCAGGCCTGCCGGAACACCTGCCGGCCTGAGGCTACTGCCTCCCCGCCAGGTCCACAGCGCCGTTCCTGTCCTGACCCCGGACCAGCAGGCGGCCGTGGACGTCCCGCACGGCTCCGGCCCGGTGCTGGTCCCCGGTGCTCCCGGGACGGGAAAATCCACCGTGCTCATTGAAGCAGCAGTGCGCCGGGCAGAGCGCGATGGCCTGGATCCGGAAAGAATGCTCGTGCTGGCCCCAAGCCGTCTTGCCGCAGACTCGCTCCGGGACCGGTTCACGGCCCGGCTCAACCGGAGCCTCAGCACGACGCCGGCACGCACCTGGGCATCGTATGCCTTCGATTTGATCCGGCGTGCCAAGGCGGAGGGCATCCTCCCGCTGCCGCGGCCGCCTCGGCTGCTGTCCGGACCCGAGCAGGACCTCATTATCAAGGAACTACTGGAAGGCCACACCCTGCCCGGCCTTGAACTGCCGTGGCCGGAAGATCTCGGTGCCGCCCTGGAGACCCGCGGTTTCCGCCAGGAAGTACGCCAGCTCTTTGACAGGATCATCGAATCCGGGCGGACGCCGGCCGACCTGGTGGCTTTGGCCCAGCAGTGCAACCGTCCCGACTGGATCGCTGCCGCCGCGCTGTACGCCGAGTACCGCGACGTTCTGGACCTGCGGATGCCGGAGGCATTCGACCCCGCCGGAATCATCACGGCGGCCCGCCAGATATTCCAGGATGCCCCCGACTTCCTGGCGGCCGAGCGGGAACGCCTCCAGTTGATCCTGGTGGACGACATCCAGGAAGCCAACCCGGCCGTGTTCGAACTCTTGGCCGATATCGCGGCAGGCAAGGACGCCTACGTTGCATTCTCCCCGGACACCGTCGTCCAGGGATTCCGCGGCGCCCGGCCTGACCTCACGGCTGAGTTGCCGCGCCTCCTGGCTCCAGCGGACGCGGCAGGACGCGCCCTGCGGGATGCTGCCCCGGGTACAGCCCTGGAGCGGCCGCTGTGGCGTACCCATCGCCACACTCCCGCCGTCGCCCAGGCCTGGCTTTCGGTGGCGGGACGGATCTCCCAACGGGCAGGCAGCCAACAGGCACGGAGGCTGGAGGGCGGCGAACTGACGGCCAACCGTAGCGGGGCCGCCGCGGTTCCGGCCTCCGGCGGAGTTGAGGGGCATATCCTTCCGTCGCCGGTCCAAGAGCTGCGCTACGTGGCCCAGCGCATCCTGGATGCCCACCTGAACCACGGACGTGAGCTCGGCGACATCGCGGTGATCGTGCGGAACGGCGGCCAGCTGAACCAGCTGCAGCGTCATTTGGCCGGCCACGGTGTTCCCGTCCGGGTCCCTGTGGCGGAATCCGCCGTCCGGGACGAAGTGGCGGTCCGTCCCCTGCTGGATGCCTACGCTGTGGCGCTGGATCCCGAGGTGCTGACCCCGGAAGCGGCAGTGGCACTGCTGACGTCCCGAATCGGCGGAGCGACCTCCATCGAGCTGCGCCGGCTGCGCCAGTCGCTGCGCCGCGAGGAGATACTCGGCGGCGGAGGCCGCACCAGTGATGCGTTGCTGGTGGAGTCGCTGCTTGAACCGGGTGCGTTGGGCACCACAGGTATCGAAGGCCGCTCTGCCAGGCGTGTGGCACGGATGATCGAGGCCGGCCGGGCGGCGGCCCGGGCACCGGGAGCAAACGCGGAGACTGTGCTCTGGGCGCTATGGAACTCAACAGGGCTTGCCGCACGCTGGACTGACGCGGCATTGGCCGGGGGAGCGGCAGGGGCCCGGGCTGATCGCGACCTGGACGCCATGATGGCCCTGTTCCACACCGCCGAACGCTATGTGGACCAGTTGCCGGGGTCAGGGCCGGACCAGTTCCTTGAGTACCTGCTCAGCCAGGAGTTGCCCATGGACACCCTGGCGGCCCGGGCGCAGCTGGAGGACGCCGTGGAACTCATGACTCCGGCTAGTGCCGCCGGACGCGAATGGCCTGTCGTCATCATCGCCGGCCTTCAGGAAGGAGTGTGGCCCAACACCAGGCTGCGGGGCGAGCTCCTGGGCAGCACGCTCTTCGCCGACGCCGTTGAACACGGGGTGGACCATGCCCTGCAACTGGGGCCAATCAGCCGGTTGCGTGAAATCCGGTATGACGAACTCCGCAGCTTTTCCACGGCAGTTTCCCGTGCCCGCGAAGTGCTGATCTGCACCGCAGTGTCATCTGAAGACGAACAGCCCTCCTCCTTCCTCGACTACGTCGCCCCGCTGCATCCAGGGCAGGACCGGCGGACCTTTACCCCGGTGGAACGGCCCATGACCCTCCGTGCCCTCGTAGCCGAACTTCGGCAGCACGCGCAGCTGGACGGGAGGTTCGCCGATGAGTCCGTCGAAGCAGCCAGGGTCCTTGCAAGGCTGGCCGCTGCCGAACCTTCCGTTCCCGGCGCCCATCCGGATTCCTGGTGGGGGCTCGCGGCGCTGTCTTCGGGGGAACGGATCGTTCCGCCAGGAGGAACAGTTTTCGTTTCGCCGTCCAAGGTGGAGTCAGTGCAGAAATCGCCCCTTGACTGGTTCATCCAGGCCGCCGGCGGTGAAGCAGCCACCGACTTCGCCAGGAGCCTGGGAACACTGGTCCACGCCATAGCGCAGGATCTTCCAGACGCATCAGGCGCGGAATACCTGGTGGAACTGGTCCGGCGGTGGCCGGCCCTCGGCATGAAAAACAACTGGGAAGGAAAACTGGATTTCCAGCGCGCCGAAGGCATGGTCCGGAAGCTCGCCCAGTACATCCTGGTCATGCGCAGCGAAGGCCGGAGCCTTGTCGGCGTCGAGCGGGACTTCGAAGTGAAACTGCCCGACCTCGTGGACGTCCCGGAGCCGGGATTCTCAGGACCGGCGGCAACTGATGCTGAGCCCGAGGTCAGGTCCGCGGTACTCCGCGGACAGGTGGACCGGCTGGAGATCGATTCCGAAGGCCGCCTCGTGATCGTGGACCTTAAGACCGGCAAACGCCAGCCGTCGAAGGCAGACCTGGCCCGCCATCCACAGCTGGGTGCTTACCAGGCTGCGGTACTGGCCGGCGGGTTCACGGAGCCCGGCACGGCCTCCGGTGACGTCCAGCCGGGTGGTATCCAGCCGGGTGGCGCCGTCCTTGCCCAGCTTGGAACGAGCAACAAGAGCCCCGGCATCCAGGTCCAGGAGCCACTGGACGGGCCCGACAGCAATTGGGCGCTCGACATGGTGAACGATGCCGCACGCCTCATGTCCGGCAGTGTCTTCGAGGCGCGCCACGATCCGGCAAAATCGGGTCACGGCGGCCACGGCTGCCGGCTGCCCGAGGTTTGTCCTCTTTGTCCGCGCGGAAAGCAGGTTACTGAATGACCACGCCCACAGACATCCCGCCCGCCCGGTTTTCCCCGGAAGAGCTGACTGCCATGCTGGGCGAACGCAACAGCCCCACGGCAGAGCAGTCTGCCATCATTTCCTCGCCACTCACTCCGCGGCTGGTCATTGCCGGTGCCGGATCCGGCAAGACCGCCACAATGGCGGACCGTGTGGTGTGGCTGGTTGCCAATGGCTGGGTGCGGCCGGAAGAAGTCCTGGGTGTGACGTTCACACGCAAGGCAGCCGGGGAACTGGCCAGCCGGATCCGGTCCAAGCTCTCGGCCCTGCAACGGATCGCGGCGCAGGACACCGAACACAGGATTTTTCCCGCAGGCCTGCTCAGTGAGGATGCCCTGGAACCCAAGGTTTCCACCTATCACTCCTACGCCAGCGGCATCGTGTCCGATTACGGGCTCCGGCTCGGTGTCGAACGTGATGTTGTGCTCCTGGGCGGAGCCCAGGCCTGGCAGCTGGCCAGCGAAGTTGTTGAGGCCTTCGACGGTGAGTACGAACATTTCCGTTCTGCCAAATCGACCCTTGTGAAAGCCGTCATCCAGCTCGCGGGCGAATGCGCGGAACACCTGCGGGATCCGGTCGAAGTGCAGGGCTGGCTGATGGAGCGCGTCGCGGAATTTGAAGAGCTGCCCTACGTGGCCGGGGCCAAGAAGAACCCGACGCAGGCTGCCGGCGAACTCGGGGCCATGCTGCGTACCAGGGCCAGCGTGGCCGACATGGTGGGCAGGTATGCTGACGCGAAGCGGGTCCGCGGTGCGCTGGACTTTGGCGACCTTGTGGCGCTCGCCGCGCGGGTCGCCAGTGAGATTCCGCTGGCCGCCGAAGTGGAACGCCAGCGGTTCAAAGTGGTGCTGCTCGACGAGTTCCAGGACACCTCGCATGCGCAGCTGGTGCTGTTTTCCCGGTTGTTCGGCGGAGGCCATGCCGTGACGGCGGTAGGCGACCCCAACCAGTCGATCTATGGTTTCCGCGGGGCGTCCGCCGGCCAGCTCTTCCATTTTGTTAGGGAATTCCCGGTCATGGTTGGCGATTCGTTCGCCGTGGCACCCACGTCCTACCTGACCACCGCATGGCGTAACGGGCGCAACATCCTTTCCGCGGCAAACGTCATTTCGGCGCCCCTCAGCGCCGCCGCGGTGCAGGCCGGGCCGGCGGGGGAGCGGGATTCTGCGGATGCCGTGGAGGTCCCGCCGCTGCAGCCCAGTCCTGCTGCGGCCGAGGGGAAGGTTGTCATCGGACGCTTTGCGACGGATGAGGACGAGGCCGGGGCCATCGCAGCGGATGTCCTGCGGTACCGCGTCACAGACTTCGAGGAATCCGTCGGCGCCGACCGTGTACCTCCTGCCATGGCGGTCCTGTGCCGCCGCCGCGCACAGATGGAATGCATCCGGCGTGAGTTCGAGCTGCGCGGGATCCCCTACGAAATCGTGGGCCTCGGCGGCCTCCTGGACACCCCGGAGATCGTGGATCTGGTCGCCACACTGCGCGTCCTCGCGGATCCGGGACGTTCGGACTCCCTCATGCGGCTCCTCGCCGGAGCGCGTTGGCGCATAGGCCCGGCCGACCTCATGGCGTTCCGGGACTGGTCCTCATTCCTTGCACGCCGCCGGGGACACGCTGCGGCGGACGCTGACGAGGCTGACGATCCGGACGCGGCGGTCATCGAGAGCGACATCACCGATTCGCCGAGCCTGGTGGAAGCCCTGGACTGGCTGCCGCGGGAAGGATGGACCTCGGCCCACGGCCGGACGCTGAGCCCGCCAGCACTCGACCGGCTGCATGCCCTATCGGCTGAACTCCGCCAGCTCCGCGGATTCATGGGCGATGACCTCACGACACTGCTGGGCGAAGTGGAACGGGCCATGCTCCTCGACATTGAGGTGGCGGCCCGTCCGGGCGTCAGCATCCACCAGGCCCGGCGAAACCTGGACGCATTTCACGATGCCGCGGCAGGATTCCTCCACACTTCGCACCGCGTGGATGTCCTGGCCTTCCTGGCTTGGCTGGAAGCCGCGGCAACGGAAGAAGGCGGGCTGGACGTGGCTGCCCCGGAGGTCAACCGCGAAGCGGTGCAGCTGCTGACGGTGCACGCGTCAAAGGGCCTGGAGTGGGATGTTGTGTTCGTTCCCGGCCTTAATGCGGGAGCTTTTCCGAGCAGCCGGGATTCGCGCTGGAGCAGCGGAAGCGCGGCCTTGCCCTGGCCGTTGCGGGGAGACCGGGCCGACCTGCCCCAGTGGGACACGGACCAGCCCGACCAAAAGGGCTGGCTGGACGCCGAAAAAGAGTTCAAAGCCGACGTCCAGGCGCACGGAGAAGCCGAGGAACGAAGGCTGGCCTATGTGGCGTACACCAGGGCTAAGTTCGTGCTGTGGGTTTCGAGCGCGGCCTGGGTAGGTTCCCGGGCCGGGATGGCGGAGATGTCGCCGTTCCTCTCGGAGCTGGCGCCCCTCGCAGGGGTCGGGGCACGCGACGGCGAAACGGCGGAAGCAGCGGCCGGGACCGCCGCCGTCGTGCATCCCGCGTCGGTGGAGGAGTCATCGCTACCTGCCGAAAGTCCGCTGACCCAGGACCTCGAACTGGCCCAATGGCCGTATGACCCGTTGGAAGGACCTGCTGATCCGCGCACGGGTGCCAGGCTCAGGCTGGTCCCGGGACGGCGGGAAGCCATGGAGACAGCCGCAGGACGCGTCCGTGAAGCCCTGGCGGCAGGCCCGGAAAGTGAGCCTGCGGCGGATTCGGCCCGGGCGGAGGGGCCCCGGCAGCTTCGGAGTTTCGCGGCCAACTGGGCACAGGAGGCTGCCCTGTTGCTGGAGCGCCGTTTCCGCAGGGCCACTGTCCAGGACGTCCACCTGCCCGGCCACATTTCGGCGTCGACGTTCGTGGACCTGGGTGACGATCCCGCATCAGTGCTTGCGCGGCTGCGGCGGCCGGTGCCCAGGGAACCAGGTATGTCCGCCCGTAAGGGCACGGCTTTCCACGCCTGGGTGGAAGAATACTTCGGCAAGGCGGGCATGTTGGAGCTGGAGGAGGCACCCGGTTCGGACAACCACATTGACGAGGCCTACGGGCTGGATTCCATGGTGGAAACGTTCAGGAATTCGGAGTGGGCGCACCGGGCGCCTGTCCACGTGGAGGTTCCGGTGGAGACGCGCATCGGGGACGTTGTGGTGCGTGGCCGGATCGATGCCGTGTTCCGGGACGCCGACGGCGGCTGGGATCTGGTGGACTGGAAGACCGGTCGCCGCCCCGCCGGGGGACAGTTGAAGGTGAAGGCTGTCCAGCTGGCCGTCTACCGTCTGGCCTGGGCACGGCTCAAGGGAGTTCCGCTCGACAACGTCCGGGCGGCGTTCTACTACGTCGGGGAAGACCAGGTGGTCCGCCCCCACGACCTCGGCACGGCAGAGCAACTGGAGGACATCGTTACAGCTGCCCTCGGCGGAACGACCGCCCTGCTAAACGCCTCCGGCCCGGCTAGTGGGACTTCGCGTCCACAATCTTGAGCGCGGCGGTGGACGTGTCGTCTGCGGCGGGCGGGGCCGGGGGAGCGGTCGCTCCCGGCACGTCAGCAGCACGGCCGGAGTCGCTGCCCGCCGGAGCCGGGGCAGGGGCCGGAGCCGCGGCGCGGGCATCGGGTTCGGCGGCCGGTTCGACCGGGATGGGTGAGACGTGCACCGCGGGCATCGCGTCGGCCGTTGACGGTTCGTCCAGCGGCACAGGATCAACCTGCACGGCCGGGACGGACTGCGGCAACGGTTCCACGCTGATGGGCTGTCCGCCGTGCTCAGTGATGTCCTCGGCCAGCGATGCCAGCATTTCTTCCGCTTCGCCAATCATGGACTGGTCTCCGGCGGCCAGACCCTTGACCAGATACTGGGCCAGCGCGAACTCGGCAGAGAGCGCCGCGCGGCGCAGCAGGTGGGCGTCGGGTGCATCCCTGCGGCTCGATGTGTAGTGGCGGAGCACAGCGTCCACAAAACCCTGTTCATTGGAGGCGACCAGCCAGGCCATGTCGTCGGCGGGGTCGCCAATGCGCAAGTCGGTCCACCCGGTCACAGCCGTCACGCGCTGACCCTCAACCAGGATGTTGTCCTCGTGCAGGTCGCCGTGGACGACGCAGGGATTGAAGCGCCACAGCGACACGTCCTCCAGGGCATGTTCCCATCGGCGCAGCAGCACGGGTGGGATCTTCCCGGTGGTCGCCGCCTGGTCGAGTTCATTGAGCCTGCGCTGCCTGAACTCGTTGGGTGTGTAGCTGGGGAGGTCGGCATTGCTGACCAAAGTCCTAGGAAGGTCATGAATCGCAGCCAGGGCCGCTCCCACTTCCCGAGCGAGTCCTTCAGGACCGGCAGTCAGCTCTTCGACGCTGCGGGTGGTGCCCGCCAGATGCGAATACACAAACGTGCTGAGTGCGCCCTGCCGTACGGTGCCTGCCACGGTGGGCATCAGGAAGGGCAGCTCGGCCCTGATTCCCGGGGCAAACGCGCGCAGGACCATGAACTCCGTTTCCAACCGGGCGCTGGCCTCCGCGTGCCGGGGCGAACGTACCCGCCACTGCTTCCCTTCGGAGTCCAGGAGAAGTGCCGAATCGAAGTCCGCCGGATCGTCCGGGGCGGAACTCACGGCGGTTGGCGTCAGTCCGGGGACTGCCGCGGTTGCTACAGCTGCCAGTTCGATCGGTTTTCTTCTCACCCATCCACGGTAGATTGACTGGCGCCCAACATGGCGATGTACCACGGCGAGTCTCCAGATCGTGACGATTTCCCCTGCCAAAGCAGTCGTGGGAAACGTTTCCCAGGGCGTTCGCAGCGGCCGGAGGAAATGTCAATTGTCAGCAGGAGTCAGTACGGTGGGTACATGAGTCTTGCGGAGTCCCCGGCATCCAAAAACCAGTTAACAGAAAATGCGTCCCGGGGCAGCATGCCGCCGTTGACGCGGCTCCCGGCGAACCACCTTATGGATACCGTCCTTCCGGTCCGTCCGGCCCTCATTGACAGGGGATCGGGCGCACGGATGAAACCGGGCATGGTCGACTCCGTGGTCAGCTCAGGACGGGCGCTGGCCATGGTCCTCTCGCACCGCCAGGCTTTGGTCAGCGGCGACAGCCTCATGCTGACGGACGCCGCCGGTCTTGCGGAGAGCCTGGCCGAGGCCGGAACGCCGCCGTCGATGACCATCTACCTCGGTTCCGCCCTCGCCGGCTCACATCTGGACGAAGGCACGGAAATCGTCCTCTTTGTCCTGCCGGAGCCGTTCGAGGTCCGGGCGGAGCAGTTCGAACGCGGCATTGCCGGAATACCGTCGGATGCCGTGTGGACGGGGTTCCGGGACGTGGCGGCCCGCTTGAACGCCACCGACACCGCACTGTTCATCGAAGCCAGTGCCATCGCCAACTGGCATGCAACGCACGTTCACTGTCCGCGCTGCGGTGCCGCGACGCTCGTGGAAGCAGGAGGGTGGGTCCGCCGCTGTCCTGCCGACAACTCCGAGCACTACCCGCGGACGGATCCTGCCATTATCGTGACGGTGGTGGGCCCGGATGACAGGCTCCTGCTGGGCGGCGGCGGACCCCTCGATGCGAAAAACTACTCCACCCTGGCCGGATTCGTGGAGCCGGGCGAATCCCTGGAGCAGGCGGTCGTCCGCGAAATCCAGGAGGAAGTGGGTGTCCGGATTACCGCCACCCAGTACCTTGGTTCGCAGTCCTGGCCCTTTCCCGCCTCGCTGATGCTGGGGTTCACAGCTAGGACGCTGGACACCGAGGCAACGCCTGACGGCGTGGAGGTCACCCGGGCGCGCTGGTTCAGCCGCGCCGAACTGCAGGCCGCTGTGCTGAGCGGGGAGATCGTTATTTCCAGCCGGCTGTCCATTGCCCGCTCGCTGATTGAGCACTGGTATGGCGGCGTCATTCAGGACCGCCCCGCCGACGAATGACTTCACCGCGCAAAGCACCCCTCCAACTGACCCCACCGATCCACCAGCACCAAGTGACATGAGCAGCAAGTGACAACTGACAATTTTGAACGCACCGTGCCGGCCGATGGCCCGCCCCCTGTGTCCGCCCTGCCGGACAGCCGGTCCCTGGAAGAGCGCATTCTCGGCGGTTTGGACGACGAGCAGCGGGAGGTTGCGAGCACGCTGAACGGGCCCCTGTGCGTGCTGGCGGGTGCGGGCACCGGCAAGACACGCGCCATCACCCACCGCATTGCCTATGGTGTGCACTCAGGCGTCTACAGCCCGCAGCGGCTGTTGGCCGTGACGTTTACGGCGCGCGCGGCAGCGGAGATGCGGAGCAGGCTCCGGGACCTGGGTGTCGGCAACGTCCAGGCGCGGACGTTCCACGCTGCCGCGCTGAGGCAGCTGCAATTCTTCTGGCCGCAGGCTGTCGGCGGAGCACTGCCGAATCTCCTCGACCACAAGGCGCAGATGATCGCCGAAGCCGCCCGCCGCCTCCGGCTCAGCACGGACCGTGCGTCCATCAGGGACCTCGCTTCCGAGATCGAGTGGGCCAAGGTATCTATGCTGACTCCGGCGAACTACCTCGAGAATGCGCAGGACCGCGGCAACCCCGGGGGGTTCGACCTCACGGCCGTGGCGCGGGTGTTCCAGTCCTATGAGGACGTCAAGACGGACCGCAACGTCATCGACTTTGAGGACGTCCTGCTGATCACCGTCGGGATCCTGCAGGAGGACCCGAAAGTGGCAGCTACAGTACGCGAGCAGTACCGCCATTTCGTGGTGGACGAATACCAGGACGTTTCGCCGTTGCAGCAGCGGCTCCTGGAGCTCTGGCTGGGAGGACGCGACGAGCTGTGCGTCGTAGGCGATGCCAGCCAGACCATCTACTCGTTTACCGGCGCCTCACCCAAGCATCTGCTCGGTTTCAAAGCCATGTACCCCGGTGCCAACGTCGTCAAGCTCATCCGCGACTACCGATCCACGCCCCAGGTGGTCAAGCTGGCCAATGACCTGCTCGCGGGACGGCGCAGCGGCGGCCCCGTGGCGGACGCCGCGTGGGCGGCGCCGCTCAAGCTGGTCGCGCAAAGGCAGTCGGGGCCGCCGCCGCAGTTCACCGAGTGTGCGGACGATGAAGCCGAAGCCGCCACCGTGGCTATCAAGATCCGCGAACTGCTCGACGCCGGCACACCGGCGAGCGAGATCGCCGTGCTGTTCCGCACCAACGGGCAGTCCGAGGCCTATGAACAGGCTTTGGCCTCCGCAGGAATCGGCTACCAGCTGCGCGGCGGAGAGCGGTTCTTCGCCCGCAAGGAAGTCCGGGACGCAATCCTCCAGCTGCGGGCTGCCACGCGGGCCGCTGCCGAAACCTCGGAACCCGAGCCGTTGGGCCAGCTGGTCCGGGACATCGTGGCTTCCCTGGGCTACACGGAATCCGCCCCGCATAACGGCGGAGCGCTGCGGGAACGCTGGGAGTCGCTGGCCGCGCTGGTTGCACTGGCGGATGAGCTGGTGGTGAGCCGGGGCCCGCAATTCAGCCTCTCGGATTTTGTCAACGAACTGCAGGAACGGTCGCTTGCCCAGCATGCCCCCACCGTTCAGGGAGTGACGTTGGCGTCGCTGCACGCCGCCAAGGGCCTCGAATGGGACGCGGTCTTCCTCGTGGGCCTTTGCGAAGGGCTCATGCCGATCTCGTTCGCCGACTCCCCGGAGGACGTGGATGAGGAGCGCCGGCTGCTCTATGTGGGCATCACCCGGGCACGCGAGCATCTGTCGCTGTCCTGGTCATTGGCCCGGACCCCCGGCGGCAGGGCGAACCGGAAGCCGTCGCGCTTCCTGGACGGCCTGCGGCCGGACTCGGTGGCCAGTTCGACGGCGCGCGGCAAGGGTCCTGCTCCACGGCGCAAGGCGGCGACACCTGCGATGTGCCGGGTCTGCGGAAGCATGCTGTCCACCGGCGCCGAACGCAAGGTAGGCCGCTGCAGCCAGTGCCCGCCGAGCTATGAGGAACAGACTTTCGATGCGTTGCGCCAGTGGCGGAAGGATGTGGCCCTTACCGCCGAAGTTCCGGCGTTCGTGGTGTTTACCGATGCGACGTTGACTGCGATCGCGGAGGCGAGGCCGGCGTCCCTTGAGGAATTGTCCCGGCTTGCCGGAGTCGGTCCCTCGAAGCTGGAAAAGTATGGCCAAGCCGTGCTCGAGGTCCTCACGGAAAGCGGCAGCGCCTGATGGCCGGAAGCGCGCAGCCACGGGCGATTCCGCTGACCACCTCCGACGGCGCCCCGGTGGTGGTCCGCCGCTCCGCGCGCCGTCGCCGGACCGTGGCCGCGTTCTGGGAGAACGGCTCGGCCGTGGTGGCCATCCCGGCCCATTTCAGCAAGGCACAGGAAAGCGAATGGGTCCACCGGATGCTGGAGAAGCTGCGGCTGCAGGGAGTCCGGCGGTCCCGCGGGGCAGGACAACGCAGGCCGGCCACGGACTCCGCGCTGGCCGCACACGCAGCCGAACTGTCGGCCAAGTACCTGGCGGGCCGTTCCGTGCCGACGTCCGTGCGCTGGGTCAGCAACCAGAACTCCCGCTGGGGTTCGGCCACACCCGCAGACGGAACCATCCGGCTTTCGGACAAGCTGAGGCCCATGCCGCAATGGGTGATCGACTACGTGCTGCTGCACGAACTGGCGCATCTGCTCGTTGCCGGGCACAATGCCTCGTTCTGGCGGCTCCTGGAGGCCTACCCCGAAACCCAGCGGGCCAAGGCGTTCCTTGAGGGCGTCGCGTTCGCAACGTCCCGGGGAATGTCACCGGACGTTGACGGAGAAACCACGGGCACTGACGGAACCAGCGTTCCGTCAGTGCCCGGTTAGCGGCAGGCAACCCAGCAGGTCAGGCCTGAGGCGTTCCGCCGCCGTCGTCCTTGCCCGGACCGCCCTTTTCCGTGCCGGGGCCGTCATTGTCGGGGGCTGCATCGTCCGCGGCCGGTTCGTCGAATCCGCCGTTCAGGAGTTTCTGCAGGGCGTCATCCACCTCCGTGTCGCTCGCTTCGGCGAGCTTGCGCCGAGCACTGAACCCCTGCGGGTCGTCCAGGTCTTCGCCCGTGGGCAGGAGGTCCGGGTGCTGCCAGATGGCGTCGCGGCCTTCGGTGCCGCGTTCTTCCTTGAGCGAGGCCCACAGGGCGGCAGCCTCGCGGAGGCGGCGGGGACGGAGTTCCAGTCCCACCAGGGATGAGAAGGCGTGCTCTGCGGGGCCGCCGGTGGCACGGCGGCGGCGGACTGTCTCACGCAGTGCCGACGCCGAGGGCAGGAACTTCTCCGTGGCCGCTGCGGTCAGTTCGTCCACCCAGCCTTCGACCAGTGCCAGCGCCGTTTCCAGTTTTTCCAGCGCCTGTTCCTGGGCGGGCGTCCGCTGGGGCATGAATACGCCTTGGGACAGCGCCTCCTGGATGCCTTCGGGGTTGCTGGGGTCGATTTCACGTGCCAATTCCTCGATCTTGGACGTGTCAATGTGGATGCCACGGGCGTAGGCCTCGATGGCACCCAGGAGGTGGCCGCGGAGCCAGGGCACTTGGACGAAGAGCCGCGCATGCGCCGCTTCCCGCACCGCAAGGAAAAGCCGGATGTCATTTTCCGGCAGGCCCAGGCCCTCGCCGAACTTGGCCACGTTGGCCGGGAGAAGCGCCATTTCAAGGTCGGCCAGCGGCACCCCGATGTCCGTTGAACTCACTACTTCCGCAGACAGTGCGCCGATGGCCTGGCCGAGCTGCATGCCGAAGATGGCCCCGCCCATGTTCTGCAGCATGGACGAGGCGCCGCCCATCATGGATTTCATTTCTTCGGGCATCTGCTCGGTCATGGCAGTGGACAATGCCTTGGCAATGCTGTTCGCCACCGGTTCGGTGAGCCGCTTCCACGTGCCGAGCGTCTCCTCGACCCATTCCGCGCGGGACCATGCCCGGCCGATCAGGCCCGTCGCGGGGAGGTCCGTGACCTGGTCAAGCCACAGTTCGGCCAATCGGAGTGCCTCATCGATATCGCGCGACTGTTGCGCCGTGACCGAGGGGTCGGAGCCGCTTGCGGCCACCCGCCGCGCATTGTCGTGGGCAAGCTGCCAGTTGACGGGCCCCTCTGAGGGGGCGCTCATCATGGCCTGCACCTGCGAGAACATCTGGGCAAGAAGGTTCGGATCGTCAGGAAGGCCAGCGGCCTTGGCCAGTTCGGCGGGGTCTAT
Organism: Arthrobacter sp. NPDC058288; assembly: GCF_042880995.1. NCBI lineage: Bacteria > Bacillati > Actinomycetota > Actinomycetes > Micrococcales > Micrococcaceae > Arthrobacter > Arthrobacter sp. NPDC058288. The sequence goes on from NZ_JBHVYH010000001.1 coordinate 784,892, forward strand.
GTCGCCCATGCCCTTCCCGCCCATAAGGTTCTGAAGCATTTCCGCAAGCGGATCCTTGGGGTTGTCGTCGTCGCCGTTGGACGCATTGAGTGGGTTGGAGGTCATGATCCCGCCGATCGTCGGTGTGACTGTTGCTCACCTTCACGGTACCCCGGTGCGTTGGCGGCTGTCTGCCGAATCCGGGCCCGTTCGCTGTAGGCAAAGAGCGGCACCGGCTGTTCAACGCGTAGTGTTAGTAATCGGAATATTTGCAGGCTGCCGTCAGTGCGATCCGGTTCAGCCAAGGGGCCGCGTCCGCGGGCGCAGGTACGGAGAGGTCCTTCATTGACAATCACTCAGGGTGACCAGGTTCCGGGGGATCCGGCGGAATCCGGAGACGGCAGCGGGGCCACCCGCGGCAGGCTCTTGCGCCGGCCGACGTCCCGCCGCGCCAAAGCTGGTGATAACCGCTACGCCGCCATGGTGACCTCCGGGCTGGTGGCACTGGCACTGGGCATCACCGCAGCAAGCCTTCCCGTGCCGTATGTCGTGGAATCACCCGGGCCAACCTTCAACACCCTCGCCAGTGACAATGGCAAACCGGTCATCAGCGTGAGCGGACGCGAGACGTTTCCGGCCAAGGGCAACCTGGACCTCACCACTGTCTATGTCGACGGCGGACCCAACGGCCCGGTCAGCGTGTTCGAGGCTTTCTCAGCCTGGCTGGACAAGTCGAAGGCTGTCTATCCGGAAGAGCTCATCTTTCCGACCGGGGTCACCAAGGAGGAATCCCAGCAGGAAAGTGCTGTGGCCATGACCACCTCCCAGGAGAACGCCACAGCTTCCGCCCTGAAGGAGCTTGATATTCCCTTTGAGCAGAAGCTGCGGGTGGCGGACCTTGCGGAGCGGTCGGCGTCCGCAGGCAAGCTGCAGGCCGGCGATGTGTTCAACACCGTGAACGGCAAGCCCGTGACGTCGCTCAGCGTAGTGCAGCAGGAACTTGCCGCCGGGCAAGGAAAGCCGGCCACCGTCGTCGTCGACCGAAACGGTACGCCGGTGACCGAAACCATCACCCCGACCGAGAACGCGGCAGGCAAGTTCATCCTTGGCGTGCTGCTGCAATACGACTTCAAGTTTCCGTTTGACGTCAAGATTTCCCTCGACAAGGTGGGTGGCCCCAGCGCGGGCATGATGTTCGCCCTGGGCATCATCGACACCGTCACGCCGGGGGACCTGACCGGAGGCAAACACATCGCCGGGACCGGCACCATCACGCCCGACGGCGTCGTGGGATCCATCGGCGGGATCGGACAGAAGATGTACGGGGCGAGGGCGGACGGCGCTGAGGTGTTCCTGGCGCCGGCGGCCAACTGCCCGGAGGTGGTGGGACACATTCCGGACGGGTTGCAGGTGGTCAAAGTCGAGAACCTGGCTGAGGCACGGGAAGCTGTCACCGTGATCGGTTCAGGCGGGGACACATCCGGGCTTCCCGCGTGCACCAGCAACTAGACTAATTGCAGGAACTAAGCACCAGTGCCACTCGTGGCATTAGTGACTGCTGCTGAGCCCCGTGTTCGGGGCGACGCGGCAGTTCCAGCAGCTCATCATCACGCGCACCTTGATTTCTTGACAAGAACCAGTAACTGACAACCAGCTATGAGGTACCGAGTTTGTCCCGTCCCGCCAGCTCCACTCCGCCCGGAAGACCCCAGCCAAGGCGAGGTGCCTTGACGCCGACGTTGATCGTCGTAGCACTGGTTGTGGTCGGATTCATCTTCTTCGCCAATGTCTGGACCGATGTCCTCTGGTACCAGCAGCTCGGGTTCTTTGAAGTATTCCTCACCGAGAACCTGGCCCGGATCATTATCTTCCTCGCCGGCTTCGCGCTGATGTTCGTTGCCATGTTCTATGCCATCCGCATCGCGTACCACGCCCGTCCCGTCTACGCGCCGGACTCGGAGATCAGGGACAACCTGAACCGCTACCAGGCTCAACTGGAGCCGGTCCGCCGGGTGGTCATGATCGGCCTGCCGGTGCTGTTCGGCCTCTTTGCCGGAAGCGCCGCCGCCAGCCAGTGGCAGAAAGTGCTGCTTTTCCTGAACCAGGAGCCGTTCGGCCAGAACGATCCGCAGTTCAACCTGGACATCAGCTTCTACCTGATGACCCTGCCGTTCCTCGGCTTCGTGACAGGCTTCCTCATCAGCGTTGTTGTGGTCGCCGGCATCGCGGGAATTCTGACGCATTATCTCTACGGCAGCATCCGGATCATGGAACGCGGCATCTTCACCAGCCGTGCCGCGCAAATCCACCTCGCCGTCACCGGTGCGGTCTTCCTGCTACTCCTTGGCGTGAACTTCTGGCTGGACCGCTATTCCTCAGTTCAGAACAGCAACGGACGCTGGGCCGGTGCCCTCTACACCGACGTCAACGCCGTCATCCCCACCAAATCGATTTTGGCTGTAGCGGCCGCGCTGGTGGCAATCCTGTTCATCGTCGCCGCAGTGATCGGTAAATGGCGCCTTCCCGTCATTGGCACGGCAATGCTGGTCATCACCTCGATCCTCGCCGGCGGTGTCTACCCGTGGGTCATCCAGCAGTTCCAGGTACGCCCGTCGGAACAGACCTTGGAGAAGCAGTTCATCGAGCGGAACATCAGTATGACCCGTGCCGCCTACGGCCTGGATAAGATCCAGGAGAAGCGGTACAACGCCACCACCAACGCCACCACCGGCGCCCTGGCACCGGATGCGCAGACCACTGCCAATATCCGCCTCCTGGACCCCAACCTGATTTCGGACGCCTTCTCCCAGCTCGAGCAGTACCGTCCCTACTACCAGTTCCCGAGCGCTCTCAACGTGGACAGGTATGAAGTTGACGGCAAGGTGCAGGACACGGTGATCGCCGTCCGCGAGCTGAACCCGGACGGCCTCAGCGCCAACCAGCAGTCCTGGCTCAACCGGCACGTGGTCTACACCCATGGCTACGGCGTTGTGGCTGCCAAGGGCAACAAGTTCACTGCCGACGGCAAGCCTGAGTTCCTGCAGGCCGGGATTCCGTCCAACGGCGTGCTCGGCAACGATTCGACCTACCAGCCCCGGATCTACTTTGGAGAGAACTCGCCCGAGTATTCAATTGTTGGTGCACCGGAGGGTTCGCCGCACCGGGAACAGGACCGTCCCGCCGGCAAGGAAGGCGATGGAGAAACCCAGTACACCTTCACCGGCAACGGCGGCCCGAACGTGGGCAGTTTCTTCAACAAGGTCCTCTACGCCATCAAGTTCCAATCGTCGGACCTGCTGCTGTCCGACGGCGTCAACACCGAGTCGCAGATCCTCTACGACCGCAATCCGCGGGACCGCGTCGAAAAGGTCGCCCCGTACCTCACGGTCGACGGCAACGCCTACCCTGCGGTAGTGGACGGCCGCGTGAAATGGATCGTGGACGGCTACACCACCAGCCAGTACTACCCGTATTCGCAGCAGGAGCAGCTGTCTGCGGCCACCGCAGACTCGCAGACCACGGCCGGACGCACGGTCGCCTTGCCGAACAGCTCGGTGAACTACATCCGCAACTCCGTGAAGGCAACGGTTGATGCCTACGACGGCTCGGTAACGCTGTACGCCTGGGACGACCAGGACCCGGTGCTGAAGGCATGGCAGAACGTCTTCCCGACCTCCCTGAAGCCCTACTCGGAGATGTCCGGCGCGCTCATGAGCCACGTCCGCTATCCCGAGGACCTGTTCAAGGTCCAGCGCGAACTGCTGGGCCGCTACCACGTCACCCAGCCGGACAACTTCTACACGAACAACGATGCCTGGTCCGTGCCGAACGATCCCACGGTCAAGGAAGAGGTCAAGCAGCCGCCGTTCTACATGTCGCTGCAGATGCCGGACCAGGACAAGCCGGCCTTCCAGCTCACGTCATCGTTCATTCCGCAGGTGGTCAACGGGACCGCCCGCAACGTGCTCTACGGGTTCCTGGCTGCGGATTCCGATGCCGGCAACCAGAAAGGCGTGAAGGCGGAAAGCTACGGCCAGCTCCGGCTGCTGCAGATTCCACCGGAAGCCCAGGTCCCTGGTCCGGGCCAGGCCCAGAACAAGTTCAACTCCGATCCCACAGTGTCCCAGGCGTTGAACCTGCTCCGGCAAGGCGCGTCCGCCGTCCTTAACGGCAACCTGCTGACCCTCCCGGTGGGCGGCGGTTTGCTGTACGTGCAGCCCGTCTACCTGCGCTCGACCGGCGAAACGTCCTACCCCACACTGCAGCGCGTGCTGGTTGCCTTCGGTGACAAGATCGGGTTCGCACCGACACTGGACGAAGCGCTGAACCAGCTCTTCGGCGGTGATTCGGGGGCAACGGCCGGTGACTCGGCCAACAACGGCCAGACGCCGCCGGCGGCCGGAGGCAGTACGCCGCCCGCAACCGGTGGTACCGACGCCAAGGCGGAGCTGAAGGCCGCGCTGGATGAGGCAAACGCAGCCATCCGTGCCGGCCAGGAAGCTCTGGCCAAGGGCGACTTCGCAGCCTACGGCGAGCAGCAAAAGAAGCTGTCCGCAGCACTGCAGAAGGCGATCGACGCCGAAGCCAAGCTCGGCGCCGAAGGTGCATCACCGACGCCGGGAGCCACCACCGCTCCCACGGCCACCCCCTCGGCTGCCGCGACGCCGTCGCCGAGTAACTGATCAGGAGGGCGTGCTCCCCGTAGTGGCCGCCCGCCCGCGCAGGCCGGTTTCGTCTTCCACCAGGAAGGGGAAACCGGCCTTTGCCGTTTCCGGCGCCGGTACCAGTTCCCGGGCCATGGCCTCCGGTCCGGAGGGCCCTTTCGGCGCGGAGACGCAGATCACGTCCCCTCAATTTGGTCTGAAGTTCACCGGCGGGTAGTGTTGTTCTTGCGACGCGGGGTGGAGCAGTTCGGTAGCTCGCTGGGCTCATAACCCAGAGGTCACAGGTTCAAATCCTGTCCCCGCAACCATAAAAGAGGCCCTGACCGGGAATTGTGCCGGTCAGGGCCTCTTTTCTTGTCTGAAGCACCCAACTACTAGCATTTCCTAGTATTCTCATTCGCGGGGGCAACGTCCTGCGGTGCCAGGTGATCGTTCGACGTCGGTCACGGCAAAGGCAGGCCGTCGCCTCCAGGAAGCGGACGCTATGTTGCGGGGCATGACCGCCGCCCCGCGCGGGTTCGCTCTTCCGCTGTTCATGATTCAAGCTATTAAGGCGCACTTAACCGGGGCGCAAGTCCTGTCGGCGGACCCGGGCAGGGTGGATCCGCCTGTTTCTAGTCGATCATTCTCGAGAGGAATGCTGCTCGATGTCTCTACCAACCAAGAAGAAGTCCGGAACTGCGAAGAGCAAATGGGCCAAGCTGTACTGGGCAGTGCCGGCCGCGCTCGTTGCGCTTCTTCTCGTGGTACTTCTCGCCAAGTGGGTCACGGGGCTCCCTGCGGTAAAGGACTTCGTGGCAGCCTACCCGGGCCATTCAGAGCTGCCCGAGGGAACTCCCGTGGGCTTCCCGGCATGGCTGGCGTGGCAACACTTCCTCAACGGCTTCTTCCTGCTGCTGATCATCCGTTCCGGCTGGCAGGTGCGCACGCAGACGCGTCCGGCCGCCTACTGGACCCGGAACAATAAGGGCCTGGTCCGCACCAGGAACGCGCCGACGAAGATCAGCCTGGCGCTGTGGTTCCATCTCGTCCTTGACGCGCTGTGGATCCTCAACGGCATCGTGTTCGCCGTCCTGCTCTTCGCCACCGGCCAGTGGGCCAGGATCGTACCTACCAGCTGGGACGTATTTCCCAACGCGCTCTCGGCCGCGCTGCAGTACGCCTCGCTGAACTGGCCGACGGAGAACGGCTGGGTCAATTACAACGCCCTCCAGCTGCTGACGTACTTCCTGACCGTCTTCATCGCGGCGCCCCTGGCGTTCATCACGGGCCTGCGGATGTCCTCGGCCTGGCCCAAGAATGCCAAGGGGCTGAATAAGGCCTACCCGATCGAGGCTGCCCGCGCCGTGCATTTCCCGGTGATGATCTACTTCGTCGCTTTCATTGTGGTCCACGTTTTCCTGGTGCTGGCCACCGGCGCCCTCCGGAACCTCAACCACATGTACGGCGGCAGCGACGACGTCAGCTGGGTGGGATTCGGCATCTTCGCGGCGTCAGTTGCCGTTATGGTCGCCGCCTGGTTCCTGGCACGCCCGCTCTTCCTGAGTCCCATAGCTTCCCTGATGGGCAAGGTCAGCAGCCGCTGACCGGTCGGCAGCAGGGGATCCCGAGCCGTGCCGCCTGTCAGCTGTCCTTGAGCTTCTGGTAGGTCTCCAGGGCCCGCTCACGTGACTCCGGCAAGCCCACCACGGGCTCGGGATACCCGGCAGCCTGGTCCGGTGCTTTCCAGGGTTCGTGGATCGCCTTGTCGTCCATACCGGCGATTTCCGGAATAAACTCGCGCAGGTAGCGGCCGGCGGCGTCGAATTTCTTGCTTTGCGTCACTGGGTTGAAGATCCGGAAATAGGGGGAGGCGTCCGCTCCGGAGCCCGCCACCCATTGCCAGTTGGCCGGGTTGCTCGCGGAATCGGCATCCACCAGCGTGTCCCAGAACCATGCTTCGCCCAGCCTCCAGTCTGCGAGCAGGTTCTTCACCAGGAAGGACGCGGCAGCCATGCGGACGCGGTTGTGCATCCAACCCGTCTGCCACAGCTGGCGCATCCCGGCGTCCACCAGCGGATAGCCCGTCCGGCCCTGCTGCCAGGCTTCCAGTTCGGCGTCCGACGGCGTCTGCCACTCAAACCGGTCAAAGTCGGGACGGTAGTTTCGGCTGGCCAGCTCAGGGTTCTCGTACAGAAGCTGCCAGCAGAACTCGCGCCAGCCCAGTTCGGAGCGGAAAATTCCGACGTCGGCAGGAGCCTGGCGCGGGAAGCGTTCACGGAGCGCGCGCCACACGCGGAAGGGGCTGATCTCACCAAAGCGAAGATGGGGGGACAGGCGGCTGGTGCCTTCGACTCCCGGCCGGTCGCGGCCGGTTCCATACTCTTCGACAGGGCCGTCCAGGAAGTCCTTCAGACGGCTGTGGGCGCCCGCTTCGCCGGGCGTCCACTGTTCCGCGAGTCCTGCGCTCCAGTCGGGCGTGCGGGGGAGCAGCGCCCAGCTGCCCAGGTCATCGCTTTGGGGCACCCCGCCGTCTCTGTGCCCGGCTGGATGAGGCAGCGTGCCGGGGGCGTCGGAGGGCATCCGCGGCTCCCCGCTTTCGAGGCACGCGCGCCAGAAGGGCGTGAAGACCTTGTACGGGCCGCCTGCCCCGGTGCGGACGGTCCATGGCTCGAACATGAGGCTGGCCTGGAAGCTCGCCGCATCAAGTCCATGTTCCCCGGCCCAGGCTTTGACGCCGGCGTCGATGCTGCGTTCGGGTCCGCCGTACCTGCGGTTCCACCTGAGGTGGGTGGCTCCCGTGCCGGCGGCCAGCTCCCGGATGATTCCGGCAGCACTCCCGCGTCGAAGGACCAGCCGGGAGCCCGCCGCTTCCAGGCCGCCGGCCAGGGACGCCAGTGAATGGTGCAACCACCACTTGGCCGCCCCGCCGAGAGGACGCACCCCGGGTGATTCTTCGTCCAGGATGTAGACGACTGTCAGCGGGTGGCCCAGAGCTGCCGCATCGGCCAGCGCCGGATTGTCATCGAGGCGGAGGTCGTCACGGAGCCAGACAATGGTGGAAGGCATGGTTCCACGGTACACGCCGCACGGGGCTATTTACCGGCCGGTAACTTAGCCGTGGGCTCGCTCCAGTCGTCCCCTGCGCTCATTCTCCGCACGGACGGTTCCGTTCGGATCAGGCTTTTTCCTGTTGATATCGGCACCCGGCTGGAGGCGGTCGGCTGCCGGGCCACCTGCACGCCGCAATGTTGCCGCGCGCAGACAAAGGATGACCAATGAAGCTATTCCTTTCCCCGGCCACGCGGCCCGGGACAGCACGACCGTGGCTGGCGCGCACCAGGGGGCTTGTCACGGCAATCGCAGCCGCTGTAACCGTCTCCGCTTTCGTTGCCTCTTCGGCCCACGCCGCACCCGTCGGTGGTGACGAGTGGGTGGTCAGCGTGGGGGGATTCCTACATTTCGGGGGAGGCGGGCCGCTGGGCCGGCAACTCGAGTGATTCGGGCCAGACTGATGTTCTGGGTGACGCGGCCTATCATGATGCCGGTCAATCCGACCTCGGCGGAGGTCAGGATAGGGCAGGCACAGTCAGCGAATCTGGCGTGCTCCGGTGCCAAAACGGCCATCTCCTGGAACTCGTCCGGGGAATTCAAGCCGGGGCTGGATTTCTACAACGATGCTGCGGGCAATATGGGTCAGGCGATTGCCCTGCAGAACTTCGCATCGGGCCACCGGGCCAAGATGGTGGTGGTCTCGGTGGGCGGAAACGATCTTGGCTTTGCCGGCATCATCGCCAAGTGCGTCTCAAAGTTCATGACCAGCCCGTCCACTATTTCAGCGGGTATGGCAGCTTCGGGGCTGGACGGCGTCCACACGCTGAACGTGGCCGCGCTGTTCACCGGCGAACTGTGTGCGGACACAACGAAACGAGGTCCGGACCGCCAGCACCGTGTTCAGCGACTACTACATCCAGGAATCGCTGCACCCCAACTATTGGGGCCACCTGGCCCTGCGCAACTGCCTGCGCCAGGTCTATAACGACGGCGACGTCCGTTCCGGGAGTTGCATTGCGTCCGGCGCCGGGCTGACCGCGGCAAAAGAACCTGCTGTCTCTGTGCGCTAGCACTGGGCAAAAAGCAGAAGGCCGGGGTCCCATCACAAGGACCCCGGCCTTTCGTCGCTCGATCAAGGGACCGGCGGATCTGCTTAGAGCTTGTCGAAGTCGGCTTCTTCCACGGTGGAACCGGCTGCGGAAGAATTGGCCGACGATCCGATGGCAGGCTTGGCGCCGCCGGACTTCAAGGCCGCGAGGCGGGCTTCGATCTCGGTCTGTTCGCCGAGGTCTTCGAGCTGGTTGAACTGCGCGTCCAGGCTGGACGCGGCAAGCTCCTGCTGGCCGCGGACCTTGGCCTCTTCACGGCGGATCTTCTCTTCGAAGCGGCCCACCTCGCTGGTGGGATCCATGAAGTCGATGCTCTTGAGGGCGTCGTGAACCTGGGACTGCGCGGCGGCGGTCTTGGAGCGGGCCACCAGCTCATTGCGCTTGCTGGTCAGCTCGTTGAGCTTGCCCTTCATCTGGTCCAGGCCGGTCTTGAGCTTGTCCACAACTTCGGTCTGCGACGCGATGCTCGGCTCGGCCGCCTTGGCCTCGTTCTCGGCCGACATCTGGCGTTGGATGGCTACCTTGGCCAGATTGTCGAACTTCTGGGCGTCCACAGTGTCGCCGCTGTTTCGGTATTCGTCGGCCTTGCGGGAGGCGGCGAGGGCCTTGTTGCCCCAGTCCTGGGCGTTCTTGATGTCCTCGTTGTAGTCGTCCTGGAGCATCCGAAGGTTTCCGATGGTCTGCGCTACGGCAGATTCAGCTTCGGCTATGTTGTTCGTGTAGTCGCGGACCATCTGGTCCAGCATCTTCTGCGGATCTTCGGCCTGGTCCAGCAAGGAGTTGATGTTAGCCTTTGCCAGCTGCGCCATACGGCCGAAAATGGACTGCTTAACCATGGTGTTGCCTTTCATCCTGCTCAGTGGTCGCCACTGAATTCAGTGAACAGTTGGTGTACCGTTTCTACCCGGCGGCCGGTGGTACCGGCCGCCGCCTAGTCTGTGGACCGGCTAGAAGTCCCCGCCGCCGCCGGAGTCGCCGCCCCAGCCGCCGCCCATATCTCCGCCTCCGCCGCCGAAGTCTCCGCCGCCCCAGCCGCCGCCGTCGCTGTGGCCGCCGCCCCAGCCGCCGCCGCTGCCTCCGTTGAGGATGGAGTTGATGAGGATGCCGCCCAGGATGGCCCCGCCGAGGCCGCCGCCGCCGCCGCCGCCGAACATGCCGCCCCGGCCGTAGCCCTGGTTCGCGTAGCCGAAGCTGTCCACATCCCCCTGGGCGAGCTGTGCCGCCTGGGCCGCCAGCGCGTGGGCCTGCTGGGCATAGGTCAGGGCCGTAACGGGATCATTGCGGGAGATGGACAGCGCATAGTCCAGGTTCCGCTGGGCTTCAGCCAGGCGGGTCCGTGCTTCGGTTCCCACCCCGCCGCGGCGTGCAGTGATGTAGTCCGAGGTGGCACTGATCTGCGCCTGGGCGGACATGATTGTCTGCTGCAGCGAGGCCTGCGCACGGCGCGCCTGTTCCTGCTGGTCGCGGATGCCGGTCAGGGACTGGTCCAGCGACTGGTGGGCCGCTTCCACCCGTTCGAGGGTGGCAATCGGATCGATCTTCCCGCCCTGGATCTCCGCCTTGACCTGTGCCAAGGCAGCTTCCACCCCGGCCACAGGTCCGGCAAGCTCGGGATGGGCCCCGGACTGGATCATTGCCCTGGCCTGGGCGAGGTCCTGGGACGTATCGACGACGGCGGCATCGAGGCTGTTGCGTGCCTCGTCCAGGCTGCCGGAGACCTTCGTAATGGCCTCGAGCAACACCTTGGTCTGGTGCAGGCTTTCTTCGGCGGCACGGACGGCCACGGCAGCCAGGCTGCCCTCACCGGAGGCCAGCTTGTCCTGGGCCGTGGAGCTGGCGTTCTGCACGAAGGCGAGCCGCTCCTTGGCCTGTCCGATGTTGTCGGCGACCTGGGCAAGGGCGCTGTCGGCATACTTAGCCCGCAGCGCCGTCAGGGTCTGATCCGCACTGGCGATGCGGGCGTCTGCTTCCCGGGCGCCGGTGTTCACTGCGGCCAGGGCCTGGGGCGCGTTCTTCTCCAACTCCCGCAGGGAGTCGAAGTCGGCCTTTTGTTCCTGGAGGGAGGCCAGCGCAGCCTCCGAGCGGCGGATGATTTCGCCGAGCCAGCTGCGTTGCTGTTCTTCGGTGTCCGGGATGTGGTCGTCAAGCTGTTGCTGCAGTTTGAAGGACTCGGACATGTGGCCCTTGGCTTCCTGCAGTGCCTTGGTGAAGTTTCCGACGGCTGCATCGCCATACTGCGCCTGGGCGAACCCGAGCTCCTGTTCGCTGGAGTTGATGGCGTTATCAGCCTCAATAAGCAGCGAACCGCTCTTCTTGCGCAGCTCGTCCACGCTCAGTGAAGCCAGCGGGTCCAGTTCCGCGCCTTGCGGGCCGTAGCTGGCGCTGGACGCGGCGGACGCCTTCTTGCGGCGGTTTCGGAAGTAGAGGTAAGCACCCGCGCCACCGGCCACAACAACTCCGGTGCCGACTAGTACTGCCGCTCCGGCACCATCGCCGGACGAAACAGTGCCGCTGCCGCCGCCCGCGGCGTCGCCGATGGCGGCGGCGGTGTCGATGGCGGCCTGGGCCCAGTTGCCATTCCGCAACTGCGGGTCAACGGCATTCTTGATGATGTTGTCTCGCTTGGCATCGCTGATAGCGCTGTTGCTGGGCTTGCTGAGCTGGTATTTGCGTGAGTCGGTGGCGACCGCTAAAAGCATCGAATTCTTACTCAGCTGCGCGGTAGTGGCCACCTCGGCAGCCCATTCCGACGGAACAGAGGGGTTGGTGAACGTCTTGACGTAGACGACGTAGAGGTTCATCTGGTGGTCTGTGCCGAGCTTCTTTATGGCAGCTTCGACCTCGGACTGCTTGCCACCCAGAACTCCGGCTTTGTCCACGACTTTTGACGCCGGGTCGATGGTCACCGGGTCCTCGGCCCACGCTGAGGTGGCGGGAACCGCCAGCAACCCGGCAAGGCCGATCACGGCGAGGAGACGTTTCAACTTAGACCGCATGTGCAACCCTTCAGCACTTCTGCGACTGATTCGGGCCGAGCCAGTCGTCACAGAATGCAGCAGCGCCCCCACGCATGTGTAAAGCCGCAGGTCGCTGTGGCAATTCCATTTGATTCTATGGTGCACCAATTTGCCCGTCCACAGCGGGGAATATGCCACCAGCGAAAAGCGCTGCACCCATGGCTCGGACGGCAAAAAATGGATTCCGAAGGCGTTCAGGAACCTCCCAGCCAACGTCCGCTTTAGCTTCAGTCTGAGGGTCCATAGTTAAAGGCAGACAAGGACGAAAGGAAGTCTAATGACTGAGAACCCAGCACAGGGTGGATCGCCTGAGAACAGGGGTCCGGAACAGCCCCGGGGTGGCTGGCCTGCGCAGCCTCCTCATGCGGACACCCAACGGCTGGATGCGGCGCAGCCGCAGTCAGCGGAAAAGCCAGCCGGAGACTCAGGCCATGACAACCCGACCGCCCGACTGGACCAGGCCCGGTCCGGCAACGGACAGCCGCACCCCGGAGCGGATGGTGCTCCGCAGCCGGTCTATCCGCAGCACCAGCCGTTCTATGGGCAGCAGGCCGGCGCTTCCACCCAGCATGGCGCACACGCGGGAAGCGGAACTTATTCAGGTGCCGGCGCTCCCCAGGCCAGCGGCCCCTACCAGGCCAACCAGCACCACCAGGGCAGCATCTACGCCTCCGATCCCGCGAGTGCACCGAAGCGGAAGGCTGCCTTCGGCGTGGGAACCCTGGTTGCCAGCATCCTTGCCGCCGGCCTCGTGGGCGGCGGCGTGGTGGCGGCCAGTGACGCCTTCCTGAACAACGGTTCAACGTCTACTGTCAGCACCGGCAGCCAGCCAGGCACCGTGATCGTGAACAACAAGGACGACGTCAACGTCATCACGGCTGCTTCGGTAAAGGCGTCACCGAGCGTTGTGACCATCAAGGCGACGAGCGGAAGCGACGGCGGCACCGGCTCCGGCATCATCCTCGACGACCAAGGCCATATCCTGACGAACACCCACGTGGTGACCCTGGACGGCAAAACGGCCAACGCCACGATTGAAGTCCGCACCAGCAATGGCAAAGTCCTCACAGCAAAGATCGTGGGCACGGACCCCCTCAGCGACCTGGCTGTCATCAAGGTGGACAACGCGTCCGGGCTGACCCCGGCAACCCTCGGTGACTCCGGCAAACTCAACGTGGGCGACACCGCCATAGCCATCGGATCGCCGCTGGGCCTGACGGGTACGGTGACTGACGGCATTGTGTCCACCTTGAACCGCACCATCAGTGTGGCCTCCTCGGCCGCGCCGAAGGACGGAGCGGACAACTCGCAGGGCAACGGCGAGGGCGGCTTCCAGTTTGCGCCGCCGGACGGCGGTCAGAGCCAGAGCGCCACGAACCAGGGATCCATCTCGATCAATGTGATCCAGACCGACGCCGCGATCAACCCGGGCAACTCCGGCGGTGCCCTGGTCAACAGCAAGGGTGAAGTCATCGGCGTCAATGTGGCTATCGCCTCGGCCGGCGGCGATTCGAACTCCAGCACCAGCGGCAACATCGGCGTGGGCTTCAGTGTGCCCATCAACCACGCCAAGCGCGTTGCCCAGGAAATCATCGACACCGGCAAGGCGACGCACGGCCAGTTCGGCGTCAGCGTCAAGGCGAAGTCGTCGACGTCGTCGAACTCGTCCTTCTCGGTGGGCGCCGAAGTGGCCACCGTGGAGTCCGGCTCCGCCGCCGCCAAGGCCGGCCTCAAGGTGGGCGACGTCGTCACGAAGTTCAACGACCTCACCATCAGCGATCCGAACCAGCTGACCGCAGCGGTCCGGGAACAGCCGGCAGGCGCATCCGTGAAAGTCACCATCCAGCGCGGCGGCCAGGAGCAGCAAGTGGACGTAACGCTCGGAGCTGCAGCGGAGCAGTAGGTGGTGCCGCACCTGCCGGGCATCAGCTCAGGCAAGGCTGCAACCGCACATTGACCCGAAAGTGGAGGCGGGGACACCGATATGGTGGTCCCGCCTCCACAGTGCTATTCCGCCGTGCGCGGGCGGCCTGACACAGGCGTTAACGGGACGGCGCGGACGCCCCGCTATATGGTTAGCTTGGATCTACCCGCACCCCGGGGGAGATCCGCGGCCATAACCTCACCCGGCTGGCTATCCACAAGCATGGAAGGCTGCTGTACAGAAAGTGGAAGAGACATTGAAGATCATCGTTCTGGTCAAGCATGTACCAGACGCGCAATTGGACCGTCACCTCAGCGACGAGGACAACACCACCGACCGCGCCGATAGCATCCTGTCCGAGCTGGACGAATATGCCCTGGAAGCTGCGCTCCAGCTGACTGAGGCTCGCGGCGGAGCCAAAGCCGGCAACCAGGTCATCGCCCTCAGCATGGGTCCCGCGGGCGCCGTCAATGCCATCAAGAAGTCACTCCAAATCGGTGCCACCGAAGGCGTCCACCTCCGTGACGATGCGCTGGCCGGCTCCGATGCCGCTGCAACGTCCCTGGCGCTGGCCGCAGCCGTCCGCCACCTCGGATCAGACAGTCCCGTGGACCTGGTCCTGACCGGCATGGCATCCACCGATGGCGAAACCTCCCTGGTACCGGCGCAACTCGCAGAGCGGCTCGGCCTGCCGCAGGTCACGTTTGCCTCCGAACTTGGAGTCGACGGCGGCCGCGTCATCGCCCGTCGCGACAGCGACACCCACTACGACACGGTCGAGGCAACGCTGCCCGCCGTCGTGTCCGTAACCGACCAGATCAACGAGCCCCGGTTCCCCAACTTCAAGGGAATCATCGCGGCCAAGCGCAAGACGATCACCACCCTCACGCTCGCGGAGATCGGGGTGGACCCCGCCCAGGTGGGCAAGGCCGGTTCCTGGACCGAGGTGACGACGGCGGCCCCACGTCCGCCGCGTACCGCCGGCACCATCATCACCGACGAAGGCGACGCCGGCATCAAGCTGGTGGACTTCCTGGCCGCCCAGAAGCTGCTCTAAGAGGATCCCCGACATGGCAAAAGTACTTGTATTCATTGACAACCCCGGTCAGGCCCTCAAGAAGAGCAGCCTGGAACTGCTGACAATCGCCCGCTCGCTGGGTGAGACGGCCGTCGCCGTCAACGGCCCGCTGAACGACGACGTCGTGGCCGCCCTGGGCGCCCACGGCGCCACGGCTGTCTACCGTCCGTCGTCCGAGGACCTGGACGCCTACCTGGTTGGTCCGAAGGCCGCCTACCTTGCCGGTGCCGTTGCGGCTTCGGGAGCCAGCACAGTGCTCCTGGAGAACTCGTTCGACGGCAAGGAGATCGCAGCCCGGCTGGGCATCAAGCTCGGCGCGGGCGTCATCACGGACGTCGTGGGCGTCGAAGTCGACGGCACTGCCCACAAGTCCGTCCTGGCGGGGTCGTACACCACAACGGCCAAGGCCACCACGGCCGTTTCGGTGCTGACGGTCAAGCCGAACAGTGTCACGCCGGAACCTGCCGCCGCGGCAGTGAGCCCGGAAGTCCTCACTGTTGACGTTCCGGACTCTGCCACGGCTGGCGCTGCCCGCATTACCGGACGCAAGGACAAGCCCGCCAGCGGCCGTCCGGACCTCACCGAAGCCAGGATCGTGGTGGCAGGAGGCCGCGGCGTGGACGGCGACTTTGGCCCGGTTGAGGAGCTTGCCGACGCCCTGGGTGCTGCCGTGGGTGCGTCCCGCGCCGCCACGGACGCCGGCTGGATCGGCCACGATGCGCAGGTGGGCCAGACGGGCAAGACCGTTTCGCCCCAGCTGTACATTTCCGCCGGCATCTCCGGCGCGATCCAGCAGAAAGCCGGCATGCAGACCGCCAAGGTCATCGTTGCTGTCAACAAGGATGCCGAGTCGCCCGTCTTCGAGATTGCCGACTTCGGGATTATCGGGGATCTCTTCCAGGTCCTTCCGCAGGCGACTGAAGAGATCAAGAAGCGCAAGGGCTGATGATTTGAGCACCAACGCTACGGCGCAAAGCCCGTTCAATCCGGATTACCACCGGGTTGAGCGGGTCCTTTGTTTTACCGCCCACCCGGACGACGTCGACTTTGGTGCCGCCGGAACCATCGCAGCCTGGGCCGGGGCCGGGGTTGAGGTCAGCTACTGCATTATGACCGACGGCGACGCCGGCGGCTTCGACCCCGCGCAGCGCGAGGCGATAGTGGCCATGAGGATGGAAGAGCAGCGCCGCGCAGCCGCGCTGGTCGGCGTCACGGACATCCACTACCTGCATGAACGGGACGGCTATCTGGAGCCCACGCACGAGGTAATGAGGGGAGTGGTGAAACTGATCCGTGAGATCCGGCCCGACGTCGTTCTTGCCATGCATCCGGAACGCAACTGGAACCGCATCCAGAAGAGCCACCCGGACCACCTGGCCGTAGGCGAGGCAGTGACCCGGGCGGTCTATCCGGCCCTGGAAAACCCGTTCGCCTACCCCGAGCTCGCAGAAGCGGGCCTGGCAGCCTACAAGTTACCGTGGCTGTGGTTGTTTGCCGGGCCGGAGGAGCGGGAAAACCACTTCGTGGACGTTACTGCCCATGTGGACAACAAACTCGAGGCCATCCACGTGCACACCAGCCAGCACCCCGACCTCGAAGCGATGGACCGGACGGTGCGGGGCCTCATGCTGGCTACCGGCGAACGGGCCGGACTGCCACCCGGACACAGCGCCGAGGCCTTCCACGTGGTCTCCGTTAACGGCCCGGGGACAATTGCGGGCTTCTAGCGCCGCCCCCGAGCCAGCGCTGCCCCCGCGCCAGATTAGCTGAGCCGTGCTGCCGCGTAGGCCTTGATCCCCTCGAAAAAGTAGGGTGCCAGGCCTGCGCGGCTTTTTTCGTAGAAGGCAGTGAACCGGGAGTCGTCGACGTACATCCGTCCGAGGCCGACGTAGCCTTCGGCGTCCGGTGTCCAGCTGGCGCAAACCCACTTGTAGTGCCGGTCGACGACAGCCTGGACTTCCGGGGCTGCGGCCTTCAGGCCGGCGTCGAAGCAGCGCGCCAGCTCCTCGTTGATGTCCTGTGCCTCCTGCATGAACGCCGTTTTTGCGGCGTCACTCATCGCGGCGTGGCGTGCTTTGCTGTCCTCAACGGCCTTGTCGCCCCAGCGTTGCCGGGCTTCTTCCTCGTACGGGTTGTTGTCGAAATCCTTGAAGATTTCCTCGGCGGACACAGTGTCTCCTTGTCTTAGCGCTGTTATGGTGGCGTCCACGGTGACGGCCATCCGGCCGAGGCGATCGCGTTCAGCCAGCAGCCATTCACGATGCACGGCAAGTGCGTCCAGCTGGCTGGTTTGCCCGGCGAGGACGTCGGCGATGGCCTCGAGGCCGAGGCCCAGTTCGCGAAGCAGCAGAATCCGCTGCAGCCGGAGCAGCTGTTCCTGCCCGTAATAGCGGTAGCCGTTTTGCCCGGTGTAGGCGGGATCCAGGATCCCCAGCTGGTGATAGTGCCGGAGGGTGCGGGACGAGACATTGCTCAGCCGTGCAACCTCGGCAATGGACCAGCTGCGGGGCTCCTCCTGCTTCATTCCTTCATCCTAGAAGTTGACGTAACGTCAATGTCAACAACCTGGCGCGGTGGCAGCGATTAAATGCCGAGGCCTGCCGATGCGCGCCGGAGTGGCGGCGCCGGCAGGCCGGTACGGCGAACGGAAGTAACTAGGCCCCGAGGGGAGCCGCGGCAACTGTCGGCAGGGTGGGCGATGCGGAACCGCCCACCGGTTCAACGGTGATGCCCAGCGCTGCCGCCGAATGAATGCCCTTCACGACGGCCGGTTTGGACAGTGCCTCTGCGTCCATGAGCCCCTGCGACACCGGAGCGGAACCGTCCTTGGGGATCAGCCACATCTGGTACACCTTTCCGGCCGGAGGGGCCGGAACGCCGTTCATCTTGACCACGACGGCATCCTTGGAGGTCGAAATCGCGACGGTGGCCGTGCCTCCGCCGCTGACGTCGACAGTTGCCTCCCTGACGTCCTGGGCCTGGAGCACCTGGTTGAGCGGATCGTTCTGGTTGGCAACATAGGCCCCCACGCCTACGCCGCCCAGCGCGATGACAGCCGCCGCAGCCACTCCCACCAGCCAGTTGCGGATTCCCGGTGCCCGGCGCCGTTCCTCACGGCGCACACGGGCTGCACCGAGTTCATCGGCAACGGGAACCCGGCCAGGTTCCTCGGCATGACCATGGAACGGCGGAGCGGAAACGGGGACCGTGCCCGGCTGTGCCGGAAGCTGGCTCCGGGGCTGCGCGGGCAGCTGTGCCAGAATGCGGTCGAACAGCTCCGCCGGCGGTTCCTCCTCGACAGTAAAGGTAACGGCCAGCGTTTCGCGTGCCTGCCGCACGCGCTCATCGAACGCCTCCCGCTCCGGTGCCGGAGCAGCTGAGATGTAGTCCTCAATTGCAGAACGCTCCGCGGGGTCCACGGCGTCCAGGGCATACACTTCCGCCAGTTCCACGGCGCGGCCGGCGGCCAGGTCCGTGGCTACATCATGGGCAAACATCCCGGAGGAACGGCTGCTGTTCGGTTGGTTCATGTCGGTCATCTCAACTCACCCCCAGACAGGTTTTCAAGCGGATCAGTCCATCGCGGATGCGGGACTTGATGGTGGGCACGGCGGCGTTCAGTTTTTCCGCGACTTCGCGGTACGTCAGCCCGCCGTAGTAGGCCAGCCGGACGGACTGCTGCTGCGTCTCGGTGAGGGTATCCAGACATCTGACCACGGCCTCGGCTTCAAGCCTGCTTCCGACCTCGTCCGATACGGAATCGTGGTCAATCTCCTGGCTGCTGGCCCCGTACTTGGCCTCCCTGTCGGTGGACGACTGGGAGGACCTCACCTTGTCCACCGCCCGGCGGTGCGAAATGGTCATCAGCCAGGCCAGCGGACTGCCGGCCTCCGGATTGAACTTCGCCGCGTTCTGCCAGACCTGGAGGAACACTTCCTGCGTGGTGTCCTCACTGAGCTCAGGGTCGATCAGGACGCGGCGGGCCATGCCGAACACACGCCGTGACGTCAGTTCGTAGAACTCCGCGAAGGCCCCTTGGTCCCCGTCGGCGATTCGAGCCAGCAGGTCGCCAAGCCGGCGGTTCACGTCGGCCGACGTGCCAGGGGAAGCAGTGGCCTCTGGGTTTGGGGCGTTGGGAGTTTCCATCACTCCCAAGCATAAGTCGATCCCGGACGAACTTCTGTCAGCAGGGGCGCTCGGAACGTCGCGATGGGCTTCCGTGCTCCGGGCCTGGGGCCGGCGGACCTGCAATGTAGTCACCTGCCGCTCCTCGCGATCCTGTTCTTGGCCCGGGTTGGCCTCTACAGGTGATTCGGAGTGCACGCACGCATGGATGGGCGGCGATTTCTGCAAAATGGCGGGCTGCCGACGCGGGGGAGCGGAGGCCTCCGGGAGCGGCCGCCCTAAGCGCTACAGTACGGCGCCGGCGAAGCCGTTTTGGCGCCAGGCCTCAAAGACGGCGATCGATGCCGCGTTGGCAAGATTCAGGGACCGCAGGGACGGCAGCATCGGAAGCCGCACGCGGGACGTGACATGGGGGTCGTGCTTGAGTTCCTCCGGAAGTCCCACGGATTCCGGTCCGAAGAGGAGGACGTCGCCGGGGAGGTAACTGATGTCCGCATAGGACGTTTCGCCGTCGGACGTGAACGCGTAGACGCGCTCAGGCTGCAAAGCCTCCCAGGCGGCCTCGATGCTTTTGTGCACCGTCACGACGGCGAGGTCGTGGTAATCCAGGCCGGCGCGGCGAAGCTTGGCGTCGGAAAAGTCAAAGCCCAGGGGCTCCACGAGGTGCAACTCGGCGCCTGTGATGGCAGCCAACCGGATGGCGTTGCCCGTATTGCCGGGAATTTCAGGGGTGTGGAAGAGGATGCGGAACACCGTCCCATCCTAGCCACCGCGGCCCGTCATAACGGAACGCGGCACAACCGAACGCGGTCACGTCCGTCCGCGCATGCCGGCCTCAGTGCATGCCGCGCAGCAGTCTGGCGAGGACGGGGACATTGACCGTATTGGGGGCAGGCCCGGAGCCCAGGAACTCCTTGAGTCCGCGGACCAGTCCGGCTCCGTTGACCACCTGGACGGTTTCATGCCCGCGCTGCGAACGCCGGTGGTGGTCGATCACCGGTTCATGGAGGTTGCCGTCGGGACTGTGGATGACAGTCCACCCCGTCACGTTGAGCTCCGGAAAGATGTCCTGCATGCGCCGCACGATGTGCGCCAGCTGCGGCGGCGCAATGGCCCGGCCGCCGTGCGTCAGCGTGCTTCCGTTCCAGGCGTAGGCACCTTTGGGAAGCAGCATGGATCCGACCAGGGCCAGCCGGTAGCCGGACAGCACCGCATGGTCGATGTGGCTGTTGTCCGCGGGCGACTGCAGCCCGTTGATCAACCTGGCCGCGGGAATGGCCGGGAGGATCTGCCTGCTGATCAGCTGCACGGTCCGCATCTCACGCTGGATCCGGGCTTCCGCGCCAAAGATACCCCGTTTCCGCGGCAGGCCGTGGACCTGCCGGGCGGCAAGCTCCTCCGGAATCAGCGGCACATTGCCGGACTCCGGATGCTCGAACGGCGGAACGTAGACCGGCGGGTCGCCTGCCGTGTTGCGCGGCGTGTTGGGCCGGTGGACGGTTGCCGATGCGCGGCTCCCGGCTGCCGGCGCATCGAAATGGGCGCCTGCCGCGGCTGCCGCGCCGGCGGTTCCGTGGGCGTATGAGCGGTCGTACGCGGCGCGCCGCTTCGGATCTATCAGCGTCTCGTAGGCCAGCGTCACCTGCCGGAAGATGGCGGCATCCCCGCCATGGTCGGGATGTGCCCGCCGCGCAGCCTTGCGGTAAGCCACTTTGATCTCTTTGTCCGTCGCCGTCACAGGAAGACGAAGGACCTGGTAATGGGAGCTGCTGCCCTGGGTCAAACACTGATCCTTTTCTTGTAGGTTCCAGTCCACTCAGGCAGTCCGGTCCGCCCAGTTTAACCGTGCATAGGCTCAACGTCCGCGCCCGTGGCCATGGTTCCCGCGGCTGGCATAATTCAGCGCATGATCATCGCCGTTGCCATCAACCCCCGGGCTTCCTTCGGCGGTGCACAGCACACCGGCGACACGGTGGTGGACTACTTTCGCTCCGCCGGAGCACGAGTCATCGTGCTGCGGAAGGCCAGCTATGAACGGCTGGCAGCAGCGGTGGCCAACGTACTTGCGTCCGGCTGCGATGCCCTCGTTGTGGTGGGCGGTGACGGCATGGTCCACCTGGGGATCAATGCGCTGGCCGAGTCAGCTGCCCCCTACGGCACGGTGCCGCTGGGCATCGTTCCAAGCGGCACCGGCAACGACATGGCCCGTGCCCTGGGCCTTCCCTTGAATGACGCTGCTGCCGCCTGTGAGCGGATATGGTCCGCAATGGAGTCGGGCGGCCGCCTCATCGATGCCGGGCGGGTTACCGGCAGCGGCACAAGCCGCTGGTTTGCCGGAGTTCTTTCCGCCGGGTTCGATGCCGCCGTTAACGAACGTGCCAACTCGTGGCGCTGGCCCCGCGGCAGGAGCAGGTACAACCTGGCCATGCTCCGCGAACTTGCCACCTTCAAAGCCATCGACTACACGGTAACGGCCGACGGGGAAACCTGGCGGCAGGGAGCCATGCTCATCTCGGTGGCGAACGGCCAGTCCATCGGGGGCGGCATGAAGGTTGCTCCTGATGCCGTGCTGGACGACGGATTCCTGGATCTCTTCATCGTCAAGCCACTGTCCCGCGTGCGGTTCCTGGCCGTCTTCCCGCAGGTCTTTTCCGGCCGCCATACCGGGCACCAGGCAGTGCATCTCCGGCAGGTGCGCCGGGTTGAGCTTGCGGCGGGAGATGTCGTTGCGTACGCCGACGGCGAGAGGGTGGGCCCGCTGCCCCTGACGGTGGAGGTGGTGCCCGGCGCCATCAGGGTGCTGGCCGCGCCGTGACGACCTGCCGTCCAAACCGTCTAAACTCTTGCGGAGGACCGGCCGGAGCAGTTCCGCCGGCAGACCGTATATGGGGGCAACGTGCAATCGACGGGCAGGGGACCCGCAGCGGTCCGGTCGCGACGCGTACCCGCGGCAAGCCCGGGGGTGGCTTTGCCGCTGACCCTGGCCGTGGTGCTGGCCGCCGTGGCCGGATGCAGCGTGGACGTCCCGGACCCTGCAGCCCCGAGTGTAGACCGGACCACGCCGGCGCTTGCAACGCCCACCATAACCCCGGGCCACGATGCGGCTGCAGTGGCGGCCAAGGACCTTCCGTTTACCGCCGGGGACTCGCTGGCCGGCGGAGTTGCCGTCGGCCTTTCCGACGGACTTCGTGAGGCGCCGGGGTGGAAAACAATCAAGGAGAACGTGGCGGGGGAGAACCGCTACCTCAAAGCAGACGGATGCGTGGTCTCGGCGCGGGTCCGCGTGAACCAGACGGCGCTTGCCGTGGCCGGGGATGACAAGGCCTCCACGGTTGAACTGTTCAAATATCTGGATCCCACCATCCTGCCCGGCTACCTGAAGACCGACACCCTGCGCTGGGGCGGTGAGCCGGACAAGCCCGGGCCACGGGCTGAAGTGCTGGTCTTCGAGGGTGGATCTGCGCCAGGCGGAAAATCGAACGCAGTGCTGGCCCGGCTCTTTGCCACAGCGGGGTCGTCCGTCTACATCTCGCTCTCGTGTCCTGGCCCGGCCGCGCTCGCGGCGGCCCGGGCGGACGTGGCGCAACGACTGGTGCTCGTTCCGCCTACGAACTGAGCTGAGCGACTGAGCTGTGCGACTGAGCTGTGCGACTACGGCCTGCGGGAACTGCGGGGTGACAGCCGGTTGAGGGCGAGCGCGCCCACGAGCAGGCCGAAATCGCGAAGCGCGACGTCAAAGAAACTGCCCAGGAGCAGCAGGTTGATGATGATCCCCAGCAGCCACACGGCCACGAGGATTGATCCGAAACGCGGCCGGACTGCCACCGCGATGCCGGCCGCGACTTCCACGACGCCGACGACGTACATGATCGTCTGGGCCGGGAGCGGCACAATCGCCGTCGCCACGGGCGCCAAATACACGGTCCAGTCGGCCAGGATGTTGGTGAATTTGTCGAGGCCGAAAATGATCGGTGCGACCGTGAAGACCGTGCGAAGCAGCAGGAACGCCTGCCTGGCCGGGTCCGACCCAAGCCTGGCGCCCGGCGCACTCAGTGCAGAGGTAGATTTCATGGCAACTCCTTCTAAAAGTAGGTATTCTGATTTTAGAAATCTTTGAGCTATTAAGCAATGAATCTTGTTTTTAGAGTTAGGGTGTTCCATGCGCAGACTTCCCTGGGGCCGCCGGATCGCGGCCGTCGCATCCCTGGGCGATGAAAACCGCCGGCGACTTTTCGGATTCATCGCAAGTTCGTCCAGTCCGGTGGGACGCGACGAAGCAGCCGCGGCGCTTGAAATCCCGCGAAGCACGGCGTCGTTCCATCTGGACAGAATGGTGCAGGACGGCGTTCTGGCCGTTGAATTCCGCAAGCTGGGCGGCAAGACCGGCCCCGGGTCGGGGCGACCGGCGAAAATGTACCGGCCGGCGCAGCCGGAGGTGGCGGCGTCCGTTCCTGACCGCAATTACGATCTCGCCGGTGAACTGATGGCCACAGCCATCGAACAGTCCAGTGCCGCCGGAGAGCCTGTCCGCGACATATTGCTGGCGACCTCATACGCGAAGGGCCTGGCCATGGCGGAGGGGAGTCGAAGCCTCGAGGAGTTCCTCTCCGCGGAGGGCTACATGCCGCGTCCCGACGGAGCCGGAGGCCTTGCCCTCGAAAACTGCCCCTTCCACCGGCTTGCGGACGGCCATGCGGATGTGGTGTGTGCCATGAACGGCGCTTTCCTCTGCGGCGCGGCCGCCGGCTGCGGGGTTGAAGAAAGCCGGATAGCAGGGAACGCAGCACCCGGCCAGTGCTGCGCCAGGGTCACGCCGCCCTGATTGCCGGGGATCGTTTCGGCCGGCTCGCCAGCAGGACGCCGGCTATGACGAGAAGGCCCCCGACCGCCTGCGGCAGGCTGACCGGAATGCCCCCCATGACCGTGATGGCCGCCGTAAACACCACGATCAGGTTCAGGTAATTGCCTGCGGTCGCGGGTGCCGTCGTTTTGAGTGCGAGGTTCCAGCACAAATACGCCCCCAGCGATGGGAAAGCGGCGATGTACGCGATCGACCAGCCTTCGGCAGCGGTGGAAGGGAACCCGGCTCCCGCTGCGAGGGCGACCGGAGCCAGAAGGGCGGTTGCCATCACCACCTGCACTGCCGTGGCGGCAATGGCCGGCAGGCCCAACCGGCGGGAAATGATGGTGTAGAAGCCCCACACCGTGATCGCACCAATCATCAGCAGCTCGCCAAAGTTGAAGGTAATGCTGAAGATGCGTTGCAGTTCGCCGCGGGTCAGGACCAGGAGCACGCCGGCGAGGCCCAGGGCTACGCCCAGCCAGCCGAAGAGGCCGGGCCTTTCGCCGAGGATGAAGATGGCCATCACCACGATGAGCGCAGGATTCGCGGCAGTGATCAGCGCTGCATTGAGCGCCGAGGTGTGCTCCAGGGCCGTATAGAGCAGCAGGGTGTAACAGCCCATGCCCAGGACGCTCAGGAGCAGCAGCACCCGCCAGCGGCCAAGGATAGCGCGCCAGTCCGGACGTTCCACGAAGTGGGCCAGCGCAACGAGCGGAAGAGCGGCCAGCGCCCACCGCCAAAAGGTTAGTTCGAGCGGCGTCATGGTGTTGACGGCTGCCTGCCCCACCACGAGGTTTCCGGACCAGAACAGGGTGGCCAGCACCAGGAATATCGAGGCTTTCACCGCTTGAATCTACACCGGTGCCTGAGCGGGCTGGGCGGCCGCGGCTAGAATTGGGTTGTGCCCGTCTACCTCGATCATGCCGCCACCACCCCTATCGCCGCCGAGGCGTTGGCGGCCCTCACCCGCGAACTCGCCAGGACCGGGAACCCGTCGTCGCTGCACGGCTCCGGACGCCGCGCCCGCCGTTCGGTGGAGGACGCCCGGGAGGCCATTGCTGCTGCTGCCGGCGCCCACCCCTCAGAGGTCATCTTCACCTCGGGCGGCACGGAGGCTGACAACCTGGCTGTGAAAGGCCAGTACTGGGCCCGCCGCGGCGAAAACCCGAAACGCACGCGGATCCTTTGCTCCGCCGTCGAACATCATGCTGTCCTGGACACCGTCGAGTGGCTGGAACAGCACGAGGGAGCGGAAGTGGCCTGGCTGCCCGTGGATCCCCGCGGCGTTGTTGACCTTGATGCCCTGAAGTCCGAGCTCTCCCGGGATCCGGAGTCCATCGCCCTCGTGACTGTGATGTGGGCCAATAACGAGGTTGGCACCATCCAGCCCGTGCACCAAGTGGTTGAGTGGGCCCACGCCGTGGGCGTTCCGGTCCATTCCGACGCCGTCCAGGCCTTCGGTTCCGTGCCGATGGACTTCCGGGCCAGCGGGCTGGATGCCATGTCCGTCTCCGGTCACAAGATCGGCGGCCCCGTGGGCGTCGGCGCCCTCCTGCTGGGCCGCTCGGTCAAGCTGACGCCGGTGCAGCACGGCGGCGGCCAGGAGCGCGATGTCCGCTCCGGGACGCTGGATACGGCGTCGATCGCCGCCTTCGCCGCTGCGGCGGAAGCTGTGGCCAAGGACCTCCCCCGGGAGGCTGCCCGGATCGCCGCGATGCGGGACAGGTTGATCGCGGGGGTCCAGGAGGCCATCCCGGACGCCGTCCTGCGCGGGGCGCCGGGGGACGGCCGCCTCCCCGGCAACGCGCACTTCACTTTTCCGGGTTGTGAGGGCGACTCCCTGCTCTTCCTGCTGGACCTCGCGGGTGTTGAATCCTCCACTGGCTCCGCCTGCACCGCCGGTGTACCCCGGCCTTCGCACGTCCTCCTGGCCATGGGGCTGGACGAAGAGACTGCGCGGGGCGCGCAGCGTTTCTCCCTTGGCCATGCATCGGTAGACGCCGACGTCGACGCGCTCCTGGCAGCCCTGCCGGGGGCCTATGAACGCGCCCGGCAGGCAGGGATGGCAGGGCACGAATCAACCATCCAGACGGCCGCGACGGTGGCCCGTCAGTCCGCCGGGAGCTGATCTAGCGGTACTGCGGGATCGGCCAGGCGGCCCGGCGTGATGGTGGCCCGGCTGGAAATCAGTGCCTTGATGGCTTTCTGGGAGCGCGGAACGTTGACGTTCATGCCTGCCACCACCCGGCCCTCATGCTGCCAGAAGGCGATGAATTCCTTGTCCGCCAGCGTGCCCCGGATGACCGGTTCGGCGCCCGCCGCCAGGGCGGGGAAACCCGAGTATTCCATGCTGACGTCGTACTGGTCTGTGTAAAAGTACGGAATCGTGTCCAGCGTTGCCGTCTGTCCAAGCATGGATTTTGCGGCGACTTTGCCGCCGTTGAGCGCGTTGGACCAATGCTCACTGCGGTGGTGCTGCCCGGTGAACGGGTGCAGGGCGTTGGCAACGTCCCCCGCCGCGAAGATGTCAGGAACGCTGGTCCGCAGGGAAGCATCTGTCAGTATTCCGTTGTCAATGACCAGGCCTGCCGCCTCGGCGAGCGAAATGTCCGGAGTGACGCCAACGGCCACCACTACTACATCGGCGGGCAGTATCTCCCCTGATGCGGTGGCCACAGCCGTGACGCGTCCGGAATCGCCGCGGAGTTCAGTTGCGCTGGCGCCCAGGCGGAACCGGACACCGTTGGCTTCGTGGAGCGAGCGGAAGAACGTGCCCAGTTCAGGTCCGACTGCGGCGGCCAGCGGGATGTCCTCAAGCCCGAGCAGCGTCACCTGGTTGCCGTAAGCGGTGGCCGCAGCCGCAAGTTCCATTCCGATCCAGCCGGAGCCGATCATCACGACGTTCTTTCCGCCGGGCAATAGCTGCTCCCGTAGGCGGCGGCAGTCATCCAGGGTCCGGAATGTGGCCACGCCGTCCAGCCCGCTCCCCGGCAACGGGATACGCCGGGGGAGTGCACCCGTGGCCAGCAGGAGTGCGTCATAGCCCAGGGAACCACCGCCGCTGAGATGTACCGTGTGCGCGCCCGGGTCGACGGCGGCGACCGTCACGCCCAGGCGGAGGTCGACGTCGTTCTCGGCGTACCAGGCGTCCGGTGCCACCGGGATGGCGTCCTCTCCCGCTTTGCCCAGGAGGTATTCCTTGGATAGCGGCGGGCGGAGATACGGGTGGTGCAGTTCGGCGCCGATGAAGCTGATCCGGCCCGGGTAGCCCTCGCTGCGCAGGGTCCGGGCTGCGGTGGCACCAGCCAGGCCCGCTCCGGCGATCACGATGCTTTCGATGGTGCGTCCGACAGTCATGATGCCGCTCGATTCCGGAAATGCCGGCGCCTTCTGCCGGCGGCTTCTAAAAATAGTAATCTTGACGATAGAAGATCCTGGCATGGCAGTCAAGGGGTGCCGAGGTGATTTACGGGCGTCCTTTGGCGAGGCAGTAGAATAGATGCGCATGCAGTGTGTCCGCCGGTGCGCAATGGGCCGGCCACGAGCGCGCTGCTGCAGCACCACCAAAACCTCCCCCTACAGAAAGCCAGCATGCGAGTTCTTGCAGCCATGAGCGGCGGAGTCGATTCCGCCGTTGCCGCCGCCCGCGCCGTCGAGGCCGGACACGACGTCGTTGGTGTCCACCTGGCGCTGTCCAGGATGCCCGGAACGCTCCGTACGGGCAGTCGCGGGTGCTGCACCATCGAGGATTCCCGGGACGCCTGGCGCGCCTGCGATGTGCTGGGCATCCCGTATTACGTGTGGGACTTTTCCGAGCGGTTCAAGGAGGATGTGGTCCAGGACTTCATCGACGAATACGCCGCCGGACGCACTCCGAACCCCTGCATGCGCTGCAATGAACGCATCAAGTTTGCGGCGCTGCTCGAAAAGGCAATCGCCCTGGGCTTCGACGCTGTGTGCACCGGCCACTATGCCAAGGTGATCACCGACGCCGACGGAAACCCGGAACTCCACCGCGCCGCCGACTGGGCGAAGGACCAGAGCTACGTGCTCGGCGTGCTCACCCACGAACAGCTGAAGCACTCGATGTTCCCGCTCGCGGACACGCCGTCCAAGGCAGAGGTCCGCGCCGAAGCCGAACGCCGCGGGCTCTCTGTCGCCAACAAGCCGGACAGCCACGACATCTGCTTCATTCCGGACGGAGACACGGCCGGCTGGCTGGCCGAGAAGATCGAGATGACCACCGGCGACATCGTGGACGAGTCCGGCACGAAGGTCGGCGAGCACCCCGGGGCCAACGCGTTCACGGTGGGCCAGCGTCGGGGGCTCAAGCTGGGCACCCCTGCCGCCGACGGGAAGCCGCGGTTCGTCCTGGAAATCCGACCGAAGGAGAACAAGGTGGTGGTGGGACCGGAAGCGCTCCTGGCCATCGATGAGATCCGCGGCATCAAGGTCTCCTGGGCCGGGCTTCCGATTGCGGAGGTCGCCACCGGCGAAGAGTTCGACTGCCATGCCCAGGTCCGCGCCCACGGCGATCCCGTCCCGGCGACGGCCCGCATGGAACAGCTGACGGACGACGGCGGCGCGCAGCGGACGAACCTTGTGGTCACGCTGACCGCTCCGCTGCGCGGAGTGGCCCCCGGACAGACCGTGGTGCTCTACCAGGGAAGCCGGGTCTTGGGGCAGGCCACTATCGACGCGGCCCGCTCGCTGCAGCGCGCCGCCCTGTAGCTGGACTGCCCGGCGGGCGCGACTTTCCCCGTTCTGCGGCGCGCGCCGCCGTAGTCAAACATGCCTGCGACCGCAATAATTGAGGCCTGGGGAACAAGGCTTGATGCAGACCGCCCCTTCACCAGGTGAGGCTGCAAAGTTCAGGAAAGCGGGCCCGCTATGGTCTCTGCAGCGCTCGGAATCGGGCATGGCCTCGAGATGGTCGCGCTTACTGCGCTCGCCGAAGGCCCCTTCACCCGAAAGTCAGGAAAGCCGCTCACCACCAGTGTCCGGGTTCCCGTGGAGAGGATCGTCAACGGCCCGGTTGGAGCACGCCTGGCGCTGCGGGTGCGGGCTCCCGGAGCCGACGGACCCCGGCCAATTTCCTTGTCCGTGGACCGCAACGAATGGTGCATCGACGACCAGCCCGCACCGGCTGGTCTCGATGAGCTGCTGGCTGACAGCCGGTTCTTGGCCCAGCATGTCTATGCGGTGGCGACGGCCACGCTCCAGGCTTTCGAAGTCACCCTGGGCCGCCGGATGGGCTGGGCTTCCGGCCACCGGCTGGTCATTAGTGTCTATGACAAGATCCCGTACGCCTCCACCGGATACGACCGCGAGCGCGGCCTAATCCGTTTTGGGCACAGAACCGACGACCGCTCCAAGCGTTCCGTCCCGCTGGCGCTCTATCACGACCTCGTGGCCCATGAAGTGACCCATGCGGTCCTCGACGGGTACCGGCGCCTGTGGACGGACAGCGATGCGTTGCTTGACGGCTATGCCATGCACGAATGCATAGCCGATCTTGTGGCAATGCTGAGCGTGTTTTCATCGCCCGAGCGGGTGGAACAACAGTTGTCAGTGGCCGTTCCGGGCCCGGATGGCAGGCCAGGCAGCGTACCCGCCCGGAACATGGAAAAGGAAGTCCTGGCATCCGGGCTCTTCGGGCTGGCGGACGGGCTGTTCTCCCGGGGCGCCGCCCGACGGCCGCTCGACATGGACGTGCCATTCGAGTGGAGACTGGATCCCGAACCCCACCGGCGGGGCGAGATCGCCGTGAAAGCGGTGCTGGACGCCGTCGTCAAACTCTGGCTGCAGCGGCTGGAAAAGCCGGGCGGACGCTCCAGCCGCTACCAGGTGGCCGAAGCCGGGGCGCATCTTGGGCACCAGATGCTGGGGATGGTGCTGCGGGGGCTTGCCTACATGCCGCCGGTGGATCCGGGCTGGGAGGACCTGCTGCGCGGCATACTCGCAGCTGACGCCGTGCTGGTGCCCACGGACATGATGGGATACAGGCAGGCCGTGCGCGACGCCTTCTGGGACATTGACCTTGCCACGGAACCCGATGAACTCCTGGACGGGCTGAAGCATCTTCGCGATCTGCGGTACCCGGTCCGGTTGTCTGCGCTGGCCGCTGATCCCGAGGAGGTCAACCGGTTCATCTGGGAAAATCCGCGGTTGATCGAGGCCGCCGGTATCGACCAGAACACGAGCATTGTTGTGAGCCGGGTGCGGCCAAGCACGCGTGTGGGGCCGGACGGTTTCGTCGTCTCCGAAATCGGCGCCTCCTATGTGCAGTCAGTCACGATGTCCAGGCTTGAAGCGCGGAACAAGCTGGGTCTCCGGGTGGACAGCGACTACTACACAGTCCGCGGCGGGGGGCTGCTGCGGTTCGATGAGGGCGGCCGCCTGTGTTTCGCCGCACTCAAACCGGTCATGGATGCGGAGTGGCAGCAGGAAAAACTGGAAACCAGCAAACGGGAAGCCGGGATAAAGATGCCGGCGGCAACCTTCCACCCGGAAGACGAACGCCGGGAGTGAGCCTTCGTCAGCGTCCCGCTTCGTCAGCTTCCCCAGGGAGCCTTCCGCGCCGCCGTCGCGCCTTCCAGCTGGGCCACCTGGTCGAACCCGCCGGCCCGGAGGCCTCTGCTGACCAGCTTGAGGAGGTCCGCCCGGCCCAGGGTGCCGTCGCCGGTGACGGCCTTGATGAAGTTGTACGTGAATGCGCCGTTGTATCGGCCATCGAGGAAGGCATCGGCAGCCGTCTGGTCGGCCCGGCAGGCAGCCAGGAGGACCGGCTTGACGCCCCTGCCGGCCTTGACCAGGTCCCGCAGCGCCCTGGTGTCGCTGAACTCGGTGGCGGCAACGCCGCGGGCTGTCGGTGCCGGCAGGAAACGGGGACGCCGCCCGGGCAGGAGGTCCAGTGATTTCAGGCCTGTGCCGCTATGGCAGGTGTCCAGCACGACGTCCATGAGTACGCCGTCAGGCAGCCGGGCAAAGAGGGTGAACAGTTCGTCGTCCGAAATGACGGTGCCCGGGTCCCACGAATCACCGGTGTTGTTGATGTCGTAGCAGGCGAAGGCCTCATCCAGCCGGTCCGCCTCGTCGTCGTTGGTATCCGGGATCTGCGTTCCGTGGCTGGAGAAGGTGAAGACGATGTGCCGGAGTTCTCCTGCGGCGGCGCGCTCCATCATCGAATTGAGCTGCGCCATCACCTTCTCCTTCGTGGCCTGGGAATCCAGCAGCACGGAGATCTCCGAGGGGGCGAAGCCGTACCGGGCCTGCAGCAGTCCTGCGAGGTCACCGGCGTCGTTGGCGCAGCCCTGCAGCCAACTGGATTTCGGCAGATGCTCAAATTCGTTGATCCCTACACAGAGGGCGGCCTTGCTCATGATGTGTTCCCTTCAGCCGGGGTAGGGCCACTATATTCCGGGGACAGGGGCTCTTCAATGGCCAATGCCAGGGGGCGCCGTTCCATCAGTCCGCCGGACGCCGATCGGGGCTGAAACCTGAAGAAAGCGATAGTTTTGCCCCAATCAGGTAAATTTTGTGTCTCATCTCACAGGTTGTATCGATTCAGCGCGCTGCGGTCTGATTGAATCATGTGATCAGGACAACGTCCCGCCCACCGAGTCCAACTGATCCAGTTGCGCGGCGGCACGCGTGTACTCATCGAACAGAAAGTCCACAGATGGCAATGAACAAAAAGGCCCTGCACAGCGCTATCGCGCTCGCGGGTGTTTCCGCGTTTGCACTGACGGCCTGCACAGGCCCGTCCGGCGGCGGCGGAACTTCCACCGGCGGTGCCGGAGGCGGAACCATTACCTACGGCACCACGGACAAGGTCGTTACCCTCGATCCCGCGGGCTCGTACGACGCCGGTTCCTTCATGGTGATGAACCAGATCTACCCGTTCCTCCTGAACGCCAAGCCCGGCACGGCGGATGCCACGCCCGATATCGCAGAGTCCGCGGAATTCACGAGCCCCACGGAATACACCGTCAAGCTCAAGTCCGATCTCAAATTTGCCAATGGACACGCGCTCACCTCCTCCGACGTGAAGTTCTCCATTGACCGCGTTGTCAGCATCGCGGACGACAACGGCCCGGCCTCGCTCCTGGGCAACCTGGAGTCGGTCACCGCCAAGGACGACTCCACGGTGGTCTTCAAGCTCAAGGCCGGCAACGACCAGGTCTTCCCGGGCGTGCTTGCCGCCAACGCAGGGCCCATCGTCGATGAAGAGGTCTTCCCGGCGGACAAGCTGATGAGCGACGACGAAATCGTCAAGGGCAAGCCGTTCGCCGGCCCCTACACGATCGAGAGCTACAAGAAGAACGAGCTCGTCAGCCTGAAGGTCAACCCGGATTACAAGGGCCTGCTGGGCAAGCCCGCCAATGACGGCGCGAGCATCAAGTACTACGCCGATTCGAACAACCTCAAGCTCGACGTCCAGCAGGGCAACATCGACGTCGCAGGCCGCAGCCTCACCGCCACTGATGCCGCTGATCTCGAAAAGGACTCGAAGGTCACCGTCCACAAGGGTCCCGGCGGCGAGCTGCGCTACATCGTGTTCAACTTCGACACCATGCCGTTCGGCGCGAAGACCGCCGAGGCGGATCCCGCCAAGGCGCTCGCTGTCCGCCAGGCCATGGCGGACGTCGTCGACCGCGACGCCATCGCAACCCAGGTGTACAAGGGCACCTACCTGCCCGCGTACTCCGTGGTTCCCGACGGGTTTGTCGGAGCCATCCAGCCGCTCAAGGAGATGTACGGCGACGGTAGCGGCAAGCCCAGCCTGGAGAAGGCCAAGAAGGCCTTCTCCGATGCAGGCGTCACGGCCCCGGTCAACATCAAGCTGCAGTACAACCCGGACCACTACGGCAAGTCTTCGGGCGACGAGTACGCCATGATCAAGGAGCAGCTGGAGAAGTCCGGACTGTTCAAGGTGGACCTGCAGTCCACCGAATGGGTGACCTACTCCAAGGACCGTACCAAGGACGTCTACCCGGTCTACCAGCTTGGCTGGTTCCCGGACTACTCGGATGCGGACAACTACCTGACGCCGTTCTTCGTACCGGGCAACTTCCTGAAGAACCACTACGAGAACCCGGCCGTGACGGACCTGATCACCAAACAGCTCACCACGGTTGACAAGGCAGAGCGCGAGAAGGTCCTGGGTGACGCCCAGACGGCCGTGGCCAAGGATCTCTCCACGCTGCCGCTGCTGCAGGGCGCCCAGCTTATGGTCGCCGGAAAGGACGTCAAGGGTGTCGAAAAGACCCTGGACGCGTCCTTCAAGACCCGTCTTGGCGTGATTTCCAAGTAGGTCCAGTTCCCCATCCGGTCCTGACCAGCCGACAAGGCGGGGCGCCACGGCGTCCCGCCTTTCGTGCTGAGGCAGGGCAACAGATTCCGAGGCTCACGAGGCCGCCGGAAGCACACATTTAGGTACCAATGACAACACTTATCGAGGCGCCGCCAACCGACGCCGACGGCCTGCTGCCGTCAAAGAAGAAGTCGTCCGGCGGGGGACTGGGCCAATACATCCTGATCAGGTTCCTCCTGATCTTTCCAACCATCCTGATTCTGGTCACGATGGTGTTCTTCCTGATGCGGATCACCGGTGACCCGATTACCGCCGCGCTGGGCGGGCGGCTTCCGCCCGAGCAACTGGCCGAGAGGATCACGGCGGCAGGCTACGACCGTCCGATCCTCGTGCAGTACTTCGAGTACCTCGGACAGTTGCTGACCGGCAATTTCGGCACGACACTCTCTGACAACCGCCAGGTTACGGAGATGCTGACCACCTATGGTTCCGCCACCCTTGAACTGACCATCAATGCATTGCTGGTGGCACTGGTGGTGGGCATCCCGCTCGGCATGATCGCGGCGCACCGTCGCGACAAAGCACCCGACGCC
The DNA here is from genome assembly GCF_042880995.1 of Arthrobacter sp. NPDC058288. Classification (NCBI taxonomy): domain Bacteria; kingdom Bacillati; phylum Actinomycetota; class Actinomycetes; order Micrococcales; family Micrococcaceae; genus Arthrobacter; species Arthrobacter sp. NPDC058288. The sequence goes on from NZ_JBHVYH010000001.1 coordinate 818,573, forward strand.
GTGCTGCGCATCTTTGCGATCCTTTGCTACGCAACGCCGGTGTTCTTCTCCGGGTTGCTCTTCAAGCTGACCTTCTCCGTATGGCTGGGATGGCTCCCGGTTGCCGGACGCGCTAAAACATCCAGCGAACTGGAACTCACCTCGCTGCAGGCTCCCACCGGCATCTACTGGCTGGACGCCGTCCGCAGCGGCAACATGGCGGCACTCGGCGACGTCACGGCCCACGCCGTGCTGCCGGCCCTCGCGCTCGGTCTGTTGACGGCGGGCATCTTCCTGCGATTGGTCCGGACCAACGTCATCGGCACGCTCGGCAAGGATTACGTGGAAGCAGGCCGTTCACGCGGCGTCAGCGAATTCCGCCTGGTGACCAAGCACGCCTACAAACCTGCCCTTATTCCCATCATCACCGTGATGGGCCTGCAGATAGCAGTTCTACTCGGCGGCGCGGTGCTGACCGAAACAACCTTCGAATGGAAAGGCCTGGGCTTCCAACTGGCCACCTACCTGACGGCCCGTGACTTCGTGGCGGTCCAGGGCATCGTGGTCCTCCTCGCAGTGATCGTGGCCGTGACCAACTTCATCGTGGACATTGTCGCCGCGCTGATCGACCCCCGCGTGAGGTACTGACATGAGCACCGATTCCCTAGCGACGACGTACAAGGATCCGCGGGCCTCGTGGTTCCGGCGGCTGCCGGTCGTCTCACATTTCAACAAGAGCGTCGGCCTGCAGCGCGGAATGCTTGTCACCGGGCTCGTCCTAACCGGCATCTTCCTTCTCACCGCCATTTTGGCGCCCCTCATCGCACCCTTCGGCTTCTCGCAGATTTCCGACGCCGACGGCGGGTTCCCTGCACAGCAGGCACCGGGCGGAAAGCACCTCTGGGGCACCACCGTGGGCGGCTACGACGTCTTCTCCCGGGTTGTCTGGGGCGCCCAGACCGCCGTCATGGTGATTGTGGTGGCCGTAGTCATGTCCATCTTCATCGGCGTGGTCCTGGGACTGGTTAGCGGCTACATCGGCGGCTGGCTGGACCGCATCCTCGTGGTGATCGCGGATGCCGTCTACGCCTTCCCGTCACTCCTGGTTGCCATTGTGATGGCCATTGTCATCAGCGGCGGCAGGTCCAGCCTGTGGGGCGGTATTGTGGCCGCGGCAATTTCGATCACCGTGGTGTTCATCCCGCAGTATTTCCGGGTGATACGCGCGGAAACCATCCGTCTGAAGGCCGAACCCTTCGTGGAATCCGCAAAGGTGGTGGGAGCGTCGAATGTCCGGATCATGAGCCGGCACATCTTCAAGAACGCCACCCGCACCCTGCCGCTGATCTTCACGCTCAACGCCTCTGAAGCCATCCTGACGCTTGCCGGCCTGGGCTTCCTGGGCTTCGGTATCGAGCCGACCTCCGCCGCAGAGTGGGGCTTCGACCTCAACAAAGCCCTGGCGGACACCACCTCGGGCATCTGGTGGACGGGCGTCTTCCCCGGCCTGGCAATCGTACTGACCGTCCTGGGACTAACGCTCGTGGGCGAAAGCATCAACGACCTCAACGATCCGCGGCTGCGCGGCCGCAAGAAGGCCGTTTCCGGCAAGGGCGGGCCGGACTCCACCCCAGCGGCGCAGGCACCGCACCAATCAGAAGTGAGTAGTTCATGAGCACCAACATCGACAGTCGCGGCACCGGGCCCGTCCTCGACATCGACCACCTGAGGGTCACGTTTGCCACTGACGCCGGAGACGTTTACGCCGTCAAGGACGTCAGCCTTGAGGTCAACCCGGGCGAAGTGGTGGCGATTGTCGGTGAGTCCGGCTCCGGCAAGACCGTTACTGCCAAAACCATCCTGGGGCTCCTGCCGGAGACGGCCATCAGTTCCGGCGCGGTGCTGATCAACGGCAACAACGTGATCAGCGTCAGCCCGGCAAAGCTCCGGCAGATTCGCGGCCGGGACGTCGCCATGGTTTTCCAGGAACCGTCCACGGCGCTGAACCCCGTCTTCACCGTGGGGTGGCAGATCGCCGAAGGCATCCGCGCCCACGCCCACGGCAAAGGCGGCCGGGTATCGGCAAAGGAGGCCAAATCCCGTGCCATCGACGCCCTCCGGAAAGTCGGCATCCCGGATCCCGAAAACCGCGTTGATTATTATCCCCACCAGTTTTCCGGAGGTCAGAAGCAGCGTGTGGTCATTGCTGCCGCACTTGCCCTTAACCCGGGACTGATCGTCGCCGATGAACCCACAACAGCCCTCGACGTCACGGTCCAGGCGGAGATCCTCCAGCTGTTGAGGGACCTTCGGGACAAGTACGGCACCTCGATCGTGCTGATCACCCACAACATGGGAGTGGTGGCCGATCTTGCCGACCGGGTCGTGGTGATGTACCAGGGCGACGTCGTCGAGGAAGCGACCGCCAAGGTTCTGTTTGCCGAGCCGAAGAAGGAGTACACGCGCAAGCTCCTGGCCGCTGTTCCACACCTCGGCAGGAATTCCGCCTCCCAGGGAATGACCGTGCGGGCGCACCAGGACCGGAAGGTCCTGGTGGAAGCCAAGGGGCTGACCATTGAATACCCCGGCAGGCTGGGCAGCCCCGGCTTCAAGGCCGTGGACGGCGTGAGCTTCACGCTTTCCGAAGGTGAAGTTTTCGGTCTCGTCGGTGAATCGGGATCCGGAAAGACCACCATCGGACGTGCCATCGCGGGCCTCAACCGCACCACGGGCGGCAGCCTGAAGGTTCTCGGCTACGAGATGCTGAACCTCAAGGAACGGACGTTCAAGCCCCTCCGGAAGGAGATCGGGTTCGTGTTCCAGGATCCGGCCGCCTCGTTCAACCCGCAGCTGACCATCGGTGACTGTGTTGCCGAACCGCTCATCATCCACAGCAATCCCACGCCCGCCCAGGCGCGAAAACGCGTGGGTGAGCTGCTCGAATCGGTACAGCTGCCGGCGGCCTACGCTGACCGGTTCCCGCATGAGCTCTCCGGCGGGCAGCGTCAGCGCGCGTCACTGGCCAGGGCGCTGATCCTGAACCCGAAGCTCCTGATTGCCGACGAGCCCACGTCGGCGCTGGACGTTTCTGTCCAGGCTGTGGTGCTGGAACTGTTCAAGGACATCCAGGCGGAGTTCGGATTCGCTGCGCTGTTCATCAGCCACGACCTCGCGGTTGTGGACATCCTTTCCCATTGGGTCGGTGTGCTCTACAAGGGCAAACTCGTGGAGCAGGGGCTTGGCACCCAGGTGATGGGCGCCCCTCAGCATGACTACACGCGCCGGCTCATCGCGTCGCTGCCCGTGCCTGATCCGGACGAACAGGCCAGGCGCCGGGAAGCGAACCGCTCGCTGCTCGCGGGCTAGTTTCGTTCCGTAGGGGGAGATGCCCGCCGTTCCGTCCGGACGGCGGGCATTTCCATCGCCGGTCCCGCCCCCGGGCGAAGTTGCACGGACGCTTCACAGCCACGGGGAATTGGCGGGGTGCCCATAGACTGGAATCATGACCGAGCAGAACCAAGATCTTCCCGACGCCGATTCCTACGACCCCGCAGCCAGCTCATTGGCCGGTCAGGTGGACCAATCGGTGATGGCGGAACTGCTGTCCATCCGGTCCAGCATCGACAACATCGACGCCACCCTCGTTTTCCTCCTGGCCGAGCGGTTCAAAGCCACCCAAAAGGTGGGCTTCCTCAAAGCGGCGCACAAACTGCCCGCCGGCGACCCCGGCCGGGAGACCGCCCAGATTGCACGGCTCCGCCGCCTCGCCGAAGAAGCGCACCTGGATCCGGCCTTTGCCGAGAAGTTCCTGAACTTCATCATCGGTGAGGTGATCCGGCACCACGAAGCCATTGCCGAAGACCACCAGGCAGCCGAGAACAACGGAGCAACCGCAAGCCGGCCGGTGCTGTCCACGCCCGCCCCCTCCACCGCCGTCGACGCCTAGGCCATGCCGGAATCGCAAGTAACGGCAACGGCCCTGGGTCCGTGGCCGGGTGAGGATCCGCTGGAAGCAACGCGGATAGTCCGCGGCGAGCTCGGCAGCCCGCACCTGCCGTTCCTCGTGGAGCTTCCGGACCGCGGCGTCGGCTCGGATGCTCTCGGCAGGACGGCGTCGCTCCTGGTAGACCTCGCCGTGGACGTCCAGCCCTACGGTTGGCGGATCGTGGATCGTCCGGGGAAGGATCTGATGCGGGCCAAGTCGGCGCTCTCCACGGACATCAACGTTCTTGCCGACGTTACCGGGACCGAAGACAGCCCGGCGCGGGACTTCAAGGTCCAACTGCGCGGACCGCTCAGCCTGGCCGCGGGCCTGCACCTCCACAACGGCGAACGTGCCCTGCTCGACTACGGCGCCCGGCGTGACATAGCCGAATCACTGGCAGCCGGTGTTGGTGACTTGCTGGCCAGGGTCGGCACAGCTGTTCCCGGGGCCCGGCTGGTGGTCCAGGTCGATGAACCCGATATTGCGGCGGTCCTCGCCGGCACAATTCCAACATCCAGCGGCTACCGGACATTGCGAGCCGTGCCGGGCCAGGAAGTAACAGAGTCGTGGCGGCTGGTCATCGAAGCGCTCAGGGCCGCCGGTGCCGCCGAAACGGTCATCGCGGTTGCTGAAATCGAGGCGCCCTTCGAGCGCATTATCTCCGCAGGCGCTGACGGGATCGCAGTGCCGCTCAAGGCCCTTACGTCCCGGCAATGGGAACAGCTCGCCGGCGCGGTCGAGGCCGGAAAGAGCCTGTGGGCCGGCGTGCTCCCGGCTGGCCATCCGGGCGGCGGGCTGCCTCGCGTCCAGGACGCCGTGGAGAACGTGTGGCGGCCCTGGCGCAAGCTGGGTCTTCCGGCGGCCTCGCTCGGTTCGATCCGGGTGACGCCGTCCGGCGGGCTTTCGGGTCACACGCCGTCTTCCGCCACGGCCGTCCTGGCCCGCCTCACCCAGGTGGCGGACGGGCTCAACCAGTTGGCACTCGGCTAGACCCGGCTTTCCCACCTGTCCGGCCGGGCGTAGCCCGGGAGGTGTCCTGGTGTCGTGGCTCCGCCGGGGTAGGAGCGGAGGCGGTAGTCGAAGCTCCCGGCATAAACGAGGACAAGCCCCAGCTGCGGCTGGATCACTTTGACCTGGATCCTGTGTTTTCCGCGGACGCCTTCCGACGGTTCCCACCACTGCTCCGCGTAGGCTTTGGCATCCAGTGCCGCCGGCAGTGGAACACGCAGCGGGCCCAGGAACAGCCGGGACGCTTCGGAGACGCCGCGGAGCCTGCCGTCAGCGGTCACGCTGAGGTTGAGGTCGGTGACCAGGCGCCGGTAGCGGCCCACGTAATCCACCAGACCCGGAGTGCTTCGGGAGTCGTCAAAGCTGGTGGTGTCGTGGAACAACCGGGTGCGGCCGGGAAAGTGGATCTCGCGCCGGGCGGTCAGGCTTGACCGGCCGAACGGATCGAGGTGCGCGTGGTTTTCGATCCGGAAAGGAATGCGCTCACCGTACTCCGGAAAGAACGCCTCCTCCCCGGCCGTCAGCCGCAGCAGTGGGCGGAGCCACGCCTGCCGGCAGCCGACGACGTCGAACACCCCCTCGCCGACGCCATAGCGTCCCGAGCCCGGGGCGAGCGAGAAGTATTCCTGGAGCTCGGGCTGCAGGCGGGCAAAGTCACTGCCCAGGGCACGCTCATAGATGGGTGTGTTCATAATAGCCTCCTGGTTTTCGACACATGGGTCATAGTCTTCCTGCCGCTTTGAGCCGGATGTATGCGTCCGCGAGTGCGGGCGGCAGCTCGTGGGGTTCTGCGTCCACCACTTCGACGCCCATCTGGCGCAGCTGGACGGCCACCGCCTCGCGTTCCAGCAGGGCGCGTTCGGCGGCTGCCGCGCGGAACACCTGTGCCGCCGTCGTCCGTTCCTTCTGCATTGTTCCCAGCATGGGGTCCCGGACGGACGCAACCACCACCACGTGCTGCTGCGCCAGTTGCGCGGCCATTGGCAGCAGTCCTTCTTCCGGCGCGCCGCTGTCCAGCGGGGTCAGCAGCACCACCAGTGAGCGGTGTGCGGAAATCTGCCGGACCTGGCCGGGGATCTGGCTCCAGTCCAGCTCGATGAGTTCGGGTTCCAAGGGTGCCATGGCCTGCACGAGCTGCCCCAGCAGGTTTCCTTTCGAGGCGGATCCGGCCCGTCCCCTGGTGCGCCGGTCGAAGGCGAAGAAGTCCACGCGGTCGCCGCCGCGTTCGGCGAGCACGGCCAGCAGCAGCGCAGCCTCGATGCCGGTGTCAAGGCGGGGTTCGTCGGCGATCCTCGCAGCGGCCGTACGGGAGGTATCAAGCATGATCACCACGCGCCGGTCACGTTCGGGACGCCAGGTACGGACGACGACGGCGGAGCGCCGCGCCGTGGCGCGCCAGTCTATGGAACGGACGTCGTCACCACGGACATAGTCGCGGAGGGAATCGAACTCGGTGCCGGCGCCCCTGATCTGGACCGCCGCCTTTCCGTCCAGTTCGCGCAGTTTACGGAGCTTGGACGGAACGTGGCGTCGCGAGTGGAACGGCGGCAGCACCCGGACGGAGCCCGGACACGGAAGCGTCCGCTGCCGGGCGGCCAGCCGCAGCGGACCAAAGGCGCGGACGGTCACATGCGGTGCCGCGAGGTCGCCGCGCCGGGCAGGCTTCAGTAAGACCTTCATGCGCCGCCGCTCGCCGGCCGGAACGTGCACCTGCTGGCGGGGATTCTGCGCGCCGGCAGACGGCTGCCAGGCATCCCGCACCATTGCCCGGAGCGGACGCGAACCGGTGTTCCCGACGGTCAGCACGGACTCGGTGCTGCCTGTGAGCGTGACGTTTGCCGGCAGGGCGCGGTCCAACGTGATCTTCCGGAGCGACGCGGCCAAGGCGAGATCCAGCAGCAGGAAGGCGAGCAGAACCAGGCAGACCAGCAGGACGGTGCCCCACCCGGGAAACAGCATGACCGGCACCAGGCCTGCCAGTGCCAGAAGTACGAACCGTCCCGATATGGCCATGGCGTCAGCGGGGCACGGGAACGGTCGCCAGGATGCTGGCGAGGACGCCGTCCACATGCACTCCGTCCATCTGGGCTTCCGGCTGCAGGGCCACACGGTGGCGGAGGCAGGGGAGAGCCAGTGCCTTCACGTCGTCCGGTGTCACGAACTGCCGCCCCGAAAGCCAGGCCCATGCCCGGGCGGCACTCAGCAGGGCTGTGGCGCCGCGCGGGGACACGCCAAGCTGGAAGGACGGTGCAGCGCGTGTGGCCCTCGCGATGTCTACTATGTAGGCGGCCACCTCAGGCGCCACCTCCACTGCGGCGACCGCGAGCCGTGCCTGCTCCAGCTCGGCCGCACCCGCCACTGCGCGCACGCCGGCTGCTGCCAGGTTTCTCGAGTCAAAGCCGGCCGCATGCCTGCGGATGACCTCGATCTCGTCGGCACGTCCCGGCAACGGCATGGCAAGCTTCAGGAGGAAACGGTCCAGCTGGGCCTCAGGCAGGGGATAGGTGCCCTCGTACTCCACCGGGTTCTGCGTGGCTGCCACGATGAACGGAACCGGAAGGGGCCGTGAGGTTCCGTCCGCCGAAACCTGGCGTTCTTCCATGGCCTCCAACAGGGCTGCCTGCGTCTTCGGCGGAGTCCTGTTGATCTCATCGGCCAGCAGGATGTTGGTAAAGACGGGGCCCTCGCGGAAGCTGAACTCCGAGGTCCGGGAGTCGAAGACCAGCGAGCCGGTGATGTCGCCCGGCATCAGGTCGGGGGTGAACTGCACGCGCTTGGTGTCCAAGCTCAGCGCGGCAGAGAGCGTGCGGACCAGCAGGGTCTTGGCCACGCCCGGAACACCTTCAAGCAGGACATGCCCGCGGCAGAGCAATGCGATGAGCATCCCGGTGACGGTGGAGTCCTGGCCGACTACGGCCTTGGCAACCTCTTGCCGTACATCAAGCAACGCCTGCCGCACGGGATCGGCGCCGCCCCTGGCTTCGGCGGTTGCGAGCGCAGGGCCGCCGGGGGCGCCCTCGGTGAATCCGTTGGTCTGCTCACTCATCGGGCGGTTACCTCTTTCTCTAGTGATTCAAGCTGCTGGGCCCAGTGCACCAGCTCCGGCTCCGTCCGGGGACGCGCCTCCAGCACGCGGCCCAGGTCTTCGCTGGAGCGCCCAAGGTGCCGGGCGGCGGCGTCGACAATTGCAGCTGACTCGGCATCCGGCCCCAGCCGGAGGACCCGGGCAAGCCGGACCAGCGCGCCCGCCCTGAGGCTATCCGCTGCCCGGTCCACGGCGTGGGCGTCATGGTACAGCCGTGCGCGGCCTTCAGCAGTCTCCACGGCCTTGACCACCACCGGCAGCGGTTCGAAGACCAGGGGTCCCATCCGCCTTCCCCGCCACGCCATGGCCAGCACCGCCACCAAAGCAAGCCACGGGCCGAGGAAGGCGACCCACGGAGGGGCGAGCTCAGTCAGCGTCCTCGGCGTGTCCTCCGTGGTGACATCTGCCAAGCCTGGAAGGTACCAGACGAGAGTGTCCGAGGACCCCAGTGTCCTGAGCGCCAGGGCGGCGTTGCCGTGTTCATCGAGCAGGCGGTTGCTGAAGATCCGGGTGCTGCCCACCACTGTCAGCCGGCCGTCGCCGCTGTTGGCGAAGAGCCCGCCCATTCCCTTCGCGGGTTCGTAGCACACGCGACTGGACTGGTACAGGTAGCCGGAGGCCGCCGAGACCGCCCCGGCGGCGGCGGCATCGTCCAACTCACAGCCCGGGTCCAGGGTTTCCACTCCCGCCGGCACGACTCCCGCGGGACGGATGTCGCCGTCGAGGGCGCTGAGCGTGCTCAACCGGGGAGTAATAACCACCATCCTGTCCGTGCCCTGCTGTAGGGCCTGCAACTGGTCAGGGTCCAGGTAGCCGTTCCGGTCGTAAAGGAGCAATGTCGGCCCCCGGCCGTCAGCAGAATCCGACGCGCTGTCCAACTCCGACATCGTTGCGTCGAAGGTGTCGGTCTGGCGGACGTCCACGCCCCGGCTTTCCAGTATTTCCGCTGCTGCCCGGGCTCCCTCCGGAGCGGCATTGCGTGCAGACAGCGGCAAGCCGTCGGTGCGCGGCGATTGCTGGGCCAGGATTGTGAGCCCCACGCCGACGGAGAAGACCAGGACCAGCACGGTCCATGTCCGGTGCCGGCGGATCCATCCCATGACGCCGTGAGCTGCACCGCCGCCTCCCCCCGCGGCAGGTGCCGGCCGCTTCTCCGGCGCCAGGACAGGCGTCATCGGGGCAGCGCCAGGTGGTCCGTGGCGGAACGGCCGTAGTCGGGTCTTGCTGTTTCAAGAAGATGGTCCAACGCGACCAAGCGCGCGTGGTCCCCGGCGGTGGCATCGGCGCTGCCGTACCGTACGCCGTCGAAGACGCCGGCGGCACACCGCAGCTCTGCGGCATGGCTGCCTAAGGCGGCAGCAAGCTGGCCGGCCACCTCATCCGCGGTCCGGCCGGGCAGGGGGTCGATAATCGTGCGGTCCTCCGCCGCCCGGACAATGGCACGGAACTGTTCGACGACGGCGGTACGCCAGTCGGTGCGCGCGGCAGCGGCGGCCGCACGCTTCCGGTATTCGGTCGGGCCGATGGAAGGATCGGCGTCGACGTCGTTCCTGTCCGGGCGGCGGCGCCGGGCGTTCAGCCGGGGGCGCGCCAAGAGGATCGCCACGGCGATAAGTACGAGAACGGTAACTCCGATCGCCGGGACTGCGATGCCGCCGTCCATTACCGGGTCGCCGCTGCCAAGCGACCGCAGCCATTCGGTGAACTGCCGCCACAGTTCGGTCAGCCAGTCCGGCTCCGCATCCCGATAAACGGGTTTTGAGAGCTCTTCGACGGCCCATCTTCGGGCCTCCTGCCTGTCGGGCTCGACAGGAGGTTCGGCCTGCGTGGCCCCTACGGCCCACTGCAGGACGGCACCCGCCGCGGACGCCGGCTCCCACGCCGACTCGAAAAAGCCCGGCCGGTTCATCCGGCGCCCGGCGGCGGGCCGGAAGGCGGCGGGTTGTACCCCTGCGGAGGGCCGTACCCTGGCGGCGGGCCGTATGGCTGGGGCTGGCCGTAGCCAGGTGGAGGGCCGAAGCCAGATGGAGGGCCGTAGCCCGGTGGCGGGCCGTATGGCTGGGGCTGGCCGTAGCCCGGTGGCGGGCCGTACGGGGAACGGGCCCAGCTGCCGGAGGAAGGGCTGCCCGCAAAGTTGCCCTCCGGCGCCACGCCGCGCCCAGGAACGCCGTCGGAGTCGTTGCCTGATTCGAGCTGCCGCTGAAGGGCGAGGTCCAAGCCTTCCTGACGCATCCGGAGGTCCATGTACAAGAGGCCCATAACGGAGGTTTGGAAGGCGTAGCCGACGGCACTGATGACGGCTGTGACAATGATCGACGCGATCCCGACGGCCACGGCGAGGGCGCGCTGCCCGTCATCTCCGCCGTGGGGGGCGATCACGGACGAGAAGCCGCCGGAGGCGAGGCCGATGGGGATCAGGACAATCTGGCTGATGATGCCGATCAGCAGGGAAATGACCACGACGATGCCGAAAATCCGCCACCAGTTGTGCCGGGTGAGCTGCCAGGATCGCCGCAGGCCGTCAAGAACTCCTTGTTCCTCGACGACGATCACCGCCGGCGTCACCAGAAGGCGGATGGAGACCAAGAGTATGGTCGCCATGCTTCCGAGGATCAGGGGGACGATGATCAGTGCCGACGATGCGCCCATGGAATCGGCCAGCAGGATGGTCCCTCCCACCACTACCACTGCCAAGGCGATCCCGGCCAGGATCTGCAGGCCTCCGAAAGCGAGCAAGGCGCCGACCCTGGACCGGGACAATGTCCACATCTCCTTGAAACCGGTGCGCCGGTTCAGGACCGACCGGGCCACCGGAACCACCATCACACCCTGAAGGACGATGGAGATAAAGAAGGAGACCAGACCCAGGACGGCAGCACCGACCAGGAGGCCCCCGCCGAGGTTCACCATTTCCGGGGGAGCCAGGCCAGCCAGCCACAGGCCGATCGACTGTCCCCGCGATTCGGTCTCGGCCGTGAAGACCGCACCGACGACGGTCGCCAGTGTTTGTGCCAGCATCGCAGCACCCAGCATCGCCGCAGGATTCCGCCTGATGGTCTGGAACGCGCCGTCAAGGATTTCGCCGAACATCAATGGCCGTAGTGGCACAATGCCGGGCTTTGGCGGGGCTACGTATGCCGGCTGGGCCTGTCCCGGACCCGGTCCACCGTACGGTGCGCCCCACTGCGGGCCTCCGCCGTCGCCGGCTGGCGGAGGGTTCCACTGCGCGGGCGCGTCCCAGGGGAGCGGTTGCACCGGCGGTGGCCGGTACTCCCGGGATTGTGCGTTCGGATCCTGCTCTGACAACCTGTTCCTCCCCCAAAAGACGCTGTCCGCGAGCAGCCCGGCCATTGCCTCCGCCAGGCGCTCCGAGCCGGTTTCGGATTGCACCGACCTGCCCGCTCCCAGCCTATAGTTTTGGCCGCAAGCCTCATAGCTTCCGGCTGATTCTTCCAGCGATGGCGTCGGTGCGCCCTCCCGGATTGCCTCCCCGCCGGTAGCCTCCGCGCCATGCCGTGTCGCCCCTCAACGGGACAAAGCCCATTCAATAGGCGAATATATAACTATGAAGGCACGCATTCTGGTAGTGGACGATGACGAGGCGCTGGCCGAGATGATCGGGATTGTCTTGCGCAATGACGGCTTCGAGCCGGTCTTTTGCGCCGACGGCGGGCAGGCGCTGGAAGTTTTCCGTTCCTCAAAACCGGATCTTGTGCTTCTGGACCTGATGCTCCCGGGCATTGACGGCATCGAAGTGTGCCGGCAGATCCGCGCCGAGTCAGATTCCCCCATCGTTATGCTGACCGCTAAGTCCGATACCTCGGACGTGGTCCGCGGCCTTGAATCCGGTGCTGACGACTATGTGCCCAAACCATTTAAGCCGGCGGAACTGGTGGCCCGGGTCAGGGCCCGGCTCCGGCCCGGGGACCAAAAAGCGCCGGAGACACTGCGCATCGCCGACATCACGATCGATGTGGCAGGCCACCTTGTGAGCAGGAACGACGAACGGATTTCGCTGACGCCCCTCGAGTTCGACCTGCTCGTTGCCCTTGCGCGCAAGCCGTGGCAGGTCTTCACCCGCGAGTTGCTGTTGGAGCAGGTCTGGGGATACCGGCATGCGGCCGACACGCGCCTCGTGAACGTCCATGTCCAGCGGCTGAGGTCGAAGATCGAGCGGGACCCCGAAGCCCCCGAAGTTGTTTTGACGGTCCGTGGTGTCGGCTACAAAGCAGGTTCCTGAACCGTCCAGCGGCAAAGCCGGCGGTGAGCCGGAGGTAGCCCGCCAACATAAGACGGAACACACCCACCCCCACGGCGCTCCGGAGCATACGGACGCGCTGGCCGGCGTCTTCTCGGACGTACCGTTCCGGACCCGAATTTGGCTTCGTCGCGCCCGGATTGTGGGACTGCGGGTCTCAAGGCTCGTCCGGACCGGGCTGCTCCGGCTCCTTCCCGGCGTCCGGTTCCTGTTGCGGGCCTTGCATCGGCGCTGGCGCCGTTCCCTGCAGTTCCGCACAGTGCTCACCACGCTTCTGCTCTCTATCGGCTCGTTCGCCGTCGTCGGGGCATACCTGTCGAACCAGATTGCCAACAATCTGTTCCAGGAACGGCTGACCCAGGCGGAGTCCGAGACCTTGTACAACGTCAAGCAGGTTCAGGACACGTTCGACGGGGCCCAGGTCACCGACCAGTCCAGCGTGATTACGTTGGTGTACGACACGCTGAATGCCGTTGAGGGCCGCGGAAACGTCATCCAGCGCCGGTATGTGTTTGAGGCGATGCCGGAACAGACGAAGCCCCGCAACCGCTGGGTGGAATCGCGGGCTTCGGACCAGCTCACGGTCAGTGTCATTCCGCCCGCGTTACGGAAGGCGGTCCAAGAGTCCGGAAAAGACCAGTTCTGGGCATCCACGGAGTTCCCGGTGGGTACCGAAGACCGTCCGGGGATCGCAGTCGGCAACAAAGTCACGTTTAACGGCACCGTGTACGAGCTGTACCTCATTTACGATTTGAACACCGCGCAGAAGACCCTCGACGAGATACAGAACGTCCTGCTAGCCGGCGGGGCGGTGCTCGTTCTGATCATTGGCGCTATCGCCTGGTACGTCACCCGGAACGTGGTCAGTCCAGTCAGCCATGCCGCGGTGGTCTCGGAAAAACTGGCGGCCGGGCAGCTCCAGGAGCGGATGGTGGTTAAAGGCGAGGACGAAGTGGCACGGCTGGGCGCGTCGTTCAACCATATGGCTGCCAGCCTCCAGGAACAGATCACCCAGCTGGCGACCCTGTCACAGATGCAGCAACGCTTCGTCTCCGATGTGTCCCACGAACTTCGCACCCCCCTCACCACCGTCCGGATGGCCGCCGAAGTCCTGTACGACGCACGGCATGACTTCGATCCCATCAACAAGCGCTCCGCTGAGCTGCTCTACAACCAGGTTGAGCGCTTCCAGTCCCTTCTGGCTGATCTCCTGGAGATCTCCCGCTTCGATGCAGGTGTCGCCATGCTCGACGCGGAACCCACCGATATCCTGCAGCTCGTGGCCAAAGTCGTGGAAGACGCAGGACCCGTCGCAGCCGAGTACGGTTCGCAGGTCACCATTAATTCGCGGGATGAGAGCATCGTGGTAGAGATGGACGACCGGCGCATCGAGCGGATCCTTCGCAATCTGGTGCTCAACGCGCTGGAGCACAGCGAAGGGAAACCGGTCAATATTTCGGTAGCTGCAAATGAAACCGCCGTCGCCGTCGCCGTCCGTGACCACGGCATCGGAATGACGCAGTCCGAGGCGGCAAGGGTTTTTGACCGGTTCTGGCGGGCGGACCCGGCCCGGGCGAGAACTACGGGCGGCAGCGGGCTGGGCCTGTCCATCGCCGCGGAAGACACGAAACTGCACAACGGATGGCTTCAGGCCTGGGGCAGCAAGGGAACGGGATCCAACTTCCGGCTGACGCTTCCGCTGAGGCAAGGCGAAGCCATCTCCAAATCGCCGCTCCAGCTGGAACCGGCCGACGTCGAATTGCCCGGCGGATCTGGGCAAGGCACCATGCTGCTCCTGGGACCCGCTGCAATTCCTGAGGAATCGACGGATGCGCGCGCCCGGACCGAGGGCAGGGAAGAAACAGAATGAACGGCACCCCGCCACGGTTGCGAAATGCTGCCATTGCGCTATTGACGCTTCTGCTTCTGCTGCTGACCTCCTGCGCGCAGATCCCGCGTTCCGGGCCCGTGGGAAAAAGTACGGACGAGAGCGCCGGCAAGCCCAACAACGCGCCCGTTTTCTTTCCGGTGGCGCCACGCGATGGCGCCGGACCGGAGTCCGTCATTGAAGACTTCTACCTCGCCGGCAGCGGCTACGAGGACGACTACGCCGTTGCGAGGGAATACCTGACACAGGCAGCCTCTGTTGCCTGGAAACCGGACCAGCGAACTCTGGTCTTCCGCTCCACCCGGGTGGTCCGGACGGGAGTGGAAAACGTCTTCAACTACGAACTGGACGTTGCCTACTCGGTCGATGCAGACGGGATCGCGACGCAGTTCCCCGAAGGAACCAAAGAAAACATTCCCGTGACGCTGACGCAGGTGGACGGCCAGTGGCGCATCTCCGCGATTCCTGACGGAATTGCCATCCCCGAGCAGACTTTCAAGGTGATTTACGGCGCCTACCCCATCTACTTCTATGATCCCGGCTTCACCTACGCCGTGCCCGACGTGAGGTGGTTCAACAAGAAGAAAACGGTCAAAGCCATGACCAGCGCCTTGCTCAGCGGACCGGCCCCATATCTCAAGGGAGCCGTTGTCAGCGCGTTCCCGTCCGGAATGAAGCTGACGCGCGAGTCCGTTCCGGTCGTCTCCGGCGCGGCCCAGGTGGACCTGTCGGCCAAAGAACTCGTCGAGGCCTCCAGCGAGGACAGGCTAAGGATGCAGACCCAGCTGTCCCTCACATTCCGCGGCCAGCCGGACGTCGTCAACGTCGAACTCCGGGCAAACCAGGACCTGGTCCGGGTCGAGGACAACGGTTCCGTGCTGCCTCCAGTCAGGGACAAAAACGTCCCTGCCCGCCAGATCGCTGTGAATGACGGCCAACTGGTCCGGTACGAGAACAACCGCATTTCGCCGCTGCCGGATATTCAGTCCGTGGGAGCCCTCGGTCCGGTTTCCCCAGCCGAATCGCCCGTTTCGCAGTCGGTGGCGTTCCTCAACGGCAGCCGGACCACTCTGTACTCGATCGTGCCGGGCCAGCCCGCGCGGGCGCTGACTACCCGTTCCACCCTCACCCATCCGTCGTTCGGGCAGCAGGACTGGGTCTGGACTGCCGGTCCAGGAGCCAACGGGGCAACGGAAGTTCTTGCCTACCGCCCCGCGGGCGTTGCCGAAGCCGCCGCCATGCCCACTGTCACGCTGGCGCCCGCCTGGCTCGCCGGGCGCACCGTCAAAGAATTCCGCGTATCGCGCGAAGGGGTACGGGCGCTCGTGATTTCCGAGCAGAACGGGAAGACCCGAGTGCAGGTGACCGGAATCGTACGCAATGCGGACGGAACCCCCCGTGACCTCACAGCCCCCACAACCCTCCTGACGGACCGGGAACCGGACCAGGGGGTGTGGGTCAGTGACACCTCTGTAGCGGTCATGAAGGCATCGGCCACTGACAACGTCACCCCGGAACTGCTGTCGCTGGCGGCATCGCAGCCCCAGCAACTGGCGCCTTGGCCCGGGCTCACCGCGATCAGCGCCGGCAACGGACCCGAGGAAATCTTCGGGCAGTCCGCTGACGGCATTTTCCAGCGCCTCGGAAACGGCTGGTCGCCCCAGCTGAAGGGGCCCGTGGACCCGTCATTCCCGGGCTGACAGCGCCGCCGGCATCTACTGTGAGGGGCCTGCCTGCACGGGCTGGGTGTTATCCACAAAGCCCCGGGCCCCACATAGTTGGACCGCCGGCTGTCACCGGGATACGCCGCCGGGCAGGCTTGGTCTGTGAGAAGAAGCCCTGACCCCGATCTCGAGCCGCCTCCGCCGCCGTCGGCAAAGCACCGCGGCGACTATGCACGATGGTGGCTACGGGCTGCGGACCGTGCAGCGGACGCCTGCCGCGAACTGCTTGCCCTCGCCGCCCCTGTGGAATGCGTCTGCTGCGGGTCGGAAGACTTCTCGCTGTGCGGCCCCTGCGAGCGGTCCCTGCGCCTGCTCACGCAGACCCCGTTCCGGGCCGAGGGCCAGGCGCCGGCACTGATGGACGTGGACGGTTCGGTGATTCTTCCCGTCGTGGCCGCAGGGGTCTATCGCGAGGAACTTGCCCAGGTTGTGCTGTCGTTCAAGAAATACGGCCAGGGCCAGCTGGAATCGGTACTGTCCAAGGCGCTTGGGAGGGCGATCAATGGGGCTGCCGGCACGATGGACGGATTTTGCCTGATACCTGTTCCCACCACCAACAGCGCGTTCAGGAGGCGCGGTTTCAGCCCCGTACATCTCTTGTTGCGGAATTTGCACCGCAGCGGGCGCCTCGGCGCCGGGATTCCAGCCGATGCGCTGCGCAAGGGAGGGGCCCTCGCGCAGTGGCATTGGTCCGGCGGCGCCCTGCCCGAACGGCTCCAGGCGCTCGTTCCCGCCCATGCGATGGCGGGAGGACAAAAAGGACTGGGGAGGGGCGCCCGCGCCAAACGTGTCCGCGGATCCATGCGGGCAGGGCCGGCGCTCCTCTCACCCGCCATCCGGGGACGCCCCTGCATTATTGTGGATGACGTGCTGACTACCGGGGCCACGCTGGCGGAAGCAGCACGGGCCGTCCACCAGGCGGGAGGCGTCGTGGCGGGTGCCGTCGTACTGGCTGCGACACGCCCGCCGGACGTCGTGGATACAGCGGCCGTTCCCGGCGTCACGGCAGCGGCGGGCGGCCGACATTGAAAAAAATAAACGAAGAAAAGGTGAATAACGGGTAGCGATGAACTAACGTCGGTTGTGGGTACCAAGATCAGTTGTACCTGTCGATAGCGGCTCGGAAAGGGGCTCGACTGTCAGTCAGATCGGCCCCGGGAAGTGCCGCCGTCGTGTCACCGAAGTCATTTGGAGGGCACCATGGAGTTCATGATCAGCGGACGGAATTTGACGGTTTCAGACCGCTTCCGCGAATACGCCGACGAGAAGATCTCAAAGATCGCATCGCTGGGAGACAAGGTCCAACGGGTGGACGCGAAGGTCTCCAAGGAGACCAAGGCCCGCCAGACCGCAGAGTTGCTCACGGTCGAACTGACTGTCTTGGGCCGGGGCCCCGTCATTCGAGCAGAGGCCAGTGCCGCCGACAAGTTCGCCGCGTTCGATCTCGCTTACAACAAGCTTCTTGAACGCCTGCGCCGGGCGAAGGACCGCAAGAAGGTCCACCACGGCCGGCACACCCCCAAGTCTGTCACCGAAGCGACAGCCAGCCTTGAGCCGGCCAGCGCCACCGAGCCTCTGTACGTGGAGGCGGGCAACCATCAGGAGCCCCAGGCCGCGCCGGTTGAAAAGTCGCCCTACGACGTCGACAACGACATCCCTGCAGGGGATTCACCAGTCCTGATCCGCCGCAAGGTGTTCCCGGCGGCATCCCTCACGCTCGACGACGCCGTCGACAACATGGAACTCGTTGGCCACGACTTCTACCTGTTTGTGGATAAGGAAACCAAAGCGCCGTCCGTCGTCTACCGCCGCGACGGGTGGACTTACGGCGTGATCTCCCTCGACCAGACCTGCGAGCCCGGTGTGGCTCCACTGGAAGAGAAGATCCTCGCCTACCGTTCCGAGGATGAGCCAGCCACCGCATAAGCTAAGGCTGACCATACAACGAAGGGACTGACGTGCAGGAAGTGCTGAGCCTTAAGCAGGCGCGGCGGATCGCACTGGCAGCCCAGGGATTGGACAAAGTACGGCCCGCCGGACCCGTGACTGCACGGGCGGTGGGCCGTACTTTTGCCCGCCTCCACCTCGTCCAGATCGACTCCGTCAACGTGTTGTCGCGGAGCCATTACCTGCCGTTCTTCTCCCGACTGGGGAACTACGACCGCGCCATCCTTCACCGAATGGCGGGTACCCACCCTCGCCGCATGATGGAGTACTGGGCACACGAGGCGAGCTTTATCCGTCCGGACCATTTCCAGGACCTGGTCCTGTGGCAAAGCCGGAAGTGGGTGGGAGCGCATTCCATGGACCCCGAGGTGCGCAGCGGCGTCGCCTCCCGGGTGCTCGAGGCGCTGGCCGCCGGACGGCCGATGACCGCAGCCGAACTCACCACACACCTCGGTCATGTGGAGGACCGGACGCAGGATAACTGGGGATGGAACTGGAACGCGGTCAAACGGGTTCTGGAGCACCTCTTCGAATCCGGCCTCATTTCGGCAGCGTCCCGCACTGAATCGTTCGAACGGCGCTACACCCTTACCACCCGGGTCCTGCCCGAACGGCCCGGGGCAGCCCCGGACGTTCCGGTTCCGGAGTCAGGGTCGGACCACGCGGCTGCGCTGGCGCGCCTCATCGATGCCGCTGCCCTGGCGCACGGGATCGGCACACTGCGATGCTTTGCCGACTACTTCCGCACGCCGTTACGCGCATCCGCCGTAGCCGTGGACCACCTCGTCGAAACCGGGAGGCTGGTGCCCGTCACCGTGGCCGGCTGGAATAAACCCGTCTTCCGGCACGCCGAAGCGAAACTGCCGCGAACGGCCACCGCACGCGCACTGCTGAGTCCCTTCGACTCGCTTGTGTTTGAGCGGCGGCGCCTTGAGGCCTTGTTTGGCTTCCATTACCGCATCGAGATCTACACACCCGAGCCGAAACGCCGCTACGGCTACTACGTGCTGCCCTTCCTGCTGCGGGACGGGATCGTGGCCCGGGTCGACCTCAAAGCAGACCGATCCAACGGCCTCCTGCTGGCGAAGGCTGCCCATGCGGAGCCCGGCGCGCCCGCCGACACCGCCGTCGACCTCGCCGCGGAACTGCAGCTCATGGCAGAGTGGTTGGAACTGGACCGGGTTGTTGTGTCCCGGAAAGGAGACCTGGCACCGGCTCTCGCCGACGCCGTGTCCGGGGCAGGCGGCGGTGTATCCGCTGAGAGGGAACAGGCGTAACCGGCCCTGTGTCTCTCCCGTAGACTGAACACGCCAGAATTCGGCAGCTTGAGACTGGGAGCAACTTCACGTGGCATCACTTATCGAAAAACTTCTCCGCACGGGTGACAAAAAAACCCTGAGGCAACTGCGGAACTATGCCGATTCCATCAATGCCCTGGAAAGCTCCTTCCAGACCTTCACTGACGCCGAACTGCGCGAAGAAACGGACCGGTTGCGGGCACGCCACCAGGACGGCGAGAAGCTGGACGACCTCCTGCCCGAGGCCTTCGCCGCGGTCCGCGAAGCCTCCTCGCGGACCCTTGGCATGCGCCACTTCGACGTCCAGCTGATGGGCGGCGCGGCCCTGCACCTGGGCAATATCGCCGAAATGAAGACCGGTGAAGGCAAGACCCTCGTCGCCACCGCTCCGGCCTACCTGAACGCACTCACCGGCAACGGGGTGCACGTCATCACCGTGAACGACTACCTGGCTGAATACCAGTCGGACCTCATGGGCCGGGTCTACCGCTTCCTCGGCCTGACCAGCGGCTGCATCCTGTCCAACCAGGACCCCGCCGTGCGCCGCGAGCAGTACGCCGCGGACATCACCTACGGCACGAACAACGAATTCGGCTTCGACTACCTGCGCGACAACATGGCCTGGGACAAGTCCGAGCTTGTCCAGCGCGGCCACCACTTCGCAATTGTCGACGAAGTGGACTCCATCCTCATCGACGAGGCCCGCACCCCGCTTATCATTTCCGGTCCGGCCCAGGGCGACACCAACCGCTGGTACAGCGAGTTCGCCAAGGTTGTAACCCGGCTCAAGCCCGAAGAAGACTACGAAGTCGACGAAAAGAAGCGCACCGTCGGTGTGCTCGAGGGCGGGATCGAGAAGGTCGAGGACTACCTCGGCATTCACAACCTCTACGAGTCCGCGAACACCCCGCTGATCGGCTTCCTGAACAACGCCATCAAGGCCAAGGAACTCTTCAAACGGGACAAGGACTACGTCATCCTCGACGGCGAAGTGCTGATCGTTGACGAGCACACCGGCCGCATCCTCGCCGGCCGACGTTACAACGAAGGCATGCACCAGGCGATCGAGGCCAAGGAAGGCGTCGAGATCAAGGCGGAGAACCAGACTCTCGCCACGGTCACGCTGCAGAACTACTTCCGCATGTACGACAAGCTTTCCGGCATGACCGGTACAGCCGAGACCGAAGCCGCCGAGTTCATGAGCACGTACAAGCTCGGCGTGGTGGCCATCCCCACGAACCGGGACATGCAGCGCATCGACCAGCCTGACCTCGTCTACAAAAACGAGGCCGTCAAGTTCGACGCCGTTGTCAAGGACATTGCCGAGCGGCACGAAAAAGGGCAGCCCGTCCTCGTGGGTACCACCAGCGTGGAGAAGAGTGAGTACCTGTCCCGACTGCTGGCCAAGGAAGGCATCCGCCACGAGGTCCTCAACGCGAAGAACCACGCCCGGGAAGCCGCAATCGTCGCGCAGGCCGGCCGCAAAGGCGCCGTCACCGTAGCCACGAACATGGCCGGTCGAGGTACCGACATCATGCTGGGCGGAAACGCAGAATTCACTGCCGTCGCCGAGTTGGCGGCCAAGGGCCTGGATCCGGAAGAAAACTCGGAAGAGTACGAGGCCGCGTGGCCAGCTGCATTCGAGGCCGCCAAGCAGGCGGTCAAGGACGAACACGAGGAAGTCCTGAACCTCGGCGGACTGTACGTCCTTGGTACCGAGCGCCACGAGTCGCGCCGCATCGATAACCAGCTCCGGGGACGTTCAGGACGACAGGGCGACCCCGGCGAGTCGCGGTTCTACCTCTCGTTGACGGATGATCTGATGCGCCTGTTCAATTCGGGTGCGGCTGAACGGCTCATGAACAGCTCCGTTCCCGACGACGTCGCCCTTGAATCGAAGCTCGTTTCGCGTGCCATTGCCTCTGCGCAGGGCCAGGTTGAAGGCCGCAACGCGGAACAGCGCAAGAACGTCCTCAAGTACGATGACGTCCTCAACCGCCAGCGCGAAGCCATCTACGGGGACCGCCGCCGCATCCTCGAAGGCGATGACCTGCACGAGAAAGTGCAGTTCTTCCTCGAAGACACCATCACTGCCCTCATCGACGCAGCAACCTCCGAGGGTACCGGGGACGACTGGGACTTCAACCAGCTCTGGACGAACCTCAAGACCCTCTACCCGGTCAGCGTGACGTCCCACGACGTCATCGACGAGGCCGGCGGGAAGTCCCGCATCACGGTGGACTTCCTGAAGGAAGAGATTCTTTCCGATGCCCGGCTCGTCTACCAGGCCAGGGAACAGGTCATCGGGTCCGAGAGCATGCGCGAACTGGAACGCCGCGTGGTTCTGTCCGTGATCGGCCGGAAGTGGCAGGAGCATCTCTACGAGATGGATTACCTCAAGGAGGGCATCGGACTCCGCGCCATGGCACAGCGTGACCCGCTCGTTGAATACCAGCGCGAGGGATTCATCATGTTCCAGGCCATGATGGAGGCCATCAGGGAGGAGAGCGTGGGCTTCCTGTTCAACCTTGAGGTTGAGGTGACCCCCGCCGAGGACGTCGTGGTGGCCGACGGCGCCGGAGAACACACGGAGCACCATGAGCCGCAGATCCATGCGGCAGGACTGGAAGCGCCGGAGAAGCCCGCCCAGCTGCAATACACTGCCCCGGGTGAAGACGGCGCGAGCCAGACCCGCGTCGAAGGCAGGTCGTCGGGGCGTTCCGGGAATCCGGCCAAGGCGGCCCAGGACGGCGCCCGGAAGCCGGCGCCGAAAAAGAAGAAGCGCTAGAAGAAACTCCTGGTTGCGGTAGCTGCAGCAGATTAAGTCACGGGTAAGGACCGGAACAGTTGTTCCGGTCCTTACCCGTATCTGCTGTCTGAACGCTCTGCTGTCTGAACGCCAGGAATGATGGACATTGCCCACAGGACGATCCCTCAGCCGATCTCCAGGGCTGTGATCCGCCAAACCTGATTGCTGCGCTCAAGCCGCACGGCGACTGCGCGGACCCTTAGCTCATCCACTACTACGGCGCTTGCCTCGTAGATTCCGGACGCGACTTCGCAGGCGCGGACAGATCTGACTGCGGGATTGCGGTGCAGGCGTCCTGCCGTGGGCGATGGTCCAGCCGCAAGCCGGCGGGTCAGCGCCGCGCGGTGCTGGAGTGACGCCAGACACCTCTGATCAAGCCTCCGTGAGAGTTGCTGGATGGGACGTGTGCCGGCCAGCACTTCGATGGCGGCCTGGACGGTGCCGCGGGTAATTGCGCAAACCTCTCTGTTCTCGGTTGCGGTCTGGAGGAGCCGTCCGTTCCTGGCGGCGTCACCCGGGTTACCCGGCCGCGGCGTTGCCGCCGTGCCGGCCGGGTATTGACGCGGGGCAGGGGCGCCAGCTTCGGGGACTGCTACCAGCCTGCGCGCTGGCGGATTACCGGCCTCGGAGCGTTCCAATGCCGGGGATATGGGGACCAAGTGCAATGCGGTCATGATGTTGTTTCCTCTGATTGATGACGGATACTGGATAGCTGCGGATGGCCGGCTGCGGATCTAGGATGCGGCGGGAGGCCGAAGGATCTGTCCCGGAAGAAGCACATTGGGGTTGTCTCCTATGACGGCCCTGTTGGCCTCATACCATCGGGGCCATTCCCGGGCGACGTCGAGATCGGATGCCTGGGACCCGCCCAGCTGCCTGGCCGCAATGCTCCAAAGCGAGTCGCCGGCCAACACTGTGACGTGCCCGCCGTCCTCGACAGGTTGACGGGCGGACCTGACAGGTTGTGCCGCCAATGGGCCCGGGGCCACGTGAGGTGCATCCGGTTTCCAGCCTGGATCCAGGTCTTCAAGGGACGTAGAGCCTGCGGGCAATCCGGACACAAAGGTGGCACGGTCCTCGAGACCGCCCGCGGACGATGCCGTTGGTGATGACCGCGGGGTTGGCGGTGGGACCGGAAGCTGTCCCTGAGCGGCCTGTCCGGTGTCCATCGAAACTGCTGCGGCGGCCGGATTGGACGTTGGACTCCACCGGGGGTCCGCTGGATCCGCCGCTGCGTGGGCCAAGGGCGCCGCCAGCAGTTGGATTCCTACTGCGGCGAGGGCGAGCCTGCGCATGAAGGCGGGACTGAACTTGCCGGTGATTGCCGCAGCCCGATTGTTCCCGGCGCGCTCGAGGACCGCGGACACGAGAGCTGACAGCATGGACAGGACCCACCAGGTGACGACGATAAGTCCTGCGGTATTGACGGCAAGTCCGAGCAGGTCTTCAAAGCCCAGCGACTGGGCCTTTGCCGAGGAACGCTGCCAGCGCGCCATCAGGGAGGCTCCGGTTGCCGCCAGACAAAGGCCAAGGAGCAGAATCGCCGCCGCCAGGGCTGCATCCGAGCCGAGAAACCTCACGCGTGGAACCACCATGACCACTCCTCATCTCATTTGATGCTTTTTGATGCTGTTTGATGTAGATCAATCCAGTTTGAACCCTTTTTCCGAGTTTTGTCCAGTCATTTGTTTTTTAGTGCCCACGTCGGGCCGTGGATTGACCGCGGGGCGGGAGCAGCCTAGATTTGCGGCATGCGATGGGATGCCCTGTTTGAGGACATGGAGGCGCAGTTGGCCTCAGTTGACCGATTGGAGCTTGAATCGGAAATAGCCGAGCGGTCGAGGGCCGACGTCGCGGGCGTGGAGCTCGCGGACAGATTGCGTGGCTCCCTGGGGCTCAGGGTGACCGTCCACCTGGCCTCCGGCGCTGCGTTCGAGGGAACATTGAGCCACGTCGGGGGAGAGGGCCTGGTCCTCAACGATCATCATCACCAAGTGCTGGTTCCCTTTGCGGCGGCTTCCCGCTACCACGGCCTGGGTAGGCTCGCAGTGTCGGAGCCGTCATCGGTCAGACGGAAACTGGGACTGGCCAGTGCACTTCGCGGCTTGGCGCGTGACAGGGCGGAGCTCGCGGTTGTCCTCGTCGGGGGGACATCGGAGGCGGCGGGGCTGAGCGGGGTCATAGACCGAGTGGGGCGGGACTACTTCGATCTGGCCGTAACCCGGCCCGGGGAGGCGCGCCGCGCCGCCAACGTCAGTCAGATTGCGTCGGTACCGTTTGCGTCGCTTGGTGCGTTACGGTCCATCCGCGGTGCGGAGCGGCATCAGTAGGATGCACCTGCGGCCGCCAATGGCTCAAACGGACTTGGATTTGGATTGCTGGATCATCCGGTCTGCCTCGGCATATCGCTCTTCGATGTACTGTTCCAGCATCTTTTCTTCGACGCGCCACTGTCCGCGTTTATCTTGCCTCCATTGCCGCTGTAGGAATTGTTTGTTTGAGCACCGCGCTCTTCGTTCCTAACTCTCTTTCGGAGTCCTTGTGAGGATGGCGGCGCGTGCCAGCCTGGCCCCGCGAGCCGTTCATCCGCCGTGCCCCTTTTGAGGCCATTCCCGGCGTCCTGTTTGACGAACCTTCTACGGAAGGATCCGAGTGCGCCGGGGTGGGGGCCTAGCCTCGGCTGGGGGGACTAAGTCCGGGAGCTTTCAGGCGTGGATGCTTCTATATCTGCCAAGTAGAGGCTTGCTGGAGTCGTGGGCTAACGGCGAACTGAGTCCGTCGGAGTAGGCCCGCGGTTCGAGCTAAGTTTTGTAGAGAAGGTCTCATTTAGGACCAGCGTTGAGGTCGGTATGGTCCGCGAGTAGGGTGAGGCCTGCTTCTGCGGTGGCTACTTCGAGGTCTCCCTTGTCTGTGCCAATCGCTGCGATTTTCCAGGACCGTTTGAGCTCCGCCGGCTTCTTCGGGGGAAGGTCGAGCAATCCATGGGAGGTCAGCTCGCTGAACTCCCGCACGTGCCCCGTCGGGGATCCCAGAGGCTGGAATTTGATAGTTCCGTTGTTCACCTCGGCCAACCCCTGTTCCCACCTGCTGCTCAGCGAACCGGGGAGAGCCTTGGGGTAGCGGATTGCGCATTCGATGAGTCCGCGCTCAACGTCTCGGAGGAGACGAGCCTCCCTCTCCGACGTTGCCAGTCGCGCGACTACGAGCGTAAAGGCAGCCAAGACGGCGATAGTGAGTGCAATTGAGGGCCAGAAACCAAGTGGTTCACGGAGGATGCTGGAGACCAAAATACCGCCGAAGAGAATCCACCAGTACGACCGCGTGAGAGCCTTTTCCCACCTTCCGAGGGGCGAGGGCTTCGTTATCTCAGCTGCCATGTCTTGATCCTAGCCCGCACCGATACCCGTGACAGCCAGACAGCAGGAACTGAAGGGTGTATGTCGCAACGACGAGGACGCGAAGTGAGGGGTTGCAGTTTGATAATCGTTAATCCTTTGGCTTAGCAGTATCTGTCGTATGCCCTGCTTGAACCGGATAGCTTCCGTTTGTGGGTACTTTTCAAGCGGTTCAAGTGACGGTCGAGAAAGATGCGAACGTGTGGGTTGTGGTGGATGTTCGTTTCCGGCTGAGCGAGGAGTGCCGCGGCTACGCGCTGTGGCTGGCTCATTCCGGGCGGGCAGTCAACACGCAGAAGGCTTACCAGCTCAGGCTGGCGAGGTTCCTGTCCTGGTGCGCGGAGACAGGCACGGCCTGGACCATGCTCCGGTTCCACCAGTTGGCGGCTTACAAAGCCCGTCTTGAACGGGCCTCCGCCAACGGCGATGGGCTGTCCGGAAAGACGGTCAACGCCCATCTGACGGCCGTAATGGTGTTCTTGCGTTACGCGGTCGCGCACGGTTTCGGAACTGACCAGCTCCGGATGACCGTCGAAGGAGGCCGCCCTGGAACGGCTTCTCTGAACCTAGCAGGACAGTGGAAGACCGCTCCGGCAAGGCTGGTAAAGGCCCGAGAGATCAAACGACGGCCCGTGGTCCTGACGCCAACACAAGCCGACCGTATTTTGGAGGCGGTCGATCGGCCGCGGGATAGGCTCCTGGTGCTGCTCATGTTGCGTTGCGGCTTGCGGGCCGGCGAAGTACTCGGCCTGAGGCTGGAGGACATGCACATGCTGCCCGACTCCGGCCATCTGGGCTGCACGATTCCCGGGCCCCACGTCCATGTTGAACGGCGCAGCAACCCGAACGGGGCCTGGGCCAAGTCACCGTATGAGCGGAACGTCCCATTGCCTGCCGATGTTTGTGAGGTCCACGCCGCCTACATGGCCCAAAGATACGCGTCCTTGGGCGGCAATCAGCCTAACGCGTTGATCCTGTCGGTGACCGCCAAGAACCCGGCGTCCCTGGGATACCCGGGGCTGCACCGCATGCTCGCGGCCGTTGGGAAGACCACGGGGTTGCCGATCCGGGCGCATCAGTTCCGGCATACCGCAGCCACCGGATGGGCACGGGCCAAGGTCGACCCGGATGTCATCATGGGACTGCTGGGCCACAGGTCATTGGCGTCGACGTCGATCTATTTGCACCCTGCGCAGGAGGAGCTTCGCAGAGCGGTGGAAGCAACCCTGCCCGGCAAGGATGCACCGCAGTGACAGCCTCCGCCGAATTCCTGCGCCGTGAATCGCCGGTCCCCGGGGCCGGCTCCTATCTGGCCTTTCTGGAATCCATGCTCGAGCCCCAATGGCGCCCCGGCGAATGGGACGCCCGGCTGTGGTTGCTCGCTGCAGACCCGGACAATCCCTTGACCGGGATCTACCCCTGCCCGACGCCCGGGTGCCCCCGCGTCGCGACCGTCACAGGACGCCTCTGCCGTTCCTGCACCAGTGGAGAACCCGGTGCCGAACCCGCCCCGGCAAGGCGCTGGTCCCCGGAGCCCGACGCTCCACGCTGCATCGTTGGCTCAGCCGGACGGAACTGCCAGGCCATGGGCATGATCAGGGGGCTCTGTCACCTGCACTACGGCCGCTGGCACCGCAGCTTCGACAATGGGCAACCCCGGCTCAGCGTTGAGGAGTTCGCCGCGGCCGACAACATCATGTATCGGGCCGGCAAGCCCTGCGCATGCCCAGGCTGCGGGGAAGAATCGAACCAACGCGCCACAAGGCTCTGCCTCTGGCACCACAGCATGTTCCGTAGACTCACCAAGCTCGGCGTCGACCTTGAGGCCTTCACTGCGGTCGAACGCCCGCTTAACCTCCGCTACCACCGCCATGTGTTCTCCTTCATCGATTTGCCACCGATCCTTCGGACCGAACTGCTGCTCGTCCTCCAGGAACGGGACCGCAACTCTTTCCGGATCTTGCCGGTCACGATGCGCCGGATAGTCCGGACTGCCATGGAAACCCGCGCCCGCTCCATCCACCGGCTGCTGGATACAGAAGAGGCCCGGACCCGCCGCGACGCCAGCGTTATCGGGTTCCTCCGGCACGCCGGCCTGCTCACGGCCCGCTGGCGATACCGTCACTCCGGCCGCGACATGCGCTCCGAGGACGTCTGGGACGCGGCCGTCATTGGCCTTCGCATAGACCGGACAACCCACACGCTCTGCTCCAAAGGCACTCTCGATTTCCGCCCCATCAGCGTCGACTGGCTGCGCGAGGCCGCCAAGGACTACTCCCGGCACTTCGACCTCGCCGCCGACCAGGTGCGGGACGTCATCCGCACGATTCAGGTCGTCTCGGATGCCCTGGCACGCCGCCCTCACGGAACCCGGCCCGAGCTCCTGACCCGGGCGGACTCAAACGCAGTCGTGGACGCCTACCGCCACCTCACCGACACCGACGGCCAACCCCGCACGGACTCCGTGAAATACGTCTACTTCAAGCTCTTCCAACGGATCCTCCGAGATGGCGGTGACCTCGAAACCCTGGCCCGGGTCAGCGCCAGGTTCATGTTCATCACGGCGGAGTCCCTCCCCACCGCGGCGCGCGCCAGGAACCCTGGGAAGGCGATCCCGGAGCACATCATCAGGATTCTCGATGCGAACCTGGAACTGCTCGCCGTGGACGAGGCTTATGCCATTCCGGTCGGTCGGACCAGGGCCCTCCATAACCTGATGCTGCAGACCATCTACCAGCTGCTGCGAGACCTCGGCCGGCGGCCCACGGAAATCTACTCCCTGCCCCGCGACACCCTTCGGGAAACCGACGACGGCCAGCCCTACATCATCTACAACAGTCTCAAAACAGCCGAGTACGGGCTGGAACTTCCCATTCACCGCTCCACCGCCCGCGTCATCCAGACCTGGCAGAGCGCGCTTGGGACCATCGAGGACATCCACCCCGACGCTGCCGGCTACCTGTTTCCCTCGCCACGGCGCTATGGCCCCCAGTCACGGACCCACATCACGCCCACGGGCTTTCACACCAACTACTGGCGCTGGATCGACCGGATCCGGAAGCTGCCGGACGTCCGGGCCGACCCGGCGAAACCAGCCGACTTCCTCACCAGGTCCCGGATGGGCCTCTATAACTGGCGCCACACCTATGCCCAACGGCTCAGCGACAACAGCACTCCACCTGATGTCATTCAGGAACTGATGAACCACAAGAGCTTTACGACCTCCACCGGATACATCAAAATCACTAGGGAACGTCAGCGTCAGGCCATTGAGACCGTCAACAGCACTACGATCGACCGCCGGGGGCTGCTCCACGGACCCAAAGACTATGCGGCCTATGTCCGGGAATCCGTGGCGACGCCGCTGGGGCTCTGCACCGAGCCCAGTAACGTCAAAGCAGCCGGACAATCCTGCCCCGTCCGCAACAAATGCGGCGGCTGCCAGTACTACCGGGCCAACCTCTCCCACCTGCCCCAGATCGACGCCCACATCGTCGCCCTCACCGCAGACCTCGCCGCAGCCGGCGACATCGCCGAACCCTGGATCCACCAATCACTCAAAGAAGAGATCAATTCCTACAAACGAATGCGCACCGCGCTGCTGAAGCAAAAATCCAAGCTCACCCCCGAGGACAAGGCCGCCATCGATGACGCCGTCACGCTCCTGCAGCAAATCCCTCCCGCAGCGCCTCACCTTGAAGCCGCCGGAGAGCGTCGGATGCTGCCGCTGACACCCATCCGAACCGCGGACCGGACGTGAGCGAAAAACGGCAGGCAGCCATCGCCGGGCTCATTACCGCCAAGAAAAAGGAAAGCAAAACCAAACAAGCCCTCGTCCGGAAAGCAATCACCCGGCTCATCAACGGCTCCGAGCTGCTAACCGTCTCCTCAGTAGCCAGGGCAGCCGGGGTCAGCCGCTGGCTGATCTATAACACCCCGGAACTGAAAACCGCGGTCACCCGCGCCGCTGCGCAGCAGCGCGCGACCTGGGCTCAAGGCCATGAAAAGGCAGGGATGACACCCAAAGGCGCAGTGACCGAACTCCTGCGGCTCCAGGAACGACTCGCCACGGTTACCCGGCAACGCGATCACTACAAACGCGCAGTGAACACCAACCTCGCCGAAGCGCTGGCAGGGAGAACCCCGGAACAGATGGCCAGCTACATCAGCGAACTGGAAAGCCAACTCAGCACAGAACGCAAGAGCGCTGAACAGGCCCGCACCGCGATCTCACTACTCGAAGCCCAGGTCGAAGACCTGAACGACCAGCTGCGCGCCGCGCAATCCATCAACAGGACCATGATGAAACAACGTAACGAGGCAGTGCCCGTCACGATGCTCGAGGCCCGAATGCCTGAAAAGAGCTAGACACCGTCCGGCCCGGGCCGGCCCTCAGAAGACTGCGCACGGACATACTCGGCGGTCTTCTCATAACCCCGGGAAATGTATTCCTCTAAAAGGCGCGACTCAACCCGCCACTGCCCCCGGCCCCCAACCTGAATCGCAGGCAACTCGCCTGACCGGACCAGGGCATACGCCTGGGCTGAGGAGATGTTCAAAATCTCCGAAACATCAGCCAACGCCAGAAACCGCTTCTCAGCCACAGCACATCACGCCCCAAAGACTATCCAACCGGGCCCTACGATCCTCACGAACCTCACAGAAATCAATCACCGGAATGAGGCCCTCTGGCCATGAGCTCCGGGAAGAAATGGCATCGACCCACGTGACTGAGCAAGATAACCGCGGCCCCCCACCTGGATGGCCTTGAGTTCGCCGCTTCGCACGAGTGCGTAGGCTGCCGGGGAATTGATCTGCAGCTGTTCGGCTACGTCTGCAAGGGTGAGGAATCGGGGCATGCCACTATTTTGCCACTATTGGTGCCGAATGATGCGGTTATCCACAATTTGGCGCTGTTTGGCCATGTGACTTTCGATCCGGCCGTTTTGCCGTAACAATGAGGAATCCGGCGCACGAACCAGACCGGCCGGCACCGATGGGGGGAGCAGTACGTGAGTGCAAGCACGACGACGACGGCGGTCAGGCTGAAGAAGCCTTCCTGGAAGGATCCCCGGCTCCTGCTCGGATTCCTGCTGGTTCTGGCATCCGTAGCCGGGGTTGTGTCACTGGTCGGTGCGGCCGACCAGACCACCGAGGTATATGCGGCAAAAGGGCCGATCGCGGTGGGGGAGAAGCTCACGACTGAGAACGTCAACCGGGTAAAGGTCAGGCTCGGCGACGTCGAACCACGTTACATCACCGCGGAGGGTGGACTTCCCGAAGGCATGGTTGCGGTCCAGCGGATTGGCCCGGACCAGTTGGTCCCGCGGGACAGCCTCGGCAGGCCCGACGCGCTAAACCGCAAGCCGGTTGCAATCACCATTGACGAAGCACTGCCGGAGCAGGTGGCCGCCGGTTCGCGGGTGGACGCCTGGGTGGCGCTTCCTGATGCCCGTAACGGCTTCAGTGAACCGAAGCTGCTGCTTCCAGGGGCCGAGATCGCCGAGGTCACTCCCGGATCGACCGCGCTGGGTTCTTCCCGGTCCACAGTGGTCATGGTGCTCGTCACTGACGAGCAGATGCCGAGACTGTTGGGAGCACAGGCGAACAAAGCCAAGATATCCGTTGTCTGGAACCCGGGCGGTGGAACCTCGTGAGTATCCCGGTTGTCACGGTCGGGCAGTCCCGCGAGGACCTGGTCGGCGGCTTGGAACGCCTTCATGGACCGGTCACTGTGGTACGGAGGTGCTCGGAACTTACTGAGCTTCTGGCCGCATGCCAGAGCGGACTTGCCCGGGCAGCCGTGGTCGCCGAAGGTAGCGACGAACTGACGGCTTCGCTAGTTGATCGGCTCACGGCCGTGGGCGTCGTGATCGTTGCCTTGACGGATAGTGACGCCGAGACGGCGAGGCTCACAGCCATTGGCGTCACGGCTGCACCGGCGGGGGTGGACTCGGCAGCGCTGGCGGGCAAAATCTCGGGCGCAGTCGCCCAGTGGGCGCCTAGCGGCTCTTTTCGCGCGGATGACCGCGGATTCGCTGACACCGGTGCCGCCATCCGGACCCAGCCGGGGGCGGGGGAAGATCTCCCCGCAGAGCCGTCCGGTTCGGGCCGAATCATCGGCGTCTGGGGGCCGGCCGGGTCGCCGGGCCGGACACTGGTGGCAGCCAACATGGCCGGTGAATTGGCTGCTGCAGGCAACTCAGTGCTCCTGATTGACGCTGACAGCTACGGCGCGAGTGTTGCGGGAGTCCTTGGACTGCTGGACGAATCTGCCGGGTTGGCGCAGGCCTGCCGGTTGGCGGACCTCGGCCAGCTGGATGCCGATGCCTTGCTGAAGGTCGCTACGCCGCTTGCCCTGAAGACGGGCACGCTCCAGGTTCTGACCGGGATCACCCGCGCGGATCGCTGGACCGAGTTGCGCGCGTCTGCCCTTGGCATGGTCTTTGAGAAAGCCAGGGAAGTGGCCGACTACACAGTAGTTGACACCGGATTCTGCCTTGAGGCAGACGAAGAACTCAGTTTCGACACCATGGCTCCGCGCAGGAACGCCGCCACCCTTCGGAGCCTTGAACTCGCGGACACTGTATACGCTGTGGGATCGGCTGACTCCATTGGCGTGCCGCGGCTCGTGCGGGGACTTTCCGAGCTTGAAGCGGCCGTTCCCCAGGCGTCACCGCGGGTGATTCTGAATAAGGTCCGCGCGTCGGCTGCCGGACGCTTCCCCGAGCGCCAGCTTCGGGAAGCCTGGGAAAGGTACGGGCCGGCGGAAGGTATTTCCGCGTTCCTCCCATCGGACAGCGCCGCCTGCGACGCTGCTCTGCTGTCCGGAAGCCTTCTACTCGAAGCCGCACCCGAATCAGCGCTCCGGCAGGCGATCGCCGAAATGGTTTGTGCACCTGTCCAGCAAAAACGCCGATCCTCTGTCTTTTCTTCCACAGCGAAGCGTCATCTAAAGGGCTAGGCTCGCCATAAGGGTTGCAAAGAGGCAACTATGAACTTGTGATGGAGGCGTTTGTCGATGTCGTCTGGGTCCAGCGTGGAGGATCAGTCCGTTTTGCTCGGAGCCCGTGAAGGGTACTTCGGAGACTACTACGAGCACCTTGCGGAGGAGGATTCCCGGGCCTATTCACCGGACCTCCTTGCCGCCCGCGCCGAAACCCACCGCGAGGTGGCTGCCGTCCGCGTCCCAGGCACGGCCAACATTCGGATTGTGGACGAATCCGACTGCAGCGTCGTGTACATCGTCACGGACGATATGCCGTTCCTCGTGGACTCAGTCAACGCTGAGCTTGTCCGCCAGAACTCGGCCATTCATCTTGTCCTTCACCCGCTTTTTGTTGTGACGCGTAACCGCGAAACCGGGCGACTCACAAAGGTGGACAGGGTCCCGTCCAGCATCGGTATTTCCAGCGGCGACACCGCAGCGATGCCAAGCCTGTCGCACCTTATTGCCCAGGGCGACAATGCCTCGCATATGGAGTCGTGGATCGCTGTTGAAATCGGCCCGGCGAGCGAGGAAGCGCATGCGCGGCTGACCGAAGGCATCGAACGGGTCCTCGGGGACGTCCGGGCCGCAGTGGAAGACTGGCCGAAGATGCGCAACAAGGCGCTCCAGATCGCCCAGGACCTGGATAACGTTGCCAATCCCTCGCAGATCGAGGAACTGCGGCAGGCGCAGGATCTCCTTCGGTGGCTCGACGACGGCAACTTCACCTTCCTCGGGTACCGCGAATATGACCTTGTCAACGAATCCGGCGAGGATGTACTGGAACTGCGGGAGGAGAGCGGCCTCGGGCTTCTGCGCAGCGGCGCCGACGGCCACCATGTCCAGCACCTCACCGTTGCCGGCCGCAGGAAGGCCCGTGAAAAACGCGCCCTTGTCATTACCAAGGCCAATTCCCGGTCAACAGTGCACCGGCCGGCATACCTTGACTACATCGGAGTCAAGAGCTTTGACGCCGCCGGAAACGTAAACGGCGAGCGGCGGTTCATCGGCCTTTTTGCCACCAGCGCCTACGCCGGCTCCGTCAGGAACATTCCGATTGTTCGCGAGAAGGTTGCGGCTGTCCTCCGCAGTGCCGGATTCCCGCCGCACTCGCATTCCGGTAAAGACCTCCTGGGCATTCTTGAAACCTACCCCCGCGACGAGCTGTTCCAGATCGAGATTTCGGACCTTGCCGCGACGGCAACGGGGATCCAGCGTCTTCAGGAACGGCGGCGTACCAGGCTGTTCCTGAGGCCTGACATCTATGGCCGGTTCATGTCCGCGCTCGTGTATCTTCCCCGCGACCGCTACACGACCAACGTACGCCTCCGCATCGAGCAGGAACTCCGCGAGACCTTCCATGCAGTCTCCATTGACTACGAGGCCAGGATGACCGAGTCGGCGTTGGCCCGGCTGTTTTTCCGTATCCGATTGCCCAAGGATGCAGACGTCAGCGACGTCAATGTTGAAGAACTTGAGAAGAGGCTTGTCCGGGCCGCCCGCTCGTGGAGCGAAGGCATCACCGAAGTGCTGCGTGCCAGCGCCACCGACGACGGCAGCAAGGGGCTTGCTGCGGCCTGGGCCGAGGCCTTCCCGGCCAGCTATCGCGTGGACTACGAGGTCGAGGACGCGCTGACGGACATCGCCCGGTTCGAGAAGTACGGGTCGGCTGCTGAGCTGGCTGAGAAAGGCACGCAGGAACGGCCCGGAGTCCACGTGTACCTGCCCGAGGGAGCCGGAGCCACGCTGGAAGAGGACGCCCGCGTCAAGCTCTACATGCTTGAGCCGAAGAGCCTTAGCCAGATTCTGCCGTACTTCCATAATCTTGGTCTTGAAGTACTGGATGAACGGCCCTTCGAGATCGAAACGGCCGACAAGCGGGACTTCTTCCTGTACGACCTCGGCCTGAAGTACCCCGCCAGCGTGGCTCCCCTCGCGACCGGCCAACTGTTGGCCGAAGCTTTCGGCGCCGCCGTTTCCGGTGATGTCGAGTCGGACAGCTTTGACCGGCTGGTCCTGCGCGAAGGTATGCACTGGCGCCAGATCGTGGTCCTCCGTGCCTACGCGAAATACATGCGCCAGATGGGCAACACGAATTCGTTTGGATTCATCGCCGACACGCTGCTGGCGAATCCCGACGTCACACGTTCCCTGACCGCGCTGTTCGCGGCGCGCTTTGACCCTGCCGTCGAGGACGATGTCCGGTCGGAACGCCAGGCGACTGTGAGGGCGGAGCTGGCTGCCGCCATCGAGCAAGTTGCCACCCTGGACGCCGACCGCGTACTCCGGACATTTGCGAACCTCATTGAGGCAACACTCCGTACGAACTTCTACCAGCAGAAGCCGTACCTGAGCTTCAAACTGAATCCGGCCGCAATCGACGGACTGGCTTTCCCGCGACCCATGTTTGAAATCTGGGTGTACTCGCCCAGGGTGGAGGGCGTGCACCTGAGGTTCGGCAAGGTGGCCCGCGGCGGGCTGCGCTGGTCCGACCGGCGTGAGGACTTCCGGACCGAAATCCTTGGCCTTGTTAAAGCACAGACCGTCAAGAATGCCGTCATTGTGCCCACCGGCGCCAAGGGCGGATTCTTTGCCAAGCAGCTCCCGGACCCTGCCGTCGACCGGACGGCGTGGATGGCGGAGGGCGTGGAAAGCTACAAGACGTTCATCCGTGGTCTCTTGGACCTTACGGACAACCTGATCACCACCCCGGAAGGCGAAGCTGTGGTTCCGCCGGCCGACGTCGTCCGCCACGACGACAACGACAACTACCTTGTTGTCGCTGCCGACAAGGGAACCGCAACATTTTCGGACATCGCCAATGGGCTCTCGGCAGAATACGGCTTCTGGCTGGGGGATGCCTTTGCCTCGGGCGGCTCCGTGGGCTACGACCACAAAGCCATGGGGATCACGGCGCGGGGCGCTTGGGAATCGGTCAAGCGCCACTTCAGCGAACTCGACCTGGACACACAGTCTGAGCCGTTCACCGTGGTGGGCGTCGGCGACATGTCCGGTGACGTATTTGGCAATGGAATGCTGCTTTCGCAGCACATCCGGCTGCTGGCGGCATTCGACCACCGCCACATCTTCCTGGACCCTAATCCCGATGAGGCGACGTCCTACGCAGAGCGGCAGCGGCTCTTCGATCTGCCCCGGTCCTCCTGGGACGATTACGACAAATCCCTCATCAGCGAAGGCGGCGGCGTCTTCGGACGGCAGGCAAAGTCCATTCCTGTCTCTGATCAGGTGCGGGTCGCGCTCGGTCTGCCTGACGGCACCGCCGAACTGAGCCCCCCGGAACTCCTTCGAGCCATTCTCCTGGCGCCCGCGGACCTGCTGTACAACGGCGGCATCGGAACATATGTCAAGGCAAGCACCGAAACGCATGCCGAGGTGGGGGACAAAGCGAACGACTCCATCCGCGTGGACGGCCGCGACCTTCGCGTCAAAGTGGTCGGAGAAGGCGGAAACCTGGGCATGACCCAGCGGGGACGCATTGAGGCAGCCCTTCAGGGAGTCATCCTTAATACCGACGCCATCGACAACTCGGCCGGTGTCGACTGTTCCGACCACGAGGTCAACATCAAGATTTTCGTTGACCGCATGGTCGCCGCCGGAAAGCTCGAGGCCTCCGAGCGGGCGGACTTCCTGGCATCCATGACGGATGAAGTCGGCAGGCTCGTCCTGGAAGACAACATTGACCAGAACATCCTGCTCCTCAACGACCGCATCCGTGTTGCGGAGTGGAGCCCCAGCTACGAGCGCCTCATGGACTGGCTGGAGAAATCCGCCGACCTCAAACGGGAACTCGAAGCCCTGCCGACAACGGTGACGCTCCGGGAACGCCTGGAACAGGGACAGGGGCTGACCTCCCCGGAGCTTTCGGTGCTGGCGGCCTACGCCAAGATCGAACTCGCAACGGCACTGCGTGAGAGCGATCTGGCTGACGATCCGTGGTTCAGGCAGACGCTGCGCTCGTACTTCCCCAAGCAGCTTCGGGAGAGGTTCGACGCCGAGCTCGACACCCATCCGCTGCGGCGCGAGATCATTGCCACAGTCGTCGCAAACGACATGATCAACCTCGGTGGCATTACGTTCGCGTTCAGAACCATTGAGGAGACGTCCGCCAACGAAGCGGCCGTAGCCAAAGCATTCGTCGCTCTCCGCGAAATCTATGAGCTTGACGTCATGGTGGGAGAGCTCAACGAACTGCCGGCGTCCTTCCCGACCGAGCACTGGAGCACTGTCCACCTGGACATTCGACGGCTTCTGGACCGTGCGGTCCGGTGGGTGCTGGGCCAAGGCAGCGCTTCCCGGCCGATTTCGGAAATCGTGGACGAATTCAAGCCGCTGATGGACCCGATGCGTGCCCGCCTCCTCGATTACCTGCGCGGTGAGGACCGTGCCCGCGTGGCGGCGTGGCTGGAGAAGGCCCGAAGCTGGGAACTCCCGGAGGATCTCGCCCACCGCTGGGCCGAGCTGTTCGAAAGCTTCGTCCTGCTCGACATCGCCAAGATTGCCCACATCAGTCCGGAGCCGGTGGAGAGCATCGCGCACGTCTACTACACGGTGTTTGACCGCTTCCACGTGGACTCCCTCCTGGAACGGATCACCAAGCTTCCGAGGCGGGACCGCTGGCAGGCACTTGCCCGCGCTGCCTTGCGCGATGACCTGTACTCCACGATTTCGGACATCACGACGTCGGTCCTAGAGTCGACGTCGGCCGGAGCCCCCGCTGAGGACCGGGTACTGGGCTGGGAAGGGCTGAATGCCGAGCAGCTTGACCGTGCCAGGAGCATGTTTGACGAGGTCAACTCCCTCGAAGCGGACGATATGGCCTCACTGTCGGTAGCATTGAGGCTCTTGAGGTCAATCGTCCGACGCTAGGGACCCGTTCCAAGCGTCGAATCTGGAGGTGTAGTGGCAATCTTTACGGACCCCATCAGGGAACATGCTGATTTTGGGCCGGGGGATGCCGAGTGGCTGCACCTCCTGGTCGGCGACTGGCAGATGGTCGCCGACCTCGCCTTCGCCGACCTCGCATTGTGGTTTCCGCATCCTGAGTTTGGTTACGTGGCTCTGGCCCACGTCCGCCCCTCCACCACGCATACGGTGTTCCACGCCGACTTCGTGGGGGAGGGGATCAGGTCGGATCTGCAGCCGCTGGTGGACAAGGCCTGGAGCAGCCGGACCATTGAGCGTTCCAGTGAAACGAACTGGAGCAGTGATATGGCCCTTAGGGTTGAAGCAGTTCCGATGGTCAGGAACGGCCGGACGCTGGCTGTCGTGACCACACACATGGACTTGTCCAGTTCACGGATGCCGTCCAGGCTCGAGCTGACGTACCGGCAGTGTGCCTACGACCTGTTGCGGATGGGTACCCTGGGCTTGTGGCCAGATTTTGCGTCCCCGACCGGATCCCGCCGCGGCGCCCCGCGGGTGGGCGATGGCCTGATCCGGCTCGACGCAGACGGAATTGTGCAGTATGCCAGCCCCAACGGAGTCTCCGCATTCCGGCGCCTTGGTGACGGCGAATCCCTCGAAGGCCGGTCCCTGGCAGAAGTCACAGCAGGACTGCTTCGGGACCGTCGCATGGTTGATGAAACACTGCCGCTCGTCGTGACCGGCAGGATGCCGTGGCGCAGCGAAATCGAGTCCCGCGGAGTCAGCTTGTCACTTCGGGCCATCCCGCTGCGGGACGAGCAGCAGCGTTTCGGGGCTCTGGTGCTCTGCCGTGATGTTTCTGAACTCAGGCGCCGGGAAATGGAACTAGTAACCAAGGACGCCACCATCCGGGAGATCCATCACCGCGTTAAGAACAACCTGCAGACTGTGGCGGCGTTGTTGCGGATGCAGTCGCGCCGGATGGTCAGTGATGAGGCCAAGCAGGGCCTTGAACAGGCCATGCGACGAGTCGCAACGATTGCCCTTGTCCACGAGACGCTCTCCCAAGGGCTGACGCAAAGCGTCGACTTCGATGAGCTCATTGGCCGTCAGTTCCGTCTTTCGGCTGAAGTCGCGTCACCCTCGCAGCAGGTCAAGACGGCGAGATCCGGGCTCTTTGGTGAGCTCCCCAGTGATTTCGCCACACCGCTGGCCCTGGTGATCAACGAGCTGGTGACGAACGCCGTCGAACATGGCTTGGAGGGAAGGACCGGAACTGTCTGGCTGCTGGCCGACCGGTCGGAGGGTGACGACGGCGACGAATTCCTGACTGTCACTGTTGCCGATGACGGAGTTGGCCTGCCGGACACGCCCCACGTCGAAGGCCTGGGATTGCAGATCGTCCGGACGTTGGTCACGAGCGAGCTCGGTGGCAGTATCCAGTGGAAACCGCGTGAGGGCGGCGGCACTGCTGTGCAGATCGTACTGAATTTGCAGAATCGATGAGCTAAGACCCTTAAAGGAGTATGGCCGCGGACTGTGTAGTCCGCGGCCATACTCCTTTGGCCCGAAGGCCGTAGTAGCTGTGGTCAGGAAGCCCGACGGGCGCGGGCGGCGCGCCGCTTGAGGGCCCGGCGCTCGTCTTCGCTCATTCCGCCCCAGACCCCGGCGTCCTGTCCCGATTCAAGGGCCCACTGGAGGCAGGTGTCCACCACCGGGCAGCGGCGGCACACACTTTTCGCTTCCTCGATCTGGAGGAGAGCAGGTCCCGTGTTTCCTACTGGAAAGAACAGCTCCGGGTCCTTGTCGAGGCACGCTGCGCGGTTACGCCAATCCATGCTGATCAGTCACTCCATTCCTGGGAACTCGTTGGAAGCCTCTTGTGAAAATATTCACTAGAGGCTACATAAGAAAGGGACCCTGCCGGGTCCCCTTGGTCATCTGAATTAAGCGTGTCATGTTAACGCTGTGTAAACAAGGGGTAATCGTCTAAGAAGTGCCTCTTAAGCGTGAGCGATACGTCACATAGGTCGCCAGCGCCCTCCCCGCTAACCGACTATGTCCGGTATGGTGCCAGTGTGTCAAGACCCCCAGAGAACCATCCCGGCCCCAGTCCTGCCTCCCCGGGAGCCCGGGCCGTACGGCCGCCGGCGGTCGCCGTTGTGTCCCTCATCGTGGCCGCGGAAGCCACGGCTCTCCTTGTAGCAGCGGGCTGGTATGCCATTCAGCTGGTGACGGGCGCACCGGTGCTTTCGTTTTGGGGGGCAGTGTTTACCCTGGCGCTCCTGCTGTCATTTGCAGCCTGGCTTTACGCTGTTGCATATTTCCTCTTCCGGGGATACCGGTGGCCAAGGGCGGGGGCCCTGGTGGCCCAGTTGTTTGTCCTGACGATAGGATTTCCCACTCTTAACGGCGGCTACGTTGCCGCAGGAATCGCTATGCTGCTGCCGGCCGCTCTCGCAGTGGTGCTGCTGTTCACCAAGCAAGTGATCAGTTTTGCTTCGCGGGCGGGCGGGGCGCCCCCCGCACTGTGACCTGCGGGCTGGGGCCGGGTCCGGCTGCCAGCTGCACGGAACTTGTGCGGCCCTCGGCAATCAGGACCCCCCGCCCGGGTGGCGGGTTGGGCTCCACCTCGAAGCGAACGCCGAAGAAGTCCCCGTCCGTGATGTTCCGCGGTGCGATGAGTATCCCGGTGCCTTGCCCGCGCGCCTGTGACGCCAGCGGTGCCCGCTGGCTGAGTGTTGTGCTGAACCCCGCCGTCAGTATCAGCGCGAACCCGAGCCCGTGCAGGGCTGAGAGGTGCCGGTTGGCTTCCGGCGTCTGCATATCGGCATCATCCACGAGCAATATCGAGTCGTTGTCGATCCCGCCCGAATCAGCGCCGGCCAGGACGTCCGCCCAATAGTTGGCGGCTACATCCTCCCGGCCGGGAACAAACCATCCGGGAACATCCGGGTTCAAGTGCGGAATGGCCAAGAGCAGGGAACTCTTGCCGGAGGACGGGCCTCCCAGAACCGGTAAGACGCTTCCCGGTGGCAGACGGACAGTCGCCGGGACAAGTTCGTCGCCGCCGATGCCGATGACAATCTTGCGGTTCTTGTTTGCGCCTACGGCCCCCTCCCGGTTGGTCTGTAGCGCAGGGAGATCAGCGACGCGCGCCAGCACATCGGAGACGCTCAAGCGACTCGGCAGCGCTTCGACTCTGAAAGGCCTGGCTGCTGGTTCCCTGACCATGGCGGCGCTTGTCAATCCCGCCGGGGACGCGGCATAAAACTGGGCTGCGGATCCCTGGCTGCCGGTGAACGGGCCGAATACGACTGCCCGTCCGCGGACCATCGCAACGCCAGGCAACCGCGGCCACGCAAGTCGGCCCTCTTCGGTGGAGCCGGTGGGAAAGAAGGCCCGGTTGGGGACAGCCGCGAAGAACCGGGACGTTACTACCTCACGGTCGCCGGCTATGAGCACCGACACGCCTGCCTTGGCACCATCCCGGATGATGTCCTGGACAAGGTCTTCCGCCCAGGCCAGCGGCCCGGCCCGAAGTGATGAGACCCACGAACCCCAGCCCGCAAGCACCAGGACAAGTGGTGGCCGAACATCCTCCGCGGAGTGGCTGAGCCGCAGGGAAATCTCGAGTGCAACGCGTTCCAGGATCCTGACGGCCCGGCGGAGTTCGTGAAGTCCTGCCGCTGCGCCCACCCGCGGCAGCGAACGGGCGGAGCTGAAAGAGTTTCCGGCATCGAGCAGGTAGACGTGCGATTCCACCTCATGCACGAGCAGTTGCTGCAGTGCGAGGTCCAAAGCTTCCTCCACCCCGCTGCCTCGTCCGCCGATTAGGGCCAGATGGCCGTGGTCGGATGGTTTCCATGCCAGCCGTGACACGCGCTGCAGGTCAGGCTCGTCCAGTCGTCCCAGTTGCACGCACCAGCCGCAGGGAGCGGATTCGCCTGCCGCGTCGGAGTCGGCAAGGGACACCATCGATGGCAGCGGCATGGCCACGGGACGACGGGGCGCAGCGCCTTCCATTGCGTCCCAGAGTTGCACCAGCGATGTGACAACAGGGCCGGCTGC
This sequence comes from Arthrobacter sp. NPDC058288, assembly GCF_042880995.1. Lineage (NCBI taxonomy): Bacteria > Bacillati > Actinomycetota > Actinomycetes > Micrococcales > Micrococcaceae > Arthrobacter > Arthrobacter sp. NPDC058288. The sequence continues at coordinate 859,892 of NZ_JBHVYH010000001.1, forward strand.
CAGGGCCGGAGACGGTCCCGGCCGAGGGGCTGCATGCCCGTCCGCTGTGGAGGCCACGAGGGCCTCCTCAGCGCCGCGGACCCTGACGGCGGAAGCACCCAACGCAGCTTCGGCGCCGGCCAGGGACGCCGTCTGAAACTCGACGGGATCCTCCATCCCGCGGGCGAAATAGGCCCGCCCGGGAGAGGACAGCGGAATTCCGGCGGCGACCCTGGAATTGATGATGTCGACCGATTCCATCTCCGACTGGACACGCAGCGCAATACTGGTGGTGACGTTGGCGCGGATGTCCGCCGTAAGCGCTCCTTGGGGCCGCTGTGTGGCCATGATCAGGTGTATGCCCAGCGACCGTCCGATCGCCGCGATCCGCATCAGTTCCTTGAGGGCTTCAGGGGCGTCTTCGACGAGCATTCGAAATTCGTCGATGATGAGGACCAGATGGGGAAGCGGACCGGCCGCGGAGCCCCCGGACCTGTAGCTCGCCAGGTCCGGGGCTTGCGCGGCTGAAAGCAATTCCTCCCGGTGTCGTATTTCCGCGCGCAGGGAGATCAGCGCGCGGTCCAGCTCGTGCCTGGTGAGGTCCGTGAGCATGCCCACGCAGTGGGGAAGGCCCGTCAACGGACCCAGGCCCGAACCGCCTTTGAAATCAATAAAGAGGAAATTGATCCGATCCGGCGGGTAGCTGAGTGCTAGTCCGGCCGCGAGGCTCCGGAGGAGTTCGGATTTCCCGGAGCCCGTGGTGCCTGCCACCAGGAGATGCGGGCCGTCCGACTCAAGGTCCAGCATGCGGGGACCCTGTGCCGCCATTCCGATGGGAACGGAGAGGCCCGGACTCCGGCGGCCGGCCGCCCAACGGCCGGCCGTGTCGGTGGCGGAACCCGCAAGAAGGTCGGCCATGGAGCAGTTATGCGGCACGCCCGGCCCGGAACCTGGACTGCGCTCAAGCCGCGGTGCCATGATGCGGCAATACCGGTCGAAGAATGTCTCGGGGACGAGATCAGGGATGAAGTCCGTCGCGGAGCCCGGAGCGCATACCCGGGCGGCGGCCCCTCCGAGTTCGATGACCGTGCCCGGTGTGGCCGCACCTGCCTGGGTGCAGTCAAGAACCTGCCAGCCGCGGCTTATCGCAGCGGCAGACACGACTGGAAGTCCGGCTGACCCGTCGACGCCGCCGGTCAAAATCAACACACCACGTTCCTGCGCCCGGTCAATGCCGCGCTCCAGGAGGTCTGACGTGGTCCGGAGGCTGGACGAAAGCGTTACCGGCGTGAGGTAGCGGGCGGTCAGCGGAAGAGTTGGGGGTGATCCGTGCACCAGGACCCGGGTCCGTGACGAAGACCGGCAGCTTGTGAGCTGCATGATCACAAACCGGATCAGGCCGGCGACGTCCTGCTGCGGACCGCGGATAAATGTGAGGTCGGAAAGCTGATGAATGAAGGGCATGAGCCCCACCGCCGGCGCCTCAAAATCCGGGTCGGCCGGATCCAGGCTGATGTTGGCCAGTTGCTCTGCCAGGCCGAGCCGCAAGGCAACGTCGTCGGGAATGGCCGGTCCTGCTGGCGGATCCGAGTGGTCGGTTTGCCCCCTGAGGACGAGTTCGGCCGCGGATGGCGCGGACCGCCGTCGTCGTTCAATGTCTTCTTCAACGGCGATAGCGACCAATGACTTGAGCTGGCACCGCTGGCGGCGGCCGGCCATCACGGGAACGAGCACCGAGAATGCGGAAACCGCCGTAAAGGCCAGAAACATCCACATCCCGGTGATAACCGCCAGCCCCACGCCAATGAGCAGCGGCAGTACTGCGGTGAGGAGCAGGACACCTCTATTGCCGCCTTCAGGACGATGCGGAATCTTCAGTGGCTCTGCCACACTGGCTCCGGCAGCCTCCCGCTCCGGAAGCCGACGGTCCGGGCCGGGGCAGAACACGATGGACAGGGTCGAATTTCCGCACCTGATGAGGGAACACGTTGAAACCGAAGTCTGCGTCACCCTCTTCCCGTCTACGAAGGTCCCATTGACACTGCCTAAATCGGCGATGGTGACAGCCGTGTCCGTGACGTCCAACCTGGCGTGTTCGCGCGACAGTGCAGCATCCGGAATGGCGATTTCCGTGCCGCTCCGGCCGATCCGATACCTGCCGCGCCGCAGGGGTACCACCGTCCCCGCAGCCGGACCGCTGTGTACAGCGGCCAGCAGCGTCACGGACCTTCCGTCGCCGTCCTCAGGAGGACGCTGTCCGGCACCGTCAACGATGACGGCGCCGTTGACGAGCGGCTGGGCGCCCACAAAGAGCCCGGACAACGGAAGACCGGATACCGACAGTTCCCCCGTGCCGTAGTCCCGCTCCAGGGCTTCCTGCAGCAAGAGGCCGGAGGCCCCGTGCGGGGACTCAATAGTGAGTTCGAGCGGGGGACCGGCGCTGCCGGCATCGGGCCCGCGGACCAGGGTGCAGTGGAGCGTCATGGGGTGCTTTCCGGTGGTAATGAGTCGGTTTCTGCCCAAGCTACCGCCGTGCATAGCCGCGGGACATCGGCCGCTATGGGCTATGTGGATAAGCCCGCGCTGAGCCCGGGATTCACTACTGGCGGCACAGCCTCGGGTAGGCTAGAGCCGCAGCCAATGCACAACATTGGGCTGCCCGCATTCGAATCAGGAGATTTTGTGACCGCTGACCTCGTCATCGTAGGGTCGGGCTTTTTCGGCCTGACAATCGCAGAACAGGCCGCTACTGAGCTGGGCTTGAAGGTCGTTGTCCTCGACCGGCGCCACCATATCGGTGGCAATGCCTACAGCGAAAAGGAGGAGCAGACCGGCATCGAGGTGCACCGCTACGGGGCCCATCTGTTCCACACATCCAACGAGCGGGTGTGGGAGTACGTCAACCGATTCACGACGTTCACGAACTATGTGCACAAGGTCTACGGCGTCCACAAGGGCGAGGTGTACTCGTTGCCGATCAACCTCGCCACGATCAACCAGTTCTTCCGCGCCAACCTGACGCCGGGTCAGGCCCGGGAGCTGATCCAGGAACAGGCTGGCGAGCTTGCGGGCACTGATCCCCAGAACCTGAACGACAAGGGCATCCAGCTGATCGGCCGGCCGCTGTACGAGGCGTTCATCAAGCACTACACCGGCAAGCAGTGGCAGACGGATCCGAAGGACCTGCCCGCGGGAATCATCTCCCGCCTCCCGGTGCGCTACAACTACGACAACCGCTATTTCAACGACAAGTACGAAGGCCTGCCGACCAACGGCTACACCGCATGGATCGAAAAGATGGCGGAGCACCCGAACATTGAGGTCCGGCTCAACACCGACTTCTTCGATGAGTCGCACGAGTACAGCAAGAACAAGGTCGTAGGGAACATCCCCGTCGTCTACACCGGTCCGGTGGACCGATACTTCGACTTCGCGGAGGGCGACCTGTCCTGGCGGACTATCGACTTCGAAGAGGAAGTGCTCGACGTCGGAGACTTCCAGGGAACGTCAGTGGTGAACTACAACGACGACGACGTCCCGTTTACGCGCATTATCGAACCCCGCCATTTTCACCCGGAGCGTGACTACCAGAGTGAAAAGACCGTCATCATGCGTGAATTCTCGCGGGCGGCGGAGAAGGGCGACGAGCCGTACTACCCGATCAACACCGCGGCCGACCGCGAACGCCTGCTGAAGTACCGCGACCTCGCGGCTGCCGAGCAGGACGTTCTCTTCGGCGGCCGGCTGGGCACATACAAGTACCTCGACATGCACATGGCGATCGGCTCAGCCCTGACGATGTTTGACAACCAGATCCGCCCCCATTTTGTGTCTGGAACGAAGCTGGAAAGCGGAGGGGTAGACGCATGAGCGCTGAGCTGTTGGCTGCTCCCGACAAGGGCGGCGGCCTCTTGGACGTGCTCCGGCGCCGTGAACTCCTGCGGTTGATCGTGCGCAAAGAACTCAAGGTGCGCTACCGCAATTCGGTGCTTGGCCTGCTCTGGAGCTATGTCAAGCCCGGTGTGCAATTCATTGTGTTCTATTTCGCCCTCGGGGTCTTCCTGGGCCTGAACAAGCAGCCCAACTTCGTGATCTACATGTTCTCGGGCATCATTCTGGTGAACTTCTTTTCCGAGGCCTTCAGCAATGCAACCCGGTCCGTCGTTGCAAACGGCGCCCTGGTAAAGAAGATCTTCCTGCCTCGTGAGCTGTTCCCGGTGGCGTCCGTTTGGGTAGCTATCGTCCACTTCCTCCCGCAGTTCCTGATTCTGCTGTTCGCCTGCTTCTTTTTCGGATGGTCGCCGAGCATCTTCCAGATCCTCGGAGCCATAGGTGCATTCGTCATTGTCGCCATGCTGTCCCTCGGCCTCGGCCTACTGTTTGCCGCAGCCAACGTCATGTTCCGGGACTCCGAAAACATCGTTGATCTGATGCTCATGATGGCCACGTGGCTTTCGCCGGTACTTTACGCCTGGTATCTCGTTCGGGACACGCTGGGGGAGACCTTCTACTTCTTCTACCAGCTCAACCCGATGACCATTGCCGTTGAATTGTTCCATTTCGCATTCTGGGCACCGACTGCCGCGGTGCGCTCTGCCGCAGAAGGCGCCCGGATGCCGGAGAACCTCATTTCGCTATGGCTGCCGGTGGGTTTGTTGATCTCACTGGTGATCCTCGCAATTGGCCAGACCGTATTCCGTCGCCTTGAGGGCAGATTCGCGCAGGAGTTGTGATGACTGCAGAAGCAATCATTGTCGAGAACGTATCGAAACGCTTTAATCTCCGCCACACCCGGTCCCTCAAAGAAACCGTGGTCTGGCTCTTCAAGGGCCGCCGCGGAGACCTTTCCTCGACATTCATGGCGTTGGACGGAGTGGACGTCACCGTCGGTATCGGGGAGTCGGTCGCCCTGCTGGGCTTTAACGGTTCGGGAAAGTCCACCCTCCTCAAACTGATCTCCGGTGTTATGAGTACCGATTCCGGGAGTGTCAGGACACGCGGCAAGGTGGCCGGGCTCATTGAAGTGGGCGCAGGTTTTCACCCGGACCTGACAGGCCGTGAGAATGTGTTCCTGAACGGCGTCCTTCTTGGAATGACCGAGAAGGAGACGGAAGCGCGTTTTGACGAGATCGTCGCATTCTCCGAAATTGGAAAGTTCATTGATACCGAGGTGAAGTTCTACTCATCCGGTATGTTCCTGCGCCTTGCGTTTTCAGTCGCCGTTCATACGAACCCTGATGTCTTCCTGATTGATGAAATCCTCTCGGTGGGCGACGAACCATTCCAAAAGAAGTGCCTTGCGCGCATCCAGGAACTCCGTGAGTCAGGCTGCACGCTCGTCGTCGTCAGCCATGACCTCGACATGGTGAGCCGAGTCTGTGACAGGGGCGTGGTGCTGCGGCAAGGCAAGAAAGTTGCAGACGGGCCGATCGGGGAAGCAGTCCGCCTTCTCCGGGAAAGCTAGAACGAAACTGACACATGAACACGAATGCAGTAGGGAGTGCAGATGAGTAGGGCCCGAAAGCTCTTCGAAGTAATTGACGACGGCGGTTCAGGGCTGGCAGGCGGAGAGCCTCGACTTTCCAAGCGGGAGCTTGGCCTGCTTGTGGGCGGCTTGAACTACCATGCACTGATCCAGCCTGGCCGTGAATTCAAGGTCATCGTCCTCCGGGCCCCGGACGGAGAGTTTCCGCGACTGACCGGGTACGCCTGCCATAGGCATGAGTGGGAGCCGAACCGGGCTGTCGTTTGCACGGTGGGTGTCAAGAGCACGGTGCCGGCAACAGTGCCTGCTGACTCGGCTCCCGTGCCCCTGGTCCTCGACCTTGGAGGAGAACGGGCCGAAGGCGGGGCAACCTTCTACGATCGTCCCGGCCGGAAAGCCAAAGTGCTGCGCCGGGCCCGTTTCGGTGCGCCTATCGCGTTCGACGCCCTGCGCCAGGGCCTGACCGACTACTACGAAAAGCGCATCACGCCGAACCGCCGGCCCCAGAGGCTAGCGCCGATCGAATCGTCTGCGCCGTTGCCCAGGCCGTCGGAACACGGCGAACGTGCCATCATTTTCGGGCTGCATTGGCTGGAAATGGGCGGTGCGGAACGCTGGGCAATTGAAACCATTGCCTTGGCCCGCGAGGCCGGGTTCCTGCCCATCGTGCTGACAGACCGCGAGTCTGCCCACCCCTGGATTGTGCGGCCAGAACTCGACGGTGCGCTGGTGCTGCCGGTTAATCTTCCCATTTCGGACGAGGAAGAAACCCAACTCCTGTTGGCGCTGCTGACGAAGTTTGAAGTCCACGGAATCCATGTCCACCACAACGGGTGGCTTTACCACCGGCTCGCGTGGTTCAAAGCCATGGATCCGCGGATCCGGACGGCGGACTCCCTGCATGTCGTCGAATGGCGGACCGGCGGGTTCGTCGAACTGGCCGTGAAACTCTCCAACGCCATCGACATGCACCACGTCATCTCGCCGCAGCTGCGGGACTACATGGTCCTGCAGCGCGATGTCCCCAAGGAAAAGGTTTCGCTCGCTCCGCTCTACGGCTTGAACGAAGTCCATGCCGCCCCGAAGATCGAGAAGGAACTTGGACGCCCGTTCACCATCTCCTTCGTGGGCCGTCTCAGCCAGCAGAAGCGACCGTATCTGTTCCTCCGTTATGCAGCCCAGCTGAAGCGCTCCGCGGACCGGGAGGTGCGCTTTATCCTCCACGGCTCCGGAGCGCTGGAAGAAGAGACCTCGCGGCTGATTGCCAAGTACGGGCTGACGAATCACCTTGAGCTGCGCCAGCCACCGCATCCCGTGGATGACACGCTTGCGGATTCGGACCTGCTGGTGATTTCTTCGGACAACGAGGGACTCACCCTGACAACTTTCGAGGCGACGGCCCAGGACGTGGCGGTCTTGTCTACCGACGTCGGCTCCCAGGCTTCCCTCGTTTCCGCCAAGGCCCTCGTTCCGAGGCAACCGCTCGCGTTCATCAGGGAAGCTGTCGAGCGGACCAAGGCGATCATGGCCTCGGAGGAGCTGCGCGAAGAGATTGTGGAAGAACAAAGGCAGAAGATTGCCGCGCTGAAGGAACTCCCCGAAGCGCGGAAGTGGACCACTGAACTTTACGAAGGATGGAAAGCATGACCGACCAGGTCGCAGCCGTAGTCGTCACCTACAACCGGGTCGACAAGCTCGGAAGGGTTTTGGACTCAATCCTTGCCCAGACCCGGCCCGTCGATCGGTTGATTGTGATCGACAACGCCAGCACTGACTCAACGCCGCAGCTACTGTCCGTGTACGACGACGATCCCCGCGTGGAAGTTGTCCGGCTTGATTCCAACACGGGCGGGGCTGGTGGGTTCGCCGCCGGCATGGAACGTGCTTACGAGCGCGGCGCCGACTGGGTCTGGATTATGGACGATGACTGCTACACCGAGGAAACGGCACTTGAGAAACTCCTGACCGGCCACTCGGAAGCGGAACAGGAACTCGGCCGCAACGTACCGTACAGCTGCTCCCTGGTCCGCTATACGGACGGCTCGATCTGCGAGATGAACAACGCGGGCGCCACCTGGGACTGGGGACGCCTAATCGCCAAAGGCCAGCGGGCGGTGCTGATCACCAACTGTTCTTTCGTTTCAGTCCTGATTCCGCGCCGCTCCATCGCTAAGTACGGCCTGCCGTTGGTGGAATACTTCATCTGGTTCGACGACATGGAGTACACGCTTCGGATTAGCGCTGACGGACCCGGAGTCCAGATCCTCGACAGCGTTGTGACGCACGATATGCCGACGAACCGCGGGGTGAACTTCGGGGACCTGAATCCCGGCAATGCATGGAAGTTCTTCTACGGGGCGCGGAACGAGTCATCCTACCGCTGGCACCATGACGACAAACTTGCCTGGATACAGTTCGTGGCAACCACCTACGCCTGGATGGTCAAGGGCGGTGTAGGACGCCGGCTACAGCTCCAGGTTGCCAAGCAGATCCTTGCGGGCCTCAAGTTCGACCCCAAGCCGAAAATGGCCCGCAGCGTCCGCTGAAGGCTTGGTTCCTAAGTAACGTGGGGCCCCGCTTGGTGAACTGCTCCCAGTCACCAAGCGGGGCCCCATGTCTTTTGTGGCCGCTGCAATGCGGTCCCAGGCCTCCCGGGGTTACTTGACCGGATACAGTGAAAGAGCCTCTGCACGCTTGAGGCTCGCCAGTCGCAACGCCGTTGCTTCAAAGTCCGGGGAGCCGGTCGGCTCCGGCAGGGCGGCGTCGTCCTTGGTGGAGGCGTAGGTCCACCCGGTTCCGAGATCCAGCAGTGAACGGTGCTTGATGTCGTAGTAGTCGTCCAGGATGCCGATGGCCACACCCTTGGCGCCGGCAGAGGCCGCCACCATGTGGGGATGGTAGCGGGACGTGTACCAGAGCTGCCCGCGGCGGACGGGAAGGCCGTCACTCCAGACTTGCGTAAAGGGTACGAAATTCTCTTCGGGGATTAGGCCTTCCAAGGCGTCGAACATGCGCCGGTCCGATCCTGGGATCGCCTCAACGTAGCCGACCGTCAGGCCCTGTGCGAGCGACTGTTCAACAACGGCGCGCAGCTTTTCCCTGAGCCGATCGAAAGTGTCCTCATCGGTCATGTCGCTCTGGATGCACAGCATCACGTCTTTCGCGCGGGACACGACCGCTTGCGAGTTCTTGCTCCGGCTGAGCTCGTGGGGCAGTCCAAGGAACACGTCATCCAGCCCGGTCTCGAGGCCCAGGAAATCCGCGCTGGGATCATCGCGGACACTGACGGCTGAGAAATCTGCAAAGGTCTTCTGCAGCTGTTCGGCGTTCTCCGGCAGCGGCATCAGGCCGAGGCCGGAGGCGACGAGGCGGGCGCCGTTCAGCTTGCCTGCAGCTGCCATGCCCGAAACAAGCCCCACATGGTCAGGCCATACGCCATTGACATAACCGCCGCCCAGGAGGTGAATGGAATCCGCCTGGCCGAGGGCAAGGAGGCCGACGTCATACATGGGGGTACCTCCGTGGGCCACGAGGTTGCCGACGTGGTCCCATACCGCCTGCGCAGACTGGTCCGGAGCTTCGGCGCAGGAACGCCAGAGCGTATTGGTGGCGTGGAAGCCGGGATGGATCCCGGCAAACAATGCGGTTGCCGTACCCGGCTGCGGGCAGTCCAGCCATACGGATGCGTCCGGCCGGACGCGGGCAAGGAATCGCAGCCAGGACGCCACGATCAGCTCATCGCCGTAGTTCGGATTTCCGCCGGAGGCAATGAGATAGAGGTTATTTCCCATCCCTCGAAAGTATCACGGCGGGGCCTTTCGCCCGGCCGCCGGGTGCCGTCCATGTCGCCGACTGCACGCAGCCATCCGGTAGTCTGGAAAGAGTGCCCTTGAGGCGCGGACCCAGCGAAAGTCCCGAGGGAATCCCGCCCTGATAACGCAGAGGAACTGCATGCCGGAAAATGTCATGTTACAGACGCCACCCAAGACGGCTGCCCGCGCAGTGCAACAGGTCCACGCGCTGACCGGCGTGCGCATCGTAGCGGCGATGTGGGTAGTGCTGTTCCACGTTCGCGGCAACATTGCCTCGGAGTTTCCTTGGTTGGGACACGTCATCGGACCGGTTCTTGCCCACGGGGAACTCGGCGTCGACCTCTTCTTCGCACTCAGCGGCTATGTGCTGGCATTGAACTACGGTGAGCGCATGGGGTGGCGGTTGGATCGTAATGCCACCGTCAAGTTCTGGTGGGCTCGCCTGGCGCGTGTCTGGCCGGCGTATGTATTCATGCTGGTGTTCGCCGCCGTATGGCACGGGATCCTTCTCGCCCGGCAAAGTGATGATCCTGTAGATGTGCGCGACTACAGCGTTGGCAGCTTCCTGCGCCAACTCACGCTTGTGGTGCAGTGGACTGAGCCCGGTTTTGACCGGTTGACCTGGAACGGAGCCGCGTGGTCAGTCTCCGCCGAGGCATTCGCGTACCTTTTGTTCCCCGTGATGGTCCTTCTGATTTTCCGCCTCAACAGGTCGCTCAGCACCCGCTCCCTGGTGATCATGGCCGGAGTGCTCCTGTTTCCCGTGGTGTTCTTTTCCTACGTGCTGGGCCTCTACGCCGGCTGGATGTGGCTGCTCCGCATCCTGTGCGCCTTTATGGCCGGGGCGCTCATGTTCTATATCGTCCAGCGGGTGCCTGACACTGCCCGGAACCGCCTGATGGCAAGCCACATCATTGTCCTGGCGACGGCCGTCATTATTGCCGGATGCTACTGGATGGATCTCACCGCCCGGCCGCGTTACATAGGACTGCTGATCCCTGTACTCGTGGTGATTGTCGGAGCCCTGGGAATGGCCGACCGGCATGTGGCAAAGGTCCTGGGCAGTAAAGCGCTGGTGGTGGGCGGAATGGCCTCCTACAGCATCTACCTCGTGCACATGCCGCTGATTGAGATCTTCTGGAAGCTGCAGATGACATTCCCGGCGACCCTCGGCACGGGAACGGTGGGGGCCAAGCTCGGCTTCATCCTGATACCGGCCGTGGTGTCCGTGTTTGGCTACTGCCTGTGGCGGTTCTTCGAAGAACCCGCCCGCCGTAAGATGCGCGTGATGTCGACCCAGCAAATCCCGGAACGGGCCGTTGATGATCCCGAGGTCGGCCACAGCCACATCCATGGCGCGGCCGACCGGAAATCGTCCTAGACGGTACTTTCCACCGCGTGTTCATGGCCCATGCGCTTGCGTAGCCGCATGTACGCCAGCCTGCGGGCATAGGACATGGCCACAGCCTTCAGATTGCCAGTCAGCAGATCAAGACGGCTGAGGACACCCGGGTGCGTCCGTGCAACGTGGTTGTGGAACGCGATGGCCTGGTCTGACTGCTGCCTCGCCAGTCGGACGCTCCACTGGCTGGCGCTGATGCGGAATTTGGCCAGGCTGCGACGGATTGCCACGACGTCACCGTGGAAGCAGATCCGGGCGTACGTCGCCTCATCGATAAGGTACGGGTGGGTATTGTCCCAGCCCCCTTCCTTCTCAAGCAGGTCCCGGCGGAACATGACACACGCCGGTTCCCCGAAGATGTTGGAACCGGCAACAACCGTGGCCCGGACGGCCTTTGCCCCGCTCACCAGTCCTGAGATGCCTTGAAGGCCCCTGCTTTTGATGAATACCTCGCCGCTGGAGTCGACCAGGTCGCGCTGGCTGGCTACCAGGACCGCCGTCGGATGCGCATCGAAGGCTGCCACCTGCTCGGCAAGTGCTGTCGGTGCAATGATGTCATCGCCACAGACCAGTTTTACGTACTTGCCTTTGGCCTCGGCACTGACTCTGTTCCAGTTGGCCTGCGCCCCGCCGCCGACAGGCGTGGGGCTAAGGATGCGGAGCTTCGGGTGACCGCTGTAGCCGTCGATGACGTCCTTCGTTCCGTCAACTGACGAGTGGTCGGCAATGACAACCTCGTAATCGTCATAAGTCTGGTTCAGAACCGAATCGAGCGTTTCAGCAATGTACTGGACGTTGTTGTATGCGGGGATGACTATGGAGACTTTCGGAGTCATGCCGTCTCTTCCTCTTTAGTGCCGCTGATTGTGGCGGTCTCTGCTTGCTCCGGTGAATGCTTGCGCCGGAATGAAAAGTGCCGGTGCCCGAAGTAACTGATGATTACGGACAACAGGGTGATGGCAAGTTGCGTCGGGATCCTCGGGAAGTGCAGCAGATCAGCAAACACCGAAAGAAGTCCGATGTTCACCAGCAGGGACGTGAGGTTCACGAGGGCGAATCGGCCCAGGTCCAGCCAGACGTGTCCTTTGACGCGGAAGACAAGCTTCCGGTAGACGAAGAAGACTGCGATGAGCGAGATCGTCCACGACGCGGACAGAAGGATAAATGATGGGGCCTGCGGGAAGGCCAAGGCCAGAACAATGAAGAGGCCAGTGCTGAAGGCTGTGTTGGCGCCGCCAACGAGGAGGAACGCAACTCGCTGGTCTTTGACGATTTTCATCAGCGGGCCGGGCGGCCCGGAATGGATTCCGCGCACCGGCTCGTCCGCTGCGGGCGGATGGGAAGCCACTATTTGTCCTCTTTTCTCAGAGCGTATTCCGGTTCTGCCTCGCCGGAGCGGAGTGCGGGATCGGGGGAGTGGGTGGACACCGGACCGGCGTCAGCCCCGGGGCCGGAGTCGTCCCGGCTATCGCTGACCGCCGTTGACTCGTGAGGGGACTCCGGCCGCCGGCGCCCGCGAAGCGCATGGACCAGCGACCAGGCGGCACCCAGAAGCAATGCGGCAACCAGGGAGGCGATTTCGACGTTCCAGCCTGGCGGCTGGAACGAAACGGTCACGGTCTTGCCGGCCATGTCCGGAGCCACGTTGACAGTCAGGAGGTAGCCGCGGAGGGGATCGACGATGGTGGCGCCCTGAGCGGCATAGCCTGGCCAGGCAATGCGGCTCAGCGTCACGGTTCCGCCCGAAGCCGGGACCTCGTTCACTTTGAAGGTGACCTGGGAGCTGGAGTTGGACACCGGGTCGACGACAGTTCCCTCGGACGCGTAGACGGGAGCGCCCACGGACCCGAGGGGCGTATCCCGCGTCCACATGACCGTATTCGTAGTCCGGGAGGCAACAGACCAGCCCGACGGCGGAACAGCCATGGCCAGTTGGGCACCTGAGGTGTCGGCGGCGTCGCGGACTATCTGGACAGTGTCTACGCGAAGGAGGTCTGCGAGCGGCTTGCCCGACGTCGGGTCGATTTCGAACAGCTTTGTACTGAGTTCCTTACAGGTCTCGCCGCGGGAGGCGATGCAGAGGTCTTTCGAGTAGGCGGCGTTCTGGATAGGGCTGTAGAGGTTGTGCACAGACACGGGATTCAGATACCACATGTTGCCTACGAGGGACTCGCTCCAAATGGAGGGGTCGAGGGCGGACGGCGTGCCCACAACGACTGCCTGGCCCTTCGCTCCGGAGAGCTGTGTGGAGTACTTCGACGTGTCCGCCGGCAGTTTGAAGTCCTGGACGGGCGGGTTGGGAAAGTAGTAGTGCTGTGGAAAGGCCAGTGCCAGGGAAGTCGCCACCAAAACGGCGGCCACCACGCCGTCGGCCTTTGACCTGGTCCGGATCATTCGCAATGCCACCGCAGTCACGGCAAATCCGACGGCCATGATGAGAACCATGCGGGCGCTGACTGCCCATAGTTCCGGTTTGCCGGTCCACCCAAGGTAAACACTGCCCATGAAGACAGCAGCGGTGCTGAGCCAACGCGTGCGGGAGACGGCGCTTACCCGCGCCGAGGAAAGGGCCACACAGAAGAGCACGATGGCGGCAAGGCACACGTAGGGCATCAAGCGGACAGGCGTCCGGAGCGGTCCGAGGTCGCTGGGAGCGAGGGTCAGCATCAACGACAAAAGCAGGAATACCGGAACGCTGGCCATCCCGGGTGTCAGGCGCCGTAGCTGCCGGAAGTTGACCAGGGCAAAGAGCGGCAGGAACCACGCTATGTAGGTCAGAGGTGCAGGAGCGAACGGACCCCACCACCAGGAAGCCACCTGCGGGAGGTTACTTGGAAGCGCAGATCCGGCCAGGCCCGTCAGGTCCACTGTCAGGAAGTTTGTGTTGGCTACAACCTGGGTACGGGCCGTGCTCCGCAGGGTCAGGACTCCTGGAAGGTAAACAGCCAGGGCAACCAGGCCAAGCAACGCGCCTGACGATACGGTCTTTACGAGGGACTTCCAGTCCCGGCCGACCAGCAATTCAACAATGACGGCAACGAACAGAAGGACCATCATGATGGTTCCGTGCACGTATCCGACGGTTACCAGGAGGTAGCCCGAGACGAGGACGGGTAGCGGCGACTTTTGCTGGTTGCACATCCGTCGAAGGGACCACCAGACAAACGGCAGGAACGCCCACACCATCAGCCCCGTTACCCACGACGGGGAATCAAGATAGACCGTGAATCCCGCAACCGTGGATGCAACCCCCGCCACAAAAGCCCAGGGTCGCAAGGCTCCGAGGCTGCGGCTGACGAGATATATGCCGACGCTGGCCGTGGCCAGCAGTACCACTTTGACCAGGGTAGAGAAGACCAGGGCGTTGCTGAAATATGTTGACGCCAAGCCGATCCCCAGCGTCACCGGGCTGAAAATGCCCCACTGCCCCTCGGCGGCATAGTTGCCTGCCTGCCAGCCTTCAGCGCTGAACAATGGCCACTGGCCGGAGCGGAGCATGTCTCCTATTTCGCGCCAGATCGGATATGCGCCGATCTGGGTGTCGTCGTAGAAGTAGAACCGGTGGTTGAAAATGACCGGCACTAACGCGGCCAGTATGGTGGCCACCGGTGTGGCCAGGGCCCACAACCAACCAGGATTTCCGGTCCTGGCCGCTGAGGGTCGTTCTTGAATATTCAACTCGGCACGGTCTCTTTCTGTTGCTAACGCTCCATCTAGGGTACCGAATGGGGCGGCTCCCCCCATTTTCCGCAGCACCCGCCGGCCGGCGGCTTGGCTCCGCTACAAGGAGCCGGAGGCGCTTCTGAGGGTCTGCATATCCCGCACCGTTGCGTCGATTCCCACGGGAAGGGGAGTGAAAGGGCGGTTGTCGAGTTCCGTCCAAACTACCGATCTCAGGCGCAGGTCGTGCGCCTGTGCTTTCGCATACGGCGAGGCACCGAGCACAATTCGCGGTCGGCGCTTGAAAACGGTCTTGCACGCCCCGATGAGTGCACCAATCGTGTCTGCCCTTTGGGTCGCGATGATCTTCGTCACCGCCTGGCCGGTGACGACGTCGGATCCTGACAGGCGGTCGATGCAATCAGCTATCAAGGCCGCGGCGTCGTCAATGAAAATATAGTCGCGCAGGGTGTCGAGGGAAACGTAGACGGACACGGGCTGTCCGGTCAGGTAAGCCTTGGCAAATACCGAAATCAGGCCCTGGGGCTTGGCGAGGTTTTGCCCAGGACCATAGAGGTTGGCCACCCGGCCAATCAACACCCGGGTGCCTGATGTGGCTGCGAACCCGGTCACGGCCTGTTCCGCAGCGAGCTTCGCAAAACCGTAGGGAGCCAGGGGCTGGGGGGTGCTCTCTTCGGTGTACGGAGGATCCGGAGCACCGGCATAAACGCCGCCGGCTGACGAAGCGAGGAAGAACCGGCCCGGAGCGGAACCCGGGGTGCATAGGATTTCGGCTACCGAATCGAGCGTGGCCTTGAAGACCTCGAGTTCGGAGTCCAGCTCGGATTGGGATGTTCCGGTAACGCCGGCGCCGGCGCACCAGGCAATCACCCAGGGCCTGCCGTCAGCGAGGGTCCTCAGCTGTTCGGCTCCGGCGGCCAGGGCCGCTTTGGCAGCGGCAGCATCGTTCCAAGGAATAGAGGAGGTGAGTACGTCATGGCCCCTCGACTTGAGTACGGAGACGAGGCCGCGTCCCAGCAGGCCGCCTGCGCCGACGACCCATACCGGATCAGGCATTGGGCGTGTTTCCCCCGGCTGTTCCGTGCCCTGCCGGCGCCGCCACGGTGCTGGGCTTCCCCAGGGGGCCGACAGCAGGATCGCTGACGATCAGGTATGCGGGCTTGCCCATAGCCATGTTGACGTTGACGCCAACATACTCTGCGATCACCCCGAGGGAGAAAAGGATGGCCCCCGTGCTGATGAGGATGACAATCATCGTGGAGGTCCAGCCCTGTTGCCCCGCGCCGTGTCCCGTGAGGTAGGCGATGAGGAGGTAGACGGCCAGGCAGATGCCCAGGAACGCGAACAGGGCCCCGATTAGGCTGACCAGCCGGAGCCCCCGGGTGCCGCTGGAGATGACCATACGCCAGAAGTGGGACAGCAGGGTCCGCAACCGATAGCCGGACGCGCGGTCGCCCTCTTCCCGCAGGGCTACAGGGCAGGTGGCGACATTGGACGCGATCCAGCCCAGCGCCACATCAAGGTAGACGGCGTTGCCTGCGTAGGCGGCCACGGAACGGGCAACCTCGCCGGTAACCAGCCGGAAGCTTTGGTAATTGGGGGCATCGTTACTCGACAGGAGCGCGGACACCACTTTCTTCGCGCCCTTCGACGCCGCATTGCGAAGGAAACCGTGCGGAGGTTTGTTGCTCGGCAGGGCATAAACCAAAGTGGACTGCCGGGCCATGGCGGTGTCCAGCATGTCGGCAATAGCGGCGGGATCGTGCTGGCCGTCCTCGTCCATGGTGACAACCCAGTCGCCGCCGGCTGAAGCCATCCCCGCAAGGGTTGCAGGGTGCTGTCCGAAGTTGCGGCTGAGCCACACGCCGCGGACAATGTCGTAGCGGGCTACCAGGTCGCGGATAACCTCGGCTGAACGGTCCGGGCCGTGGTCGAAAACAAGAAGGACTTCTGCAATGACAAACCGGTGGCCGGCCGGCGAAATCCGGGGTTCCGCCAGTCCCATAAGTTCCGCAACAACCGCCGGAAGCGTCTTTTCGCCCTGGTAGACAGGAACGACAACGGAAATACGATGGGTGCTGGCCGAAGAGCCTGTCACTGCATTGGTCATGTGCACAGAGTCTACCGGTTTGGCGAGAATGCAGTGTGACGCCGGCATGGGGCCGCGAACCCGTCGCTGGCGCCGCAGGCCTTAGAATCTTTACTTGTAACCGAGCAGCCTCCGGGAAGCTGCCCAGAAATTCAACGGAAAATATCGGGGTATCCAGCGGAATGACACAGCAAACAGCTGCCAAGAAGTCCCGGAGCAAATGGCAGCACATGGTCTCAGCCGCCGCCATCACAGTGTCAGGACTGATGTACTGGGTGCTCCAGGTCCGCCCGCTCACTACGAGTGCCGGGTTCAGCTGGCAGAACTTCCGCCAGTATTTCCCATACGACCAGTACTCCTACCTGGCGATTGCAGTCAACGTCAAGAACGGGAACATGGCTGCCGTCGAACCGTTCACGGAAACAGGCACCAATCATTATCCGCGCCTGTATTACGTCTTTCTTGGTCTGTTGTCGCGGCTTTTCAACACCGACATCATTGCCACGTGGCAAGTTGCCGGCCTGGCCTTCCAATTCGTCATGGTGGCAGCCATCAGCTGGCTACTGATCCGCCTGTCCGGCGTCCCAATCCTCGGTGTCCTCGGGTTTTTGCCGAGCATTATCGGCACCTTCGCGGTCGCCGCCACCGGTAACTGGCACCATTCCCTCGACAACCACGGCGTTCTCTGGGGTGCCTTCGGCGTGCTGTTTACGCTTAACGGCGAGTCCGCGGCGCTGTCGATTGCGGTCACGGCAATCTGCCTTCTCATAGGAGTCACGTTTCCCCTGCTGGATGGCAAGGCGTCGCCAGGCGTGAAGGGGCGTACCGCCGTCGTGATTGTTGCCGCCGCCGCGGTGGGGGCCCTGGCCAACGTGCAAACCTACTCCTTCCTGACTGCCGTTTACCTTCTCGTCTACGCAACCGGTGCCTACGGGCTGTTGAAGTACGGGCGCAAATGGCACACGGCCGTGAGCCTGGGACTGCTGGCCGGAGTGCTCCTTGGCGGAACGACAATCGCGGCAACGGCGGGCCCGCTGGTGACCCTGATGGCCGGCCTCCTTGCCGCTGCGCCGGGATTTGCCCTCGTTCTCTGGAGATATAAGGTTCCGGTCATCGCCGCCTGTGCGTCGCTGGCACTGGCAGCATCTCCCACCATCCTCGGAACTTTGCTTGGTCTCGCGGACAAGGATGATTTCCTGACCTACCGGGAACTGTCGTCCAATGCCCTGGGCGTGCCGCTTTGGACCGGCGTCCTCGGCGCGCTGGTTCCGCTGCTTATGCTTGGCCTGATCTTCTGGGCTGGCATTACCCAAAGGAATAAAGCCTGGCTGGCATTCGCCCTGGGCTCTGTCTTCGCGTGGCCCCTTGTCGCCAGCAATGATCTTTGGGGCGCGAACCAGGAGCCCTACCGTTTCTGGATCGACAGCTTCACTATGGTCACTGCGGCGGCGGTTCCGGTATTCTGCCAGGTTGCCGTCCGTAGCTGGCGTCTCTGGCGGGAGGGACGGACGGCGCAGCTCCGGAACACTGACTCACCCGATGGATCTGCCTCGTCGGCGCACGTGGACGTCTCCTTCGGCCGCACACCGGGGATCGTGGTGGCGACGGCATGCGTGGCGGTGGTGGCTGCATTTGCCGTGACCCTCTCCGACTACTCGAAATTTTCGGACTATGTCCACGACTACGGCACGGCCAGCTTCAATGATCCGCAGGCCCTTGCAATCAAGACAGCTGCGATGCCGCTGACAGAACCCGGCTCCGAGCTGCGGGTAACGGTGGACGGCAAGGGGCAGGCCTCGGAACTTGTGATGTTTGATCCGTGCATCAGCCCCTTCCGGGTAAAGGCGCTGACCGGCCTGCCCACCGCCTTCTATAACCTTGGCCTGGCCTGGCCCAGGAATGAAAAAGACATCCGCGAGATCCTGGTGCAGCGCTCCAAGGGAACGTTTGCCCAGCCGGCTGCGGAGAAGGTTGATATCCGCTACGTGCTAACCGACACCGGCTGCCCGACGGGCTGGCAGGGGCAGGTCAACGGTGCCAAAATATCGGAGGCCAACTACAGCAACGGCGGTCAGCCGGCCACGATCACGCTCTGGAAGGTAGCGGGCTAAGCGAGCTTGATTGCCCGGATCCGCATGCCATACCCGTGCCGGAGTGGGCCTACCGAATCATGAAGACAGGGAATTATGCACGACAGTGAAGACGCACCGGCGCGTTCGCTATTTTGGGTTCTCCTAACGGCACTTGGCGTCCTGCTCCTGAGCCTGGTTCCGCTGATCTGGACGCCGCGCTTCTATTTTTGGGACGACACCGAAAACGGTGCATACGGAGTTTGGTATCACCTGGGCCAGTCGCTGTTGTCCGGCACGGTGCCGATCCTCAATCCCCAAGTGTGGTCCAGCGGGAACTATGCGGCCGAAGGGCAGTGGGGAACCTGGAACCCCCTCGTTATGCTCATTGGGGTCATTGTCTACCTCGCGCCTGATGCCGTTGTAGTAACAACCAGCCTTAAAATCGCCTTCTTGGTCATCGGCGGTGTGGGCTGCTATTTGTTGAGCAGATCGTTCAAGGTCCCGCCCGCCTTGGCAGTGGTGGCAGGGGTTGCTTCGCCTTTGAACGGCTTCACCATTTTCTTTGACGCCCCTTCGTGGGTTACGGGGCAAATCGCGTGGGCAGTCGTGCCCTATTTCTGGATGCTGCTGAAGATGGCCGCAGAAGGCCGGCGGAGTCCGCTCTGGGCTTTCTTGGCAGGCTATCTCGTTGTCACCATTGGGTACGTCGCCGGAACCGTGGCGGTGGGGTTTGTCCTGCTGGCCGTGGGCGTTGACGCCCTGCTGAAACGCCGATGGGGGACGGCATGGCGCACTGCGGCGATTGGGTTCGGCCTGGTCCTGGTCGCCGTCGTGGTTTACCTTCCCGGCGTCCTGTCTGCGGCTGTGACAACGCGAAGCACAACCGCCATCGCCAACGACGACTTCATGGGAACCGACCTCAGCGGTCTCCTGAGTTCCACCATCGCCACTGCCTACCCCATGATGCCTTCGTGGTGGTGGGGCGGCTTCTCCGCACCGGCGCCGGCGCTGTATATAGCCTGGTTCCTGCCGCTCGTCGCGTTCCTGAGCTGGCGGAGGATCCGGGCGTACGCACCGCAGATCAGGGACATACTGTTCTTCGCGGCGCTGTCGCTGATGTTTGTGCTGCTGCCCTCGACCGTGGGCCCGCTCCGATACCCGGCCCGCTTTATGCCTTACCTGGCGTTGGTTTGCATCCTTCTGTGCGTTGTGTTGCTCTCCCACGCTCTGGCCAAGCATCCTTCGAAGCTCTCTCTGCTGGGTGCAACGGGCGCCATTGCGTTCGGTGTCTACGGGGGCTGGGCCCAATATCCCGACCGCTATCTGGCGATCTTCCTGGCCGGTGTCCTCGCCATAGCCGCCATCTGCGTCCTGTGGTGGCGGATGCGGGGAAACACTCTGCGGCTGGACAAACTCTCCATGGCTTCCTCCGTCGCCGTGGTCTGCCTCGGCGTGACGTTTGGCACCACCCTGCTGCAGTTCCGGACAACCGCCGTGAGCCCGCTCTCTGATCCCGCGGTGCCAGCTGATACGTCCATTCCCAAGAGTGTCCTGGCGGGTGTCCGCGGCGAGGTTCTGGTGGTCGGGGATCCCCTCGATTACCCGCAGGATGAGTCGACGTGGTCCAGGACCCTGATGGCCAACACCTGGTACCTCAGCCCCGCGTCGGTCCTGAACAGGTACCAGTTGATCGGGCACACCCAGTACAACAAGGCGCTGTGTCTGCGCTACCTGGGCGGCACGTGCGCTGAACTCCTGGACCGCCTTTTCGAGCAACGGGAGGAAACGGGCATGCTGCTGGTTGACGAACTGGGGATCGATAACATTCAAATCCTGAAAAAGTCGTTTGACGGAAATCAGCGGCCCGCAGCTTCAAACAACTACATTGGAAGGCAGGACGCAGTCCCTGTCCGATCCGTCCCAGCGGGATGGCACCAGGCCAGCGACGATGGCGAGATTGCGCTTTGGAGCCGCGACGTTCCGGTTGGCTCGTCCGGCGGGCTCGTCTGGACGTCGGCAGGCACCAAATTGACGGAAACCGCGCGCAGTGCCACCGAGGTTACGCTTCGCGTTGACCAGGTTCCGGCGGGCGGCGGCCGCGCTGCGTTTGCACGGCTGCCATGGCCCGGGTACCAAGTCCGCGGAGGAGATATGGGCTCTCCGGTCGATGGTTTCCTGCTTGCCGTCGACGTGCCCGCGGATGCCGCCGGAGACACGGTGTCAATCGCTTTTACGCCCCCGGGCTGGGCAGCTGGTGTCGCGCTGTGGTCCGTCGGCGTGGGCGGAACGCTGTTGTGGGCTGCCTTGGACTTTGTTGCGGCCCGACGCCGTCGCACTCCTGAACTGGCAGCTCCGGAAGAAACCCCCGTTCCTATCCGGCCATAGTCGAAGGGGTCAGAGAACATAATTTCGGCAGCTATATGTGGGAAAAGCCGGGTGCAGTCCGTGGGGACTGCACCCGGCTTTTCCGCCCCGCGGCGCTAAACAGTTGCCTGGCTGGCGCTGAGGTACTGGGCCAGGGCGGTCTTGGAGTTCCGTGGCCGGAATCCGGTTGCCTTGATCTTCCCCAGGTCCAGGACGCTGTTCAGCGGACGCGGCGCGGCTGCCTTGTCCTTGAAGTACTCGGCGGTGCTGACCCCGGAGACAACGGATCGTTCCGCGCCGCTGAGTTCGTAGACGTCGGCGGCGATTTCCGCCCAGGACTGGGGGGATCCGTCGTTGCTCAGGTTGTACGTTCCGAACGGCGCGTTGGATCCGAGCAGGTGTTTGATACCGTCGGCGATGTCCGTGGCGAAGGTCAGTCGTCCGATCTGGTCATCGACGACGGCGGGCTGGACGCCGCGTCCGGCCAGGCCTGCCATGGTGCGGACGAAGTTGTTACCTTCTCCGATGACCCAGCTGGTCCGGACGATGTAGTGACGGGGGACCGTGCTGACGATGGCGTCGCCGGCGGCCTTGCTCTGCCCATAGACGCCCAGGGGAGTAAACGGTTCGTCCTCAGTGTGTTCGGTGCGGGTCCCGTCGAAGACGTAGTCGCTGGAGACGTGCACCAGCGTCAGGGAGTGTTCCGCCGCGATGCGGGCCAGCCGGCTGACGGCGGTGGCGTTGATGGCCCAGGCGGCCTCACGTCCCGGCCCGGTTTCGGCGGCGTCCACTGCGGTGTAGGCGGCGGCATTGATGATGGTGCTGTAGTTGCCCCAGTGCCGTGCCGTGTAGGATGCCGGGTCCAGGAGGTCGAAGTCCTGCCGGCCTGCGAACTCGACGGAGGCGTCGCCGTCGTATGCCTTGCGCAGGGCGCGCCCCAGCTGACCGTCAGCGCCCAGGACCAGCGTCTTTCGGGGGCCCATGGGTTTGACGTCGGCGAGGCGCGGGTGGCCCAGATCCTTGTCGGAGACCTCGGCCTCCGACAGGGGAACAGGCCAGGGAATATCGACTGTTTCGTCGGCAAGGTTCAGGAAGGTGTATTCGGCGTCCGGTGACCAGTGGTCGTTGACGAGATAGACGTAGGAGGTGTTGTCCTCCAGCGTCTGATACGAGTTGGCGACACCGCGGGGAATGAAGATCGCTTTGCTGGCGTCGAGCTCCGCCGTGAAGACCGCCCCGAAGGACGGTCCCTCCCGGAGGTCCACCCAGGCGCCAAAGATCCGGCCTGTGGCCACAGAGACGAACTTGTCCCAAGGCTCTGCGTGGATCCCCCTGGTTGTTCCGGCTTTGTCGTTGAAGGAGATGTTGTTCTGTACAGGGCCGAAGTCGGGCAGGCCGGCGGCAACCATCTTTTCCCGCTGCCAGTTCTCTTTGAACCAGCCCCGGTTGTCGCCATAGACCGGCAGGTCATAGATAACGACGCCGGGAATCGGCGTTTGCGCGCCTGCGAGTTTCTTTTGAAACTCCATGCTTATTGGCCCTGCTCCTTGTACTTGGCTTCGGTGGCGGCCTTTTGCGGGCGCCACCAGTCCTCGTTGTTGCGGTACCAGGCGATGGTGTCCTCGATGCCGGCGTCGAAGTTGGAGAATTCCGGCTTCCAGCCGAGTTCGGTGCGGAGCTTGGTGGAGTCGATGGCGTAGCGCAGGTCGTGGCCGGGGCGGTCCACGACGTGGTCGTACGCGTCGCGGGGCTGGCCCATGTGCTCAAGGATGAGTTCGACGACTTCCTTGTTGTTCTTTTCGCCGTCGGCCCCGATCAGGTAGGTCTCACCGATGATGCCTTTTTCGATGATCGCCAGGACAGCCGAGGAGTGGTCGTTGGCGTGGATCCAGTCGCGGACGTTTTCGCCCTTGCCGTAGAGCTTGGGACGGATGCCGTCGATGACGTTGGTGATCTGGCGGGGAATGAACTTTTCCACGTGCTGGTAGGGGCCGTAGTTGTTCGAGCAGTTGCTGATGGTGGCCTGCAGCCCGAAGGAACGCACCCAGGCGCGGACCAGGAGGTCGGAACCCGCCTTGGTGGAGGAGTACGGGCTCGACGGGTTGTACGGGGTGTTTTCGGTGAACCGCTCGGGGTCATCGAGTTCCAGGTCGCCGTAGACCTCGTCGGTGGAGATGTGGTGGAAGCGCTTGTTGTGCTTGCGGGCCGCTTCGATCAGCGTGTAGGTGCCGATGATGTTTGTGTCCAGGAACGGGCGGGGGTCGTGCAGGGAGTTGTCGTTGTGGGACTCGGCCGCGTAGTGGACCACGACGTCATGGTCTGCCACGAGCCGGTCGACGACGGAGGGATCGGAGATGTCGCCTTCCACGAAGGCGAAACGGTCCTCGGGCAGGTGCCTCAGTGACTCGCGGTTTCCGGCGTAGGTGAGCTTGTCCAATACGGTGACATAGTTGTCCGTGTTGGCCATTACATAATGGACAAAATTCGAGCCGATGAATCCGGCGCCGCCGGTTACGAGAAGTCGCTGCATAGTTTCATAGGTTACCGGATTTGGTTGGACTTCGAATCAGAGGGAAAGATAGGTTGCATGCGCGGAATTATCCTTGCCGGCGGTACCGGCTCAAGACTCCATCCCATTACCTTGGGCATCAGCAAGCAACTGGTGCCTGTCTATGACAAGCCGATGATCTACTATCCGCTGTCCACACTCATCCTTGCCGGCATCCGCGACATCCTCATCATCACCACCCCCCACGACGCGGACCAGTTCCAGCGCCTGCTCGGCGACGGTTCGCAATTCGGCGTGAATATTACGTACGCGCAGCAACCTTCACCGGACGGACTGGCGCAGGCCTTCATCCTCGGCGCCGAGCACATCGGCAACGGACCGGTGGCCCTGGTGCTGGGGGACAACATCTTCTACGGCCGCGGGATGGGCACGCAGCTGCGGCGCTTCTCGGACATCGACGGCGGTGCGGTGTTTGGTTACTGGGTTGCGGATCCCTCCGCGTACGGCGTGGTCGAATTCGATGCCGAGGGCAAGGCCATTTCGCTCGAGGAGAAGCCGGCCAAGCCCAAGAGCCACTACGCAGTTCCTGGACTGTATTTCTACGACAACGATGTCGTGCAGATCGCCAAGGACCTGAAGCCTTCCCCTCGCGGAGAACTGGAAATCACGGACGTGAACCGGGTGTACCTCGAACGGGGCAAGCTCCAGGTGGAGATTCTCCCGCGGGGAACGGCTTGGCTGGACACAGGAACTTTCGATTCGCTGAACGAAGCATCCGAATTCATCCACACTGTGCAGAAGCGTCAGGGCCTGTCCATCGGCTGCCCCGAGGAAATCTCGTGGCGGTTGGGCTTCCTGAGCGACGCCGAACTGCAGGAGCGCGCGGAACCGCTTGTGAAGAGCGGTTACGGTAAATACCTGCTTGAATTGCTGGATCAAAGCGCGGGCTGATCGAACCACAAAGGGCGGGTAACCGGAATTTTTCCGGTTACCCGCCCTTTTTCATTCCATTGGCTTTTTCGATGGAGTTAGGCAGGGCTTCCGATGGGAACTGCATCAAGCGCGGTGCGGCTGTATTCGGCAATCACGGGCGAACTGCTGCCGTTATTCAATTCGACCAGGCGCGTCCAGGTGCCCACCGGACGCTTGGTCCCGTCGACCATCAGGTAGACCGTGGGGGAGTCGAGCGCCTTGACGAAGATCGTGGTGTCGATGTTGCCCCTCGCAGCGGGAAGAGCCATACAGGTGGACGCTTCGAGTGTCCGTGCCGGGAGCTGGGCCGTGGTCGTCGTAGCAGGAAGCTTCCAGATTCCGCCGCCGTAGCCGAGATAGGTGTCCGTGGCGCAGCGGATAACGGGCTGGACGGTTGCCGTGGAGGAGTAGGGCGCCAGGGCTGATTGTGGCAGCCGGGAGTAGCCTCCGATGCCCAGGCTGTTGGTGATTCTGAAATCCTCCAGCTGCAGCATCTTGTCAGGGCCGTCGATCAGGTAGACCATCGGACTCGCGTCCCCCACCGTGAGCCTGGCCAAGGGCAGAATCGCCGGACCTTTAGGCAGCGTGCGCATCGTCGTTGGGGTCAAAGAATAGATGACGGGAATCTTGCCCACTCCCAACTGGGTGAGAGTGGCTATGTCAGGGACTTCCCTGGCAGTCGATTTGTCCCGCCGGTAGACAACAGGTGACGATGAGGACTTAATGTACGCCGGATTGGAAATGGCGGATCCGGTCCCTATCGCATCCAGCAACGCATCCGAAAACTTCACTGTTGTGTCGGGCCATTGCGATGTGTCGGTCATCGGAAACTTGTAACTCGACCCGATCACGTAGCGGGCGGAGCCGGCTTCATTCGAGGCGAAGCCGGTGAAGGCAGCGCCTTGTGTCAGCTTCGCGATTGACTGGGGATCCAGGGCCGCCGCATTGATCCCGTTGGCCCAGACATTTTCAGAATAAACCGACGTCGGCACCGCGAGGAGTTTTCCGGCCGTGAATATGTACGGCTGGCGGCTGATCCGGTCCACAACGATGACATCCGGGCGTACGACTGGTGCGGCGCTGGCGTACGGCATTGTGGCCGTTACCGCGTCGCTGAGGCTCACGGTTGCCGAGGAAAGGCCCGCACGGCTGAGTGAAGCAACGTCGAAGAACTCCCGCTTTGTCATGGCGGACACGTAGAACAGCTTTCCGGTCGGCGACACGGTGGCGTTCGCCAGCATTCCGCTATCCGAATACCCTGCAAGCTGGCTATCCGCCAGCGGGACCCAGCCAGTGCAGCTGCCGCCGCCGAAGTCGTACATGACCGTGCAGCTTGGCACATGGTATTTGCGTCCGCCGTCAATGAGGTAGATGGAGCCATCGGGGCTGCGTGCGAAGCGGCCCACGGGGTTTCCGGTTGCCAGCGAGTCCACATATTGCTGGCTGACCTGGTCCAGGGAACTGACGTTCATGTAGAGCTGGTAGGTGGCCCAGTCCGGAACGGGATACTTGGTCTTCCCGCTCACCAGGTAAATCGTGCTGCTGGTGGGGCCTTTGACAAACGTCGAGCCAAAGCCGTCGGAGTAAGTAGCAAAACGCTGCAGCATCTGGTAAGTACCGTTCCAGACGTTGGAGTCACCTGCGAAGGGACCCGTGCTGCTGTACTGCCATATGCTGTAGCTGCTCCAACTGGACGGGATGGCGCCGGCGTCATTGGTTGCAGAGCTCGGGTAGGCGGCCACCCACAGGGGATAGTTCCCGAATCCCGCGGCGTCGCCGGTGCACTGTTTCCACCACATGGTGTTGGTATAAATGACCGGCAGGCGTCCGGTGAGCGCCTGCATGGTGTTGCCGAAGTCGCGGACCCAGGCCGTCAGCTGGGATGGGGACATGCCGTAGCAGGTGTTACCGAAGTAGAACCCGTCGATGGTGCGGCCTTCATAGGGGTTAAATTCGAAATCCAAGACCGGCGGCAGGGTGTAGCCATCCGCAGTCCAGCCGCCTCCGTTCTGGACGAAATAGCGTGCCTGGTCAGCTCCCGAGGACCAGTTGGGGATAGCGAAGTGGTAAGCGCCACGGATCATTCCGACGCTGCGTGAACCTTGGTACTGCGCGCCGAACAACTCATTCGTGTAGTAGTTGCCTTCGCTGGCTTTGACATACGCAAAGCGCGCGCCCATGTTCCACTGCTGCTGCCAGTTAACCGATGTTTGGTGGCCGCTGACGTCCAGGCCCTGCACCCCGAAAGTAGGCATCCACGTTCCCTGCGTTTCCAAGGACTGCGTTGTGAACAGTTGGGTGCCGTTTTGTTGCGTGGTGCCTGCGACGCGCGCGGACCGCTGTCCCATTTCCGCGCCGCCCTGGCCGGCGGCTTTTGCCATTGCGGCGCGGCCAGCATCGGAGGTGGGGTCCAGGGGAACGACAGGCGCCGAACTTGTTGTTGTGGGCACCGGCTCGGCTGGCTGGGCGGTGGCTTGGACGGACGACGGCGGTGCAGTCGGCGATGGCGACGTCGCGGGTGGGGGCGCGCTCGGTGTTGCGGTTTCGGGTGCTGCGGTTGCTGTGCCCGTGGATGTGGTCCCTGTGGGGGCCGGCGACGGCTGAGGCTCCGTTGCACCCGACGTGCCCGCCAACGGTCCGGCCAGCAGCGCCAGCGCCAGTACCAGCGGCCCAGCATTTCTCACTAAGCGACGCTTGGGTTGAACTGGGGTCGGCTTCATTTTTCGCTCCGGAACAGTGACGTGCTCCCAAGAGCAGGCCACTAGGTCGCATCTACAGCTGAATCCCGCAGGACGTACCGAACTGTGAGATATGTCTGACTTAACGCGCCTACCATAACACCAGTGTGCATGGAGCGACTAGTGATTCTGATGTTACTAATGTGAATCAAACCTGGTGCGTTTTCTCCGCTTATCCACAGCTTCGCCCGTGTGACTTGGCCGACATGTGTATGCTCCCTTAGCTTTAACGCAGTCGTACTGCCTCAGCCAGGGGCGGCAGTCGTTTGGGGGAACGCATGGATGCTGTTCGAATCGTGGAGGATGAGGTTCGCGAGCTGATCCGGCGCCGCGGTCTGGACCCGCTGCGGGAGGCCGGCGAAGTCAGGCGCCTTGTCGAGGCGGCCGTCAGTGATTATGACGAACGCGCGCTGATGGGGCCGCTTCCGCCGATCGGTCCGCTGGAGTCCGCCCGTCGGCATGTTTACGACGCCGTGGCCGGATTCGGTGCGTTGCAGCCGCTGCTGGATGACCCCACCATTGAGGAAATTTGGCTCAACGCACCCACCGAAATCTACGTGGCACGGAACGGCGAATCCGAACTCACGTCGCTGAGTCTCTCGGACCAGCAGGTTCGGGACCTCGTGGAACGCATGCTGAAAAGCTCGGGCCGCCGGCTGGATATGTCGTCGCCGTTTGTGGACGCGGCCCTTCCGGACGGATCCCGGCTGCACGTCGTTATTCCCGATGTGACGCGGCGTCACTGGGCGGTCAACATCCGCAAATTCGTCGTCAAGGCGAGCCGGCTCGAACATCTGGTGGAGCTCGGCACCCTGACTCCGCAGGCGGCCCGGTTCCTTGGCGCTGCCGTAGCCAGCGGACTAAATATCCTGGTCTCGGGGGCGACGCAGGCGGGCAAAACCACCATGCTGAACTGCCTGGCTGCCAGCATTGGCGCACGGGAACGCGTCATCACGGTCGAGGAAATCTTCGAACTGCAGTTTCCGTTGCGTGATGTTGTTGGATTGCAGTGCCGGCAGCCAAACCTCGAGGGTGAGGGCGAGATCCCGCTGCGAAGGCTCGTTAAGGAAGCCCTGAGGATGCGGCCGGACCGCCTGGTTGTGGGTGAAGTGCGTGAGGCGGAAAGCCTGGACATGTTGATCGCGCTTAATTCCGGTCTTCCCGGCATGTGCACTGTTCACGCCAACTCGGCACATGACGCCGTCACCAAGCTGTGCACCCTTCCGCTCCTGGCAGGCGACAACATCTCAAGTGCTTTCGTGGTGCCGACGGTCGCCTCGTGCATTGATTTGGTGGTCCACTGCAGCCGGCAGGCGAACGGCTTGCGCCAAGTCACGGAAATCCTGTCACTCGGGAGGCGCGTCGAAAACGGCATCATCGAATCGTCCATGGTTTTTGCGATGACCGACGGACAGTTGCAACCCAAAGCCAACTCCATGCCTGCCGTCGAGAAGTTTTCCAGTTCGGGATTCGATGTCGCAGCCCTGCTGGAGGTCCGCTAGTGGCACCCCTGCTGGGGGTGCTCTTAGGCGCCGGTTTGTTCCTCATGTGGTGGTCGGCCTGGGAACAACCCAAGTCCGCCAGGCAGCGTCCGCGGCCCGGACGGCTTCAGGACCTGCTGCGTGCGGCCGGGATTGAAAACGTCTCCGGGCTCGGCTTGGTATCCACCTGTCTTGGCATGGCGGCATTCGTGAGTATCATGTTCTTCGCTGTCACAAGGTCCTGGCCTATCTCTGCCTGCTTCGGCCTGTTTGGAGGATGGCTTCCCATGGCCGTGGTCAGATGGCGGGCCCGCAAACGCACGGCCACCCTTCGCCAGTTATGGCCTGATGTTGTTGACCATCTTCGGTCCGCCATCCGGGCAGGGTTGTCCCTTCCCGAGGCGCTGATCCAGCTGGGTGAGAAGGGGCCCGAGGAGCTTCGGCACGTATTTCGTGATTTTGGGGCCGACTATCGGGCCGGCGGCCAGTTCGATCCAGCCCTCAATAGGCTAAAGGAAAGGCTTGCAGACCCCGTCGCCGACCGTATTGTCGAAGCCCTCAGGCTCACGCGAGAGGTCGGGGGCTCCGACCTGGGCCGCCTGCTGGGAACCCTGGGCGAATTCCTGAGGGAAAGCGCACGAACCAGAAGCGAGCTGGAGGCACGGCAGTCCTGGACGGTGAATGCGGCACGGCTTGCGGTGGCTGCGCCGTGGATCGTGATGGTGCTGCTGGCCACCCGGCCCGAAGCAGTCGTCGCCTACAACACTGCGGCCGGGGCGGCTGTGCTTCTCGGCGGGCTGGTAGTTTCCGCCATCTGCTACTCCGTCATGTTGCGAATCGGTGCGCTGCCCGAGGACGAACGGGTCCTGAGATGACGTCGCCCTCCGCTGTTGCCGTGATTTGCGGGCTCCTGCTCGGAGCCGGACTTTGGCTCCTGGTTGTGCGGTTGCCGTTCATGAGGCCAATGAGTTTTGCCGAACGCATCGAACCGCAACTGAAGTCGCAGAACCTGGAGTCCAAGCTGCTGTTGGCCTCCACGGACAACCTCACTCCGTTCGGGCCGCTGGAGCGCATACTGCGTCCGCTGCTGAAGGACGGGCTCTCGGTCCTGACGCGTTTTAACCTGGGCTCATCGGCGTTGAGCCGCAGGCTGGCCCAGGCAGGGGTGCGCAAGTCTGTCGTCGACTTCAGGGCCGAGCAACTGCTCTGGGCAGTGCTGGGATTTGTCCTCGGCACAGGCCTGATTCTGGTCGGTGCCGCATCAGGACAGTTCAATCCTTTCCTTGCTGTCGTCGCCGTTCTGGGCAGCGCCCTCGGAGGGTTCCTTTTTAGGGATTACTGGCTGGGCGCCCAGATCAGGAGGCGTGAAAAGCTCATGATGGCCGAGTTCCCAAGCCTCGCCGAGCTGATGGCACTCGCCGTCAGTGCGGGAGAAAGCGCCACGGGTGCGCTGGACCGGGTCTGCCGCAGCTCACACGGCGAACTCGCCCGGGAATTTGAGCTGGTACTTTGTGAAACCCGGGCCGGGAAGCCGCTCGTCGAAGCGCTGCAGCGGTTCTCGGCACGGACCGACTTGGGCCCCCTCGTGCGGTTCGTTGACGGGATTATCGTGGCAGTCGAACGGGGAACACCTCTGGCAGACGTCCTTCGCGCCCAAGCACAGGATGTCCGTGATACCGCCAAACGCGACCTGATGGAATCGGCCGGAAAGAAAGAGATCGCCATGATGGTGCCAAACATAATCGACTAAAGATCTTTCGCTTTGCCTGGGGAAAACCGGCGCCCTTGCGGCGAGGGATGAGGGCGAATCACCTCAATCCAGATTAGATTGTGTCCCATGAGTGAACCTGGGGGAGAGGCTGCGGGAGAGCAGCCAAAGACAAAATCGGGCTGCGGCGGATGCGCACTTTGGGCGTTGGGTGTCGTGCTGATCCTGATGATCGGCATCATCGTCAGTTGCAGCGTCAACATGGCAAAGCCCAAGGCGAACCCGTATCAGTACACTCCGAGCGCCGAGCCGGTCGTGTCAGTTGATGCCGCCACGGTTTCCAAGGTCAAGAGCGCCTGTGAAGCGCAGCTTCGAGCGGTCGCGGCCAGCAGCAAGAAGCACTTCACCGGGGTCCCGGACAAGCCCTATGACGTTGTTTCCATCGACTTCCTCGGTGACGTAGCGCAGGTCGACCTGTTGCGAAAGGAGATCGCATGGGAGGTGCGTGTTCGCTCGGTCAGCAAGGTCGCTGATGGCAGTCTCGTCACGCGTACCGAGACCTGCCAGTTCAGGGATCTCCAGCAGGATGCAAGGATGCTGAACCAGTAGCACTCCCAAGGGCCCCAGGGTGGCGGGATATCCCGCCACCCTGGCCACGAAAGAGGCTCCTGTCGTGGGGAAAAATTGGGTATTGCTATACCCGAGTAGTCGGGCATAAGGTAGGCCTCCTCCGACCCACCCACCACCACCAAGGAGTCAGTCATGCCCACAACCAGCACCCTCAGTCCGGAAGCCAAGGCCGCCTACAACAAGGGATGGGCCTCTCAGGCCAAGACCGAGGAATCCGCCACGGCCAGCTTCATCAAGGCCACCCCGGTATCCGATGCCGTCGGCACCCTCGGATGGTTCCGCGCCGGATACACCGACAAGCAGTCAGGTGCCGCGAAGTGGACCACGGACGCCGATGGGGACAAGCCCGAGGCCGCAGAAGCCCCGGAGAGCGCAGAAGGCCCCACCGCCGAGGTGACTGCCCCGGCGGCCGCAGATCCCGCCGCAGAGGCCAAGGCATCCCGCCGTGGCGGCAAGCCCGCCTCGATCGCCGCCCTGCAAGCGAAGATCACCAAGGACATGCCGCGCGAGGAAGTGAAGCAGATCCGTGACCTGATCACCCAGAGGAAGAACCACTACAAGATGGGCTGGAACAGCTACCTCTCCCCGCTGTTCAACAAGGACCACGGCAAGGCATCCGCCGGATACGCCAAGCGCCACGCGGACAGCAAGTTCACCCAAGACTGGGAGGACGGCTGGAAGGACAACAAGGCCGGACACGAGTACGGCGACGTGTGGGCCGTGAAGAAGTAACCCGGAGCAACTGAGAACAAGGGCCAGGACGTTTGTCCTGGCCCTTGGCATGCCACAAAGTGCGATACATCGAGCGGCCCTGCGTGCCGATCTCCGCCCGGATCTCGGGCAGGACGGGGAATCCCTGAGCCGGGGGGCGGTTTCCTGCCGGACAGGGGACGGTACCGGACGGCTGTGGTCACCTGCCGGGGAAGGATGGAGAATCGCCTGAGCACCACCACCACAGAGAGGACGGCGATGCCGGAAGAGATCATCCCCGGACGCGAAGTACCGCATTACCTGTCCCTACCGCAGTTCGCGGATCGCCTCGGGTTGAAGGGCGACACTCTGCGCAAGTACAAGCTGCCGCCCAGGGACATTACGTGGGGTGACGGGTTTCCCGGCTGGTCAGAGAAGACCATCGACGAATGGGACGCCAACCGGCCCAGGAAACGCCGGGTGCCCCGCCCGGACTGATCCCCGGAAGTGGTGGGAACCCGTTCCCGGACCACCGCTGGCAACGGGAACGGGTTCCGGTCTTATGCGGCCGCCAGTGCCGCCACGGTGAACGCCCCTGGGCGGGTGATGACCGGTGTGAACCGGCCTTCCACGCGGAGGATCGTCTCGTTCGTGGTGTCCTTGGAGTAGGGGTTCCACTGGAGCGTCACCGGGCCGCGTGTGACGACGCCGATGCTGTTGCTCGTGAAGTCTCCGGCGATCGCCGTGTTAGCGGCCATGCCGTTGACCAGAGCTACCTTGGTGTTCCACAGCGTCCGTTGGCCGGAACCTGCCGGGCGGTCCGGGAGCAGGTACGAGTTGTCCGTCAGCCTCATCGTCTCGATCGCACGCCACGTCGCCGGGGACATGGCCACATGGGACGGGAGGATGCCCTGATCCTCCAGTGACCCCAGGGCTGCACGGACAGTCAGCACAGCGTCCGTGGTGAAGTCGGTTTCGCCGACGCCGGTCTTGGTCAGGAGGCCGTGCAGGGTGCCGCCGTTCTCGTCCGTGGTGTCGCTCAGGAGCAGGTCGTCCGTGGCCAGTGCGAGGCCGTAGAGCATCTCGTCCTGGATCAACTGCTGGAACTTCACGCCGCCGTCCGAGAGCCACTGGTTCGGAACGGTGATGACGTGGGCCAGGGTTGCGAACGCTTGGTTCGCCCGGTCGAACGCCAGAGCCGATTCCTGCTTCGGTGCGCCGCGTTCGACGGCGGCGGCGGCGAGGGTGCGGTCGGTCTGCTCGAGGTAGCTCACGGAGTCGGCCGCGACGCCCTGGGAGTCCGTGCCGTCCTGCGGGGCGAAGGTGACGATGTTCTGGAGCAGGAACGGGTAGCGCGTCATCGGCACGATACCGAGGTTCGCGTTCACGGAGACGGATCCGGCAGTGACCGTGACGGACTTCATGCCACCGGGCTTCTCGCCGACGGCCCGGATCATGGCCTTGGCCATCGGCGACTCGGGAGTTCCGCCCACGGGGACGCCCTTGGTGCCGTGGAGGCTCTCGTCACCGTTCGCATCCATGATCTCGCCGCTGAAGGCGGCCTTGATGGTGTCGCGGGTGCCTTCGGCCCTCTCGATGGCGTCGTCGAGCTTCTCCACTTCGGCCTTGTTGGCAGTTACGCGTTCCACTTCCTCTGCGGTGAAGTCGCGACCGTCGAGCGTGGCCTTCTCACCGATATACCGGACCTCAGCGACGAGGGCACGGCGCTTCTGTCGGAGTGTGGACATGGGGTGCTCCAATCCGGCACGCCACAGCAGGCGCAGGGGTGCCTTTGTGCATCAAACGTGGATCGCCAATGACACGCGGAAACGTTGGGCTCCCTTGCGTTAGGGAGACGGCTTCTACGCGGTCAATATGTGGCGCTGGCTGATTCACTCAGGCGGACCCCGGGAGGCCGGCGGGGCCTCGATGGAGTTAGAGCGTCGGCGCGGACCGATGCTCCAAAATTAACAGTCGTCGCCAACGCTGTCCAGCATGGCGTAGGCCGACTGGAAGAACACCCCCGCGTCCTGGTCCTGGGGCAGGGCGTACGCGATCAAGCCGCAGAGTCCGTCCATGATGCCGACGATCGACCGGGCATCCATGAACAGGATCTCCTGGATCATGTCAGCCGCGTCCTCCAGGTCGTCGGCCAGCACAAAACGGGCCAGGGTCACAGCGTCCCTGGGCTTGTAGGCGGTCTGGAACAAGATCTCCGGGTCAACGTCCTGCGGCAGAGCGTGCCGGATCAGGCCGCACAGCCCGTACAGCACCCCGGGGATGGACGGAGGATCACTGAGCAGTGACTCGATCATGTGGGCCGCGTCGCTCCGCTGACCTTCCAGCACGAGACGGGCAAGGGTCACAGCGTCGCGGGCACTGTCAATCTGCTGCTTGTTGGGCTGCGGGATCTCGTTGTGGTCCATGGCGTGGTTCCTATCGTGAAGTGTGGGCGGGGCAAGTGGGAGGCGTGCCGAGGTACAGGGCGCCGCAAACGTCGCAGAGCCAATGAACGTCACGCAGCGCCCTGCGGTGACGCCGGGCGGCTTCCTTGTGACGGCGACAGCAGTAATGCGCGAGCGGACTTCTGCCGGTCAGCGGCGCCGAGCACGGCGCAAAGGCGCACAGGCGCATGTTCATGGGTCCTCCGAAGGGGGGGGGTGCAAGGGGAGTATGCATTCTGAGTGAGCGGCCGGAAGACTACCCCGCCGGTGTCCTGGGGGATGGGTGTTCAAGATCTGGACTCCCCCTCCCTCCAGGCCGGTGTCGATGGCGGCCCTGTGGTGCCCGATCTCCGGGGCTTGCAGGGGATCCGGGGCGGTGACCCGGGGAAACGGGATCTCCCGCTTCTCCGGGGCTTCTCCGGGCTTCCAGCGGTCACGGCGGCTTCCCTCGGCGCCGCAGTGCCCGTAGATTCCTCCGGTCCAGTGACGTTTCAGCGGCCCATGTCCCGCCTGCCTCTGCCCACGTCCTCGAGTACTTGCGGCACATGAACAGCGCGGGGCATCCGATGCACAGGACGGCGGCTGTCTGCTGGGCCACGGTGCCGTCGTCAGAGAGCCAATCGGCATCGGCGGTGTACTCAGGGTTGCGGCACGGGATCCGGTTCCCGAGGGCATCGACTGCCCGTAGGAGCCGCCAGTACTCGCGTTCCTGGTCTGCGCCCATCTGCGACGTTGACCCCCGGGCAGGTGTCATGACATTGCTTCAAGCTGTTCTCTTTGCCGCGTGGATGCCTGGGTGATCTCGAGGCACTTACGGCCTGCTGTGGCGATCAGGTTCCCGAGTTCTACGGCGTCGTTGGCGTCGTAGAGTTCGTTCTCCAGATCCCCGGGGATCATGGTGCTCTCAGGCCGCCGGGCGTCGTAGTAGACCAGGGGTTCATCTACCGTGTGGCGTCCATCGTGGTAGAAGCACTCGTTTTGATGCACCATTGCCGTGAAGCGTTCTGTCAGGGAAGTGATGGCCAGCATGTGGGTGTACTGATAGCGGTCTGCATGCCAATCTCCGCTGGTCGTCTCTGCCCATGCTGGTATGCATTCCTCGGGTGAGGGGATGGTCGCGGTCGAGGGGATCAGCGACGGGGTGATCCTCAGCCGTTGCAGTCGCTCGGTGTTTGCATCGTCGGTCCGGTCATGCGTCATGGGCGTCGTCCTTCGTTGTTGTTCTGGTATGCCGGTTCTTCTTGCTGGGTCGTGCCCCGGAGGGCCGCGCGTGCCTTGGCGACACCACGAGCGGTGCGTTCCTCGGCGGAGGGGTCGTGGTAGCAGAGTCGACCGTTCAGGTATCCATAGGTGTCGCACAGGGCGCATTGGCGGATCTCGGCCATGCGCCGCCTGTGCGCCTCCTTGTGCGTCTCGGAGGCGGCTTCTGCTGCCTTCCGGGCCTCGTCCTTGGCCACTCGTTCCTGATCGGCCCCGGCTGCCCGGTGATGCTTCTTGGCGTTGCCGCATGCGCGGCATGGGTCAGTGTGTGGTCCGTGCTGGTGCTGGTTGCACTGCTCCGGGAAAGCCAGGGGCGTCCCAGGGGTGACAGCTGTCGGAGCCGATGGAGCATCTGGGAGGGTGGGAACCTCGGCCCCCATGGAAGCCAGCGTTTCGTCCGCTACTGGACCCCCGGTTTCCCCTCTCCCTTCTCTATCTCTCTTCTCTCTTAAATACGGGGCTAATTTTTGCCCCACGCGTGGGCTACTTTTTACCCCAGCGTGGGGTAATTTTTCCCCCACGCGTGGGCTAATTTCTTCCCCACCCTGATCCGCAGGTGGGGCAATTTTTGATCCTCTAAAGTGCCGCTTCGCAGGTTTATCCACAACCCTTGGGTCCGACCGATGCAGGCGGTACCTGTTGTGCCGGTTCCTGTCTCCGGCGACTACAGTGATCGCCCTGTGCTCCACTAAGTGGTTGATCGCTGTCTCCACCGTGCGCTTGGACATGCCAGCAACTTCGGCAAGATCCCTCAGCGAATAGGCCGATACCGTGCCGTAGTCGGGGTGCTGTTCGTCGCGCTCAATCGCGCGGTCGAGGACGCCGTAGACCTTCTGAGCGCTTGGCGAGCAGTTGTAGAGCACAAACTCCGGGATCCGGGCGAAGTAGTCTTCCTCCGGCGCGCTCATGCTCCATCCCCTGGCCGCATGGTCTGTTCCAGCATCTCGGCGCGGATATCGGTCATCTCAAGGCTCAGCGCCAGCAGTTCCCGCCACCGGGCAGAGCCGGGGTCCAGCCCTTCCATCTCTGTCCGGTAGCGTTTCCGTCGCCGCATCAGCACTGCGCTGGCTTGCTCGTACGCCTCCCAGGTCATGGGTGCCGCGTGCGCATGTCCGCTAGACTCGGGTGCAGATCCCCCAAGATCGTTGGAGCCGCTCCGTAGTCCCTCGGAGCGGTTTTCCTTTGCCTCGGTCATGGTCATCCTCGACCTCCAAGCACGGTGGCGAGAAAACGCTTCTGCTCATCCGACAGGGGCGGCGCAGCCATCGCGGACTGTTTCGCGGACGCCCTTATCCGGCGCCTCTGCGCTTCGGACAGATCCGTATCGGACGCCTGTCCGCAGAACTCGCGGCAGTCCGTTCCGGAGACGGCCCCGCTCACTTGGCACCGTCCGTAAGCAGTCGGGCCATTTCTTCCCGCTGGGCCGGCGTGAGGGGAGGCCAGGACTCCAGCGCTTCCGTGATGCGGTCGGCGAGGAGATCGGCCTTGTATTGCCGCCGGGCTTCGACGAGTTCTGGATCGTCGGCGGGTCGGTGCAGAGCAAGCCCGCCGATTTTGGCCTTCGAATGTGCGTATTTGGACACAGCGCAACCCCTTAGGAGTTGCGTGGACCCAATCTCACGCGGCAGGCACCATGCCCGGGCTATCAGTTAGGCCAGACACTAGCTTGCCCCGGCTTGGGCTGCAACCGGCCCGCTTAGGCCCGCAGGATCACAGGCTTGGTGGGCCTACCCTCGACCATCGCTGTCAACAGGGCCTGAGTGTTGAATATCCGTCCCCGATGCTTTGGGCACCGCAGATTGGTCGTAGTTGCGTCTGCGGGTATTTCTGCCAGCGCTTGTGCGAAATACAGCTTGGACCGGTTTGGTGCATTTTTCATGAGGACGCGGTTCCTGCGTGAGGGATCAGGAATGAGCACATGCCTCGAACCGTCCGCGTACTGTCTGGCATGGGCTAGTTCCCGGTTGCACTCCGCGCAGACGAATCGTGCAATCACGTATCCGAAACTGCGGTGCGTTAGCTGATTTTCGCGGTGGTACGGCATCAGTTCCCGGTCTTCCACTCGACGCGGATCAGACTCTCGTCCCGTCCCTTACCAATGCCAGCAGGGAGAATCGTCACCGTCATGAGGGCCTGTATCACGGCCCGCTGTTGTTCGAGGGGTGCCGCTGCCCAGCGTTGGGCAGCACCGGGTCCAGTGAATGCGGCAAGGCTCGAATGGGGGAGCGCGCGGGTAACGACCTGCCGTGCCTCGTCTATCTGCGGACGAAGCTTCGCACTGATGCGTGCCAGTTGCGTTCCGTCGATGATCCCATCTGCGAACTGATCGGATGCAGTCGCCAACCGGGCTTCCAACGCCCGTGCCTGGTCTTCAGCCGCTTTCACGCGCCCCGGGTCACCGGCGGCAATTGCGGCCAAGGCGTCGGGTTGTTCCAAGCGAGCCAGAACATGTTCCGTCACGACCGCGTCAACCAGCGATTGCTTCCGGCGGATCTTGAAGCAGGACTTACAGCCGTATGCGGGCGGCTGTTGCTTTCCTGTGCCGTTGACGATGCCCCGGAGTCGTCGCATCGTGGATCCGCACAACCCGCAGATCGCGATGCTGGTGAGCAGATGAACCGGCGTATTGCCGACGTAGCTGTTCTTGCGCGTCGGATCATCAAACATGGCCTTCAGTTGATGGTGTGTGTCCTCGTCATAGATGGGTTCGACGTTGGCAGGTCCAACGACGACTCCGCGATGGGTGCGCAGACCCGCATTCGTGGCCCGCTGAAGGATCTGCCGCAACACGGTGGTGTTCCACTTCTCCGCACGGGGACCATGAATGCCTCGGGCGTTGAAGTCCGCACAAATACCGCGCAGGGACTCGCCATCGATGAAACGGGTAGCGGCCTCGGCCACGACAGGCGCCTGTTCCGGATTCCGAACGTCCCGCGTCGCGCCGCTCTCGTCACGGACCCGGAGGAAGCCGTACGGGGTGAATCCATGAGGTTCGCCTTTGAGAGCCTTTTCCTCGAACTTCCGCTTCAGCCTTCGGGACTGCTGGTCCGTTTCGTGCCGTGCAACGGTGCCCTTGATGCGGGCTGTCATCCGTCCCTGGGGCGTGGACAGGTCGATGTCGCCGCCCACGTTCGCCAGTTGCAGTTTGTACCGGTCGGCGAGATCAATGATGTCTTCGAGTTCCCGTGGCGTCCGGGTGAGCCGATCCACGTCCCAGACGATCAGGGCATCTATCTCCCCGCCAGTAACGGCATCGATCATCCGGGCGTACTGAGGGCGGTGCTTGCTTCGAGTCGCCGACACGTCATTGTCGACAAAGCGATCAACAATATCCCACCCCCGCCGACGGGCCTCTAGGGTGCAGTCGTCAACCTGTCGATGAACACCAAGTGAGGTGCCATCAGCGTCCTGGCTGATTCGGGCGTAAATTCCGGCTTTCATGAAGAGATCTTATCTCGATATTGTTACCGCTGGTCTTTGGTGTCCTGCCGCTGACCGTCATCTTTGCAGTGTTCCCCGGACTCGCCGCCATCAGCCTCGGACTATGACCGAATCCAGACGACCCGGACTGCCGGGACAAGACCAGCCCGAACTACAGAATGGAAGCACGATGAAACACCTCGGAATGCGCGTCCTGGCCGTGATCCACTCGACCTCACTGTTGCTCCGGTCAACGGCGGCGTTCACCGGCAGTGGCGGCGGGAAGCTGCATCGAAGCGCGGACCATCCGGAAAGAGGGGATGTGCCGGGCTGGGTGATGATCACCCTCATGTCGGCAGTGCTGGTGGCCGCCCTGCTGGCCTTGGCCGGACCCGCACTGGAGGGGTTGTTCAATCAGGCCATGGACAAGGTCGGAAACTAGCACATGCCCTCAGGGGTCCGGGCGGGGGACGATGCGCCCTGCCGGGCGGCGGAAAAGCCGATCAGATGCGATGACAAATCCGTGAGGGAACGTGGCTCTGCCGTTGTGGATTTCGTCCTGGTGGGCGGGCTCCTCACGATGCTCTTCCTGGCTGTGATCCAGCTGACGCTCGTGCTGCACGTCCGCAACACGCTGATCGACGCTGCAGCGTCGGGCGCGCGGTACGGCACGCTCGCCGACCGGAGTGCGGCTGATGCCAGGGACCGGACGAGCGAGCTGATCGGAATGGCGCTCAATGCCGACTTCGCCCAGGATGTGAGCACCTCCGAAGTGACGTACCAAGGCATCCGGGCCCTCGAAGTGAGAATCAGGGCCCCGTTGCCCGTAATCGGCCTGATCGGTCCCCGGGAGGCACTGGAGGTGAAAGGCCATGCCGCCATCCAGCCGTAGGGTTCAAGCCTTGCTGTCACGCCGGATCCGCGAGGCGGCATGCATGACTGCCGCCCCCGTCCCCGGGCCCCATCACGGGACCGCCCTCACCCCGGGAAGCCAAGGGGACCCGCATACCGTGGCCGTATCCGGGAGCAAGGACGCAACTGCGGGGGAGCGGGGGAGCGCCGTCGTCGAATTCACGTTCCTTGCACTCCTCCTGATGGTTCCCCTCGTGTACTTCATCATCACCGTGGGGCAGATCCAGGGTGGTGCCTTCGCCGTCGTTGGCGCCGCCGACCAGGCTGCCAAGGTCTACGTTGCCCAGTCCGATGCAGAAAGCGGCCGCGCGGCAGCAGAACAGGCAGTCATGCTCGCACTCGCTGACTACGGGCATCCGGCGGACAACGCGAGTATGGACGCAAGCTGCCAGCCCTCGGACTGCCTCGCACCGGGGGCGGCCGTCACCATCACCGTCCACCTCACGGTCCCGTTGCCCTTTGTACCCTTCAGCGATTCATTGCAGCTCAATGCAAGCCGGCTGGACGCCTCGGCCACCCAGGTTGTGGGGCGGTTCCGGTGACGCCGCACCATCGTGACCACGAAGAGGGCGGGCAGATGATGGTCCTGATCATCGGCTACGTTCTCCTCGCGCTCCTGGTCACCAGCGCAGTGATGGCGGCGTCCTCCCTGTACCTGGAACACAAGAAGCTGCTATCCGCGGCAGACGGGGCGTCAGTAGCCGCGGCCGACAGCTACACACTGGGACAGGTCGAGGCGGATGGCGGCAGCCCGTCCGCGGTGCTTAGCGGCGGGCGGGTGCGTAGCGTTGCCGCGGACTACCTGAGCCGGAACGGCGCCTACGGCAGGTTCGACGGACTTGCCGTCGCACCCGATACCGGGAGCCCGGACGGTTCCACCGCCGTCGTCGTACTGAGCGCCGAGGTGCATCCTCCGATCGTGAACTTCCTTATCCCGGACGGAATCAGGATCGAGGCGACATCCACAGCGCGTTCCAGGCTCGTCCGGTAGCGGTGCGGGGCGGCTGGGAAGGATAGCGTAGGCTTTAATAACCATGGCTCAAATAGATTTTTCCGCAGAAATCCGCGCTTTGCGCGCCACCTACTCCTCCATCGAAAACGTCTCGAATGTTGAGGAGCTGAAGGAAGACATCGCCGAACTGAGCGAGCGGGCAGGAGAGCCCAACCTCTGGGACGACCCGGCAGCCGCGCAGAAGATCACCTCCCGGCTTTCCCACCGGCAAAGTGAACTCGAACGACTCAACACGCTGGTTTCCCGGATCGACGACCTCGAAGTCCTGGTGGAACTCGGACAGGACGAGGACGACGCCGATTCGATGGGCGAGGCCGCAGCGGAGCTGGAGTCCATCCGTAAGTCGCTGAAGGACCTGGAAGTGGTGACGCTGCTGTCCGGTGAGTTTGACGAACGCGAAGCAGTAGTCACCATCCGGGCCGGCGCCGGCGGCGTGGATGCGGCTGACTTTGCTGAGATGCTGCTCCGGATGTACCTACGCTGGGCGGAACGCCACGGCTACCCGACTACCATCATGGACACCTCCTATGCCGAGGAGGCCGGACTTAAGTCCGCCACCTTCGAGGTCAACGCCCCTTACGCTTACGGCACGCTAAGCGTGGAAGCCGGTACCCACCGCCTGGTCCGGATCAGTCCCTTCGACAACCAGGGACGCCGCCAGACGTCGTTCGCGGCCGTGGAAGTCATTCCGCTGATCGAGCAGACGGACTCCATCGACATCCCGGACAACGAAATCCGCGTCGACGTCTTCCGGTCCTCCGGCCCCGGAGGCCAGTCCGTTAACACCACTGACTCCGCGGTGCGCCTGACCCACATTCCCACCGGGACAGTGGTGTCGATGCAGAACGAAAAATCCCAGCTCCAGAACCGGGCCGCTGCCTTGCGCGTCCTCCAGTCCCGGCTCCTCCTTCTCAAGAAGGAACAGGAAGACGCGGAAAAGAAGGCCTTCGCGGGTGACGTCAAGGCATCGTGGGGCGACCAGATGCGCTCCTACGTGCTCAACCCGTACCAGATGGTCAAGGACCTCCGGACCGAGCACGAAGTCGGCAACACCTCGGCCGTTTTTGACGGTGAAATAGACGACTTCATTGACGCCGGCATCCGCTGGCGCACTGACAACCGGAACGCCGCCAACTAGGACTCCGGCCCCTGCCAGGACGTCCATTCGGTGGCCGAAATCCTGCGACACGCCCCGGGACTCCAGCTTTTCTGCAGGTGTCCGTGCGTATAGTCGAGGAGCCGGAGCTCTACTTCCCCCAAAAGAAAGCCCGTGCGCCGGCTGCAGTACGGGGCTCAATCAGCCATGTCCTGCAGGGTTATTAGGGCAATGATCCGTTTCGAGAATGTCACCAAGGTCTATGACCAGAAAGCCCGGCCTGCGCTGGACTCTGTCAACCTTGAAATCGACCGTGGTGAGTTTGCGTTCCTCGTGGGCGCCTCCGGTTCCGGTAAATCAACTTTCCTCCGCCTGGTCCTCAAGGAGGACCGGGCCACATCAGGCGCCGTCTACGTTGCCGGCCAGAACGTTGCGCATATTTCAAGCTGGCGTGTGCCGCGGCTGCGCCGGGGCATCGGCGTCGTGTTCCAGGACTTCCGGCTGCTGCCGCAAAAGAATGTCTTCGCGAACGTTGCCTTCGCCATGCAGGTCATCGGCAAGAGCCGCAGCATCATTCGGGATACGGTCCCGGAAGTCCTCAAGACGGTAGGCCTTGAAGGCAAGGAACACCGTATGCCGCATGAACTTTCCGGCGGTGAGCAGCAGCGTGTGGCGATCGCCCGCGCCGTGGTGAACCGGCCAGGTATCCTCCTGGCGGACGAGCCCACCGGAAACCTTGACCCGACGACGTCGATGGGCATCATGGGTGTCCTGGACAAGATCAACCAGAACGGCACCACGGTAGTCATGGCCACGCACGACGACGACATCGTCAACGAAATGCGCAAACGCGTGGTGGAACTGCGGAACGGTGTCGTCATCCGTGACGAAGCCCGGGCCCTGTACACCTCGATGATTCCGGTGGTGGGGCAGTCGCGGCGCTTCAAGGACGCCAGCGGGCGTCCGGACGGGTCCGCTGCGGACACGGGTGACGGGCCCGTCTCCTCCCAGGCGGGGGAGGCGCTGTGAGGCTGGCTTTCATCCTCAGTGAGATCGGCAGCGGCCTGAGGCGAAACCTGTCCATGGTGGTGTCAGTCATCCTGGTGACCTTCGTGTCGCTGACATTCGTCGGTGCAGCCGGGATGCTGCAGCTTCAGATCAACCAGATGAAGGGCTACTGGTACGACAAAGTCCAGGTGGCCATCTTCCTGTGCGGTGACGGCTCGACGGCGGCCGGCTGCGCCACGGGGACGGCCACGCCGGAGCAGCAGGAAAACCTGCGCACCCTTCTTGAATCACCCGCCGTGGCGCAATACATCAATGACTTCCAGTTCGAGTCCAAGGACGATGCCTACAAGCACTTCAAGGAGCAGTTCTCCAACTCTCCGATCGTCGACTCGGTAACGCCGGACCAGCTGCCGGCCTCCTTCCGGATCAACATGAAGGACCCGGAGAAGTATCAGATCATCAGCGAGACGTTCTCCTCGCAGCCCGGCGTCGAGA
This sequence comes from Arthrobacter sp. NPDC058288, assembly GCF_042880995.1. NCBI lineage: Bacteria > Bacillati > Actinomycetota > Actinomycetes > Micrococcales > Micrococcaceae > Arthrobacter > Arthrobacter sp. NPDC058288. The sequence continues at coordinate 903,151 of NZ_JBHVYH010000001.1, forward strand.
CGGTGATTGACCAGCGCCAGGTCCTGGAACGGCTCTTCTCGGTGATGAACGCGGCCTCTCTGGTCGCAGTCATCATTGCCGGCGTCATGATTGTCTGCGCCATCTTGCTCATCGCCACCACTATCCGCCTGTCTGCGTTCAGTCGGCGCCGGGAGACCGGAATCATGCGATTGGTCGGCGCGTCCAAGACGGTCATTCAGCTGCCATTCATTCTTGAGGGCGTCATTGCCGCCGTGATCGGTGCGGCGCTGGCTTCGGGCACGCTCTGGGCCGTGGCCCATTTCTTCCTCGGCGAGTACATGTCGAAGCAGTATCCCGACACGGCATTCATCTCTCCGGCGCAGACTCTCATCCTTGCGCCGGCGCTGATCGGGCTGGGTGCAACTTTGGCTGGAATTTCGTCTCTCTTGACCTTACGTAGATATTTGCGGGTCTAGGCTGTGCATACCAACGAAGGAATGACCATGACAGAACTGGACCGCAAGGCCCGCCGGCTCCGGACCGCGGGAAAGGGCAGCCGCATTGTCAGCGCCGCCCTGGCACTGATCCTTGCCGCGAGCCTGGGCGCCTCCACCCCTGTGGCATTCGCGGACGAGCTGGAAGACAAGCAGGCGGCACTTGAGGCGGAGGCAGCGCGCGTGCAGCAGTCCCTTGAGTTTGTGGACGCCAAGATCGCCAAGGCCGCCGGGGACCTTGTGATCTACCAGGGGCAGCTACCTGCCGCCCAGCAGGCACTGCTCGAGGCGCAGGGCCGGGTCGCGAGTGCAGTGAAGGAAGTCGAAGCACTGGCGGCGCGTGTGGATCTGGCGCAGCAGAACAAAGCCAAGATCACGCAGCAGCTTGAGTCCGATAAGCAGAAGATCGCCGACACCAAGAAACTCATCGGCCAGATCGCCACCCAGGCCTACAAGTCCGGCGGCGTCCCATCGAACCTCACGCTCTTCTTTGGATCCAAAAGCGGCGGCAGCCTGACGGATACCATGGACCTCGCAGACCAGGCCATGCGAAGCCAGAACTCCGCGATGGACAAGCTCTCCCAGCAGAATGCCACCAACGTCAATTCACAGGCGCGCCTCCAGGCGGTTGAAGCGGAGATCAAGGACCTCAAAGCCAAGGCAGACGCCGCGCTGGCCAAGGAGAAGGCGGCCAGGGACGAAGCCGCAGCCAAGAAGGAGCAGGTGGACAAGCTGATTGCTGACACCACCCGGATCAACAACGAGCTCCAGGCAGCCAAACCGGGCATCCAGAACCAGCTCTCCAAGGTCCAGGCCGCCCAAGACGCAGTGGCCGCAGAAATTGTCGAACGTGACCGTAAACTGCGTGAAGCGTGGGAAGCAGAACAGCGCCGCATCGCTGAAGCGGCCGCCGCCGCGGCACGGGCAGCCGGTCAGGCAGCCCAGCCCTACGTCCCGCAGGTCGGGCCCCCCTCGGCCTTTGGACTGCGGCACCCGTTCTCGGCCGACATCCCGATCACCTCAGGGTTCGGCTGGCGCGCGACCCCGCCCGGTACCATCGACTTCTACGGCTCCGGCGGGTACATGCACACAGGCATCGACTTTGGTGCCAGTTGCGGGACCCCTGTCTATGCCCCGGCGGCCGGCACGGTTGTGTCAGCCGGATGGAGTAATGACGGCGGCGGCAATAACGTCAAGATCTCCCATGGCGTCGTCCAGGGAAACTCGTTGACCACGATCTATTACCACAACAGCAGCGTCGTGGTGTCTGTCGGCCAGCAGGTCAGCCAGGGCCAGCTCATTGCGTATTCCGGAACGACCGGCAACTCCACCGGCTGCCATTCGCACTTCGAGACCTGGCTGAACGGCCAGGCCGTCGACCCGATGATCCTGCTCTGACAAGCGTGTTGCCGGCCGGTGCACCGACCGGTACCGGCGGCAGGCCCGGGGCTGCCGTAGAATTGAATAGCCTCAGGCCGCCACGGCCGGGGGCAACCATCCAGACCAAGAGCTGAGGAGTTCCACCGTGCCGAAAGAAAGTGGCCGTAAGGTAGTGGTCACCAACCGGAAGGCCCGGCATGACTACCATGTCCTCGACACCTACGAGGCGGGCATCGCCCTGATGGGGACGGAAGTGAAGTCCCTTCGCGAGGGCCACGCTTCCATGGTTGACGGGTTCTGCACGTTCTACAACGACGAACTGTGGATGGAAGGAATCCATATCCCCGAATACAACCAGGGGAGTTGGACGAACCACTCCGCCCGCCGGCGGCGCAAGCTGCTGTTGCACCGCGAGGAACTGACCAAGATCTCCCACAAGGTCCGCGAATCCGGCTTCACCATCGTTCCGCTCCAGCTGTACTTTTTGGACGGCAAGGCGAAAGTGGAGATCGGCGTTGCCCGCGGTAAGAAGGAATACGACAAGAGGCAGACCCTCCGCGAACAGCAGGACAAGCGCGAAGCGCTGCGCGTCATGCGCGAAAGGAACCGCGGCTGAACCTGCCGCGGGCTGCCTGCCGGCGACCGGGAATGAATCCGGGACGCAGTGCGTTATGATTGGTAGTCCGGGAAGGAACGGCGCGGAATCCGCAAAGATTCGGCAACGAGCCTCACCGGTTTGGTAACAAAATACGGGGATGATCGGTTTCGACGATGTTAGTCGCGACAGGTGAAGCGGGCCGAGGATGCAGAATTATCTCGTAAACGCTGTCTGCAAAACAATAAGTGCCAAACAAACGCGCACTGACTTCGCTCTCGCTGCCTAAGCAGTAAGACAGTCCGTCAGCCCGGGATTGCTATCGTCCCGGATCCTGGCGTCATTAAGATAGCCACTGCTGTTTACCTTCGTCATTGGGGTGAACGGGACTCTTAAATGACTGGGCCCGGATCAGCTACTCGTTTGCAGGATAGCTGGGGCCGAGAAAATCCGACGCAAACTGCGCCCGGAGAAGCCCTGACAACACGACATCGGACGGGGGTTCAATTCCCCCCATCTCCACTAGAGTTAGCCCCTAGATCCTTGTGATCTAGGGGTTTTCTTTTTGCCTGTTGGCGGAAAGCCCGATTTTGTTGGCGAGAAACGGCACTGATAGGGGACAGGTATGGAAGCGACGCAGGACAGAACAGGACCGAGTGAACGTGCGGGGGAGACCGGCCGAGAGTTGCCCGCCGCCACAAACCCCTACAGGAGCCAGCAATGACCCCCGAACTAATCGCCCTCTCAATCATCCTGTGGGCATGGCTCATCGCACTGCTGATCGCCCCGCACTTTGAGAGGCAGCTTGGTCCCGCAAGCTGGCCTGGCAGAGCCTTCGCTGGTCTGGCGCGCCTATTGGAACGCGGCTGGAATGCCGTGATGCACCGTGGCTAGCATCCGTACGCGCGAACTCGCCAAGGGCGGGGCGTCGCACACGGTGACGTGGCGGGACCCGGAGACGGGCTTGAAGTCGCGGACGTTCGGCGACAAGGACTACGGGCCTGGCGAAGCGAAAGCCAAAGCGCAGGAGTTGAAGGACTTCCTTGACGCCAACGGGAACAGCTTCAAGCTGGCCGCCACGGCGAAGATCCGCAAGGACTCGACCAAGCCGACCGTCTATGAAGTCGTGGTCCGGCACATCGACCTGCTCAGGAAGCCTCAACCTGGCACCATCGCCAAGTACCGGAACATGGCTGCCGCGCACATCGCCGACAGCGAGCTAGGCAAGACGCCCGTAGACAAGGTCAACAAGGCCATGGTTATCGATTGGCTTGATCAGCTCGTGGTTCAGTCCCGCGCCAACCAGCCAACAGGGCAGCGACTCGGACGCAAAACCAAGGGGAACGTCCACGCCGTACTGTCGGCCGCCTTCGCCACTGCCATTGATGAAGAGGTCATGCACCGCAACCCCGCCAAGGGCGTAGCAGAGGCAGACCTCAACGAGGCCCGGGAACCGGTCTATCTGTCGCCGGAGGATCTCGTCATGCTCGCTGACCGCATCGAGCCTCACTACCAGCTGTTCATCCGGTTCCTCGGTGGGACTGGGCTGCGCTACTCGGAAGCCACGGCGCTCCGCCGGCGGGACATCACGATCCGCGAAGGCCGCGCCTCGGTGCGCGTCAGCCGTGCATGGAAGTCAGTCGGCAAGGGCGAGGAGATAGGCCCGCCGAAGTCAAAGAAGGGCAACCGCACCGTGACGTGCAACGCTGCGCTGTCCGCTGCCCTGGCGGAGCACCTTCCAGCTTTCGGACTGGATGACCTGATCTTCCAGTTCCCGGACGGCATGTACCTCCGGAACTCGAAGTTCCACAAGGAAGTCTGGCAGCCGCTCATGGGCCAGCTTGTCGGCAAAGAGCTGGACCGGAAGCCATGGATACACGAGATCCGGCACGCCCACTGCACGCACCTGCTCGACGCCAACGTGCCCGTACACGTCGTGCAGGCAAGGCTCGGTCATGAGGACCCGCAAACCACGCTGCGGGTCTACGCACGTATGTCTGCCCCGTCCGACGCTGCAGCCGCTGACGCCCTCGGCTAGGCGGGGATGAACCCGGGCGGGCAGCGTTCCCACCGGTGCGCCTGCAGCGCGGGTGGCATCCGGTTGAACACGTGGATGTCCCACTCTGAGTCCGTGACTTTGCGGACGTCAGAGCGGGGCAGCCACGTCCAGTTCGTCTGGTCCTCGTCGTCTACCCATGAGAAGCAGATCCAGTCGGCAGCCCAACGGGAGCCCTCACCGAGCACCTCGAGCCGCTGCCCGCCATTGACGGTGAGCGTCGCGGCCAGAAGGGGGTAGCTGGTGTATTCCCAGCTGTGCGCCTCGGCGGCCGGCATCTCGCCCCGGATATAGCTATGCCTCTCGCCGTACCAGAGGAAGTCACGTCCTTTGCTTGCCACAGCAGAAGTCTAGGTCCTGATATGGTGCTCCGGTGACTGACGATCTTCCGAAGCGCCGTTTCCTGACCGTCGAGCAAGTAGCCGAGGACTTGAACGTTGGTGTCCCGCTCGTGCGCGCCCTCCTGAAGTCAGGGGAGCTCCGTGGAATTCAGGTCGGCGGACGCGGTGCCTGGCGCATCGGCATCCAGGATCTCGAGGACTACATCAGCCACGCTTATGCCAAGACTGCCCGACTCGTCGAGACCGGCGAATTTGGGTCGGAACACGAGGCATAGATCGGGCCAGTTCCAGCTACGACGGCGGTAACAATGAAGATGCCCTGCCGCCCGTTCGGGGTGGCAGGGCATCCGCGCATCTGGCTCTAACCTTCGCAGGCGATACCGTCAGAGTCTGCGTCAAGTGCACTCCGGTAGCCCGGCTGCCAGCTGTAAAGCGGGGCAGCTCCGGCGTTTCGGACTTCCGTGCAGTTGGCGTAGTAGACCGGCGCGGGAGTGGGCGACGGTGTTGGGCTGCTACAAGTGCCCGTGACACTAGGACTCGGCGATCCTGCCGTCTGCCATTCCTTGAAGGTGACGGGACGATTCATTCCCGGGCCGGCGTACCACACAGTGGTGCTGCCGCAGTCCCTGTAGAACTGGTCACCCGGGATCCGCTGCATCTTCTGCGGGGTTGGGAAGTTCTCTGCCTGCCATTCCGCGAAGCCGAGGGGACGGCCGGACTGGGTGTAGAGGTCGGTCATTCGCGCCAACTCAGGCGCCCAGGTCAGCCCGTAGAATCCTTCAGCGTGACGGTCCTGAAACGACCTCCGGCCGGAGTCCTCCCACTCCTTGAGCGTAAGTTTGTGGTTGATGCCGTCCTCGCCTCGCACAAAGATTTCGCTGAAATCGGAGCTCCAACGGTAGTAGTAGCTGCCCTTGATCCAGCCGGCAATGCGCGGTGTCGGGTTTTTCGCGGTCAGCCATTGCTGGTAGGAAAGCCTCGTCCACATCCAAGCGTTTTCGCCTCCGGGCCAGAACGTCACTGCGTAAACTGTTGGCGACCACGGGTACTTCACGAAGTCAGTCGGCGCCGGGGTGGCGTACTTGAACTTGTACACGTCACGCCACTTCTCGTAGCTCAGCGGAACCGGAGTCTGTGACCCGTCAGCGTTGGTGACCAGTTCATAGATGGTCGCGTCGTATACGATCTTGGCTAACGGCCACATCTCAGCTGCCGGGTCACTAACGATCATCTTGGCTGGTAGAGCGACTTGTGCGGTGCCGCATTGAGTGCCGTTCAGGTAGGTGCCGAGCAGGGACCGTTCGCTGTCGTCGACGGCGAGATTCCACCGCCACTTTTGCGTCACCCAGTCAATGGCGTACTGGCAGTCCTCCAGTGCGGGCATCCAAGTTGCGGGGTCCTGGTCGCCCTTGGACTGGTTGACGTTGTCCGTGACCGCCTCGAGGGCGTGCTCGTAGCCGAGGTCGTTTGCGTATGCCTGGCGCTGGTCCGCGGTCCAGTTCCACGCCCCGGATTTCCAGGCTTCAGAGAGCGGAACCATATGGTCGATGTCGACGTCTGCGGCGGATGTCCACGTGGCTCCGTCGTACCAGGAGTACCACTGCCCGGTAGCGACGGTGCAACCGGAACTGTAGGTGACGGGTACCAGAGACTCAGCCTTGAGGACTTCGGCACGGGTATCGCAGCCGTTGCTGTCTGCGTCCACCCAGTGGATGAAGTAGGACCTGTCGTATGTCGTCGGTGCGGCAGTATTCCTTAGCGGCAGCTGTGCAAGGATCGACTGTCCTGTGCTGACGGAACCACCAGCGATCGCTTCCGTCTGGACCTTGGTTGCGGCTGACGGACCCGGAGTTGGTGCGGCTTCCGTAAACGGCAGCGGCGCCGCAGTTGTGGAAGGTGCCGGTTCAGCCGTGATCGTTGTAGTTGGCGACGGCGACTGGGCTGCAGGTGACGATGTCCCTGACTGGGTCGGCGAGGCCGAAGGCGTCGGCTCGCTGGTAGCGGTTGTTGTTGGTGCGGCGGTCGCCGGAAGCGCAACGAACCCGAGCGCCGTCGTTGCGATGGCGAGCGAAGCAAAGGCGGCAGAAAGCCGCCTGCGAGTATCCCCCATGGATATGTCCCTCTATTAATGTCGCATTCGAGCGACCAGATTGTGATAGCTGGAGCATATGGCACAGCGACGACAATTCTGTGAACCGTTACAAACCGTGTTCGCAAAGTGTCGTGATCGTTCGGCCCGTAGCCATTGGGACCGACAAAAGACCCCCACGCGAGTCGGGGGAGACTCAAACGTGGGGGTCCTTGGGCTCCTCCGCGAATGGGGGGTACGCGGAGACACCTCCCCAACCGTACGCCAAAAAGTGGCAGCACCCAATCAAAAAGTCCCAGCTGTTTCCCAGCCTGAACGCGTACGTTCCTGCATAGCCGCAGCCGTCTGGGTACCCACTCGCGGCCGTGGCAGGCGGCCCGCCCGGTTCTGTTGGGGGCTGGCCCGGGCCGCCACCCGCCAACGACGGATAGCCCCGCCCTCCGGAGAGGGCGGGGCTATTTCAGTCAGGGAACAAAACCGGTCTTTTATGACCGGGCTCTTTTCGTGCCCATACCATGTGGCCGCTAAGCTTTGCTCGAATCGGTTGCAAGGTCAATCGTTAATTCACTTTGGGGGAAAATTGCAAACGAACGACGTCAGCCAGCTCCGGAGCTCTCTCACAAAGGGCCGGATTGACGCTCTTGACGGTATCCGGACCCTTGCAGTGCTTGCAGTTTTCCTTTTTCATGCCGCACATCCGGCCTTCGTTGGCGGGTTCATCGGAGTCGACGTTTTCTTCACGCTGAGTGGGTTTGTCATCACGCTGCTACTACTCAAAGAGCATCTGCTGACAGGACGCATCGCACTAGGCAGTTTTTATGCCAACAGGGCTGGACGACTCTGGCCCGCACTTACCTTGCTTTGTGTCATAGCAGCCGGCCCCGCTTTACTGCTCTCCTCAAACGTATTCGAGGGTCAAGAAATCGACGCATTACGGTCGGTGCTGCATGTCATGAATCTGTTCCGCGGTGGTTGGTTCGGCCCTGAAGTCGGCGGCGGGGTGACAGGGCACACTTGGTCCCTGGCTGTGGAGGAGCAGTTCTACCTCGTTTGGCCACTGATGCTGATCGTACTGCTCAAGTTTTGCTCATTGCGTGTCACGACGATCGTGACTCTCAGCTTAGCGCTACTCGCCCTGGCCGGCAGGGTGCTCCTCGAATGGAGTGGCGCAAGCACGGAACGTATCTACAATGGTCCGGACACTCGAGCGGATCAGCTCCTGATCGGATGCGCCCTGGCGATGCTCTTTACAGCGCTTGAGCCGGGATCTTTGTCTGCTAAAAAGGTCGCAAAATACTCCGGAATGATGGTCTGGCCAGGGGCATTCGCCCTTCTGACGACCGCTCTCTTCGTTGCTTATCCGTGGGGCGACAGCGGTTTTGAGGTCTTCTACAGGACGACCGGCGCATTCGTACTTGCCGTCCTAAGTGCTGCGTTGTTCGCGGGTCTGGCCGCCAATCCAACCCATCTCCTTGCGCGGATATTGGGCAGCAAGGCACTGTCGATTCCCGGACGCAAGCTGTCTTATGGAATTTATCTCTGGCACTATCCAGTAGTGCTTACCGTGGAGAAGTTTCTGGACGGTGAAGATTCTTTTGCGATGTTTGCACGCGTCGCGGTCTCCCTTGCGATCACGCTCGTTGCGGCATGGCTGTCGGCCAGATTCTTTGAAGAGCCGGTGCGTCGGGCTGTCCGAAAGCGAACAAGTCGACACCAGCATGCTTCTGATGTGAGAAACTCTGGCACGGCTGAGCACTTGGGCGACCCTTCTCCCGCGATCAAATGAGGGGTTCTTCATCACCATCAACACCGAACACTAAACATGGGGAAACAGTGCATTCAACAGCAACCATTGTCCGGACTAAGCCAGGGCAAAGACTCAAATCTCTGGATGGGCTACGCGGCGTAGCGGCCCTTGTTGTAGTCGTCTACCACATAGCTCTCACCAGTCCAAGCATCGCTGCCTTATATCTCCACCCATCGGGAACCTCACCAACCACCGTCGAATGGTTGTTTTTCTACACCCCACTGCATCTCGTTTGGGCAGGCCGCGAGGCCGTGGTGATCTTCTTCGTCCTTAGCGGCTTCGTACTGGCCCTACCCGCACTACAGGGGCGGCCCACCATCTGGGCCAGCTATTACCCCCGACGTATCGCAAGACTCTATATTCCGGCGATAGCGAGCCTGTGTTTTGCGTTTGCCACAGTAGTACTCTTGCCAAGAGTGGTGAATCCCGTGTCCAGTGAGTGGGTAAATGACCACTCGACGTCCCCGAATGGCCTGATGCAGGTTATCCTCGGCTCCTCGCTAATGGGTGGCGCCGGCGGGTTGAACACCCCGCTATGGTCATTGCGCTGGGAGGTTCTGTTCTCACTGCTGCTGCCTCTATACATCCTCGTGGCTAGGAAGTGGGGCAGCCTCATTTGGGTCAAGGCAACCATCTTGATTGCCGCCACCGTTGTTGGAGGTCAGACGGGAATGCTCGGTGGCGCTCTGACTTTCCTTCCGGTGTTCGGGCTGGGAGTTCTCATGGCCTCCAAGACAGACCGCATTGCTGATATCGGGAAACGACTGGGGGCCTGGAGCTGGGCTGCAACCTGCGCACTGACAGTGCTGCTACTGACCAGCCAGTGGACCTTGGGCGGCGTCGTCGATGATCTGGAGTCATTCAGAGCTGTATCAACAGGCCTCATCTCAATCGGGGCATGCTTGGCGGTTTTCACCTGCGCATACTTCCGGCCGGCTGTTCGTGCTTTGGAGACGCCGGTGGTCCGACGACTCGGAACGATCTCATTTAGCCTCTATCTTGTCCACGAGCCCATTGTCATCGGGTCCATTATTGCCTTGGGCGGCAATCCTCCGCTTTGGCTGGCATACGCCGTGGCAATCCCAGCCGCGCTAGCCGTTGCTACAGCGTTTTACTGGTTAATTGAGAAGCCGAGTCACATGCTCTCGCAGAAAATGGGCCGACTCCCGAAGGCGGCCCTTAGCCAGGGCCGCCATACGTCTAGGGGATAAACACCCAGTCTCGCGTTCCAGCCGCCTGAAGCCGATGCGCGCAGAGGGGTGTGACGCCGCCCGTCATTTCCGATCCGCAAGGGTTGCCGTCCCAGGATGATCCCCAAGGGCCGCCGATGCCGTTGCCCACAGCGAAAGCGTAGAAGCCGGGCACGAACACCAGCTGGTCTTACTTGCCCCTATACTTCTCGCATGGGGATGCGACCGATAGACAAGCTGCTGATGTGGTTCAACCGTACGCAGACGTGCGCAGAGTGCGGGACCGCCGTGGACCGCAACGGTCCCGCATACTGCTCTGACGCCTGCTGGAACGCACACCAAAACGAGTGGGCGATCTAGCTAGACCACTACCGGGCTGATCGGTTTGGCAACGCCGCCCACGTTCAGGTACGTCCCGCCGGACCCGAGGATTGCCCGTGCCGCTGTTGCGATGCGCGGGGACAGGTCCACGAGGTTTGTGTAGCCGTAAGGGTGGATGCCGTCCGATGCGTCCGAGGACACGAACCAGCCGGGAGTGTCGATGACCTTGACCCGCCGCGTTGAGTCGCACGCCGCAACGCCCGCGATAAGGTCCGCCCGCCTGTTGGTGTTCCAGGGGATGATCACGCCGATCTTGGTTGTGCTCGGTGTCGCAGCCAGAAGGTTATTCAGCACGGTCTTGGTGCTGTCGATAATGTCCACCTTGTCGTTCGTGCCCTGGTTCAGGAGGATCAGGTCCGGCGCCTGCGGGGTAGTGAAGGACCGCGCCTGACCGGCCCAGAGCAGGTTGTAGGTGTTGACCATGCCGGGGACGTTGCCGCCGCCCGTGTCCACGATGCCATGCCCGCCGAACCCTACGACGCCGACCTCTGCGCCCATCAGTTCGCCAAGCGGGTAAGCCCAGCCCGATGCTGAGTCGTTGCGGTCTACGTCGCCGCCCGCGCCGTTGAGCGCGAGCGTCCGCACACCCTCCGTGATGGAGTCACCATAGGCGAGGACGTAGAGCTTCCGCGTGCGGGTGGTTCGGGTCGTGATGCTGCTGGGGTCGGCACTGAATCCGAGGAACACGACGGCGGTGTTCTGCGGTGCGTTCCAACGGTTCTGCGTCTCAGTGGTGGCTTTGACGAGGATCTCTACCAGGTGCGCGCCCCATGTGTTGTTGGTCGGCATGGGGATGGTTACGTCTGCGGCGATGGTCGTTGATGTCCAAGACCCGCCGTCTACCCGGAAGGAGATCTGAGGGAGCGGGGTCAAAGCGTTGGTCAGATCAAACTTTGCCTTGAGCGAAGTTGCTGTGCCGCTGAGGGTGGTCCGCAGGTAGGCGCCCGCGTTGATGGTCTTTGCCTGCGTGGATGTGACGTTCCAGTTGTACGGGCTGTACACGATATTGGCGTCGTTCGGGGCGATAGTGACCGGCGAGTTATCGGCGCCCATATCGGGGAGCGCGGTGTCCACGCCGCTGGCGTCGAGGTGGTACAGCGCAACGGTTGACGAACCGGACACGAACGCGGCAGTCGGCACGGCATAGGTGCCGGCGTATTTCGCGGTGTTGCTGATCCGCACTTCGTCTATGGCGCCCTGCCACTGGAAGCCGGAGCTTCCGAGCCCGCCGATGTAGAACTGAGCGCCGCCTGCCGCTGAGCTGGTTGCTTTCGCGGTGGTTGCTGCCGAGGTCTTGACGCCATCGACGTATAGGTTTGCCACACCAGCGACGAACACGAGCGCGATATGGTGCCATGCGTCATCGGCGATAACGATGTTCGAGCCGAGCGTTACCTCCGCTCCGGTGGGGCCGTAGCGCGCCGTGGCCTTGCCGTCCGCTGCCGCGCCCGCCCAGTACCAGCCGGGGTGTGCAAAGGCTGTGCGCGTTGAGGTGGTGGCAGGGTGCTTCACCCATGCTTCGACGGTGCCCGTTGTGAGGTTGCCGCCGTCCGCGCCCGTGCTTGAGAGGAAGCTGTCCGCGCCGGTCGCGCCGATGATGGCGCCGGAGAACCCGCCGGAACCGAACTTCGCATTGCCGGCAGCGTAGACGGGTGTGCCGGTGACAACTGTTGTGAAGTCGCTCATTAGGAGTTGTCCTTCCAAGTGTCGTTAACAATCCACGTGGTCGGCTGTACTGGTCCGATGTAGGTCACGGCGACGGCGCCAGCTGGTCGGGCGGGGTACGCGCCGGCCGAGTAGATCAGCGTTCCTGAGGTTTCACCCTTGAGCGCATAAGTGGCATTTAGTGCCGCTGCGCCGAGGTTAGTTGGGAGGTGCTTTTCGCGGACTCGGCCGGAGCCGTCCAGTGTGGGGACTTTTTGAGTTGCCATGCTGGCGGCTCCTTAGGTTGTGATGAGAATGGCGTCGGCGTCGGACGGGTCAATAGCAACCGAGCCGTCCGTCTTGGTGGTGATCAGAAGCGTGTCAGCGTCCACTGGATCGAGCGCCACGCCGCCGCCCGAGGAGACTGCGGCAGCGGCTTCGGCCGCCGCCTGGGCAGCGACAGCAGCGGCCTGCGCCGTTGTCGCCGCGGTAGCCGAGGTAGCCGCACTGGTGGTGGCCGCCTGCAGCTGCGCCGTGGCAGCATCAGCCGCAGCCGCCCCGGCCGTCGCCGCAGCGCCGGCCGCCTCCTGCGCGGCCAGCGCGGAAGCCTCCGCAGCGTCCCGGATGCCCTTCGGAGAGAACACCGGAACGATCAGCCCGGCCCCGACGAGCTTGACGCCATCAGCCGGCGCTATGAACGGCGGGGTGAAAGCGTCCGCGCTGCTCGTCACAGGGTTGGCCAGCGGGAGCCCGCTGAGATCCTTTAGCGCGAGCGGGGTGCTTTCGCTGGTGTCGTCGATGTCGTAGACCGTCACCGAAGAATTGACGGCGCGCTGGAACGTCAGAGGGTCGGCGACAAGCTGACTCTCGTATGGGTAATCGGTCATCAGTGCTCCTTCAGGACGTCGAGGCTTCGTTGCTGCCGTCAGCGGGGCCGCCGACTGCCTGCAATTTGGCAGATGCTCCGGTTGGCCTCCACAGACCGAAGTGGGTTCCGACCGCGATCAGGAAGGTAACGAGTGCGGCAATCAGTGCGGTGCCGAGGTTGTACACGACGCCGGCCTGCAGTGCGCTGGCGATCTCGGTGAGCAGTGAGATGACAACACTCAGGGCGGCCAGGTAGACGGCCTTGCGTCCGGGGCTTGTTTCCCGGGTCGTCACGAGGCCCACCAGCAGCGGCAGGACCGTGCCGGCCAGGAGCTGCAGGACGAGAAACAGGGGAATGTCGAAGGTGATCATTTGCCGTTCACGTCCTTCCCGACGAGTGCAGTGATGTCGATGCCGATGGAGTTGAGGTCAGGGATGGTCTGGATCTCCCCGTCCTTGTAGAACGGGCCGAGGACCTTGTTGCGGGCGAGCCACTGCTGGGCGTTCATGGTGTCGAGGGTCCAGACGGGGCGGCGAAGGATGCCGTCACCGGCCCAAACCTGCGGGCTGGAACCGTTCGTTGCGAGTACGAGCATTTTGTCCTCCGGGGATACTGGAATGTCGATGACGGCCGTGATGGTGCTTTGCACGGCGATGGTGCCGCCAACGCGGGGGCGGATGTAGCCGATGAGTCCTTGGCTGGGAAGGTGCTGCAGAATTGTCGGCCCCGTCGTCCACTCCGGGTACGGGTTATCCGGCAGTGAGTCGCTGCTGTTCCCGGACATGCACAACTGCCAGCCGCCCTTGTCCTGCACAAGGACAGCCACGTGCGTTGCCGGGTAGTACCAGTACGCGTCGCCCCACACGACGATGTCGCCCGGGCGCCCCGGCTGGTCCGGGCTGATCAGTTCGTACGCCGCGGCGATCTCCGGCGACTGCGGGAAAGCGTCGACCATGTTCCCTGCCCATCCAGGCCAGCGTCCGGCGCCGCCGGTATTGATGACCGGAAGGCCGAGGAAACGGGACCAATGCGCCGCCGTGTCCCAGCATTGGGCACCGAAGCCCTTGTTCTCCGGGTTCCAGTCCTCGTTCACGTACTGGCCGTTTACCTGTGGGATCCACAGGCCAAGGCTCTGCTGAACGTCGATCATGTCTTGGCTCCTGCGTAGTGGGCGGGATGGTCGGCGATGGTGACACCCTTGGGCGGGGCAGGGAGCAGGGCAATTCCGCCGAGGTCCCGCACGACGCGGACAGCAGCGTAAATCCAGTCGACAAGTGCCCGGTTATCGGTGACAGCCGATTCGGCGAGGGCGCGCACTTCCTTGAGCTCCTGCCGCAGCTCATCGATTGAACTGTCACGCTCCTGCAGCATCTTTTCGAAGCGGGCCAGCAGGCGCTCGTCAGCTTCGAGGTTGAGCTTGCGGTCCTCCCGGGCGTCCGCCGGCGTGCGCCACCGCTTGGCCCATGCGGCGATCAATGCAGTCAGCACCGCCCCAGCAAGCCCGACAGCGGACAGCAGCAGTGGCAGGGGAACTGGTAGGTTGGGATCCACCGGATCGTCAGCCAATGGCACGCGTCCCAGCAGCAGGGCAAAGGTGAGTGCGAGGTGTCCGTCAGCCATGCTTTCCTCGTTCTTCCTCATCCAGGTACCGGAATATGACGGTGCGGGATTTGGCCGCCGACTTGACCATGACCATGCGGGCCAGGATGGCCGCGGCGATCACGTAGCAGAGGGCGATCGTCACGATGCGCTGCTGACCAGTGGTGATCCACAGCCCGGCCTGCAGAAGGATGAAAACCAAGGGGCCGGACAGCAGGAGCCAGAGCCCCGCCATTTCCCAGCGGAAGCCGTTGCGGCGAGTCTCGTACTTCTGCGCGGACATCACGATGCCGATGGCGCTCACGCAGAATCCCAGCAGGGTGACTCCGAACCAGATGGTGATGAACACCTGGTTCGTGTTGTCCCGCACGGAGTTGAGCTGTACCAGTGGGATCATCAGCAGGAAGCCGAGGGCCGCCTTGAAATGGAGGAACGCCCAGTCGGTCCGGGTGAGCCTGCCGAGTGCATGTCGGAGTTTGGTGAGGAACACTGGCATTGCGCTCACCACCCGATCGCAATCCAGTTGACGCGGTGCACAAGTCCCGGAGCCAAGCCGGTCGGGAACGCAACCGTGTAGGTAACCTGCGTCTTGGTGCCGTTGTCGTACGGTGCGCCCGAGGGATTCATGGCAAGAGTCCCGCGGCCGTAAGCTCGGTCGATGGACGAGTCTCCGTTCGAGAGCCCGACGTAGAGCAGGCCATTGGGGAACGCCTTCGGAAATACGACGTTCGCATAGCCCTGTGTGTCCGTGGTGCCGACCTTCGATCCGGTTTGCACAAGGAACTGAGCGCCGGTTGGTGGCGCGCCACCGGTAACGGATCCTCCGACGCCGAACAGTGGGACCTTGCCGACCTCGGAAGCCTTGTCCCACGTGGTTGTTCCGTTCGCGCCGAGGCTGCATACCCAGAGGGCGCCGTTGATGTTCACCTCTGTGCCGACGCGGGTCAGGTACGTGCGAACGAGGTCGTCCTTGGCATACAGTCCGCCGTTGCCAGCCCACACGCGGAGGTCGATGATCGTCTCGGGAGCGGACAGGCCACCCTTCCACTTCACCAGCGCGATAGGCTGGTCATCCTCCACGCCCGGGCCCACCTTGCGGGCCGCCGGGATCTCGGCCGTCGCGCCTGCCGTGATGGCAACCAGCGTGGACGGGCCACCGAGTGCCGGCTGCCAGTTTCGGCGGACCGCGATCAGGTCCCAACGGGCGCCGGTTGCCAGGGTGTCGCACGGCACGATCTGGTCAATGGCCGCCTCGTCAGTGACGCCATGCCCGTGAGCCCGGCCCGCCTTGACAAGGACGTTGTACGGGATCGACGGGTGAGCGGTCACCTTGAAATCATCGATGCCGTAGACGCCGTACTCCGGGCTGCCGGCAAGGTTCTTCGCCCGGTCAGTTTCTGTCACTACGCCGTCGTAAAAGACGCTCGTCAAAGCCATCAGCGGGCCTTCCTATCTGCGTTGTCGCGCTGCAGGGCGCGGATTCTTTTGGCAAGGTTCAGGTCCGGGTCGTCGGTTCGTTCGCCCACGATGGGAGTTGCGACGTCGCCCGCCCTATCCCATGAGAGTCGGACCTCGCGCAGCACGTCGGTGAACGCTTGGCCGCGGATCTTGGCCGTCACGCGGTCGCCCACGCGGAGCCCGTCGCCGCCGTAGCGGAAGTGCTTGGTTTCGGAGAGCTCCAAGGACAGCCCGGCCAGCGGCGCCCCCTCGGCTAGGACCTCGTTAGCGCGGTCTGCGTAGACATCGCCGGACGATGAGTCGCGGGCATCCTGCAAGACCTCGATGACGTCGTTCCATTCGGACTCACGTGCTGTGTCCTTGAATTCCCGGAACTCGCGCGCCACGCCCTCGCCCTGCCCTCCGACAATCGCCCGGGTAGTGGAAGGGGCTGCCAGGGAGTAGGTGCCACCGACGACGGTCCCGTTTTCCGAGGACAGCTCGTGCGGGTAATCCCGCGGCGTGTAGCAGTCCAGTAGCAGCCCAACGCCGTCCTGGCGAACAGTGACGCCGATGCCTGCCTGGTCGACGGCCGGGAACAACCGGTCGTATGCCGGGTGGAACCGGAACGTGTACTTGCCGGACGCCCCGCGGCCCAATGACGGCGCCACGGTCAGGGGGAAGCCGAGCCGTGCAGCAGCCTCAGCCATGACCGTCTTGACGACAGTCTCAGCAGGACCCGCGATGGACCGATACTCGACGTCCTGCCCTGTGAGCGCGGCCGTGGGCTTCGGCCACGCCAACCAGTTGTGCAAGATCCGAAAATCGTCCTCGACCGTGAACGTAAGGGACGGTGCCGCGTTGAAGTCGCCGCCGGCAAGACGCACCGGGCCGGTCATCTCCAAGTTGCCGTCTTTGTAGATCTTCACTCGGGCGCCCGGGGCCATCAGATCCGATGCCCGCAGATGGTCCGCGTCAATTGTGAACGTCGCCGTGGACATCATGTTGTGCCGGATCGTCGGTTTCAGATCGCCCGGCCGGCCAACCCAGCCCCGGAAGTCCCAGCCCTTGTAGACGAGGATCTCGTAGGGGATCTCGGCGGCCATTACCACGCCCTCCGGTACTTGTTCCGGACGGAGGCGATCACGGTTCCGAATCCGGTCATCTGAATAGTCAGCGGCCGGTCCTGCCCTCGGGGGATAGGAACGAACGCGGATGCGGGGGACAGTTCCGCTGTGCGGTCCACGGGAGCCAGCAGCGACTTGTTGACCGAGTTCCAGGCCCCAAACCAGAGCACCTGACCGTTTACGGGGTCGGTGTCCAGCTGGACCGCATATCCGTCTGGGATGTCGAACGGAACGATGATGTCCCGGCCACCGACGCCGAATGAGACAGCCGTCGTCGGGCCTATCGCAGTCCAAACCGCGTAGGCCGGAACGTCGCCGTCGTTAGTGAACGTCGCCGAGCCGAGCGAGCCGCCCGGGGATAGGTAGTGGATCGCGTCGTCGGGGTAGCCGTAGGCGGCGCGGTCCTCCGGAGTGATGTAGTAGGGCCGCATGTCGCCCTGGGCCCATGATTTCGTGACCGTCTCTCCGAGCCAGTAGGGGTCATCGGCTAGCAGCGTGATGCTGTAGTTGGCCCATCCGTGCTTGATCGGGTCGCGGGCCATGTCGTCGTCGGAGTTCAGCAGGCGAAGGTCCAGCGTGCGGCGCCCGCCGTTCGGAACGGCCGCCGTCCATGTACCTTCCATGTCCGGATCGAGCGAGCGCCAGAATGCTTGATCCCGCGCCAGAAACCCGGCGGAACTGTCATCCGAATACAGGTAGACCGGCCAATGCACTTCCCGGTCTCCCGTGGACGTGCCCCGATGCCGGGAGCCCGGGACCATCGGCGAAGAGCTGGACAGCCGCTCAAACGATGGCAGGTGCAGGCCCCGCACGCCCGGCCGCAGGAACAACCCTGTGGCCGGGCGCGTGAGCTCCCACTCGGAACCGTCCCAGCCCGTCCATGAGAGGCTGATGCCCCGCCATGGTGGCGCCGGCGGCGTCGGCGGAATGTAAGGGATGGCGTAAGCGATACCCACTAAATGACCTCCCTAGATTCCGAAAGCGGCGAACGTGTCCCGGCGCTTCGTTTCGATGCGGTGGGCGACCTCGTTCGGGTCCCATCCGACGTTGCCGTGGAAGTTGATATCCCCACGGCCGCCGCCCTGTGTTGCAAGACGGCTGATGTCCGCCCACTGCTGCGGGTTGAGGATCGCCTCGGGCTTGCTTGTGCGGTTGACTACCTGCGAGATCCCCGGGGGCAGGATGCCGCCGAGATCATACAGTGCCGGGCCCGCTGCCGAACCTTGGCCGCCGGTAATGAGGTCAGATACGCTGCCGAACAGCTTCTTGCCCACACCGATAGCAAGGTCAGCGATCATGCCCGCAGCCGGGAACGCCTCCCGGAACCTCGCCAGCAACCCATCGATGATGCCCGCCAGCGGATTGAAGCCGCCGCCCGAAGGTACGCCAGCGCCGGACAGGTAGCTGTACGGGTTGACGTCGTTCGGCCAGCCGCCCGCGAACGTTCCGAAGTGCAGGTGAGGCCCAGACGAAATACCCGTATTGCCTGACAGCGCGATCTGCTGCCCCGCCCGAACCATGTCGCCGACCTTGACAGCCATTGAGGACAGGTGAGCGAACCACGACTGAATGCCGGAGCCGCCATCGACGTGAACCTCGTTCCCGCCCCACACGCCCGGAGCCTGAACGCCGGGACCGGACCACGACACGCGCCCGGCTTCCGTAGCGAACACGGGAGTTCCGACCGATGCTGCGAAGTCGACGCCCTTGTGCACGCGGTTGTAGCCCTGTGTCTCGATCAGCTGCTTCAACGGGTTGACGATGCCGCCCTTAGCGAAGCCCTCACCAAACAGGGCCCGCGCCTCTGACGCCTTTCGGCCCATGACGGCGGCCTTGTTCATCGCGTACAGGCGCGCACGCTCGTACGGGTCACGCATGACCTCAGAAACCAGCACGCCCTCACCGCGCCGCATCGGCACGAGCTGGTCGTCACCGTTCCGCCAGGACGACTGCCCCGGCAGGATGCCGCCGCGGGCGAACCCGTCAGGCAGAGCCACCCGGGGCAGCTTGTCGATGCCTGGCAGGATGCCGGCCACCGTGTTGAACGCACCGATCAGGCCATCGTTGATGACCGTGTCCACAACGAAGCGAACCGGCATCTTGGCGATTTCCTGCAGCTTGTCCCATGCCGTTTTGATGAAGCCGACGCCATCCTCGAAAGCCTTGGGGATCGTCTTGGTGATGAAGTCCGAGAGCGTGTCAAAGACGGGCTTGATGACGTTGTCCCAAACCCACTTGATCGTGTTTCCGATGCTGTCGAAAACAGGCTTGATCGCGTTGTCATACAGCCAGTTGAAGGCGTTCGGCAAGAGGACCGTGAACACGTTCACCCATGCATCAAAGACAGGCTTGAGCAGCGTCTCCCAAACCCATTTCGCGGCGTTGCCGATGGCGTCGAATACGGGTTTGATGACGTTGTCGTGCAGCCAGTTCAGCGCCTGGGGGATGACTACGGTGAAGAAGTACACCCAGTTGTCGAACACGGGTTTGATGATGTTGTCCCAGACCCACTTGATCGCATTGCCTATCCCGTCGAAGACAGGCTTGATGACCGTCTCGTAGAGCCAGGTGAACACCGCCGAGAGCACGTCTCGTACGAAGCTGACAGCGGAGTTGAAGATCGCCACTACGCCGTTCCACCAGTCGCTGATGGCCGCGCCTACCGCGGTAAAGGCGGCCACTGTCGTGTTCCACCAGCCGGCGATTGTGTTGCCGATGGCCGTGAACGCTTCCACCATCCGGTTCCAGAACGCCATGAACAGCGGGATCACAATGTACGTGATCAGCGAAACGACGAGCTGGAAGATGCCACGGAAGAACAGGTAGAAGCCGTTGATGATGACGGCCGCCGAGTCGAATACGGGCTTGATGGACGTTAGGTACCAGGCAGTGAACACATCGCCCACGAACTTGACCGCCGCGGAGATCCCATCGAATACGGGCTTGATGATGTTCTCGTACAGCCATGTGAACACGGCGCCGATACCGTCAATGGTTGACTTGATGAACGAGGCGATCCCGTCGAAGGCTGGCTTGATCCAGTCAGCCCACAGGGACATGAAGAATCCGCCGACCATGTCGATAGCGGCGGACCATGCGGGCATTGCCACGTTCGTAAACCAGTTGACCACTGCACCGATGGCGTCTTGAATCCAGCCGAACGCGCCGGACACGACGTCGCCGATCCAGCGCATGGCAGCGTCTACGCCATCCTTGAACCAGCCGATGTTGTTGTAAGCCAGCACGAAGGCGGCGATGATCGCCGCGACGCCGGCAATGATCCACCCGACCGGGCCCATGGCGATCAGCCACGCGGCAGCGATCTTGACAGCCTGAATGGTTGCCTGGGCGCCCATGAGGAGCCAGCCGCCGACCATGGCCACAACTGCCCACGAGTGGACAAAGGCGGACTTGATCGCCTCGGCCTGCGTGATCCCCCAAGCAACCTTTTGCTTCACCGCGGACTTCATAGCCTCGACGCCAAGGGCTACCCAGTGCGGGATCAGGGAGACGACAATCAATCCGACGATAATCCCGATAGGCTCGCGCATGTCCCAAAGCCACTTGGCCACATCTTTGCTGGTGTCGATGACCTTCTGGAGCGCGTCCGGGATCTTCTTGACCTCATCGCGGATGGTCAGGAGGAAGTCAACGAACCGTGAATCCTCTTCCCACCCGAACGCAGACGTCAGCTTGCCTGTGAAGTCGCCGGTAACCAGCAAGTCGTAGAGGCCCTTCGCGCCGTCGCGGACCCGGAGGAGGAAGTCAACCAGTGGCGAGTCCTCTTCCCAACCGAACGCTGCGGTGAGCTTGCCCGTGAAGTCGCCCTTGACGAGCAGATCGTACAGACCTTGCGCGCCGCTGACGGCCTTGTCCAGGAACACTCCAATAGCAGCGCCAGCCACTTTCGCGCCAGCCTCCAAAGGCTTCAGCCACTCGATGGCTCCGGAGAAAAACTGCTGAATCTTCGGGTAGACACCGGACAGCAGCGAGGCGCCGATACGGCCGACAGCCGCCATGGTGTTCTTGAATGCGCCCTGCAGCGTCTTGCCGGACTCCAGAGCGGCGCCGCCAAGCCCAGCCTCCATCGCCTTCTGGAAGGTCTCGAAGTTCACCTTGCCATCGGATGCGAGCTTCAGCGTCTCGTCAGCGGTCGTGCCCAGTTCCTTGCCGAGCAGCTGCACGATCGGGATACCGGCGTCATTGAGTTGAGCGATCACGTCGCCCTGGATCTTGTTCGATGACGCGACCTTGTTGAAGATCGCACCCATCTCGCCCATGCCCACACCCGCGATGGTTGCCGCGTCGCCGGTCAGGCGGAGGGTCCGCTCGAGGTCCTTGCCGGGTTTGACGCCGGCAGCAACAGCGCCGGCCGCCACTGTGGACGCCTCATCGAGGCCGAACGCGGTGCCCTTTACAGCGGCCATGGCGTCGTTCATGATGCCCGTTACGGCCTCTACGTCATGGCCCAGCCCGGTCAGTTTTGCCTTTGCGTTTTCGATGGCCTGCAGACGGCCGAAGCCTTTGGTCAGGGCCACGCCGATTCCAGCCATGGCGCCGCCTGCCACGGCCAGCGCGCCGACCTTCAGGGCGCCGCCGAGAGCGGCGCCCATCTTGGAACCGGCGGACTGACCGGCGCTACTCGCGGCCCCGTCCAGCTCCTGCCCGACCTTCTTCTGGAGGTCCTTGAATACCGGAGACACGAGGACTTCGGCTACACCGATTACGGGCACAAGGGCCTCCTATGGAGTTGTCAGATGTCGTCGGATTTGAACCCGAACTGCTGGACGAAGAGCTCGGCCCAGTTGCGTTCCGCGGACTCGATGGCGCGGTCGATCTCGGTGTACGGTGCGGGGAACGGCTTCTCTTCGCCAGGCTTCCCACCGGCCGCCGCAATGCTTACCTGCCGCAGGCCCTTGATGGCGTGAAGGATTTCCCGCAGCATCGTGATATTCAGGTCAAACTCAGAAATTCTTGGGGACCACGGATCGGCGTCCTCCGGCTTGGACAGCCTCAGCTCGGCCAGGTGGGCCGCTGCTTCCGGGTCGTTCGCTATTGCCTCGTTGAGCCTGCAAGCGGTGGGCAGGTTGTCGATCAATTCGAGCAACGCAACCCACCGCTTGGCCCGGAACCACTCCGCAAGATCCACGCCGAACTCCCGCAAGAGGTCAGCGCGGATTTGCGGACGGTAACGGTGGATCAGCTCTCGGAGGCGGTATCTTCCCCCGGGGTCCCAACCGTCTGCTGGTAGTAGGCCATGACCCGCTCGATGAGGGCGCCGTGGACGCGCAGCGGGAGACGGGCGGCGACGTACGCTTCATAGTCCGCCTTGGAAAGCCACTCCTCGAGCAGCGCGAAGTCGGTCCGGCCGGCGCCCTCGAACTTGGCGAAGAATGCCTCAGCTTCGACGGCGGGCAGGTCGTACAGGTCGGGGAACGTGATGCGCTTCCCGCCCTTGAGAGCGAGCACGAAGGGCTCAGGCTTAGCGACCTCCGCCTCGAGGGCGGCGAGGGTCAGGTTGATGTTCGGCTTGTCTACGGCCATGGTGTTGCCTCCGGGTGTGAGGGGGTTGGTTGGTTACTTGGTGGTGCTAGCGGAATCGGAAGCCTTGACAGCGGCGGTCTTGGCTTTCTCTTCCTTGTAGCCGTCGCGGCGCAGCTCAGCGGCCTCGGTAGCGACGGACGTCTCGACGGTGTGACCGTCCTTGGTGAAGCGGGGCATATCGGCTCCTAAAGATTTCGGGTGTCAGGTGGAAACGGTGCGCGCCGCCACACCCGGAGAACGACGCGCACCGTGCTTAGGGGGAGGGTCAGACGCCGGCAGTGAAGCCCATGACCGTCTTGTGGGCCACGGCACCGGTGCCGCCGATGTAATGGCGGACGGGGGTGCCGACCTCGGTGTCCGTGAAGACATCAAAGGTCAGAGGCTGCCGAACCGGATCGCCGGTGCCCCATGTCTGGGAGTCGGTCGAAGCGAGCTTCACCGCGCCGTAGCCGCGGCCAAGGATCCAGTTCTCAGCCGCCGGGCCGTCAGAGCCGACGATCAGGAGACGGTACTCCTGGCCAACGGGCAGGTCCGGTTCCTCGAACACGATTTCGCCCGACGTCGGGTCCTGCGTGACAGCGGACAGGTCCGTGCCGTAGGTCAGTTCCAGCATGTGCTTCCGGCCGGTCTCCAGCGGCGTCATGGTCACGGACCTGGCAACCTCTGTGACGTCGGAGCGCACCGCGGACGCATAGCCGAGAGCGGTCACATCCTCCTTGGAGATGTCGCGCCCGAACTCGTAGCCATCGGGGGTGACCATTCCGACCGGTAGCCAGCCGGCCGTCTTCAGGTCGATCAGGGCGCCGCCGACGTCGAACAGCGAGTCCGGCAGGTCAACGGTCTTGGGTGCGAGGAAGGCCACTGCCTTCTGAATTTTGCGGATCAGTGCGCGCTCGTCGGCGCCCTGGCGGATGGTATCGAAGGTAGGCAAAATAGACCCCTTTCAAGGGCGATGAGTTGATTTCCCCGTGCGGGGTCAGAGGGGCCGGGACGTTACGAGGAAAGTCGCGGCGGCTTTGTTGATCGTGTCGGACTGGTAAGGCACGTCAGCCGCGGTGATATCCGCGGCGATACTATCGATATACCCGGACGGCGTCTCTATGTCTGAGCCGACGATGGAAGCGCTGATCGACTCGAGGATGTTGACGGCTTGCTGGCCGGGAGCGTAGACCTCGATCGTTGCCCGGTCCACCCGGTCAACGAAGCCCCGGGTGCCGCCCGTGACGTAGATCAGGGCCACCGGGAAGGGGCCCTGAATCGCGCCGTAGGTGTCGGCGGGGATCTGGTAGACCGCCCTAACCGGCTGGCCGAGATGAGTGGCGCCGTCGATCAGGTCGAACAGCGCATCGCGGGTGTCCGGGAAGAGTAGAGCATCAATCACTTGAGCCCCTCACCCTCATCGAGTCAGCCACGCGCAGCAGGATTGCGTCGCGTGTGTCTTTCCAATCGCGCCGAGTCTCGCGGACCACGGCGCCAGCGCGCCGCTCGTTCGCCCAGCCACCAGTGACGGTCGTCGGTGTGGCCTCGTACTCGCCGCGCCCCACCGCTTGCGCATTACCAGCCAGGCGCTGCGCTGCCGCCAGTGTCGCCTCGCCAACGGTCGTTGAGGTGCCCAGATCCTTGAGCCCGGAATCATCAGCCATATACGACCTGGAGCCGGGTACCTTTCGCAGCGCCATTAGGCCATCACCAACCCAACCTCAGAGCCGTAAGGCCACGCACCCGGGCGCCCGTCCACAGACCATGTGCCGGCCATCCGCGCATCTACGGGAACGCGTATCCGATCAGTGGGCAGGAACGTGAACCCGGGGTCTCGGTAAAGGACGGCCGTGGAGCTCACAACATCAGCCCGGTCGACTGGATCCGCTGTGGCTCGAGGCGCGATCAAGCAGCCTGTCACCAAGATCTCCAGAGGTGCGATCGGGTTTCCTTTCGCATCCTTGCCGCCGCCCCGTAGAACGGTTACGGAGGTGAGCCACGATTTAGGGAACCGCTTCACAATGGACATTCCCGGCGCGTGATAATCGCCGGGGAGCGCGTAAGCCATGCCCATGTCAGCCTCCCGGGTGAATGGTCCAGGCTTGGCCCCGCGGACGGGACTTGCCCAGCAGCCGCTTGTCAGCGGACGAAAGGTAAACATTCCCGTCCGGATTGTGAACCTTGCCGCCCATCGAGAACGGGCCGGTGCCGAACTGGATTGACTCCATGCCAGCAATTGGCGCGTCGCCGGTGACATCCAAA
Source organism: Arthrobacter sp. NPDC058288 (assembly GCF_042880995.1). Lineage (NCBI taxonomy): Bacteria > Bacillati > Actinomycetota > Actinomycetes > Micrococcales > Micrococcaceae > Arthrobacter > Arthrobacter sp. NPDC058288. The sequence goes on from NZ_JBHVYH010000001.1 coordinate 927,905, forward strand.
GCCCGCTTGACCATGCGGCAAACAACCAGCTTCGGGATGTCCGGATCCATGCCGCCATCCTCGATGGCCAGCGCGATTCGGGCATCGAGGTCCGGGTAGTTACCGCGGACCTCGACAGATGCCTCGTGTAGCTTCTGCGAGGCGTCGGCTTCATCCTCAGCCGGAAGATCTGACCAGTGCACCTTCAGATCGGCCAGTGTCGCGTAGTCGGCGGCCATGGCTCCTACTTCCGGGTGCGGCTGCCGCGGCGGACAGGAGCTGGCGCGGTGAAGTCGGGGACGTCGGCGGCAGGTGCCTGCGGCTCGTCCTCTGACTCGGGTTCGTCAGTCTCGGAGTCCGTCTGATCCTCCGCCGGATCTTCATCTTCCGCGGCGTCCTGCGTGCCGGAGCCATCTGCGTCAGAAGCTTCTGGTTCGGGCACGAGGCAGTGGTCTCCCACCTTGCCCTCTGCCCACTCCGGAAGCTCATCACCGGGCGCGAAGGCGACAGCCTGGAAGTCGCGCATGAGCACGACGTGCGTGGCAAATACTGCCATGGTGGATCCTTTCGAAGGGAGATCTGCGGGGCGCCCGGAAGCGCCCCGCAGGATCTCAATCAGCTAGAGAACCGTGGCCACGAAGGACAGGTTCGCGTTCGCCAGGACCGGGAGGGCGATGCCATCGGATTCGACCGTCGCGATGTGCGGTATCGTCTCCGACTTGTGCGCGCCAGCCACAACGCCCGGCTGCTCGGAATCGGTCAGGTCGTAGGACGAATCCTTGGACGTGAGCGTGCGCCCCCAGAACGTGTTGCCGAGCTGGGAAGTGCCAGTGTTCGGGTCGACGGCCTCAGGGAGCAAGAGCACCTTGTTGTCGGAGATCACGCGGCCGGCGGCGGTGCGCCGGTCGTAGATGTAGATCGGAGGCCAGCCAGCCGACTCAAGGTAGGCGCGAACCTCGGACTCGATGGCGGGGCGCTGCGCACCGCCGATCAGAGTCGTCTTGAACTGGTTGCCCGCGGCAAGCGCGCTGAACGCCTTCCGGGACATGATGGCCGAACCCGGAGTCTCGCCGTCGTTCGATGCGGAGTACACATCGGCCCAGGCCGAATACTGGCCGAGACGATCAGCGGTCAGGTCGGACCAGAGGACGGGCGCGGTCACGGTGTGGCCGGCATCGCGCCCGAAGTCGTCACTGAACGAGAAGTTCGACTGGGTGACAGTCGCCTTGCCCGTCTCAAGTACGGTGCCGCGGAGGCGTTCGATGCGGTCAGCGATCGCGCGAGCAACGGCCTTCGCCTCGTCAAGAATGGACGCCCGGATGGTTTCATCCGATGCGCTCTCATCGATGAGCTGGTCGTACTCGGAGATCACGCGCTTCTGGCCGATTGCCGGAAGTTCGATGGTGACCCGCTGGCCGGAAGTGCCGCCCGCAATCTCGGGCTCAGCATCGAATGCGCGGAACTGCGCCTCGGCGACGAGACCGTTGCGGCCCTTGACGAAGCGGACGGTGATGCGCGGAACCTCGCGGTTCGGCAGCCAGCGCGCCAGGGACGTGCGGTTGGATTCGATGTCGGCGAGAGCAGCGCGGATGTAGCCGGTCAGCTCGCCGGGAGTGATGAGGTCAGTCCAAAGTGCCATGATTCATCCCCCTTTCTTAGACGAAGACGATGGTGGTTGCGGAAAGCTTTGCCGCGGCGGCAGGCTTGGTGAACGCGATGGGCAGGTTGGCCGTCTTGACGCGGCCATGATCGAAGAGAGGCACGGCGAAATCCGCGGTGCCAACAACCTTCTGATCGGTCAGGACGAACCCGGCCAGGATTCCGGCGCCGGTGACAGTGCCCTCCGTGGCGTCATAGGGCACCAGGGCGCCCGCGACCTTCGCGACGGGAGTGCCCGAACGGATGTAGCCGTCCGGGTAGTGGGTGCCGGCGGTGAATGCGGAGATGTCCAGCATGGCGGTCTGCGCATTTTCAATTGCGTGCGCGGAACCAAGCCAGGACATGTTCCCGCTGCCGAAAGATTCGGTGGTGTAGCGAGGCATGATCAGCCTTTCTTGTTGGTTGATGCGTAGAGGTCGCGGCCAGTGGCCACGGACCCCCCAGCAGGGTTGTTATCGCCGGAGCGTTTACCTGAACCCGGGACTGGGTCAGGCTTCGGAGCTTTCCCCTCGGCGCGTGCGTAGAGCTCGGAGATCTTCTTGGCCGAGGCAAGGTAAGTGGCCTCGTCGCTCCCAGTCACCAAGTCTTGGTATTCCTTGGGCACGGGGTGTTCGGTGAGAGCGGCGAGACGTGCGTTGGCTGCCTTGAGCGTCGCGTTCTCAGCCGCCTTGTCATCTCGTTCTTTCTGCGCTTTCTGGATGTCCGACAGCTTGGCGTCCTCTGCTGCCTGCAACTTTGCCTCGGCGGCGTCGGCACGGGCCTTCTCTGTAGCCCGAGCATCGCGCTCGACCTGCAATGCGGCCTTGCCGGCGTCACCGAGCTGCGACTCGTCCGGAACAACCGGAGTTGCCGCGGGCGGAACGACCGCCGGGACAGTTGGGGCACCTGCCGGATCCGTTTCCATGACGGCGTTACCGAAGGTCTTTCGGTGGAAGGCCATCAGCGCAGTGAGTCCGCCAGGGGCGGTGATGTCAATGCCGTGGGGGAACTGCTTTTTCAATGGGAAAGCTCCTTCGTGAAAGCCGCATCGCACGGCAAATAACCCTGCCCGCATCGCGCGGAAGGGAACCTAGTGGGTGTGGACGCCGTCGTTGACGAAGTCCGGGAACTCGCGACGCATAGCTGCCGCAATTTCCTTCATGTCGCCAGACCCGGCCGCGTCGCGGGAGATCTGGTACATGTCGTAGAAGTCATCCGGAAGGTACCCCTCGGGATACTCATCGCCGCGGCGCAAGGGAACCGCTTGGCAGTCGCAGCGTCCGTGGTACTTGTCGCCGTCCGCCCGCGCTTCCGCTGACTTCTTCGAAACGTAAACGGCATCACGAGAAGCCAGGATCAAGCACCATGCGCACGTCTTCGGCCCAGACGGCACTCGCGCCCACGTGGCGCCCTCGCGGTCCGCGTTCCATGTGATCGTGTCGCGCCCGGACTGCTTCACATACTTGTCAGTCGCCACCGTGAGAGCCGACAGCATGGCCGCCGGCTCAGGAGTCCATAGATGGCCAGCGAGGTACCGGACCTTATCTTCAACACGGGCGGCGGTCACTGCCGGTGGCGGAACGGTCACCCGGAAGCGGCCGGAGGCCCCAGACTCTGCGCGCTGCTCCTCGTACCAGTCCATGGCCAGCACCTCGGCCACTTGTCCGTACTGGGCCACGAGCACCGGCATGAACTCTAGTAGCGCGTCTCGGACAGCTTCCGGCCGGGACAAATCGAGCGCTGCGAAGTATGCGGCCAACTCGGCAGTCACGCGGCTCGAAAGCTCGGCCGACGCCAGGCGGTACCGTTCAATCGACTCGCGTTCGACCACTGCTAAGCATCCTCACGGATGGTAATCGGGTTACCCGGAATGAACTTCACACCAGTCAGCCCAACCTGAGTGGCAGCCGATGCAGCATCCACGCCGGCACGCCGAAGGGTGCCAAGAGCGTCAGCCTTGGCCTTCAGAAGCGTCGCCTGCTTCAGCTGCTCATCGACGGGGCCAGTAGCTTCGCCGTCACTGAATACTGGCGTCGCAGAAGACTTGGCCGCGGCCATGAGAGTGTCTAGGCGCGTGCTCGCTTCCATGCGCTTGGCGTAAGCGAGGTTCCGTTCGATCTGTGATTTGGTCAGGCCGTATTCCTCCATAGCAACCTCCGGATCTCCGGCGGGGAACGTAGTCGAATACTTCAAAGCAGCATCGGCCCGGGCCGCACGAGTAGGCGTCCCGGCATTCGCAAAGTGAGCCTTCAACCCACGCAGCTCCGCAACCATGGCCGGTGTGATCGCGCCGTACTTCACTGCAAGGATGGTCCGCGCCAGGCTCTCGTGCGCGATCCCATAACTGAGGTCGCGTTCGTACTCGACCATGGCCACCATGTCCGACTCCGACGCCAGAATCGCATCAGCGCTGGACGGGTTGTCATGGATGATGCCCAAGTACGCGACCGGTATGGACAACTCGCTGGACACCATGAGGCCGATGGTCCGCAGCATCTCGCTGTGAGGCTGCATGGACGCCTGCTGCAGCTGCTCCAACGTCGGCTTGATCAGATCGCCGGTTTCCTCATCGCGCGTGTTGGGCAGAGCCCAGACACCACCGATAAGAGCGTCCAGCGGAGATACCCGCTTGCCGGTCTTCGGATCAGTAAAGTGCTCTTCTTCGGCGCCCAGCAATGTCCGCTGAGGGGCCGAGAAGAACTCCGCCGTGACCTCTTGCCGGAGCATCGTTCGCACGCCACGGTCGATGTAGCCCATGAGAGGGCGTGTGACCCGGGAGCGGCCCATCGGGCGGGCCAGTGACCATCCCCAGATGTACGGGACACAGGGCACCAAGTGCTCAACTCCGACGTACTCACGGGTCACGAGCCACTCACGCTCTACATGCTCAACGTGCAGCGTCTGGCCCGGCAGATAAAGCAAGCACTGGACTCCGCTGATCACCTCGAGCGCCCTTGTGACCCGGTTTGAGCGAGGATCAATCTCCGCCGTGGCCTCAAGGGCCGTACGCGCCACCACGATCGTCTCAGGCTCGCCAACGATGGGATCGCCCGGGGTCACGAAAACGAAAGACACGCCGTGCTGCAGGGAGGATTCGATCGCCATCCGCTCGACGGCCGCGAAGTGGTTGTCCTCGAAAGCCTCATGGACTTCGTCCAGGAGCTTCGATTGCCGGGGCAACGTGAACCCATCAGGTCGGATCCTTGAAGCCGGGGTGACGATTCCTTTCCGGGCCCACCCGATCGGCGTCTGGAAATCGACCATGCGCGGCGGAACCGAGAAACCGATCTTGTCGAGACGCCTCTTGTCATCGACATACTGGGCCCGCAGCTGATTCCTGCCGGCCTTCCTGCGAATCGTCTTGAGCATCCGGTGAAAAGCCGTAGACTCACCCTCGGAAAGTTTGCGCTGGACAACCTGACCTGCCAAGCGGGCCACCTCCTAAAATACGATTGCGCCGCGCACCTTCTTCTCAGAAGATTTGGGGATACGGCGGGCGAATTTCTTCGCTCCAAAATGGGCGCAAGTCACGGCCACGGTCGGGGCCAAATCGACGTCGAGGCTCGTTCGGTTCCACTTGAACGAGCCTGGGCGGTTTTTGATCGGGTCCTGCGTGGTGTTCTTCGCGGAATGGTCAAGGTGTTCCTGGCCGAAGTGTGTGACGGCCGGGTGTTTCTCGACCGCTTCATGCAGGCCCGCGCACGCCTGTGTGTACTCCTGGCCGCTGAGGATGAATACCTTCATCTTCTTGGCCTTCAGCAGTGCCTCGAGCGGGTCGCGGGCCGGGGAATAGGCATCGATGACGATGGGGATGCGGCGCTTCGCACGCTCCCACAACCACTCCACCAAAGCAGTAGTCCCGCGCTCATCAAACGGAGCATCAGCAGCTAGCTCAAGATGGATGTCATCACCGTCCGCGAACGTCGAAACGCCGATCGAAACCTTCGTGCGCTCCGGGTTCATGTCCACGCCATATGCGGCCACTGGCCAGTCAGGATCCGGATCATCAATCGCCCGGTCGTCCCACTTCGTGAACGCCAGCTTCCCGGCAACCGAAGGCGTCGGCCACATGTTGAGCCGCTCGCGCGCGAACGACCGCGGGGAGAACTTGTGATGCTCAGTCTCGACCGTCCGGAGTTTGATACGGCCGCCGAGCGCTGGGTTAGCTTCAGCCCAGTGGGTGCGGTCGGCCGTGAAGACCTTGAGCTCCTGCTCGGTCATCTTGTCGACATCGCCGGCCGGAGAGTGCTCAACCCATGCCGAACGCTTATCGGCACCGGTCACAGCAGCATTCCGGACCCGCACGAAAGGCTCGCCGCGCTCGGAGAGATCCTTCGGGGGAGTGCCCATGTAGATCGTGATCGGATCACCAGAAGGGGCGGCCGAGGTAGTCGGCTCAAGAGCCTCCTGCTCGTCCTCCTCGTACTCCTGGCCCTCATCGACCACGAGGACATCGAAGGAGCTACCGCGGCCCGCGCCGCCCGTGCGTGCGCCCAGCTCGATCAATCCACCAGTGTGGAGCTCGATCGCTTCCTGGCCATTGGTCTTGCGGATTTCCTTCACCAGAGCGTTCAGCTCGGGGAACTTCGCGTTAGGATCATTGACCCTCGTGCCGAAGAAAAACATGAGGCGCTTGAACGCCTTGCGCGCAGAACTCAGAAGGTGCGAGGTGTGCAGGATCTTCATGTGGAGCGCCACCATCAAGTAGAGCTCCACGATCTCCAGCGCGCCGTTCTTGCCGTTCTGCCGCGGGACGCTTAGGCCCCACGTCGAAGCAACCCAGCCAGCATCATCAGTCCGCAGCCACGCCCGGACAACCTCCGCCTGCCAAGGGTCCGCGATGTAGTTATAACCCTCAGCGAACTCGAGTGCGTTCTCGGCATGCTCCATGGAGTAGCCACGCGGGGAAGGAGCGGTGTTGAAGCGTGCGACCTGCGAACCGATCAGCACGCGCACCACCTAGGCCTTGAGTTTTTTGTTCAACCTATCCAGAGGAGAAACGTTGGACGGAAGGTCAGCCGGAACGGGAGCCGGAGCAGCTGCAGCCTTGGAATCCGCGGGGGAGAGCTTCGTGAGGATGTTGGCGAATGCCAACGCATGCTGCCGGGCCTCAGCCAGTGGCGCTTGGAACTTGACCTCTACCGTGTACGGCTCATCATCACCGTTAGGGAAGTCGAGACGGAACTGCATGAGGTTCAGGACGCCCTTGCCCTGAATGATGTTGTCCAGCTCATCCATGCGGTCAGCCAGGCGGGCAGCCTCCAGCACGAGAGCATTACGGGGGACATCCGCGGTGGCCATCGCCTGCCAGATTGCAGAGCCGCGCTCGCCAAGTCCGGAAGGTTCATCCAATTCGGCCTCCTACAGGGTGAGCTTGTTTCCCGTCACCGCGATGTAGCGGCCGGCTGTGTAGCGTTCGATGTTCCGGCCGTCCCGGATCTTCCGGCCGGGCGCTTCCGGTGCCTCGATGAAGAGGTGAACACCCTCTCCGGACTGAGAGACTTCAGCGAAGATCACCGGCTCAGAGACGCTCCTGATGTACTCGGCAGCCCAGCCGGCCAGAGCCCCGTCGATGAAGCAGTGGTCCAAGTCGATGCAGCCGATACCGTCACCGAGAACGAAGCCCAGGCCGATGCCAGCATGCGATGCCTTGGCCTCAGCGAACGTCGACCACGTCGCCGGATCAGTCGAACTGGCGGGCCTGCCGGCAACAGTGATCGGACGCTTAGTGGAAGTGCGCCGAATCCATCTCGCGCGCTCGGTCATGGCCTTCGGTAGACCCGGGCGGCGGGACAACCGCTTACGACACCGGGCCGAACAGGTCCGAGCCTGCGAGCGATACAGCCTCAAAGGCTCCCCGCACTCCTCGCAACACCGATTCGACATGCTCCAATTCTAACAGAATGTCACACTTTCTCCTTGCAAATAAAGGGAAGTAGACGAAATGAAGATTGGAGCCACACGCCCACGAGAGCAAATCTGACGGAGGTCAAAAAGCCCTACAAGCAGGCGGCGCAGCGGTAACAGGGGCCCTCATGGCCGCGGAAATCCATCAGGCCGCAGCTGCGGGCCAGCTCGGGGGGATATTTTTCGCTATGCCTGGGGTACGAGGAAGCTAGGGGTGGGGAGGGGTGTCCCCCCACCCCCTTTTTTTTGGGGTTTGGGATAAGGAAAAGCCTTATTCGGGGTTATCCACAGTCACCATTTCCGGCTCGTTTTGAGTGGTTTGGCCTCCAGGATGGTCATTGTTTTGGGTGCTGGGCGGTTGCCTTTGGACTGATTGCACTTGCGACAGCACACAATGACGTTGTTTAGCGCGTCCTGGCCGCCGTTTGCATGGGCTATGACGTGGTCTGGCTCGGCGCTTGATGGCGTGCGGCTCACGTCGTAGTCGAGCTTGACCCGGCAGTAGGGGCAGCGCTCTATGCCTTGTGATCGGGCTAGGTGGAGTGCGCGCTTGCGGACTTTCTTCCATTGACTGGTGCCGGTGCGTGAGGTTGCCACGTAGACTCACCTGCCATGGGACTAAAGGAGTGGGCTGCTAAGGCGCCCGTAGCGACGTATGGGATGCTCACGCTGTACAAGGACCGGGTGCGATGCCTTGAGGCGAAGCAGAAGGGCGAGTATCCGCTGGCGGGTGTGACGGCCGTGGTGGAGTCAGGCGAGGCCTTATCTCAGCGTGTGACCCTTACTCGGTTCGCTGCTTTCGGCCTGATCTCGCTGGCCATGAAGAAGAAGTCTGGCGGTGAGTCTTACCTGCTGATAGAGGGTCCCGAGTTCGCTTGGACGTTCGAGGTCAAGCGTGGGGATCAGGCTAAGGCCCAGGCGTTTGCTGCCAAGGTTCGGTCGGCTGCTAAGGAGTCCATCAGCACCGTGTGAAGCCTATGGGCCTTGTTCGGCGCGTGTGGTCTTCGTCGTCGTAGAGGGGCTCACGGTCGCTGCTTATGTGGAGCTCGGGAGGCGCGCTGTACGAGTGAGCATGCTCGCTTCGGGCCTCGCCTGCTCCCTCGGGCCCGAACTCTTCAGACACGCTCATGGCTGCTGCTGAAGCTTCAAGCCAGGCGCAGATCGCGCGATATAGACGCATGCACCGCCTCCCGGTTGGCCCAAACGCGAGCCTGAGACAATTGAAAGATGGAAAAAGAACTTCTCGAACGTGTTGCCCTTGCCCAGCGTGACCACTGGCGCGATGTCGCTACCAATGCTGGAGACTTCGTTGGGTCCCAGGCAGATCCGGCGTGGCCCTTGAAAACGCCGGACGTCGCATCATTCACTCCGCGTGATTGGGCGAACTTCTGGAACCTGTACGTGGAGCCGGCCAAGAGCTAATAGCTGGTTGAGCTCCTGCATGGAGTAGGCGCGTAGCGTCGCCTCGTTCTTAGGCCGTAGATCAGTGATCCCACCACGATGCCGTGCGGCGCCCGGGTTGATCCTTGGCCGCACTTTGGGTGACTTGCCCAGTACCGGCCTACGGTCTCCATGCAGGAGAGCGGTGATCTACTTGCTAGGCCGCGTTCCTTCGGAAGTCTGCCGGCGTGCGTTCGATCAGTGGGCCTCCCCGGATTCGAACCGGGACTGTGCAGGTTTTGAAGCTGCTGTCTCTGCCGTTGGACTAGAGGCCCGTGCACCCATCAGCGGCCATACCGAGCCGGCATGACTTGATGGGGCGGTGCCGGGTGAAGAGTCCGGCGGTCGTACTCATGGGGGCGGCATTGGCCGCCCGTGGACTGCCGGGACTCGAACCCGGTGAGCCACCTGCATGACTCAGCCCTGCGTCCTCCGGACTTTCACCGGTATGCAGGCGCCTATGGGCTCTTCTCGCGCGCTGCCCGTTATGGGGGTTTCGGGCAGCAAAAAAGCCGGTCGCTTGGCGATCCGGCTTTGTTTTCGGGACGTCAAGGACGCCCTCGTGAGACACTTTAACACATTTTTGGTGTCCTAGGCGTGGCTTTCTTCCCGGCGTGTTTCGTACCAGACGTCTAGTACTTCGTGAGGGTTGTAGGTGGGTTGCGGGGTCCTCTCGACTGCTCTGAGCTTGCCTCTGTGGGCCCAGTTCCGGATGTCCTTGCTCGTGACGATGATTTGGGCATGGAGTTTGAGCCAGGGGAGCAGTTGGCGTGTGGGCATTGCTGGCGCGATGTTCTTGATGCGCTCGCGGTTGGCGGCATGGTTGACGGGCGGTTCGTTTGGTCCGCTGACGAGGATTTCCGCTTTGTTAACCCAGTCTTGGATCAGCAATGCGAGACCGGCGGCGCGAGGGTCGTGGGCGTAGGCTTTCGCGTCTGTCCCGACTGTCCGGAGGTTCTCTTGTAGCTGGAGGGCGTCGAGATTGATCGGTGCCGCGCTCCCGGGCTTGTGTCCGCCTCCGCCGCCTCCGCCGGCGGGCCGCACGTTGTCGAGTTTGGCGACGGTGACGCTGAGGGCCTTCACGAGATCTGGGACCATGTCGAGCCAAGCCTGTAGGTCGCGGATGCAGCCTGTGCAGAGGTAGGTGCTGGTGTGGTTTTGGCAGTCTGCGGTGGTGCATTCCATGCTCATTTGCTCACCACCTCTCGGACGTCGAACGCTTTGGTTGCGAGCACGAGGACGCGCTCGCCGTCGTCGTCCTCGTTGTAGTTCCAGAACCCGATGCGGCAGTGGTCGTAGAAGTAAATTTCATGGGCTTCGATCTCGCGCCAGTTGCTCCCGTCGTAGACCCTGTACGTGAAATTGCGCAGCTTGCGGGGCGGGTGTTCGGGTTCGGTCGCGTTCACATGGGGGAAGGTCATCGGCTGCCTCCTGCTTCGAGTTTGATGATTTGGAGCTGCCACCCGGTGGTGACTTTGATGGGCTCTCGCGGGTCGATGCCGAGGTTGAGGGCGTCCTGAGCGAAGGCCCATAGGTCGGCAACGGTCATCCCGGTCTTCTTGTCTTCGGCGTTCCGGACGAGTGTGATCGCGTTTCCGCTCATGGCTGCTCCTGGGTGATGGTGAGGTCGGCGCCTGGGACGTTGTCCGCCCAGACTTTGCGGATGTCCCAGTGGACGATCCTGGCGTCGTCTTTGATGACGCCGGACTTGGTCAGGGCGTCTCCGATGGCGCGCTGGAGCTTGTCAAGGTCCGGGGCGCCGGCAGGTGCGTCTGGGTACTTGGTGGTTTTGGGTTTGCGCAGCCGGACTTCCCCGGCGATGCTCACCGGCCGGTCGATTGGTACCCAGAACGGCCCCGTTGCGAGCCGGGCAGATGCCTCAACCGCTGCGCGCCATGCCGGGAGCTTCTTGTCCATCTCGACGAGCGAGACCTTCCGGCCGCGGATGAAAGCCTTCTTACTGCCCTGCGTGGCTGGTGCGCCATGGACGACGATGTGGAGGCTCATCGGCCGCCCCACTTTCGCCGGTCCTTCAGCAGTGATGGGTCGTGGGGGATGTTCGGCGCTGGCATCAGCGCATAGTTGATCTGCTCCATTGCCGGAGCGATCGTCTCGACGATGTTGCGGGCGAGGTTCGCGTAGGCGCTCACCACCTCGGTCATCACGGCGCGAAACGGTTCGAAGGCTTGCCGCAGCATCTCCTCGCGGTGTTCCGGCATGTGAGGGTGCCAGGATTCGGCCTCTCGAGCGCCGAAAAGGTCAGGGCTGGGGAATGAGATCCAGCCGCAGTCCGGGCAGTCGTACACCCATTGGGCTTTGCGCAGTTTGCGGATCATCGAGCCACCTCCGTCGCGGGTGCGGGTGCTTCGGCGAGCACAAGCTCATTCGGGCCGAACCAGAGCGAGTGATCCTCAAGGCCTGATATGTGGAACGGGAAGCGCTGGGTCCGGTCAACGTCGATGACCGTCCCGACCTGATCGAAGTGCTTGCAGCCGCGGGCGATGATGCGGACAGGGTCGCCGATCTTGAATTTCATGGGTGCTCCTTGAGGTCTGTGAACGTGGTGGTGAGTGGGAACTCGTGGCCGGACTTGTGATCGGCGGGCAGGATGCAGGGTGCGTAGATGTGCCGCCATTCGCGCCAGGTCTTCACGACGCCGTGCACGGTTTCGAAAGGCTTGACCTGCTTGGTCTCGGTGTCGCGGGATGGGGCGCCGCACGGCTCGGCGTCTTCATCGAGGTATTGGGCCGGGCTCTCGTCAAAGGCGTCCCTGGTCGCCCAGCAGAGCCCGCAGCCGTGGCAGACGTACTGGTCGCCGTCGTGCTCCAGACTGTCGCCGCAGGATCCGCAATCGATGGACACGCGGATGGTTGGCAACGTCATTTTTCTCCTTGAATGACTGAAGCCGCCCCGGTCGGGGCGGCTTCTATGGTTTCTGCAGGGTGGTCTGGGTCTTTGGGGACGGGCACCAGCGCGCCATTACGGTCTCGCCAGCGGCGTTCGAACTGTCGGGCCATGCGGAACAGTCCGAGCCGCTGTGCCCACGGCAGGCCGGGCAGGTCTCCCGCTGAGTAGTAGCCATTCGCGACCCATTCGCTCGCGTCGCCGTAATAGCTTTCGAAGTAGCAGTCATCGGCGGCGTTGATGTGCTTGCGGAATATGTTGCAGTGGGCGCAGGCCTTGATCGTGAAGAAGTCGCTTTCCCAGCTGCCCGCGGTCGGGTGGTAGCTCTCGCCGGGTTCGATGATCCGGCCGCACTCGTCGCAGGTGTGCGCCTTCCGGGCCTTGCGGCTCTTGGTTGCTGCGAAGTTCATGGTTCCTCGCTTTCTGGTTCGTGGTGTTTGCCTATGCGGTCGGCGGGTCGGATGCCGGCTTTGACGTCGGCGTGGCATGAGCGGCAGGTGTAGCCGTCCTGCCCTATGTGGTCTTCGCACGGTGCGGCCCGGGCTAGGAGCGGCCGGGCTTTCTCTGGCCAATGTGGTCCGGGGCGGAAGATCGGCGCTGGGGTCTGGCAGGAAGGTTCCATGGCCTTCGTGATCGCGGCGATGATCAAGGCGCCCAGGCTTGGGACGTCGCGGTGCTTGTCGATGAGTGACATCAGCGATGCGATGCCCCAGTCCGGTCTTATCTCGTGGAGCAGGTACGCGATGGCTCGTCCCTGCTGGTCCGTGATGGTCACGGCTTGCCTCCCTTATGGATCAGTTGACGCCCGTCCCATGCGGGCCCAATCATCAAGTCCTTCCACTGGCGTTCCGTGTGGCCTTCGCAGCCGCGGTCGCACACCTTCATCTCTCCGGACCAGTACCAGCAGGCTTCGCACGGTTCCGGCGGGTATGTGGGCCGGATCTGTTCCGGCATCCAGCAGTCGCACGAGTCGCCACCACCACGTGGGCACTCCCCGTATGGGCATTCGGTCAATGGAAATTCCTTTCAGCCAAAAATCGCTCAGGCCTCGCGTCACTTAGGTGATGTTTGGCTGGAAACTCTTTCCCCACTTTTCTAAAAGCCAGCCAGAAACAAGGGAGAGATGGGGCACCCAAGGTGAGCTATAAGTACTTGGTCTTGGTCTTGGTCTTGGACGATTTGAGGAACAGCGTTCGGAACGCTTTTGGAACGGCGTTCCGCATGCGTTCCCTACTTGTTCTTGCTCTGTCCTTCGATGAACTTTGCTTTGCGTTCCGCGGCCTTCTCCTTGGCCGCGAGTACCTGTTCCTTGGTGCGCTGGTACTCTCCCCAGGAAAGGAACTGGAAGTCCTCGCCTGCTGCTTCCCAGAGCCCGGTCTTGATGAGCTTCTGGGCGAGCTGCTTTCCGCGTGGCCAGGACTCCACGAACCAGAGCGGCACGGCCCCGTCGGTTAGGTAGTCCGTGCAGTATGTGCCGGCGAGAAGCCACAGCCCCATTGCCTCGAGCCCGGCGATTCGGGATTTCGGGTGGGAGTGCATCTTGTCGTCGGCGTTGAACCAGGCCATTGGTGGCTCTCCTATCTGTGCTGCGTTGAAGCCGAGGGGGTAGCGTCGGCTCTGCATCTGCGGCCCGGCTATGCTGAATTGTTGAATTTCCACTGACTAAATGGGGGTATTGCTTTGGAACAGAAAGACTTCATTGCGGCGAACTGGCCGGCTTTTGTTTCGATTGCCGCAGTTTTCTCGGCGGTATGGGCGCTGTCGCTCAAATCGCTCAAGGACATACGTGATTCGGTTCATGCGGATGCACCAACTAGGGACGCCGCGGCTGCAGCGATCATTGCGCTGGGTATCGTGGGATCCATTGGTGCGTCGGGCGCTCTCGGCTTCGCTTTCCTGCCAAACGGGTGGGGGTTCGTTCTAGGTGCAGGCATTTTCCTTATTCCTTTCATCGCGATGTGCGTGATCTACTTCCGGCTGAAGCACAAATCGAAGCGTCAGGGCGCCACCCCTGATAAGGGCCCCGTCGTTCCCGTCGCAAGCGAGGGGTAGGGCCCCAGCACACGCTGTGCCCGCCCGCATATAAGATCCGGGGATGGATGTTTTCGTATGTGGTGAAGCGCTCTGGATTTCATGCGGTACTTGGCTCGGTTTCTGGGAAGGCATGATGGGTGCGCTTACCAGTGCGCTGCTCGCCGCGGGGGTTGCATTGATGGTTGTCTGGCTCACCAATAGGCACCAGACAACGCTGGTTGACCGGCAGTTGCAGGATGCCCAGACGAAGGCTGAGTTCGCACTCGGTCAGCAGAAAATCGACCAGGTGAAAGCCCATCGGGAGCAACGGACTGCATTGAGTACGCAGCTCAGGGAGCAGCGCGAGAGCCTCAAGTTCCAGCTTGAAGAACAACGGAAAGAAGCATCGAAAGACCGCGAGCATGCAGCGATTGCGGAAGTCCTGGCTTGCCTTTCACAGGCCTACATATTGCTCAGGCCAACCCAGTCGCTGGATGATCTGCATCTTGTCCGCTTCGCCGCGGCCATGGGCAGATGGGAACTTGAGTCGACGGACGCGGAGCTTCGTGCAGAACTGAGGCAGTGGCCCCTTCAGTGGTGGGACTCCATCCGCGAGACGAGAAAATCCGGCGGAAGCGATGAACACGAAGTTGGGCTAGTAACGGCTCGTGTAATGCTGAACTTCGCGCGTGAGTGGTCCAACGCTGACGCAGTCCGGAGGGAGGTTCTGATGAAAGAAGTTCGCGAGCAGAGAGAACGCCTGCAGAAGAAGGAATCCGAAACGGCTAGAGCGGTTTGAACCCCAGCCGGGACCGGGCCCTGTCAGCAGTTGGATGTATGCTCCGGCCATGACTATCGACGTGAACGCGGCGGGGTTGCTCGCTCAGGTAATTCCGGCTCTCCTGGTTTTCCTTGCTTTGGAGGATCGACTTTCACCCGCCCGAATTCCGGGACGGAAGTGGCGCCACCGGCTCATGCGATGGCGGGAAGCCGCCGTTGTGCTGAACCTCCTCGCCCTGGGCCTCTGCCTCGGCATTGTCGTCACGAAGAGCGAAAACATCGTGCTCAGCTTCGTCATCGCAGCCAGCGTGGCGTTCCTCCTCGTTGTGCTGGCACTGCTTTTTGCTGGCATGTTCGGTAGGGAGGATGAACCTGTCACGCCGAAGGTGGAGGAGGCACGATAACCCGATCACGCCGCCACGAGTGATCCGGCGTCCGACAGCGAGAGTGCTGCCACGATGAACAGGTCACGGGCGGCCGGGGGAGTGACCGCGTTGCCTGCCTGCTTGACCTGCTCGCGCTTGTTGCCGGTCATGATGTAGGTCTTGGGGAACGCCATGCCCGCGCTGATCTCGTAGGGCTCCAGCATCCGGAATTCGCAGTCCTCGATTTCGGGGACGGTCCATTCCGTGACGCCGTGGTGCTGGCCGCCGGCGCTGAAGGTGCCGAACGGGTCCGATGTCGGGGCGTTGGATGCGGCCAGGTGCTCGGGGGAGGTGCCGCGCATGGTGGTGATCATCGCGAACCGGTCGGTGGTGCTGATGGTCGGGATGGCTTTGGCCACTGGGTGCATTTGGCCGTTGCCGTAGTACTCCATGAGCATGTGGCTTCCGGGCGCGGTGAGCAGTCCGGTTTCGTTGCGGGTGGTCTGGGTTCGCATGAGTCCGGTGACTGGTGTTGCTACCTTCCCGTCGCGGCCTTCCACTGGAACGAGGAGTGAGCGGGTGTAGCTGGTCGTCTGGGTCTGGAACGGTTCGGAGTGGACGGGGCTGATGATCTCGGCGCCGCGGACGGCATCGATGCTGACGGCCTTCCCGTGGTAGCGCTTGAGCCCTGCCGCGATCCTGGCCATGGTCTTGGGTACGAGCGGTTTGGTGCGGTCGCCGATGCGCTGCCCGCGCAGCTTCCAGTCGATCGCGGACGCGGCCGGCAGCCAGCCCGGTTCGATTACGGAGTTGCGGCACTTCGTATTCGGGCACCGGTAGACGTACTGCGCCTTGTAGCGGCCCCAGCGGTACTTCGGGTTCTTCCATGACTGGACGCAGCGCACCGTCTCATCGCACGTCCCGCAGTGAGCCAGCGGCATGAGCAGTTCGAAGTTCGGCCGGCGGTTGCCCTTGAGCCAGAACATCACGTACATCCGGTCGCGGGACTGCGGTGCGGGGAGGCCGCCGAGCTGGGCGTGCATGGAGTTCATATAGACGATGTGGTGCTCGTAGCCGAGTGCGTCCATTGCCATCAGCCAGGCGCCGAACATGATCCATTTGGCGGCGTCGACGACGTTCTCGGTGATGATGAGCTTGTATTTGTGCCATTCGGCGAAGCGGGGCACGTCCCACATGGTGGCGCGGGACCGGTCGGCGGCTTCGTCTGCGATGGAGTCTCCGAAGAGGTCAGCCTGGTTGGTGATCCGCTTCTTGCCCTTGGCCACAGAGTGGTTGGTGCACTCCGGTGACGCCCAGAGGATGTCCGAGGTGGCGATGTAGCGGGGGTCCGTGATCTGGATGTCCGCGCAGACGTGATCCGTCTCGGGATGATTGGCGTTGTGGGTTTCGATGGCGCGGGCCCAGTGGTTCATGGCCGTCTTGATCGTTACGCCCGGGACCTCGAGGGCGCCCGTGGATGATCCGCCGGCGCCGCAGAACATGTCAGTCGCGGTGAGTTCGTTGTTGGCCTGCTGCATGAACTGCTGCAGGTCGGTGAGGATGTCTTGGCGCTCAAGCAGTGCGGTGCTCATGATTCGTCCTTGTCTGCCAAGCGTTGCTTGGTCTTCGTGATGATTGGTGGTGGTTGCGTTTCGAGGTCGTGAGGGCCCAGTAGCTCGAATATGTCTGTCTGGCCTTCCAAGATCTCGTCCAAAGTCAGCCGCCGGTGTTGTGCCGGTATGCGCGGCTGTCGGTGGGCACGGCGGGGGCTTCGATGACGACGACTTGGTGTGCGCCTCCGGATCCGGGGACGCGGCGGCCGTCGGCGATGCAGGCCCGGGGTGGGCCGACGATGCGGGCTTGGTGCCGGTGGGCGACGGTGGGCAGGTCGCCGATTGCTTGGAGGATGAGTTCTTGGTCGGTCTGGGCTGTGCCTTGGCCGTCGATTACGGGCCATACGGCACGGAACGTGTGCGTCGCTGGAGGCGCGGGTTTTGGTTTGCTCATGACGGCATCCGGACGGGCATGATGAGGTGCTTGGGTGCCGTCGGGTCGTTGGCTTCAAGGCCAGCGGGGGAGAACAGGAACGGTTTCGGAGCGCTGGTGTAGGAGATCCGGACTTTGTCGCCGGTCAGCTGCTGCAGCGTCTCCACGAGGTAGCGTGGATTGATGCCGAACTTGATCTCGTCGTTCGTGCCGGCCACGTTTCCGCCAGCTGCTAGCGGGGCAATGGAAGGACCGAAGAGCCCGTAGTCGAAGGTCACTTCGGCGCCGCCGTCGAACATGCGGACGAAGCAAGGGGCGAAGCGTTCGTTCATCCGCTCGGCCACTTTCGCGGACTCGAGCAGGACGGTACGTTCCACTTCAAACGAGGCTGTGACGCTTTCGGGGAACAGTGCCTTGATCTTGGGGTAGTCCCCGTCAACGCTCACCGAGGTGAATGTGGCGTGCTCGGTCTTGATGCTGATGCGGTTGTCGCTCAGCCCGATTACGACGTCGGCGCCTGTGAAGAATCGATCCAGGGCTTTGATGGTGCGGTAGTTCATGAGGAAGGCAGCGGAACCTTCGCCTTGCCCTTCGACGTGGTCTTCGGCCAGCCGGTAGCGGTCGGTTGCGAGGAGCTCCATAGCGCCGTCGCCGATGGCTACCCGGACTGCGGTGAGTATCGGAAGCGTGTCGTGTTTGGATGCGGCGATGGATACGCGGCGCAAGGCAGCCCGGAACTCTCCAGCTGGGACCGACAGGAAGTCGGTGGGCGACAAGTCCGGGATCTCCGGGTAGTCAGCGACGGGCATGGTCTCCGCGTGGAGCTCGTAGCCGCATGCGGAGACCGTGATCTTCTTGCCGTCCAGGGCAACGGTGACGGGCGCCGTCTTCGTCTTGCCCGTGGTGGTGCGCACGGCGTCAAGCAGCCATCGGTAGGTGACGAGGAAAGGGGTGCCCTCACCCTCAGCTTCGGCCAGCGTGGTGACGGATGAAGTGTCGTAGTCGTAGGCGGACAGGACGCCGGCCGCGGGATCGATGTGCACGTTGTAGAGGACGGGCACAGCCTTCTTGCCAGCCATCGCCGGGGCTAGTCGCGTCAGCGCGGCGATCCAGTCCTTGGCGGGTGCGGTCACTACTTGAGGAATGGTCATTTGTTTCTCCTTGAATCTGGGTACGAAAAAGGCCCCGTTGAAGGGGCCTTGGTAGTGGGTGACGCAGACGTTCGGTCCGCGTCGTTGTGAGTGAAGAGCCGTAGCCGGAGTTCCCTCGCGGCCTCGCCAGCCTGTTCGGGAGTTGGAAACTCGCCGCCGTAGTGTTCGCGGCCGTTGTGCTGTGCCCGGGCCGCCCACTTGCGCGTCCGTTTGTTGAACCGAACGCCGCGATAGCCTGACGTGTTGTCGCTTCGGAGGCCCGCCGGGTTTTCGTTGTTCTGCTTATTCGTGGCGAGGCGAAGATGTGCCGGGTTCACGCACGTCCTGTTGTGGCATCGGTGGTCTACCTGCATGCCGTCCGGGATGGGCCCTACGTGGAGTTCGTATGAATATCGGTGAGGCATCACAGCTTTGTTGTTGGACGCGGGACCTATAGCCCACATCCCGTAGCCCTTTTTCGTCCTCCTGGCGGTCCACTCCCAGCATTCCGAGGACTTGTCTACATGGCTCCAGAACAGTTGCTCTGTGGTCAGCGTCTTCATTTTCGACGGCCTCGCATTACGTTGTTTATGGCTTCATTTCCCGTTGGATCACGTACTGTGCGGGTGGCGCGGTGGTTCGCGTCGTCCTGCGCCTGGGCTTCCCGGTGGTGCTCGCATGAATGGCGGGAGAGGCAGATGCCTGTTGAGTGGCGGCAGAGCGCGCAACAAGGGTCCGGGGTCATGCGGCGTCGGCGCGGTGCGTAATGTGCTCGCGGATCCGGTCGACGTCGAGCCCGTACCAGTGGATGTCGCCTTCGATGGTGGATACGTAGACGACGGGCGCGCCGGTGTACCCGAGGGTGTCCTTGACGTACGCGAGAGCGGTTTCGTCCTTAGTGACGTCGACTTCGGTGTAGTAGATGCCGGCGGCGTCAAGCTTCTTCTTGGTCATGCGGCAGGGCTGGCAGTTCGGTTTGGTGTAGAGGACGACGGCGGCGCCGTCGCGTGCCTGGATGCGCTGCGAGAGGTCTGAAATGGTCATGGTTTCCTTAGCGGGTGTTGCGCTGCGCCCGGCCGGGGGAGTGACCGGGCGCCGCGGGCATAAAAAAGCCGCGGTGTGCGCGGCTCGGGGTTGCGGTGGGGCTAGAAGGGTGGTTCGTTGACGGGGCCGTTGCCCCAGCCGTTGTTGTTCTGCGCTGGCGGCTGGGCCCATGGGTCTTCCTGCGGTGCGGGCTGGTTGCCGCCCCAGTTGGCTCCGGATGAGATGGGCTGTTCGTTGGCGGCGTATGCCTGGCCGTGGAAGGTGAGGTCCTTGCCGATGGACTGGATGTTCACCTGCAGGGCCGATCGGTTGTTCCCCTCTTTGTCCTGCCATTTCTTGGTTTCGATGACCCCTTGGGCAATGACCGAGTCGCCCTTCTTCAGAAGGTTGCAGATGTTCTCGGCCCGGGTGAGTTTGCCTTGGTTCCATGCTTCGCAGCGCCAGAATGTGGCCTCACCGTTCACCCATTCGTTGGTGTTCCGGTCGAATCGGCGCGGGTTGAATGCGATGGTGAAGTTTGCGACGGCCGAACCGGACGGCGTGAAGCGGAGTTGCGGGTCTTCGGTCAGCTTGCCGGCGAGGTAGATGGGCTGGTCGTTCGCCATGTTCAGGCCACCTGCCCGTCTTCGATGATGATTCCGCGGCCGTCGCCGTCGCCTACCATTTCGATCCAGACTTGGAAGTCGTTTTCGCGGGCGACTGCTTCAACGAGGGCGAGGTTGTCGGAGTCGAGGAGGGATCCGTCGGCGATGCGGATAACGCGCAGCTTGGGGTTGAGTGCGATGGCCATGGCCAGGGACGCCCTGAGCTGTTCGGCGCCGGATGCCTGGCGGAACGGGATGCCGTTGAGTAGCACGCCCGTTTCGTCAAAGCCGAGCGGGAGGCCGCCCGGGAAGGTGGCCGCGGCGAGCCCGTCCGCCTTCTGCTTGTCGAGGGCATCGATCTGCTCGCTGAGTGTCTTGTAGTCGGCGCGGAGTGCGGCCTGTCGGGCGACCTTACTCAACGCTTCGTTGTTGGCGCGGATCGCGGCGTTGCTGTCTTCTACTGATGCAAGCTGAGCTTCAAGCGGCGCGGTGTCATGGGCGGGAGGGAGGACGGATTGACCGTCGCGGCGGGTTTTGAGCGTGGATTCCCAGTTTGCGAGTTCTGCGGTGAGCTCCTTGATCTGCTCACGGATGGCGCTGACCTTGTCCTCGGCAAGGCTGACGCCGTTGGCCCACTCGGCACGGGCGCGGGCGTTGGCTTCAAGTTGCCGGATCTTGGCTATGATTTCCGACGCGCTGGTTTCCTCGGTGGGCAGCGACTCATCCGCCGTCACCTCACCGATGGCCTTGCCCTGTCTTCCGACATCGGCCCGGCGTTCGACGATGTCCTTGCGCTCGGCCGCCAGCTTGTTGAGGTCGAACGGCAGCTCCACGAGATCCAGCAGGGTGGCGAGCTGGTCACGGTCGGACAGCTGGGTGAACGCGAGCGGGTCGAGGGAGAGCTTGCCGAGGAGGTCGTCCAGCTTGGCCTGGCCCTTGGGGTACACGGCGCCGTCGTGGGACTTGACCGTGAGAGTGGATCCGGATGCGGTGAAGCGGCGGGTGACAATGAGCTCTTCTGTTTCGAGGACGATCTCGGCGCGCTCCTCACCGTCACGGATTGGCTTCGGGGTGGTCTTGGCGTTCACGCCGCCGAGTGCCGCGGTGATGCTGTCGAGTACGGAGGTCTTGCCCTGCCCGTTCTTCCCGGCGACGATGACGAGGTTGCCGTCCGGGTCCGGGGTGATCTCCGCGGCGACGATGCGCTTGTAGTTGGTGGAGGTGAGTCGAACGATCTTGGTCACTGAGTGGTTTCCTTTGCGGTGGTGTTGACGTAGTCGATGACGTATTCGGGCGCGTTCTGGCCGGTGAGCCATTCGAGGTAGCTGGTTACGGTGCCCTCGGCGATGGCCTTGGCGGTGTCCGCCTTGACCTTGTCGTTGATGACGGGCGCGGCTGGTTCGGAGCTCGTTGGCGCGGCGTCGGGGAGCGGCTGGACTGTGAATGTCCGGCGCTGTCCACGGGCCACCGTGATAGGCACATGCACAGGCTTGTTGCCAATATGCGACATGTGGGAGATCCGGATCCCGCCCGGGACATCCTTGCCGAACCTGACCGTCGCATCCTTGAATAGCGTCACGCGCCGGCCGATCCATACGTCCGCTTCGTCGCCCCATAGGACCATTAGGACGCGCAGCATTCCCAGCGGTGGACGCCAGGCGCGGCCTTCGCCCTCGACGAGCTCGATGTCGTATTTCTGCTCGGCCGCGCCGTCCTTCACTCCGGCGACTGTGAATGTGCGGGGACCTCCGGTGAAGTCGTCCGCGTTCCATTGGTCTGAGCGTGGCTCGGCTGTGATTTTCAAAGCTTCAACTCCAGTTCGAGGTAGTGGTCTACGCGCTCAGTCATGGGCATGTCGGCTGTGGTGGCGAGGTAGGTGCTCACCATTTCGGTGGCTTCCTTCTCAAGCCAGGCCGCGGCCGCGATGATCGCTGCCCGCCATTCAGGGTTTGGGTAGACCCGTTTCGTCCAAAGCTTCATGCCTCCGGAGTAGCTGGTGTAGTCGATCCATGACCGGCCGGAGACAAGCAGCCCGGTTTGGAGTTGCGCCATGTTCTCGGCCGGCACCTCATTGGCGAGGACTGTTTTGAGCTGGATCTTTTGGGCCCGGCTCTTGATCTCGATCAGCCCGTCGTCACCAACGAGCCCGTCCGGTGAGTACCCGATCTTGAAGCCCTCGAAGTGCCGGACCATGAACCCGAGCTCGGCGACGGGTGCGTGGTGTTCGGAGTAGGCGTCTCTCGCGTACGGCTCGTCCAGGGTGCCGCGCTCCATGGCCCGTGATGTCGGCACCGGTTCGACGTGGCCGGTGATCCGTTCGGCCGCGAGAGTCAGCACGAGGCCGCGTGCCGTGTCACTGGTGTGGTCCACGGTGATCACCTTGTCCAGTTCGCGTGCCGCTGCGGCACGTGCCGGGTGGAGTGTCTTCAGCGGGCCGGGTGATCGCTTCCCGGTGCAGGGGTCGCCCGATGCTGCGCCACATTCCGGGCAGTCGGTTTCTATCGCTGACGGCTGGCGGGAAGTCACGAGTAGGCCGACGACGGATGCGGTCACGATCCCGCATCGTTCCGCCAGCCACTCGGGTGATCCCTGCTCTAGGTCCTTGAATATTTGCAAGCTCATGTGTCCCCAATCTGGGCATAAAAAATGGACCCGCTCAGGTCCGTTGGTTGGTTCCGTGCTGTTCGCAGTCCGGGTCGGTTGGTTTCGGGTGGATCGGGTTGTACCTAGCTGGCGGGCATGTGCATCCCGGTTCGCGGTTGGTGCGTCGGTTCCAGAATGTGGAGCCCGTACCTACCTGCTCACTCATTAGGGTCCTCATATTCGTCAACCGCGGCCCAGTCGTTGTACGCAATCTCCCGAGCATCGTCGCCTTCCTCTCTGTCGCGCCTAACGGGTTCGGGTCCGATGCGGTCGGCTTCCTGGTTGCGGGCTTGCAAAGCGCGTAGGGCTTCGTAGTCCGGGATGCGCTGGCTCATCGCTCGGTCCACACAGCTGCGGCGCGGGCACGGAAGCTGATTAGGTGGGCGATTGCCCTTGCGACAGCCGCTTCCTTCCCATCGCCCAGGTTGTAGTTCTCCGGCGTTATGTCGTAGAGCCGATCAAGTGCCCGCCATGCCCGCGCTTCCGACTCGATGACAGGAGCCAGTGCTATGGCCGCGATGAGCGGGGCGGCAGCTTCGAGGGCTTGACGGGCCACTTCGACGTAGTACGCCTTCCTATACTCCGGCCCGCCCGCCAGTGATGTCATGTATCCCTCGCGGTCGTGAAGTTCGTTCGCCAGCGCCACTACGGCTTCCTCAGGCACTACCGTCTTACTGCTCATGCTTCCTTCTCGCTTTCGCCTAGTTCCCTGTACCGTCTCGCAGCGGGTTCCCAACTGCGCCGTACCGTTTCGGGTAGTGGTGCGTGGTAGTCGAACGCGCCCGTGAGTCCGCGGAGCCGTTGCTGTGCCGTGACGCCCTGCACGAGGGTGATCTCGGCGGCGATGGTCGCGGCCTCAGCGTTAAGTTCGGCCGCGGTCACAGTGCGCCCTCCTTGAGGACTACGACCGGCAGGCCGAATGTGGCGAAGAACTTGGGGCTGTACGTCTCGTCCCCTCCAGCGTCATCACAGAACAAGAACTCCACGTACTTCTGACGACCGGGGCCAGCATAGTATTCGACCTTGGCGACGCCGCCGTTCGGGCTGTCGATGATCGCCGGGAGCTGCAGCGCGTCCAGTTCCTCGGCGGTGGTGATGGTGCGCGGCTTGCGGTAACCGGCGGCGAGGATTGCGTCGATCAGCGTTTCTCGACTCTGCCCATTGCGGAACATGTCACCGTAGAAGCTGTCCGTGTAGAGAACGTCGTCAATGTCGCGTGCCAACTCGTCCCGCCCGCTCATGCCGCCCCCTCCATCCGCTTGAGTCCGGCTTCCAACTCTTTGACGGCGGCCAGGTTCTCGTCCGTGGCGAACCGGGCAGCCCGTTCCCGTGCCACAGCCACACGACGGCGGGCGGCGTTGATGTTCCGGAGGGGGAACGTTGCGACTTCATCTTCAGTCTTCATCGCGGGAATCCTTCCAAGCGTCATACGCCTCATCGGCGCGGTCGTCATCTTCGTGTTCGGGGCAAAGAGCGCCCTCGTCTTCAACTTCGTTCTCGCAGTACTCGGCCGGCTCCGGATCCTCGTACATCCGGGCGGCGCGGGTCTGGACCGGGCAGTAGATCACTTCCCGGGGATCGTGATCCTCCGCAGTCTCGCTGCAGTAGGTTGCGTCCGTGCCGTCTTCGCGGTGTATGCACTCGTTGTCGTCGTCATGCCCGGCCACGCCAACGAATACATGGCCGATCGGCAAGATCAGGTTGCTCACTTGTCCTCACACTCCAAGCAGCCGGACGCGGGCCCGTGCATCAGGTGGTACTCGTCGGCGCGGTCAGCGCGGCGCGCCCACGGGATGGCCACGGCGAAACCGAAAGCCAGGACGAGGCAGAGGAAGAATGCTGCGTTGTTCATTGCCCAACTCCTTTGTTGATGCGGCGGCGCCATGTGCGGATCACGCCGTGCTTGCGGGACTTATTTATGGAGATCTGATAGCCAACGGCCTCGATGAAGCCGAGCGTGCGGGCGGCAGCGAACGCGGCGCCCGCCATGTTTGGATGTGGCGGCTTCGGCATCTCACGGGACAAGTCGTCTGCCGTGACAATCGACTGCCGCAAAGACAACGCGACGATGGTTGACACCGCATCCTCTGGCCAGTCGTTGTCTTCCAGTGCTGCAGCCTTCATGACGCCTTCCTTGCTTCGTACGCGGCGAGGTCCTCAGCGAGTCGCTGCTCGCGGGCTTCGGCGACGAACGTGGCGATCTCCTCCGGGGTGAAGTAGCCGGCCTTCTCGGGCGGGCAGGTTAGTTCGTAGCGGCCACGACGGAAATGCGTGGTCCGGCACTTATTGCAGACCGTCACCTTGCGTTCCCGGATCCGGACCGTCTTAGCGCCGGCACGACAAGCGCGGACAATCGTTCGGTCGTTCATGCCGACTCCGTAATCTCAGCTACTCGGTATTCCCAGTCGATTCCGGCGGTCCTGCAGTCTGCGGTCCACTCTTCGGCGAAAGCCTGGGCGGACTCTCGGTGCTTCTGCTGATTGCCAACCATTACGCCGCTGCGGTCCACCACGATGTAGCCGAGGACTTTAGGCTTCCGGTAGCCGGCGGCCCGGACTGCGGCTGCTGAGTATCCCGCCCATGCAAGCTGCGCGCCTTGAAGACGGCGATCATCCTGCAGGTCGATCTGGGTGTTGAGCCGGTTCGATTGGTAGATGGTCAGCTGGAGTTCGTCCCGGGCGTTCATGCGGCCAGCCTCCGTGCCGCCGCTGCTTGGTTGCGTTCGTGCATGACGTTCTTTACGGCTTCTTCCCCGGTTGGGTCCGAGTGCTGAAGAACGCGGGCGATCAGCTCGTCGCCCGTCAGCGTCAAAGCGTTCGACGTCTCGAAGTTCCGGTTGATCGTCTTAGCCGCCCGCCGGACAGTTGCTCGGTCGAGGCTTATCGTGTTGCGCTCGGCGTAGGAACGGATCTTGTTTTCCCAGCCGGCCAAGGTGATTTCGGGCATGACAAATGCCCCTTTCTCCGAGGGACGAACCCAAGGGTGAGGTCAAGAGATGATGCAGGGGAGTGGTGCCCGAGTGGGCGAGGTCGCCGTTTAGGCGAAGGGGTCTTGCTCTACTTCTTCGGGGGTGGGAGCGTTGCGCTCGCGGACCCAAGTGACGAGGCGGGTTACGTCGTCGTCGTGCAACATGATGCGGTTCTTGCTGAGCCGGGTGCAGATCCCGGACTCCCTGACGTACCGGCGGAGTTCCGTGGGGCGCATCCCGAGTTCCGGGGCTACCTGTTCCGGGGTGCGGAATACTTGGACACTCATGGTTACACCGAGCTCCGGGTGAGTGCGTCCGGGAGGAGTGCGGAGGGTGGGACGTTCAGTGCGTGTGCGATCTTGCCGAGCTCTTGGATGGTGAGGCTTCGTCGGTCGTGGCGTTCCTGGTGAAGACTCCTGCGAAGGGTGGTGTAACTGATGCCAACACCCCTTGCAAGTTCCTTCTGGTTGGTGCCCCGGACGATCAGTGTGTTCATGATCTTGTCTGCGATTTCGGCATCCGGGGCGTTGTCCGTTTGCGTTGGTGAAGTGTTCATAGGAAGACCATAAGTGTCCGTTCGGACAATTGCAAGTACACGACACGGCATGTTCCAAGTAGTCCCCAAATGGGGAATGAGTACACCGATTGAACAACCGAGTTGTCGGAAATGTTGTACAAGTGACCAAAAGCCGTTAAATTAGTGCGTATGGACACATACGGTGAACGCCTGGAAGCAGCACTTGCCAAGCAGATCAAGATCGAACTGGCAGAGCGCGACATGGACCAGAAAGACCTGGCCGAGCTGGTAGGTGTCGAACGCGCCACCCTGAACCGCTACATGCAGGTCAAGCGCAGCATCCCGATGCCCGTTTTCTTCAAGATCGCCGAAGCCCTGGGGGTTACTCCGCAGGTCCTGATGCAACGCTCTGAGGCTCGCATTCAGACAGAAGGCTAGAAGCGCTCACTCCACGATCGGCAGCCATGTCGCCCAGTTCGCGGACCGTCATCGACTCGGTGTGGATAGAGTTTTCGTGCTTCAAGTAGTACCCCCGGTTAGAACATATATTCGAATAATGAAGACTATAAACCAACTGGCCGACAGCCCGCGCCCCGCTTGCGAAGCGCCCTTCCCCCGCGTCTTATTATGCCCCATATGGGTCACTACTGGCGGGTAACCCCTACCTTCTGAAGCCGTCCAGGAGTAGCTTGGTATCGACGCAGGTTAGACCCATATGGGTCGCACGTGCGCCGCTGGAGTCGTGGCGATCTACGGACGGATAGCATCATGAGCATGCCCAGTGGTAAACAGCCGGAGCCCGGCCCGTTCGCACGCGCCTTTTCGGCGCACGTGCGTTCGGTCATGGACGCTGGGGGTGTGACCACTTCGGCCCTGGCTGTCGCGGCCGGCTTGTCTCGCAACTATCTTGGCAAGCGGTTACGGGATGAGGTGCCGTTCACCCTCAACGACGTGGAAGCCATAAGCAAGGCACTCGAAATTGAACTCCCGGAACTCTGAACGCAACGCAAAAAAGGCCCCATCCGCGAAGTCTGAGGATGGGGCCTTTTTTGGGTCTAAACCGGGAGCCAATGTTGTTGGCTACGCCAACACGGGACTGAATAGAACTGAATGGGACTACACAACTTCCGCTTGTTTCCGGGGATTACAGCCCAAACAGATGTGCAGAAATATGGCTAGACGGGTTTTCAATTCCCCCCATCTCCACCATCGGGACCGCGGCAACGCAGTTCCACCCCGTGCAAAAGGCCGGAAGCGAAAGCTTCCGGCCTTTTGTTTTCTGCACCGTTCCTGCATTCTCCCAACGGCCGGCGGTGGCCCCGGGTTCAGCGCTTCTTGATGTGCGCCACGGGGTCCACGTGGGCGTCCAGCTCATGCTTGGACTTCTTGTCGGCCCTCTTTTGCTTGATGGTCTTGTCCGATTTCTTGGTGACCTGCCGGTGCGGCGATTTGTCAGGCATGTCGCCCTCCCTTACTTCGGGGCCTTGAATAGGCCCCGTGCTTGTAAGGTACGCCTGTTTTGCCACGAATGAAACTGGCCTAGGAAACGGGCACTTCAACGTCAACGATGCCGACGAACCGGCTGCCGATTCCCTCGTATTCGCTGCGGACGAGCCCCGGAAGCACCGCTGGCAGGTCGCCCGGTGCGTGATGGGAGCAGCAGACGTAGGTGAACGGCGGCCACCATTTCTTGGGGCGGGCGGCCTCCGAGAAACCGCACACGGCGCACGTCAGCTGGACCCAGACAGGCCGCTTACCGGTCCGGTTTGCCCTTGACTGGATGAGCCAGGCCGGTGGATGGTCCAGGAGTTCAGACAGTTCAGCGTCCGTCAGCCGGGAGGGAATACCGTGACGGTGCGCCATTTCCAGGGGAATATCGAGGATCTGAGCTGCTTCACGTCGCGTAACCATCGTTTAACGATACGGGACGCCGGGCCGCATCGGATTCACGACTGCGGGACTCCAGCACGCACGGACGGCTCTGCACAGGCTGTCAGCCGGCCAGGGCGATTCCCAGGGCTGCGGCGGAGAGCCCGGCCACGAGATTGACGGCCACGTTCAGGGCCGCAGCGAGGTAACGCACCTCACTGACAAGCCGGATGGTGGCGGTGGTCCAGGAACTGAACGTGGTAAGCCCGCCGGCCAGTCCGGTGGCGATCGCCGCATGCCATTCCTCGCCGAGCCCGAGCCGGCCGGTAACGCCCACGGACAGGCCGATGACCAGTGAACCGGTGACGTTGACCACCAGGGTTGCCCAGGGCCAGTGCCGTCGGGTCCCGGCACGGTGCGCGAACCAGGTGTCGATGGCAAACCTGAGCAGTCCCCCCGCAACGCCGAAGACGCCCACCAAAAGCGCCGTCATGAGGCTCCACCCGTCCGGTCGCTCAGGGCCTTGCCGGCTTTCCAGCCTGCAGCGGCCGCAGCAAGCCCCAGGACCAGGGAAAGTGCCAGATAGATCAGCCAGGTCACGTGCTGTCCGGACCGTGCCTGCTGGTCGACGGAGAACACCACGGCCGAGAAGGTGGTGAACGATCCCAGCAGCCCAGGACCAATCCCGGCTCTGAGCCAGAATGCGGTCCTGGGGCGCGCAATCCACAGGGTGGTGAGGGAGGCGAGGATAAAGCTTCCGCAGACGTTGATGGACAAAGTGGTCCACGGGATCGCCCCCGCCGCGTCGGGAAAGAGGAAACCCAGGCCGTAGCGGAGCTCTGTGCCCGCCAGCGCCCCGACTGCCACCGCCGCCCACGCCCGCCAGCCCGGGTTACTGGCGGCACTCATTCTGGCAGCGCCCCTTCAGGCATCCGCCAGCCGGCATCCGGCGTGGCGGGATTCGCTGTAGACCCATAGCGCTGACGAGACCTCGTCGGCGAGGTCGAATTCGCGGTCTGCGCCTGCGGAGCCGATCCTGACCACGAGCGCTCCGCCAAACGGTTTCCGGCCCAGCACTTCGATGTCGGCGTCCAGATCGATTTCCTGCGAGGAAAGGTAGCGCAGGAGCTCGGGATTGTCGTCGCTGATCCGGGTGATCCGGCCTTTGTGTCCCTCGTCGAGTTCGCTCATCCGGTGGGCGTGCGGCATGTGGACGGTGCCGTCGGCCGCCGGGATGGGATCACCATGCGGGTCGCGCAGGGGATTGCCGAGCTTGCCGGCCATCCGCTCGATGAAGGTATCCGACACGGCGTGCTCCAGCAGTTCGGCTTCGTCGTGGACTTCGTCCCAGCTGTAGCCGAGCTCCTGGACGAGGTACGTCTCAATGAGGCGGTGCCGCCTCACCATGGAGAGCGCAAGCCGGACTCCGTCGGACGTGAGCGTGATGGCGCTGTAGGGCTTGTGGTCAACGAGGCCCTGGTCCTTGAGTTTGCGGACCATTTCCGAAACCGAGGAATTGGCGACGCCGAGCCGGAGTGCCAGCTGCGAGGAGGTGATGGGCTTGTCCTGCCACTCCGTGAAGGAGTAGATGACCTTGACGTAGTCCTCTATCGAGGAGGAGGGGGCGCCGGTCTTCACGAGTTCAAGCCTACCGCTTTGGTTACGGGACTCATGCCTTGAACGCCCGCCACGTCTGGGTCAGGTAGGGGAGTCCGATAATGTCCTCGGCGGAGTATGTCAGGTGCTCGTGGAGGTACCAGTCAAGGTTGGCGCGGACTTTGGCCCGGATGCTTTCTCCGGCGGCGAGGTAGTAGCTGCGCGACTTAGCCAGTTCGACGATGTCCTTAGTGGTCACGGGGTCTTCCCAGCGCGTCAGATGGCTCTCAAGACCGGCGAACTCCGGCCCGATCGCGGGACGGAAATCCGGCTTGTGCACGTCGCCCGCATGCATGATCCGGGAAAGCCGGTGGACCCACGGCACGGATGTGTCCAGTTGGTTCCAAATCAGCCCCAGCACTCCGCCCGGGCGAAGAATGCGGGACAGCTCGGTGCTGGCCAGGCGGGGATCACACCAATGCCATGCCTGCGCAACGGTCACGACGTCGAACGCTGCGTCGGGAAGGCCCGTGGCCTCCGCGGTGCCCACGGAAGCGGGAACGCCGGGAAGCGCCAGCCGCAGCTGGGCGAGCATGTCCGGTGAGGGATCCACTGCGGTGACAGCCAGGCCGCGCTGTACCAGCATCGCGGTGTACTTTCCCGTCCCGGCCCCGATGTCAGCGGCGTCGGACGCGCCGGCTGTCCCGCCAACGCTTCGGAGCAGCCACTCTACGGAACCGGCGGGATAGCCGGGACGGACCCGGTCATAGTGTTCGCCGCCGTCCTGGAAACTCCGGCCGAGCTCGTACCGGCGCTGGTGGTGCAGTTTGGGGCCTCCCCGTGCCACGTGCAGTCTCCTTCGGGCAGGCTGGAATTCTTACCCCTCGAATTTACCGCACGCGCCGCGACGTCAGTCTTCAGTCCTCAGTGCAGGGTGCCGCCCCGGCAGTGCCGGGGGTGTTGGGTGCCCAGTCCGGGTAGCTGCGGGTGTCGTTGGCCGGCACCCAGCGGCCCGAGTCCACAACGTAGTCCCAGCCGAGGCCGGTCCTGCGGAGTTCCTCGATGCCTGCGAGTAGGCGCTGGGCGTCCTCCAACCGGGAACCGACGCCGAAGCTTGCCCGCAGCGAGCCGGACGGCAGTCCCAGCCGCTTCAGCAGGGGGTGGGCGCAGAAGCGGCCGTCGCGCAGGCCTACGCCGTGCTCCGCGGAGAGGTAGGCTGCCACAAGGCCGGCGTCGTAGCCAGCGACGGAGAAGTTGACCACACCGATGGTGTCCGTGGCGTGGTCGGTGTCGCTGAAGATCTGGTGGACAGTGACGCCGTCGATCTTCCGCAGTCCCTCGACGAGGAAGGACCGGATGGCCGTCTCGTGGGCGTGCCACAGGTCCTGGTCCAAGGCGCCGATGACCTGGGTGGCCCGGGCCAGGGTGGCGGCCCCAAGGACGTTCGGTGAGCCGCCTTCATGCCGTGCCGGCCCTGTAGTCCAGCTGACGGAGTCCAGCCGGGCCTCACGCACGGCTCCGCCGCCTGCGAGGTGGGGCGTCCCGGCGTCGAGCCAGTCCGGCCGGCCCACGAGGACGCCGCTGCCAAACGGCGCGTACAGCTTGTGGCCTGAGAAGGCGAGGTAGTCGACGTCGTCCGCGGCGATGTCGATGCGGCGGTGCGGGGCCAGCTGCGCCGCGTCCACAACGATCCTGGCGCCGTGTTCGTGGGCCAGTGCGGCCAGTTCGCGGATGGGAAGGATCTCGCCGGTGACGTTGGAGGCGCCCGTGACGGCCAGCAGGCTGATGTCACCCTGCTGGAGCTCGGAACGAAGATTCTCCAGGGTGGCGGTGAGCGTGGGGGCGGCAACAACACTCCGGTGCGGCACTCCCTGCCAGGGGAGCAGGTTGGCGTGGTGTTCGATGTCGAGGTACAGCACCTCGCCGGTGTGTCGGCCGTCGGCCACCGGCAGGCACCCGGCCAGCAGGTTCAGTGAGTCCGTGGTGTTCCGGGTGAAGATGACGGAATCGTCCGACCTGCCGCCCACGAACCCGCGGACGATGTCCCGGGCATTTTCATACACCGACGTGCTGATCTGCGAGGCATAGCCGGCGCCGCGGTGCACGCTGGCGTAGTACGGCAGGATCTCGTTGAGGTAGGCGGAGACAACGGACAGCGCCGGGGCCGATGCGCCGTAGTCCAGGTTCGCGTAGCGGACGTGGCCGCCCTGGATCAGCGGAGCCTGGATCTCCGCGCCGGTAACGGCTGAGAGGGGGCGCTGGGCGACGGTGAACCGCGGGTCCAGAAGGCCTGTAGCGGAAGAGGTTGCGGCATTTGCGGGGAAAGTGGCAGTAGTCATGGGGACCTCACTGTGAAGGGACCCCGCACTCCGGGGATCCGCGCTTGCCGGGTCCGTTCCGGACCGGCCTGGTCGTCACCCGGGGCACCCCACCGCGAATGGAGGGTTGCCGGCCAGCAAACCGGGGTTTAGCGCTGGCACTCGTGACCTGTTTCGAGATTAGGACATTCACCGGGCCGCGGGAAAGTCGCGGCAATTATTAAGCCCTTTGTTACGCGCGTCGGCAGAAGGGGGATTGCGCCGAATATAACG
Organism: Arthrobacter sp. NPDC058288; assembly: GCF_042880995.1. Classification (NCBI taxonomy): domain Bacteria; kingdom Bacillati; phylum Actinomycetota; class Actinomycetes; order Micrococcales; family Micrococcaceae; genus Arthrobacter; species Arthrobacter sp. NPDC058288. The sequence goes on from NZ_JBHVYH010000001.1 coordinate 959,859, forward strand.
ACGGCGGACACCCCCCGAGGGGGTAATCCGCCGTCGTTTATTCGGTCCCCGGTTGATATGCCTCCGGTGGACAAACCCGCGCCGAAACCGCTTGGCAGCGGGCCGGGTCGCGCGTCAGAGGAGGTCGTCGAGTTCCGGGTTCAGCCGCTTGAGGACCTCGGAATGAAGAATCGAATTGGTGGCCAGGGCGTTTCCGCCGAAGGGGCCGTCCACTCCTTCCAACGAGGTGAAGCGTCCGCCGGCTTCGGTGACAATCGGCACCAAAGCCGCCATGTCATAGAGGTTCAGTTCAGGCTCGCAGGCGATGTCCACGGACCCCTCGGCCACCATGCAGTAGGACCAGAAGTCACCGTAGGCGCGGGTCCGCCAGACTTCCTCAGTGAGACCCAGGAATTCGTCCAGGTTGCCCCGTTCCTTCCAGCCGCTGAGGCTCGAGTAGGAGAGGGAGGCGTCCGACAGCTTGGACACGTTGGAGACCTTGAGCCGGGTGGCGGCAGCAAGCGACCGTCCCATGTAGGCGCCCGCACCTTTCGCCGCCCACCAGCGTTTTCCCAGCGCCGGCGCGCTGACCAGTCCAACCACAGGCTCACCTTCATCCACGAGGGCGATCAGGGTGGCCCACACCGGCACGCCGCGGACGAAGTTCTTGGTGCCGTCGATCGGGTCGATGATCCAGCGGCGGGAACCATGTCCCGAACTGCCGAACTCTTCGCCGAGGACGGCATCTCGCGGACGGGAACGGGAGAGCTGGCCGCGGATGGACTCTTCAGCTGCCTTGTCAGCATCCGTTACCGGCGTCAGATCCGGTTTGGTTTCAATCTGAAGATCCAGCGCCTTGAAGCGGCTCATGGTCTGGGAGTCAACAGAGTCGGCCAGGACATGGGCGAGGCGCAGGTCATCGTTGTAGCTCGAAGCGGGTTGGGTCATGGTTCCAAACTACCGTCTCTGCAGCCGGCGGGCCGGGATGTCATGAAACGATGCCGAGTTCCTTGGCGTCCTGTGCTTCCATCCGGGGGTCTGTGCCGAGCAACCGCCGAAGGGATGCCAGGCGCGCCGCGCCGGACGGGCCAGCGTGTCCTTCGGCCACCCAGGCGTCCACACCGCAGTTGACGGCGGAGGCATCGTGCTTGCAGCCGCGTTCACAGGCATCCGTGCCGGGTTCGAGATCGGGGAACGAACGCAGGATCCGGTCCGGATCCACGTGGGCAAGGCCGAAAGACCGGATGCCGGGCGTGTCTATGATCCAGCTACCGGCGGGCGCGTCACTGATCCGCAGGGCAAGCGCGGACGACGACGTGTGCCGTCCCCTCCCGGTGACGGCGTTGACGCCTCCCGTGGCCCGCTCGGCACCCGTCAGGGCATTGACCATGGTGGACTTCCCCACGCCGGAATGGCCGAGCATCACGGTGACCTTGCCGTCGAGGTGGGCCCGCAGCTGCGAGACGGCGTCACTGTCCAGGCGGGCTGACAGCCCGTCATCGGAGCGTGCATCGATTCCGGAGGCCGCGGCGTCCGCAGTCCGGCTGATGATCACCGGAAAATCGAGGTGCCGGTAATTGGACAGGAGTTCCGTGGGATCTTTGACGTCTGCCTTGGTGACCAGCAGCAACGGCTCAATCCCGGCGTCGTAGGCCGCCACCAGTGCGCGGTCAATAAAGCCTGTGCGCGGCTCGGGATTGGCGGCGGCAACCACCACTACAAGCTGGTCCGCGTTCGCCACTACCGCCCGTTCGATGGGATCCGTGTCATCGGCGCTGCGCCGCAGCAGCGTGCGGCGGTCCTGGATCTTCACGAGCCGCGCCAGGGTGTCCGGCGCCCCCGAAACATCGCCCACCAGGGACACGAAGTCTCCGGCCACCACGGGTGAGCGGCGCAGTTCGCGGGCGCGCGCGGCAATCACCGTGCGCTCGTTCCCGCTGTCCTCGCCCACCACGGCCGTATAGCGCCCGCGGTCCACCGTGATGATCCGGCCGGTCACGGCGTCGTCGTAGCTGGGCCGGTCCTTGGTCCGGGGCCGCGAACCCTTCTTGTTGGGTCGGATCCGGATATCGGACTCGTCCCAGGAACCGGTGCTACGCCCCACTGGCCTGTTCCGTCTGCCGGCCCGGCTGTCGTGTCAGCATGGCTTCCCACAGTTGCGGAAAGTCCGGCATCGTCTTGGACGTGGTGCCGATGTCTTCCACCTCCACGCCGGGAACGGCGAGGCCCAGGATTGCCCCGGCGGTGGCCATTCGGTGGTCCGCGTAGCTGTGTACGACGCCGCCGTGGAGTTGGGCGGGCCGGATCACCAGGCCGTCGGAGGTTTCCTCGGCGTCCCCGCCCAGGCGGTTGATCTCCGTGACGAGTGCGGCGAGCCGGTCCGTCTCGTGGCCGCGGAGGTGCGCAATGCCGGTGAGCCGCGACGGACCCGTGGCCAAGGCGCACAGCGCGGCTACTGTCGGTGCAAGTTCGCTGGTGTCGGCAAAGTCCGCACCCGTGATTTCGGGCCCGCCGGTGACGGTGAGTGTGCCGTCGTCCAGCGTGACCGTGGCGCCCATTGAAGTCAGGATGCTGCGCCAAAGGTCGCCCACCTGCGTGGTGGGGGAGGGCCAGTTGGGAATACGGACCGTGCCCCGGGTCGCCAGCGCGGCGGCGAGGAACGGCCCGGCATTCGACAGGTCCTGCTCGATGCGGCGATCGAAGGCCCGGATGGGACCCGGCGCGACGACCCAGTGATTCGGGACGGAATCGTCGACGGACACTCCAACTTCCCTCAGGACGGCGACGGTCATGTTGATGTGGTCCAGGCTGGGGACCGGCTTGCCCACGTGCTCAAGGTGCAGGCCCTCGGTGAAACGCGCGCCCACCAGGAGTAGCGCCGACACGAACTGCGAGGAGGCGCTCGCATCAATGACCAGGTGGCCGCCCCGTACCTCGCCCGTGCCATCCACTGCGAAGGGAAGAGCCGACGGCCGGTTCCCGTCAGTGGCGCGAACCTCAACGCCGAGGGCAGCCAGTGCCTCGATGATGGTGCCCATTGGCCGCTTGCGCGCGTGCGGGTCGCCGTCGAAGACTGTCGTGCCGCTGCGGAGCGCAGCCACCGGCGGGACAAAGCGCATTACTGTTCCGGCGAGTCCGCAGTCGATCTCTGTATCGGACGCCGCGGCGTCCGGACTAAGGGGAGTGACCTCAAGATCGGGCCCGAACGAGCCGTCGCCGGGGACTTCCCTGATACCGGCTCCCAGTTGGCAAAGGGCCTGGATCATGAGGGCCGAGTCGCGCGAATGCAGGGGTGCACGGAGGCGGGAAGGACCATCAGCCAAGGCGGCAAGAACCAGGTACCTGTTAGTGAGGGACTTGGAGCCCGGGACGGTGACCGTGGCGTCGACCGGCGCTTCAGCGAACGGCGCCGGCCAGTGCGGCACGTCGGCCGCGGGTCCTGAAGTGGCTGGCTCGGTGGGGGCGGTGCCTGTCATTCGTTCCTATGCTTTCACTGCGTGGTCCACGGCCCTGCGGACAGCCTTGTCGGCCTTCTTGAGCTTCTTGGTGGTGGTCTTCCGAGCATCAGCGGCCAGGTGGCTGGCACCCTTGCGGGCATCGGCTGCCAGGTGCTCGGCCCGCCAGGCCAGGCTCGGTTTGCCCGCGGTGTCGACGGATGCGAGCAGCACCCCGCCGGTGAGAGTGACATTCTTCAGCAGCTGGGTGCGCCGCGCGTCGCGGCCTTCCTTGCTGGTGATGTCCGCGCTGCGCCACTCGACAAAGGCATTCAGTGCTGAAATGACCGCCAGTACCGAGGCAGCGAGCCGTGCCGACTTACCGAGGGCGAAAAGCACTCCTGCGCCCACCTGGGTGCCCCCGATGACGCGGGCCAGTACCTTTTCGTTCGTGGCGAAGGGAAGGGATTCCGCTGCCCGCCGCAGCAGGGGGGACAGCTGCGTCGCAGTGTCATCCGCGTTCTTTAGCTTGTCCAGCCCAGCGAGAACGAAACTGGAGGCCAGCATGGGGCGGGCGAGAATACGGACAAACGACATGAATTTCCTCCTGGGTGGACGAGCCGCTGAACTTCTGCGGGGGAACCGGTTCTAGTCTTGCACTTTTGCGGAATATTTGCCCGCCGGCCGTGGTTGTGAAAAGCAGGTCCTAGTAGGTCAGAGAAGGTACTTCCTCGCGCCCTCGGGCGCTGGCGAACGCCGTATGCGTCCGGTCAGGTGCGTCGGTCCGGGTGGCCGCAGCGAGGAGTCCGACACAGCAACGTAGGGCCGGATACAAGGACACAGAGCGGAGATGGAGCTTTGACATTGGTTAGGGACAGCGTGGAACTCCTTGCGCCACTGGAGTTCTCCAGGCGCGGGGACGAGCCCGGCGGACGCCCGCCGGGAGCTTCGCGACGCGTCACAGTAGACTTGAAGGCAATGAGCACCATTGATCCGGCCGTTGCGGCCATATATGAGGCTGCCGGAAACGACGCCAAGACCATCAGCGAGCGTCCGGCGCAAGCCGGGGACAGCAGGGACGGCGGGGTACGCCCCGACGCCGGGCCGGAAGCTGCAGAGCCGGAGGCTGAGGTCGACGTTGTCTCCGAGACCTCCGAGCAGCGCAGGCAGCGGTTTGAACGCGACGCCATGCAGTACGTCGACCAGCTGTATTCGGCTGCCATGAGGATGGCACGGAATCCTGCCGATGCTGAGGATCTGGTGCAGGAAGCGTATACAAAGGCTTTCTCGGCGTTCCATCAGTACAAGCCCGGAACCAACCTCAAGGCGTGGCTTTACCGGATCCTCACCAACACGTATATCAATCTCTACCGCAAGAGGCAGCGCGAGCCGCTGCAGTCGAACGCGGACACCATTGAGGACTGGCAGCTGGCGCGGGCGGAATCGCACACCTCGTCAGGGCTCCGCTCCGCCGAAGCGGAAGCACTGGACCACCTTCCCGATTCAGACGTCAAGCGGGCACTGCAGGCGATTCCGGAAGAGTTCCGCCTGGCGGTGTATTTCGCTGACGTGGAAGGGTTCGCCTACAAGGAAATCTCAGACATCATGAACACCCCCATCGGCACTGTGATGTCCCGGCTTCACCGCGGCCGCAAGATGCTGCGCGACATGCTCGGGGACTACGCCGCAGAGCGGGGTTTCAAAGCCGCAACCGAAACCGGCGCAGCGGCCGAAAGCACAAAACAGGAGAACAGGAAATGAGCGACTGCCAGGGACTGGGCGATTGCGACGACGCCCGGATGCAACGTATTTACGAGTACCTGGACGGTGCGTTGACACACAGCGACATCGCCGAGATCAAGGATCACCTGGACGGTTGCCCGGAGTGCCTTGAGGAGTACGATCTCGAATGCGTCATCCGCAAGGTGGTAAAGCGGTCCTGTACCGAGGCCGCCCCCGAAAACCTGAAGAGTGCCATCCTGGACCGGATCCACGCGATCCGCACTGTCGAGGCTTAGCCTCCCCGTGACGTCCGGCCAGCCGCGCGTTTAGGGCATTGACGGCGAAGGGCCCCGGAAACCATGTGGTTTCCGGGGCCCTTCGCTTTAAGCTCATAATCCAAACCGTAGCTTAGGTGTTGGGGCGCTTCCCGTGGTTCGCGCCGCCACGCTTACGGTCACGACGTTTACGTGCACGCTTGCTCATAGCTGGCCTCCTTAATCTTGGTACTCAAAAGAGCTGCCCTCAAGTCTCCCACATCACGCGACAGCCCGCGAACCAGGGGTGGTTAGTGACTGTCGTCCTTCAGGGAACTGCGAATCGAAATACGTGCCTGGTCCAGGACGGTCCGGATCGTTTCGAGTGTGACGGCGCGGATGGGCGCCGCGCTGGCCTGGACCCGAAGCTCCACCCGAAGATCGTCCCTGAACGCCTGAATCAGCATTTCCGCCTCTTTCAGTGTGCGGTCGCCTTCGGGGGTGTGCCGGGTGCCGCGGTCGGTAAACCCTGCGGTACGCGCGGACGACCTGGCCGCTTCGGCGGTGGCGGCAAGATCGGCCCGGAGCCCGCGCATGTTGACCCGGATATCCTCCCGCAGATTGTCCGCCAGCCGGCGCACGGAGGCCGAAATGTCATTCTCGACCCCGGCGAGTTCATCCCTGCGGCGGTTGAGCTCCACCAGCCCTGCGGCGGTAATGCGGTAGTTGGTGCGGCGTCCTTCGGCCTCTGTGGCCACGAGCCCTTCTTCTTCCAGCTTGCCGAGCCGAGGATAGATGGTTCCGGCGCTGGGGGAGTAGGTCCCGCCGAAGCGGTCGCTGAGCGCTTTAATGAGCTCATAGCCGTGTTTGGGGCCGGACTCCAGAAGTGAGAGCAAATAGAGGCGCAGTGCGCCGTGGGCGAAGACCGGAGGCATCTAGGCCTCCGTTTCGGCGTCCACGGGCCGCTGACTGTGGATGATGAAGGTCTTACCGGAGACGGAGTTGGTGCGGACAAGCATGAGCTGCTCATCCGGCCCGGCGATGGTCTGCACTTTGCCGCCCGGCACGATGTATTGCTGGTCATCGATGACCACAGCCCCGCTGGCGGATTTGGCGATAATGTCCACGCCGACGTCGTGAGGCAACCGGACGGTGAGGTCACCCGAAACGGAATTGGCCCCGAAGTCGTGGGTGAACCCGTGAAGGTCGAAACTCATGTCGCCGCTGACGGTGTTGGCACGGATGTTGCTGAAGTTGCCGGACGCCGTGACTTCGCCGGATACGCTCTTGGCAGTCAGGACGCCGTTGTGGTTCCGGGCGATAACGTCGCCGCTGACTGTATTGACATGGAGCTCGCCGGCGGTGTTGTCCGCGATGACGGATCCGGAGACCGTGTTCAGCTTGGTGTGACCGCTGATCCCCGAGACGAGGCCGTCGCCACTGACGGTTCCGGCTTCCACTTCCACTCCGGCCGGCAGTGCGATGCTGATCACCACGGAGTTGTTGCTGTTGTTGTTGACCGTGTCCATGAGGTTCCTGAACCAGCCCTGGGCGCCGTGCAGCTGGTGACGCACTTCAAGCCGGCCATTAACGAGGGTGACGGTCAGCGGGTCCCCGCGGATTTCGGAGACCTCGATCCGCGTGACGTCCTCGGCATGGGTGACCACGTCGAAGCGGCCGCGGATGATTCCCAGTTTGAGCGACCTGACGCCGTCGACGTCGATGGTCTGCGGACCGGTGACGGTCCAGGTGTTCTCGTCCACAGTTCCTCCAAGTTGCGATATATCGTGAATATGCCTAGACGATATATCGCGTCTTGCGCAAAAGCAATAGACGGATGCGGCTACCGGCAAACCTTTCCGATGAGGGTGCGGGCAATGGGTGTGGCCGGGTCCCGGCCGTCCGGCGTCGGGGCCAGATTGGTCGAGACGACAAGGGTGACGTTGTTCGCCGGATCGTAGCCCGCGAAGCTGTTGAAACCCGGAAGTTCACCGGTGCGTCCGAACAGCTGGCCGAATCTGGCCATCCTGAGCCCATAGAGTGCGCCGCCCGGGTCATCTGCCTTCTTTGAGGACGGCGTTGTGGGTCCCATTGGGTCACAGGCGGCACTTAGCTATCAAGCACTCCGCGCACGTGCGCAAATTACTCCGGCGCGGCGATGCCCAGCCACTGGAACCAGCCGCGGTGCAGCACAAGCCAGGCCATCAGCCCGTAGCCGGCCTGTCCCGGCGTTCCGCCGTTGGCGGCCAGGTCCTGGCGCCACTGTTCGTGGTTGAGCAACGGGGAGAAAGTATCCACGTACAGGTGCTTGCGCCGCGTGGTGACATCCGCGAAGGCCGTATTCAGTTCGCCAAGGCGGCGGTTCTGTGAGGGGTCCAGCGACGGTGGCGGACCCACGACGAAGACCTCTATTTTGTTCTGGGACGCCGAGTCCAGGATGTTGGCAAGGTTCAGGCGGCTGCGGGCGGTGGACAGGCCGAATTCGACGTCCCGTCCGCTTAGCCCGATCACCAGGCGGTTTTCGTGATTGTTGCCGAAACGGCGGCCTGCCTCGTCCAGCCACCGCGCGGCCAGGCCTTCGGTGCCTTCCTGCGGGCAGGGGAGGGCGTAGCACTCGAGGGTGAGGCCGTCCTGCGGGGTGCGGGCCAGCACACGGCCCAGCCAGCCCAGCGCCCGGGGATCACCCAGGCCGGCCAACAGTTCATCCCCAACAGCCGCGATCCGCAGCTTCCTGTCTTCCACGACTACCTCTTAACCTCAATGTGCAACAAAATTCAGCGTTCCATGGAAACGGACTCCTGGCCAACTCCGGCATCAGGCCAACTCCGGCGGCTGGCGGCAGCCTCCACTCAGCAGCGTTGCCGCTTCCATTAAGCAGCGCTGCCCGGCCGGAGTCGTGTATTTCGAGTTCCGACCGGGCAGCGTTCAAGCTACTTCCGGGCAAACGCCTGCTTGAGGAGGGTATCCTGCTCCGCAGCGTGCCGCTTCATCGAACCGGCTGCCGTGGATGCCGAAGCCGGACGGGAAACCAGCTTCACCCGGCGGTCCAGTGCCTCGGGCAGGTTCAGGCCCATGAACGGCCACGGTCCCTGGTTGGCCGGTTCGTCCTGTGCCCACACCACTTCGGCGTTGGGGTACTTGGCGAGCTCGGCAGCGATTTCAGCGGCGGGCAGCGGGTAGAGCTGCTCGACGCGGACGATCGCCGTCGTCTTGTCGCCGGTCTTCTGCCGCGTGGACAGAAGATCGTAGTACAGGCGCCCGGACACCAGGAGCACACGCTCGACGGCGTCTGCCTGCAGCTGTTCGTGCTCGCCGATGACGGGCTTGAACGCGCCGGTGGTGAAGTCCTCCACCGAAGAAGCAGCAGCCTTCAGGCGGAGCAGCTGCTTGGGCGTGAAGATGATGAGCGGCTTCCGCGGCCGGCTGTACGCCTGGCGGCGCAGCAGGTGGAAGTGCGATGCCGACGTCGTGGGGTTGGCCACGATCATGTTCTCTTCGGCACACAGCTGCAGGAAGCGCTCGATCCGTGCGGACGAGTGGTCCGGACCCTGGCCTTCGTAGCCGTGGGGCAGCATGAGCACCAGCGAGGAGCGCTGGCCCCACTTTTGCTCGGCCGAGGAGATGAACTCATCGATGATGGTCTGCGCTCCGTTGACGAAGTCGCCGAACTGCGCTTCCCACAGCACCAGGGCGTCCGGGCGCTCCACGGAGTAGCCGTATTCGAAGCCCATCGCTGCGTATTCGGACAGCAGGGAGTCGTAGATCCACAGTTTGGCCTGGTCATCGGAGAGGTTGCCCAGGGGCAGCCATTCGTTGCCGTTGGCGCGGTCGTGGAACACGGCATGGCGCTGCACGAAGGTTCCGCGGCGGGAGTCCTGGCCGGCGAGCCGGACCGGCACGCCTTCCATGATCAGCGACCCAAAGGCTGCGATCTCGCCGAAGCCCCAGTCGATGCCGCCTTCGCGGGACATTTGTTCGCGCTTCTCCAGCAACTGCTTCAGCTTGGCGTGGACCGTGAAGCCTTCGGGGATCTCGATGTGGGCCTTGCCGATGCGCGCCAGGGTCTCCGCGGAGATCGCGGTGGACGCCGGAGCGTTGATGCCGAAATCGGACTGCTGGGCGCTGGGCCGTTCGATGTCGGACACTGCCGCGGAATCCGCCGTAATGATCGGGATCGGTGAGGTCTGGGCTGCATGGGTTTCGGCGAAGACCCGCTCCAGCCGTTCCTGGTAGTCGCGGAGCAGCTGCTCGGCTTCTTCTTCGGTGATGTCCCCGCGGCCGATCAGCGATTCGGTGTACAGCTTGCGGACCGAACGCTTGGCTTCGATCAGGTTGTACATCAGCGGCTGGGTCATCGAGGGGTCATCGCCCTCGTTGTGCCCGCGGCGCCGGTAGCAGACCATGTCGATAACGACGTCCTTGTGGAAGCGCTGGCGGAACTCGTACGCGAGCTGGCCGATGCGGACCACGGCCTCCGGGTCGTCGCCGTTCACGTGGAACACCGGAGCCTGGATCATCTTGGCGACGTCCGTGGAGTAAGTGGAGGAACGGGACGAGGACGGTGCGGTGGTGAAGCCAACCTGGTTGTTGACCACCACGTGGATAGTACCGCCGGTGCGGTAGCCGCGCAGCTGGGAGAGGTTGAGCGTTTCCGCCACCACGCCCTGGCCGGCAAATGCCGCGTCGCCGTGCACCATGATGGGGAGCACGGGGAAGGCCTCGCCCTGGTCCAGGCGGTCCTGCTTGGCGCGGACGATTCCTTCAAGGACCGAGTCCACGGCCTCGAGGTGCGAGGGGTTGGCGGCGAGGTAGACCTTGGTCTCCTTGCCGTTGTCCGACGTGAAGGTGCCCTCGGTGCCGAGGTGGTACTTCACGTCGCCGGAGCCCTGCACGGAGCGCGGGTCCTGGGTGCCTTCGAATTCGCGGAAGACCTGTGCGTAGGTCTTGCCCGCGATGTTGGTGAGCACGTTCAGGCGGCCGCGGTGGGCCATGCCGATAGCCACTTCGTCGAGTCCGTCGTCGGCTGCGTCGGAGATGATGGCGTCCAGCAGCGGGATCAGCGATTCGCCGCCCTCCAGCGAGAACCGCTTCTGGCCCACGAACTTGGTCTGCAGGAAGGTTTCGAAGGCTTCCGCGGCGTTGAGCTTGGACACGATGCGCAGCTGCTCTTCGCGGCTCGGCTTGGAGTACTCGTGCTCCAGCTGGTCCTGGAACCACTTGCGCTCTGCCGGGTCCTGGATGTGCATGTATTCGATGCCGGTGGTGCGGCAGTACGCGTCACGGAGCACGCCGAGGATGTCGCGGAAAGCGAGCATGGGCTTGCCGCCGAAGCCGCCGGTGGGCCACTCGCGGTCAAGGTCCCACAGCGTCAGGCCGTAAGTGAGGACGTCCAGGTCCGGGTGCTTCCGCTGGACGTATTCCAGCGGATCAGTGTCCGCCATCAGGTGGCCGCGCACGCGGTAGGAGTGGATCAGCTGCTGGATCCGGGCGACCTTGTTGATCTGGTCGGCCGGGTCAACCTGCAGGTCCGGGCTCCAGCGCACGGGTTCGTACGGGATGCGCAGGGACTCGAAGATTTCGTCGTAGAAGTTCTGGGCACCCAGCAGGAGCTGGTGCACAAGCTTCAGGAATTCGCCGCTGCCGGCGCCCTGGATGACGCGGTGGTCATACGTGGACGTCAGCGTGAGGACCTTGCTGATGGCGTTCTGCGCGATGATCTTCTCGCTGGCGCCCTGGAACTCGGCCGGGTAATCCAGCGCGCCGACGCCGATGATGGCGGCCTGGCCCTTGGACAGGCGGGGGACGGAGTGCACGGTGCCAATGCCGCCCGGGTTGGTGAGGGAGACCGTGGTGCCGGAGTGGTCATCGGCGGTCAGCTTACCGTTGCGGGCGCGCTTGATCAGGTCCTCGTAGGTGTGCCAGAACTCGGAGAAGTTGAGGGTCTCAGCCTTCTTGATGTTCGGCACCATCAGCAAGCGGGTGCCGTCCGGCTTGGGCATGTCGATGGCGATGCCGAAGTTCACGTGAGCGGGCTGGACCGCAACAGGCTTGCCGTCCACTTCGTCGTAGTAGACGTTCATGGAGGGGAACTGGGACAGGGCGCGGATGACGGCATAGCCGATGAGGTGCGTGAAGGACACCTTGCCGCCGCGGGCGCGCGCCAGATTGGAGTTAATGACCACGCGGTTATCGATCAGCAGCTTGGCCGGGATGGCGCGGACGCTGGTTGCCGTGGGGACTTCCAGGCTGGTGACCATGTTGGAAGCGATGGCTTTCGCCGGTCCGCGGAGGACGGAGACGACGTCCTCTTCCGGGGCGGTGGGTGCCTTGATGTTCTTCGGGAGCTGGGCCGGGATGGGCGGGGTGCCTGCGGATTCGGGCTTCTTTGCGCCGTCGCGGGCAACAGTGGCAGGTGCTTTCTTCGCCGGAGCTGCAGCCGGGGCTGACTGCGGCTGGGCGGAAGCGGGCCGGGCAGGAGCAGCTGCCGCCGGCTTGGCGGGTGCTGCCGGCGACGGTGCCGGTGCGGGAGCTACAACTGGAAGTTCGCGGGTTGCGGGGTCTGCGGGCGCCGGTGCACCGGAGGTCCCGTTGGAAGACGAGCTGTCACCGGCGTCGAAGGATTCGAACAGCGGCCACCACTTGGCATCCACCGTGTTCTTGTCCTGCTGGTAACGCTCGTACAGTTCGTCAACGAGCCACTCGTTTCCGCCAAATTCCTCTGGTAGACGGTGGCTAGGCTGCTCTGGCACTTGAAATACGCCTCTTCCATGAGTTTGATTTCCCTCTGGTCGCCTTCGGTGCCTCAGCACAACAATCGAACCAGTCTCTGCGTCCTGTGAACCCAGACCTTTGCCAGTCTAGTGACGATCCTCGGTTAACTGCCAATAAGGGTGACCCAAATCATGTACCTGCGAAACTATTGGGCAATCCAGCGTCCGGAGCCGCTCCCGGGACGGTCCCGGAAGCGGTCCCCGGGGCCGTCCCGCGGGGAGCTGCGCTCTCGCCTAGACTCGCACTGGGAACCCCATTTTCGACGAGGAGCAGCCGTGCGTTTTTTGAGTGAACCGTCCACCGACCTGACCTACTCGGACGCCTTCCTGGTGCCCTCGCGTTCTGACGTCACATCGCGGCTGGATGTTGACCTGGCGGCCGATGACGGCACCGGTGCCTCCATCCCGCTGGTGGCGGCGAACATGACGGCAGTGACCGGAAAACGTATGGCCGAGACCATGGCCCGCCGCGGGGGACTCGCGGTCCTTCCGCAGGACGTTCCGCTCGAGGTACTCCGGGACGTTACTGCCTGGATCAAGTCGCGCCATACCTTTTTCGAAACACCGGTGAGCCTGCTGGCCTCGGAGACGGTCATCGATGCCCTCCACCTGATGGGCAAACGGCCGCACGGTGCAGTGGCGGTCATGGACGACGACGGAAAGGTTGCCGGCGTGGTCCGCGCCGCAGACTGTGAGGGGCAGGACCGCTTTGCCTCGCTGGCATCGGTCATGCGGCAGGCCCTTGTGCTGGATGGCTCCGCATTCGGCGCTGAGCCGATCGCAGCGGACGCGGGCACCGGCAGCCGCGACGCTTCCCTGCGAAGGGCCTTTGAGGCGATGGACGCTGCAGGGACCGACTTCGCACCTGTCCAGCTCGGAGGCTCCCTCGCCGGCGTCCTCACCCGCAAGGGCGCCCTTCGTTCCACCATCTACCGGCCCCTTCTGGACGCGGCGGGAAAGCTCAAGGTGGCTGCCGCCGTCGGAATTAACGGTGACGTGGCCGGCCGGGCAGCGGAACTGCTCGCCGCCGGCGTCGACGTCCTGGTCATCGACACCGCGCACGGGCACCAGCAGAAGATGTTCGACGCCCTGGCGGCCGTCCGTAGCCTGGACCCCGCCGTACCCGTCGTGGCCGGCAACGTGGTCACGGCGGACGCAACGCGCGAACTGATCAACGCCGGAGCGAACATCGTGAAGGTGGGCGTTGGCCCCGGAGCCATGTGCACCACGCGCATGATGACGGCGGTGGGGCGCCCCCAGCTCTCCGCCGTTCTGGAGTGCGCCGCCGCGGCGCGCGCCGCCGGAGGGCGGATCTGGGCCGACGGCGGTGTGCGGTATCCGCGGGATGTGGCACTGGCGCTGGCGGCCGGGGCAAGCCAGGTGATGATCGGTTCATGGTTCGCAGGAACCCACGAAAGCCCGGGGGACCTGCAAACGGAGGCTAACGGCCGTCTATATAAGGAGAGCTTCGGCATGGCATCGGCCAGGGCCGTGCAGAACCGGAACCAGCGGGAAGGCGCTTTCGAAAAGGACCGCAAGGCGCTCTTCGAAGAAGGCATCTCCACGTCGCGCATGTACCTGGACCCCGCGCGGCCGGGCGTGGAGGATCTCGTGGACATGATCACTGCAGGGCTTCGCAGTTCCATGAGCTACGCCGGCGCTGCGGACCTCGCCGGTTTCCGCGAGCGTGCCGTGGCCGGAATCCAGTCGGCTGCCGGCTACGAGGAGGGCCGGCCCGTTCCGCAGAGCTGGTGACGAAAGGCTGAAGGGAGCGGTTGGGCGCCGCCGAACCGCTCCTGTGCGCTGCGGCTGCTCCTGTAGACTGAAATTCTTATGGACAGTAAATCTAGGTGCCGGCCTGGGGGCTGTCAGCGGAGCATGAACACCAGCTCCCCGCAGTCCACCCACAGAGCCGGCAAACCCCGTTCACGCGCCCATCACTCTGCAGCAGTCCCCGTCGCAGCCTTCCAGGAAACAGGGTCGGCACCGGCCGACCATCCTCCGCCGGGCGGTCTTCCCGGCAACACTCTTTCCCCCCGCGGCGCAGCCTCCATGGCGCCCGCCGACCCGCGGAAGCGCCTTCCGTTCCCGGGCCGGCCGGAGGCAAGCAGCTGATGGAATGGCTCTTACTGGGGGCAGGCATCCTGCTCATCCTCGGCACGGGTTTCTTCGTCGCCGTTGAGTTTTCCCTCGTCGCCCTGGACCAGGCCACGGTCCAGCGGGCCGTAGACAGCGGCGACGCAGCGGCTGTGCCGCTGCTCAAATGCCTCAAATCACTGTCCACCCAGCTATCCAGCTGCCAGCTCGGGATTACCATGACCACCCTGCTGACCGGCTACGTCATGGAACCGTCTGTCGGAAAGCTGCTGGAAGGTCCGCTGGCCGCAGCCGGTGTTCCGGAAGCCGCAGCTGCTTCCGTTTCGTTGGTGATGGCGATGACCATCGCCACACTCCTGTCCATGCTGATCGGCGAGCTTGTGCCCAAGAACATGGCCATTGCGTTGTCCTTGCCGATCGGCAAGGCCGTTGCCCGGCCGCAGCTGGTTTTCACCGCCGTCTTCAAGCCGGCCATCATTGTGCTGAACGGCTTTTCCAACAAAGTGCTGAATGTCTTCGGGCTCGAAGCCAAGGAAGAGATCTCCGGTGCGCGGACGCCGGCCGAACTGGCTTCGCTCGTGCGGCGCTCCGCAGCCATGGGCACGCTCGACCCCGGGACCGCGAACTTCATCGCCCGGACGCTCAAGTTCTCCGGACGGACCGCGGCCGACGTGATGACGCCCAGGATCCGGCTGGAAACCATCGGGGCCGCGCAGCCGGTATCGGACATTATCGATGCCGCCCGGCGGACAGGGTATTCACGTTTCCCCGTCATTGGTGAGTCCGCTGACGACATCCGCGGCCTTGTGCACGTCAAGAAGGCAATCGCGGTCCCCTCGGACCGGCGCGCCAACCTGGAGGCCGGCGCCATCATGACGGACGTCCTCAGGGTTCCGGAAACCATCCACCTTGATGCGCTGCTGGCCGAACTGCGCGAGGGAAACATGCAGCTGGCCGTGGTGCTGGATGAATACGGCGGCACGGCCGGCATTGCCACGCTTGAGGACCTCGTGGAGGAAATCGTCGGGGAAGTAGCGGATGAACATGACAAAGTGCGTCCCGGACTGCTCCAGAGCGCGTCGGGGGACTGGTACTTTCCCGGCCTGCTGCGTCCGGACGAGCTGTCCGAACAGATCCCGGGACTGACGGTGCCTGACGAGTCGGCCTATGAAACCGTGGGCGGGTACGTCATGAGCCAGCTTGGCCGGATCGCCGCAGTCGGGGACACCGTGGACGTCGGCGGGGGAACTCTGAGCGTGACCCGGATGGACGGACGCCGGATCGACCGGATTTGCTTCAAGCCTGCGCCGGTCCGCGGCGAAGAACACGCAGCCGGCCAGGGAGGCACGGCATGAGCGACTGGGTAGGAATTGTCTGGCTGGTGCTCCTGCTGATCGGCAACGCCTTCTTTGTGGCAGCGGAATTCGCGGTGATGTCCGCCCGGCGGAGCCAGATCGAACCGCTCGCGGAAGCAGGATCGCTGCGGGCGCAGACAACCTTGCGCGCCATGGAGAGCGTGTCCCTGATGCTGGCGTGTGCCCAGCTGGGTATTACGGTCTGCTCCCTGCTGATCCTGCAGGTGGCCGAGCCGGCCATCCACCACCTGATGGCCGTGCCGCTGGAAGCCGTGGGTGTGCCGACGGAGCTCGCGGACGTTGTGGCGTTCGCCGTGGCCCTCCTGGCGGTGACCTTCCTGCATGTGACCTTCGGCGAGATGGTGCCCAAGAACATCTCTGTGTCCGTCGCGGACAAAGCGGCGCTTCTGCTGGCGCCGCCGCTGATGTTCATCGCGCGCCTGGTTAATCCGGTGATCGTGGCCCTCAACTGGTCTGCCAACCACATCCTGCGCCTCCTGCGGATCGAGCCCAAGGACGAAGTCAACTCCTCGTTCACGCTGGAGGAGGTCCAGTCCATCGTGCAGGAGTCAACCCGGCATGGCCTGGTGGACGACGACGCCGGTCTGATCACCGGTGCACTGGAATTCTCCGAGCACACGGCCTCCCGCATCATGGTTCCGCTGGACAAGCTGGTCATGATGCAATCGCCCACCACACCGGTTGAGTTCGAAAGAGCCGTCAGCCGTACGGGGTTCTCCCGGTTTCCAATGATGGATGAGGACGGCATGCTTTCCGGCTATCTTCATATCAAGGATGTGCTGTCCATCCCGGAGGCCGGATATGAGCACCCGATTGCCGAAAGCCGGATCAGGTCCCTGGCGAACCTGTCCATGGATGACGAGATCGAGAAGGCGATGTCCGTGATGCAACGCACCGGCTCACACCTGGCGCGTGTCATCGGACCGGACGGCAACACCAGGGGTGTGCTGTTCCTGGAAGACGTGATCGAACAGCTCGTGGGCGAGATCCGTGATGCCACCCAGGCAAAGGGCATCCGCCGGCTCGGCCAGCGGAACGGAGAATAGGAGCTCGCGAAGGCGGCATCTCGATGCGGTAGCCCTAAATAGGAATCATTCCTATTTAGGGCTACACTCGTCTTGTTGCTAATGCTCCTGATTCTCATGTAGCAAGTCCAGACAACCAGATCCGAGGTCCTTCCGTGCGCCGTACCGCAGTCTTCTCCGTCACCGCCCTTGCAGGCCTGAGCCTGGTGCTGTCAGCCTGCAGTACGACGACGGGCGGCCAGCCGGCGGCTTCCGGCACCATTGACGTTGTCACTTCCACGAACGTTTACGGTGACATCGTCCGGGAAATCGGCGGGGACAAGGTGAACGTCAAAGCACTGATCAGCAAAGCAAGCCAGGATCCGCACTCCTACGAGGCCACCACGCAGGACAAGCTTGCGGTTTCGAAGGCCCGGCTGGTGGTTGAAAACGGCGGGGGCTATGACGACTTCATCCACAAGCTGGCCGACGACAGCAACGTGGGCCACGACAACATCATCAGTGCAGTCGAGGTCTCCGGGCTTGCCCCCGAAGAAGAGCCGGCGGCCGGGTCGACGGCCGGGGCCGACGACCCCGGGCATGCCCACGATCACGGAGCGTTCAATGAGCACGTCTGGTACAGCTTCGATGCCATGACCAAGCTGGCCGACGCCGTCGAAGCCAAGCTCGCAGCGTTGGAGCCGGCGTCCGCAACGACCTTCCAGTCCAATGCCGCCACCTTCAAGAAGGAGATCGCCGGGCTGAAGGCAACGGTGGCCGGTCTCGCCGCCACGTCAGCCCAGGCTCCCGTTGCGGTGACCGAACCGGTGCCGCTCTACCTGATCGAAGCCGCCGGCCTGCTGAACAAAACTCCTGCCGACTACACGGCCGCGATCGAAGAAGATGCAGATGTTCCGCCCGCTGCCCTCAAGGAAGCCACGGAACTGGCCGGGTCAAAGGACATTAAGTTCCTGGCGTACAACACTCAGACGGAAGGTCCGCAGACGCAGGCCCTCAGGAAGGCGGCCGAGGCCGCCGGCGTCCCGGTGCTGGACTTCAGCGAAACCCTTCCGGACGGGAAGACGTACGTGCAGTGGATGAGCAGTAACGTGGATAGCATCGCGCAGGCCCTAAAAAAGTAGCCCCGGCGTCACTAAGATGGTGGCGGCGCTTCGCTCCGTATGAATCGAGGATTAAGAACGTTGAAACCGGTAGTGAGCCTCCGCGGAGCCACCCTGAAGTTCGGGAAACGGACGTTGTGGGAGGACCTGGACCTCGATATAAACCCCGGCGAGTTCTTTGCGGTCCTCGGCCCGAACGGCAGCGGCAAGACCACGTTCCTGAAGGTCCTGCTGGGCCTCCAGGACCTTCATTCCGGGACGGCAACACTGGGGGGCCGCCCGGTGGAGCGGGGCAGTAAGCTGATCGGCTATATCCCGCAGCAGAAATCCTTTGAGCCGGACACGCCGCTGCGTGCCCGGGACCTCGTGGGACTTGGCGTGGACGGCCACCGGTGGGGACTCCGGCTGGGCGGCGCGAAGGCCAACCGCAGGATCGATGAGCTGCTGGACCTCGTGGGGGCCGCAGATTACGCCAAAGTCCCGGTGGGCCAGCTTTCCGGCGGCGAACAGCAGAGGCTAAGGGTCGCCCAGTCGCTGGCTTCGGATCCGCGGGTCCTGCTGTGCGACGAACCGCTGCTGTCCCTGGACCTTCAGCACCAGCAGGCCGTCAGCGCACTGATCAATGAGCAGTGCCGCAGCCAGGACAGCGCAGTTGTGTTCGTCACGCACGAGATCAATCCGATCATCGACTATGTGGACCGCGTCCTCTACCTTGCCGGCGGTCGGTTCCGGGTGGGCAAGCCTGAAGAAGTGATGACCACAGAGGTGCTCTCCGGGCTTTACGGGAGCCGTGTCGAGGTGATCCGGGCCAACGGCCGGATGATCGTGGTGGGGCTGCCGGAGGGTGTCACCCACCACCACGAGGACGCACATGCAGTGGCTGGGGAGGTGGGCTAAATGGATTTCGACAGTCTCCTGCGTTCCATCTTCAATTTTGACAACTACGCCGAGCTCCTGGCCCTGGTCCAGAACTCCATCTGGGCAGGAGCGCTGCTCGGCCTGCTGGGCGGGCTGATGGGTACATTTGTGATGAAGCGGGACCTCGCCTTCGCGGTCCACGGAATCTCCGAGCTTTCCTTCGCAGGTGCGGCCTTCGCGCTGCTGATCGGAGCCGATGTCGTGTCCGGGTCCCTCGTCGGTTCGGTGCTTGCGGCGCTGCTGCTGGGGGTGATGGGTGTCCGTGCCCGGGACAAGAACTCCATTATTGGCGTGATCATGCCGTTCGGCCTGGGCCTGGGCATTCTCTTTCTATCGCTCTACGAGGGGCGGGCCTCCAACAAGTTCGGCCTCTTGACGGGGCAGATCGTGTCAGTAGATACAGTACAACTGCAGGTGCTGGCCACGGCGGCGGTGGCAGTGATGATTGCGCTGGTGGCCATCTGGCGCCCGCTCACGTTTGCCAGCGTGGACCCGGAAGTGGCGGAAGCCCGCGGTGTGCCGGTTCGAACGCTGGGTATCGGCTTCATGGTGCTGCTGGGAATCAGCGTGGCGCTGTCCATCCAGGTGGTAGGGGCACTCCTTGTGCTTGCCCTGCTGATCACCCCGGCCGCTGCCGCTCTTCGCGTGACCTCATCGCCTCCGCTGGTAGTGATTCTCAGTGTGGCCTTCGCGGTGACCGCCACCGTGGGCGGCATCATGCTGGCGCTGGGCGGCCGGATACCGATCAGCCCCTATGTGACCACCCTGTCGTTCCTGATCTACGTGGTGTGCCGGATCATCGGCGGAATACGGGCCGGACGCGGCCTCAACGGGCGCGTCCTCCCGGCCGGGGCGGCCGCCTCTTAGCCCGCGGCGGCCTTGCGGGCCGTGCAGTCCGGACACAGGCCGAAGATCTCCACGGTGTGGGCCACTTCGGTGTAACCGTGCTCCGCGGCGGTCCGGGCGGCCCAGGTCTCCACAGCAGGAGCTTCCACTTCCACGGCCTTGCCGCAGTTGCGGCACAGCAGATGATGGTGGTGGCCTGTGACGGCGCACCTCCGGTAGACGGCCTCGCCCTCGCCGTTGCGCAGGACATCCACCAGCCCGTCGTCGGCGAGCGACTGCAGGATCCGGTAGGCGGTGGCCAGTGACACCGAGGTGCCCTGGTTCTGCAGCATCCGGTAGAGCTCCTGGGTGCTGACGAAGTCGTCCAGCTCATCCAGGGCGGCGCTCACCGCCAGTCGCTGCTTGGTGACACGCTGCTCCCGGCCGCCGGCGGAAGCCGGTGCAGATAGTTTTGTGCCGTCGGCTTTGGCGCCGTGGGCCATGGATCGACTCGCTTCCCTAAGGGGTGTTGGCAATGTTCAAGATTACCAGCCGGGAGTTCACCGACGGGTCCGTGGACACTGCCGCGCGGCCCACCCTAGGCTGGCTCCATGAAGCTGACTAAATACACCCACGCCTGTGTCCGGCTCGAAAAGGACGGCCAGGTGCTGGTGATAGATCCCGGCACCTTCTCCGAGACCGGACGGGCCCTTGAAGCGGCAGGAGCCGTCCTGGTCACCCACGAGCATGGTGACCACATTGATGTACCGGCCGTGGTGTCAGCGCTGCGGGACAACGGGTCGCTCCAGGTTTTTGCTCCGGCGGGAGTGGCGGCAAAGCTGCGGTCCGAGGCGCCATTTGCCGGTTCCCGGATCACGGACGTCGAACCTGGCGAGGCATTCACCGCCGTCGGCTTCGAGGTCCAGGCGTTCGGCGGCCAGCACGCGCTGATCCACCCCCAGATTCCGGTGGTGGCGAACATCGGGTACCTGATCGACTCCAACGTGTACCACCCCGGGGACTCCTTCGTGATTCCGGACGGCATTGGCGTCCGGACACTCCTGGTCCCGGTGCACGCGCCCTGGAACAAAGTGGGCGAGGTGGTGGATTTCGTCATCGGTGTCCGCGCCGCCAAGGCATTCCCCATCCACGACGCCCTGCTCAATGAAACCGGACTCGGCCTGATCGAAGGGCACGTGAAGCGGCTCGGGGCAAAATATGGAACCGAGTACGCCCACCTCTCCAGCGGGGAATCCGTGGAGGTCTAGGTGCGCCAGGTGCCGGTGTCGAAAAAGTCCCTGATGGCGGCCTCGTGCGGCCTCGGGTCCAACCCGCGCGCCGCCAGCCACTCGGTGTTGTAGTAACTCCCGGCGTACCGGTCGCCGCCGTCGCACATCAGCGAGACCACGCTTCCCCGCCGTCCCTCCGCGACCATTCCGGCGATCAGCTGCCACACGCCCCACAGGTTGGTTCCGGTGGACGGGCCCGCATGCAGCCCGGCCAGATCCCGCAGGTGCCGCATGGCCGCCACCGAGGCAGCGTCGGGGACCTGGATCATGTGGTCTATCACGGCGGGTACGAAGCTGGGTTCCATCCGGGGCCTGCCGATGCCCTCGATGAGGGACGGCATACCGGTGCTGAAGCCGGCGACGCCGTCCCGCCAGCCGGGGTAGAAGGCGGAGTTCTCCGGGTCCACGACTGCGAGCTCCGTGTCATGGCGGTGGTAGCGCAGGTAGCGGCCGATGGTGGCGCTGGTTCCGCCGGTACCGGCACCCACCACGATCCAGCGGGGGACGGGGTGCTCTTCGAGGGCCAGTTGCTGGAAGATGGACTCGGCGATGTTGTTGTTGCCCCGCCAGTCCGTGGCCCGCTCGGCGTAGGTGAACTGGTCCATGTAGTGCCCGCGAGCGGTGCGCGCGACTTCCTCCGCGGCGGAATACACCTCAGAGGCATGATCCACCAGGAGGCAGGACCCGCCGAACTGCTCAATGAGGGCAATTTTCTCCGGGCTGGTGGTGCGGGTCATCACGGCGATGAATGGCAGGCCAAGGAGCTGCGCGAAGTAGGCCTCCGAGACGGCCGTGCTGCCGCTGGAGGCTTCCACGATGGTGGTGTCCTCCCGGATCCAGCCGTTGACCAGGCCGAACAGGAACAGTGAGCGCGCCAGCCGGTGCTTCAGGCTGCCGGAGCGGTGCGTGGACTCGTCCTTCAGGTAGAGCTGGACGCCCCAGTGCTCCGGAAGCGGAACGGAGTAGAGGTGCGTGTCCGCAGACCTGTTGTTCTCGGCGTTGATCCTGCGGACGGCTTCATCCGCCCACGCCCGGTCCTGTTTGCCCGCACGGTTGCCCATTTTGTTCACCAATTCAGCCTACCCGGGACAGCGGGCGTCCACGGATACAGTGGGTACCGGCTGCCCGTCTGCGTTGTGCGCCGGCCGGACAGTTTGTCATCCGAATTAAAGGAGATTTGATGAACCCCCTGATGGACGTGTCCGCGCTGAACCACCGGATGACCTCCGGCGGGCGCACCGTTCTGCTGGATGTGCGCTGGGCGCTGGGCGATCCCCATGGCCGCGAACACTATCTTGAGGCGCATATTCCCGGCGCTATCTTCGTTGACCTGCCCACTGCGCTGGCAGCACCGGCGGACCCTGGCCAAGGCAGGCATCCCTTGCCGCCGCTGCAGCAGTTCCAGGAATCGGCGCGGTGCTGGGGAATCCGGGACAACGACGTCGTGGTGGCCTATGACGACACAGGCAGCACTGCTGCCGCCAGGCTGTGGTGGATGCTGCGCAACGCCGGGGTGTCCACCGTCTTCCTGCTCGACGGCGGCCTGTCCGCCTGGCGGGCCGCCGGATACCCCGTGGAGGGCGGCCTCGAGCAGGCCTCGCTGGGTGACGTCACGCTGACCGACGGAGCGATGCCCGTTATCGACGCAGCCCAGGCCGCGCAATGGCCCGGGAGGGGAGTCCTGTTGGACGCGCGGGCGGCCGAACGCTACCGCGGCGAGGTCGAACCGGTGGATCCGAGGGCAGGGCACATTCCGGGGGCTGTGAGCGCCCCGACGGCCGGCAACATTGGAAGCGACGGACGTTTCCTGCCGCCGGAGGAGCTGCGCGGGCGTTTCACCGCCCTGGGCGTCAGGCCGGATGTACCCACCGCTGTCTACTGCGGATCCGGCGTCACTGCTGCGCACGAAATAGCCGCACTGGAAATCGCCGGCTTTCCGGCTGCGCTCTATCCAGGCTCGTTTTCGCAGTGGTCCAATGACCCCGCCAACGAGGTGGCCACGGGAGCGGCCCCGTGAGCCCCGGCTCCGATTGGAGCACCGGCCGGGGGCGGGGGTAGCGTCGGAGGATGACTCCCGGACGCCCCGTACCACCGCCCCTCGCCAAGCCGCTCCCCGGCAGCACGCCGCCACGCGGACATCAGCCTGAATCCGCGTCCGCCGCGCCGCCGCGGCTCGCCGCAGCCTACGGGGCCACAGCCGCCGGCAGCGGCCTGGTTCCGCTGACTGTTGCCCGTCGGGCCCCGAAGGACGACGACGTGGAGATCGCCATAGAGTTCTGCGGTCTCTGCCATTCGGATGTGCACGCAACGCGCGGGGAGTGGGGCGCGCAGAACTACCCGCTGGTGCCCGGCCACGAAATCGTGGGCCGGGTCAGCCGCGTGGGAATCGCCGTCGACGACTTCGCGCCGGGCGACCTCGTCGGCGTGGGATGCATGGTGGATTCCTGCCGTGAATGCGACAGCTGCCTGGACGGGCTGGAGCAGTACTGCGAAAACGGCATGACCGGAACTTACGGAGCGGTGGATGCCCGCAACGGGGGCGCCGTCACGCAGGGCGGCTACGCCACGTCTGTGGTGGTGGACCGCCGCTACGTGCTGCGGGTTCCGGAAAACCTTGACCCCGCCGCCGTCGCACCGCTCCTCTGTGCCGGCATCACCACCTATTCCCCGCTGCGGCACTTCGACGTCGAGACCGGAGACGTTGTGGGGGTAGTGGGGCTCGGTGGACTTGGCCACATGGCCGTGAAGCTCGCCAAGGCCATGGGTGCCGAGGTGAAGGTGTTCACCACTTCGGAGTCGAAGGTGGCCGCGGCCCGTGAGCTGGGCGCTGACGGCGTCATCCTGTCCCGAGACGAAAAGTCCATGGCGGCCGCGGACCGCAGCATCGACGTCATCATCGACACGGTGGCGGCGCCGCATGACCTCAATCCCTACTTCCGGACCCTGCGCCGGGACGGAGCGCTCTTTCAGCTCGGCCTGCCTTCAGGTGCCATGCCGCCAGTGAACCCGGGGACCCTGGTCCGGCGCCGGATCGCCTACGCGGGCTCACTCATTGGGGGTATTGCCGAGACCCAGGAGATGCTGGACTTTTGTGCAGAACACGGCGTCGTTTCCGATGTCGAGGTGGTGGGCGCGGAACAGCTGAACGCGGCCTATGACCGTATGGTGGCAGGTGACGTCAAGTATCGTTTTGTCCTGGACACCAGTACCCTCGGGACCCCTTCGGAAAAGGCAGACGCATGAGCACCGTTTTCACCAAGATCATCAACGGCGAGATCCCCGGCCGCTTCGTTTGGAGGGACGAGGACGTAGTGGCCTTCCTGACCATGGGCCCGCTTGCCGACGGCCACACCCTGGTGGTTCCCACGGAGGAAGTGGACCGCTGGACGGACGCTCCGCCCGCCCTCCTGGCCCGCGTGATGGAAGTCGCGCGGAAGATAGGTGCTGTCCAGGTCGATGTTTTTGATGCCGCACGGGCAGGGCTCATCGTGGCCGGGTACGAGGTCAACCACCTCCACGTCCATGTGTGGCCGTCCAACTCCATGGCCGACTACGACTTCGGCTCGGTGGACCACAACCCGGACCCCGCGCAGCTGGACGCCAACGCCGAAAAGCTCCGGGAAGGGCTCCGCAGGGCCGGCCACGGCGACCACGTTCCCGCGGCCTGACGTTCCTGCCCTGACGCATCTGCCGCCGGCCACCGGCGTGGTTCCCTGGCGGGCGCTACGCCGGGGCCAGCGCTTTGTTGAGCACCGTCCGGATCCGCTTCTCGGAGACGGAATAGGCTGTTCCGAGCTCGACGGCGAAGAGGCTCACCCGCAGCTCTTCGATCATCCAGCGCACCTGGGTTAACTCAGCGCCGGCGCGGCGTCCGGGCAGCAGTGCCGACACGGCGTCGTCGTAATCGTCTTCCAATGCCTGCACCGCGGCCATGTGCAGGCCGTCCCGCTGGACGTTGCCGGGCAGTTTCTCCAGCCGTTTCTCGATCGCGGCCAGGTAGCGCGGCAGCTGGCTGAGCTGGGCGTAGCCCGTGCGTGCCACAAAGCCCGGAAAGACCAGTTGTTCGAGCTGGCTCTTCACATCGTTGAGCGCGCTGATCAGGGCCAGGCTCGTGGTGCCCTTCAGTTGTTTCTCGATCCGGCGCGTGCTGGCCAGGATGCGCTCGACGACTGCGGTGACCGTGAACACCGTGTCGATAAGCTCGGCCCGGACCTGCTCATACAGGGCCTTGAAGGACGCCTCGTCCCAGGGCAGTTCGGCCGGCGTGAGCTTGTCGATTGCGGCCAGCGCGCAGTCCGCGATCAAGGCCGACACCGAACCATGCGGATTCTGGCTGAATGTCAGCTTCTCCGTATTGTTCAGGTGTTCCAGTACATAGCGGTCCGGCGCCGGGACCTTCAGCGCCAGAAGGCGGATGACGCCGCCGCGCATGGCCTGTTCCTGTTCCGAGGAGGTCTGGAATAGCCGGAGGGCAACGGACGTGCCCTCGTCGACCAGGGCGGGGTAGCCGGTGACAGTATGCCCTTTCACCATGCCCTGGACCTGGCGCTGCACGGTTCCGAAGGTCCAGTCCGTCAGCCCGGACTTCTCTGCGAAGCCGGGTGCCACGGCACCGTTTGGGGATGGCGTAATGCCTTCGGCGTTCTTCGGGGCCCGTTCGGACTGCCCGCGCTGGGCGCCCTTCGGGCCTTTGGGTGCCGTTGTCTCGGGGGTGGCCCCCAGGGACTCGGCAATCGCCCGACGGGTAGCCGGAGCAAGTCTTTCCTGCAGCGCCGCGAGGTCCTTGCCTTCGTCCAGCACTTTGCCCTTGGAGTCGACCACGCGGAAGCTCACCCGGAGGTGGGGAGGCACCGCCTCCCAGTTCCATGATCCCGGCGGAATGACCTGGCCGCGGATCCGGCGCAGGACCAGTTCCAGGGAGGGCTCGAGCTCGTCGGTGGCGGGATCGAAGTCCGCTTCGAGGGCAGCCACCGCCTGCCGGGCAACGTCAGGGGCGGGTACAAAGTTCTTGCGTATCTGCTTGGGCAGCGACTTGATCAGGGCCGTCACCAGCTCCACGCGCTGGCCGGGGATGAGCCAGCGGAAGGCGGCGTCCTCGAGCTGGTTCAGGAAGAGCACCGGAACCTCGGCGGTGACGCCGTCGGATGGATTGGGTGGCGAGCCGGGCGCCACCGGATGGAACTCGTAGCTCAGTGGAAGCTCGAAGCCCTTGTGCAGCCAGGTTTTCGGGTAGGCCGAATCATCCAGCGCATCGGCGTCTTCGCTGATCAGCAGGGACTGGTCGAAGTCCAGCAGAGCGGGGTCCTGCTGGCGTGCTTCCTTCCACCACTTGTCGAAGTGCCGCTCGGACACCACGTCCTTGCCGATCCGGGCGTCGTAGAACTCGAAGAGTGTCTCGTCGTCCACCAGGATGTCCCGGCGACGCATCCGGGCCTCAAGCTCTTCGATCTCTTGGAGCAGGGCACGGTTGCGGTGGAAGAACTTGTGGTGCGTCTGCCAGTCGCCCTCGACAAGGGCATGCCGGATAAAGAGTTCCCGGCACAGCTCCGGATCCACCTTGCCGTAGTTGATCCGGCGGCTGGGGATGATGGGCACTCCATACAAGGTGACCTTTTCGTGGGCCATCACCGAGCCCATCTTCTTGGACCAGTGCGGCTCGCTGTAGCTGCGCTTGACCAGATCCGGCGCCACCTGTTCGGCCCAGAGGGGATCGAACTTCGCCGCGACGCGGGCCCACAGCCGGCTCGTTTCCACCAGCTCGGCGGCCATCACAAAGGTGGGGGACTTCTTGAACAGTGCCGATCCGGGGAAGATCGCAAAGCGGGTACCGCGGGCGCCCGCGTATTCGCGCTTGCGCTCGTCGAGGATGCCGATGTGGCTCAGCAGGCCGGAGAGCAGGCTGATATGGATCCCTTCATGGTTGCCCACGGGGTCGGCCAGCCGCTTGTTGTCCAGGCTGATGCCCAGCGGGCGGGCGAGCTGACGGAGCTGGGCGAAGAGGTCCTGCCATTCCCGCACCCGCAGGTAGTTGATGAACTCGGTCCGGCACAAACGGCGGAACTGCGTGGAGGACAGTTCCTGCTGCTTTTCCTGGAGGTAGTTCCAGAGGTTCAGGAAACCGGTGAAGTCCGAGTTCTCGTCCCGGAACCGTGCGTGCTTTTCCGCCGCGAGCTGTTGCTTGTCGGTCGGGCGCTCGCGCGGATCCTGGATGGTGAGCGCAGCTGCGAGGATCATGACTTCGCGGACGCAGCCGCGTTTGCCTGCCTCCACGATCATCCGGCCGAGCCTGGGGTCCACCGGCAGCTGGGCGAGCTTGTGCCCGACGGCGGTCAGTCCGCCACCGCCGTTCCTGCCTGGGGCAGCGCCGTCGGCGCCCTGCGGACGGGCGGCGCTCAGCGCGCCGAGTTCGCGCAGGAGCGTGACGCCGTCGTTGATGGCGCGTGAATCCGGCGGCTCCACGAACGGGAAGTTCTCCACGTCCTTGGGGCCGCGGGCCACGTCCATGGCGGTCATCTGCAGGATGACCGCCGCGAGGTTGGTGCGCAGGATCTCCGGGTCGGTGAATTGCGGCCTGGATTCGTAGTCCTCTTCCGAGTACAGCCGGATGGCGATGCCGTCGGACACACGGCCGCAGCGGCCGGAGCGTTGGTTGGCCGACGCCTGGGACACGCGTTCGATCGGCAGCCGCTGCACTTTGGTCCGGTGCGAGTATCGCGAGATGCGCGCCGTGCCGGTGTCCACAACATACTTGATGCCGGGGACCGTCAGCGACGTCTCGGCGACGTTGGTGGCCAGCACGATCCGCCGTTTGCTGCCCGGGTGGAAGACCTTGTGCTGTTCCTGCAGGCTCAACCGGGCGAAGAGAGGGAGAACCTCCGTGCCGGCCAGCCGCCGGTTGGACTGGATCCGTGCGTTGAGGGCTTCGGCGGCGTCGCGGATTTCGCGCTCGCCGGAGAAGAAGATGAGGATGTCGCCCGGCGCTTCGAGGGCCAGTTCGTCGACGGCGTCGCAGACGGCGTCGAGCGGATCGCGGTCCTCCTCGAGTTCGTCATCGGAGGAGTTGTCTTCCTCGTCGCCGGGCGCGGCCCCGCCGGCCGGCTGGGACAGTGGCCGGTACCGGATTTCCACCGGGAACGTCCGGCCGGACACCTCGATGATGGGGGAGGGATCCTCCTCGGTGCCGAAGTGCTTGGCGAACCGTTCGGGATCGATGGTGGCCGAGGTAATGATGATTTTCAGGTCGGGGCGCTGCGGCAGGATCCGCTTGAGGTATCCGAGGATAAAGTCGATGTTGAGGCTGCGCTCGTGGGCCTCGTCGATGATGATGGCGTTGTACTTGCGCAGCAGCTTGTCGCGCTGGATCTCCGCCAGCAGGATGCCGTCGGTCATGAGCTTGACCTTGGTGGACCGGCTGACCTCGCCGGTGAAGCGGACCTGGAAGCCCACTTCCTGGCCGATCTCGACGCCGAGTTCCTCGGCAATGCGCTCCGCCACGGTCCGGGCCGCGAGGCGCCGCGGCTGCGTGTGGCCGATCAGTCCGTTCTCGCCCAAGCCCAGTTCAAGGCACATCTTGGGAATCTGGGTGGTCTTGCCGGAGCCGGTCTCGCCGGCGATGATCGTCACCTGGTTGGCCGCGATGGCGGCCATCAGGTCCTCGCGGCGCTCGGAAACCGGCAGCTCGGCGGGGTAGGAAATATGAAAAGTCATGGCTGGACACAGTCTACTGCGGCCGCGGCCGGCCGCCGCTTTCTGTTGTCCGACGGCGAAGGACCCGGCTCATTGTTGGGCCGGGTCCCTCTTTGTTGGTGGGCCGGTGCCCGGCATAAACCGGGGTCCGGGCGTCGCGGAGGTCAGTAGTTCCGCAGGGTGTAGCTGATGCTTGGCAGGTCCAGTGCGGACCAGTCCTGCTCCGAGCGTTCGGGCGGGTTGTGGCCCCGTCCGTCCTTGAGGAGCGCGGCGATGGTGGCCGGAAGGATGATGAGCAACAGGACGATGAGTGCAACTCCGATGGTTTCCATGCCTCTATGTTTCTCCCGTACCCGGCAACAAAACAGTGGCAGAAATGCCCAAAAAGCTAAAATTCCTGCCACAATGGAAGCATGCTCAGGTCAGTGGCAGTGATCGTTGTTCCCAACTTCTCCATCTTCGAATTCGGGACCGCGTTCGAGGTGTTCGGGATCGACCGTTCGGCGCGCGGGAACGGTGTGCCGGCGTTCGATTTCCGGGTGTGCACGCCGGAACCGGGCGATATCCGGCTCAAATCCGGGCTGACCATGCACGTCGAGCTGGGCCTGGAAGCGGCGGCCGATGCCGACCTGGTGATCATGGCTCCCTACGGCCATGACCAGGACGTTCCGGAAACGGTACTGGATGCACTCCGCGCCGCCCATTCGCGCGGAGCCTGGGTGATGTCCATCTGTTCGGGCGCTTTCGCCCTGGCGCGTGCGGGCCTGCTCGACGGCCGCCGCTGCACCACGCACTGGCACTACTCCCGGGAGCTGGCCGGCCGCTACCCCGCGGCGCTCGTGGACGAGAATGTCCTCTACGTCCAGGACGGCCGGATCATCAGCAGCGCCGGGACGGCCGCGGGCATCGATGCCTGCCTTCACCTGGTGCGGGTGGAACTTGGAGCGGGCGTGGCAGCGAGCATCGCCCGCGACATGGTGGTCCCGCCCCACCGCGACGGCGGGCAGGCTCAGTTCATCGACCGCCCGATTCCTTCCTGCGGGTCGCAGCCCATGGAGGAACTGCTGCAGTGGATGGTCAGGAACCTCGAACATGACCACACAGTCAATGAGCTCGCGGCGCGGGTTCACATGTCGCCGCGGACGTTTGCGCGCCGCTTCCGGGCCGAAACAGGGGCCACCCCCGCTGCCTGGCTCAACTCCCAGCGGGTGTTGAGGGCGCAGGAGCTGCTGGAATCAACGGAACTCAACATCGACGAGATTGCCCGGGAATCGGGGTTCGGCCATTCCGTGCTGCTCCGGCATCATTTCGGCAAAGTGCTGGCGACGAGCCCGCAATCGTACCGGCGGGCGTTCCGCGGCCACCTCGAGCCCGCCGTCTAGTGCCGGGCACGTGAAGGCGGCGGACCTGAGCGCCCCCGCACCCGAAGACGGGGCACCCGGCGACGGGGCACGTGAAGTCGAGGCGTAGCTAATCCGGGCGGCGCTCGGCGTTCCTTGCGGCTTCGGCCGCTGCCCGGGTGTTGTCCACCAGAACGCGCCACGGGCCGGTGACGGCCTGTTCCGGGAGGGTGGCGCGGTGCTGGCCGGCTTTGATCGAATACATAAACCGGTCCGGCTGGCCACCGGTTTCGGCCGTACGCGGTACGGCGTCCCATGGGCAGGCCTCAACAAGGGGCTCCCAGCGGCTCTTGTCCGAGGGGGTGGTGGCCTGGATGCTCCACACCCGCTTGAGCGCAGCAATCCCGCCGCTGCGCTGGACAGTGATCTTCATGGCCTGGTTTCCTGTGCTTCCGGTACTGCGTGGCCGCCGCCTGACCGCTCAGGCGGCGATCCCGGTTACAGCTTTACCTTCACAGTTTCCCACGCCTTCCGGACGGCGTCATGTTCCACGGAGCCGGCGCCGAACAGTTCCGCGGCCGACGCGGCGGTCGCCTTGGCGAACTTGGTGAACGTTGCGTTGGCCGGCAGGGAACCTCCGGTGAGGGTGTCGTACCAGATCCGGCCCGGGGTTTCCCAGGCGTTGCCGCCGAGTGCCGACGCCACAAGGTAAAACGCGCGGTTGGGGATGCCGGAGTTGATGTGCACGCCGCCGTTGTCCGCGCTGGTCCGGACGTAGGAATCCATGGAGTCCGGCTGGGGATCCTTGCCCAGCACGTCGTCGTCGTACGCGGTGCCGGGAGCCTTCAACGACCTCAGGGCTGAGCCTTGCACCTTGTCGGTGAACAAGTTTTCGCCGATCAGCCAGCTGGCCTCCGATGCCGACTGCTGCGCGAGGTACTGTTCCACGAGCGCGCCGAACACGTCCGACAGTGATTCGTTGATGGCACCGGCCTGGTTCCGGTAGACGAGTCCGGCGGAATGCTGCGTCACACCGTGCGCCAACTCGTGGCCGATGACGCTCAGGGACCGGGTAAAGCGCTGGAAGATCTCGCCGTCGCCGTCGCCGAAAACCATCTGGTGTCCGTCCCAGAAAGCGTTGTCGTAGAGCTTGCCGAAGTGCACGCTGGCATCCAAGGCGAGCCCCTGGCCGTCGATCGAGTTCCGGCCGAAGGCCTCTGCGTAAAGCCTGTGGGTGTGTCCCAGGCCGTCATAGGCCTCGTCGGCCGAGGGGTCCCCTGTGGCGGGTTCGCCCTCCTTGCGGACCAGCTGGCCGGGAAGGGACTCGGAGGTCCCGGCGTCGTACACGGTGCGGTTCGGCGGACCGGGCTTCAGCTGCCGGATGCCGGACGGGACCGCCGGCAGGGGGAGCGCGCGGCTGGCCTGGATGGACCTGATGTGGAGCAGGGCTTCCTTCGCCGCCCGGGCCACCGCGTGCATGCGGGGTTCGTGCTGTGCCGCAAGGCGCCGCAGCAAGTAGGGCGGAATGATGGAGCAGTACATATATGTCCCCTTTACTCGTAGGCGATGGAAACAGCCTACGAGGGGGTGCCGACATTGCGGCAGGACACGCCTTAAGGGCTGAGGCACGCTTTAAGCAGGAAACCCCGCCAGCTCGGCTGGCGGGGTTTGACTGTGCCCTCGATAGGATTCGAACCTACGACCTTCTGCTCCGGAGGCAGACGCTCTATCCCCTGAGCTACGAGGGCAATCAGGGTTCCTGCCGTTTCCGGCGGGACGTCCTAGAGCTTAGCAGGAAGGTGGCCTTCAAAGGAAAATCGGGATTCAGTATCCGGAAAACAAGTCGGTGCGGATGCGCCGCGCACCTGCGCTGCGGGCCGCGGCCCGCAGCGAGCGGACGCTGGCGGGCGAGCCGGAAATGAACACGACGCGGGCGGCAATGTCCGGAACTAGCTCCTTGAGGGCCGCACTGTCGATACGCTCCGGCGGCCGGGAAACCGTGCCGGCGTCTTCCATGAACGGCGGCGGCGCTGAACCGTCGGCGAGCCGGGCAATGACCCGGGCGCCGGACTGTTCCAGCTCATCCGCATACGCGAGTTCCGCCGCAGACTTCGCCAGGTACAGCAGGACGACGTCCCGGTTCCTGGCCGCGCCCGCGGCGAGCTGGGCCAGGTAGGGCGTGATGCCGATGCCGGCCGCCACCAGCAGGACCGGGCCGCTGGACCCGCCCGGGATGACGAAGTCGCCGCCCACCGCGGTGGCCGTCACGGAGTCCCCGGGCCGCAGTGCGAGCAGGGCACGCTTGGCGGCGGACACGGGCTCGGCTGTTCCCACGCCGATGGTCACGTCCTGCGCGTCCGGGGCGCTGGTCAGGCTGAAGACCCTCCGGAGGCCTCTGCCGTCCGACTTGCCATGGGGCAGGTGCAGTTCGATGTATTGTCCGGGCGCGAACCGCACCGCGCGGTCCTGCCGGAAGCTGAATTCCGTCGTCGTCGGCGTCAGGGGCCGTGACTCCTGGAAGTTCAGCCGGATACCGCCGCGCTGCCCCGCCAGGAACGCGATCAGGTTCCCCACGAGCAGCGCGAGTTCGGGAGAATTTGCCACGAACCCCAGGTTGTAGGGGACGGCAAAGACAACGCCGACGACGGCGGCAAGCGCCAGCTGCTGCCGGCGCCGGGGCGGAAGGGTCAGCGGTTCGGTCAGCATGAAGCCCACGAAGAACAGCACGGGGCGCTGCGCGAGGGGCTGCCACAGGGCCTGGCCCATGGACATTCCGGCCCGGAGGAGTTCCGTGGCCACGATGGATACGGAGACCGCCGTGAACACGGCCCCCATCAGTATCTTCCGGGTGCGGTAGAGCACCAGCAGGATGCCGGGGACCAGGACGAAGAGCATCGAGGGGGTGGCCGCCCACCACGTGGCGATGTTGAGGCCGGTCAGCCCGGCCACAAACGCCCCGGCGGCGGCCGGGTTGAAGATGTGCCGGCCGCGCCAGGCCAAGGCGTATTTTGACGCGGACGCCAGGACGCAGGCGAGGGCAACCCCCGCAACATCCAGCGCTTTGAAACTGGGCCAGAACAGGAAATACAGCAGCAGTCCGGTAATTAGCGAAGATTCCGAGTGTGGCCGGACATGGAACAGCGCAGCCAGCCCGCGGTTGGAGGCGTAGGTCAACCCCACGCAGAGCGCCAGGTGAGTGAGCATTTCGGGGATGCCGAAGGTCAGCCAGCCCAGGACATTGAGTAGCAGGCTGTACGCGGCCAGTACGGCCAGGACCCACAGCACCAGGCGGTACATGGTTAGGCGGTTCAAGGACGTGTCCACCCGCTGGATCATGGAACTCATTCGAACAGCACTCCTTCGAAACCTGCCGAGTAGGCTGCACTTCCGTCCGAGAAGACCATAAGCCAGGAAAACTCAAAGTCCTGCTCAAGCGCCCTGCCGGAAACGAAGAACAACGCCGTGGCCAGGGCGTCCGCCGTCATGGCATTTCCGGCCAGTGCCCACGTGGCAACCACCGTCCTGACGGGAGTCCCCGTGGTGCCGTCCAGCACATGATGAAGCCCGTCGCCCCAGGCCCGGCGGTTGGCTGCCGAGGCACACAGGGCTCCCGCGCCCAAACTGATCGTGCCGATGGCCCGGCCGGGATCGTAAGGATGCTCCAGGCCCACGGAGATTGGAACGGGGCCGGAATTGAGCAGGTCGCCGCTGGCGTCGATGAAGTATTCCGTGATGAACTGCGACCGGAGTTCCGCCCCGAGCAAATCAGCCAACTGTCCCTTGCCGGCAGCGCCGATGTCCAGCACCACGGGAGCGCTGGTGGCGACCACGGCTTCCTGCCAGTCCAGCACCTCATCCCACGGTGGAGCGGCCAGCGGGAATCCGCGGGGCCGGAGCGCATAGTCCGGACCGTAGCCCAGCTGTTCCAGGCTGCCGCCGATCAGCGGCGTCATAGCGCCGTCCGTCAGCCGGTAGAGCCTCCGGTACAGGCGGCCCAGCGCGCCTGCACCGTCCGGCATGCGGAACCGGCCGGGCTCCCTGGCCGCCTGCGCCACGATGGAGTCAGGCCGGAAACGGGACCACGCGGCGTCGTACCTCTCCACCACGTCGAGCAGCCGGCGGCGCTGGCCGCCGTCCAGGGCGCCGGGCGTTGAAATCTCCCAGCCGGTTCCGATGCCGTCGAAACTGAACTCTGCCCAACCCGGGTGCGGCACGTCATCTCCTCTTAGCGTGGTAAGCGGAAGCCGTACTTAGCGGGCTTCGGACTTGATCTTCTCCACGGCCTGGTTGAAGCCTCCGCTCGTGAGCGAGGAACCGGCAACCTTGGAGACATTCAGTTCATCCAGCTTCTTGCCCACGATCTGTGCCGCGATGCCGCCGGCAAACTCGCCCTGGAACTTCCGGGTGTTCGGGTTGGATGGATGCTGGGTGATGTTGACCCCGGACACCGCGCCACCCGAAAGCGTCAACTCAACTCCCACGGTTTCCGTGCCGTTGGGAGAGACATAATTTCCGTCCGCGCTGTAGGTTCCGTCCTTGTAGTCCGACCCGGCCGGGGAAGATGCGCCCGTCCCGGCGATCGGGGCGCCGCCGGCTGCTGCGCCGGTTGAAGAAGCAGAGGACGGGGCGACGGGTGCCTGGGCGGATGGCGCGCAGCCGGTGACGGTTCCAACCAGGGACATGCCGGCGATGCCGACGAAGAGGCTCTTGCGTACCGGGAAGCTCATGCAGGGCTCGTTTCGCGTAGTTGCAGGCAGTTACAGGATGGACAACGCTGGAACCAGCGTAATGGTTCAGCCTGTGACCAATCCCATGGCTCCGGGTGGGTGCCAACGGCGTCATCGGGTTGCCCCGATTCCGCGGCTTTCGCGGGCCACCGGTAGGCTAGATGCGTGACTCCCGAAGAACTCTCCCTCGCCATATCCGCCTGCCTGAAAGACGCCGTCGCCGCCGGTGAAATCACTCTTTCCGCGTCCGCCGTGCCGGACGAGGTGCGCGTGGAGCGGCCGAAGAACCGGGACCACGGCGACTGGGCCACCAACATTGCCCTCCAGCTGTCCAAGCAGGCCGGCGTCAATCCACGGGAATTCGCCACCATCCTCAGCACCCGGCTCAAGACCATCGACGGCGTTTCAGCCGTGGACATCGCCGGACCGGGGTTCCTGAACATCACGGTGGACGCCGCGGCCGCAGGGGCTCTTGCCAAGGCAATCGTCGAAGCAGGCCCGGAATACGGTACCAACTCGGCGCTCGCCGGCCACGTGGTCAACATGGAATTCGTCTCCGCCAACCCCACGGGTCCGCTGCACATCGGCCACACCCGCTGGGCTGCGTTGGGCGACTCGATCGCACGGGTGCTCCGGGCGTCAGGTGCAAAGGTCACCGCCGAGTACTACATCAACGACGCCGGATCGCAGATGAACGTCTTCGCCCACTCCGTACTGTCCCGGCTGCACGGCCGCGGAGTGCCCGAGGGCGGCTACCCCGGGGAGTACATTTCCGAGCTGGGCCACCACGTTTTGACGGAACACCCGGACATCCGGGAACTGACCGACGTCGCGGCGCTGCCGGTCATCCGCGGTGCGGCGTACAAGGCACAGATGAAGGACATCAAGGACACCCTCGCCGACTTCGGCGTCGCCTTTGACGTCTACTTCTCGGAGCAGGAGCTGCACGACGCCGGCGCCATCGAAAGTGCCGTTGCCCGCCTTCGGGAGCAGGGCCACGTGTTCGACGACGGCGGTGCCGTCTGGCTGCGCACCACGGACTTCGGTGACGACAAGGACCGGGTGATGATCCGCGCGAACGGCGAACCGACCTACTTCGCCGCGGATGCCGCGTACTACCTTTCCAAGAAGGACCGCGGCTACGACCAGAAGATCTACCTGCTGGGCGCGGACCACCACGGCTACATCAACCGGCTGAAGGCCATCGCGGCTGCCGCCGGAGACGATCCCGAGGCCAACATCGAGGTGCTGATCGGCCAGCTCGTGTCAGTGAACGGTGCCAAGCTGTCCAAGCGCGCAGGCAACATCATCGAGCTCAAGGACCTCATCTCCTGGCTGGGCAAGGACGCCGTCCGCTACTCCCTGGCGCGCTTCCCGGCGGACTCCCCGCTTACCCTGGACCCCGAGCTCCTCAAAAAGCACAGCAACGAGAACCCCGTGTTCTACGTCCAGTACGCGCACGCACGGTCCCGCGGCACAGCCCGCAACGCCGTCGCCGCCGGAGTGGACCGCCGCGTCGACGGCAAGGACGCGTTCGACGCCTCGCTGCTCGACCACGCCACCGAGAACGAACTGCTGTCGTACCTGGGCAGCTACCCGTCCATCGTGGCCAAGGCCGCCGAACTGCGCGAACCGCACCGCGTGGCCCGGCACCTGGAGGTCATCGCCGGCGCCTACCACCGCTGGTATGACGCCTGCCGCGTCGCGCCGCAGGGCGACGAGCCCATCACCGATGTCAACCGCACGCGGCTGTGGCTCAACGACGCCACCAGCCAGGTGCTGGCCAACGGACTGGAACTGCTTGGCGTTTCGGCGCCGGAACGGATGTGACCGCCATGACCGGGAATTCCCTGAACCAGGCATCCCCCCTGGCACCGGAGTGGCTTGCCGTTCCGGCAGACCTCAACGCACTCCACGAGCCCATGTGGGCCGCCGGCGTCGGCCGGAACGACGCCGGTGAACTCGCCATTGACGGCATTCCGGTCAGCGAGCTCAAGCACGAGTTCGGCACACCGTTGTTCGTGATGAGCGAGAACGACTTCCGGGCGCGGGCCCGCGCCTTCAGCGATGCCTTCAATGATGCCTTCGCCGACATCTGCGGGGGAGTGGACGTCTACTACGCCGGGAAGTCATTCCTGTGCACCGCAGTTGTCCGCTGGGTGGAAGAGGAAGGGCTGCGCCTGGACACCGCCTCCGGCGGGGAACTCGCCGTTGCCGCCCGCGCCGGGATCCCGGGAGCCGACGTCGCCCTGCATGGAAACAACAAGTCCGACGCCGAGATCCACCGCGCCCTGGACATGAAGCTCGGCCGGATCGTCGTGGACAGCCTTGCCGAACTGGATCGCATCGCCAGGATCGCGTCTGCCCGCGGCGAAACTGCCAAGGTGATGCTGCGGCTCACCCCCGGAGTGCACGCGCACACCCACGAGTTCATTGCCACCGCCCATGAGGACCAGAAATTCGGTCTCTCCATGGCGGAAGACTCCACGGACCAGGCCGGCCTGTCCGCGGCCGAGGAGGCCGTGGCCGCCGCCACGGGCTACCCCGGCATCGAGCTCCTGGGCCTGCACTGCCACATCGGCTCGCAGATCTTCGAACCGGACGGCTTCGCGCTGGCCGCGGAGAAACTGCTCCGTTTCCTCGCGGCAATGCAGGAGAAGTATTCCATCGTCCTGCCTGAACTGGACCTCGGCGGCGGCTACGGCATCGCCTACACTCCCGTGGACACTCCCCGGCCCGCGGCCGAGATCGCACAGGCGATGGCCGCCGTCGTGCGTTCCACCTGCGACGAACTGGGCATCACGGCCCCGCGGATCTCGATCGAGCCGGGGCGCGCCATCGTGGGGAGCACCACATTCACGCTTTACGAAGTGGGAACGCTCAAGACCGTCCGCGTGGACGCCCCGGCCTCTGCGGATGCCGCTGCGGCCGACCAGGCAGGAAATGCTGCAAAAAACGTTACGTACCCGCGCCGCTATGTGTCGGTGGACGGCGGTATGAGTGACAACGCCCGCCCGGTGCTCTACGACGCGGATTATTCGGCGATTGTGGCCTCGCGGACCTCCGGCGCGGCACCCCAGTTGTCCCGCGTAGTGGGCAAACATTGCGAGAGCGGCGACATAGTTGTTAGAGATGTATATCTGCCCGAGGACGTGGCAGCCGGTGATCTGCTCGCTGTACCGGGGACCGGCGCCTATTGCTGGGCCCTCTCCAGCAACTACAACTATCTGGCCCGGCCGGGCGTTGTCGCTGTGCGCGACGGATCAGCCCGGCTGATTGTCCGCGGGGAAACCGAACAAGATCTGCTGAACCGCGACATGGGAGTCTGAATGACTGAATTGCGAACCCTGAAGGTGGCCCTGCTGGGCTGTGGCAACGTTGGGGCCCAGGTGGCGCGGATTCTCATTGATGACGCCGACGCGCTGGCCGCACGCACCGGAGCCCGCCTGGAGCTGACCGGCATCGCCGTACGCAGCATCGACGCCCCCCGTGACGTTGAGCTGCCCCGGGAACTCTTCACCACGGATGCAGACACCCTGGTCAAGGATGCGGACCTCGTTATCGAACTGATGGGCGGCATCGAACCAGCCCGTTCCCTCATTCTGTCTGCCATCGAAAACGGCGCCTGCGTGGTCACCGGCAACAAGGCCCTCCTGGCCCAGGACGGTCCCACGCTTTATGAGGCTGCCGACAAGGCAGGCGTTCAGCTCTCCTATGAAGCAGCCGTGGCCGGCGCCATTCCCATCCTGCGCCCCATCCGCGACAGCCTGTCCGGCGACCGCATCACCCGGGTGCTGGGCATCGTGAACGGCACCACCAACTTCATCCTTGACCAGATGGACACCACGGGCGCGACGTTCGCGGATGCCCTGGCCGAGGCACAGCGCCTGGGCTACGCAGAGGCGGACCCTACTGCCGACGTCGAGGGCCACGACGCAGCCTCCAAGGCAGCCATCCTCGCCTCGCTGTCCTTCCACACCCGTTTCGACCTCGAAAACGTGCACTGCGAAGGCATCACCGGAGTCAGCGCGGCGGACATCGCTGCGGCCAAGGATGCCGGGTTCGTCATCAAGCTGCTGGCCATTGCGGAGAAACTGACCGCCGCAGACGGCAGCGAAGGCGTGTCTGTGCGCGTCCACCCCACCCTGCTGCCGCGCGAGCACCCGCTGGCCGCCGTCCACGGGGCCTTCAACGCCGTCTTCGTTGAGGCTGAGAACGCCGGCGAGCTGATGTTCTACGGCCAGGGCGCCGGCGGGACTCCCACGGCATCGGCCGTACTGGGTGACCTCGTCTCCGCCGCCCGCCGGATCGTCCTCGGCGGACCCGCGCAGACCGAGACCACCATCGGCAAGGTTCCCGCGCTGCCGATCGACGCCGTCAACACGAGCTACTACATCGGCCTCGACGTTGCCGACCAGCCGGGCGTGCTGGCAAAAATCGCCCAGCTTTTCGCGGAGCACGGCGTGTCCATCGAGATCATGCGCCAGACCATCCACCGTGATGCCGACTCCAATGTGGAATCGGCCGAGCTGCGGATCGTCACCCACCGCGCAACCGAAGCTGCACTGGCAGCAACCGTCCAGGCCGTGAAGGGCCTCGACGTCATCAATTCCGTTACATCCGTACTGCGGGTAGAAGGAGTCTAAGTGGCTCACCAATGGCGCGGTGTCATCCGCGAATACGCTGATCGTTTGCCTGTAACGGAAAGCACCAAGGTCATCACCCTCGGTGAGGGCGGCACGCCGCTTGTCCACGCGCAGAAGCTTTCCGGGCTGACCGGTTCCACCGTGTACCTCAAGGTGGAAGGCATGAATCCCACCGGTTCCTTCAAGGACCGGGGAATGACCATGGCCATGACCGCCGCGGTGGCCTCCGGCGCCGAGGCCGTGGTGTGCGCCTCCACCGGGAACACCTCCGCGTCCGCGGCGGCCTACGCAACGGCGGCCGGCCTCAAATGCGCCGTGCTGGTCCCCGAAGGCAAGATTTCCATGGGCAAGCTGAGTCAGGCGATCGCCCACGGTGCCACCCTCCTGCAGGTGGACGGGAACTTCGACAACTGCCTGGACATTGCCCGGAAGTTGGGGGAGTCCTACCCCGTCTTCCTGGTGAACTCCGTCAACCCCGCCCGGATTCAGGGGCAGAAAACCGGTGCCTTCGAAGTTGTGGATGCCCTCGGCGACGCTCCGGACATTCACGTCCTTCCGGTCGGGAATGCCGGTAACATCACCGCGTATTGGAAGGGCTACAAGGAGTACTCGGCACCGTTCGAATCCGACACTGCCGG
The DNA here is from genome assembly GCF_042880995.1 of Arthrobacter sp. NPDC058288. Lineage (NCBI taxonomy): Bacteria > Bacillati > Actinomycetota > Actinomycetes > Micrococcales > Micrococcaceae > Arthrobacter > Arthrobacter sp. NPDC058288. The sequence continues at coordinate 999,685 of NZ_JBHVYH010000001.1, forward strand.
AACCCTTCCTGCCGTGTCCACCAGGACCCCCCAGATGTGGGGCTTCCAGGCCGCCGGCGCGGCGCCTTTTGTCGCCGGCCACCCCATCACTGAGCCGGACACCATCGCCACGGCGATCCGGATCGGCAACCCCGCCTCCTGGGACGGCGCCATCGCCGCCCGTGACGAATCCGGCGGCCTGATCGAAGCCGTTACCGACGACGAAATCCTGGCAGCGCACCGCTGGCTGTCCGCCAAAGAGGGCGTCTTCGTTGAACCCGGCTCCGCCGCCGGCGTCGCCGGCCTGATCAAGAAGCACGCCGCCGGGCAGGTGCCCACCGGCAAGACCATCGTGATCACTGTCACCGGCCACGGCCTGAAGGACCCGCAGTGGGCGCTGCGCACCGAAGACGGCAGCGATGTCCAGCCTGTGAAGGTGTCCAACGATGTGGTCACCGTGGCCGCCGAGCTTGGCCTGGAAGAAAAATAGCCTTGGAAACGACCCTCACTGTTCCGGCCGAGTCTGCGGCAGGCGCGCCGGCAGTCCCGGCCGGGCAGTTGGTGACCGTCCGCGTGCCTGCCACCAGCGCCAACCTCGGACCGGGATATGACAGTCTGGGGCTGGCCCTGTCGCTACACGACACGTTGACCGTGGAAACGCTAGGCAGCGGGGAGCTTGAATTCGAACTCAGCGGCGAAGGCGCGGAAACCCTTCCGCGCGACGCGAGCCACCTGGTGGTCAGGGCGATCACTGAGGCCCTGCATCGGCTTGGCTTCCGCCACGAGGGCCTGAGGATCACAGCCGACAACGTCAACCCGCACGGGCGCGGCCTGGGCTCCTCGGCATCGGCCGTGGTGGCAGCCGTTACCGCGGCGAATGCCCTCGTTCCGGAGGATTCGCGCCGCGGCAAGGACTGGATCCTGCAGCTCACCAGCGAAATGGAAGGCCACCCGGACAACGTCGCACCGGCGATATTCGGCGGTCTGGCGCTGTCGTGGCAGGACAGTGACCAGTACAGCAGTACCTGCGCGACCGTGGCGGATTCCGTGATCCCGGTCGTCGCAGTACCTGACTACGAGCTGTCTACGGAAGCCGCGCGTGCCCTTCTGCCGGCATCGGTGGGCCACCACGCCGCCGCCATGAACTCCGGCCGGGCGGCCTTGCTCATCCACGCACTCACCAGCAAGCCTGAGTTCCTGCTGGCGGGAACGGAAGACTATCTCCACCAGAGCTACCGGGCTGAGGCCATGCGCCCCAGCGCGGACCTGATCCGGGCGCTGCGCTACGCAGGACACGCGGCCGTTGTTTCCGGGGCCGGGCCCACTGTGCTGGTGCTCGCCAACGGGGAACAAGAGGCAGCCGCGGTGGTGGACTTCATCGAGGCCTATACCGGGGCCAACACGCCGGATGTGGGATGGCGTGTGATGAAGCTGGCGGTGGACGTCGAAGGTGCTAAAGTGGGAGTGCACCGGCGGTAATCCCGCAGGCAGTTAGTTATAAGAACCAGAACCCGCAGTCAAAAGAATCCGATGTTGGCCATGGCGCCTGTCTAATCGTTTGCTGCTCTGAACTTCAACTGCGCAACAGTCTCCGGTGCCGCCTGCTTGGTCTGTCGCAGGAATCTGCAGAATCGCTCTGCACCCCTGAACCGTCAGTCCGCCATTCCGGTCTCTTGTTGGAGTGTTCGAGGCGTATCAGTATCCGGCCCTGCTGGCCGAAATTCCATCCGGCAAGGCCGAAATCCGGCTGTAGATCTGAACTGCAGCCCAGATCAAATCATCGCGTCCAGCTCCCAGTCTGGACGCCGTCGAGGGGGAAGGATCCTTCGTGACCGAAACCACTGAGCTGTCTCCAGCTGTGGATACATCTTCTGCTACCGAGTTGTCGGCAGCACCCGCCAAGAGCAGCGGCCTTGCCGGCCTTAAGCTCGCCCAGCTGCAGGCCCTCGCCAGCCAGCTGGGTATCTCCGGCGGATCCCGCATGCGCAAGGGCGATCTGGTGACAGCCATTTCCGCCCATCGTGCGGGTACTTCAGCCACCAAGGCTCCGGCCAAGGGTGCTGAGAAGACCGGCGAAACCATCTCGGCCCGGTCAACGGCTCCGGCAGCAGCTGCTCCGGCTGCGGCCGCCCCTGCTGCCGAGGCCGCCGAGGCTCCCGTCCAGGAAGGCACCCGTGCCCGGCGCGGCCGTAGCCGCCGCGCAGGCAGCGACGGGGTCATCACCCCTCCCGCCACCGAGGCACCGGCCCCGGAAGCCGCACCCAGCGAGGCCCCCGCGGCCACGTCCGCTCCTGAAGCCGGCCACGCTGCCGTGTCCGAGGGTGCCGCACCGGAAGCTGCAGAGCGCCGCCAGCCCCGCACCCGGAACCGCCGCCGCGGCGAAGCGGCAGCCCAGGCGACTGCCCCGGCAGCCGAAGGCGAAGCGCAGGCCGAGGCGCCTGCCGAACAGCGCACAGAACAGCGCGGCGTTGAACAGCGCACCGAACACCGTGCCGGCGAGCAGCGCGAGCAGCGCGGCGCGGACCAGGGCGGCGAAGCAGCCGAAGCAGGCCAGCGCAACGAACGCCAGTCAACCCGTACCCGTGGCGGTCGTGACGGTGGAGACACCTCCGGTGCACCCCGCCGCGATGACACCCGCGACAACACCCGCGACAGTGACGATTCCGACGGCGGAAGCCGTCGCAACCGTCGCAACCGCCGTGACCGCAACGACCGCACTGACCGCTCAGGCGGCCAGGACAGCCGGGACAACTCCCGCAACGACCGTTTCCGCGACCGCAACGACCGCCGTCGCGGGCGTGCCCAGGGACCGGACGTCGACGACGTCGAGGTCACCGAGGACGACGTGCTGCTGCCCGTCGCCGGCATCCTGGACGTACTGGAGAACTACGCGTTCATCCGCACTTCCGGCTACCTGCCGGGCCCGAACGACGTCTACGTGTCCCTCGCCCAGGTCAAGAAGTACAACCTGCGCAAGGGCGACGCCGTGGTGGGCGCCATCCGTGCACCGCGTGAAGGCGAAGACCGCAGCCAGCAGTCCGCCCGCCAGAAGTTCAATGCCCTGGTCCGCGTCACCTCCGTCAACGGCAAGACCCCCGAGGAACTCAAGGACCGCGTCGAATTCGCGAAGCTTGTCCCGCTGTACCCCTCCGAGCGCCTGCGCCTCGAGACGGACCCCAAGAAGATCGGCCCCCGCGTCATCGACCTGGTCGCCCCGATCGGCAAGGGCCAGCGCGGCCTGATCGTTTCGCCGCCGAAGGCCGGCAAGACGCTCATCCTGCAGTCCATCGCCAACGCCATCACCACCAACAATCCTGAGGTCCACCTCATGATGGTGCTCGTTGACGAACGCCCTGAAGAAGTCACCGACATGCAGCGCACCGTCAAGGGCGAGGTCATTGCCTCCACCTTCGACCGTCCCGCCGACGACCACACGACGGTGGCCGAACTCTCCATCGAACGCGCCAAGCGCCTCGTGGAAATGGGCATGGACGTTGTGGTCCTCCTCGACTCGATGACCCGCCTGGGCCGCGCCTACAACCTGGCAGCACCGGCTTCCGGCCGCATCCTGTCCGGTGGCGTCGACTCTGCAGCGCTGTACCCGCCGAAGCGCTTCTTCGGTGCAGCCCGCAACATCGAAAACGGCGGCTCGCTCACCATCCTGGCCACCGCGCTCGTCGAGACCGGCTCCAAGATGGACGAAGTCATCTTCGAGGAGTTCAAGGGAACCGGCAACATGGAACTGCGCCTGTCCCGCCAGCTCGCGGACAAGCGCATCTTCCCGGCCGTGGACGTCAACGCGTCCGGTACCCGCCGCGAAGAGAACCTGCTTTCCCCCGAGGAAGTCAAGATCATGTGGAAGCTGCGCCGCGTCCTCTCCGGACTCGAAACGCAGCAGAGCCTTGAGCTGCTGACCAACAAGATCCGGGAGACCCAGAGCAACGTCGAGTTCCTCATGCAGGTGCAGAAGACGACGCTTGGTGCGAAGTCCGATAACGACAAATAACGCTCCGGTGAGCGGCTGATTCTGCTGCCCCGGTGCCGACGCCGCACGGATTTTCCGCCCCCGCCCCTTCGCCGGGTGGCTTTCGATCTGCGATCGCAAGCCACCCGGCTTCGGCAGGCCCGATGCCACTCCCGGGGCGGAAAAATCCGTGCGGCTTCGTCGTTAAGTCACCAGCCGCGGGTCCGTTTTTGTTGTTATTACTAGACTTGTAGGAGTCGAAAGAGGTTTTGAATATGTTTGAGTCCGTACAGGGCCTGTTGGATGAGCATGATGCTATCCAGGCGCAGCTGGGGGATCCTGCTGTTTATGCTGACCAGAAGCTTGCCCGGAAGCTGGGGCGGCGTTCTGCGCAGTTGAACGGCATCGTGGAGGCCTACCACCGCTGGGAAAGCATCCGCGACGACCTGGCGGCTGCCAAGGAAATGGCGGACGAGGACCCCGAGTTTGCCGCGGAGGTTCCCGAGCTGGAGGCTTCGCTGGAGACTGCTGCCGCGAAATTGCGCCGGCTTCTCATCCCGCGGGACCCGGACGATGCCCGCAACGTGATCCTCGAAGTCAAGGGCGGCGAAGGCGGCGACGAAGCTGCACTCTTCGCGGCGGACCTGTTGCGGATGTACACCCGGTACGCAGAATCTCGCGGCTGGAAGACGGAGCTTATCTCGGCCACGGAATCGGATCTTGGTGGCTACAAGGATGTCCAGATGGCAGTCAAGGGCAACTCCAACGATCCGGCCGAAGGCGTCTACGCCAGGCTCAAGTTCGAGGGCGGCGTGCACCGCGTGCAGCGCGTCCCCGTGACGGAATCACAGGGGCGCATCCACACCTCGGCCGCCGGCGTGCTGGTGCTTCCCGAAGTGGACGAGCCCGAAGAACTCGAGATCAACCAGAACGACCTCAAGATCGACGTCTACCGGTCGTCGGGCCCCGGTGGACAGTCCGTCAACACCACCGACTCCGCGGTCCGCATCACCCACCTTCCCACCGGAATCGTGGTGGCCATGCAGAACGAGAAGTCCCAGCTGCAGAACCGTGAAGCCGGCATGCGCGTGCTCCGTGCCCGTATCCTTGCTCACCAGCAGGAGCAGATCGATGCCGAAAACTCGGCCCAGCGGAAATCGCAGATCCGCACCATGGACCGCTCGGAGCGGATCCGCACGTACAACTACCCGGAAAACCGGATCGCGGACCACCGCACCGGTTACAAGGCCTACAACCTGGACCAGGTCATGAACGGCGACCTTGAACCGGTCATCCAGTCGGCCATCGAGATGGACGAACAGGCCCGCCTGGACGCCATCGGCGAATAGCCCCGGCCGGTCGCTTGATGAACTGTGAAACAGGACTGAGCCTGGCGGAGGCAGTCCGGCAGGCAACGGCACTCCTGGCCGACGCCGGTGTCCCCAGCCCGCGCGTCGACGCGGAACTTCTGGCGGACCACCTCCTGGGCGTCGGCCTGGGCAGGCTGCGGGCCATGCTCCTGGGCGATTCCCCGGCTCCCGAGGGGTACGCCGAACTCGTGGCGGAGCGCGCGCGCCGGGTGCCTTTGCAGCACATCACCGGCGTGGCCCACTTCCGCTACCTGCAGCTTGCCGTGGGGCCGGGGGTCTTCATTCCCCGGCCGGAAACAGAATCCGTGGTGCAGCTGGTCATTGACTGGCTCAACGACGGGGACCGGCTCCAGGGCCGGGCCCACCCCAAAGTGGTGGACCTGGGCACCGGGTCCGGTGCCATCGCAGGGTCCATCGCACTCGAAATCCCCGGCGCGGACGTCTATGCCGTGGAGTTCAGCGAGTTTGCCCACGCCTGGGCCGAACGGAACCTGCGCCCGCTCGGCGTCACCCTCCTCCGGGGGGACCTGCGCGACGCGCTTCCGGAACACAACGGAACGTTCGACGTCGTCGTCTCCAATCCGCCCTACATCCCCGCGGAGGCAATCCCCAACGAACCCGAAGTGGCGCTGCACGATCCGCCCGAAGCCCTGTACGGCGGGGGAGCGGACGGAATGGAGCTTCCGACGGCGGCGGCAGCGTCCGCCGCCCGGCTGCTGGTTCCCGGCGGCTACTTCGTAATGGAACACGCCGAAGTCCAGGCGGCGTGGATCCCCGCGATGATGAAGAAGTCCGGCGTCTGGTCCGATGTGACGACGCACCTGGACCTCAACGGCAGGGAGCGTGCCACCAGTGCTGTCCTCGCCGGACCGGTAAACGGAACAGCTTAGTCAACGGTAAAGCCCAGTAAACGGCACGGATCGGTGGATACCGATCAGTCCATGAAGTGATGAAAGAATAGGCCAGTGACCACAACCTATGACTGCACGGCAGCTGATCAGCGGGCTGAAGGGCTGGAGAATGCCCAGCGGGCCATCCGCCAACACAAATGCGTGGTATTCCCGACGGACACGGTTTATGGGATCGGTGCTGACGCGTTCTCGCCACAGGCTGTCACCTTGCTGCTCGCGTCCAAGGGCCGTAGCCGGAAGATGCCGCCGCCCGTCCTGATTCCGCGCCTCAATGCCCTCGACGGGCTGGCAACGGATGTCCCGGCAGAGGCCCGCAAGCTTGCTGAGGCGTTCTGGCCGGGAGCCCTCACCATGATTTTCCACGCACAGCCGTCGCTGGACTGGGACCTGGGCGAGACCAAGGGCACTGTTGCGTTGCGGATGCCGGCCGACGACGTCGCGCAGGACCTGCTGACGCTGACCGGACCGTTGGCGGTGTCCTCCGCGAACCGCACCGGTCAGCCGGCCGCCCGCACCGCTGCCGAAGCCATGACCCAACTCGCGGAATCCGTGGAGGTCTACCTCGAAGGAGGACTGCGCCCGGAAGGCGACGCGGACCCGGACGCCCTCCCGTCCACCATCGTTGACGCCACAGCCCAGCCGCTCAGGGTGGTCCGCCAGGGTGCCATCAGCGTGGAACGGCTTCGCGAGGTTGTTCCGGGTCTCCTGGACATTGACGGCCATGCGGCCGCCGTCCCCGCGGCCGAGCCGGCGTCGGACACCGAATCAGTGACGGAGCCCGGCACCGAATGATCCTCACCCGGCAGCACATACCCGTCCTCGGCGTCGATGCCACGCCGCTGACCGTTTCCGAGATGACGGCCACGCTTAACCGCTTTATTGCCGAAGGCAGCACCCGCACTGTGGTGGGCCACAACCTGCACAGCGTGACACTCTTCCACTCGGACCCGGAATTCCGTGCCCTCTACGAAGACAGCGACGTTGTGCTGCTCGATGGCGCCCCCGTCCTGTGGCTCTGGGGAAGGTCCGGAGAGGCCGACGGGCCGGTCATGGACTACCGGCTGGGCTCCACCGACTGGATCCCTGCCCTCGGCAGCGTCGAAGGGCTTGAACGAATAGCCGTAATCGGAGCCGGGGCGGAGGCCAATGCCAGGGCTGTGGCCCGCCTCGCCGGAATGGTCCCCAACGCAAAGGTGTCCGGCATGCCCGGCGAAGGCTGGAACAGTGCCCTGGAAGCCGAAGCTGTCGCCTGGCTGCAGGAACGGCGTCCCCAGGTGGTGCTCCTCGGACTGGGCATGCCGCTGCAGGAGATGGTCCTTCGCCGCAGGCTTTCCGTTTTTCCCCCTGCCGTGTACTGCGCTGTGGGCGGTGCGATCGAACAGATTGCCGGAATCCAGAAGCTGGCTCCGCGTTGGCTGGGCCGCCTGGGACTGGAATGGGCCTGGCGGCTCATGCTGCACCCGCGCAGGGTGGCTTATCGCGTTTTCGGCGAGCCCTGGGTGCTCCTGGCACTGCTGGCCCGGCGACGCCTCAGGTCAAACCGCTAGGAGCCGCCGCCCGCCGGGCTAGAACTTCTGGTCCTTCAGCGGCCCGAAGCCCTTGCCCCGAAGTCCGGTGGAAAACGCCCGGAACCAGTCGGCCAGCCCGCGTAAGTCGCCGCGGCGCAGGAAGTAGCCGAGGTAGCCGCCCACGTCAGCCACCAGCGACTTCACCCGGAAGTGGCGGCGGATGAGGTATCCGCGGTTCCGGTAGTAGTAATAGCGCTTGAAAGCGGTCTCGGGAACAATGACGTGCCACCGGGCGCCGAAAACGTGCTGAGTCTCCGCAAAAGCGTGGGGGTGCGTGATGGCCGTGGTGGTCACCGTGCCGAAACGGATGCCGGCCTTCCGGAGCCTGAGGGTGAAGTCCACCTCGTCGCCGCGGATGAAGAGCCGCATGTCGGGCAAACCGACCTTGAAAAAGACGTCTGACCGGATCAGTGCGCCATTGAAGAAGTGGCCGTCATCGGGCAGGAAACCGAGCTTCTCCACTTCCGCGCGGTCGTGGGTGACTTTCCCGTCGAGGCGGAAGAAAAAAGACAGCCGGTCCGGGTGGCCCGGCGCGGCAACCAACGGCACCACGGCATCGAGGCCGCGCGCATCGGCCTCCCGGAGCAGCGTGGCGAGGCATTCCGGATCGCCGGGCTCGGCGTCGTCGTCCATCATCCAGATCCAGTCGGCGCCGCTGGCCACCGCCTTGAGGATGGCCAGGGAGAAGCCGCCTGCCCCGCCAAGGTTCGCTTCCGACCGGACATAATCCACGTTAGTATGCCGGGAAGCCACGTCTTTTGCGGGCACGGTGCCGCTGTCCACCAGGCAGATGGAACGGACCGGAGCGGTCTGCCTGTTGATCGCATTCAGCAGGACGGCGAGCTCACGGGGACGATCGAACGTCACGGCGGCTACTGCAACCGACAGGGACATTGCTGGTTCCTTTCAACACGGCTGCCGGTGGTTTTCCCGCCGGCAGCGGGCCGTGTGACGCGAAGCCAGCTAGCCGTTGGCATTAGTATCTTGACTAGAGTCCACTGTAATACAGCCCTGTCAGGCACTACGCACTGCCTGCCGCGCGCACGGCGACGGAGAAGTTTCATTTATCGAAAGTCAGTTCCACAGCAATCGCACCCTAGCTATCCCTGCCACCCGGCACTGGCCGGGCCGCAGGGATCCACGCTGCCAGGGGTTGGTTCCGCTGACGGTGCGGGGAAGGCGGTTTCCCCATGATCATGTACCTGCTCATGATGCTGACGGCAGCGGGCGTCTCGTTCGCCGCGACCTGGGGCGCACGGTTCATCGGCAACAGGCTCGAACTCTTCTCGCCAATCCGCAGCCGGGACACCCACTCCCACAAGGTCTCCAGGCTGGGAGGCCTGGGAATTTATGCAGGGTTCCTGGTGGCGCTGATCGTGGCGAGCCAGTCATTCTTCGTCAAGGACATCTTCCGCGGCAACGCGTCACCGTGGGGGGTGCTTGCCGGGGCCACGCTGATTGTCATCGTGGGCCTCGCGGACGACCTTCTTGACCTGCGGTGGTGGGTGAAACTGATCGGTCAGAGCGCCGCGGCCATGGTGGTGGCCATCTGGGGGGTCAGGATGAGCATCCTCCCCTTTGTTCCGGAGCCCATCATCCTCGAGAACGAGATGGTCCGCATTGTCCTCACTGCCGGGCTGATCGTGACCACCATGAACGCCTTCAACTTCATCGACGGACTTGACGGGCTGGCCGCGGGGGTAGCCATCATCGGCGGTGCAGCGTTCTTCCTGACCGCGTACTGGGTGCACCGCTCCGCCGTGCTGCTCGACTATTCGGACCTTGCGACGCTCCTGACCGCGGTTGTCGTGGGCAGTTGCGTGGGATTCCTGCCGCACAACTGGTTTCCCTCGAAGATTTTCATGGGCGACTCCGGCGCCATGCTGATCGGTCTCCTCCTGGCCTCCGCAGGCATCGTCTCGACCGGTCAGATCACCTCCGGCCTGTACGACCGCGCCAACGGTATCCCCACGATCATCCCCATCCTGCTGCCGTTCGCAGTGCTGTTCCTGCCGTTGCTGGATCTTTGCCTGGCTGTCGTGCGGCGGACGGCACTGGGCCGTTCGCCCTGGTCAGCTGACCGGGGACACCTGCACCACAAACTCATGGACATCGGCTACTCCCACCGGGCCTCCGTCCTCCTGATGTATGCATGGACCTGCGTCCTGGCCTTCGGTGGCCTGGCGTTCGCGATTTTCCCGTGGCAGACGGTACTGGCCGCGGACATCGCGGCCGCGGCCGTCATGGCCGTGGTCACCGCCTGGCCATACCTTCGCGACAAGGCTCCCGGTGCCGGCCCAAGGTCGGAAGCGGAATCAGAGGCCGAAGCGGAAGCGGCGGGGCAGGACTGACCTTATGGACACCCTTTTTCCGAATAATTTCTATCTCATGTAGAATTTCAGTGCAGCTCTTCGCCGCACCCTCCTTCACCAGCCCGCAGCACACGACGATTGGGATCTCATGACCTCCAACGCCGAACCCGGACACAGATCCGGCAACGGACCCGTTGGCGTCTCCGGCCCCACAAAGTCGTTGTGGCTGGGACTTCTGAAGCTGAGCGCAGGAGCGGCGCTTGCCGGCCTTGTGCTCGCCGGAATACCGGCCGCCCTGCTCAACGGCACCGGGGGAGTGCTGTCCAGCACTTTCGGCGGATTCCTGGTGATGGCCTTCTTCGGAATCAGCCTCCTGGTTGGCCATTTCGTCGGACGGAACAATCCATCGGGTGCCATCGGGGTCTTCGTAGTCACCTACTTCGTCAAAGTGGTGGGTTTTGCCCTGGTGCTCTTCGTTCTCGGTGCTCCCGACTGGCTTCATGGCCGCTGGTTCCTGATCGGCGCCGTCACCGCCGTCGTATTTTGGCAGGCGGCCGAGATCTACGGATTCAGCAAGGCCCGACTCCGGATCTATAACGACCCCCAGCCCGTGAAAGACGGCAATGATGAACAGCCGTAATTCGAAGCGAAAAAACATGCGGGAAATCCCTAAATCCACCCAGGGTTCAGCAGGCGTATCTTCCGACGGAGGGGACGGCGGATACAACGCCGGCATCGCCGTCTTCAGCTACATAATTGGCGGAATCATCGTCTGGAGTTTGATAGGGTGGGGTCTGGATTATCTGTGGGGAACCCGCTGGATTGTGCTCGCAGGCGCTCTGCTTGGAGCTGCGGGAGGGTTCTATCTTTCTCATATGCACGGCCTCACCAGTAACAGAACGTCAACTGGTGAAGACAGTGCAGCCAGCGGCCCGTCCAAGGACGAGGAACAGTAATGCCTAACAATTTCACAAGGGGAAGGGCGGACACGATGATCGCCGGACCCTCACCAACGCCCAATGATGGACACTGCAGAGAGGAAACGCGTTGATCGCGCTTGCGCTCCCGGCCCAAGATTCAGGAGAGTTCAATCCTCCTGGAATTGAAGAAATGCACCTGCCGGCAATCCTGCCGTGGGGTGCGGCAGACGGATTCTCCAAGCAGATGCTGCTGGTAATCCTGTCGGTCGTCATTATCGCTACATTCTTTCTGCTAGCTGCGCGGAAGCAGCAGCTTGTTCCCGGCAAACTGCAGTTTGCGGGTGAGGCCGCCTACGGCTTCGTCCGCAACAGCATCGCCAAGGACATCATTGGCGGCAAGGACTTCATGAAGTACGTCCCGCTGTTGTTCAGCCTCTTCTTCTTCATCCTGGTGAACAACATCTACGGCGCCATCCCGCTCATCCAGCTTCCGAGCTTCTCCCATGTCGGCGGCGCCTACGTGCTGGCGGCCATCGTCTACCTGACCTGGATCGCCATTGGCGTGAAGAAGAACGGGATCAAGTACTTCAAGCTGGCCACCGTTCCCACGGGCGTGCCGGTCTATATTCTCCCGATCGTTATCCCGATCGAGATCATCTCCAACTTCCTGGTCCGCCCTGTCACGCACAGCCTCCGTCTGTTCGCCACCATGCTGGCCGGACACCTGATCGTGATGATTGCCGGATCCGGCATCGAGTACCTCGTCATGCAGGAAAACGTCCTCCTCAAGGGCACCTCCGTACTGGTGCTCGTCGGCGCTATCGCCATGTACATGCTGGAAGCGCTGATCATGGCGCTGCAGGCTTACGTCTTCACGCTGCTGACTGCCATCTACATTGAAGGCGCACTGCACGCGGACAGCCACTAGGCACCCACATACTTCCCCTTCGCGGGGATGAAGCAACCCAAACAACCTGCCACACGGGTGGCATCTTGAAAGGAAGAAAAATGGAAGGCTCCATCAACGGCTCCCTCAACCTCATCGGCTACGGCCTCTCCGCTATTGGCGGTGGTATCGGTGTGGGTCTCGTGTTCGCGGCTTACATCAATGGTGTGGCACGTCAGCCGGAAGCCCAGCGCGTCCTGCAGCCGATCGCATTCCTCGGCCTCGCGCTGACTGAAGCACTCGCCATCCTCGGCCTGGTCTTCGCTTTCGTTCTCTCCTAATCGTTAGAACCTAGCGAACATCCAGAACCGAGTAGATAAGGACGGGTGAAATATGAATCAGACGATCATCTCAGCCGCCACCGAAGGCACTAATCCGCTCGTTCCCAACCCTTGGGAAATGGGCGTAGTCCTGGCCGGCTTTGCTGTCCTCTTTTACATCGTGGTCAAGTTCGTTGTCCCGATGTTCGAGAAGACGTTCGCAGAGCGTGCCGAGGCTATTGAAGGTGGCATTGCCAAGGCCGAAAAGGCCCAGGCAGAGGCTTCTGCTGCACTCGAAGAGTACAAGCAGCAGCTCACCGACGCCCGTGCAGAAGCCAACCGCATCCGCGAGGAAGCCCGTGCAGAAGGCGCCCAGATCCTGGCGGACCTGAAGGAAAAGGCAGCCGCAGAGTCTGCCCGCATCACCGCCCACGCCCACGCGCAGATCGAGTCCGAGCGTCAGGCGGCCGTTGTGTCCCTGCGCGCCGAAGTCGGCACGCTGGCCACCACCCTGGCAAGCCGCATCGTCGGCGAGTCACTGAGCGACGATGCACGTGCAGCCCGTGTGGTTGACCGTTTCCTGGCAGATCTGGAGAACCAGAACGCAGGTGCAGCTAAGTAATGGCAGGTGTATCGAGCGAATCGCTGACCGCGGCGCTGGTTGCGTTGGAAGCCAAGCTTCCCTTCGCTTCGCTGCAGTTGGCAAAGGAACTCTTCGGAATCCTGGGAACAGTGGACAGCTCGGCCGGCTTGCGCCGTGCCCTGACTGACCCGTCCCGCAGCGGCGACGAAAAGTCGGCACTGGTCAAGCAGCTCTTCGGTGGGAAAGTCTCCACCGACGCTGCGGAAATTGCGAGCGGACTGGCCGGTTCACGCTGGGCGTCGGCTCGGGATATCGGCGATGCACTCGAGACTCTTGCCGCTTCGGTGGTAATTGCCGTTGCTGAGAACAAGTCGGCCGTCTCTGCCTCAGGAATCACCGGACTGGAAACGCTGGAGAACGATCTGTTCGCCTTCAACCACGCCGTTGATTCCAGCCACGAGGTACAGCGTGCTCTGTCCGAGCCGCAGGCGAGCCCGGCTGCCAAGATTGCCCTCGCCGAAAAGCTCGTTCCCAATGCGAGCGAGGAAGCGAAAGTCCTTATCGGACAGGCAGTTTCGCATCCCCGTGGCCTCAAGGCGACCAGCCTTGTGCGTCGGTTCGCGGAACTTGCAGCCAAGCGCCAGCAGCGCTGGATCGCAACGGTCAGCGTCACCCGTCCGCTGACGGAGATGCAGACCAGCCGGCTGCAGGCGGGGCTCAACGCCCTGTACGGGCGCGAGCTCAAGATCAACATGAACGTTGACCCGGCACTGATCGGTGGCATCCGGATCCAGGTTGGTGACGAAGTGGTTGACGCTTCGCTGCTTACCCGCCTGGGCCAGCTCCAGCGTCAGCTTGCCGGCTAGCCGGACAAGCACAACTTAACTGATAGAAACCCCGGTCATCGTGACAACGATGATCACGAAAACAGGAGAGCAGGGACTGCAGATGGCCGAATTGACCATCAACGCCGACGACGTCCGTATTGCGTTGAACGAGTTCGCGGCGTCCTACGAACCCGGAAACGCAGAGCGCGTAGAGGTCGGCCGTGTGACCACCGCAGGTGACGGCATCGCCCGTGTTGAGGGCCTTCCCTCGGTCATGGCGAACGAGTTGCTTCGTTTCGAAGACGGCACGCTGGGCCTGGCCCAGAACCTCGACGTCCGCGAAATCGGTGTCATCGTCCTCGGTGACTTCACCGGAATCGAAGAAGGCCAGGAAGTCCACCGCACGGGTCAGGTTCTGTCCGTGCCGGTTGGCGACGCCTTCCTCGGCCGCGTGGTTGACCCGCTGGGCCAGCCGATCGACGACCTCGGCGAAATCAAGGCTGAAACCACCCGTGCACTGGAACTCCAGGCGCCCGGCGTGACCCAGCGTAAGTCGGTTCACGAACCGATGCAGACCGGTCTGAAGGCTATCGACGCCATGATCCCGATCGGCCGCGGCCAGCGTCAGCTGATCATTGGCGACCGCCAGACCGGCAAGTCGGCAATCGCCATCGACACCATCATCAACCAGAAGGCCAACTGGGCTTCCGGAGATGTCACCAAGCAGGTGCGCTGCATCTACGTGGCCATCGGCCAGAAGGCGTCCACCATCGCGGCTGTTCGCCAGACGCTCGAGGACAACGGCGCACTGGAATACACCACCATCGTGGCTTCCCCGGCGTCCGACCCCGCAGGCTTCAAGTACCTGGCTCCTTACGCCGGTTCGGCTATCGGCCAGCACTGGATGTATGGCGGCAAGCACGTCCTCATCGTGTTTGATGACCTCTCCAAGCAGGCTGAGGCCTACCGTGCAGTTTCACTGCTCCTCCGCCGCCCGCCGGGACGCGAAGCCTACCCGGGCGACGTCTTCTACTTGCACTCCCGTCTGCTGGAGCGTTGTGCCAAGCTCTCCGACGAGCTGGGCGCAGGCTCGATGACCGGCCTGCCGCTCATCGAGACCAAGGCAAACGACGTCTCCGCTTACATCCCGACCAACGTGATCTCCATTACCGATGGCCAGATCTTCCTGCAGTCGGACCTCTTCAACGCCAACCAGCGTCCCGCCGTCGACGTGGGTGTCTCCGTTTCCCGCGTGGGTGGTGCAGCGCAGGTGAAGTCCATGAAGAAGGTCTCCGGTACTTTGAAGCTGGAATTGGCCCAGTACCGCGACATGCAGGCGTTCGCAATGTTCGCGTCGGACCTCGATGCCGCATCGCGCCAGCAGCTGACCCGTGGTGCACGCCTGATGGAACTGCTCAAGCAGGGCCAGTACTCGCCGTTCCCGGTCGAGAACCAGGTTGTGTCCATCTGGGCCGGTACCAACGGCTACCTGGACGACGTTCCGGTTGAGGACATCAGCCGCTTCGAGACCGAGTTCCTGGAGCACCTCAAGCACAAGTCCTCCATCCTGACGACGCTGGCACAGACCAACGTCATGGACGATGACACCGCTGAAGCACTGAAGACCTCGATCGTGGCCTTCAAGAAGGGCTTCTTCGGCGAGGGCGACAACCTCCTGGTTGGTGCGGGGCATGAGGAATACGCCCCCATCGACGAGGCGCAGGTCGACCAGGAAAAAATCGTCAAGCAGAAGCGCTAGTTTCGCTGGCAGGGACTGCCGGGACCCGGAAGGGTTCCGGCAGTCCCGGCCATCGGGATCTTAGGAAAGGATAAGTATGGGAGCCCAGATTCGGGTCTACCGCCAGAAGATCAGCTCGACGACGTCGATGCGCAAGATCTTCAAGGCGATGGAACTGATCGCTACCTCGCGCATCGGCAAGGCCCGCGCACGCGTAGCGGCTTCACTGCCTTACGCAAACGCAATCACGCGTGCCGTTTCTGCTGTCGCAAGCCAGAGTGAAATCGACCACCCGCTGGTCACCGAGCCCGAGCAGATCCGCCGTGCCGCCGTCCTGGTCATCACTTCGGACCGTGGCCTCGCAGGTTCCTACTCGGCAAGTGTGCTCAAGCAGGCGGAAGGCCTCACCGAGCTGCTCCGTGAGGAAGGCAAAGAAGTCAAGACGTACGTTGTCGGCCGCAAGGCGCAGGCGTACTTCGACTTCCGCAACCGTCCCTACGCACAGGTATGGACCGGGAACACCGATTCACCGGTGTTTGCGACCGCTCAGGAAATCGGCGCAGCGCTGCTCGAGGATTTTGCCACCGCCTACGAAGAGGGAGGCGTGGACGAGATCCACGTTGTCTACACCCGCTTCAAGTCCATGGTGACGCAGGAACCGACGGTCATCCGCCTGCTTCCCCTCGAGGTCGTCGAAGAGCAGGCCGCGTCCGAATCGGACCTCCTGCCGCTCTACGAATTCGAGCCGGAAACGGAGCAGGTGCTCGATGCTCTGCTGCCGCGCTACATCGAATCACGTATCTTCGCCGCCATGTTGCAGGCAGCAGCTTCCGAGCTCGCAGCCCGTCAGCGGGCGATGAAGTCTGCCGGCGACAACGCCACGGACCTCATCAAGAAGTACACGCGTCTGCGCAACACTGCCCGCCAGGCTGAAATTACGCAGGAGCTTTCCGAAATCGTGGCCGGTGCCGACGCCTTGAACGCGTCCTAGCCAGCACGGTACCGGATCCAGCTGTACCTGCACCAAAAGATAAACTTAACCCCCACGCCATCTACTGAGTGAAGTGAGAGAGATGACTGCCACCGCTACCGAACACGTAGCCGCAACGTCCGGTGCTACCGGCCGTATTGCACGTGTTATTGGCCCGGTTGTCGACGTCGAATTCCCGGCTGACGCAATCCCCTCGATTTACAACGCACTCACCACGGAGATTACTCTCAACGGTGAGACCAAGACCATCACGTTCGAGGTTGCCCTCCACCTGGGCGACAACCTCATTCGCGCCATCTCCCTGCAGGCTACCGACGGACTCGTCCGCGGCACCAACGTTGTGGACACCGGCTCGCCCATCACCGTGCCCGTCGGCGACGGCGTCAAGGGTCACATCTTCAACGTCCTCGGCAAGCCGCTTGATGTTGACGAGTCCGAGATCCAGGCGTCGGATCACTGGGCTATCCACCGCAAGGCTCCCGCCTTCGCGACCCTCGAAGGCTCCACCGAGATGCTGGAAACCGGCATCAAGGTGATCGACCTCCTCACCCCGTACATCAAGGGTGGAAAGATCGGCCTCTTCGGCGGTGCAGGTGTCGGCAAGACCGTGCTGATCCAGGAAATGATCACCCGTGTTGCCCGCAACTTCGGCGGCACCTCGGTGTTCGCCGGCGTCGGTGAGCGTACCCGTGAAGGTAACGACCTCTGGGTTGAAATGGAAGAGGCAGGCGTCCTCAAGGACACCGCCCTTGTATTCGGCCAGATGGACGAGCCGCCGGGAACGCGTCTGCGCGTGGCGCTGTCCGCACTGACCATGGCGGAGTACTTCCGCGATGTGCAGAACCAGGACGTGCTGCTCTTCATTGACAACATCTTCCGCTTCACGCAGGCAGGTTCCGAGGTTTCCACCCTCCTCGGCCGCATGCCGTCCGCCGTGGGTTACCAGCCGAACCTTGCCGACGAGATGGGTCTCCTCCAGGAGCGCATCACGTCCACCAAGGGCCACTCCATCACCTCGATGCAGGCCATCTACGTTCCCGCGGATGACTACACCGACCCGGCACCGGCCACCACGTTCGCACACCTCGACGCGACCACGGAACTTTCCCGTGAAATCGCATCCCGTGGTCTGTACCCGGCTGTGGACCCGCTGACGTCGACCTCCCGTATCCTGGACCCCCAGTACATCGGCAAGGACCACTACAACACGGCTGTCCGTGTGAAGCAGATCCTGCAGAAGAACAAGGAACTCCAGGACATCATCGCCATCCTCGGTGTCGATGAACTGTCTGAAGAGGACAAGATCGTCGTGTCGCGTGCACGCCGCATCCAGCAGTTCCTCTCCCAGAACACCTACACCGCCAAGCAGTTCACCGGCGTCGAAGGCTCCACGGTTTCCATCAAGGACACGGTGGAAGGCTTCACCGCCATCTGCGACGGCGAGCTCGACCACGTTGCAGAGCAGGCGTTCTTCAACGTCGGCGGCCTGGATGACGTTGAGCGCCAGTGGGCCAAGATCCAGGAACAGACCAAGTAATATGGCTGAGCTTGAGGTTGAGATTGTCGCAGCGGATCACTTCGTGTGGTCCGGAGCGGCCAAGATGGTCAAGGCCCGCACCAGCGATGGTGAAATCGGAATCCTGCCCGGCCACTCGCCCCTGCTGGCGATTCTGGCCGAGGGTGAACTGGCCATTGAGCCGGTTTCCGGTGAACGCATTGCTGTAGTTGTCGACGGAGGATTCTTCTCCGTTGACAACAACAGGGTGGTCATTGTCGCTGACAACGCCCAAATGGGTGAAGCAGCTACTGCGGGGATCCGCTAGCACGACCTTGATGAACGATCCTGGTTTTCCGTTCATCGCATTGGCAACTGTCTTTGCGTTGCTGATTTTTGCACTGTGCCTGTCCGGGGTACGCCGCTTTAACCTGCGGCGTGCCCTGGGCACAGTGGACGCCTCCATTTGCACGGCTGGAAAAAGCTGGCAGATGGGGGTTTGTCGTTATCAGGACAACGACCTTGAGTGGTTCAAGCTGCTCTCGCTCAGTGTCCGCCCCAAATACACCTTCCGGCGCAGTTCGCTGGAGCTCGTGGGACGCCGCCAGCCCACTGAAGCGGAACTCGTGAAGGTCCAGCCCGACTCGGTCATCGTGGAACTTCACTACGAGGGCCAGGACGTCCTGCTGGCCATGAAGTTCGATGCCTACACAGGACTGTCCTCGTGGCTGGAAGCCGGGCCGGTCATCGGTGTGGGCACCTGGCGCTAACGCCGGTGGATCTTGTCGCTGACGTCCATTTGACTGATGGACCCGTACTGTGGATTGCCTGGGGCGCCGGTGCCGCCGGGTTTGGCTGGTTGCTGTGGGCCCGCGGACGCCGCTGGCTCCTGAGCGCTGGTGCTGCCCTCCTGCTGGCCGCCGGCGTTGTGGCCGGGGTGCACTGGCTGCTGATCTACACTTTTTCGACTCTGCCCGAAAGTCTCCCGCGCGAAGTGCTCGCGTGGTTTGTGGCGATGGTCTTCGCCCTCTTCCTCGGCCTGCTCCGACTGTGGAACCTTCGACGGTCTTCGCTGCCGGTGGCCTCCCCTCCGGCGCCCGGCCGGCCGGCCTGGCGGGGGAGGACCGCCGCCGTGGCGTCGATCCTCGGAGTCCTGTTGCTGGGTGCCGTCCAGATCAACGCCTACTTCGGCCTCAACCACACGGTCAGCGATCTCATGGGCACCGCAGTAGCCAGGATCCAGCCGCTCGAAGCCGGTTTGGAACGCCAGCCCGGGGCCGCCGCCCCTACCGCCCTGGCCGCCTGGCGACCGCCGGAGGGAATGCCCGCCGACGGCGTGGTGCGGAAGGCGGAAATCCCGGGCACTGTTTCGGGTTTCAGCAGCCGTGAGGCGTACGTCTACCTTCCGCCCGCCTACCAGGCCGTGCCCCGCCCCGCGCTGCCTGTCCTTGTCCTCTTTTCCGGACAGCCCGGAGGGCCGGCCGACTGGCTCACAGGAGGGGCCCTGCGCAGCCGGATGGACCGCTTTGCAGCGGACCACGACGGCGTGGCGCCGGTTGTCGTGGTGGTGGATCCCAACGGAACTGCGTCGGCCAATACTCTGTGCATGGACAGCCGCATTGCCAAGGCAGACACATTTCTTGCCCGGGATGTACCGCGCTGGATCGGGCAGACCCTGGACGTCGACGCAGATCACCGTCAGTGGGCTGCCGGCGGGTTTTCCTTTGGTGCCACCTGCGCGCTGCAGATGGGTACCCGCCATCCCGACATCTATGCCTCGGTCCTTGCGTTCTCGAGCGAACGGGAACCGGCGCTGGCCAAGGAGCGGCAGAAGACGATTGATGCGTCGTTCGGCGGCGATGTTGCTGCCTTTGACGAGCAGACTCCCTTGAACATCATGCTCAAAGGGCGGTTTGAGGGTCATTCAGTCTATTTCGCCGCCGGTGCGCGGGATCCGGAATTCCTTGCCTACATGGATGAGCTATCCGCAGCGGCCCGGCGGGCAGGCTTCTCCGTTCAGGCGCAGCCTGTGGCGAACACCGGACATTCATGGGAGGCCGCGTCCAAGGCCCTTCCCGCTGCCCTGGATTTCATGGCATCAAGGTGGGGAATCGTGCCATGAGCGAGCGGCGTAAGGCTCTTCAGGTGATCGGCAGGAGGGGCGCCGTACGGGATGGCGGCGTCAGGTGGGCTGACGTTGCGCGCCGGACGCTGCGCCGCGTGCAGGAGCATTTCAAGGCCGTGCCGTTCACCCTTGCTGTCCTTGGCCTGTTCCTTGGCACGGGTGCGGTAACCAACAGCTTCCTGTCCGGGCCTCCGGAAGCACTTCTTGAGGTGGCCTCGGTGCACGCGACCGCCCTGAAGGACGGGCAGTGGTGGTCCATGTTTACATCGCTCTTCTTCGCCACGAACCCGGCGGCGTACCTCACGGCCGGAGCGATGATCCTGCTGTTCCTGGGGTTGGCCGAGCGCAGGCTGGGCACGGTGCGGACCGCGGCGTTCTTCTTCGGCGGCCAGTTTGCGGCCGTCTCGCTTTTTCTGCTGTTCACCCAGCTCGCCCGGTTCGCCGGGGACGGATGGCTGGGCCTCATGGTGGACGCACGGCTCATTGGCCCCTACGCTGCCGTGCTGGCTGCCGTGCTGGGGGCCAGCGGCCTGGCCCCCACGCTGTGGCAACGGCGGCTTCGTACGGGCATAGTGTCAGCGTCCCTGCTCCTGGTCCTCTACGTGGGGCATCCTGAGACGGTCGTCGGGTTCCTGGGTGCCCTGGCAGGGCTGGCTGCCGGGTGGTGGATCCAGAGCGACCAGGGAACCCTCCACCGGCACCGCTCCACCGGTCGCGAGACGCGCAACCTGCTGTCGCTGATCGTGGGAATTTTCGCTGTCGGCCCCATCCTGACGGCCGCCGTGCGCAGCCCCACCGGACCGTTGGCGCTGCTGCGGGACGTAGTCCTGAACCCGCTACCCACCCTGAGCCAGCTGGAGCAGAACTGCGGCGGCACTGTGGACGTGAGCTGCCTGGAAATCGGGCGGACGGGGTTTGCCGGACCGCTGGGCCTTGCGCTGGCCGTGGTGCCCGTGCTGCTGCTGCTGATCTGCGCGGACGGCCTGCGGCGCGGCCGCAGGCTTGCCTGGCGGATCACCATCGGAGTCCAGCTGGCCGTCACTGCCTTGTCTGCCGTGTACCTCACGCTGTTTGCCCGGATACCCCATTACCCGTCACGGCCGCACACAGCTGTCATGGGCTCAGGATTCGTCCACGTGCTCCCGCTCGTGGCTGTTCCCTTGCTCCTTATGGCGTTGTTGTGGATCAACCGGCGCCAGTTCCGTGTGGAAACGTCGACAAGAGGACGGCGCACCCTGACCCGGGTACTGGCAGGAACCTGGCTTGCACTCGCCGGTACCTACACCATCGCCTGGCTTGGAGCGGGCGGAATGGACCGGGACGGCGGACTGTCCGGGCTGGCAGCCGAGCTGGCACGGCAATATCTTCCGGTTCCCATCCCCAGCCTCTACAACCGGGTCTTCCAGGACCGGCAGTCGGTGGAGGCCTTCCTGTTCGCCTATTCCGGCATTGTGTTCTGGGCGGTTGCACTGGCGGGCGTTTGGGTGGTGCTTCTGGGGAGGAACCACGGTGCCGGCGCGGGTGTTGGGGAGAGGGATGTGGCCCGCCGGCTGGTGCGCCGTGGCGGCGACTCCCTGTCCTGGATGGCGCTCTGGGAACCGAACAAATACTGGTTCACACCCGCCGGGGACGCAGGTGTGGCCTATCAGCAGCATGGCAGTGTTGCCCTGACGCTGGGCGGGCCCTTCGGCGACCCGGCACTGCGGGAGGAAGCCGCCGCCGGGTTCATCCAGTACTGCGCCGAGCATGCGCTGGTTCCGTGCTTCTATTCCTGCACGGACGAGCTGTGGCCCATGCTGCGCTCCCGGGCGTACAGCAGGGTGGCCGTGGCGCAGGAGACGCGGTTGGCCGTCAGGGAGCTCGAATTCAAAGGCAAAGAGTGGCAGAACGTCCGCACCGCACTGAACCGTGCGCGAAAGACCGGCGTCACGGCCGTCTGGGGACGTTACAGCGGGTTTCCTGCCGCGCTGCGCGCCCAGCTGCTTGAGGTATCCGAGGAATGGGCTGCGCAGAAATCCGTTCCGGAGATGGGATTTACGCTCGGAGGCATGGACGAATTGATGGATGACGACGTGCTGTGCTGCGTCGCGGTTGGCCCTGACGGCCTGGTGCATGGCGTCACCAGCTGGCTACCGGTATTCGAGCAGGGACGCGTGGTCAGCTGGACGCTCGATTTCATGCGCCGGCGGGAGGACGGATTACCCGGAGTCATGGAGTTCCTGATCGCCTCCGCAGTGCTTGAGCTGCGAAATTCGGTTGAAGTTATTTCCCTCTCCGGCTCACCCTTGGCCAAGGAGCCCGGCGAAGAGTCTGTGTCCGGCGCACCACGGGATACTACGGACCAGGAAACCGGCCGGGACACGGACCAGGAGCCGGACAGGGGGAGGGGGCGGGAGCCCGAAGCCCTTACTGCGATCCTTGATGTGGTGGGGCGGGCACTCGAGCCGGTGTATGGATTCCGTTCCCTGGCCACTTTCAAATCCCGGTTCAAACCTGATTACCGCACGCTTTACCTCTACTACCAGGACCCGCTGCAACTGCCCGCGATCGGCCGGGCCCTGAGCCGGGCCTATCTGCCGGGCCTTTCGGTCCGCCAGAGCGCCCGGCTCCTGAGGACGATGGTCCGCTAATTCCACAACGCCGGTTGAAGTTTATGGGCATCATGATTTCAGATTCAGAAAACATTTGTGACAAGCAACAATGCGGCGATCGGGGCCAACGTAAATTACCCAAAAAAATGATCCCCGGCACTAATGCCGGGGATCATCAATTCGTAGGACGCCGCCAACAGGCGGCATTCCGACGAGGGACTAGACCAGAGTTACACCGGTAGCCTGGGGGCCCTTGGCGCCCTGACCGATCTCGAACTGAACTCGCTGGTTCTCGTCGAGGGTCTTGAATCCGCCGGTCTGGATCTCGGAGTAGTGAACGAAGACATCACCATCGGAGTCATCCGGGGTAATGAAGCCGAAGCCCTTTTCAGCGTTGAACCACTTGACGGTTCCCTGTGCCATTTATTTCTCCTCATTGTGGAACTTGCTTAAGCCCGGCACACTTCGTGCCGTACTTGGTCACTCCGCGAGAAGAATCCTGGCTTGCCGCCCGGTGGTACCGGACACTAGCTGACGAAGCTTCGCGCTCGCAACATGTCTTGCGAGCATGAAAAACACCTACACAAAGACTTATATAAGAATTTCACGTGGGGTGCGTCAGGTCAACGGGCAAAAGAGGGAATTCGATAAATTTTGCGTAAAGCCCTCATGAACCGGGCCGTTATGACAGTGTGCGGAGTCAGTGAGCCGTCCGCCGTTTAGAAGAGGCGCGATTCGCTGTCGTCCACGCCGCGCATGGCGTCGTAATCCAGGGTGACGCAGTCAATGCCGCGGTCGTTGGCCAGGACCTTGGCCTGGGGCTTGATCTGCTGCGCGGCGAAGATGCCGCGGACCGGTGCCAGCAGCGGGTCGCGGTTGAGAAGCTCAAGGTAGCGCGTCAGCTGCTCGACGCCGTCAATATCGCCGCGCCTTTTGAGCTCAATGGCCACGGTGGCGCCGTCGGCGTCCCTGGCCAGGATGTCAACCGGACCAATGGCCGTGAAGTACTCGCGCCTGATCAGGGAAAAACCGGTGCCGAGCCGCTCGATCTGGTCAGCCAGCAGCCGCTGCAGGTCAGCCTCGACGCCGTCCTTGATGAGGCCGGGATCCTGTCCCAGTTCATGGGAGGTGTCGTGCAACTGCTCGTGGATGTTGATGATGAGCCGGTCGTCGGTCTTCGCGGACTGGACGGTCCACTGTTCAGTGACGCCGAGCTCCAGGTCCACTTCGTCCGGGGTGGAGACCCGAAGGCTGGCAGGGGGGCTCATCCAGTTCAGCGGCTTGTAGGAGCCGCCGTCGGAGTGCACCAGCACGGAACCGTCCGCCTTGACCAGCAGAAGCCTGGTGGCAAGAGGGAGATGGGCCTTGAGGCGGCCGACATAATCAACAGAACAACGGGCTATGACTAAACGCACCCGATCAACACTACCGTCTGGGCCGGCGGCGGGAACAGCGCAGCGACAGCACAGGCCGCGGGCTGGGGCAGAATGGACTCATGCCGCGTTCCAACCGCCCCCGCCGTGCCGCCTCCGGAAAGCTGGGACAGGCCAGCCGCAAGCACGCCGCCGGCCCTGTGCCGGAGCTGGACCTTGAGCGTGCCCGGTCGGGGATCGCACGGCGGGAAAGCGCCCCCGACGGCGAGTGGATGGTCCGCACCATGACGGCCAAACGTGCCGAAAAGGCCTATATCTGCCCGGGATGCTCAACAGCGGTCCTCCCCGGGGTGGAGCACCTGGTGGTCTGGTCCGAGGACCACCTGTTCGGCGCAGCCGCTGGACTCGCGGAGCGCCGGCACTGGCACTCCAACTGCTGGACGTCACGCACGTACCGCTATCGCTAAGCTGGTAGTCATGACTTTTGACCCGGCGTCGTTCGTATTCAGCCAGCCTTCCGAAGCAACCGCCATCCGGGCTTCAACAGTCCTGCCGGCCCGCCGGGAAAACATCGAATTACGCACCGAGGATGGTCACGTCCTCGTGGGCGAGCTGGCTGTCCCGGAATCGGGCGGGATCAACGCCACGCTGATCACGTTGCATCCCCTCCCCACCCACGGTGGCTTCATGGACTCGCACGTGTACCGCAAGGCCTCCTACCGGCTGCCTGCACTCGCCGGCGTCGCCGTCCTCAGGTTCAACACCAGGGGGACCGGTTCTCCCCGCGGCACCAGCGAGGGCCGGTTCGAGGAGGGCATCGGCGAGCGGCTCGATGTCGAGGCGGCCGTCCGGTTCGCAGCCTCCAGGAACCTGCCCAACCGCTGGCTGGTGGGTTGGTCGTTCGGAACTGAACTGGCGCTGATGTATGGCGCAACGGAGCCGGTGGCATCCCTGGTGGAAGGTGCCGTGCTGCTTTCACCCCCGCTGCACCGTGCCACCGACGTGCACCTGCGGGAGTGGGCAGCCGCAGGCAAGCCCCTGAAGGTGCTGGTTCCCGAGCACGACGACTACCTCCAGCCTGCGGCCGCTGAGGAGCGCTTCAGCCTGGTGCCGCAGGCCGAGGTGGTAGGGGTCGACGGTGCCAAGCACCTGTGGGTGGGGGAGAAGTACGCCGCCCGCGTGCTCAACGAAATCGTGGACGAGGTCACGGCGCGGGGCGCTGGCCCCGACGGCCTGCCACAGGAATGGAACGGGCCCGTGGCCTCGGCAGCGCCGTAAGCCCCGGAAAGCCGTCAGCGGTTTACCCCGGGGCTAGTGCTTGTCCTGGCGGACGATGAAGATTTCCTTCACGAGCAGCATGACCGCGGCAGCGGTGGGAATGGCGATGAGGGCGCCCAGTACGCCGAGGAGGCTGCCGCCGGCGATCACCGAGATAACAGCCACGGCGCCGGGCACCGCCACTGCCTTTTGCATGATGCGGGGGGAGATGAAGTAGGCCTCGAACTGAAGGTAGGCAAAGTAGCAAATGGCGTAGACCACGGCGGTCTGCCATCCCGCGGTCAGGGCGATCAGGGTGACCAACACGCCCGCGATCATCCCGCCGACCAGCGGGATGAACGCCAGCAGTGCCACGACGAACGCCAGCAGTACCGCAAAGGGGACACCGACAATGGACATCACGATGAACGCAAACGTCGCGTTGAGGAGCGCTACGCAGGCCTGGCCAATGACGTAGTTGCCCACGGACCCGGTGATCTCTTCCGAAAGCGCCTCCACCCGGGCGCGGCGGGAACGGGGAGCCAGCCGGTACCCCCACTTCTTCATGGCGGGGAGTGCAGCGAGGAAATAGAGGCTGAGCACGAGGACAATGAGCGTCCCGAAAAGTCCGTTGGCCACCGTGGATCCAAAGCCCACGACGCCGCCGAAGATGCCACCCATGGCATCCGGATTATTGACGAATTTCTCCAGCTCCTGGGTAATGCGTTCCCGCACGCCGAACTGGTCGTCGACACTGCGGAAGAAATCCGAGTCAATGAAGTCCTGGATCCAGCGGGGTGCCTCCTGCACGATCTGGGTCACCTGCTGAACGATGGTGGGGATCAACGTGGCGAAGAAACCGGCGACGGCCGAGACGAGGACGGTGACCGATACAAGGATGCCGACGGGGCGGGGAAGCTTGCGCCCTTCCAGCCAGCGCACCACCGGGTCCAGGCCCAGCGCAATGAAGAGCGCGGTCACAATCCAGAGCAGGAGCTGCGTGGTGTTGGATCCGATCCAATAGACGAGCAAGGCCAGGCCGACGCCTACTGTGCCCATGAATCCCATATATAGGGGATGCTGGGACGACATCCGGGGGCCAGGATGTCCGAAGCGGGTGCTGGATTCTGTCTCGGGAGTGGAGGAGTCCTCGGCGAAGTCTGGCGGCATTTCGAAGCGGAGGCGCGGCTGCGCACCGGGAAGGGGGGTCCGCAGCCTCCGCAGCACTGCCGCGGCCAGGCCGGGCAGCACAGGTTTGCGCTCATGCTGCGAACTGCCCGGGACACTCTCCCGGGCACCGGATCCGGGCGTAGCTTCGTGTCCTGGGGTGGGCGAATCCGTGTGTTCAGTCACTGCGTTTTGAGGCCCTTTACCGTCTGTGGCACCGCTGCTGCGGGACCGTGTGATGATCATCGCAAACACTATCAGCAGGCCCGTCAGCGCCCCGTTTTCCCCGTGGCGCGGCCGGTTGCCCTAGGCTGGGAACCAAGCCCCGATCTGACTCATTGGTAACAAAATGGTTACTATTGAAAGTAAACCCCCGCTGATGATAGGTATCCCTTTGCGTTTCAAGACTGCAGTTGCACTAGTGCTGCTCGGCCTCCTGACACTGCTGGCCGGCGTAGGACAGAAGACCATCTGGGCTCCGGCCGAGACGGTGACAGCCTCGGCTCCTTCCGACGGCACCGCCGCACCACTGACCGTTATCGACCAAAAATTGCGGACCCTTCACGGGGGTACGGTCAAGATCAACGTCAAGGGTGAAGGCAGCTTCATGCTGGCTGCAGGCCGTCCCGACGACGTCGACGCGTGGGTGGGCAAGACCGCCCACAACACGGTCTCCGGAGTCTCCGAAGACAACAAATCGCTCCAGCTGACGCACACGGACGGCGAAGCAGCCGCGCCGTCACCTGCCGGCTCCGATCTCTGGGTTACCACCGAGAACGCCAGCGGTGAACTGAACTACACCTGGAGTGCCCCGGCAGATGGAGAGTGGTCGCTCCTCTTGGCATCTGACGGCACCAAGCCGGCGCCGTCGTCCATCTCCATGACGTTCCCCAATGACACGTCCACTCCGTGGGCCGTGCCGTTGATGGTGCTCGGCGGCCTTTTGATGCTGGCCGGACTGGCGCTGCTGGTCATCAAGCCCAAGGGCGGCCAGCCCGCCGAAGCTGGCGGGGACGACGCCGGCGAATCCCTGAAGGACAAGCTCGTCCGCCGGGCACGCGCATCCCGTCCGGCCGGGAATCCGGCGTCTGGCGCCGCCGCACCCGCTGAGTCACCCGTGGAAAAGCGGCCCGGCACCGCCACCTTCAGCCCGGCGCGCGCCGGCGTGGCGATGGCCGCCCTCGCCGCCACCATGGTGGCCGGAACCGGCGTAGCTGCCCAGGCAGCAACCAGCCCCGCTCCGTCGCCATCGTCAACTGAGTCCGCCGCCGCGGACGCCGCCCCCGACGCGCCGGTGCTGCTGGATGCCCAGTTCCGCCGGATCCTGGAACAGGTTTCCAGTACTGTGGACGCCGGCGACGCCGCCAAGGACGCGGCCAAGCTCAAGCCCCGCGTGGACCGCACGGAGCTTGAGGTGCGCACCCAGAACTATAAGATCCGCTCACAGGTGGGCGCCTACGAGGCCCGTATGCCCGTCCGCGCCACCAAGCTGCTGACCACCGTTGTCACCAGCAAGCGCGCGTGGCCGCGCTCGGTCA
The DNA here is from genome assembly GCF_042880995.1 of Arthrobacter sp. NPDC058288. Classification (NCBI taxonomy): domain Bacteria; kingdom Bacillati; phylum Actinomycetota; class Actinomycetes; order Micrococcales; family Micrococcaceae; genus Arthrobacter; species Arthrobacter sp. NPDC058288. The sequence continues at coordinate 1,027,600 of NZ_JBHVYH010000001.1, forward strand.
TGGCCGTCACCCAGGGTGAGGGCAACGTTGTGCCCCAGCTGCTGACCCTCGTGCAGAAATCCCCCCGCGAGAACTACAAGCTGGTGGAAACCACCCCGCTTCAGCCGGGCACCACGTTCCCGGCCATCGGGCGAACCGGAACGGAAACACTTGCCGCTGACGACAAGTCGGGCCTGCTTTACAGCGGCCAGGAAGCACTTGCCGGGCTGGGCGACCGCCTGACTAAGGCAGATTCGACGTTCAAGGACAAGCTCGTGGAGGGCCAGTCCTCGCCGTACATCGCCGACACGCTGGCTTACCAGGCTGATGTGGCCAAGACGGGCGTCAACGGCAACTTCAGCTTCACGCACAAGGTGGTCCCCGAGGACACGGTGGTGTTCCGTACCGCGGATGGTGGCGCCCTGGTGCTGGGCCGGCTGAACTTCGCCTTCGACGGGACGCCCAAGGCTGAGGGGGACAAGCTGGCGATCGGTGACGACGCGGCCGTGCTGGCCGGCGGCAAGGAAACGAGCTCCGGCATGGTGCTCAACTTCGCCGAGTCGGCGGCCGTGTACATCCCGCCGGCCGGATCCAAGGACCCGATGAAGCTCGTTGCCGCCACCCGGGGACTCGTGGGGGCCAGCTTCAAGTAGCCTGCGCTGCGGGTATGACCGGCAGCGGCCGGAGTGGCTAGAGTGGAGGCTATGAGTTCGCCAGCCTCCCGTCCAGTCCCTCCAGCCGCTGCCAGCCAGCTCAACCTGCGCGGCGCCGTCGACCTTTCCAGCCTGAAGCAGCGCACCGCGCCGCCGGGCAGCCAGTCCCCTGCAGGCGGACAGCCGGTCCCCGGCCAGCCGGGGACGCCGGCCCAGGGCGAGGCGGCGGATACCGGTGGTCAGCCGCTCCGCGTGGACGTCACCGAAGGCAACTTCCAGCAACTCGTCGAGTTGTCCGCGCAAGTGCCCGTCGTCTTCGGCCTCTGGGCAAGCTACTCACCCGCGTCGGGCGAACTGATCAACGTCCTTGAAGGCATCATCAACAGCTATGGCGGCCGGCTGGTCCTGGGTGCCGCAGACATCGACGCCTTCCCGCAGCTTGCCCAGGCATTCCAGGTGCAGGCCGTCCCCACCGCCGTGGCGGTGGTGAAGGGACAGCCCGTTCCCCTGTTCCAGGGCGGAGCCGACGAACAGCAGGTGCGCAGCCTGCTGGATGAATTGCTGAAGGTCGCAGCCGCCAACGGCGTCACCGGAAGCCTGGGCGGTGCAGCCGCCGCAGCTGCCGAGGCCGAACCGGCCCCGCTGCCGCCGCTGCACCAGGCCGCCTACGACGCCATCGAAGCAGGAGACTTCGCCGCCGCGGCCGCCGCCTACCGGCAGGCCCTGCTGGAGATGCCCGCGGATGCCGAAGCCAAGGCCGGACTCGCCCAGGTGGAGCTGATGGAGCGGTTGCAGTCCCTGACCGGGCCGGACGGCGAAGCGCTCCGCAAACGCGCCGCCGACGAGCCCGACAACCTGGACGCGCAGCTGGGCGTGGCGGACCTGGACATCGCCGGCGGCCACATCGAGGACGCCCTGGGCCGGATCGTTGGCTTTATCGGCCGGAACTTCGGTCCGGAGCGTGAGACCGCCCGGGTACGGCTGCTCGAGCTCTTCGAAGTGGTGGGTCCGTCGGATGAACGCGTGGCCAAGGCACGGCAGGGATTGGCGCGGGTGCTGTTCTAATGCATTCGGCACTGTTTTCGCCGCTGGAGCTGCGCTCACTGACGCTGCGTCACCGTGGATGGGTGTCGCCCATGTGCCAGTACAGCTGCGGCCCGGACACCGGTGAAGGCGTCCCCCACGACTGGCACCTCATGCATCTGGGGTCCTTCGCCGCCGGGGGAGCGGCCTTGATCCTCACCGAGGCAGCGGCGGTAAATGCGGCAGGCCGGATCAGCCCGCGCGACGCCGGCCTTTACAACGACGAACAGGCCGCCGCATGGGAGCGGATCACGGCGTTTGTGCACCGCTATGGAGCCGCTGACGCGAAGATCGGAACGCAGCTGGCGCATGCGGGCCGCAAAGCCTCGACCTACTGGCCGTTCTCGGGTAACCGCGGCTCAGTCCCGCCGTCGGACGGCGGCTGGGAGACACTGGGGCCCGGCCCGGGCGCCTTCGACGGCTATGCACCACCCGCGGCCATGACGGCGGCAGAGATTGACGGCGTTATCGCAGATTTCGCAGCGGCTGCCGTCAGGGCGGTCGACGCAGGGTTCGACACGATCGAAATCCACGGCGCCCATGGTTACCTGCTTCACCAGTTCCAGAGTCCGCTCATCAATGACAGGACGGACGCCTGGGGTGGCGACGAACCCGGACGCAACCGGCTCACCCTGGCCGTGGTGGACGCGGTCCGGAATGTCATCCCCGATTCGATGCCGCTGCTGCTGCGGATTTCCGCCTCCGACTGGGCCGATGGCGGGATCGACGCCGCCGCCTCCGTCCGGCTGGCCCGCGCCGCCGCGGAACGTGGAGTGGACCTGGTGGACGTTTCCAGCGGCGGCGCCGTGGCGCACCAGCAGATTCCGGCCGGCCCCGGCTACCAGACGGGGTTTGCGGCCCGGATCCGGCGCGAGGCAGGCGTCCGCACCGGCACCGTGGGACTGCTGACTTCCGCCGGGCAGGCGGAACACGCTGTGGCCACGGGACAGGCTGACGGGGTGTTCATTGCCCGCGCCGCACTCCGGGACCCGCACTGGTGGCTGCGCGCCGCCTTTGAGCTCGGCCACGAACTGCCGTGGGTCCCGCAATATGAGCGTGCTGTTCCACGCCACTCGTTCTAGGAAGTAACCCTTTCGGACGACCCTCCGGGCGCACCCGGGAGGCTACGCTGGCACCATGACTGAACCGCAGCCCGGGATACGTCCGCCCGCCAGCCCTCAGCAGCAGCCTGTTCCCGCCCTGGCGATCCGCGGCCTGGCGAAACGCTTCGGCGGGAAGATCGCGGTGGACGGGATCAGCCTGGACGTGCCGGCGGGGTCCTTCTACGGGATTGTGGGGCCCAACGGAGCAGGGAAGACCACCACGCTTTCCATGGCGACCGGGCTGCTCCGGCCGGACTTCGGCACTGCCCTGGTGCACGGCGTCGACGTCTGGGCACGGCCCCTTGAGGCCAAGAAGCTCATGGGCATCCTCACCGACGGTGTCCGGCTGTTTGACCGGCTGACCGGTGAACAGCTGGTGACCTATGCCGGCCTGCTGCGCGGGATGAACAAGGATGTGGTATCCGCCAGGGTGGCGGAACTTCTCGCGGCGCTGGACCTCAGCGCCGACGCCGGAACCCTGGTGGTGGACTACTCGGCCGGCATGACCAAGAAGATCGCCCTGGCCTCCGCCCTTATCCATGCACCCAGGCTGCTGGTGCTGGATGAACCGTTTGAATCGGTGGATCCGGTTTCGGCGGCGAATATCCGGGACATCCTGGACCGCTACGTTGCATCCGGCGGGACGGTGATCGTCTCGAGCCACGTCATGGACCTGGTGCAGCGGATGTGTGACCACGTCGCCGTGGTCGCTGCGGGCAGGCTGTTGGCGGCCGGCACGGTGGAGGAAGTCCGGGCCGGAGCCTCCTTGGAGGACCGGTTTGTCCAGCTCGTTGGCGGCCGCAGCCAGACGGAGGGCCTGGAATGGTTGCGCACCTTCTAAGGCTCAAACTGACGCTCCTGCGCAACAGCCTCAGGCGCAGCCCCTGGCAGTTGCTGGGGCTGGTCATCGGAGGACTGTACGCCGCCGGCATCGTCGGTTTCATAGGCGTGGCACTCGTGCTGCTCAGGACGGCCGATCCGGGGCCCGCCCGGACCGTGGTGGTAATGGGCGGTGCCTTAGCGTTCCTGGGCTGGGCAATAGTGCCCGTCGTCGCCTCTGCAGCGGACATGACCCTGGACCCGGCGCGCTTCACTACCGCGGCAGTCCCCATGCCCCAGTTGCTCACCGGCCTGGCCCTCGGCGGACTGATCGGGATCCCCGGCATCGCCACCGCCCTCATCGCGCTGGCCACGGTAGTTACCTGGAGCAGGGGATTCGCCCCGGTTATGGCCGCCACAGCGGGAGCCGTCCTGGGCGTGCTGACCTGTATTGTCCTTTCGAAAGTGGTGACGACGGCGACTGCCGGCCTGGCATCCTCCCGGCGCTTCAAGGACGTCAGTGCGCTTGCCTTTATGGTGCCGCTGATGCTGATGGGGCCCATCCTGGCCTTCCTGGCCCAGGGAGCTGCCGGCTCCGCAGGCTTCCTGACCGGCCTCGCCCGGATCCTGGCGTGGACACCGGCCGGTGCCGCATGGTCGCTGGGCGGCGACGCCGCGGCGGGGCAGTACGGAACTGCGGCGCTGAAGCTCCTGATCGCCCTGGCCACATTGGCAGGCCTGGCCTGGTGCTGGAAGATGCTCTTGCAGCGCGCCCTGGTTACTCCGCCCTACGCTGCGGGCGGCAGGAAGCGCGCCGGCCGGATGGGCCTCTTCGGGGTGCTGCCGGCCACGCCCGCCGGGGCCGTTACTGCCCGGGCCCTCACGTACTGGATCCGGGACCCCCGGTACTCGGGATCCCTGGTGGTCATTCCGCTGCTGCCCGTCCTGATGTTCTTCCAGGCGAGCCAAACCGGCGACTACGGGGTGCTGACCATCATCGGTCCGCTGGCGGCGTTCCTGCTGGCGTGGTCGATTTCCGCGGATGTGTCCTATGACAACACCGCGTTCGCATTGCACCTGTCCAGCGGGGTAAGCGGCGTCCATGACAGGCTGGGGCGAGCCCTCGCCTGCCTCGCGTTCGCATTTCCCATCGTGATGGTCTTCAGCGTCGGCCCGTTCTTCTTCACCGGCGAGTGGGAATGGCTTCCGGCGCTGCTCGGGCTTTCCCTGGGTGTCCTGTTCACCGGGCTTGGCCTGGCTTCGGTCATCTCGGCGCGGTACACGGTGGCGGTGCCGCTTCCCGGCGACAGCCCGTTCAAGAAGCCCCCGGGAAATGTTGCCCAGACCATGGCGGTCCAGTTCGGCGGGATGGGCGTCTTGCTGGTGCTGGTGCTGCCGGAAGCTGCTTTGGTCGTCGCGCAGTCGCTCACGGGCAGCACGGTGCCCGGATGGATCAACCTGGTGCTGGGCCCGGTCCTGGGGCTGCTCCTCTTCGCCCTGGGGGTCCGGGTAGGCGGGAAATGGCTTGACGCCCGCGGTCCTGAACTTCTGGCGCAGCTCTCAGTCAACCGATAGGCCCGTTAGGGGCATGATGGGTACTACAGGACGCGAAAGGCGGTAGGCCATGGAAGTGGTTATTCTTCCGGGTAGCAAACAGATCGGTGCGCTCGCAGCGGACGCCATCGAGGCTTTGCTGCGTCGGAAACCGGACGCGGTACTCGGCCTGGCAACGGGCTCCTCTCCGCTGCCGGTCTACGATGAACTCGCCCGCCGCCATGACCAGGCCGGCGTGGACTTCAGCCACGCCCAGGGGTTTGCCCTGGACGAATACGTGGGCCTGGAACCGGGGCATCCCCAGTCCTACCGGGAGGTGATCCGCCGGGAGTTCACGGACCGGGTCAACATTGCGCCCGAAAACGTGCACAGTCCCGATGGTTCGGCGGAGGACATTCCGGCGGCGTGCCAGGCCTACGAGGACGCTATCAAGGCCGCAGGAGGAGTGGACCTCCAGCTGCTGGGAATTGGCACCGACGGACACATCGGATTTAACGAGCCCGGCTCCTCGCTTGCGTCAAGGACGCGGATCAAAAGCCTCATCGAGCAGACACGCCGGGACAACGCCCGCTTCTTCACCAATATCCATGATGTTCCCCACCATGTCCTCACCCAGGGGCTGGGCACCATCATGGACGCCCGCCACGTGATCCTGATTGCCACCGGTGCCCAGAAGGCCCAGGCGGTCCGGGACCTCGTGGAAGGTCCGGTGGCCGCCATGTGCGCCGCGTCCGTCCTCCAGATGCACCCGCACGTCACGGTCCTGGTGGACGAGGCCGCGGCGTCATCCCTGCGGCTGGCGGACTACTACCGCCATACCTATGACAACAAGCCCGCGTGGCAGGGGCTGTAGCAGTGAGGTCCGGTTTTTTGTCCGGCGCAACAGCTAAGATGGATGCCATGACTAGCATGACGGACCCCCTCGAAAACGACCCGATGCGTGAGCTTTCCGGAGCAGGAACGTCCACAGCCACTATCGAGCGCGAGGAACTGCGCCAGGAAGTGGAGCCGGGCGACCGTGAACGGTTTTCCCACTACGTGCGCAAAGAGAAGATCATGGAATCAGCCATGACGGGCGAGCCGGTCATCGCCCTGTGCGGAAAAGTCTGGACGCCGGGCCGTGATCCGCAGAAGTTCCCGGTCTGCCCCCAGTGCAAAGAGGTCTACGAGGGCCTGCGTCCTGGTTCAGACGGCGGCAAGGGCTCAGACGGCGACTCCGGCAAGTAGAGCCGTTTAGCGGTCGCCTGGATTTTTGGGGTGACCGGGCCGCCCGGCTGCGGCGGCGAATTCAACCACGGGGCGCTGATCACTGCTGCGCGCGTCCCGTGCCCACAATGATTTTAATGACCGGACCAGTGCGGCTCCTCCGGAACAGATTGGTGTTTATGTTTATGTGTCTTTCGCTCACGGCTGCCGCAATGCGGGGAATTGAGGGCTCTGCGTGACCGAGACACTCTTTGGCGGGCCGACGCTGCCCCCGGCATACCCCGAGCGGGCAGCGTGGGGGACTGCGCCGAAGCTCCGTGCGTGGCAGCAGGAAGCACTCGACCGCTATTTCGCCACGGGCCCCAGGGACTTCCTGGCGGTGGCGACGCCGGGGGCCGGCAAGACCACGTTCGCCTTGCGGGTGGCGTCGATGCTGATTGAGGCCGGCACGGTGAACCGTGTGACCATCGTTGCGCCCACGGATCACCTGAAACGCCAGTGGGCTGACGCGGCGGCACGGGTAGGTATTGCGATCGACCCCAACTTCAAGAACTCGGACGGGCAGCATGGCCGCGGCTTCATCGGCGTCGCCGTGACCTACGCCCAGGTGGCCAGCAAGCCCATGCTGCACCGCGCGAAGACGGAAGCGGCCCGGACCCTGGTGATTCTCGACGAGATCCACCACGGCGGCGAAGCCCTGTCCTGGGGTGACGGCCTCCGCGAGGCCTTTGACCCGGCCGTCCGGCGGCTTTCGCTGACAGGTACCCCCTTTCGTTCCGACACGTCGCCCATTCCGTTTGTTGAGTACGCCGAGGACCGGGACGGCATCCGCCGCTCCAAGGCCGACTACACGTACGGTTACGGCAACGCCCTTCGCGACCACGTGGTGCGGCCCGTCATGTTCATGGCGTACTCGGGACAAATGCGCTGGCGTACCAGCGGCGGTGAGGAGATGGCGGCGTCGCTGGGCGAGTCGGCAGTCACCAAGGACATCATTGCCCACGCCTGGCGGACAGCCCTCAACCCGGCCGGCGAGTGGATCCCGGCCGTCCTGGCCGGGGCGGACAAGCGCCTGAGTGAGGTCCGCCGCACCGTGCCGGACGCCGGAGGCCTGGTGATCGCCACAGACCACGACGCAGCCCGCGCCTACGCCGGGCAGCTGAAGAAGATCACCGGGGAATCTCCCACGGTGATCCTCTCCGATGATGCCAAGGCATCCAGCAAGATCGAGGAATTCACCGCCAGCGAGAAGCGCTGGATGGTGGCGGTGCGCATGGTGTCCGAAGGCGTGGACGTGCCCCGGCTCTCGGTGGGGGTGTATGCCACCTCGACGTCCACGCCGCTATTCTTCGCCCAGGCCGTGGGTCGTTTTGTGCGCGCCCGCAAACGCGGCGAAACCGCCTCCGTGTTCCTCCCGTCGGTACCCCAGCTGACTGCGCTGGCGAACTCGATGGAGGCCGAACGGGACCATGCCCTGGACCGGCCGGAGAAAGAGGATGCTGACGGCCTGTTCAACCCGGAAGACTCGCTCATGGACGAGGCCAACCGGGAGGACAAGGCGTCCGACAGTCTCACCAAGGGCAAGTTTGAGGCCCTGGACTCGCAGGCATCATTCGACCGCGTGCTGTTCGACGGCGGCGAGTTCGGCACCGGCGGCGACATCGGATCCGACGACGAACTGGACTTCCTGGGAATTCCGGGCCTCCTGGACGCCGAGCAGGTGGGGACGCTGCTGCGCCAGCGCCAGCACGAACAGCAGAGCCGCAAGAAGCTGAGGGCTCCCGAGAACGCACCGGCTCCCACCGTGCCGGACCACCGGATGCTGATGGACCTGCGCAACGAACTCGCCAAGAACGTGGCAGCGTGGTCCGCCCGGACCGGAACTCCGCACGGCGTGGTGCACACCAAGCTCCGTACCGTGTGCGGCGGCCCGCCGGTGGCGCAGGCGAACGAGGAACAACTGCAGGCCCGGCTGCGGAAGCTTCAGGACTGGTTCATCGGCCGGAAGTAGTGCCGGATCAGGCGAGGTCCACGCCGCCAAGTTCCATCTCGGCGAACGCGTCGTCAAGGTCGGCCGCGATCCCGGCCGTCAAGTTCCGGACCACCGTGACCGAGTAGCCGGCCTGGACGGCATCCAGGGCCGTGGCCATGACGCAGTAGTCGGTGGCGATGCCCACGATGACGACGTCCTCGACATCGTGGCTCTGCAGCCAGTCGTCCAGGCCGATGGCGTCCTCGTCGGCGAATGAAGCCGCGGTGAGCGCCTCCACGTCGTCCGGCAAAGACAGGGCCCCGGGTTTGCGCTCGCCCGTGGGCACCTCGTCCTCCGGAGCCAGGATGCCTTCGAAGCCGGAGTAGGCGGCAGTGAACTGGCCCTTCCGGAAATAGGCCTGGATGTACTCCGTCTCCAGGTCCGGATGCAGCTCCGCGCCGGGCGTGCCGGCAACGCAGTGCGGAGGCCAGCTGTCAATGAAGTCGGGGGCTTCGGAGAAGTGGGCGCCGGGCTCGATGTGCCAGTCCTGCGTAGCCACGATGTGGTCGAACTGGCCGTGGTAGGCGTCCACGTACTCGCTGATGGCGCCCGCGACGTCGGCCCCGCCCTTGACGGCCAGGGAACCGCCTTCGCAGAAATCGTTCTGCACATCAACAATAATCAGGGCGCGTGACATCAGTTCTCCTCATAAACGGTGGGGATGGCCGCCTCGCCGCGCTGCAGGCGGTTGACGACGGGCGGCAGTTCCGCCATCGAGTCCATGTGGCGCTGGCGGGCGCGGAAGACGCCCTCGGTTCCGGTCCAACCGGGGAGGAGCTCGCCGTTTTTGATGAACTGCTGCAGCAGCTGGCGGTCGTTGCCGTCGTCCTCGGGACGGTGGCCCACCCCCACGATCTCGTGGGTGGCGACGCCCCGTTCATTCAGCCTGCGCAGGGCGTACTTCCGGCCGCCCTTGCTCGTCTTGTTCTTGGCCGCTTTGGCCACGGACACGAATTCCCCGGAGTCGTCGGTGCGGCTGACGAGCTTGTACACCATGCTCGCGGTGGGGGCTCCGGAGCCGGTGACCAGCGAGGTGCCCACGCCATAGGAGTCAACCGGCGCCGACTGCAGCGCCGCGATGGCGTACTCATCCAGGTCCGAGGTGACCACGATCTTGGTGTTCTCGTTGCCCAGTTCGTCCAGCAACTGACGGACCCACTGGGCCTGCGCCACGAGGTCCCCGGAGTCCAGCCGGACGGCTCCCAGCTGGGGACCCGCCAGGTCAACAGCCGTACGGACGGCCGCTTCGACGTCGTACGTGTCCACCAGCAGCGAGGTTCCGCTGCCGAGCGAGGCGATCTGCGCCTCAAAGGCTTCCCGTTCGGTGTCGTGCAGAAGCGTGAAGGAATGGGCGGCGGTGCCCACCGTCTTGATGCCGTAACGCCGCCCGGCTTCGAGGTTGGAGGTGCTGTCGAAGCCGGCAATGACGGCTGCACGCGCTGCTGCGGCCGCGGACTCCTCCTGGGTCCGCCGGGACCCCATTTCGATGCACGGCCGGTTTCCTGCGGCTGTGATCATCCGGGACGCCGCGGAAGCGATGGCGCTATCATGGTTGAGCACCGAGAGGATATAGGTCTCCAGGATGCAGGCCTCCGCGAACGTCGACTCCACAATCAGGATGGGGGAGTTGGGGAAATAGGCTTCGCCCTCGGCGTAGCCCCAGATGTCCCCGCTGAAACGGAACCCGGCCAAGTAGTCCAGGGTTTCGGTGTTGACCACTCCGGAACTGCGGAGGAAGTCCAGCTCGGGGGCGCCGAACCGGAAGTCCGCGATGCCTTCCAGCAGCCGGCCTGTCCCGGCGACGATCCCGTAGCGGCGGCCGTCCGGGAGCCTGCGGGCGAACGCCTCGAACACCGACTTCCGGTGCGCGGCACCGGAGTGCAGCGCGGCCTGGAGCATGGTCAGCTCGTAATGGTCGGTGTACAAGGACGTGCGGGGATGGTCCCAGCCAGCAGGGGTACTCACGAATTCACTCTAGTGCGCATCGCCCTAGAATGGACAGATGACCCTAAGCGTTGCGCTCGGCCCTGACACCCGGGAGAGCACCCAGACCGGAACCGTGACGTCCACCGACGCCCTGACGGCTCCGGACATTCCCTGGAACCTGGTGATCTGGAACGATCCCGTCAACCTGATGAGCTACGTGAGCTACGTCTTCCAGAGTTACTTCGGTTATTCGGAGCCCAAAGCCAACAAGCTCATGATGGAGGTCCACAAGAAAGGACGTTCCATTGTGGCGCACGGCAGCAAGGAACAGGTGGAGCAGCACGCCGTCGCCATGCACGGCTTCGGTTTGTGGGCGACGGTGGAAAAAGCCACCGGCGGCGGAAAAGACGGCGGCTCCGGCAAGGGCAAAGGCAAACGTGGCTAAGGCATTCAAATACGGGGTCAAAGGCATTACCGGTTACCTGGAACCGGCCGAACGGGAACTGCTGCGCAGCCTGATCGACGACGTCATCTCCATGCTCCAGCCGGCCGAAAGCGCCAGTGAGGATCCGCTTACCGCCCTGATCGGGCTGGACATGAATGTCCAGGAACCGTCGGACCGGGCGTTGCGGCGGCTGCTGCCCAACGTGACGAAGGACGACGACGCCGCATCCCTGGAGTTCCGCCAGCTCACTGAACGCTCACTGCGGGAAAACAAGATCGGCGCCCTGCGGGCGGCCGCCCTGGGGCTGGACACCAACGAACTGGTTCTTTCGCCGGCCGATGCCAGGCACTGGTCGCAGGCGCTCAACGACGTCCGGCTTGTCCTGGCCGAACGGCTGGACATTCGGGACGACGCAGACGCCGAACATGTCCATACCATGCAGGACTGGTCCCAGGCCGAGGACGTTGAAAGCTACCTGGCACTGGTGTACAACTTCACCACGTGGCTGCAGGAATCGCTGGTCCAGGCCATGCTGCAGTCCATGGAGCCGCGCGGCTGACCGGACCGGCCCGCGTCCCGGCGGACGGCCGGCCCAAGTGTGACTCATACGACATGAGTCGGGCGACACAATGTGATGGCCGCACCAACAGGGAAGCCCTATCCTCGAATAATCATGACTTCAGCATCGAGCATGGATCCGGCAGCGGCAGCTGTGGCGGATTCCCCAGCGAGCAGCCCGGACAACAGCCCCATGGGCTCGCGCCCCATCGGCATCTTCGACTCAGGCGTTGGAGGGCTGACGGTGGCACGGTCCATCATCGACCAGCTGCCCAATGAATCGATCCTCTATGTGGGGGACACGGCCAACGGGCCCTACGGTCCGCTGCCCATCGCCGAGGTCCGCGCCAACGCCCTCGGCGTGATGGATGAGCTGGTGGACTCCGGCGTCAAGCTGCTGACCATCGCCTGCAACTCCGCCTCCGCCGCAGTGCTGCGGGACGCCCGCGAGCGGTACACCGCCCGCTACGGGATTCCCGTCATCGAGGTGATCCAGCCGGCCGTGCGCCGGGCAGTGGCAGCCACCCGGAGCGGCCGTGTGGGTGTCATCGGAACCTCCGCCACCGTGGGCTCCCGCGCGTATGAGGACACCTTCGCCGCAGCCCCCGACCTGCACATCACCTCCGTGGCCTGCCCGGCATTCGTCAGCTACGTGGAGGCCGGCATCACCACGGGCCCCGAACTGCTGGCCGTCGCCCGGGAGTACCTTGAACCGCTGCGCGCCGCTGGCGTAGATACGGTAGTGCTCGGCTGCACCCACTACCCGCTGCTCACCGGCGTGATCTCCTACGTCATGGGCGAGGACGTCACGCTGGTCTCGAGCGCCGAGGAAACGGCCAAGGACGTATACCGTGCGTTGGTCTCCCACGACCTGCAGCGGACCCTCGAAGCACCGCCCGAGCACCACTTCATTGCCACCGGTGAAGCAGGCCAATTCGAAACCCTGGCCAGGCGTTTCCTGGGGCCCGAGGTGCTCAGCGTGCGGCACGTGGACCACGTTGCCGCGCAGTACCCCACCGGCAGCCTGGCGAAAATTACGCCGGAAATGATCGCGGCCGCGCAGGCCGGCGCCTCCCGGCCACGGATTTCCAACTTCGTCGGCGGATCCGCGGCCGGGGGGTCCCGCCGGTGAAATTGACCATTGTTGGCTGCACCGGATCCTTCCCCGGTCCGGGCTCCCCGGCGTCGTGCTACCTGCTGACCGCCCACGACGGCGAGCGGACCTGGAAGATCGTCATGGACCTCGGCAGCGGTGCGCTCGGCGCGATCCAGCGGTATACGGACCTTGAAGACATCGACGCGATCTTCCTCACCCACCTCCACCCGGACCACTGCATGGACCTGTGCGGGCTCCACGTGGCTGTGCGCTGGAAGCCGGGCGGCTGGGGACGCGACCGGATTCCGGTTTGGGGTCCGGCCGCCACCGCCGACCGGATGGCCACGGCGTACGGGCTGGAACTGGACCCGGGCATGCATGAGGAATTCGACTTCACCAACTGGACGGAACGCCAGTCGGTCACTGTCGGGCCGTATACCGTGACACCGTTCGCGGTGAACCATCCCGTGGAAGAGGCTTACGCCCTCCGCGTCGAGGTTACCGAACCCTCCGCCGACGGCGTCCCCGTCACCCGGGTCCTTACCTACTCGGGGGATACTGACTCGTGCTCCGGGCTCGAGGACGCCGCGAAGGACGCCGACCTGTTCCTGTGCGAAGCGGCCTTCGAGGAAGGCCGCGACGACGACATCAAGGACGTCCACCTGACCGGCAAGCGCGCCGGCGAGGCAGCTGTGGCCGCCGGTGCACGCCGGTTGCTGCTAACCCACATTCCGGTGTGGACTTCGCAGACAACCGTCATGGCGGAAGCCAAGAACGTCTTCGGCCAGCACGTCGCTGTGGCCGTCGCGGGCGTGCACTACACCATCTGAGGTGCCGGCCCCACGGTCCGGGCGGTTGTGGTCCGGGCAGGCCGGGACGGGTCGATAAGCTAAAGGCATGACTTCTGAAGCAATTGCAACCCCCGTCATTCGTGCCGACGGCCGCACCCCTGATCAGCTCCGCCCGATCAGCATCACCCGCGGCTGGTCCAAGCAGGCCGAAGGTTCGGCCCTGATCGAATTCGGTAACACCCGGGTGCTGTGCACGGCTTCCCTGACCGAAGGCGTGCCGCGCTGGCTCAAGGGCGAGGGCCGCGGCTGGGTCACGGCCGAATACGCCATGCTGCCCCGCGCGACCAACACCCGTTCCGCCCGTGAGTCCGTCAAGGGCAAGATCGGCGGCCGCACCCACGAGATCTCCCGGCTGATCGGCCGTTCGCTCCGTTCCATCATCGACACCAAGGCGCTTGGCGAAAACACGATCGTGCTGGACTGCGATGTCCTGCAGGCCGACGGCGGCACCCGCACCGCGGCCATCACCGGCGCCTACGTGGCGCTCGCGGAAGCCATCCGCTTCGCCCGGGAAAACAAGATCATCTCCAAGAACGCGCAGCCGCTCATCGACACGATCGCTGCCGTGTCCGTAGGCATCATCGACGGTGTTCCCATGCTGGACCTGCCCTACGTCGAAGACGTCCGCGCCGAGACCGACATGAACGTTGTGGTCACCGGATCCGGCAAGTTCGTGGAGGTGCAGGGCACCGCCGAGGGCGCCCCCTTCGACCGTGACGAACTGAACCAGCTGTTGGACCTGGCCCTGCTGGGCACCGAGCAGCTCGCGGCCATCCAGCGGGAAACCCTGGCGGAAGCCCCGTGACCCAGCCCGAGGGGTCTTTCACAGACGACGCCACCGCCCGGGACGGCGCCCCCGGCCCCGCCGCAGCTGCCGCTCCCGTGCTGGTCCTGGCGACGCACAACAGAGGTAAGCTCCGGGAGCTGCGGGAGCTGCTGCGCGGGCAGGTGCCGGGGCTCGACGTCGACACGCAGGTTGTGGACGCCGGCGCGGTCGGTGCACCCGACGTCGCCGAGACGGGCGTGACGTTTGCCGAGAACTCACTGCTGAAGGCCCGGGCCGTGGCGGAGGCCACCGGCCTGGTGGCCATTGCCGACGATTCGGGCCTCTCGGTGGATGTCCTTGGCGGCGCACCTGGAATCTTTTCGGCCCGGTGGAGCGGCCGGCACGGCGATGACGCCGCCAACCTGCAGCTTCTGCTGGCGCAACTGGCCGATGTTCCGGATGAGTACCGTGGCGCTGCCTTCGTCTGTGCCGCGGCGCTCGCCGTGCCGGGCCAGGCAGCGGAGGGCGGACGCGAAGTTGTGGAGTACGGACAGCTCGAAGGATCGCTGCTTCGCGAACCGCGGGGCGAGGGAGGCTTCGGCTATGACCCGGTGCTCCAGCCGAGCGGCCTCGACCGCAGTTGCGCGGAGTTGAGCCCTGAGGAAAAGAACGCCATCAGCCACCGGGGGCAGGCGTTCAGGGCGCTGCTGCCGTCCATCGTCGAGGCACTCGCGGAGCATAGCCTGCGAAACCGGGCCTAGCGGTCCGGAGAAAGACTGAAGGCGCCCCCGTTCGGGGGCGCCTTCAGTCTTTGTCCGGAGCTGGGTTCGTCAGCCGGAGCTACATGTTCGTCTTGCGTTCTTCTTCCGGTTCGTGTTCTTCGATGAACTCGTCCACGGCGTCCGTGCCGAAGTGCGCGGCCTGGCGCCTGGCGGACAGCCCGCGGAGTACTTCGATGCCGATCGGAATCACGGAGACCAGCACGATCACGATGAAGATGATGTCCAGGTTGTCACGGACCCACGGCACCCGGTCGCCCAGCAGGTAGCCGAGCAGCGTGACGCCGCCACCCCAGAGCACGGCGCCGATGACGTTAAAGAGGAAGAACTTGCGCTTGCTCATCTGCGCAACGCCCACGATGACCGGAACGAACGTGCGGATGATGGGCACAAAGCGGGCCAGGATCAGCGCCTTGCCGCCGTGCTTTTCAAAGAAGGCGTGTGCGCTTTCGACGTTTTCCCGCTTGAACAACTTGGAGTCCGGCTTGTTGAAGATGGCCGGGCCGGCCTTGGAGCCGATCAGGTAGCCGGTCTGGTTGCCGATGATAGCCGCGACAATGATCAGGGCGGCAAACAGCCAGATGTTGAACTTGATGGTGTCCGTGGCCACCAGGAGTCCGGCCGTGAAGAGCATCGAGTCGCCGGGGAGGAAGAACCCGATCAGCAAACCCGTCTCCGCGAAAATGATGCCGCAGACCAGGAGCACAACCCAGGGTGCAAGGGCCGGGTCGGCCAGGAAGATCTGGGGGTTGAGCCAGTCGGGAAGGAACGAGGCCAGATGTGGCTGCACCGGTCCCGCACCCCCGAGGGTGGACACGGCAAAGTCACTCATTGCATGTAGGTTCACCCTTCAAGGTTACTGGACCGCCAGCGCCGGGCCCGTCGTGCAAGGCCGTTGCGTGACAACCAACACCAGCGACAGGCGGCTCACGGTACCGGCGCATGGACCGGCCGGCGGTAAAGTTGAGCCGTGGGTTTGGACTTTACGGCGATCGACTTCGAGACAGCCAACGGCTTCCGCGGTTCGCCGTGCGCCGTTGGCCTGAGCAAGGTCCGCGGCGGGGTGGTGGTGGAAGAAGCCTCCTGGCTGATGCGCCCGCCCGAAAACCACGACCGGTTCGACTACCACAATGTTCGGATCCACGGCATCAGGCCCGAGGACGTGGCCGGCCAGCCGCGCTTCGGTGAACTCTTCCCCGAGATCGGCGCATTCATAGGCGGCGACGTCCTGGCGGCGCACAATGCGGCCTTTGACCTGGGCGTTATCCGGTCAGGGCTGGAAGTGTCCGGGTTGCCGGGTCCTGCCTACGACTACGTGTGCACGGTGATGCTGTCCCGCCGGTGCTATTCGCTGGTCTCCAATTCGCTGCCCTACGCTGCCGAGGAAGCCGGTGTCCCGCTGGTCAACCACCACGACGCCGCTGAGGATGCCAGGGCATGTGCCGGAATCCTGATCGACATTGCACGGCGGAACGGTGCCGGCAGCATTGCCGAACTTTACCTGTCCCTGGGCCTTTCGTTGTCGCACCAGCAGGCTTTTGATCCGGCCCGGGACGGCCTGTCGAAGGCAACCCTGACAGCCTTGGGCGCGGCCGGCGGTTCCGGAACCGGGGCGCGCCAGTTCACGCCGGGCTGGCCGGAGGAAGGGGCCAACCCCGCGCCGAATTCCGACGCCGAACCCGGTCATCCCCTGTACGGGCAGACTGTCGTGTTCACGGGGGAGCTGGCCATGCCCCGGCCCGAAGCCAAGGTCCTGTCCGCTGAGTTCGGTGCCCAGCCCGAAAGCCGGGTGACCGGCCGGACCACGGTACTGGTGGTCGGCGACGGCTTTGTGGCCTCGGACCTTCGGTCCGGCCGCCTGACGGGCAAGGCGCGGCGGGTCTTGGAACTCCACGAACGCGGCCAGCGCATCGAGGTGCTGTCCGAGGGTGAGTTCGTGCAAATGGTGGGCGGCCAGGTGCCCGCAGCCGCCGCCGTGGTGTAGCTGCTGCTTCCTGGCGGACCGTAGGAGGGGCGCCGGACGGTCATACGGCGCAACATTCCTTCCGGTGCTGCCGGCGGCCTCCTAGCCTTGCATTATGGGCAAACTGCGGGTCACCGATTCCACCACTGTCACCGCGGCTGACACCGCTCCTGCCATCGGCGCTGCCTCTGCGGCGGAGAACCGGCGTGCCGGGGTGGACTGGCGCGAGGTGTTCGAATTTCCCAACCCGGTCAACGAGTACGCCGCCAGAATCACGGCGGGCCTCGTGGTGCTGCTGGCCGCCGTCACTTTGTTGACGGGCTGGGGCTGGGGATTGGCCGTCATTGCCGCCGGGTTCTGGCTCCGGGTGCTGTTCGGCCCCAGGATTTCACCGCTGGCCCAGCTCTCCGTCAAGGTCCTGGCGCCGCGCCTGGGCCGGGCAAAGCTGGTCCCCGGGCCGCCCAAGCGCTTCGCGCAGGGCATCGGCGCGGCCATGTCGACTGCTGCGGCGCTGCTGCTCGCGGCAGGGCTGGCACCCGCCGCCTGGACGCTCCTGGCGGTCCTGGTCCTGGCGGCCTCGCTGGAGGCGTTCGCGGGATTCTGCCTGGGCTGCGCCATCTTCGGCTTCCTTCAGCGCCGCGGACTCATTCCTGAGGACGTCTGCGAGGCGTGCAACAACATCAGCCTCAGGCGATCGTAACTTTGACTAGTTGACCGGCCATGCCCCGGATGACCTCCGGTGCTTCCAGGAACTCCAGCCACTCCGCCGGAAGACACTCCTCTCCGTAAAGGGCGCCCAGGATGTTTCCGGCAATGGAAGCGGTGGAGTCGCTGTCACCGCTGTGGTTCACGGCCAGCACAATGGCTTCGCGGAAGTGGGACTGCGGGTCGATGCCGGCGGGTTCCCGTGCGGCGTCGCCAGCCCCATCCCGTGCCGGTGCTGTGGCCAGCACCGCGTAAAGCGCGACGGCGAGGGCCTCCTCTGCCACCCAGCCCTCGCCGAGTTCACGGACCAGTTCTTCGGGACCCAGGCGGGCGCCCGCCGCCGGCCCGGAGACGTCCGCGAGCTGCAACGCCCGCTCCAGCCGGTCGATGAGCGCCGGCTCGGCGTCGTCCCGGCCGCGTGCATGGGCGAAGGCATAGTCGGCCGCTTCGGGAAGACTTTGGCCACTCACAAGGGCGTGGATCAGGAGGCTGAATGTTCCTGCGCTCTGCCGCGCTGAACGGTGGCCGTGGGTCAATGAAGCCGCGTCAGTGCTCAGCTTGTACACCGCATCGGCAGGAATATGCGGAATGAGGCCGAACGGCGCAGAACGCATCACCGTTCCGCAGCCCTTCGACTCGGGATTGACCGGCCGGTACACGGTTCCCATTTCACCACTGGCGAGGCCGCTGAGGCAGGCGTTTCCGGGCGCACGCCGGTGCTTCAGGGCCGCCTGGCCGTCAATCCAGCGCGGTTGCGGAACCGGAGCAGACGGCGGGACCGGCACCCCCTGGGTTGCCAGCCAACGCAGGTAGGCGAGCCACACGCACGCGTTGGCGTCGGCGGCCGTGCCGGCATTGGCCCACTCCAGCGCCTCCACCAGGCCGTCGACTGTATACAGCGTCATTTGGGTGTCGTCCGAAAAGTGGCTGTCGGCGTCGAGCGCTGAAAAATCCTGAAGCCCCCCGGGGCCAAAGCGGCTGCGGATGGTGGAAATATCATCGAATTCCACGGCGTAGCCGAGGGAATCGCCCAAAGCTCCGCCCAGCAGGCAGCCATGGATCCGGGACTGGGGCGTCGGTAGCGGCGGGGTGGAAGGCTCAGTGCTCATGACTGTAAATTTACCCCGGGCAGGCCTGTGGAGTCGCCGGCAGTCCAGGCCCCGCTCGCTGCGACGGCGTGCCGCGGGCTAAGCTCGAACCCAGCAAGCGTCCAGACTCAGTTGGCAGAATACGTCGGACAGTACATTGCCGGGCGCACCGCCGTCCGCACGCCCGCCGGAATCACCGGGCGGGCAACCAAGCAAAGGATTTCCAGAACATGACCTCCCCTGTGCCTGCACGCCAGACCACAAGTCCCGATTTGCACGCCGCTCCGGAGGCTTTCACACCCGGGCTGGTGGCACGCTTGTCAGCGGAGGCATTTGGAACCCTTTTCCTGGTGATCGCCGGGCTGGGGGTGCCGCTGTTTACGATTCCGCAGTCGAATCCGTTGTCCGCTTCGCTGGCCGCGGGGCTTGCCGTCACGGCCGCAATGCTCGCATTCGCATATGTTTCGGGCGGCCACTTCAACCCGGCAGTGACCCTGGGTAACGCCATCGCCGGCCGCATCAGGCTGCCGGAAGCTGCGGCGTACCTCGGCGCGCAGCTGGTCGGCGCCATCGCCGGAACCCTGGCGCTGTTCGGAATCCTGCGCACGGTTCCCAAAATCGAGGACACCCGCGCCGCCTTTGACACCGTCACTGCGGGCTTTGGCGAGCATTCCATCATCCAGGCCCCCATGGCCGGCGTCCTGCTCGTCGAGGTACTCGGCGCTGCGATCCTGGTTGCCGTGTTCCTGGGCACCATGGCTGCACGGAACACTAACAAAGCCGCAGCCCCCTTCGCAGTCGGACTCACGCTCGCTGTCCTGCTGCAGCTCGGCCAGGCCGTGGGCAACACGCCGTTCAACCCGGCCCGCGCCACCGCGTCGGCCATTTTCAGCAACTCCTGGTCCCTCGAGCAGCTGTGGCTCTTCTGGGTGGCCCCGCTGGTGGGTGCCGCCATCGCAGGCCTCGTGTTCCGCGGGTTCGCCGAGAGTCCTGCCGCTGTTCAGGCCCGGGCACACGCAGGCGCCGACGATGCTGCTGACGGGTCCGACGACGATCTCCAGGATGAGAGTGACGAGGACGCCCACGATCTGGACGGTGGCGCCAACGCCCGCTTTGACGCCGGGCCTGCCGGCACATCAGCCGACGATGACGCCCGGGACTTCTTTGACGGCAAGCGCGGACAGTAGTTGCCCGGCCATGCCGTGTCAGTGCCGCAAAACTGTCGGTACCCGCGGATAGCTTAAGAACATGCGGTTATTGCACACTTCCGATTGGCACCTGGGCAGGTCATTCCACGGCGTCGGCATGCTGGACGCCCAGCAGGGCTTCATTGACCAGCTGGTCGAATTCGTCGTCGACGAAAAAGTGGACGTTGTCCTGATCGCCGGCGATGTCTATGATCGTGCCCTCCCGGGCGTAGACGTGGTCCGTCTGCTGGACGATGCCCTCGTGCGGCTGACGGAGGCGGGCGCGCAGGTGGTTCTCACCAGCGGAAACCACGATTCCGCCATCCGCCTCGGCTTTGCCTCACGGCTTCTGGAGCGCGGGGGAGTGCACCTGCGGACGCGGCTCGCCGAACTGGACGTACCGGTCCTGTTGCCCCTGGACACCGCGGCGGATGGTCCCGTGCTGGCGGTCTACGGCATTCCGTGGCTTGAGCCCCGTCTGGTCGCCGGGCAACTGGGCGTCGAACCGGCCAGCCACTTCGAAGTGACGCGAGCGGCGACGGAAATGATCCGGACCGACGTGGCCGCCCGGGCCAAGGCCAGACCGGTCCATTCGGTTGTACTGGCCCATACTTTCGCGAGCGGCGGGATCAGCTCGGACAGCGAGCGGGACCTGAGCATCGGCGGGGTCGGGGCAGTCCCGCTGGACCTCTTTGACGGTTTCAGCTACACCGCGCTGGGCCACCTGCACGGCAGGCAGTCACTGTCGCCAACCGTCCGCTACTCCGGATCACCCCTTGCCTACTCCTTCTCGGAGGCAAAGCACCGGAAAGGTGGCTGGCTGATCGAAGCGGACGCGTCCGGCATCACCGATGTCACAGAGGTCCTCTGGGAAGCGCCGCGGGCGCTCGCCGTGCTGCGTGGCACCCTTGAGCACCTCCTCTCGGGCGAGGAGCATGGCTGGGCAGAGGCAGCCTACTGCCAGATCACCCTGACGGACCCGCAGCGCCCCGCCCAGGCCATGGACAAACTGCGGGCCCGCTTTCCTGACACATTGGTCCTCGGTTTCGAGCCCGAAGGCGCCGCCGCTGCTGTAAGGACGAGTTACAGCACCAGGCTCGCCGCAGCAAATGACGATCTGTCCATTTGCTGCGGCTTCCTGGAACACGTCCGCGGCCGTAGCACCGAGGACGCCGAAGCGGCTGTCCTGCGGGAAGCCCTCGATGCCGCACGCCTGGAAGAGATGTCACTATGAGGATCCATCGGCTCGAGATCTCCGCCTTCGGCCCCTTCGCCGGCACGGAGCACATCGACTTTGACCGGCTCAGCGCGCATGGGCTCTTCCTGCTGAACGGCCCCACCGGCGCCGGCAAGACCAGCGTGCTGGACGCCATCTGCTTTGCCCTGTACGGATCCGTGCCCGGTGCGCGACAGGACGGCAAACGGCTCCGCAGCGACCACGCCGACGCCGACGCGGAACCGCGTGTCACCTGTGAGTTTTCGGCCAAGGGCAGGCATTTTGAAGTCTCCAGGATGCCTGCATGGAACAGGCCCAGCGCCAGGGGCCGGAACGGATTTACCGAACAGAAGGCAAACACCCTGCTGCGCGAACGCGTTGACGGGCAGTGGATCGAGAAGTCCGGCCGGAATGATGAAGCGGGTGCGGAAATTAGCTCCGTGCTGGGCATGGACCGTGAACAGTTCACCCGGGTGGTGATGCTGCCGCAGGGTGACTTCGCCGCTTTTCTCCGGTCCAAGCCCGCCGAGCGGCTGGAACTGCTTCAAAGCCTGTTCGGCACGCAGCGCTTTGAGGCCGTGGAACAGGAACTGGCCAGGCGTGCTGCGGATGCCCGCACGCAGGTGGCCAGCCTCAACAGCCAGCTTGACCTCCTGCTGGCACAGGCCAGGTCTGAAGTGACTCCGCAGGAACAGGACCTGCCGGAGGGCCAGGAAGTGCCGGAAGACGCCGATCTCCTTCTCGAATGGCTGCAGGACGCCGCCGCGGCCAGGGCCGGGACAGCGCAGGCTGAAGCGGACCAGGCGGCAGCAGGACGCGCCGAGGCCGCGCGCCGTCTTGAGGCCACCGAGGCGCGTGCCGCCCGCCAGGCAAAACTTGCTGCGGCGGAACGCCGGAGATCGGCTGCAGACGCCGCAGCGCCCGAACTCCGGGAGAAGGCGCGGCACCTTGGCCTTCACCGCAAGGCCGAAGTACTCGGCGGCCAATTGCAGGCGGTGGACATGGCCGAAATCACCGAACAGCGGGCTGCCCGGGCCATGGCAGCGGCGGCAGACGAATTGCAGGCTGCAGTCCTCGTGGACCCCGAGCTCTCTGCCTTGTCGGTGGCCGGCCGTCAGGGACGCGGCGTCGCGGACCAATTCCTCGACGCTGAACTCGTACGGAGTGAACTCAGCCGCCTGCGGTCCCTCCATGCGGTGCTTGAGGAGCGGCTCCCGGACGAGGCAAGGCTGTCCGGGATGGTGGCCCGCGGGGCAGAACTTCAGAAGACCATCGACCAGTTGCGTGAGGGAAGACGGTCCGGCGCTGCCCGCCTTGTCGGTTTGCGGGCGGAAGCTGCCCAACTGCTGGCGGGCGTGAAGCCCCTGGAGGAGCTCGCGGCCGAAGAACAGCTGCGGACGAAGGAAGCCGCAGCCGCGGAGGAACTCGTCGCCGTCGTGGGCCGGTACTCTGCAGCAGTCCGGATCAGTTCCGTCGTTGCCGAACGGCACCGCCTGGCCCGGGACGACCACCAGAACCACCGCCAGCGGTGGCTGGACCTGAGGGAAGAACGGCTCGCCAATGCCGCTGCGGAGCTTGCTTCCCAGCTTCAGCCGATGGAGCCCTGCCCTGTGTGCGGCAGCCCCGAGCACCCTTTTCCGGCTCCGGCGGCCACCGCGGCGTTGGCCGTTGCTGACGCGGAACGTGCGGCGCAGGAGGCCTGCGAAGCTGCGGAAGCGGTCCTGGCGGCGCTGGACAAGGAACTTGCCGAGGCGCGGCAGCAGGTCGCCGTGCTGGCGGCCCAGGGCGGCGATCTTCCGCCGGAGGAAGCCCGTGCGGACGCGGCCCGGGCGAAGGAGCGAGCGGACGAGGCAGTCAGGGCGGCCGGTGAACTCGCCGCCAGCCGTGAGCGCCAGGGAGAACTGGACGGTCACATCACTGCTGCCGAATCGGCACAGGCCGCAGCTGATTCCGGCATCGCGGAGACTGAATCCACCCTCAGGGAAGTCCTGGAACAGACGGGCGCCCTGCAAAACGCCCTGGGCAAACTGCGTGCCGGCTACCCCACCCTCGGCAGCCGCCTGAGCTCCCTCAACGAATCCACGGCGCTCCTGGAACGAACAGACGCCGCGAGGAGCAGCCTCGATCAGGCGGTGCTGCGTGCCAGGGAGGCCCGCCAGCAGTTGGACCAGGCGCTGCCGGAGTCCGGGTTCGAAACCGCCGCGGCGGCCCGGTCCGTCCTGCTTCCGGTCGCGGAAGCAGCCATGCTCGAGGCCGCGATCCGTGCCGGCCAGGATGAAGAAGCCCGTGTCGGGGAACTTTTCGCCAGCGAGGAACTGACCCTGGCCACGCGCGAGGTCGAGGAGGACGGCCCGGTGGAGGCCGGCGTGCTGGAACAGCTCCGCGCGGACGATGCTGCCGCCGAACGAACTGTCAGGCAAGCCGTTGTTGCGGCGGGGCTCGCCGAGAAGTCGGTCCTTACCCTCCGCCGGATCGCGGAGGAGTACGCCCGGCTCGCGGCGTCTGGCCAAGGTCCGCGGGAACGTGCCGCACTGCTCACCGCGGTGGCCGAGGCCGCCCGCGGCGCCGGCGATAACACCTACCGCATGAGCCTGAACAGTTACGTACTCGCGGCCAGGCTCGAGCAAGTGGCCAGTGCCGCCTCGGAGCGGCTGGTGGGCATGAGTGATGGCCGGTACACACTGCAGCACACGGACGCCAAAGCCGCCCGCGGTGCCAAGTCCGGTCTGGGCCTGGAAGTGGTGGATCAGTGGACCGGGCACCGCAGGGACACCGCCACGCTGTCCGGCGGTGAATCCTTCATGGCCTCCCTGTCCCTGGCGCTGGGTCTCGCGGACGTGGTGCAGCAGGAGTCCGGCGGAGTGGACATCGAGACACTCTTCGTGGACGAGGGCTTCGGCAGCCTCGACGAGCAGGCGCTCGAACAAGTGATGGATGCACTCGAGGGGCTTCGGGACGGCGGCCGTGTGGTCGGCCTGGTGAGCCACGTGCCCGAGATGAAGCAGCGCATCAGCACCCAGCTCCAGGTGGTCAAGGGACGGAACGGTTCCACCCACCACTTTCCGCACGCCCCCCTGGTCGGCCCCGGGGGGCCCGCCCGGGCGTCCGGGCCGGGGGGCGGGGGCGGCGGGGGGGGCGCGGGGGCCGCCGCCGGGCGCGCCACGCCCCTCGGCTACAATTGAGGAGTTACCGGGTCGCGCGCATCGGGAGGAGGGACGATGCGCACCATTGAGCGAACCCGGAATAATGACCCCTTCACTCTCTTCCCAGGCATCCGCCGCCACCTCTTCTGCCGCAACCACGGTAACGGAGACCGCCCGCCCCGCCGCTCCGTCCGGGCAGGGGTTCCCGAAAGCTCCGGCAAGCACGGGGGGCCGCTTCGCCCGGCTTCCGCTGCTCGCAGGCAAGGGCTTCATCCCGATTGGCCTTTTCGCCCGGCTGCCCCTTGCCATGCTGACTGTGGGCGCCCTGACACTCGTGACGGCCGTCACCGGCTCGTACGCCGTCGGCGGGGCAGCAGCCGGTGCCGTGGGTATCGGCTCAGCACTGGGAGCACCCGTAGTGGGTGCCTGGGCGGACCGGCTTGGACAGCGCCCCGTGCTGCTGTTCGCTGCAGTACTCAACACTGCCGCGGTGGTGGCCCTGATTCTCGTGGCCTATCTCGTTCCCGCCGGCCAGGATCTGGCGGCGGGTGCATCGCCCGTGCTTTCCGCGGCGTTCGTGGCCGGAGCCAGCTGCCCCCAGGTGGGCCCGCTCGCCCGCGTTCGCTGGATGGCGCTGACCGCCCGCGGCAAGACCGGCAACGCGGAGGATTTGGACGCCGCGCTGTCCTACGAGGGCACCGCGGACGAACTGACCTTCGTCCTCGGCCCGGCACTGGTGGGCATCCTCGCGAGCCTGGTCGCCCCCGTGGCTCCCGCTGGCCGTGGCCGCGGCCCTGACGCTCACTTTGGTTCCCGCATTCGCCGTCCATCGCACGCACCTCGCCGTGCCGTTGAGCGTTCACCGGCGCCGGGGCGCCCCGGCCGTTTCGGACCCCACGGCGCCGCGCGACGCTGTCCCCGCCGCCAGCGCGCATTACGCCGGTTCCCGGACGACCGGTTCCCGGACGACCGGTTCCCGGACGACCGGTTCCCGCGGTATGGCTGCCGTTGCCCTGCCTTTCCTGGCCATGCTGTGCATGGGAACATTCTTCGGTTCCACCCAGACGGGATTGAGCTCTTTCTCGGCGAGCTTTGCCACGGCCGAGGTTGCCGGACTGCTGTATGCCGTGATGGGCCTCAGTTCCGCCGCGGCCGCACTGAGTGTCGCCTACTGGTCCAAGCGATTCACCTTCCCTGCGCGCTGGATGGTCAGCGCCGGGCTGATGGCCGGTTTTGCGGTGCTTCTGTTGCTGCCGGAATCGGCGTTCCCCATGGTGCTGGTGCTGCTCGTCCTGGGGCTGCCGGTGGGCCCGCTGATGGTTACCGTCTTCGCCATCGGCGGGGGAGTGGCTCCTGCCGGGCGCCTAGGAACCGTGATGACGGCCCTGGCCAGCGGCATTGTTGCCGGCACGGCCCTGGGGTCCTCGGTTGCCGGACAGCTTGCGCAGCACCACGGATATTCCGCAGCGTTCCTGGTGCCGGTCTGCGCCGCAGCGGCGCTGTTCCTGCTGGGGGCCGCCGCCGCCGTCGTCCTCCGAAACGGAAAGGCGAGCCGCCGGGGCGGCGGCACCGGCAGCCGCTAAACGCGGAGCGACCCTAGAGGAGCTGCTTCTCGATGCGTGCGGCGCTCGAAGTCAGGGCAGCTGCCACGTCGGCGGGGTCCTGTGTTGAGCGGATGTAGACGACGGCAACCGAAGCCGGGCGGCCACCCGGCACGTTGATGGGAGCCGCCAATGATGAAACTCCCGCAATGACTTCATCGTGGCTTGCCGCGTAGCCACGTTTACGCGCCTCGGCTGCCTCGGGCCGGTAGGGGATGTCCGGCGCCAGCGCGGTCCAGTCCTGTTCCGTGAGGGCTGACTGGATGGCTATGCCCGGGGCTCCGGCGCTGATGGGGTGCCGGGAACCTGGGTGCTGGACCACCGTTGCCGCCGAGTGCCTGGGCTCCACCGTTACAAGCGTGATGCAGTCCTGATGGTCCCACACCGCAACGAAAGCCGTCATGTTCAGGGTGTTGGCAAGCTGGGTGAGCTCTGGCAGCGCAGCCGATTGCAGGCTGCGTGAAACTCCGCGGGCAAGGACCGCCAGGCCGGGTCCGGGCTGCACCTTGCCGGCGTCGTCCCGGACCAGGAGCGAATGATCCTCCAATGTGCGCAGGATGCGGTAGGCCACCGAGCGGTGGACGCCCATGGCGTCGGCAAGTTCCGCAATGGTGAGGGGCTGCTCGGCTTCCGCCAGGATTTCCAGCGCGCGGATGCCGCGGGAAAGTGTCT
Organism: Arthrobacter sp. NPDC058288; assembly: GCF_042880995.1. NCBI lineage: Bacteria > Bacillati > Actinomycetota > Actinomycetes > Micrococcales > Micrococcaceae > Arthrobacter > Arthrobacter sp. NPDC058288. Next base: position 1,054,025 of record NZ_JBHVYH010000001.1, read on the forward strand.
GCGAAGGGGAAGCCTGGGCGGTCGCGGCTTGCGTGGCGGCGCCGGCGGTCTGAGTCATGCTGTCCATCCTAGGCCGGGAACAGTGGCGCTTTGCCCCGAGGGTCTTGTGTTGCAATTCACTTTGCGTTAGCGTTCTATATGGGAACTATATGTTCAAATATAGAACATTTCAAGGATGGCTCCCATCGAAACCGACCACCTGGCGAACCACTCAAGGGACCAATGATGATTGCAATGCCCCGTCCCGGGGAGGCCCCCGGAGCCGGCAGGACGTCGGCCCGGAGGGCCCATCATTTCCGCGGGAGCCTCGGCAGGTTTGCCACCGGCGTCGCAATCGTCGCGTTCGACGGCGCCACCAGGCGCCACGGCATCACCGTCAATTCGTTCACCTCCGTGTCCATGGAGCCGCCGCTGGTCCTGGTCAGCATCGCCCGCACGGCCAAGGCTCATGACGAGCTTTCCGGCCGCCCGTTCACGGTGAACATCCTTGGCGCTGAGCAGCGGTTGCTGGCCACGCATTTCGCCGGCCGGCCGGGACCGGAACCCCGCTGGGTGGAAGGCGGAACAGCCCCGCGGCTTTACGGCGTCCTGGCGTACTTCGAGTGCACTCCCTGGGCTGAATACGACGGCGGCGACCACACGCTGTTTCTCGGGGAAGTGGTGAACTTCGACTACCGCAGCGGTGACGCCCTGGCATTCGCGAACGGCGCCTACACCACCATCCCGGAAAGCCAGCTGGGCATGGAGGATCTGCTGTAGCCCTGACATCCCGCATCCGAAGAAACCCACTGCAGCGCAACGAAGACTGGAGAAAGCACAATGGGCATCCGCACCGGCCGGCAGTACCTGGACAAACTCAACGCCATGACGCCCCACGTGGTGATCGACGGCGAAGTCGTGAGTGAAAAAATCGCCGAGCACCCCGCGTTCCGGAACGTGGCCAGGTCCTACGCCAAGCTCTTCGACATGCAGCACGACCCGGCCTACCAGGAAGCGCTGACGTACACCTCGCCCTCCACGGGCGACCTGGTAAACGCGTCCTTCCTGGTTCCCCGGACCATCGAGGATCTGCAGCGCCGCCGTCGGGCTATCTCCACGTGGGCCGAATCCTCCCATGGCTTCCTGGGCCGCTCCGGGGACTACATGAACTCCTCCCTGACCGCGCTCAGCACCGCGGAAAAGTGGTTCTCCCAGGCGGACCCCGCATTCGGCGAGAACATCCGCAAGTACTACGAGTGGGCGCGGGAAAATGACGTCCTGGCCACGCACACGCTCATCCCGCCCCAGGTCAACCGCTCCGTCTCGGGCTCCGAACAGATGGGTGGCCAGTTGTCGGCGCGCATCGTCGAGGAACGGGATGACGGCATTGTGATCAGCGGCGCGCGCATGCTGGCCACTATCGCTCCCATTGCCGACGAGCTCCTGGTGTTTCCATCCACGGTGCTGCGCGGCACCCCGGAGGACGCTCCGTATTCCTACGCCTTCGCCATCCCCAACGATGCTCCGGGCCTGCGCTACCTCTGCCGCGCGTCGCTGTACAACGGCGGCAGCACCCACGACGAGCCGCTGGCCTCGCGCTATGAGGAAATGGACGCGGTGGCCATCTTCGACAACGTCTTCGTGCCGGCCGAGCGGATCTTCATGCTTGGGCATCCGCAGCTCTGTAACGCTTTTTACACGGAAACCGGCGCGGGCGCCCTCATGACGCACCAGGTAGTGACCCGGACCATCGCCAAAAGCGAGTTCTTCCTTGGCCTGGCATCGGAGCTGGCAGAGTCGATTGGAATCGACGGCTTCCAGCACATCCAGGAGGATATCGCGGAACTGATCATCGACGTCGAAATCGGCAAGGCGCTGGTCCGCGCGTCGGAGGCTGACGCCGCCGTCAACGAGGCCGGTGTCATGTTGCCCAAGTGGACAACGCTGAACGCCGCCAGGAACTGGTACCCCAAGGTTGCCCAGCGCTTCCCGCAGATCATCCGGAAGTTCTCCGCCTCCGGGCTGATGGCCCTGCCCGGTGAAGCCGACGTCAACAGCGGCGCCAGGGCGGACATTGAGATGTACCTGCAGGGTAAGACGCTCACCGGCCCTGAGCGCGTCCGCCTGTTCAAGCTCGCCTTTGACGCCTCCATCTCAGGGTTCTCGGGCCGGCAGTCCCTCTATGAGTATTTCTTCTTCGGTGATCCCGTCCGAATGGCCGGCGCCCTCGTGAACAGCTATGACCGCGAACCGGTCCGTGCCAGGGTCCGCGAATTCCTCAGCAGGCGGGACTGACCGTCCCGTCTGGCAGGGTCCTGCCGCCGGAGCCCACAAGGCCTCCGGCAACAGAACCCGAAAGACTTAGTGCGCTTTGTCACACATTCGAGTATCCTCATACTAACTGACCGTTCGATCGGTAATTCGTTCGACGTCATTCCACATTCGGTAGTAGCACGTTTAGGTACTGCCCACAGCCACGGAGTTCCAATGACCGCAACTTCACACGTCGATTCAGAGGCGGGCCCCAGCAGCAAGCACGAGGAACGGAAAGTCCTCGCAGGCACACTGGTAGGCACCACCATCGAGTGGTACGACTTCTTCATCTTCGCCCAGTTGACAGCGACGCTGCTGTCCCCGCTGTTCCTTGCCCCGCTGAATGACGCCAACCCCGGCCTGGCGCAGATTCTGTCCTTCGCGCTGATCGGCATCAGCTTCCTGTTCCGCCCCCTTGGCGCCATCATCGCCGGCCACCTCGGCGACCGTCTTGGCCGCAAGGCCATGCTTGTCTTCACTCTCGTCATGATGGGCGCCGCCACTGCCCTGATCGGTATGCTGCCGACCTACAAGGACATCGGCGTCTGGGCTCCGATCCTCCTGATCCTTCTCCGCGTCATCCAGGGCTTCTCTGCCGGCGGAGAATGGGGCGGTGCTGCCCTGATGGCTGTGGAGCACGCCCCGAAGAGCAAGCGCGGGCTGTTCGGCGCCTACCCGCAGATCGGCGTTCCCGTCGGCATGATCCTGGCCACCGGCCTGCTGTACTTCCTCAATACGGGCATGTCCAAGGCGGACTTCGCCTCCTGGGGCTGGCGGGTGCCGTTCCTGCTGTCCATCGTGCTGATCGTCGTGGGCTACCTGATCCGCCGTGCGGTGGCCGAAAGCCCTGTCTTCCAGGAAATGATCGAGCGCAAGGAGAAGGCCAAGGCGCCTCTCGGCCAGCTGATCAAGTCCCACAAGAAGTCCGTGCTCTACTCCACCATGATCTTCATCGGCAACAACGCGGCCGGCTACCTGCTGATCGCATTCTTCATCTCGTACGCCACGAAGTCATTGAAGATGCCGGTCGCGGAGATCCTCCTCGCCACCACTCTGGCTTCCTTCGGCTGGCTGATCTTCACGCTGGTGGGAGGCTGGCTTTCCGACAAGATCGGACGGGTCAAGACGTTCCTCATCGGCTACGGCATCGTGTTTGCCTGGATGATTCCGATGTTCGCCCTGATCGACACCAAGAACATCATGCTTTACGGCGTGGCACTCTTCGTCCTGACCATCGGCCTGGGGCTGTCCTACGGCCCGATGTCCGCCATGTACGCCGAGATGTTCCCGGCCAACGTCCGCTACTCGGGCATCTCCATCGGCTATGCGTTCGGTGCGATCCTGGGCGGCGCGTTCGCGGCCACCATTGCGGAGACGCTCCTGCAGAGCACTAAGTGGACCGGCTCGATCGGTATCTACATCATGGTCCTGTGCGTCATTTCGGCAATCGGTGTACTCCTGGCCGGGGAAACAAAGGGCCGCCCGCTGGGCGTCAGCAGCCACCACTAGGGGCCGGCTGACCTCAGCGACCTTGCATGCGCGACGGCGGGCGCGGACCACTACGGTCCGCGCCCGCCGTTCTTGTGCCCGGCCGCTATTGCTGCCTTCCGCCGCCGTCGATGTTTTGCGGTGGCGGAGCGTCAGCACAGCGTCCTCGGGCAGGCCCCGGGAACTACTAAACGCCCAGGAACTCGGTAACAGCCTGTTTGAACGCCCTGCTGGTGATCACATTGCTGTGGTTCCGGCCAGGAATCAGCAGTTGCTCCACGAGCGCCCCTGATTTTGCTCCCAGCTCCGCGAGCTCCGGCATGGTTGCGGCGCGGTCGTCCTTTTCCCCGGCCACGAGCAGCATGGGCATGTGCGGAACGGCTTCCGCCGGATCGAAGGGCTCACCCTTGATCGCTTCCACCAGGGACAGCAAGGCAAAAACATTGTTGCTGGGCAGCCCCAGGGCCATCTTCAGGAGGGCGGCCGTGGATTCGTCCGCAATGGGTGTGCCGTCGGCGAGGTAGCGCTGGGCAGCCACCAGGTCAAAGGCCGCCAGGGGGTCCGCGATGTTGGGTCCGCCAAGCACTAACCGGTGAACCAGTTCCGGCTGGGTGGCGCCGAATTCCCAAGCAAGCCGGGACCCGAGGGAATAGCCGATGACGTCAAGCCCGCTGGCGGGGTCGTCGTCCCGCAACGGGCGGACACCGGCGTCGAACGCCACCTGCAGGAGGTCCGCGCGGATCCGGCTGGGGCTGTACGAGTCCATGTCCTCCGGGGCGCCGCTGCGGCCGTGGCCGGGCAGGTCCACGGTGATGACGCGGCGGCCGGCTTCCAGCAGGGCAGCCAGCCAGCCGGTGTCCTGCCAGTTGAGCCTGGTGGAAGAGGAGAATCCATGCAGCAGCAGGACGGGCCGCAGGCCGGCGTCGGTCTCCGGCTCGTGCACCTCCACGTAAAGCTGGGGGTCGGTGCCCTCCACGGTGTGGTGGTGCTGCTCGCCGGTGTGCCTGCCGCTCATGGTGTCAATCCTCATCAAGTACGGCGCTCAGGCGGACCCGGCGCTTCGGTGCCTCTTCCTTCGGGACGGTGCCCACGATACCGGCGGTGTTGTCCGGTACCTCAAACACAATCAGGGGCTCGCCGACATTGATCTTGTCACCGGGCCCGCCGTGGATACGAACCACTTTACCTGCCTGCGGACTGGGCAGTTCAACAGCGGATTTGGTGGTCTCCACCTCGACGAGCGGCTGGTTCCGCTCCACCTGGTCGCCGGGTGAAACCAGCCATTCCAGCACGGTCGCCTCGATCAGGCCCTCGCCGAGATCGGGTAGCGGGAACGAAATTTCAGCCACGGCGGTACTCCAATACTCGCTGGATCCCGAAGAGGATCCGGTCAATGTTCGGGATGTATTCGTCTTCGAGGTCGCCGGAGGGGTACGGGACGTCGAAGCCGGTGATTCGCTCCACGGGGGCCTTGAGGGTGTCGAAGCAGCCCTGGGTGATGAGCTGGGCCACTTCGGCGCCAAGTCCTGAAGTCCGCGGCGCTTCATGGACGACGACGGCCCGGCGCGTCTTCCGCACGGACGCCGCCAGCGCCGCTTCGTCGATCGGCTTGAGCCAGCGCAGGTCGAGGACCTCGACATCGATTCCGTCCTCCGCGGCGAGCCCGGCTACCTGCAGGCAGCGGGCCACCATGGCGCCCCAGGCAACCAGGGTGAGGTGGCGGCCTTCGCGCATAACCTTCGCGCCGGTGGGCGGGCTGCCGGCGGGGGAGCCGGACCGGTCTGCCGAGTCAAAGTCCACCTCGCCTTTTTGCCAGTAGCGGGACTTCGGCTCCATGAAGATCACCGGGTCCGGCCGTGTGGCGGCGTACTTGAGCAGGTGGTAGGCCTCATGCGGGTTCGACGGCGAAACCACCTTCAGCCCGGGCACGTGTGCAAAGAGCGCTTCAAGGCTTTCCCCGTGGTGTTCCGGGGCGCGGATGCCGCCGAAGCTGGGCACGCGCAGCGTGATCGGCATAGGCATGGTGCCGCGGCTGCGGTAGTTCATCCGGGCAATCTGGCAGACGATCTGGTTGATGGCCGGATAGGCGAAGCCGTCGAACTGGACCTCGGGAATCGGGTGGAAACCGGCCATGGCCAGGCCCACAGACATGCCCAGGATGCCTGACTCGGCGAGCGGGGTGTCGAACACCCGGCCGGTGCCGTACTTCGCCTGGAGGCCGTCCGTAATGCGGAACACGCCGCCCAGCCGGCCGCAATCCTCACCGAAGACCAGCGATTTCGGGTTCCCGGCCAGCACCTCGTCCAGGGCCCGGTTAAGGGCCTGTTGCATGGAAAGCTGTTCCACATTGTGGCGTGGAGTTCCGTCGGCCATGGCGTCCCCGCCTTCCAGGATGGCGTTAGACATGTTCGGACTCCTCGCGCCAGTTGGCGGCCTGGGCTTGCAGGGCAGGCGTGGCTTCCTGGAAGACCAGGTCGAACATTTCGGTGCCGGGGCGGGAACCGAGCGCCTGGATCCCCGCGCGGATGAGTTCTTCTTCGGCTTTGGCGGCGGCGAGTGCCTTAGCGAAGAAGCTCTCGTCGGCGACTCCGTCGGCGAGCAACTTCTTCCGGAACCGTTCCAGCGGGTCTTCGCCGGCGTCGTCGCGCTCTTCATTGAGCGAACGGTACCGGCCGGGATCATCGGAGGTGGAGTGCGGGCCGCGGCGGTAGGTCATTGCCTCAATGAGGACGGGGCCGTTGCCTGCCCGGGCGTGCGCGAAGGCGCGCCGGGTCACTTCGACCACCGCAACGACGTCGTTCCCGTCGATCCGCAGCGCCGGCATGCCGTACCCGGCGGCGCGGGCCGCCACCGAGCCGCCGGCCACCTGGCGTTCGGTGGGAACCGAGATGGCCCAGCCGTTGTTCTGGACGAAGAAGACCACCGGAGCCTTCATGATGGCCGCGAAATTCAGGGCTTCGTGGACGTCGCCCTGGGAGGATGCGCCGTCGCCGAAATACGTCATTGCCACGCCGGTCGCCTGATCCAGGGTCTGGCCGTGGGCCCAGCCCACGGCGTGGAGCACGGATCCGCCGACCACGGCCTGGATGGGTGCAAGCCGGGATTCCTGGGGGTTGTAGAGTCCGCCGTGCCAGGTGGCTTTGTGCGTGGACATATAGGCCACCATGTCCACACCCATGGCCCGGGCCACGCCCATTTCGCGGTAGGTGGGGAAGACAAAGTCGCGGGTGGTGTCCACGGCGTAGCCGCTCCCCACCTGGGCGGCCTCCTGGCCCAGTTCGGGGGCGTAGCCCGGGATGAGGCCCTGACGCTGCCAGGCGATCGCGGAAGTGTCCAGGTGCCGGACGGCCACCATCAGCGAATACAGTTCACGGAGCTGGTCGCCGGTCAGCGGTCCGGCCGGCACGCCGGCCAGCTGGTCGGAGTGCGGTCCCGGCAGTCGGCCGGCGTCGTTGCCGGTGGCGGGGGAAGGCGAGGTATCCATGGCTGTGACCCTAGTCACCCGCGGTATGCCCGGCAATCAGCTCATGATTCACTAGCCAGATTGCCCAAAACTGCCACGGACTGAGCTGGATCGCATGGCAATTTGCCTAGCGCATCGGGATTGGTCCGCAGGCCGTGCAACCCAATGCGGTGGGGGGTGGCCTACTGGGCTGCGCTGCGCTGCCGCGACGCCGCCACTTTTGCCCCGAGCCAACAGGCGGCGGCAATCCCGGCTACCAGGGCGATGGTGCTGAAGAGCTGCCGGCTGCTCTCGGCGCCGGTGAAGCCGACGGCGAAGATCAGTGCCAGCAGGACCAGTCCGAAGATCGTCAGGCCAGGGAATCCCTTCATCCGCAGCGGAAGATCAGTACCGTCTCGGTCCGCCCTGCGGCGCAGGATCAGCTGGGAGATAAGGGCGGAACCCCAGACCATGAGGCAGGTTGAGCCCACCAGCTGGAAGAGCGCCGGCAGGATCTGTTCCGGAAAGAGGAGCTCCAGTACGGCGGCAATGAAGCCGAACGCCACGGATACGCCCACGGCAACCATCGGAACCCTGGCCTTGTTCAGCTTCGACAGGAAGCGCGGAGCCTCGCCGCGTTGGGCCAGGGAGTAGATCATCCGGGAGGAGCCGTAGAGATTGGCGTTGAGGGCGGACAGCAGCGCGATGACTGCCACGAGGGTGATGGCCGTGCCGGCACCCGGGATGCGTGCGGCGTCGAGAACGCCGGCGAACGGTGACGACAGGGATGCGGAAGTCGCGGGCAGGACCGCGGCAATGACAAAGACCGAGCCGACGTAGAACACGATGATTCGCCACAGCACCGTGCGGATGGCCAGGCCCACGCTGTGGCGCGGGTTCTCGGTCTCAGCGGCAGCCACGCTCACGATCTCAGTGCCGCCGAAGGCAAAGATGACCACAAAGAGGGCCGTCGCAATTCCACCGAGGCCTGCCGGCGCGAAGTTGCCGGTGATGTTGCCCAGGCCGGGGCTTGGCGCGTCAGGCAGCAGGCCCAGGAGAAGGGCTGTTCCAATGCCAAGGAACATTAGGATTGCCGCCACCTTGAGGATAGCGAACCAGAACTCGAATTCGCCGAAGTTATTCACACCGGCCAGGTTGATGGCGGTAAAGAGGGCCATGAAGACCAGGGACAGCGCCCAGACGGGAACCACCGGCCACACCGTGAACAGCAGGCCCGCCGCGCCAAGTGCCTCGGCGGCAATGACCACCACCAGCTGCAGCCACCACAGCCAGCCCACGGTTGCCCCGGCCGTGCGGCCCATGGCTTTCTCCGCATAGACGGAGAACGCCCCGCTGTTAGGGTTGGCTGCAGCCATCTCGCCCAGGGCCCACATGACCAAAATGATCAGCGTGCCGGCCACGAGGTAGGAGATCAGGACGGCCGGCCCTGCGGCCTGGACGCCCGCCCCCGAGCCCAGGAACAGTCCGGCTCCGATAGCGCTTCCCAGTCCCATCATGGTGAGCTGGCGGGGTTTCATGCTGTGGCCGAGCGAGGTGGATGGGCGCTCTGCGGTGGACTTCATCGTCATGCTTGCGAACCTTCTTATGGTCGGGGGTCTGGTCCTTTTGGGACTTATTGAATTTACCGCCCCGGGAGGGACCCTGTGCACGCCGTCCGTGAGAGCATGGGTGCAGTTTGCGGGAAAAGCCCCTTCTTTTTCGGCGATTTGTGAACTGTACGGCCGGCTTGAAAGGAAAATCGATGAACGTGGATGCGCTGGACGCAAAAATTGTCCGATTCTTCACGGATTCACCCAGGGCGTCGGTGCTCGAAGCCTCGCGGGTCCTGAAGATTGCCCGCGCCACGGTCCAGTCCCGGCTGGACCGGATGGCCGCCGACGGGGTTATCGGGTCCTGGGTACCCCAACCGGACCCGTCCCGCTTCGGCTACCCCGTGGTGGCGTTCTGCTCGCTCACGATCAACCAGGACCTGGGCCATGACGCGGTGGTCGAAGCGCTTGCCCGCATTCCTGAACTTACGGAGATTCACACGGTATCCGGCAGTTCGGACCTGATGGCACGGGTCGTGGCTCGGTCCAACCCGGACCTGCAACGGGTTCTGGATGCCATGATCGCCACGAAGACGGTGCTGCGGTCCTCGTCCGTGATTGTGCTGAATACCCATTTCCAGGGCCGAACCCTGCCCTTGCTCGAGGCCGCAGCCGCAATGTGACCTGAAGCATTTTGCCTGGGAGACCGGCAGTCGTACCATTAGTTCTAGTCATATTGACTATAACTGGCCGAAGCGCCCCGGAGGTGGACGCCGGCCGAAGCCCAAAGGCGCCGCCAGGCGCGAGGAAAGCGGGGTGAACCGCTGTGTACACGAGCTCTGCCAACGTTGCCGAGCGGCAGTCGGCACCTCCGTCGCTCGCCATTTCCACGGTGATCTTCGCACTCCGCCCCAGCGAGTCGTCCGGCCGTCCTACGCTGTGGCTCCCGCTGGTGCGCCGGATCCGTGAGCCGTTCAAGGACCTGTGGGCGCTGCCCGGGGGTCCGCTGACCCACGCCGAATCCCTTCAGGATGCGGCCTCCCGGAACCTGCGGGATACCACCGGACTGGCCCCCAAGTACCTGGAGCAGCTCTACGCCTTCGGCGGCCTCCACCGCTCTCCGACCCAGCGCGTGGTGTCCATCGTCTACTGGGCGCTGGTCCAGCCTACGGAGGCCGCGCTCGCCGACGAGTCCGAAAACGTCAGGTGGTTCCGGGCGGACCGGCTGGGAGAGCTGGCCTTCGACCACAATGCGATCGTGGAGTACGCCCTCGGGCGCCTGCGGAACAAGCTGGCTTATGGTTCGGTCGCCTACCACTTGCTGGGGGAGTACTTCACCCTGGCCCAGGTCCGGGAGGTCTACGAAGCCGTCCTTGACCGTGAGCTGGATCCGGCGAACTTCCGCCGCCAGCTCAAGTCCACGCCGGAAATCGAAGAAACCGGCGAATACCTGCAGGGTGGAAAACACCGCCCTCCCCGCCTCTACCGCTTTACCGGCCGCCCCGGCCTTGACCCAGATAACAGGAGCACACCATGAGCAGCGTCAACACGGCAATCCAGTTGATCACTCGCGAACAGGCCGAACAGCGGGCCGCAGGCATTGCGACAGGCGCTGCGACTTGCAGCCCGGCACTCGCCCGCGGGCCGTGGGACTACGATCTCGCCGAAGCCCTCGCCGGTGTGCCCGCTTACGGTCCGGGTGCCTCCAGTGCCGACGTGGCCCCTGCCGCCACGCCGCGCCAGGGTCAGTTGCCGGAGGAATACAAGAAGGCCAGCGACGCCGAACTGGACGCCCGCATCAGGGCAGCCAAAGCAGCCCTCGGGGACAAAGCCGTTATCCTGGGGCACTTCTACCAGCGGGACGAGGTCATTGAATACGCCGACTTCGTGGGCGACTCCTTCCAACTGGCGAACGCCGCGCTCACCAGGCCGGACGCCGAGGCCATCATCTTCTGCGGTGTCCACTTCATGGCCGAGACCGCGGACATCCTGTCCAAGCCCGACCAGGCGGTCATCCTGCCGAACCTTGCAGCGGGCTGCTCCATGGCAGACATGGCGGACATCGACTCTGTGACCGAGTGCTGGGAGCAGCTGGAAGAGCTTTACGGCACCGAGCCCGACGCCGACGGCAGGGTACCGGTCATCCCCGTCACCTACATGAACTCCTCCGCGGCGCTCAAGGGCTTCTGCGGAGAGCACGGCGGCATCGTCTGCACGTCGTCCAACGCGGCCACGGTTCTCGAATGGGCCTTCCAGCGCGGCCAGCGGGTCCTGTTCTTCCCCGACCAGCACCTGGGCCGCAATACCGCCAAGGCCATGGGCGTGCCGATGGAGCAGATGCCCATGTGGAACCCGCGCAAGGACCTCGGCGGCAATGACGAGCAGGCCCTGCTCGATTCCCGCGTGATCCTGTGGCACGGCTTCTGCTCGGTGCACAAGCGCTTCAACGTGGGGCAGATCGAGAAAGCCCGCGCCGAATTCCCGGGCGTCAACGTGATTGTGCACCCCGAGTGCCCCATGGAGGTGGTGGACGCCGCCGACTCCGCGGGGTCTACCGACTTCATCAGGAAGGCCATCGCTGCGGCCACGGAACCGACCACCTTTGCCATCGGCACCGAGATCAACATGGTTAACCGGCTCGCCGCGGAGTACCCCCAGCACACCATCTTCTGCCTGGACCCGGTGATTTGCCCGTGCTCCACCATGTACCGGATCCACCCGGGCTACCTCGCCTGGGTGCTGGAGGCACTGGTCAATGGTGAAACCCTGAACCGCATCACCGTGGACGACGACGTTGCTGCACCGGCGCGCGTAGCCCTCGAGCGGATGCTGGCGGCGCGGCCGTGACCACGGCCCGTGCGGCCCGCAGGGCCGCGCTCGAAGATGCGACGCAGCGCCGCCGCCTCGTGGTGGTGGGCAGCGGAATTGCCGGGCTCTACGCAGCGCTGCTGGCGGCCGACGCCGAAGGGGGCGCTGCGGCAGACGTGGTCCTACTGAGCAAGGGGCAGCTGGAGCACAGCAACACCTTCTACGCCCAGGGCGGCGTGTCGGCTGTGCTGGAACCCGGCGAAGCCGCCCCCGGCGACACGGTGGATGCGCATGTCGCGGACACTCTTGCAGCCGGTGCGGGCCTGAACAACCCCGACGCCGTGCGGATTCTTTGCGCGGAAGCAGTGCGGGACATCGCCGGGCTGCGGCGGTACGGAGTGATTTTCGACGCCGACGCGCAGGGGGACACCGCACTGGGGCTGGAGGCTGCCCATTCCGCGCCACGCATCCTGCACGCAGGCGGCGACGCCACCGGAGCCCGCATTGCCCGCGGCCTGATCGCCGCCGTCCTGGAGCGGGCCGTGTCCGGCCGGCTCCGGCTGGAAACCGGTGCGTTCGTCACGGAGCTGACGACGGCGGACGGCCGGGTGACCGGCGTGAATTACTTGCAGAACGGCGAACTCAAGAGCCTGCCGGCGGCGGGCGTGCTGCTCGCCACCGGCGGCGCGGGCAGGATCTTCGCACGCACCAGCAACCCCTCCGTTGCCACGGCGGATGGACTGGCGCTGGCCTGGCGTGCCGGCGCCGCAGTGGACGACCTCGAATTCTTCCAGTTCCACCCCACCACCATGGCGATGCCGGAGACAGCAGGCGGCCCGCCGCCCCTGCTGGTGTCCGAAGCAGTCCGCGGCGAAGGCGCGGTGCTGCTGGATGCCGAAGGCCACCGTTTCATGCCGGATTATCACCCCGACGCGGAACTCGCGCCGCGCGACGTCGTCTCCCGCAGTATCGCGCTGCACCTGGCCCGGACCGGCGCACCGGCGGACAGCCCGGTGTTCCTCGACGCCCGGGGCATCGAGGCGGCCAAGGGGCCCGGTTTCCTGGCACGGCGGTTCCCCACGATCTCCGCCGCCACGGCAGCGGCAGGTTTCGACTGGACCGCTGAACCGCTGCCGGTCTCTCCGGCCGCGCATTACTGGATGGGCGGAGTGGTAACGGACGTGGACGGGCGGACCACCGTTCCGGGACTCTACGCAGCGGGCGAGGTGGCCTGCACCGGCGCCCAGGGCGCCAACAGGCTCGCCAGCAATTCGCTGCTCGAAGGGCTGGTCTTCGGGCGGCGTGCTGTGGAGTCCTTCCTTGATGGGGAGCCGTCGCACGACAGCACTGCTCCGCGTGCTGTCTCGGCCGCTGGCGGCCTCCCCTTGACGCACGCTTCCGCAGCACTGTCGCGCGACTTCGCCGGGGGAGGAGCCCCAGCGGAGGCCCCCGAAGGTGTTGTTAGGACTGCGACTGATCCCGGGCCGTTTTCCCGTGACGCTTTGGGGCGGTTGATGACCGGTGCTGCCGGGGTGCTGCGCACGGGGGCGGAACTCGACGCCGCGGCAGCACAGCTGGACTACTGGGCGGGCTCAGTCCGCTCCACTGAATCAGGGGACCCGCGTGAGTACGAGGACCGCAACCTGCTGCTGGCCGCGCGGCTGCTGGTGGAGGCCGCCCGGAACCGGACGGTATCCGTCGGCGCCCACTACCGGGCCGACACGGACCATGCGCCAGCCCCCACCCATTCGATGCAAAGGATTTCCTCATGACCACCACAGCCCAGGAAACGGCAGCCGCCGAAACGACTACCCTGCCGGGCGTTGCGCTGAACGGCAGCCTTCCCGAAGCAGCAGTGCTGGATGTCCTGCGCGCTGCGCTCGCCGAGGATGCCCCTTACGGTGACATCACCTCGCAGGTCCTCATCCCGGCGCAGGCACGCGCGACGGCGGTCCTGAACGCCCGGGTGCCGGGCGTCCTGAGTGGAGGAGCCGTGTTCTCCGCGGCCATGAAGCTCACGGACCCGGACGCCGTCGTCGAGCTGCTGGTGGCGGACGGCGAACGGTTCGGCGCGGGGACGCCGCTGGCCAGGGTGACCGGCAACGCCCGCGCGGTCCTGCTGGCGGAGCGTGTGGCACTGAACCTGGTGCAGCGGCTGAGTGCAATAGCCACGAAGACCGCTGAATTCGTGGGCCTCGTCCAGGGAACCAAAGCCCGGATCACGGACACCCGGAAGACGACGCCGGGCTTGCGCGTGCTTGAGCGCTACGCCGTTCGCTGCGGCGGCGGCGCCAACCACCGCTTCAGCCTGTCCGACGCCGTGCTGGCCAAGGACAACCACCTCGCGGTCATCACCGGAGGAGACCCGGCGAAACTCACGGCGGTGCTCAAGTCGGCCAAGGCGCAGCTCGGCCACACCACGCACTTTGAGGTTGAAGTGGACCGGATGGAACAGGTGGAGCCGGTCCTTGCGGCCGGAGTGGACACCATCATGCTGGACAACTTCACGCTCGAGGAACTGGCCGCCGGCGTAGCCCTGGTGGACGGGCGGGCACGGGTGGAAGCCAGCGGAAACGTCAACCTCGGAACAGTGGCAGCGATCGCCGCCACCGGGGTGGACGTCATTTCCATCGGCGGCCTCACCCACAGCGTCGTCGCCCTTGACCTGGGCCTGGACGTTGAACTGCTGGACATTGAACCGGCGGACACTGAACTGACGGTGGGCTGAACACCCATGATTTTCCTTGACGCAGCGGCCACCACGCCGGTCCGCCGCGAAGTGCTGGAAGCCATGTGGCCCTACCTCACCGGCGAATTCGGGAACCCGTCGAGCCACCACTCGCTCGGCGAGTCCGCGGCCGCGGCGCTCGCGGCCGCCCGCACAACCACCGCCAGGGCACTGAACTGCCGCCCGGCCGAAATGACCTTCACGTCCGGCGGCACCGAAGCGGACAACCTCGCCGTTAAAGGCATCGCCCTGGCACGGCAGGCTGCGGACCCGGCCCTTAACCGCGTGGTGATCAGCGCCGTCGAACATCCGGCGGTGGAGGAATCGGCGCGCTACCTCGAACGCTTCCACGGTTTCACCGTTGACATCGTCCCGGTGGACGGCTTGGGGCAGGTTACACCGCACGCCTTGGCGGCAGTCCTGCGTCCGGAGACCGCACTGGTCAGCATCATGTACGCCAACAATGAGGTGGGGACCGTCCAGCCCATCCGGCAGCTCGCCGGACTGGCCCGGGAGCTCGGGATACCGTTCCACACCGATGCCGTCCAGGCGGCAGGCTGGCTGCCGCTGGACACGAAAATTCTGGGCGTGGACGCCATGAGTATCTCCGGGCACAAGCTGGGGGCGCCCAAAGGGAACGGGGCCTTGTTCGTGCGGAGCCGCACCCGCATTGAGCCCCTGCTCCATGGCGGCGGGCAGGAACGCGGCCGCCGATCAGGAACAGAGAACGTTGCCGGCGCCGTGGCCTTGGCCACCGCGCTATCGTTGGTCCGCCCCGAACAGGGGCACGTGACCGCCCTCCGGGACGACTTCATCCGCGAGGTCCTGGCCGGCGTCCCGGGCGCGCAGCTGACCGGACACCCGCTGGAACGGCTGCCGTCGGTGGCTTCGTTCTGCTTCCCCGGAACCAGCGGCGAATCAGTGCTTCTTGAATTGGAACGGCAGGGCGTGGTGTGCTCCAGCGGCTCTGCATGCGCTGCCGGATCCGACGCCGCCTCGCCGGTGCTCCTGGCAATGGGCATCCCGTCCGAAGTCGCCCAGACCGCCGTCCGCTTCAGCTTCGATACGGCGGTGACAGCCGCGGAACTGCACGAAGCGGCAGCAGCCGTCAGGAACGCCGTGGGCAGTGTGCTGACGCTCGGTATCCGCTAGGCGGGCGACACCGCGCCGGCGGCGGTGCCACGTCAGCGGTGCCGTGCCCGGCGGAAGATCCAGTGCCGCAGGAGCGCGAAGCGCACGGCGGTTGCCAGGAACCCGGACAGGGTAGTGGTCCACAGCTCATCCGACATGGTGGCTTCCGGGTTGAGCCAGTGCAGCACGCCGAGGCTGCCGCCGGTGATCACCAGCGCAATCACGATAACCACCAGGCCGCTCAGGTGATCCCTGGCAACTTTCCCGCGCCCGGAAATCTTGAACGTGAGCCGCCGGTTAAGGGCCGTGTTCATGACCGAGGTGATGATCAGCGCCGCGGCGTTGGCCAGCTGCGGTCCCA
Organism: Arthrobacter sp. NPDC058288; assembly: GCF_042880995.1. Taxonomy (NCBI): domain Bacteria; kingdom Bacillati; phylum Actinomycetota; class Actinomycetes; order Micrococcales; family Micrococcaceae; genus Arthrobacter; species Arthrobacter sp. NPDC058288. The sequence continues at coordinate 1,069,825 of NZ_JBHVYH010000001.1, forward strand.
GCCAGGGACGGAGCAGCGCATACAGGGCAAGTGAGGTCACGGTGCACACGATGCCCACTCCGGTGAACCGGAGGAGCTGCCGGACGGCCGGGAACCGCAGGATGCCCCGGTAGTGCTTTGTGGCCGGCGGACGCCGGACGGCTGTGTCGGATCCGGACTGTTGCGTCAGCGGGACGGCGGGCGCAGCAGGTGATTCCATCGCTCAAGCCTGCCACACCACACCGGCGGATTCGGTCAGGCGGGGTCCCTGACGGGGTTCGTCAGTTCTCCGATTCCTTCCACCCGGCAGGTGACGGTGTCTCCCGGGTGCAGTTGCGCGCTTTCGGCAGGGAATCCGGTGAGGACCAGGTCGCCGGGGTGGAGCGTCATGAAGGACGTGAGGTACACCAGGACTTCGTCCACGCCCCAGCCGAGGTCCGCTGAGCTGGCAGCCCGCAGTTCAGTGCCGTTGTGCACAACGCCGATGGACAGTGCGGCAGTTTCCAGTCCAGTCACGATCCATGGTCCTACCGGAGTGAACGTGTCCTGGCTCTTGGCACTGATCCACAGCTCGTCCGCTTTCTGCCGGTCCCTGGCCGTGACGTCGTTGCCGATGGTGAAGCCGAGGACGGCCTCCCGTGCGTTCTCCAGCGTCAACCGGCGGGCCGTGCGCCCGATGACGACGGTCAGCTCGGCTTCCGGGTCCACGTGCCCCACTCCCGGCGCGAGTTCTATGGCGTCGCCCGGTCCTACTACGCTGGTGGCTGCCTTGTGGAAGGCCTGCGGAGGAAGGTCCCGGCCGGCCAGTCCCGTGTTGTGGGCCATGCCCAGGACATTGGCTGGAACGCAGGGTGCGAGGAAGGTGAATGCGTCTTCGCCCACGAGCGAGCCGGGCTCCCAGCCCTCCCGTGGAGCGGCCCCGGCGTTCGCCAGGGAGCCGGGAAAGGGGCTTTCGATGACTGTCCAGAGCTTTCCCGCGTCGCTGGTGAAGTCCCGGGCGTCATTGGCCACGAAGAACTGTTCAAGCCCGGAGGCAGGGGAGTGCGGACGGACCCGGGCAATTCGGCACGTTTGGATGGCGGTCATTATGACATCCTACGTCCTGTCCGGGGCCCGGGCGAGTGTGTCGGCCGAGCGGCTCCCGGGAAGGGCGGTTAGTACAGTTCGCCCGCCGGAATCTCCACTGCAAGCCGATTGGACGGACCCGCCAGCGGGCACGCCCAGGCTTCGTTGTAGGCGCAGGACGGGTTGTACGCAAAATTGAAGTCCAGGACGAATTCGGCGTCGGGCCCCGATCCCAGAACGCCATGGAAAGCTCCCTTGATCGTGTCCAGCAGGTAGCGCCCGGCGCCGTAGCTGCCGCCGGGCTGTCCCGCGGTCGCGTCCCGGAAGGGCACGAAGATGCCGCCGCCATAGCCGTGCAGCTTCCAGACGGCCAGCTGGCCCATCTCGGGCAGATCGAAGGTGCCCAGGCGTACGAACCTGACAACGCCGTCGGTCCCCGTCTCAACATTCATTTCCCGGCCGGCGCCCTCCTTTGTGAGGGGAACGTGGAACCGGTAAATGGGGTCATAGTCGGCCGTCCGGAGGCCGCTGAACGTGGATTTGGCTTCCGCTGTCAGCGCGGAGGCCGGGTGGGTGCCAAACATCCGGTCGCGTTCCTGGCGCCAATACGAGTGAGCCTCAGCGGGGCTGTCCACGGCAATTCTCCGGACATTTTGGTACATGGCGAAGGTCCGGATCCTCCAGTCGGCGATATCCAGGGCCGAGATGTCCGCTACGCTGTCCTGCTCCGTGTCAAAGTGCTGTTCCGCCATGTCCCCAGCGTAGCCCTCTTTGCGGACGGGAAACCCCGCCCGCCAACACTCCGTCCGCAACGCGGCGGCAGCACGGCCCGCGCGGCTACGCTTGCGTCATGACAGCGAAGGCAGTAGCCCTCAGGGCGCGTTTGGGCGCGGCATTCATCGTCGCTGCCGCAGTGATGTCCGGTTGCAGCGGTGAGGGCAAGGGGGAGCCCTCCTGGACAGCGGGCGGGAGTCCAACGGAAAGCCCGACGACGGCGGGCGCCTCGCCGGCCCCGTCGCCCGGGGCGACTCCCGGAGCCACCGGCACCGGGGCTCACCCTTCGCCAACGGGTGCGGAATCCGCGTCCGGCGGAGCGACGGCGGCGGCGTGGAAGGTCTTCTCGGATTCCGCCCGGAACGTCAGTTTTGAGCTGCCGCAGGACTGGATTGCGCAGTCGGTCACGCCCGACCAGGGGACGCTTCCGGGGGCCGTCAAAATCGAAGTCAAGGATGCCAAGGGAGGCTATCTGGCGACCCTGCAGACCGGCCTGCCATCGCCGTCGGCCGCGGCCTGCCAGGAGGCAGCCCGAAAGCCGTACGTGGTTGTGAGCAGCGTTCCGGTCGACCTGCCGCACCGCGAAGGAGACGGTTTGATTGCGCCGCATGTGGTGTTCCGGGTGATCCAGGGTTACAGGTACTTCGGTTCTTACGGCATCACGAACGTGGTGGGAGGAAGCGACGGCAGGGCCTGTGCCCTGCAGAACATCGTGCGCGGTCCGGCGGGTAAGGGGGATGTCTCGTTCGGTGACCTGGCCGCGTTCAAGGCGTTCGCCACCGACGAGAAAGTGGCTCCCGCCAAGGCGTTCGACACCCTGGACCAGGCGGCCAAGTACGTTAACGAGGGCTCTGAATTCGCGAATGTCCAGCGGATGCTAATGTCTCTGAAGATCAAAAGTTAGTCCCGCCGCCCGCCTGTAAACCCAACCGGCCGGTACCGGGTACTGTTCTGCAACTACCTCACACCCCGGAGATACATGGAACGCAGCGTGGCCGCCCGGCTCGTCTTCAAGACCGCAGCCGAAACGAAAGTCGCACTGGCGGTTGCCGTCGCAAGGAATGCGGGCTATTCGTCGCTCGTGGAGACGATGTCGGTAACCTCCGGGGAGGACCCGGTGCCCGTAACGGAACTGTCCGACCACCACGGCGGCCGCTTCCATTACATGGAGTTCGCGGAGCCCACCGAAGTGACCGTGGACTACACGGCCACAGTTTCCGGGCTGGCGGTTCCGGAAGAGCCCAACCTTATGGAACTGATCCGCTACGTCCGGCCCAGCCGGTACGCGGAGTCGGACCGGCTCTTGCCCACGGCCTATGCCGAATTCGGCGGCCTCCAGGGCGAAGAGCTCCTGCACGCCGTCCGCAACTGGGTCTTCAGCGAGCTCCGCTACGTCAGCGGCTCCTCGCGCGGTACTGACGGCGCGGTGGAGACGCTCCTGCACCGCCGTGGCGTGTGCCGCGACTTCGCACATCTCGCCATTTCACTGCTGCGCGCCAAGGATGTACCCGCGAGGCTGGTGGCGGTCTATGCGCCCGGGCTCAGCCCGATGGATTTCCATGCCGTGGCCGAGGCTTACATTAACGGGGCCTGGTACGTCATTGATCCCACCGGGCTCGCCCCGCGGGAGAGCATGCTGAGGATCACCGCCGGCCGGGACTCCTCGGACACAGCGTTCCTGTCCACGGTAGGCGGAAGCCTGTCCCTGAGGGAGCTCCGCGTCACCGCAGTGGTGGACGGGGAGCTGCCCCAGGAAGACCCTGCGAAGCTCGTAGCGATTTCCTGACGCCTAGCGCCCTGCCACAGACCCGCGCAGCTTTTCGGTGAGCCGCAGCAGTTCCCGCTGTTCGCTGGCCGTCAGCGCGGGCGTGATCAGCGCGGAGATGTCACGTACGTGCTCGCGGCCGATCTGCTTCTGCAGCTCCCGGCCGGTGTCCGTCAGTTTCAGGAGGACGCCGCGTCCGTCCTGGGGCGCCGGCATGCGCTCCACGAGTCCGCGCTTCTCCAGTCTCTCCACCAGCCTGCTGAGGCTGGACTGGCTGAGGAGCACGTTGTCATTCAGCTCGTTCAGGCGCAGCCAACCGGAGGGGCAGCGTGAGAGCGTGAACAGGACGTCGTATTCGTTGACGGCCAGGCCTTTGAAAGCAGGGCCGGACTGAAGCTTCCGCATTACCGCCACTTGCGCGCGGAACAGTGATTCCCAGGTTTCGGCGGCGAGCCGTACAGGCGACCCGCCCGGCTGCGAGGTCATCAGGCGTCCTGCGCCGTGGGCTTGGTGAGTGAGTCCTCCTGCACCTGGGCAGCCATCCGGGCTGCCACCCGCCCGGCGTGGGTGGGTGGTTCCGGCACATGGGCGGGCGTGAGGGCGGCGTACTCCTTGCGCAGGACCGGCAGGACCTCTTCGCCGAACAGGTCCAGCTGCTCCAGTACGGTCTTTAGCGGCAGGCCCGCGTGGTCGATCAGGAACAGCTGGCGTTGGTAGTCGCCGAAGTACTCGCGGAACGTCAGGGTCTTTTCGATGACTTCCTGCGGGCTGCCGACGGTCAGCGGCGTCTGCGAGGTGAAGTCCTCCAGTGAGGGGCCGTGGCCGTAGACCGGGGCGTTATCGAAGTACGGGCGGAACTCCTTCACTGCGTCCTGGGAATTCTTCCGCATGAAGAACTGCCCGCCGAGGCCGACGATCGCCTGGTCTGCCTTGCCGTGGCCGTAGTGCTCGTAGCGTTCGCGGTACAGGCCGATCAGCTGCTGGTAGTGCTCCTTGGGCCAGAAGATGTTGTTGGCGAAGAAGCCGTCACCGTAGTACGCGGCGACTTCGGCGATCTGCGGCGTGCGGATGGAACCGTGCCACACAAAGGGGGCCACGCCGTCGAGCGGGCGCGGCGTGGACGTGAAGTTCTGCAGCGGGGTGCGGAACTTGCCGGACCAGTTCACGGTGTCCTCGTCCCAGAGCTTGCGCAGGAGGCTGTAGTTCTCGATGGCCAGCTCCACGCCGTCCTGGATGTTCTTGCCGAACCAGGGATAGACGGGGGCGGTGTTGCCCCGGCCCATCACCAGGTCCACGCGGCCGTCGGCAAGGTGCTGGAGCATCGCAAAGTCTTCGGCGATCTTCACGGGGTCGTTGGTGGTGATCAGGGTGGTGGCGGTGGAGAGGATGATCCGCTCCGTCTGCGCCGCGATGTAGGCCAGGGTGGTGGTGGGGGAGGAGGAGAAGAAAGGCCGGTTGTGGTGCTCGCCAATGGCGTAGACGTCCATGCCGATCTCTTCGACTTTTTTGGCAATGGCCACGGACGCTTTGATGCGTTCGTGTTCCGTGGGCGTGCGGCCCGTGGTGGGATCAGTGGTGATGTCACTGACGCTGAATACGCCGATCTGCATGATATGCCTTTCCGTTTTCCGAACTGCTCCGGGTCTTGTTCCAGTGTAACCGATTTACATGCATTTGCATCTATCAGTCGGTGTAACGTCCGGCACGCCAGGATATTCCCGGTCGGTTAAGCAGCAGTGCCCGTACCACCGGGGGCGGCACGGGCACTGCGTTTATTCAGAAACTCCAGTTCAGCGGCGGGGGCCTATTCGGCTTCGCCGGCTGCGGCGCGGCGGCCGGAGACCTTGGGGACCATGCCTGTTGTCCAGTCACGGAACTCTGCGTCGACATCCTCCGGCGGCCCGAAGTCGGGGCGTTCGTGCATCGCACGGAGCAGCGCCTTCTTCTCACGGCGCCCTTCAACCAGTCGATAAAGGACCGGCACCAGGACCAGAGTCAGCGCCGTCGAGGAAACCAGTCCGCCGATGACCACCACCGCCAGGGGCTGGGAGATGAAACCACCACCGCCGGTGAGGCCCAGTGCCATGGGCGTCAGCGCGAAAACGGTGGCCAGGGCTGTCATCAGGATGGGGCGCAGGCGCTGCCGCGCCCCGTGGGTGATGGCGTCAGCCACGTTCATTCCGGGCTGGCCGTTCCGCGGCTGCCGGTACTGGTTGATGAGGTCGATCAGGACGATGGCGTTGGTCACCACGATGCCCACCAGCATGAGCATGCCGATCAACGACGGCAGGCCCAGCGGCACGCCGGTTGCCAGCAGCAGGGCGACGGCCCCTGTGGCTGCGAACGGAACGGATACCAGCAGGATGAGCGGCTGGATGAGCGACTTGAAGGCCGCCACCATGATCACGTACACGATGGCGATGGCGGCCAGCAGGGCCAGGCCCAACTGCTGGAACGACTCCGTCTGCTGGGTGGTGGCGCCGCCGATCTCTGCCGTGACGCCGGCCGGGAGTTCGACCCCCTTGAGCCGGTTCTGCACCTCAGTGCTCACAGCGCCCAGGTTGGCTCCCGACGGCGTCACCGAGACCCGCGCGGTACGCTGGCCGTTGCTTGCGGTGATGGACACCGGAATGTCCACCTGTTCCACGGAAGCGATGCTTCCGAGCGTCACGGCCCCGCCGGATGCCGGCAGCGGGATGTTCCGCACAGCGGCGACGCTAGTGAACCGCGTGCCCTCGCCGATCTGCACCGGGAAGTCGTTGGTATCGATCCGCACTGTTCCGGCCTGCACGGGACTGATGGTGGAGGCCAGGACGCCGGCCACCTGCTCCTCGTTCAGGCCGGCCGCCACCGCTTTGGCACGGTCCACCTTGACCTGGACCACCGGCTGGCTTGCCGCAAGGTTCGTGGCAACCTCAGTGCTGCCCGGCACACCCTCCATGGCTTGGACCATGGCATCGCTTGCGGTCCTGAGATCCGCTGAGTTGGCCGCTTTCAGGGTGATGTCCACCGTGGACGTGGTGCCGAATCCGCCCTGCTGTGACCCCACGGAGATCTTTCCCGCGCCACTGATTTTCGCCAGTTCGGTGCGGACGGTTTCCTGGAGCCGGGCCTGGTTGGCCTTTTCTTCGGTGACCACCGTGAACGAGGAGTTCGAGGCGCCGCTGGACGTGAGTGCGGTGAAGCCGGTCTGCGCGTTCCCCGACGTGACCTGCACGTCCTTGATGCCGTCGATGTTCCGCAGTACTTCCTCGACCTTCACGGCTGCCGCGCTGGTATCCGAGAGGCTTGTTCCGGCGGGAAGAACCTGCCGGACAGTCATGCTGTTCTCACCTGAGCGGCCCAGCAGGTCGGTGGCGAGCAGCGGTGTCATCGCCGCCGTCCCGCCAAGCACCAGGACTGCCGCGATGAGCGTTACCACCGGGTGCTTCTGCGTCTTATTGAGGACGGGCAGGTATCCGCGCTGCAGCAGGCTGCGCTGTTCAGCCTCATGGGCCTTGGCTGCGGCTTCCCGAGCCGCCGCGGCGGACAGGGCTGCCCCCGAGCTGTCAGCCGGTGACTTGAGGAACCAGTAGGCAAGGACAGGCACGATGGTGAGGGACACCAGCAGCGACGAGAGCAGGGCGATGGTCACCGTCAGGGCGAAGGGCCGGAACAGCTCGCCGGCCAGTTCGCCGACGAACGCAATCGGAAGGAAAACTGCCACTGTGGTCAGCGTGGACGCCGTGATGGCGCCGGCGACCTCCCGGATGGACGTGAGGATGGCCGACAGTTTCGTCTCGCCGTAGCTGAGGTGGCGCTTGATGTTCTCGATCACCACAATCGAATCGTCCACCACGCGTCCAATGGCGATGGTCAGTGCCCCGAGGGTGAGGATGTTCAGGGAGTATCCCGTTGCGGAGAGACCGATGAAGGTGATGAGCAGGGACAGCGGGATGGAGACAGCGGTCACCAGTGTGGACCGCACGGACATCAGGAACACCAGGATCACCGCTACAGCAAAGCCCAGACCCAGCAGGCCTTCCGTGGTGAGGTCCTTGATGGACTTTTCGATGAACGGGGCCTGGTCGAACACCGGGGTGAACTTGGCGTTGGACCCCAGCTCAGCCTCAAGCTGGCCGATGGAGTCCTTCACTGCGTGCGAGATCGCCACAGTGTCGCCCTCGGGCTTCTTCGTCACGGAGAGCGCCAGGGTTTCCTTGCCGTTGGTGCGGGTGATCGACGTGCGGACGTCGTCCTTGATGCTGACGTCGGCGACGCTGCCGATGGTGGCGGCGTCTTTGGCGCCGCCCAGCGGAAGGGCCTTGACCGCGTCCAGGGAGTCCACCGGGCTGCCGATCTGCAGCGAGAGCGTCTTGCCTTGTTCCTCGATGGTGCCCGCCGGGATCAGCGCCCCGTTGTTCTTCAACGCATTGCTGATGGACTGGAGGGTGGCGCCCTTGGCCGCCATGGCCTCGGGGCGGGGAAGGATCTGGATGTGCTGGCTGGCGCCGCCGGTGACGTCGGCGCCCCTGACGCCGTCGAGCTTCTGAAGCCGGGGGACGCTGAGGCGCTGCAGGTCGGCGTTCAGTTCACTGAGCGGCTTGTCGGAGGAGACTGCCAGGAACACAATCGGGAAATCGCTGATGCTGCCTGCAATGGCCTGGGGCTGGACATCATCGGGCAGGGCGCGCTTGGCGTTGGAAATGGCGCGGTCGATCTGGTTCCGCGCCCGGTCCAGGTTTGAACCGTACGTGAACACCATGGTGATCTGCGAAACGCCCGTGCGGGAGGTGGATGACGTCGACTCGAGCCCCTCGACACCGTTCAGCGCTGTCTCGAGGGGCCCGCTCACCTGCTTGTCCACGACCTCCGGCGATGCGCCGGGCATGGCCGAGATGACCGTGATCTGCGGAAACTCGATGGAAGGGATGAGTTCCTGCTTGAGCGAGGACATGGTGATCACGCCGAACACCGACGCGAAGACGGTGATCAGCGCGATCAGGGCCCTGTTTGCCAGCGATAGTTTTGCCAGCCGGTACATCTCATTGTCTCCTGGGGGTTAACGGTCTTGTGGTTGGGGGTGGAACCTGCCGTAACCCGAACGGGGCCTCAGCTGGAGGGGGCGTCTACGGCTTCCAGCTGGAGAGTTTTGGCGGTTTCCGCTTCCAGCTGTGCGGCCAACTCAGGGTTGTCGTTGAGCTTGATGCCGTAGCCGGGCATCATTTCCTTGAGCTTGGACTGCCAGCCCTTGAAGTTCCTGGGGAAGGACTTCTGGAGGAGCTCGATCATGATGGGAACGGCCGTGGATGCTCCCGGGGAAGCGCCAAGCAGCGCACCGATGGAACCATCGCGCGCAGCGATCACTTCAGTGCCGAACTGGAGGACACCACCCTTCTTCGGATCCTTCTTGATGATCTGAACACGCTGGCCGGCGGTGATGAGTTCCCAATCGCCGTCTTTTGCTTCGGGGTAGTACTCGCGAAGGGCCTCCACCTTGTCGCCGTGGCGCTTGGCTACTTCCTTGACCAAGTAGGCCGTGAGGTCCATGTTGTCCTTCGCCACGGCAAGCATCGGGATGATGTTGCCGGGGCGGATTGACAACGGCAGGTCCAGGTACGAGCCGTTCTTCAGGAAATTGGTGGAGAACCCGGCATAGGGACCGAACAGCAGCGACCTCTTGCCGTCGACGTAACGGGTGTCAAGGTGGGGGACGGACATGGGCGGGGCCCCCACGGATGCCTGTCCGTAGACCTTGGCGCTGTGCTGGGCCGCGAGGGTCTCGTCGGTGCAGCGGAAGAACTGGCCTGAGACCGGGAATCCGCCGTAGCCCTTGCTCTCGGGGATGCCGGAGGCCTGGAGAAGATGCAGTGCCCCGCCGCCGGCGCCGACGAACACGAATTTCGCGTGGATGTTGCCGTGTTCCCCGGACTTCTTGTGCTTGAGCGTCAGGTCCCAGCCGCCCCCCGGGGCACGCCGGATGCCGTTGACGTCGTGCCCGTAGTTGATCTCCACGCCGTTATTGCCCAGGTAGGTGGTCAGCTCACGGGTCAGTGCGCCGAAGTCGACGTCGGTTCCCTCAGCCGCGCGGGTGGCAGCGATCCTCTGCTTCGGATCGCGGCCCTTGACGATCAGGGGCGCCCACTTGGCGATCTGGGCGTGGTCCTCGGAGTATTCCATGGAACGGAAGAGGGTATTCGGCTTCAATGCCTCGTACCGGGTCTTCAGGAAGTCCGCGTTGGCGTCCCCGATGACGAAACTCATGTGGGGGACAGTGTTGATGAACCCCTTGGGGGAGCCAATGAGCGAGTTGCTGACCAGATGGGACCAGAACTGGCGGGACAGCTGGAACTGCTCGTTGATGTGCAGCGCTTTGGAGGGATCGACCGAGCCGTCTTTGGCTGCGGGGGAGTAGTTAAGCTCACACAGGGCGGCGTGCCCGGTTCCTGCGTTGTTCCACGGGCCTGAGCTTTCCAGGCCGGCTTCGTCGAGCCGTTCGAACAGAGAGATGGTCCAGTTCGGTTCGAGCTGCTTGATGAACGCACCCAGCGTGGCGCTCATGATGCCGCCGCCAATCAGGACGACGTCGGCATGTTGGGTCTTGGAAATGAAAGTCACAATCAGTCTCCGATAGCAGCGGCTCTGGCTGTCACAGAATATCCCCGAGCACCCTACTAACTGAAATTGGGGCAGTCCGTCAAGGTTTTAGCTCCACCTTTGTGAAAACCTCGTTTAATACCGGCGAGGCAGGGTACTTCAGTACGCGGTCCGAGAGGGCCAGGGCGGAAATGGGGAAAGCAATGGGGACGGCGGGCACTGATTCGGCGATCTGGGCGTTGATGGTGCGGTATTGCTGTGTCCGCTCTTCGCCCTCCGGCAAGCCGCGTGCCCGCGCGATCTTCGAAAACACCTGCGGGTCCTGATAACCGAATTCGCCGGTCTTTTCGCCAAACAGGGGACCCACAAAGTTGTCCGGATCGGAGTAGGAGCCGTTCCAGCCGAGCAGGTGCAGTGCATGGTCCCCGGGTGACTGGACTTTCTGCAGGTACCCGTCCGACCACTCCACCGGAACCGGTTTGATGTTCAGTCCGACGGCCGTCAGCTGCTTGCTGAGCTCGGCATACACCTTTTCGGGGGTGGGAAGGTAAGGCCTGGTGACATTAAGGGGGTAGTAGAACTTCAGTTCCTCGCCCTTATATCCGGCCTCCTTCAGAAGCGCCTTGGCCTTGGCCGGATCGTGGCCCAGGGAGGGTGCGTTGTTGTTGAACCCGCTGAGTTTGGGCGGGACGAACTGGGTGGCCTGGGCAGTGTTGTCGATGAAGAACCGGCGGATCAGTGTTTCCTTGTCCACCGCCAACTCGATGGCCTGGCGCACCTTGATGTTTTGCAGGATGGGCACTTCCTGGTTCATGCCCAGGTACATCACGGAGAACGGGTCACGCTGGATGATCTGCTGTCCGCGTTTCACCAGCTGGTCGAAGTTGCCCACAGTGACGGCGTCATAGCCGTCAATCTTCCCGTCGAGGAGGGCCTGGAGCCTGGACTGAGGGTGATCGTACGTGACGAAATTGATGGTGCCGATTTGTCCCTTGTCACCCCAGTAGTCCTTGTTGCTGACCAGCTTGACGCTGGAGTCCTGCCACGCGGCAAAGCTGTAAGGGCCTGTGCCGACGGGGTGCAGGGCATAGGCCGACACGGGCTGGCCGTCGCGGGTCTGGCTGAGGCTGTCCGCCTTCTGTGACGCCATTGCCGAAGGGGAGGACATAGCGAAGGCCGGGAGCGTCAGCGCCTGGAGAAACCCGGTGAACGGCTGGGTGAGGTCGATCCGGACATTTCCGGCGGAGACGGCGGTGCAGCCCTTGTAAATGGAGAGCGATGCCTGGTCGGCGTAGGCCTTGAACACGCCCTTGAAAGATGTGCCGGGCGCTTGCTTCCGCAGGCTCTCCGGGAAGTTGAACCATCTGTCGAAGTTGGTGCAGACGGCCGCGGCATCGAAGGGCGTGCCGTCCTGGAAGGTGACGCCCTCACGGAGCTTGAAGGAGTAGGCGCGGCCCTCGTTGGATTCCGCCCACTCAGTGGCGAGCAATGGAGTGGGCTGCCCCGTGGTCTGGTCAACTCCCACAAGGCCCTCCAGGACCTGGCGGGTGATCCGGTAGGACTCCACATCGGACGCCAGCGCGGGATCAAGTCCCAGCGGCTGGGCCGCCGTGCCGAAAGTGAACGTCGCCGTCGGTGCGAGGGCAGCCGTGCCGGCAGGAACCGCAGAGGACGACGCCGGCGGCGGAGCGGGCGTTCCTGTACACGCGGCCAGCAGCAGCGACAGGACCCCTGCACCGATACTGACTGCAATGCGGCGCGATTTACTGCTGGGCACTCGATGATCACCTCTGGGCGGCCGGAAGGTCCGCGGACAGCGGACCGGTCCCCAGTCTAATTGAACGATCCTGGACACTCGCCGGGTGCGCCGCCTGATGCCATCCCCGCCTGCCGGAAGGCAAAACTGAGGCCCGCACCGGACGGTGCGGGCCTCGGTTTCTCCGGGATCGGTCCAGGGAGTCAGGCTGGAGCCGGGACAGGAGCGTTCGTGGTTGCCTACTTCGGCATCAGGACGGAGTCCACCAGGTAGACCGTGGCGTTGGCAGTCTTGACGCCGCCGCAGATGACGCTGGCGTCATCGACCTTCAGCGCATCCTTGGTGCCGGTGACGGTGACGGAGCCGCCCTGGACAGTCTTGTGGGTGCCCACAATGTTGTCAGGGGTGATCTGGCCGGGAACAACGTGGTAAGTCAGGATCTTGCTGAGCAGGGCGTCATCGGTCTTGAGCGTTTCGATGGTGGCGGCGTCGATCTTAGCGAACGCGTCATCCACCGGTGCGAAGACCGTGAATTCACTGCCGTTGAGCGTATCCACGAGGTTGACCTTGGGGTTGAGCTTGCCGGAGACTGCCGCCGTGAGGGTGGTCAGCAGCGGGTTGTTGGAGGCTGCAACCGCAACCGGATCGAGGGCCATTCCCGAGACCGACCCTGCACCGCTGGGAACCTTCTCGGCGTAACCTGCGCAGCCGGGGCCCACCAGGTTGGCGGCGGGATCCATGGCGGCCGCAGAGCTGGCCGACGGTGACGGCGCCATGCTCGAAGCAGACGGCGTGGAAGCCGGTGCGGAGGAGCTGTTGGCCGTGGTGGCTGATCCGCCGCATGCGGTCAGGCTCAGCAGAGCTGCAGCTGCAACACCTGCAACGGTGAAAGTTGTGCGCTTGAATGACTGCATTTCGATTCTCCTTGTTAGTGCCGATGTTTGCCTGCGGCGAACGACTTCTTCGATCACTGCACTGGCTGTTTCCGACTGTGGGCACCGACCCTTGGTTGGTGTCTCAATGGGTATTCGGCAGTCCGGCAGTAATGGATGGGTGACGGTGGAGAATCTTTTTTCGAGGGGCCTCCGTGTACCGCTGCGGCGGCCCCAACGCGGCGTTAAACAAAGGAATCCCGGACCGTGAGGCCCGGGATTCCTAGGATTATGCAGCTGTGCGCAAGGGGGGACTTGAACCCCCACGCCCGAAGGCACAGGAACCTAAATCCTGCGTGTCTGCCAATTTCACCACTCGCGCGCGGCGCCGTCGTGCGCGTTCTTCCTGCTGTTCAAGGGAAAGCGAAAAGACGTTCGACGGCGGATTCCAGGCTCCAGTGTACCTGCCGGGAGCGCCTTCCGCTTGGAGGCGGATCAGCGCTGGCCGCTGGCGCCCGGGAGTCCGGCTAGGCCAGTCCGAGGTCCCGGCGGAGCTTCGCCACATGGCCGGTGGCCCGCACGTTGTACTGTGCCACGGCGACGTTGCCTCCCGGATCCACCACAATCGTGGACCGGATGAGGCCCTCATACGTCCGCCCGTAATTCTTTTTCTCCCCCCAGGCGGCGTAGGCCTCAGCCACGGCGTGGTCTTCGTCGGACAACAGAGGAAACGTCAGGCCCTCCTTCTCAGCGAAGGTGGCGAGCTTGGCGACCGGATCAGGGGAGATGCCCAGAACGTCGTAGCCTTCACGCTGGAGGGAAGCGAGGGTGTCGCGGAAGTCGCATGCTTCCTTGGTGCAGCCGGGCGTGGACGCTGCCGGATAGAAATACACGATGACGTTCCGTCCCCGATAATCCTGCAGGCTGACGTCCTTCCCGCCGGAATCCTTCAGCTTAAAGTCCGGTGCCGCAGTGCCCGGGTTGAGTCGTTCAGCCAAGATTTTCTCCTTAGGAATGTTCTGGACATGCAAGTTTAGTAAGCGGGCGAACAAGGGACGAATCCTACGCTGGCTATACTAAGTTGTATGCCTGATATGGATCGCTGGCCCACTGGGCGCCTTTTGTCCACCGCGGCACGCCTCGTGGAGCACTCCTGGAACGAGAAGCTGGGAGCCATCGGGCTGACCCACGCGGGGGTGATCGCCATGGAAGTCCTTGCGCTCAATGGACCCATGACCCAGGCACAGCTTGCCCAATTGGTACGCGTCCAGGCCCAGACCATGGGGAAAACCCTGAGCCGGCTTGAGGTACACGGACATATCCGACGGGAACGCAGCACGTCCGACCGTCGAAGCCACGTGGTGTCCCTTACCGAGCGTGGAGTTGAGGCCGTGGCCGCCGCGGCGGACATGGAACGAACCGTGCTGGCGGCCGCTTCGATTGATCCCGACGTTCTCCGTCAGGAGCTTCAGGCCGTGGTGACCGTCCTGGCCAGCCGTTTTTCTTCGCCGGAGACCAAAGCAATCGTGGCGAGTGTCGAGTCCGGCCTGACCGTGGACGCGAACAGCGTTAACTGACCGGCCCGGCGCTGCCCCAGAAGGCGGACGGCGATCGCCTCCAGCGCCTGAACGTCCCAGCCCTTGTTCGTCCCAGCCCTTGTTCGAGGGGCCCGGGTTGGCTTGCAGGATCGCCATGACGCCCATCTCCAACAACCGTTGTAGCGCCGAGCCGGGGTTTTCACTGAACTCCAGGCTCGTCTCCAGTGCCCGGGGTCACGGGGCGGCACACGGTTGTGGAGGATCCCCGTGGCCGGTCGCTCAGGGGATGCTGGACGCGAAGATCGTCGAACCCACCACGAACCACACGCCAACGGCCGCAAACATGCCACCAAAGAAGCGGATGATCTTCGGGTTTGCGAAAAACGACTTGGAGTAGTCCACGCCCATCGGCTTGAAGTCCTTGACCAGCGAAGCGTAGGCACGTGCCGACCCGCGGACATCGAACGCCAGTACCAGCCCCAGAGCCACGGCGCTGACGCCAACAGGCCCCCATCAGCCATGGCGTCACCCGGTTTGCCTGTTCCTGCCCCGCGAATCCCATGAGAGCAATGAGGACAAAAGCCGCCGTGAAGACGATCATGTACGCCAGGAAGCAGCCCTTCACCGGTTGCGGCAACGTCATCACCGAGCGCCAAAACTTCATGGGTCCCCCATCCACCGATTCACTATTGCGCCACCCTAGCCCGTGCAGGTGTCCATACGGAGATTTCATGGCATGACGAAACCCCGCCTTCGTGGCTTGTGGCCTGTGAAGACGGGGTTTCCGTGGTGCACCCCCCGGGACTCGAACCCGGAACCCATTGATTAAGAGTCAATTGCTCTGCCAGTTGAGCTAGAGGTGCAGCTGTTGTTTTGGTTCTTCCCGAAGGCTTTTGTTTCCCTCGTTCATCTCCGCAACGACATGAAACTCTACACGAGATTTTGTCCCGTGTGAAATCGGCGGTCCTTTCAGCTTCCGGCCTTGGTCGGGGGCGCCAAAATCAGCGCAAAATCAGGGTTTTGGTTGTTAGTAAGCATCCAGAGACTGCCGTCCGGGGCGAGTGAAACGTCCCGGATCCGGCCGAACCTCGCTGTGAAATGGCTCACAGGATTGCCCGCATTTTCGCCGTCGAGGGGGACAGCCCACAGCCGTTGGCCCCGTAGCGCCCCAAGGTAGGCCGTGGACCCGGCGATCTCGAGTCCGCTCGGTGAAGATTCAGCGGTGGAGGGCCACACCACCTTGGCATCAACAAAGCCCGGCCTGCCGGGCGCACCGGTGACCTCCGGCCAGCCGTAATTTCCCCCCGGCTGGATCAGGTTCAGTTCGTCGTCCACGGTCGGCCCGAACTCGCTGGACCACAGCCTGCCTTCGTCATCCCAGTCGAGGCCCTGCACATTCCGGTGGCCGAGGCTATAGACAGGGTTGTCGCCAAACGGGTTGCCCGGCGCGGGCTTGCCCTCGGCGGTGATCCTGAGGATCTTCCCGCCCAGCGCATTCGGATCCTGGGGCTGATCGCGACGTTGCGAATCACCGGTTCCCACGTAGAGATTCCCGTCCGGTCCAAAACGGATGCGGCCGCCGTTGTGGGTTGACGCTTTGGGGATGCCGGAGAAGATTATTTCCGGCGGGCCAAGCGTCAAGGTGCCTCCTGGCTCGACCTCAGTCAGGGTGAGGCGGGCAATTCTGTTGTCCTCCAGGGCCGTGAAATAGGCGAAGATCGACTCGTCCGAAGCGTAGTTCGGTGACACCGCCAGCCCCAGAAGGCCGCCTTCGCCTCCGGGAACGACCCCGGGGATGCTGCCGAGAGTAATTGTCCCGCCGTCTTTGACCGCTTTGACGTCGCCACTGTCACGTTCGGAAATGACGGCTGTGCCGTCCGGAAGGAACACTGCGGACCAGGGTAACCGCAGTCCTTCCACCTTCCGGAGCACCCGGGGTTCCCGGGATGCCTCGTCGGTGCCCATAGCCGAACCTGCTTTGCTCGTGGGACTGCTGCCACCCCCGGTACAGGCGGCCAACGCCAGCGTGCATGCAAGGGCCACGGCAAGCGCAATGCGGCGTGCAGGCCTTGATGCGGGCCCCGGTAACCCCCGATTCATGCGGACGCCGACCCTGCTGGCGGGACAGCCTAGTGCCGGCTACGGCGCGGCGCCCGGAACCCGGCCGCTTCCGCGTGAGCGGCCGACTCGAACCAGACTTCCGCAGTGGTTTCCTCGTAGCCTTGGCTGGTTTCCTCGTGGTAAATCATCGTTTGCGCATTGCCTTTGACCGTGTAGCCGTCGGGTCCGCTGCCGTCGGGGCCCGGAGCTGCTGATCCCTCGCCGTAGGGCTTGTCCGCAGCCAGGTGGCCGGCGGGTTCTGCCACATGGCTTGCGGCTGCTTCCGTGGCGGCCGATGAGGCGGTCGCCTGCATTGTCTCGGCATCTCCCTCGGAGAGGACTCCCGCGCCGCCCGCGGCGGCCGGAGCGGTTGCGCCGGCGGCCGGAGCGGTTGCACCGGCGGGCGGCAGTCCGGCGTCGGCCCCTGAAGCCTTGGCGCCCGTGTCCTGCACGTTTGTGTCCTGGACCTCTTCCGCCGCGGCCGATTCGGCGCCGGGAAGGGTGGGTGCATGGGGCTCCGTGTACTCAGGGTGGTGGACCGGACCCTGCTGGCCGGTCGCCGCAGCGGGAGTCTCCCGGGCGGCCGATTCCCTGGCCGGAACCTCCTTGGTGTGCGCCTGGTCCGTGTGCGGGGTGCTGGCCGCCTCGGACCACTGCGCCTCCCATTCTGCTTTGTCCTCTGTTGCGTCGGCAGCGACAGGGGCAGGTGCGCCGCCCCCGGGTTTGGCTGCCGCGTCCGGTGCCGGTGTACGCCCGGTGTCCGCAGCGGGCGCGCCACTGGTCGCCTCAGCGTCGTCGTCCCAGTCATCCACGTCTCCGCCGGCTGGCATGGCGCTTAGCCTCGGTGAACCGGCGGGCTCGGGGCTCGTCGGTTCGGATGGTGACGGCGCGGCTTTGCCGGCCTCGCTGAAGCCGGCCGGGCCCGGCATTCCGGCCATGCCCGTGGCATCTGCCGACGCTGCTGCACCGCCTCCAACAGGGCGGTCGCCGGCGGTCCGGTCGACGGTGGCCTGCCGTGCCTGTGGAGCGGACGCGCCGGAATCGGAGGAAGCCGGTGTTCCCGTGGTGTTTCCTGAACTGTTTCGGTTCAGGAGCCACCAGACCACTCCGACGATTACTACGATGACGATGACCCAGATGATCCAGTCCATAGCAGTGCCCTTCTGTCCACAAGGCAAGGTTGCCGTTGCTTGACGTTACGTCGGTGTGATTAGGACTGTAAAGGCTCAGGCCGGCAGGCCGCGCTGCACGAAGTCGGCCATGAATTCATGGAAGTCCGCGGCGTCGCGGGCCTGTTCGATGCGCGGTGTCGCGCGACTGGCCCGCTCATCCGGACTTCCGGACGGCGGAGCCAGGGGCATGGTATTTTCCACTCCGAAACGGAAGGCTTTTCCCGTGCTGGCCGCCACTTCATAACCGCCCGGGGACGACCGGAGTCCCGGGAGCCGGTGGACGTGCGCAAGATTGGTCATGTTGATCGCGACTGGAATGCCCGTAGCCGTGAGGGACTTTTCGTCGAAAGGGGCCACGATAACCTCGGCCGGGTGCCAGCGGTAGCCGATAACAAAATTCCGTCTCCGCGGGGGAGCCCAGCCCCGGCCAGCCGGCCCCGGGACCTCGAAGCTGTTCGAACCGCAGACGAGGTTATAGTCACCGTAGTTGGGGATCTGGCGGTCAAACACGGCCCGAAGCGTCTCCTTGAGCTGTTCGCTGGTGGGCGCGGAAGGAAGGAATGCGGGGTCGGGCGCCGGGTTGTCCGGCACGGGCTTGCTGTTCACAGTGGAATCCTGATGGTCGGGCAGGCGGAGTGGCTCGCACGCTACCAGACCCGGCTCATGCCTCTGTGTCACGCCGGGTGCGGCGGCCCCGTGCAGGTTCCGTCCTGTAGCCTCGCCTCATGGATTTGAAACGCCTCCGGATTCTCCGTGAACTCTCGGACCGGGGCACAGTGGGCGCTACGGCCGAAGCAATGGAGGTGACGCCCTCGGCCGTCTCGCAGCAGCTTAAGACCCTGCAGGACGAACTGGGTGTTGTCCTCGTGGAAAAGTCCGGCAGGGGAGTGCGCCTGACGGAGGCAGGGCGGGCCATGGCGGCGGCCGCGGCGGACGTTTCCACAGCCATGGCGCGCGCTGAAGCGACCATTGACACGTACCGGCGGGGCTGGCAAACGCATGTCAAAGCCGCCTTTTTTCCGAGCGCGGCGGAGATGTTCCTGCCCGGCCTCCTGCACCGCGTCAAGGCGGTGGAGGGCCTGCGGTTCGAAGCTTGTTTCGAGGACCCCGGCGTCGCGGGATTTGCCGCCCTCGCCGCCGACTACGACATCGTGCTGGCCCATAGCGTGGACGGTCCCGATGTTTTTGCCCGGCAGGGGCTGGTGGTGGTCCCGCTCCTGAACGAACCGCTGGACGTGGCAGTGCCCGCGGGGCACGTCCTGGCGGCAAAGCCTTCGCTAACGGCCGGCGATGTGGTGGGGTTTCCATGGATGGGCGTCCCGGAGGGCTTTCCGTTCGACACCGTGCTGCGGCAGATCGAGGTCCAGGCAGGTTCGCCTGCGGTCCGGGCGCAGCTTTTTCCAGACCTTCGTGTCCTGGAGGCCCTTGTCAGCGCCGGCCACGGGTTGAGCCTGCTGCCGCGGTACACAGCCTTGGGCAACCAGGAACGCGGCTTCGTCCTCCGTCCGCTGCTTGGCGTCACTGCCAGGCGCAGCATCGTGGCGCTCGCTCGTCCGGACGTGGCGGCCCGGACCACCATTGCGCAGGTTTTGTCCATGCTCGAGGCCGAAGCCGCCGCCATTGATGCGGCAGGCTTGAGTGACCGCTGACACATTCTCGACCCAGCGCTCCGCGCCCATCTCATTATGTGAGACGAGAGTCCACTATTTGATCGAAATATTCCCTCTTTTCGGCTTAACGGTCCCTTCCGGGTCGTTGGCGCCCTTCTTTGCGCCATAGACTTTGACCCATGAGTGAGGACACCCAAACCGCGACAGAAAACAAGCCGGACATCAAGCCCCGCAGCCGGGTCGTAACCGATGGAATCCACGCCGCTCCCGCGCGTGGAATGTTCCGGGCGGTCGGCATGGGCGACGATGACTTTGCAAAGCCCCAGATTGGCGTGGCGAGTTCCTGGAACGAGATCACTCCCTGCAACCTTTCCCTGAACCGGCTGGCCCAGGGCGCCAAGGAAGGCGTCCACGCCGGCGGCGGGTTCCCCATGCAGTTCGGCACCATCTCCGTCTCGGACGGGATCTCCATGGGCCACGAAGGCATGCACTTCTCGCTGGTCTCGCGCGAAGTCATCGCCGACTCCGTGGAGACCGTGATGCAGGCAGAGCGCATTGACGGATCAGTTCTCCTGGCCGGTTGCGACAAGTCCCTGCCCGGAATGCTGATGGCAGCCGCGCGCCTGGACCTCGCCAGCGTGTTCCTGTACGCCGGCTCCATCATGCCCGGCTGGGTCAAGCTGGAGGACGGCTCCGAAAAGGAAGTCACCCTCATTGACGCCTTCGAGGCTGTTGGCGCCTGCGCAGCCGGAAAGATGAGCCGGGGCGACCTGGACCGCATCGAACGCGCCATCTGCCCGGGCGAAGGCGCCTGCGGCGGCATGTACACGGCCAACACCATGGCCTGCATCGGCGAAGCCCTGGGCATGTCCCTGCCGGGCTCCGCGGCCCCGCCCTCGGCAGACCGCCGTCGTGACGAGTTCGCCCGCAAGTCCGGTGAAGCGGTGGTCAACCTGCTCCGCCTCGGCATCACCGCGCGCGACATCATGACCAAGAAGGCCTTTGAGAACGCCATCGCCGTGACCATGGCCTTCGGCGGCTCCACCAACGCCGTGCTCCACCTGCTGGCCATCGCCCGTGAAGCTGAAGTGGAACTGACGCTCGACGACTTCAACCGCATCGGCGACAAAATCCCGCACCTTGGCGACCTGAAGCCGTTCGGCCGTTACGTGATGACCGACGTCGACAAGATCGGCGGCGTTCCGGTCATCATGAAGGCACTGCTCGACGCCGGGCTGCTGCACGGCGACTGCCTCACCGTCACCGGCAAGACCCTGGCGGAAAACCTGGCGTCCATCAACCCGCCGGACCTCGACGGCAAGATCCTGCGTGCCCTGGACAATCCGATCCACAAGACCGGCGGCATCACCATCCTGCACGGTTCCATGGCACCTGAAGGCGCCGTCGTGAAGAGCGCAGGCTTCGACGCCGACGTTTTCGAAGGCACGGCCCGCGTGTTCGAGCGCGAGCAGGGTGCCCTCGACGCGCTCGACAACGGCGAAATCAACAAGGGCGACGTCGTGGTCATCCGCTACGAAGGCCCGAAGGGTGGCCCGGGCATGCGCGAAATGCTCGCCATTACCGGCGCCATCAAGGGTGCCGGGCTGGGCAAGGATGTCCTGCTCCTCACCGATGGCCGCTTCTCCGGCGGCACCACGGGCCTGTGCATCGGCCACGTGGCGCCGGAAGCAGTCGACGGCGGTCCGATCGCCTTTGTCAAGGACGGTGACCGCATCCGCGTCGACATTGCCGCCCGCAGCTTCGACCTGCTGGTGGACGACGCTGAGCTCGAGTCCCGCAAGATCGGCTGGGAGCCGCTCCCGGCCAAGTTCACCAAGGGCGTCCTGGCCAAGTACGCCAAGCTGGTGCACAGCGCCTCCACCGGCGCATACTGCGGGTAGTACCCCGCAGCCGCGCTGACCCAACTGACTGGCAGTTAACGTCGCCAAACACGCTTTTCGGAGCGTTAACTGCGAGTCAGTTGGGGATGGCGCTCAATCCGTGGACAATGGGGTCCACATAGTGAGACGGGAATGTGTGTCGTTGACACCCGTCACACTTAGAGGGAAAACTGAACGCATGATCGCTTTCGTTACCAACTGCGCCGCTGCAGATGCAGTCGTCGTCCTTACCAAGCGCGTGGCTCAATAGCCCGACTGGTAACGAACCGTCACGCGCAACCCCTCGAAGAGCCGCCAGGCTGAGGGGTTTTTTTATTTGTTTCAGATATTGCACCCGTCATGAGAACCACCCGCTAATAAAGATCCACAAAGGAAGAGTCCGATGAGCAAAGGATCGCCGATCAGCCCCTCGCTGATGGCTACAAAGTCCGCTGGAGCCCCCAAGGCTCCGGAACGCGCCGACCGCACGGCCGATGCCGGCGTCGAGCACGCTGCTGCTGTCTCTCCTGTCCTTGGACCGAACAACGTCGTACCCCCGACGGTGATGACCGGTTCACAAGCAATTGTCCGCTCGCTCGAAGAACTCGGCGTGGACGATATTTTTGGTTTGCCCGGTGGCGCGATCCTGCCCACCTATGACCCCTTGATGGCCTCAAGCATGAATCACGTGCTGGTCCGTCACGAACAGGGAGCCGGCCACGCCGCGCAAGGCTACGCCATGGTTACCGGGCGGGTTGGCGTTTGTATTGCCACCTCGGGTCCCGGGGCCACCAACCTCGTTACCGCCATCATGGACGCGCATATGGACTCCGTGCCCCTCGTTGCCATTACCGGCCAGGTGTCCAGCGGAGTCATTGGTACGGACGCTTTCCAGGAAGCGGACATCGTGGGCATCACCATGCCTATCACCAAGCACTCGTTCCTGGTGACCGACCCCAACGACATCCCGCATGTGATGGCGGAGGCGTTCCACCTTGCGTCCACGGGGCGGCCCGGTCCGGTGCTGGTAGATGTCGCCAAGGATGCCCAGCAAGGCCAGATGACCTTCTCCTGGCCGCCGAAGATCGACCTTCCCGGCTACCGTCCCGTGCTCCGCGGTCACAACAAGCAGGTTCGCGAAGCAGCGAAGCTGATTGCCGGGGCCAGCAAGCCCGTACTCTACGTCGGCGGCGGCGTCGTGAAGGCGCACGCTTCGGCCGAGCTGCGCGAACTCGCCGAGATCACCGGCGCGCCAGTGGTCACCACCCTGATGGCCCGGGGCGTCTTCCCTGATTCACACCCGCAGCACGTCGGCATGCCCGGCATGCACGGCACGGTCTCGGCCGTGACCGCGCTGCAGCAGTCCGACCTGCTCATCACGCTGGGCGCCCGTTTTGACGACCGGGTAACCGGCGTCCTCAAGACGTTCGCGCCGAACGCGAAGGTCATCCACGCTGACATCGATCCGGCCGAAATCTCCAAGAACCGCACGGCCGACGTTCCCATCGTGGGCTCCGTCAAGGAGATCATCCCGGAGCTCACCGAGGCCGTGAAGACGCAGTTCGCTGCTTCCGGGAAGCCGGACCTGGAGAACTGGTGGACGTTCCTGAACAACCTGAAGGAAACGTATCCGCTGGGCTGGACCGAGCCGGAGGACGGCCTCACCGCACCGCAGCGCGTCATCGAGCGCATCGGCGCCCTCACGGGGCCCGAAGGAATCTACGTTGCCGGCGTCGGCCAGCACCAGATGTGGGCGGCGCAGTTCATCAAGTACGAACGCCCCCACGCCTGGCTGAACTCAGGCGGAGCCGGGACCATGGGCTACGCCGTCCCCGCAGCCATGGGCGCCAAAGTGGGCGCACCGGACCGTGTGGTCTGGGCCATCGACGGTGACGGCTGCTTCCAGATGACCAACCAGGAACTGGCCACCTGCGCCATCAACAAGATCCCCATCAAGGTTGCCGTCATCAACAACTCCTCGCTGGGCATGGTGCGCCAGTGGCAGACCCTTTTCTACGAAGGCCGCTACTCGAACACCGACCTCAACACCGGCCATGAAACTGTCCGGATCCCGGACTTCGTGAAACTGGGCGAGGCCTACGGCTGCGCGTCCTTCCGGTGCGAGCGCGCCGAGGACATCGACGCCACCATCCAGAAAGCCCTTGAAATCAACGACCGCCCGGTGGTCATCGACTTCGTGGTGAGCCCGGACTCCATGGTGTGGCCGATGGTGCCCGCCGGAGTGAGTAACGACCAGATCCAGGTCGCCCGCAACATGACCCCGGAATGGGAAGAGGAGGACTGATCATGACCCGCCACACGCTGTCCGTTCTGGTCGAAGACAAACCCGGTGTGCTGACCCGAGTCGCGAGCCTCTTCGCCCGCCGGGCCTTCAACATCAACTCCCTGGCCGTCGGCCCGACGGAAGTTCCGGGCACGTCCCGGATGACCGTCGTCGTCGACGCCGACGGTGACCTGATCGAACAGGTCACCAAGCAGTTGAACAAACTGATCAACGTGATCAAGATTGTTGAACTCACCTCAGAATCTTCCGTACAACGAGACCACATCCTGGTCAAGGTACGTGCGGATGCCGCAACACGCCTGCAGGTGACCCAGGCTGCAGACCTGTTCCGCGCTTCAGTGGTCGACGTCTCCACAGACTCGGTGGTCATTGAAGCAACCGGCCATCCCGAAAAGCTCACCGCACTGCTGTCAGTGCTCGAGCCCTTCGGCATCCGCGAAATTGTGCAGTCCGGCACCCTTGCCGTTGGACGGGGATCCCGCTCCATGAGTGACAGGGCCTTGCGAAGCGCTTAACGACGCAACGCCCGTGCAGTACCGCAACACCACAGACGACTTACCAAAGAATCCACTCAAAAGGAGTTACGCAAGTGACTGAAATGTTCTACGACGACGACGCAGACCTCTCCATCATCCAGGGCCGGAAGGTGGCCATCGTCGGCTACGGCTCGCAGGGCCACGCCCACGCCCTGAACCTGCGCGACTCCGGCGTCGAGGTAACCATCGCGCTCAAGGAAGGCTCTTCCTCGATCGCCAAGGCCCAGGACGCAGGCTTCACGGTCAAGAACGTCGCCGACGCCGCCGAATGGGCAGACGTCATCATGATCCTGGCACCGGACCAGCACCAGCGCTCGATCTACAACGACTCCATCAAGGACAAGCTGACCCCC
This sequence comes from Arthrobacter sp. NPDC058288, assembly GCF_042880995.1. Lineage (NCBI taxonomy): Bacteria > Bacillati > Actinomycetota > Actinomycetes > Micrococcales > Micrococcaceae > Arthrobacter > Arthrobacter sp. NPDC058288. The sequence continues at coordinate 1,094,106 of NZ_JBHVYH010000001.1, forward strand.
GGCAAGGCCCTGGCCTTCGCCCACGGGTTCAACATCCGTTTCGGCTACATCCAGGCACCGGAGGGCGTTGACGTCATCCTGATCGCCCCGAAGGCTCCCGGCCACACTGTGCGCCGCGAATTCGAAGCCGGCCGCGGCATCCCGGACATCATCGCCGTCGAGCAGGACGCCACGGGCGCAGCCTGGGATCTCGCAAAGTCCTACGCCAAGGCCATTGGCGGTACCCGCGCCGGTGTCATCAAGACCACTTTCACGGAAGAGACGGAAACCGACCTGTTCGGCGAGCAGGCCGTCCTGTGCGGCGGTGTCTCCCAGCTGGTCCAGTACGGCTTCGAGACCCTGACCGAGGCCGGCTACCAGCCGCAGATCGCCTACTTCGAGGTCCTGCACGAGCTCAAGCTCATTGTTGACCTCATGTGGGAAGGCGGCATCGCCAAGCAGCGCTGGAGCGTTTCCGACACCGCAGAATACGGCGACTACGTTTCCGGCCCGCGCGTCATCACCCCCGAGGTGAAGGAAAACATGAAGGCTGTCCTCGGCGACATCCAGTCCGGCGCCTTCGCCAAACGGTTCATCGAGGACCAGGACAACGGCGGCGTTGAGTTCAAGGCACTGCGTGCCAAGGCTGAGCAGCACCCCATCGAGGCCGTTGGCCGCGAGCTGCGCTCCCTGTTCTCCTGGCAGCAGCAGGACGAGGACTACGTAGAGGGCTCGGCAGCCCGCTAAGGCTGCCTGCCGCCAAGGCCATCGGCCTGGTGCCCTTTAGAAGTCATCGGTGAGGCCGGGTTCACACTTAACAATGTGAGCCCGGCCTTTCCGTCGGCCTAGACTTGATTTATCCCCCGGACTGCAACGCAGAGGATCAGCCGTGTCAAAACCCGTAGTACTGCTCGCCGAAGAACTTTCACCCGCCACAGTCGAGGCCCTGGGCCCGGACTTTGAAATCCGCCAGACCGATGGCGCCGACCGTTCCCAGCTGCTCGCGGCCATCGCGGATGTTGACGCTATCCTGGTCCGCTCCGCCACGCAGGTGGACGCCGAGGCCATCGCGGCGGCCAAGAACCTCAAGGTCATCGCCCGCGCAGGCGTCGGCCTGGACAACGTCGACATCAAGGCCGCCACGCAGGCCGGTGTCATGGTGGTAAACGCGCCGACCTCGAACATCGTCTCCGCCGCCGAACTGACGGTGGGCCACATCCTGAGCCTTGCCCGCCACATTCCGCAGGCCAGCGCCGCGCTCAAAGACGGCGAATGGAAGCGCTCCAAGTACACGGGCATCGAACTCTACGAGAAGAAGATCGGCATCATCGGCCTGGGCCGCATCGGCGCTCTCGTGGCAGCACGCCTCAAGGGCTTCGACACCAAGATCCTGGCCTACGATCCCTATATCACTTCCGCCCGTGCCGCCCAGCTGGGCGTGCAGCTGGTGACCCTGGACGAGCTGCTGGCACAGTCCGACTTCATCACCATCCACATGCCCAAGACTCCTGAGACGGTGGGCATGCTGGGTGCCGAGGCATTCAAGAAGATGAAGAAGACCGCCTACGTCATCAACGTGGCCCGCGGCGGCCTGGTGGATGAGGAAGCCCTCCACGCCGCGCTGAAGGACGGCGAAATTGCCGGCGCGGGTGTTGACGTCTTCGTCAAGGAACCCAGCACCGACCTGCCCTTCTTCGAGATGGACAATGTGGTGGTGACCCCGCACCTCGGCGCATCCACTGACGAAGCGCAGGAAAAGGCCGGCGTCTCCGTGGCAAAGTCAGTGCGGCTTGCCCTGGCCGGTGAACTGGTTCCGGATGCCGTCAACGTTGCCGGCGGCGTCATCGCTCCGGACGTCCGCCCCGGCATCCCGCTGATCGAGAAGCTGGGCCGCATCTTCACCGCCCTGACCCATGCATCCCTGACGCAGTTCGACGTCGAAGTTGCCGGCGAGATCTCCTCCCTGGACGTTAAGGTGCTGGAACTGGCCGCACTCAAGGGCATCTTCGCCGACGTCGTGACGGAACAGGTTTCCTACGTCAACGCCCCGGTCATCGCAGAGCAGCGCGGCATCAACGTCCGCCTCATCACCACTCCCGACACCGAGTCGTACCGCAACCTCCTGACCCTGCGCGGTGCGCTCAGCGACGGCAGCCAGATCTCCGTGGCCGGAACGCTGACCGGTCCCAAGCAGATCCAGAAGCTCGTGGGCGTCAACGGCTACGAGGTGGAAATACCCATCAGCGAGCACCTGGTGGTGGTGGCCTACGCGGACCGTCCCGGCGTGATCGGCACCATCGGACACATCCTGGGCATGAACAACATCAACATTGCCGGGATGCAGGTTGCGCGTCAGGCTGAGGGCGGCCAGGTCCTGGCCCTCCTGACCATTGACAGCTCGGTTCCGCAGCAGGTCCTTGACGCGATCAAGGCCGGCATCGGCGCCGAGATGGTCCGGGAAGTCGACCTCGAAGACTGACCTCCCGCCTATTCGGTGAACTTCTCGTGACAGACGTTAACTTCTGCCACGTATGATTGGCCGGTCTGCGTACAATGGCTGGGTCCGATTTTCGGATTCGGCCGGCAGACCGGCCATTATTTTTTGCACATCCGGCAGGGGACGCCTTCACATCCATTAGGTGTGGACAGAGGTGTGCGCTCACGCAATCCAGCTTTTCAGGGAGCCCAATGAACGCCGTCCAGAGGTTCATCAGAAGCCGAGTGCTTTTGCTGACCGCGGCCATTTTGATCGTCGCCATGTGCCTGTCCGTCCTCGTCCAGGGCCAGTCGCAGGCAGCGCTCAACCGAACAGTCGACCAGAATTCCCGTGGACTCTATGACATCCTGGTCCAGGCCAAGGCGGGTTCCGGCGGAGTGCTCATGCAGCCGGAGATAGCCAACGGCCAGGGCGGCATCAGCTTCGACCAGCTGGACGGCATCCGGAAATTGTCCGGCACCTCCGTGGCGGCACCCATCAGCCTCGTGTCACGGGTATCCCAGAACCTCGAGTCCCCGCGGCTTGATGCCATGGACTACCTGGGCTTCAACTCCGGACTCGTGGGCACGGCGACCGCCGGGGAACCCGGCGCAACCGATCCCAGCAAGTGGCCGGCAGCGGAGTCGGTCCTCACTGACGAAGCCAAGAAATACCGGCTGACCGCCAGCGCCGTGAGCTCTGACGGCAAGTCGGAACAGACCCTGTTCAAGTCCATGGCCGAAGGTTCCCTCGGCAAGGCCAGGCTCGTCGAGGAGCAGGCCGCAGGCGGCAAGAGCATCCGCATCGCGGGCGCGGAAGGGGAAACCGGAATCAAGTTCCCGGCCCCCGCCGGCGGTTCCGAACACAACCTCTTCAACCTTTCAGTCTCGCTGCCGCTGGCGCCGCAGGTGACCGAGTCCGTCGTCGCCGTCGACCCCGTCTCCGAGCGCGCCCTGCTCGGCGGTGCCGGCGACTTCCTGGCTCCGCTCGAAAAGGCGCCGCCGGCGGACGCCCGGAACGCCGGTGCCATCGGCCGGCATTTCGAAAGCCTGTTCACGACGGGCATCAGCATGAAGGAGCTCGAAGAAGGACCGGACTTCCTCGGCGTCAAGCTCAAGTACTGGGCGCCCCTGATGACCCAGTACCAGCAGGCAAAGCGTAACGGCCAGCTCACCGCAGACTCGCAGGCCATACCGCTGATCGTCCGCTCCGGCACCTCCCTGGACCTCAAGTACTCGGTCAAGATCGAAGAAATCGACGACTCCGGCAACGTGGTCAAGGACGTCGGCACGGTGACCAGGTCGCTGGACAAGGACTACCTGCCTTTCGTTTCCAAGTCACCGTTTGCTCTGTCCTGGCCGGGCTCGCAGGACTACTCCCAGCTCCTGGGGAACACCGGCAACTTCAGCCAGGGACTCTACAACCCGGCAACGTGGAGCACCGACTTCGCCTCCGCCCCCAAATACACCGACGGCTCCACCGCCGGCAACGGTGCAGTGGACAAAACCGCCACGCCGGGGGAATGGGTAACGGTGAACCGGCTGCCGGAGAAGGGCGCCGGCGGCGCGCCGGTCGACCAGACCCAGCGGGAGCCCGTAGACGAACGTTCCTACCGCGAAAGCCTGGAGACCGGCACCAAGGTCGCAGCGCCGCTGGCGATGGTCTACGGCACGTTTGACGCCGAAAAGGTCAAGGAGGCCGCCGGGGACATCAACCGGCTGCCCCTGGGCGGCTACGACCCTTCACCGCTCACCCTGACCGAGGACGCACAGGGCAAAAAGGTGGAGAACACCGTGCTCAAGCCCTCGCTGAGCGCCACCGGCCTGGTCAGCCAGTCCGCCGGCGCCATCACCGACTACTACGGCCTCGCCGCCGCCCGCGGATATGAAAAGAACGCTTCGGTGATTGACGCCGTCCGGGTCCGGGCCAAGGCGCCCGGCAGCTGGAAGGAGTCGCAGCCGGAGGTCGAGAAGCTCGCGGATGAAATCCGGGACATGGGGCTGGAAGCAACGGTGGTTGCCGGCTCCGCGCGCGAAGACGCCAACATCTTTGTGCCCGGTTACTCCAAGGACGACGCCGGCAAGGAATCCGCGCTGGGCACCGTCACCCAGTCATGGGTCCGCCAGGATGCCGCCGACGCCGTGTCCGGTTCCCTGACCGGAACCAACATCACGCTGCTGTTCCTCACCTTGTGCGGCGCGGCCCTGCTCACCGGCGCATCCACCGTCAGCTATATCCGCCAGCGCCGCCGCGAAGCCGGCACCCTGCGTGCCATGGGCTGGACCCAGAAGAGGATCCGGAGCTGGGTGCTCGCGGAGTTCGGCGTGGGTGCCGCCCTCCTGGCGATCGCCGGTACCATCCTGAGCATCATCAGCTGGAACGTCGCTACGGTCATCGTTTCCGCTTCAGTCCTGGTTCTCTACGCGGCCGCGGCCTACTTCGCGGCAAGGCAGCTGAGGCACCGTGACGAGGTGGACCAGGAGCCGCAGCACGACGAGCGGCTGATCGCCGTTGATTCCCCGCTGACGTTCGCCAACCGCCAGCTGAGCACCAACAAATTCAACACCATCTCACTGGCTGTGGCAGTGGGCGTGTTTGGCGCCGCGGTGGGCGGTCTGATCGCCCTGCTGATCGACATCCCGCGGGCCGCCGGCGCGAGCGCCCTGAGCGGACTGGCAGCGGCCAGCGTGGCCCTGCCCAGCATCGTCCTGGCCCTGTCGGGCGTCGCGGTGGGCCTGGTCCTGACCCTGGTCACCGGCCGCTTCGAGCTGCAGGCCAAACGCCAGTACCTCGGCACCCTCGAAGCCATGGGCTGGAACCCGGACATGCTGGGCCAGGTCCGGCTGTTCGAGAACGCCCTCGTGGGTACGGTGGCCCTGCCGCTGGGCGTGGTCGGCGCCCTCGGCATCGGGCTCCTGCTCGCACCTTATGCCGCGCTCTGGGCCGCCCTGGCCGGACTCGTGGCTGTACTTTGCTGGATTCCAATTGCAACGAAAGTGGTCCAATGAACAACGACCTGAATCTCGACCGGATTCCCCAGGATGACGCCGGGGACGGCTCGCTCCAGACCCGTGCCAACACCATCCTGAAGGCCGCGGATCACGGGACCCCGCTGGAACTGAGCAACATCACCATCCGTTACGGCGGGCAGAAGGGCGGGGCCGACGCCGTCAACGTCGTCGAAGGCTTCAACCTGACCCTCCACGCCGGAGAGATGCACTGCGTCGCCGGCCGGAGCGGCTCCGGAAAGACCAGCATCCTGACCGTGGGCGCCGGACTCACCCTGCCGACGTCGGGCCGTGTCTTCTGGGAAGGCCAGTCACTGGAGAGCATGGGCGACGACGAAATCGCCGACCGCCGCCGGGCACTGATTGGCTACGTTGACCAGGGCGGTGCCCTGATCGACGGCATGAGCGCCCTGGAGAACGTGCTGCTGCCGGCCGTTCCGGACGGCGAAGTGGACCAGCGCCGGGACATGGCCAAGGACCTCCTGGACCTCGTGGGCCTGGGGCGGCGCATGCGCCACCGTCCGGCCCAGCTGTCCGGCGGCGAGCGTCAGCGCGTGGCCATTGCGCGCGCCCTGATCCTTGGAACACGGGTTCTGGTGGTCGACGAACCCACGGCCAGCCTGGACCGCACCTCGGCCAACCGCATCATCAGTATCCTCAAGGACACAACGTCCGACGGAATAGCCGTGCTGGTGGCGTCACATGACCACGAACTTGTCCGGCTCAGCGATACCCTGACCGAACTGATCTAGATTTAGGGGTATCAGTCCCAGCCCGGTCCGCCACGCTTCCGAAAAAAGGTAACTTCCCAGAGTGTCGTCTTCAGCCCAGACCCCGTTCTACATCACCACCGCCATCACGTACCCCAATGGTGTGCCCCACATCGGTCACGCCTATGAGTACATTGCTACGGACGCAATGGCCCGGTTCAAGCGCCTGGACGGTTACGACGTCTTCTTCCTCACCGGCACCGACGAGCACGGCATGAAGATCGCGCAGACGGCGGACAAGGAAGGCATCACGCCGAAGGAACTGGTGGATCGGAACGCCGAAATCTACAAGGCAGCCCATTCCGCGCTGGGAATCTCGTACGACCGCTTCATCCGGACCACGGACGAGGACCACTACGCGGCTTCCCAGGCCATCTGGAAGAAGATGGAGGCCAACGGGGACATCTACCTGTCCAAGTACGAAGGCTGGTACTCGGTCCGCGACGAGGCCTACTACGTTGAAGACGAGACCGTGGTGAAGGAGGACGGCCTTCGCTACTCCCGTGAGACGGATACCGAACTGACGTGGACGGCGGAGGAAAGCTACTTCTTCCGGCTCTCCGCCTACCAGGACAAGCTCCTGGCGCTGTACGAGGCACACCCCGAATTCGGTGCCCCGCAGTCGCGTTTCAACGAGGTCATCAGTTTCGTCAAGCGCGGGCTCGAAGACCTCTCCATCAGCCGGACGACTTTCGATTGGGGCGTTCCGGTTCCCGGCAACGACAAGCACGTGATGTACGTGTGGGTGGATGCGCTGACCAACTACCTCACCGGAGTGGGCTACCCCGACACTGAATCGGAATCGTTCAGGAAGTACTGGCCGGCCGACGTCCATGTGATCGGCAAGGACATTTCGCGGTTCCACGCCATCTACTGGCCGGCGTTCCTGATGAGCGCCGGGCTGGAGCTGCCCAAGCGGATCATGATCCACGGTTTCCTGAACAACAACGGCGTCAAGATGTCCAAGTCACTGGGCAACGTGGTGGCGCCCGCGGACTTCGTGGCCCAGTATGGCCTGGACCAGGTGCGTTTCTTCTTCCTCCGCGAGGTTCCCTTCGGCGCCGACGGCAGCTACAGCCACGAAGCCATCGTGGGCCGGATGAACTCCGACCTCGCCAACAACTTCGGCAACCTCGCACAGCGCTCACTGTCCATGGTCGCCAAGAACTGTGAGGGCCGCGTTCCGGTCCCCGGCGACTTCACCGCGGCGGACACCGCCCTTCTGGCTCAGGCCAACGGCCTGCTGGAAGGCGCCCGGGCAGCGTTCGAGAAGCAGGAATTCAGCCGTGCCCTGGAAGCCATTTGGGGCGTCCTGGGCGATACCAACGCCTACTTCGCCGAGCAGGCCCCGTGGGTGCTGCGGAAGACCGACGTCGAGCGCATGAACACCGTGCTGTACGTGACCCTTGAGGTGCTCCGCATTGTTGCCATCCTGGTCCAGCCGGTGATGCCGACGGCGGCCGCCGCACTTCTGGAGACCCTCGGCCAGCCCGACGGCGATGCCCGGCGGTTCGCGGCGATCGCCATGCCGCTCGTCCCCGGGACGGACCTCCCCGCTCCTGCCCCGATCTTCCCGAAGTATGAGGAACCGGCCGAAGCGTAGTCCTCCCGGCCTCGCTCCAGCTGAATGCACCAACCCATCGGACGCTCCTTCACTTGCCCGGCAAGCGGGGGAGCGTTCCGTGTTGCCCGTGGCAATTCCGTATCCCGGGGTCCGTGCGGTCGGCGCAGTCCAAGTAGTCCTCCCTATGCATGCGAGTGAATATATTCACCAAGCAGGTAATTCGTACCTGCGCTAGGTTGAGTAAACGCGTACCTGTTACTCGGGTTTAACTCCCGCCGCAAACCTAGCCTGAAAAGGCAAGCGAACTGACGACACTGTCTGGGGAGTAACTGTCACCTTCAATTCGCTGTTTGAGGTCTCACACAGGTTTGCTTTTCCTGGTCTCGAAGACGGTTACTCCGCGCAGTCTGGTCCGTTCGATCGGATTTGGTATGGAGGGACCGAACATGAAACGGACAATCGCCACTCTGGGGGTGGTGGGCCTCGGGGTTATGGGGGCCACAGTCGCGGCCTATGCCGCACCACCGACTTCCAGCGACGCACACAGCATTATCATCTGCCACGCCAAGGGCGGATCCGGGAGCTTTACGGCGGTAGAGGTCAGTGTCAACGGGCTGTCGGGACACAGCGGGCACGCTGACGACGTTGTCCCGCAGAACAATGGCGACACGCTGCCGGGGGGCCAGAACCTGACACCGGGAAACCTCGCGCTCCTCGCCCAGGGCTGCGAGGCGGGCGGTGCGGTCACGCCGTCGCCCTCCCCGACGACGCCGGCGACCGATGAGCCGACGACGCCGGCGACCGATGAACCGACGACGCCGGCGACCGATGAGCCGACGACGCCGGCGACCGATGAGCCGACGACGCCGGCCACCCAGCAGCCGACGACGCCGGCCACCCAGCAGCCGACGACGCCGGCGGTGACTGTGGTGGTTCCGCCGGCATCCACACCTGCCGCATCCACGCCGTCCGCGGTCATTCCGGCTGCCGGGGCTCCTGCAGCGGTCACACCGGGTGCGGCTGCGCCGCAGGGGGCTGCTGCGGCAGTACCGGCCGCCGGAGCGACGAACGTCGGGTACAACGTCCAGACCGCTGTCGGCAGGTCAGATGCCGGCATTCCGCAGTGGCTCGCCGCATTGACCGGCTTCTTCGGCACAGTCGGCGCCTGGGTGCTTGTGAAGAGCGGCCTGCGGTTGCGCGGCTCGAACGGCTAGGGAATCAAGCTGGGGGGGCGGGTGCCGTGACATCAAGGCACCCGCCCCCGGGTTTTCCGTCCTTCCAGTTTCGGCGTCCCAAGGAGCCCTCCATGGTCTGTCACCAACGGAACCGGCACAAGAGTGCCGCCGGTGTCCGCGGCCGGATTCTTAGCTTCAGGGACCTCCTGGTGCTCGGCGTCTGCGTCATGGGGATCCTTGGGGCCTGGCTGGCGTACGGGGTGGCCGGGGGCGCCAGCCATGGAGAGCCGGGAGCCGGGGGACTTGCGGCCACGGTCCTTACGGAGCGCTTGCCGGATGAACCGGCGGCGCCCACGGTGCCTGCGGCGGACGGGGCCGTACGGGAGCGGGCTGCGGCAGCGGATCCGGTGGGGCTGCCCGCGCTGCCGCTGGCTGTGGGCGGGCTGCCCGGGCCTGGACCGTCTCCTTCCGAACCGGCTGCGTCGGCCCCGCAGCGCATCACCTACCCGGCTGCCGGCATGGATGTTGTGGTTCACCCGTTGGAACCAGAGCCGGTCGACGCCGGGAGCCACAGCATCGTACCGCCGGAGACAATGGACGGTTACTGGCTGACGCCTTTCGGGACACCCGGCGCCGGTTCGGTCAACACGAGCTATGTCATCGGACACAGCTGGGAAGGGCTGGACGCGCCGTTCAACCACTTGAGTTCAGCTGCCGCGGCCGGGGACGAGCTGACCGTCACCACGTCAACCGGTGCCATGACCTACCGCGTCGACTCCGTTACCACTTACACAAAGGCAACTTTGAAGGACAGCCCCATCTGGGCGGTGGTCCCTAACCGCCTGGTGCTTATCAGCTGCTACACCGAGGACCCGTGGGGCAAAAACGTCGCCGTCGTGGCGTCGCCCGTGCAAGCACGCTGACAAACACGCGGGTTCCGGCGTGTTCGAATATTGAGACAACTTGACCATCATGTGGATGCCTTGGCTACCCTGAAAACATGAGCGCACCCACCATAAATCTTGCTGTCATTCCCGGCGACGGCATCGGCCCGGAGGTCATCGCCGAAGCCTTGAAGGTCCTGGAGAAGGTTGTGGCCGCCGAAGGCGTCACCCTGGACCAGACCCATTACAAGCTCGGAGCCCAGCATTGGCTGGAGACGGGGGAGACCCTTCCGGAGGAAGTGCTGAGCGATCTCCGCACCCGGGACGCGATCCTGTTCGGCGCCGTCGGTGCAGCCCCCGGTGACACCCGGATCCCCTCCGGCATCATTGAGCGCGAGATGCTGCTGAAGCTCCGCTTCAGCCTTGACCACTTCGTCAACCTGCGGCCCTCGCGCCTCTTCGGCAGCGTCGGCAGCCCGCTCGCCAACCCCGGAAAGATTGACTTCATCGTGGTCCGTGAAGGCACCGAGGGGCCGTATGTCGGCAATGGCGGCACCCTGCGCGCCGGGACAAAGCACGAGGTTGCCACCGAGGTCTCGCTGAACACTGCCCATGGCGTGGAAAGGGTTGTCCGCGACGCGTTCCGCCGCGCCAGCGAACGTCCGCGCAAGCACGTCACGCTGGTGCACAAGCACAATGTCCTTGTCTATGCCGGCCACTTGTGGAAGCGGACCGTTGAGGCGGTGGCCCAGGAATTCCCGGATGTCACCCACGACTACCTGCACATCGATGCAGCCACGATCTTCATGGTCACCGACCCCGCACGCTTCGACGTCATCGTCACGGACAACCTTTTCGGCGACATCATTACAGACCTCGCCGCAGCCGTCACCGGCGGCATCGGCCTGGCGGCATCCGGCAACATCAACATGGAACGCACCGCTCCCTCCATGTTCGAACCCGTGCACGGATCCGCCCCCGACATCGCCGGCCAGCAGAAAGCCGATCCGACGGCGGCAATCCTGTCAGCGGCACTGCTGCTGGACCACCTCGGCTATGCAGATGCAGCGAAGAAGATCGAAGCGGCAGTCATCGCCGACGTCGAAGGCCGCGATGGCCGGGAACGCACCACCAGCGCGATCGGCGACGCAATCGCCGCCGCCCTTTAGGGTCCCGCATCGGGCGTAAGCTTGTCTCGAATCACCAATAATGCTGCCGTGGTCCGACGCTGAACCACGTTCACACACCAGGCAGCCGACCGTGGAGGAACCATGACTCAGACTGCCCATGGCGTCGAATTCACCCATCAGCCCTCGGTAACCCCGAAGTCTGCTGAAGAGCGTGCAGCCATCCTGGCGAACCCGGGTTTCGGCAACTATTTCACCGACCACACTGCGATCGTCGACTACAGCGTTGACGAGAACGGCAAGGGCGGCTGGCATGACGCGCGCATCGAGGCATACGGTCCCATTTCGCTTGACCCGTCGGCGGCGGTGCTGCACTACGGCCAGGAGATCTTCGAGGGCCTCAAGGCCTACCGCCATGCCGACGGCTCGGTCTGGACGTTCCGCCCGGAGGCCAACGCTGCCCGGCTGAACAAGTCCGCCCGCAGGCTGGCGCTGCCGGAGCTTCCGGAAGAGTACTTCCTCGGCGCCATCCGCGAACTCGTGCAGGCCGACCGCGAGTGGGTTCCCGCCGGGGACGGCGAGGCGCTCTACCTGCGCCCGTTCATGATCGCCACGGAAGCGTTCCTGGGTGTCCGCGCGGCAAGGGAAGTCTCCTTCCGCGTGATCGCTTCCCCGGCCGGCAACTACTTCGGCGGGGAGCTGAAGCCCGTGTCGATCTGGATCTCCCGCGAGTACGCCCGTGCAGGCCGCGGCGGCACCGGCGCGGCCAAGTGTGGCGGCAATTATGCGGCATCCCTGATCGCCCAGCAGGAGGCCGAGGCGCACGGCTGCAAGCAGGTCCTCTTCCTGGACCAGTTCAACGACAACGCCGTTGAAGAACTCGGCGGCATGAACGTCTTCTTCGTGATGAAGGACGGTTCGCTGGTCACGCCCGCCCTCACCGGTACCATCCTGGAGGGCGTCACCCGGATGTCCGTCATGCAGGTGGCCAAGGACATGGGCCGCACCGTCACCGAGCGTAAGATCACCCTGGACGAATGGCGGGACGGCGTCGCCTCGGGCGACATCACCGAGGTCTTCGCCTGCGGGACTGCCGCCGTGATTACGCCCATCGGGGTCCTCAAGGACGCCACGGAGTTCATCGGCTCCGAGGATGCGAAGGCGGGGGAGACCACCATGGCCATCCGCGAGCAGCTCCTCGGCATCCAGACAGGAACGGTCGAGGACACGCATGGCTGGCTGACCCGCCTCGCCTGACATCCTGTTGACTGACACCGGACCGGATTGAACCACGACGCCGGGCGGACCGAAATGATTTCGGCGCGCCCGGCGTCGTGCGTTTAAATGCGAAGATGGAACGGTGAATCCCGAATCCTCTCCGTCGATTCTTCAAGCCAGCGGCCTGGCGCGGTTCCGGCTGGCACCCAACCCCGGCCCCATGAGCCTGGACGGGACCAATTCGTACCTGCTGGGCGGGCCCGAATCCGAGAGCACGGTGGTGGTGGACCCCGGGCCGTTGGACGAACGGCACCTGCGGGAACTGGCGGGGGCGGGGCGGGTGGAGCTCATCCTCATTACGCACCGCCATGCCGACCACACTGCGGCGGCGGGGCGCTTCCATGAACTCACGGGGGCACCGGTCCGTGCTGCGGATGCCCGGCACTGCCACGGCGGAACTCCGTTGGCTGACGGTGAAACACTCCATGCCGCGGGGGTGGAGCTACGCGTCATTGCCGCTCCCGGCCACACGTCCGACTCGCTCTGTTTCCACCTGCCGGGTGACGGCCCGCGCGGCTCGGTGCTTACCGGCGACACCATCCTGGGCCGTGGCACCACGGTCCTGGATTTTCCCGACGGGAAACTGGGCGACTACCTGAGAACGCTGGACAGGCTGGAAACGATTGGCCCGGCCATGGTCCTGCCCGGGCACGGCGCGGTGCTGCCGGCGCTGGACGCGGTGGTCCGCGCCTACCGCGACCACCGCCAGGAACGGCTCGCGCAGATCCGGGCGGCCCTGGCGGAGCTGGGACCCGATGCCCGGGTCGGTGAAATCACGGATGCTGTCTATGCGGACATCGATCCCGCCGTCCGTGCCGCGGCGGAGAATTCAGTCGCAGCCCAGCTGGAGTTCCTCCGCAGCTGAGCACCTGGGCGGGGCCGGCGCGGCAGCGTCCGCGGCAGGACGCCGTTCCGGAGGACTGTACGCTAGGAACCATGCGTATCGCCCGATTTGTAGCTGATTCTGATCCCCTTTACGGCGTTGTGGAAGGCGAGCCCGGCAGTGAGGAAGTCACTGTCATCAAGGGTGACCCTTTCTTCAACGGCGTTGAACGTAGCACCGTCAAGTACAAGCTTGAGGACGTGCGGCTGCTCGCGCCTATCATTCCGCGCAGCAAGGTGGTGGGCGTCGGACGGAACTTCGTTGAGCATGCCAGGGAGCTTGGCAATGACGTGCCGTCGCAGCCTCTGCTGTTCCTGAAGCCCAATACCTCGGTGGTGGGCCCCAACGATCCCATCGTGCTGCCGGAGTTCTCGGAGGAGGTTTCCTTCGAAGCAGAGCTGTGCGTAGTGATCGGGCGGATCTGCAAGGACGTTCCCGAGGACCGCGTTGACGACGTCATCTTCGGCTACACCTGCGGCAACGACCTGACGGCCCGCGATGTCCAGAAGACCGACCTGCAGTGGGCGCGGGCCAAGGGATTTGACACCTCGGCGCCCCTGGGCCCGTGGATCGAAACCGAACTGGACACCGACGACCTTCGGATCCAGGGCTGGCTCAACGGCGAACTCCGGCAGGACGGCAGCACGAGCCAGATGATCCGGGGCGTCCGTGAGCTTGTCTCCGTCGTGTCGCAGGCCTTCACGCTGCTTCCGGGCGACGTCATCATGACCGGCACTCCGGCGGGCGTGGGCCTGGTTGCGGCCGGCGACCGTTTTGACGTGGAGATCGAAGGCATCGGCCGGCTTTCCAACCCGGTTGTCCGGCGCTAGCCGCGCACTGCACCGAAGCCACGGACAGCCGCCCAGGGAATCCCGGGGCGGCTGTCCGCTTCCGTGCCGGATTTCGCGGCGGGTCCGAGCCCCGGGCAGGCGGTAAAGTTGGAGTCACTATGACTACTCCTTCTGTGTCCAACGCTGTCTCCAGTCCTGCCGTCACCGCCGAAACCCCGGTCCGGGTGCGGTTCTGCCCTTCGCCCACGGGCACCCCCCACGTGGGCCTGATCCGGACGGCGCTGTTCAACTGGGCCTACGCCCGCCACACGCAGGGCACCTTCGTGTTCCGCATCGAGGACACGGACGCGGCGCGGGACTCGGAGGAGAGCTACGAGCAGTTGCTTGAGGCCCTGAAATGGCTGGGCATCTCGTGGGAAGAGGGCGTGGAAACTGGCGGACCGCACGAGCCGTACCGCCAGTCACAGCGCCTTGACCTCTACAAGGACGTTGTGGCCAAGCTACTGGAAGCCGGCTACGCCTATGAGTGCTACTCCTCGCCGGAGGAAGTTGAAGCGCGCCATCGTGCCGCCGGCCGCGACCCCAAGCTTGGCTACGACAACTTCGACCGCAACCTCAGCGCAGAGCAGGTTGCCGCGTTCAAGGCGGAGGGCCGCGAACCGGTGCTCCGTGTCCGCATGCCCGACGAGGACGTCACGTTCACCGACATGGTCCGCGGTGAAATCACCTTCAAGGCCGGAAGCATTCCTGACTACGTGATTGTCCGGGCCGACGGCTCCCCGCTGTACACCCTGGTGAACCCGGTGGATGACGCCCTGATGGAGATCACCCATGTTTTGCGCGGCGAGGACCTGCTGTCCTCCACGCCCCGCCAGGTGGTGCTGATCCGTGCCCTGATGGAGATCGGCGTTGCCAGCTACATGCCCGTGTTCGGGCACCTTCCGTACGTGATGGGCGAGGGCAACAAGAAGCTGTCCAAGCGTGATCCGCAGTCCAACCTGTTCCTGCTCCGGGACCGCGGATTCATCCCTGAGGGCCTGCTCAACTACCTCTCGCTGCTGGGCTGGAGCCTGTCCGCCGACGAAGACATCTTCACGGTGGAGCAGCTGATCGAGCACTTCGACGTCCACGACGTCCTGGCCAACCCGGCGCGCTTCGACATCAAGAAGGCCGAGGCGATCAACGGCACCCACATCCGGATGCTGGACGCGGAGGACTTCAGGGGCCGCCTGGTTCCGTACCTCCGCGCAGCGAACCTGGTGGGGGATACGCTGACTGCCCGCGAGGAGGAGATCCTCGCCGAGGCCGCACCGCTGATCCAGGAGCGCATCGCCTTGCTGGGCGAGGCGCCGGAGATGATTTCCTTCCTGTTCAAGGACGACGACGCCATCGACGTTGCGGATGACGCCCGCAAGGGACTTCCGGAAAACCTCAGCGAGGTGCTGGACGCCGCGATCGCGGCCCTGGACGCCGTCTCCGACTGGAGCGCCGAAAGCATCCAGGCGGCGTTGAAGCAGGCACTCGTGGAGGACATGGGCATCAAGCCGAGGCTGGCCTTCGGTCCGGTCCGGACAGCCGTCTCGGGCCGCCGGATCTCCCCGCCGCTTTTTGAATCCATGGTCATCCTGGGCAAGGCATCCTCACTGGCCCGCCTCCACGCTTTCCGCGGCTGATGACTGCCATGCGCGGCGACGGCGGCCGTGTCCTGCACACGGGCTTTGGCGTCGTCCGGGGTGTGCTGTTCGACATTGACGACACCCTGGTGGACCTTGAATACGCCATGACCACGGCGCTGCGTGACGTCAGCGAACATCTCCTGCCCGGCCTGGACCAGGCCGGGTGGGAGAAGTTCGGGCGCATTTTCACGCACGAGACCACGCACTTCTATGACCGCTACCTGGCCGGAGAGCTCACCTTCAATGAGCAGCGGCTGCTCCGGGGACGGGCTGCCCTGGGACACTTCGGAGTGGAACTGGAAGAGGGCGAGGAGTCCCATGCCTGGGTCACGTCCTACGCAGCCCTGCAGCATGGTTACGTCCGTGCGTTCGAGGACGTGGCCCCGGTCCTGGACGCCCTCGACGCCGCGGGAATTCCTTACGGTGCGGTCAGCAACAACGTGCACGACTACCAGCGGGTGAAGCTTGATACCGCAGGGCTCCAGCGGATCACCGTATTGGTGGGAACGGATACCGTGGGCGTGCCCAAGCCGGATCCGGCCATCTACCTCGAGGGCGTACGCCTCTTGGGCAGCAGTGCCGCTGAGACCCTCTACGTGGGAGACAACCGCCTGCTGGACGCCGAAGGTTCGACGGCGGCGGGCTTGCTGGGCGTCTGGCTGAACCGCGGCGGGGGCACTGAGTCCGAGTTTGCCGGCCACCAGGTAGGGTCGCTCGTCGACTTGCTGGGATAGCCCCCTGCCGGTGGCCGCGCCCGGTCCGGGCGGGGCCACCGGCGTGATCACACCGGGGCGCCGGCTTTCCGCCGGTTGCGCAAGGCAACGTACGCGCCAACGGAACCAAGCCCCAGAACGCCCACCATGCCGACGGCCGTGACCGCATCGGGCTGGCCCACCATGTCGGATGGCGAGACCGCGGCCGCACTCGAGTAGAGCGTTTCCGTGCCGGCAGCCACCTTCGCGTTCCCCTCCGCCAGCTTGCCGGACCCGGTGGCAAGCTGCGTGGAACCGGAAGCGAGCTTGGTGTTGCCCTCCGAGAGCTGTGCCGCTCCGACGGCAAGGGCCTCCGAACCGCCCAGCAGGCCGGGGTTCGCTGGATCTGCCGGGTCCCCCTTGATGCCGGCATTCAGGGTTCCGGTTCCAGCGGCGAGCCGGGTGGAACCTTCGGTCATGCTTGCGGCGGCCTTGAGCAGGCCCGGGCGGTCGGGGTTTCCGGGTACGCCGTCCATGCCCACCCTGATCTTGGCAGTCCCGTCGGCGAGGAGCCGGGTGCCAAGCACAACACCGGGGTTTTCCGGATCCTGGCTGTTGAGCTTGCCGCTCAGGGTGGCAAAGCCCCCGGTCAGCCTGCCGGCCCCGGCCTGCAGTTCCCCCGTGCCGTCGTGGAGCCGTGAGGCGCCGGACTGCAGCTGGGCGGCGCCGGCGTCCAGCTTGTGGGCACCTGCAGTGATCTTTGCGATCTTGTCCTTGACGACCGAGAGCGGCACGAGTCCCTGCACGGGATCGTTCGCGGCAGCCTGCAGCAGCTCCAAAGCCTGCGCAAGGGCAGCGGTCCCCGTGCCTGTTTCCGGGTTGCCGTTGGCCCCTCGGTAGCCCTTGAGCTGGTCTGTTCCGGCGGCAAGCTGGCTGGCCCCTGCTTCCAGCTTCGATGCACCGGCACTGAGCCGGGTCGCGCCGTCGGCGAGGTTGTTCTCCGCGTTACCGGATGCAGTGGGCGTCAGCGCTGCGGAGAGCTGCACCGCGCCTGCAGCCAGTTTGCCGGCACCGTCATCGACCTTGTAGACACCCGGGGCGAGCTTCGTCGTCACGTCCGTCTCGATCTTCACCGCACCGGCCGCAAGCTTCTCGGCTCCGGCTTGGAGTTGGTCGGCGCCGGGGGCCAGCTTGTCGGTGATGCCGGCGCGGACCTTCTGCGCTCCGGCGGCGAGCTTGCCGGCCCCGGTGTCTGCCAGCGTGGCGCCGGCGGCGAGCTTCCCGGCTCCGTCCTTGAGCTGATCGGCGCCTGCGGAGGCCTGGCCGGCTCCGTCCTTGAGCCTGGATGATCCTTCGGTGATGCGGCCGGTGACCACGGTGTAGAAACCCAGCAAGGCAACAAGGAGCAAAGCAAGCAGCGCTATGGCGATCTGCTGGCCGCGTGTGCGGGGGTTCGGGGGAGCAGTGGCACGACTCTGTGGCACGGTTGGTTCCTCTCGACGGTCCTGGCGGAAGCGTGTGTGGCCCCGGAAGCCTCCAGCCGTGACGCAGCTAACATTCCGAACTGGGCGTAGAACTGCAGGTCAGGCCGGCTTCGGGGAGGTTGTTACTCTGCGGTAACTTACCGAGCGTAAACTTGATTGCCCCGGAATTGCAAGGGTTTTCTCGCGGGGCGACCCGAATCGTGCGTCATCGCAGCGGGTTGGGCGTGCAGCGGAAGGGGAGTCGGGCCCCGATTTGTGCCATCCAAAACTCTCGGGTAAAGTAATTACTCGTGCTGAGGCGCCGGGAGCGAAGGTTTAGGCCTGAACATCCGGTCCGAAAGTGCCATTGGGATATGGTGTAATTGGCAACACTACGGTTTCTGGTACCGTCATTCTAGGTTCGAGTCCTGGTATCCCAGCTCTGAGAATGCAGCATTCCGATGCGGCAGATCAGGGGTTTCAAGCGGTTCAGCCGATTTGAAACACTGGCTTTGTGTATGAAACAATCACTGAGCCTGATGGTAGAAATACCATCCGGAAGTACGCGGCCCCATCGTATAGCGGCCTAGTACGCTGCCCTCTCACGGCGGTAACGCGGGTTCGAATCCCGCTGGGGTCACCACTGGAGCGGTCCCGGGCAACAGCCCGGGGCCGCTTTTTATGTGCCCGGATACTTTCCGCGCTATTCCCCGCCGAATGGTCCTTTCCCCTGGAACCGCGAGGGGGATATGACCGCCTGGAGGGGACATCCCGGGGCGATGCCCGGGCCGGACGCGTGCCGAACTGGCATGATGAAGCTGTGACGTCCCCATCTGAGAGTTCACCCCCGGGCCCCGCCGTGCACAACACGCGCGCGGCCGCAGCCGTGGAACTGCTTGAGGCTGTCCGCAGGGACCTTGGCGAGGCGGCGTTGCCGCTTGCGCTTCCCGGCGCTGACGCTGCCCGCCTCGACATCAGGAATGCGCTGGCGCAGCTGGATGACTACATGCTCCCGCGCTTCCGCAGCCTGGACGCGCCGCTGCTGGCAGTTGTGGGCGGATCCACCGGTGCGGGCAAGTCCACCTTGGTCAACGCCCTTGTAGGGCATCCTGTCACCAGGGCCGGCGCCATCCGGCCGACCACCAGGCAGCCGATCCTGCTCCACAACCCGGCGGATTCCGGCTGGTTCGAGGACCAGCGGGTGCTGCCGAACCTGAGCCGCATCGGCGGCGCGGTGCTGGAAACGCCTTTGCCCGCCAGCCGGGCCGGTGCTGCACCCGATGCGGCAGCCATATCCTCCCTGGTGCTCCTGGGACACCCTGCCGTGCCGCAGGGAATCGCCATACTGGATGCTCCCGACGTCGACTCCGTCTCGGATGGAAACCGGACGCTTGCGGGCCACTTGCTGGCTGCAGCCGACCTCTGGATATTTGTGACAACAGCCAACCGCTATGCCGACGCCGTGCCCTGGAAGCTGCTCCTCGACGCTGCGTCAAGGGACATCATGGTGGCGGTGGTGTTGGACCGCGTGCCCCCGGCCGCTGAGGCGGAGGTCAGCGCGGACCTCCGGACCATGCTGCAGCGGGAGGGCCTGGGCGCAGCCCGGCTGTTCATTATTCCGGAGGTGACCCTGGACGGTCTCGGAATGCTGCCCGGCGGTGCCGTGGAACCGTTGGGTCATTGGTTGCGTGAACTGGCCGCGGACTCCGCCGGGCGGGCTGAAATTGCCCGCCGGACACTCAACGGCACTGTACGGGCGCTCAGCGGCCGCGTTGCCGCCCTCGCGCAGGCTTCGAGGGAGCAGCAGCAATCCCGGGATGTCCTTGCCAGGGATGTCCGCAATGCCTATCAGGATGCCGGTGCCAGAATCCTCGACGCAACGCGGGACGGTGCCCTCCTGCGCGGCGAAGTCCTGGCCCGCTGGCAGGACTTTGTTGGTACCGGGGAATTCTTCCGCGTCCTGGAACAGAACATCGGTCGCATGCGGGACCGGATGGGCGCTTTCTTTCGCGGCGAACCGGCTCCGGCTGTCAAGGTGGAAACAGCCATTGAAACCGGGCTGCAGGCAGTCATCATGGACGAAGCCGCCAATGCGGCCGAGGACGCTGACCAGCGCTGGCGCTCGGACCCTGCAGGCCGCCAGCTCCTGGGCACGGACGACCTCTCGGGCACAAGTGACGGTTTTGCAGAAACGGTGGCGGCAGAGATCAGGGCCTGGCAGGGCGCACTGATGGAGCTTATCCGTACGGAAGGCCAGGGCAAGCGTACCCAGGCCAGATGGCTTTCCTTCGGGGTCAACGGGCTGGGGGCCGCCCTCATGATCGTGGTTTTCTCCATGACCGCCGGTCTCACGGGACTGGAGATCGGCGTGGCTGGAGGTACCGCCGTCGTAGGTCAACGGCTCCTGGAGGCCGTCTTCGGCGAGGATGCAGTGAGGCGCCTCGCGCAAACTGCCCGCGAGGACCTGAACTCGAGGTGCCACAAGCTGCTGCAGGCGGAACAGCAGCGCTTCCTGGACCGCCTGGACGTCAGCACCGGGGTTCCGCCGGAGGCGCTTGCCGAGCATGCGCGCGCCCTCCGTCAACTGGCCGGCGCGGCATGAGCCGGCACAGCGGAACCAGGGAAGCCTCCCGGCTTGATTCCCGCCTGCAGGCCCTGAACGACGCGCGGGAGCTTGCCGGCGGGGTGCTGCCGGACGAGGCGCTGGACGACGTGCTCGAGGTCCTTGAGCGCGCCAGTTCGCGCCGATCGATGTCCTCGGACCACACCGTGGTGGGTTTCTTCGGGGCAACGGGCAGTGGCAAGTCCTCGATTTTCAATGCGGTCAGCGGTGCTGAAATCGCGACGGCGGCCGTCCGCCGCCCCACGACGTCCGAACCGCTGGCGGGTGTCTGGGGAACGGAAGGCAGCGAACCGCTACTCGACTGGCTCGGAGTTGCAAAACGCCATCATTCCGCAGCAGTGCCCGGATTCGCCGACGAATCCACCGGCCTGATCCTGCTGGACCTCCCGGATTTCGACTCAACGAAGGCCGCCAACCGGGAAATTGTCCAGCGGATGGTCGGGTTGGTGGACGTGCTGGTATGGGTGCTGGACCCGCAGAAATACGCGGACGCGGCGGTGCACAACGACTTCCTCACACCCCTGGCTTCGCATGGGGCGGTCACACTGGTGGTCCTCAACCAGGTCGACCGGCTCCCGCCGTCGGACACCGGACCGGTGCTGGAGTCCCTCAAAGCCATCCTTGCCCGGGACGGCCTGGGCAAGGTCCAGGTCCT
Organism: Arthrobacter sp. NPDC058288; assembly: GCF_042880995.1. NCBI lineage: Bacteria > Bacillati > Actinomycetota > Actinomycetes > Micrococcales > Micrococcaceae > Arthrobacter > Arthrobacter sp. NPDC058288. Next base: position 1,115,150 of record NZ_JBHVYH010000001.1, read on the forward strand.
TGGCGCCTCTGCGTTGGACGGGACCGGGGTGGACAAAGTCCGGGCAGCCATCCGGCACGTGGTGGTGCAGCGGCAGGCGTTGTCACAGCGGCTGGCCGCGGATGTCTCCACGGCCACAGCCCGGTTGGCGGCAGCATCCGGGACCGGGGAGGCTGCCGGAATCAAAGCAGGCACCAGGTCCCGGCTGGCTGACGAACTTGCGGCGGCCGCCAACGTCCCGCTCGTTGTTGATGCCGTGTCGCGGTCGTACCGGCAGGAAGCCACCAGGCGCACAGGCTGGCCGCTGACCCGCTGGCTGGTCCGCTTCCGCGCGGACCCGTTGCGGAGGTTGAACCTGCGGCGGGAGGGTGCCGCAGCGGAAGTCAACAGGACGTCGCTGCCGCCGGCCGGCGCGCCGGAACGCGCCAGGACGGACGCTGCCGTACGGGAATTCGCAGATGCCGCCAGTACCGGGGCTCCGGGACCGTGGCGCGCGGCCATCCGGGGCGCCGCGCGTGAGGGCCGTGACCAGTTGCCGGACGCATTGGACCAGGCGATTGCCGGCACAGAGCTGCTGGCCGGACGAAGGACGTGGTGGTGGGGACTGTTCAACGTTGTCCAGTGGCTGGCCCTCGTGGCGGCTCTGGGCGGCGTGGGCTGGCTCGGGGTGCTGGCCGGGCTGGGATATCTCCAGCTGCCCGTTCCGGAGGTGCCCAGGGTGGAAGGGTGGCCGGTTCCAACGCTGATGATCGCCGGAGGAGTGCTGCTGGGCGTGGTGCTGGCCCTCGCCGGGAAGGCCATCGCCGGCGCGGCGGCCCGATTGCGCGGTGCCGCGGCGGGGAAGAAGCTCAGGGCGGCCGTGGCTGCCGTTGCGGACCGCCGTGTGGTTGAACCGGTGGATGTGGAAGTCAGCAGGCTGAAGTCCTTCAACGCGGCCCTGAAAGCCGCCGGCCGGGACTAGCCGTTTCCCAGTTCTCTCGTGGCGTCGCGGACCTTGATCAGGGTGCGAAGGTTGCGCGTCGTGGTGGTTGATTTGTAACGCGCTTTGGATGAGAGTTTGCTGAAGGGACTGTCCAGGGTGCCCCCGGCGGGCGCAAGCCACGCCATGGCCTCCTGACCCAGGCGCTGCTGCTGCGTTCCGTCCAGCCGTGAACCGGCTTCGAACAGTTCGTCCAGCACGGCCGTATCCGAACTGAGGGTGATATAGGTGTGCGTCGTCTTGTCCTCGGCGGGGTACGGGCAAGCCTCGACGAGTGCGGCAACCCTGGCGGCGGTCAGAACCACCACCCACGCGTCATAGCCAAAGGACTCGCGCAGGCAGGTTTCGACTTCCTTCTTGACTGCGGCGGCGCCGAGAGGGCTGGCCAGGGCAACGTTGCCGCTGGCCAGGAGCGTCTTAACTCCGGCGAAGCCGCGTTCCGCCAGGGCGCTCCTGAGGTCCGCCATTTTGATGTTGATTCCGCCCACGTTGATGCCGCGGAGAAAGACCGCATAGCTGTTCATGGGCACAGCCTAATACCCGCAGCCTGCACGGGCCGGGCGGCTGCGGCGCCACGCGGAGTCAGTCGTTGTTCTTGCGGAGCGCCTCGGTCAGCACCCGTGCGGCGTTGCACACGACTTCTGCGTGCAACCGGCCCGGCTGGCGGGTCAGGCGCTCGATCGGGCCGGAAATGGACACGGCGGCAATCACGCGTCCGGACGGACCGCGGACAGGCGCCGACACGGATGCGACCCCCGGCTCGCGTTCGCCGAGGCTCTGGCCCCAGCCCCGCCGTCGTACTCCTGCCAGGACGGTGGGCGTGAAACGCGCTGCCTGCAGCCCTTCGAGCAGCCGGTCGTGGTCCTCCCAGGCCAGCAGCACCTGGGCGGCGGAGCCGGCCTTCATGGAAAGCTGCGTACCCACCGGGATGGTGTCGCGGAGCCCGATGGGGCGCTCGGCCGAGGCAACGCACACGCGCCAGTCACCCTGCCGGCGGAAGATCTGGGCGCTTTCGCCGGTGGCGTCGCGCAGCTGCATCAGGACGGGGCCTGCGGAGGCGATGAGCCGGTCCTCGCCGGCGGCGGACGCGAGCTCCACCAGGCGGCTTCCGAGCACAAAACGGCCCTGGATGTCGCGGCTGACGAGCCGGTGATGGACGAGTGCCAGGGCAAGCCTGTGTACAGTCGGCCGCGCCAGGCCGGTGGCAGCCACCAGCTGCGCCAGGGTGGTGGGCCCGGCCTCGAGTGCGTCGAGCACATGGGCCGCTTTATCGATGACTCCGACGCCACTAGAATTGTCCATGTAATGATATTGCCGTCTCAATATCTGAGATGCAAATCATTTGGCTGGCGTATTACGCGGGCGTGCTGGTTCAGTGGATGTAAACAGCCAACAGCAGTGAAGGGAGATGGCCATGGCAAAGACATTGGCCGAGAAAGTCTGGGACGCGCACGTGGTGCGCAAAGGCGACGGCGAAGGTGCCAACGCCCAGCCGGACCTTCTTTACATCGACCTCCACCTGGTGCATGAAGTCACGTCGCCGCAGGCCTTTGAGGGGCTCCGGCTGGCCGGCCGCCCGCTGCGCCGCCCGGACCTCACCATCGCCACCGAGGACCACAACACCCCCACGCTGGACATCGACAAGCCTATCGCTGATCTCACCAGCAGGACCCAGATCCAGACCCTGCGCAACAACTGCAAGGAATTCGGCGTCCGCCTGCACTCCCTGGGCGACGCGGAACAGGGAATCGTCCACGTTGTGGGTCCCCAGCTGGGCCTCACCCAGCCGGGCATGACGGTGGTCTGCGGGGATTCGCACACGTCCACCCACGGTGCCTTCGGCGCGCTGGCCATGGGCATCGGCACGTCCGAGGTGGAGCACGTCATGGCCACCCAGACGCTGTCCCTGAAGCCGTTCAAGACCATGGCAATCAACGTCGAGGGAACCTTGCGTCCCGGAGTGTCGGCAAAGGACATCATCCTGGCGGTCATCGCGAAGATCGGCACCGGCGGCGGGCAGGGCTACGTCCTCGAATACCGTGGTTCAGCGATCTGTGCATTGTCCATGGAAGCCCGGATGACCATCTGCAACATGTCCATCGAAGCCGGCGCCCGCGCAGGCCTGGTTGCACCGGATCAGACCACGTACGACTACATGTTTGGACGCCCGCACGCGCCGCAGGGCGCGGACTGGGATGCCGCCGTCGAGTACTGGAACACGCTGCGCTCCGACGACGACGCAACGTTCGACGTCGAGGTTGACCTCGACGCCGACACCCTGGAGCCCTTTGTCACCTGGGGCACGAACCCCGGCCAGGGCGTTTCGCTGTCCGCCAAGGTGCCTTCGCCGGAGGACTTCGGCGATGAAAACGCCAAAGCCGCGGCCGAACGTGCGCTGCAGTACATGGGGCTGGAAGCCGGCACGCCGATGAAGGAGATCCGGGTGGACACCGTCTTTCTTGGCTCCTGCACCAACTCCCGGATGGAAGACCTGCGGGCCGCTGCGGACGTCATCCGCGGCCGCACCAAGGACCCGAACATCCGGATGCTCGTTGTCCCGGGCTCGGCACGCGTCCGGCTTGAGGCTGAAGCGGAAGGCCTGGACAAGGTCTTCAAGGACTTTGGGGCCGAATGGCGTTTTGCCGGCTGCTCCATGTGCCTGGGCATGAACCCGGACCAGCTGGAGGTGGGCGAGCGTTGTGCCTCCACGTCAAACCGCAACTTTGAGGGTCGGCAGGGCAAGGGCGGCCGCACCCACCTCGTCTCGCCGGTCGTGGCGGCAGCCACGGCGGTGCGCGGCACGCTCAGTTCGCCGTCGGACCTGGACCCCGCTCCGGAGTCCGCCGCAGTCCGCAGCAGCGCCGCTTAGATAACGCAGCCTAGCCCGCGCAGCCCACACCTACCCAGCATCAAAGGATCCGCCATGGAAAAGTTCAGCACCCACACCGGGATCGGCGTACCGCTGCGCCAGAGCAACGTGGACACCGACCAGATCATCCCGGCCGTGTACCTCAAACGCATTACCCGCACAGGTTTCGAGGACGCACTGTTTGCGGCCTGGCGCAAGGACCCTGCCTTCATCCTGAACCAGGAGCCCTTCAACGCCGGTTCCGTGCTGGTGGCCGGACCGGACTTCGGCACCGGGTCCTCCCGTGAGCACGCGGTGTGGGCCTTGAAGGACTACGGGTTCAAGACCGTCCTGTCCTCCAGGTTTGCCGACATCTTTCGCGGCAACTCCGGCAAGCAGGGCCTCCTCGCTGCCGAAGTCGCCCAGGATGATATCGAGCTGATCTGGAAGGTACTGGAGAATGCCCCGGGCACCGAAGTGACCGTGGACCTCGTCTCGAAGACCGTGATGTGCGGAAACGTGGTGGCGCCGTTCGAGATTGACGACTACACACGCTGGCGCCTCCTGGAGGGCCTGGACGACATCGGACTGACCCTCCAGCACGAAGAAGACATCACTGCCTACGAGGCCACCAGGCCCGCCTTCAAGCCGAAGACGCTGCCCGCACGGCTGTCCTGACCGGAACAGCGCTGACGGCGCGGCCGCCCTCGATCCCGAGGGCGGCTGCCCCCTTGCCGGCCCCGTTACGCCCTCCGGAAAAACGCGCCGTATTTCAGATCGGTAACGCTAGCTCCTATGCTTAGCTGGAGCCTTTGTAAGGATTTGGGGGCGAGTAGTCGTGAGGAAACCGGTATATGAGTAGTGTTTTGACAATCCGCGGAGGCGTCCCGCTAACTGGACGCGTCACCGTTCGCGGGGCCAAGAATCTTGTCCCCAAGGCCATGGTGGCCGCCCTGCTGGGCAACGAGCCGTCCGTGCTGCGCAACGTCCCTGAAATCAAGGACGTCGAGGTTGTCACCAGCCTGCTCCAGCTTCATGGCGTCACCGTGGAGAAGGACCCTGTCACCGGGGACTTGACCCTGGATCCGAAGGGCGCCAAGACCGCGTCCAGCACCGCAATCGACGCCCATGCGGGCGACTCCAGGATCCCGATCCTCCTGTGCGGTCCGTTGATCCATGCCATCGGTGAAGCGTTCATTCCCGACCTTGGCGGATGCAAAATCGGCGACCGTCCCATCGATTACCACTTGAACGTCCTGCGCCAGTTCGGGGCCGTCGTCGAAAAGCGTCCGGGCGGCATCCACATTTCCGCGCCCAAGGGGCTCCAAGGCGCCAAGATCTCGCTGCCGTACCCGTCGGTGGGGGCCACCGAGCAGGTCCTGCTCAGCGCCACCCGGGCGGAGGGCATCACGGAGCTTTCCGGTGCCGCCACGGAGCCTGAGATCATCGACCTCATTGCCGTGCTTCAGAAGATGGGCGCCATCATCAGCGTCCAGACGGACCGCACCATCCGCATCGAGGGCGTCAGGGACCTGGGCGGCTACAACCACCGGGCACTCTCGGACCGGAACGAATCCGCATCCTGGGCCTCAGCGGCACTTGTGACGCGCGGAGATATTTTTGTCGAGGGCGCCTCCCAGCGCGACATGATGACGTTCCTGAACACCTATCGCAAGGTGGGCGGCGGCATGGACATCGGCGAGGACGGCATCCGCTTTTACCACCGCGGCGGCAAGCTGAACCCGCTTGTCCTCGAAACGGACGTGCACCCGGGATTCATGACGGACTGGCAGCAGCCCCTTGTGGTGGCCCTGACCCAGGCCGAGGGTGTGTCGATCGTCCACGAGACCGTCTACGAGAACCGGTTTGGCTTCACCGACGCCCTGATTCGGATGGGTGCCAGCATCCAGGTGCACCGGGAGTGCCTGGGCAGCGTGCCGTGCCGCTTCGGCCAACGGAACTTCCTGCACTCCGCCGTCATCTCCGGACCCACACAGCTCAAGGGCACCGATATCGACGTACCGGACCTCCGGGGAGGCTTCAGCCACCTCATCGCCGCGCTGGCCGCCACCGGCACGTCCCGGGTGACCGGAATCGACATCATCAACCGCGGCTATGAGCGCTTCACCGAGAAGCTCGCCGGCCTGGGCGCCGATTTCGACATCACCGCAGCCAAGTAACGGGGTCCCAGTGAAGGAAACGGCCAAGAGCCGCACCACCTTTGTCATCGTCGCCGGGATCGTCAGGCCCGTGATGAACCTGCTCATGAACAAGAAGTGGGAAGGGCTGGAAAAGCTCCCCGCGGGCGGCTTCATCGCCGCTCCCAACCACTGCACCGAGATCGACCCCCTGGTAATCGGCCACATGCTGTACAACCAGAAGCGGATGCCGCACTTCCTGGCCAAGGGCGGACTCTTCAAGGTGCCGGTCCTGGGGGCCGTCCTGCGCGCCACCAAGCAAATCCCGGTGGAACGTTCGACGGCGGGGGCCAACCGTTCGCTGCAGGTCGCCAAGGCCGTGGTGGAGGAAGGCGGCGCCATCATCATCTACCCCGAGGGCACACTGACGCGCGACCCGGAACTGTGGCCGATGAAGGGCCACACCGGTGCGGCCCGGATGGCGCTGGAGAGCGGTATTCCGGTGGTTCCCATGGCGCACTGGGGAGCCCACCAGGTCTTCCCGCGTTACGCGAAGCGGTTCCATCTGTTCCCCCGGCGTACCTCCCGCGTCATCGTGGGCGACCCCGTGGACCTCAGTGCGTTCGAGGGCCGTCCGCTGGACAAGGCCACGCTGACGGCCGCCACGGCAGTCATCATGGACGCCATTACCGGCCTCCTCGCTACCCTGCGGGCGGAACAGCCTCCCGCTGAGCGGTGGGATCCTGCCGCCCACAACCAGACCAAGCACGGACGCAACATCGAGGGGAGCGGCAAATGACCCCGGACCAGGCTTCGGCCGGCTCTGCACTGTCGGTCGCGGTCCTCGGAGCCGGTTCCTGGGGCACCACCTTTGCCAAGATCCTCGCCGATGCCGCCGCGGCTTCAGGTGTTGAGCGCAGCATCCGGCTCTGGGGACGCCGCGGCGAGGTTGTTGAGCAGATTAACACCCTGCACCGGAACCCGCAGTACCTCAAGGACATCGACCTCCCGCACAGCATCACCGCCTCTACTGACGTGGCGGAGGTGATTTCCGGGGCGGACCTCGTGGTTCTGGCGGTGCCGGCCCAATCGCTGCGGCTGCAGCTGCGCGGGTGGCGGCACCTGATATCGCCCGATGCTTTTGTGGTTTCCCTGATGAAGGGCCTGGAGCTCAGCTCCGACGCCCGCATGAGCGAGGTCATCAGCGAGGAACTGGGCATCAAGCCGGACCGGATCGCCGTGGTGTCCGGACCGAACCTGGCCATGGAAATCGCCCGCGAGGAACCCACCGCCTCGGTGGTGGCCTGCGCGGACGCAGAGGTGGCCTCATGGATCGCCCGCAGTTGCACCGCACCGTATTTCCGCCCGTACACCACCACGGACGTCGTCGGGGTTGAAATCGGCGGCATCGTGAAGAACGTCATCGCCCTTGCCGTGGGCATCTGCGAGGGCAAGAAGATGGGCGATAACACCAAGGCATCCGTCATTACCAGGGGCCTTGCGGAGACGTCCAGGCTTGCCCTTGCCCTTGGGGGAGAGGCACAGACCATGGCCGGCCTGGCTGGCCTCGGCGACCTCGTGGCCACCTGCTCCTCGCCGTTGTCCCGGAACCACACCGCGGGCCGCCTGCTGGGCAAAGGCCTGACGCTGGACCAGGTGACCGCGGAAATGACCCAAACGGCCGAGGGGATCAAGTCCGGCCAGGCCGTGCATGAACTTGCCGGAAAGCTCGGCGTTGAGATGCCCATCACCGCAGCAGTGGTGGCCGTGCTGGCCGGAAAATTGTCCGTTGACGAACTGGGACCGCTGCTGCTGGCCCGGGACCTGAAATCCGAAGGCGATTACTGACTGTGTCGGAAGAACAATTGAACAAGCCCACCGGACCCGGCCGCGCCAAACCCCGCGTCGCCGTTCTGTTTGGTGGCCGCTCCAGTGAGCACGCCGTCAGCTGCGTGACTGCCGCCGGCGTTCTCGGGGCCATCGACTACGACAAGTACGATGTCATCCCCATCGGCATCGCAAAGACCGGACAGTGGGTCCTTGCTCCAGGGGACACCCGGCAATGGTCCCTCTCGGCTTCCTCGCTTCCCGAGGTGTCGCCCTCTGCCCGCACGGTCACCCTCGCCGAAATCGGTGGAGAACACCAGCTGATCGTGGCGTCGCCCAACGAAGTTCCCCAGGAACTCGGTGCCGTGGACGTCGTCTTCCCGCTGCTTCACGGCCCGTTCGGTGAGGACGGCACCATCCAGGGACTGCTGGAACTTTCGGACACCCGCTACGTGGGCGCCGGAGTCCTCGCATCGGCTGTCGGGATGGACAAGCATTACATGAAGGTGGTGTTCGAGTCCGCAGGCCTGCAGGTGGGCCCGTACATCGCAGTAACGGACCGGCAGTGGCTCACTGACCCGGAATCCGTCCGCAAACGCGTTGACCTGCTGGGTTACCCGGTATTCGTGAAGCCCGCCCGGGCAGGATCTTCCATGGGCATCTCCAAGGTGGACTCCCTGGAGGGCCTGGACGCGGCCATCGCGGCAGCCCGCGAGCATGACCTCAAGCTGGTGATTGAGGCCGGCATCACGGGGCGCGAGATTGAATGCGCCGTCCTTGAAGGGCGCGGCACGGAACCGCCGCGGACTTCCATGCCGGGAGAGATCGCCGTCGCACCGGGGGAGCACGAGTTCTATGACTTCAATGCAAAATACGTGGAGGACGACGCCGCCTCGCTGAGCTGCCCGGCCGACCTCCCTGACGAGGCGATCGCCAGGGTCCGTGAGCTGGCGGCCGCTGCCTTCGACGCCGTAGGGGCCGAGGGGCTGAGCCGGGTGGACTTCTTCTATACTCCCGACGGTGAGCTGATCATCAACGAGATCAACACCATGCCGGGCTTCACGCCGAAAAGCATGTACCCGCAGATGTGGGCTGCCTCCGGGCTGGGCTACGCCGAACTCATCGACGAACTGATCTACCTGGCCCTGAACCGTAAGACCGGGCTGCGCTAATCCCCGCCAGCACCCTGGCCCGGCTCCGCGGCGGCCGGGGAACCCTGCCGGCGTGGGCCAGAGCCTGGCCCCGCTATTTCCCGGTGGGCAGGTTCTGCAGCTCTTCCTGGCCCACGCAGTTCCTAGTGGCCTTGATCTTCCCGGCCGCGGCGGACAACTCGGCCAGCACGGTCGCGGAACTGATCTGATCCGGGTCCATGAGGATCTCCGTGGCCGGTTCCCGGCCGAAGGTGGTCAGCGTCCAGACGGGGTCGCCTTCCTTAATCACCCAGTCGATGCCGTTGACACTGACGCAACGGTCTGTGGTGGGGCCCGGAACGTTGACTCCGCAGCGGAGGATCACCTTGGACGGGTCGCCCCAGGCGGCGGTGGCCTGGCTGTTGGTCTTCCGCAGGCCCGCGTCACCCATGGTGTCCGGAAGGGCCACCATCATGGGTGCACAGGCCGGGTTGGCGGCATCCTTGGCCGGCGCCACGTCCACCACCGGTGCGCATGCGCTGAGGGCCAGCACCACTGCGGCGGCCGTTGCCGGCAGGCGAAGCGAACGGGCGGAAACCGGGGTGCGGAGCTGGTGCATTGTTTAAGCCTATCCCGGCCCGGGCGGCTTGCCGGACCCCGTCCGTTGGCTGTGCCCCGCCCGTCACGCTGACCGGGAGCGGCCGCATGGGGGCTTGCGGACAGGAGCGCGCGAACGGATGTCGGTCCCTGACTGTAGCGTAGTGGTGTGCCTGAATCTCACCTCACCGTTGACGGACTTTCCGAATCCGAGCTCCTCGCCAGGATCTTTCCGCGCCTGAACAAAGGGCCTGCCGAGGGCACGGCGCTCCTGCTGGGACCCGGGGACGACGCCGCCATTGTGGCGGCCCCGGACGGCCGGACGGTGGTCAGCATTGACACGCAGGTCCAGGACCAGGATTTCCGGCTGGTGTGGCCCAACGGATACCGGACCACCGGGTTCGACGTCGGCTGGAAGGCCGCGGCGCAAAACCTCAGCGACATCAACGCCATGGGTGCGCGGTCCGTGTCCATGGTGGTGAGCCTGACCCTCCCGCCGCAGACGCCGGTTTCCTGGGTTGAGGATTTCGCGGACGGGCTGTCCCAGGCCATCAGCGGCCTTGGTGCCGCCGGGTGTTCCGTGGCCGGCGGGGACCTGGGCCGGGGCCGGGAACTGGCCGTGACCGTGGCAATCCTGGGCACCCTGGACGGTCGGGCGCCGGTGTTGCGCTCGGGAGCCCGGCCGGGGGACACCGTCGCCCTGGCTGGAACACTGGGGCTCGCGGCCGCGGGCCTTGCCCTGCTGGAGTCGGGGCTCGATGTTGAACGGTTAACGCCGGAGCTACGGACGATTATGGATAGGCAATGCCGGCCGCTGCCGCCGCTGGATGCGGGGCCGTCCGCACTCTCCGCAGGCGCCACGGCCATGATGGATATTTCAGACGGACTGGTCCGCGACGGCAACCGCCTGGCCGCGGCCAGCGCCGTGCTCCTGGACCTTGATCCGGCCGCCCTGAAGCAACTCGCAGAGCCTTTGGCCGCCGTCGCGGATGCGGTGGACGGGGACCCCATGCGCTGGGTGCTCGGCGGCGGGGAAGATCATGGACTTCTTGCCACATTCCCCGGGGACGTTCAGCTGCCTCCGGGTTTCGCTGCGATAGGCTCAGTAGAAGCTCTTGCACCAATGGAAAGCACGGGCGTGACGATAGCGGGCAGGCCCGCGGAGACTGTGGGATGGGATCACTTTGCAGACTAAGATTGCCGCCAACGCGCAAGCGATGAAGCGGTGGTTGGGCAACGCCGAAACAGTCCTCGGAAACCACAGCGACCGCCTCAACGCCATCAACATCTTCCCTGTGGCGGACGGCGACACCGGAACCAACCTCTATCTGACGGTCCGTGCGGCTTCACAGGCGCTTCACAGCCCCGCAATGTCACCCGACCCCGCATTTGCAGCGCGGTCCGCGGGAATCGCCGGCCAGCAGGACGTCGGAGCCATACTCGCAAGCGCGGGCCAGGCTGCGATGGAGCAGGCGCGCGGCAACTCCGGCACATTGTTCGCGGTTTTCCTGTGCGCCGCTGCGGAGCCGTTGGCCGGTCATACCCGTCTGAGCTCCCCGCTGCTCGCGGCCGCGCTCAACCGCGCCCAGATCAGGGCATGGTCGGCTTTGAGCGATCCCGTTCCGGGGACCATGCTCTCCGTCATGGAGGCGGCTGCGCGTGCGGCCGCCGAAGTGGACGCCGAGCAGAACGGCGACGACAGCAATCACGTCCTGGGGCTCGCCCTGGATGCCGCCGTGGAGGCGGCCCTCGAAGCGGTGGTCCGCACCGAGGACCAGTTGGCAGCCCTGCACGAGGCCCATGTCGTGGACGCCGGCGGGGTGGGGATGCTCCTGATCCTTGACTGCCTGCGTTCCGCTGTGCTCGGCGAAGAACTGCAGGGCGACATGCTGGACGGCCTGCACGGCTACAACGTCCAGGACCCCCACATCCATACAGACATGCCCGACGACGACGGCGTGGAAGTCATGTGCACCATCAGCCTTTCGCCCCTGGATGCGGCCACCCTGCGGCAACGGCTGGACGAAATGGGTGAGTCGGTGATCATGAGCCAGGTTGGCGGCACAATCGACGCCGATGGAAAGTACCGCTGGCGCGTCCACGTCCACGTGCCGGCCCCGGAACCGGCTGTGGCGCTCATCGGCTCCCTCGGCGAACCCACGGACATTTCAGTCAGCCAGCTCGCCCTGCCGCGGGACCCGGCCGGACATGAACACTGAGCTGGAACTGGGCCTGGAACGCCGCATTGGCAAACGGTCCGCCGCCGTCATCGAGAAGCACCTGGGCATCACCACCGTCGGCGGCCTGCTCAACTATTTTCCGCGCCGGTACCTTAGCCGGGGTGAGTTGACCCCCATCAGCGAGGTTCCGCTGGATGAAGAGGTCACCTTGATCGCCCGGGTCGTGTCCAGCAGCACCAGGGCCATGCGGGCGCGCCGCGGCACGCTGACCGACGTCGTGATTACGGACGACGCAGGCACCCTGAAGGTGAGCTTCTTCAACGGTTACCGCGCCAAAGCGGAGCTGCTCCCGGGCCGGCGGGCATTGTTCTCGGGCAAAGTGACCCGGTACGCCGGCAGCCTGAGCCTCACGAACCCTGACTTCCAGCTGCTCGATGAAGACCCTGACACTCCGGGCATGGATCCCGAGAAGCTCGCCGCCAGGCCCATCCCGATCTATCCGGCAACAGCCAGACTCACCAGCTGGTCCATCCAGAAAGTCATCTCAACCCTTCTGGACACGGTTGACCTGGACCTCCTGGACGACCCCCTGCCGGCGGAAGTCTCGTCACGGGAAAAGTTCCTGCCGTCTTCGGAGGCATACCGGCTGATCCACACTCCGGAGGTGCCCGGCGACTGGCAGCGGGCCAGGGACCGCTTCAGGTACCAGGAGGCACTGGTCCTGCAGGCCGCCCTCGCGCGCCGCCGCGCCCAGCTCGCCGCCGAGGAGGCCACGGCGCGCCGGCCGGTTCCCAACGGAATCCTGACCGCGTTCGACCGCCAGCTGCCCTTTACGCTCACCGCCGGCCAATCCGCCGTCGGGAAAACACTCGCGGAAGAGCTCTCACAGGACAGCCCCATGAACCGTCTCCTCCAGGGCGAGGTGGGGTCAGGCAAGACCATCGTCGCCCTGCGCGCAATGCTCCAGGTGGTTGACGCCGGGGGACAGGCCGCCCTGCTGGCGCCTACCGAAGTCCTGGCCGCGCAGCACTTCGAATCCATCCGCAGGACCCTGGGTCCGCTGTCCCGGGACGGCCTGCTGGGAGGAACGGGCCCGGACGCAGTACAGGTCACGCTGCTGACCGGATCCATGCCCACTGCTGCGCGCAGACAGGCCATGCTGGACGCGGCGTCAGGGACTGCGGGGATCGTGATCGGGACGCACGCCCTGTTGAGCGACAATGTCTCGTTCTACGACCTCGGCCTGATCGTGGTGGATGAACAGCACCGTTTCGGGGTGGAGCAGCGCGACGCCCTGCGTGCCAAGGCCAGCAAGCCTCCCCACCTGCTCGTGATGACTGCCACGCCCATTCCGAGGACCGTGGCCATGACCGTGTTCGGCGATCTCGAAACCTCCGTGCTGGACGAACTCCCCGCGGGCCGCGCCCCCATTTCCACGCACGTCGTCGGCCTCGCCGAAAACCCCGGCTGGGCCGGACGTATCTGGTCCCGGTCCCGGGAGGAGATCGACGCCGGCCACCAGGTTTACGTGGTGTGCCCCAAGATCGGAGAAGACGACGACGGCGACTTCAGCCCCGGGGAAGCGGAGCCTTCGGCGGCCGACCTGGAAGGTGACGGCCCGGCCCGGGAGCTCGCGTCCGTCACCGCCGTCGTCGAACACCTCCAGGACGAACCCGCGCTGGCCGGCGTTTCGCTGGCGCCGCTGCATGGCAGGCAGGACCCTGTCCTGAAGTCCGCAACGATGGCGTCCTTCACAGCGAATGAAACCAAGTTGCTGGTGTCCACCACCGTGATCGAGGTGGGTGTTGACGTCCACAACGCCACACTGATGGTGATCCTGGACGCTGACAGGTTCGGCATCTCCCAGTTGCACCAGCTACGCGGGCGGGTGGGCCGGGGCGGCTTGCCCGGCACCTGCCTCCTGGTGACGACGCTTGAGCCCGGGCATCCCAGCCGCCGCCGGCTGGACGCCGTGGCGGCCACGACGGACGGCTTCGAGCTGTCGCAGGAGGACCTGAAGCTGCGCCGCGAAGGCGACATCCTCGGCGCCTCGCAGTCCGGCGGACGCTCCACGCTCAAGCTGCTGCGCGTGCTGGAGCATGAGGCAGTCATTGCAAAGGCACGCCGGGACGCGCAACACATCGTGGCCGCGGATCCCGGCCTGACGCACCATTCCGCACTCGCGGAGGCAATCGATGAGTATTTGAACCCGGAAAAGGAGGCCTTCCTTGAGCGTGGCTAGGACATGGCGTGTGGCTGGACATGACGGGGCGGATCCGGCGTGAGCCGCATCATCGCCGGTGCCGGCGGGGGAATGCCGCTGGTCAGCGTGCCCGGGTCCATGACCCGCCCCACCACCGACCGCGTCAAGGAAGCACTCTTTTCGCGTCTGGAGGCCTTCAATGTGGTGGCGGGTGCCCGCGTCCTGGATCTTTATGCGGGCTCCGGCGCGCTGGGCGTGGAAAGTGCCAGCCGCGGGGCGGAGACTGTGGACCTCGTGGAGTTCGACGGCAAGGCCAGTGAGGTCTGCCAGCGCAATGCGGACCTGGTCAACGGGGCCGTTGGTCACAAGGCGGTGTCTGTCCACCGCTCCCGGGTGGAGTCCTTCCTGGAAAGGACCGTGCCGGGCACGCTGTGGGACCTCGTGTTCCTGGACCCGCCGTATCCGCTGGACGAGCCCGCCATGGGCGCGGTCCTGGAGGAGCTGTCGCCGTACCTGGCAGAGTCTGCCGTCGTGGTGGTGGAGCGCTCGTCCCGCAGCCCGGAGCCGTCATGGCCTGCGTCGCTGGAGCGGTTCGCCGAGAAGAAATACGGCGAGACCAAGCTCTGGTTTGCCGAACCCGTGGGCGGCGGCAGCTGACTTAGTCTGAGATTGCGTCGAGGTCCACGCCGGCCAGCACCGTGGCGGGGTGCGGGCCGCGTGCGGTCAGTTCCCTGGTCCATTCCTCAGGCCACGGACCCGTTGTGCCGGTAAGGACGATGTTGCCGGGATGCCGCCCGGCAAACATCGCGGACTCGGCGAAAGCGGCTACACCGCCCATGACCTGCCGCATGGCTGCCACCTGGCTCCGTACCAGGGTCAGCCCCGGTTCATCGCCCACGTTGACGATCAGCACCCCGCGGGGCGTCAGCCTGGCCGCAGCCTCCTCATAGAAACCGGCACAGGCAATGTGCTCCGGAGCCTCTGGCCCGGAGAAAATGTCCAGGATCACGACGTCGAAACGCAGTTCAGCCGGCAGCTCCGCCAGCGCGTCCCGTGCGTCGCCGATCAACGTGTGCAGCACCGTTCCGTCCGGCATGGGCAACTGCTGCAGGACGAAGTCCAGCAGCTCGCGTTCGAGCTCGACGGCGTACTGCAGGGACCCCGGGCGGGTCGCCTGGATGTAGCGGGCCAGCGTCAGCGCCCCGGCTCCAAGGTGCAGCGCGTTGACCGGTTCGCCGGCAGGCGCCGCCAGATCCACGACGTGCCCGATCCGGCGGAGGTACTCGTAGAAGATTTCGCCCGGCTCGGCGAGGTTCACGTGGGACTGCTCCGCTCCGCCGATGCTCAGCACATAGGACCCCTCGGTAAAGGCATCCGGTTCGATGGTGGCGTGCTGTCCGGTGGTCCGGAGGAAACGTGATCCCGCCGGAGTCCGGGCGGGCATCGTCACAGCCTTTCCCGGAGGGTGGCGAGCCGTGATGCGGCCTCCTCGAGGACCTCGGTCTTCTTGCAGAACGCGAAGCGGAGCAGGCTGCGGGTCCGTTCGGCGCCCGCAGGATGGCAGAAGACGGGAACCGGGATGGCGGCGACCCCCACCAGTTCCGGAAGCCTCCGGGCCAAGTCCACGGAGTCGGAGATCCCCAGGGGAGCCGTGTCCACATTCACGAAGTAGGTTCCCTGCGGTGTAAAGACGTCCAGGCCGGCGGCCTTCAACCCCTCGCTGAGGATGTCCCGCTTACGCCGAAGTGTCTCGGAGATCCCGCTGTAGAAGTCGTCCGGCAGGGCGAGCCCTACGGCGATGGCGCCCTGGAACGGCGTGCCGGAGCTGTAGCTGAGGAACTGTTTCACCGTCCTGATGGCGGATACGAGGTGTTCCGGTCCGCTCAGCCAGCCGATCTTCCAGCCGGTAAAAGAGAAGGTCTTCCCGGCGGAGGAGATGGTGACGGTCCTCCCGGCGGCTCCGGGCAGCGTTGCCACCGGGATGTGCTGTTCCCCGAACGTCAGGTGCTCATAGACCTCATCGGTGATGATGACGGCGTCGTGCCTGGCGGCAAGTTCGACGACGCGCTGGAGAACTTCACGCGGAAAGACCGCGCCGGTCGGATTATGCGGATTATTGATCAGGACCACCTTGGTGCGGCTGCTGAAGGCCGCCTCCAGGGCTTCCATGTCCGGCATGAAATCCGGAGCGAGCAGTGGAGCCGTCACATGTGTGCCTCCCGCCAGCCCAATCATGGCGCCGTAGGAGTCGTAGAAGGGTTCAAAGGTGAGCACTTCGTCACCGTGCTCCACGAGGGCCAGCAGCGAGGCAGCAATGGCTTCGGTAGCGCCGGTGGTGACGATGATCTCCGCCTCCGGGTCCGGCGTCAGGCCGTAGAACCGCTGCTGGTGCGCCGAAATGGCCTCCCGCAGGGGAAGGATTCCCTTGCCGGGTGCATATTGGTTGGCGCCGGAGGCGATTGCCGCCTGGGCGGCCGCCTTGATTTCCGTCGGACCGTCCTCATCGGGGAAGCCCTGGCCAAGGTTGATGGCGCCGGTCCGGACCGCGAGGGTAGTCATCTCCTCGAAGATCGTGACCCCGAGGGTGCCGTTGGCTGCCAGCAGATTGGCACCGGACGCCGCCCGCTGCCACGGTGCCGGAACTGTTGCGTTCACTGTTTGCCTGCCTGTCGGTTGGGTGAGGCGTCCTCTGTCCGCCCGGTGAATTTTTCCATGCCGGCG
This sequence comes from Arthrobacter sp. NPDC058288, assembly GCF_042880995.1. Classification (NCBI taxonomy): domain Bacteria; kingdom Bacillati; phylum Actinomycetota; class Actinomycetes; order Micrococcales; family Micrococcaceae; genus Arthrobacter; species Arthrobacter sp. NPDC058288. The sequence continues at coordinate 1,131,752 of NZ_JBHVYH010000001.1, forward strand.
TAGATTCGGAAGACCCGACCGCCGATGAAGTCCCATGCGCGGACCGGCAGGATTCCCCGCAGGATCTTGCCGAGATTAGCCGTAGCCGGAGCAATGAGGAGCGGGCGGCCGGCGGCCATGGCCCGCCATGCCCGGCGGACGGCGTTATCAGGAGTCATGAGCGGCGTGAACAGGGGGCCCCGGGCGCCGGCGAACATTCCGGTGGAAATGTAGCTTGGGCAGAAGGTGGTGACCCGCAGATGCCGGTAGCCTTCCTGTTCCAATTCGAGCCGCAGGGAGTCACTCCAGCCCACAACGGCCCATTTGGATGCTGCATAGACGCTCATCCCGGGATTGGAGACCGTTCCGGCGGCGGAGGCGATGTTCAGGATCCGGCGGGGGCGGCCGCCGTCGGCCATCATGTCGGGAAGGAAGGCAAGGGTGACGTACATCGGCGCCAGCGCGTTGACGTCCATGGTCAACGCTATGTCAGGGCCGGGCCGGTGATCCCAGAAGAATGCACCGCGCACGATTCCAGCATTGTTAATGAGGAGGGTAAGGGCGCCTTCCGCCCGGCATTCCCGCGCGGCCTCGGCGATGGCGGCACGGTCCGCAAGATCCACGGCGCGGGCGACGGCCCGGGCGCCAAGCGCAGTGACTTCGCGGGCAACGCCCTCGAGTCCGGCAGCGTCCTCATCCCACAGGATCACCACTGCGGCGCCTTCGCTGGCGGCACGGAGTGCGTGCAGCCGGCCCATGCCCATGGCTGCGCCGGTGACTAGAACCACGCCCCCTGCAACAGTGAAGGGAATGTTCGACTCGGGCATCCAGTCATGTTATCCCGCCCGGGGGATGCGGTAGGTTCGGAACATGAGACGCGCCGTATGCCCAGGCTCCTTCGACCCGATCCACAATGGCCACCTGGAAGTCATCGCCCGGGCCGCTGGCCTCTTTGATGAAGTCATCGTGGCGGTGTCCACCAACTACGCCAAGAAGTACCGCTTCTCGCTGGAGGAACGGATCGACATGGCCCGGGAGACCCTTGCGTCGCTGCGCGGCATCGTGGTGGAGCCGGTGGGCGAAGGACTGCTGGCCGAATACTGCAGGCAGCGGGGTGTGTCCGCAATCGTGAAGGGCCTTCGGTCGTCGTCGGACTTTGACTACGAGCTCCCGATGGCAACCATGAACCGGCAGCTGAGCGGGGTGGAAACGGTCTTCCTTCCCACCGAGGGCCACTACCTCCACTTGTCGTCAACGCTCATCAAGGAAGTCTTTAGCCTCGGCGGCAACGTGTCCGAGTATGTGCCGCGATCGGTGCTGAAACGGCTGCTGGCAGGCGAGTCGTCCCAGGATTAGCCCGGCACAGGGTAGGCTTGATCGGTACGCAACGGCCCCTGCCGGTATTGCGGCCCATTCCCTGTCCGTCCCGCGGTGCTCAACCGTGTGGCATTCAGCCGGTTTGAGTCCGCCCGGAAGATCAGGCTAAGATAGTACGTCGGTCATATGTTCAACAGGAGTTCTCATTAAACGAGATGCTAGTTCGCCCCTGGCGTTCGACGTCAAGGACCTCGGGCGCAGCCCGGGGAGCATGCGGACGCTGAAAGAACATGTACCCGCACCAGCTGAGCTTGGTGTGGCACTCATTGGCGTGCAGGAAGGCTCGGATGTCGGGCTGGATCTGCGGCTGGAGGCCGTACACGAAGGAATTCTGGTATCAGGAACCGTTCACGTCGAAGTAACCGGCGAGTGCGGCCGATGCCTGGATCCCCTTGCGTATGACCTCGAGGTCGATGTGCAAGAACTTTTCTTCTACGAGGACGCCCAGTTCTCCGCCGAAGAAGACGAAGAAGAGCAATATCGAATCGAGCACGATTTAATCGATCTTGAGCCGGTGTTGCGGGACGCGGTTGTAACCATGCTGCCGTTCCAGCCGGTGTGCCGGGAAGACTGCCAGGGCCTTTGCTCCGAATGCGGAGTACGCCTGGAAGACGAGCCGGGGCATCACCACGAGGTCGTAGATCCTCGCTGGGCTGCCCTAGCTGACTTGGCTAAGCCTGACCGGCAAAATTGATTTGTAAGTGTTTTTCTAGAGAGAAATGAGTTAGCCGTGGCTGTCCCGAAGCGGAAAATGTCTCGCTCGAATACCCGCGCCCGCCGCTCCCAGTGGAAGGCAACCGCCCCCCACCTGGTGAAGACCGTTGAGAACGGCCAGGTTACGTACAGCCTGCCGCACCAGGCAAAGGTCGTTACCGACTCGGCTGGCACTGCGCTGTTCCTTGAGTACAAGGGCCGCAAGGTCGCGGACGTCTAATCGGCCCACTGGCTGAACATGACGTCTTCAACTGAAGAGCTTTTGAAGCGTCTCGGTGTCTCTATTGATGCCGGGACGCTTCGTCTTGCTCTGACACATCGTTCGTATGCCTACGAAAACGGCGGCATACCCACCAACGAGCGCCTCGAGTTCCTGGGTGATTCCATCCTGGGCTTTTCCGTGACGGATGCCCTGTACCGCGACAACCCTGCACTGCCTGAGGGTGACCTCGCGAAGCGGCGTTCAGCTGTGGTCAGCACCAGGGCGCTTGCCGGAATCGGCCGCAGCCTCGGCATCGGAGAGTACATCTACCTCGGGCAGGGCGAAAAGCTCACCGACGGCAAGAACAAGGCCTCCATCCTTGCGGACACCATGGAAGCGCTCATTGGCGCCACCTACGTGTCCAACGACATCGAGACGGCGCGCCAACTGGTCATGCGGCTGATCGGCCCGCTGCTGCAGGACGCCGCTGCCCTCGGTGCAGGCACTGACTGGAAGACCAGCATCCAGGAGTTGGCGGCAAGCCGCCAGCTGGGCAGCATCTACTACGCCGTGGAAGGTTCCGGCCCGGACCACGCACGGACCTTTGTCGCCGTGCTCCGGATCGGCGGGACCGACTACGGGCAGGGTGCCGGACGTTCCAAGAAGGAAGCGGAGCAGGAAGCCGCCGCTGACGCCTGGCGGAAGCTGTCCGTTGCCGGGACGTCAAGTCTTCCGGCGGAATCCGAAGCCGGCCTCTAGGTCTTTCCGTGCCCGAACTGCCGGAAGTCGAAGTTGTCCGCCGCGGCCTGGTGAGCTGGGTCCGCGGCAGGACAATCACCTCTGTCGACGTCCTGGATCCGCGTTCAATCCGGCGGCACGCCCTCGGCGCCCAGGACTTTGCCGGCAACCTCGAAGGCGCCCGGGTGCTGGACGTGGTGCGCCGCGGAAAGTTCCTCTGGCTTCCGCTCGAGGAGGCGGCAGCAGTGCCGTCGGGCACCGACCGGCCTGCCGTCGCCCTGATGGCCCATCTGGGAATGAGCGGACAGCTGCTGATGCAGGATTCCGCTGTGCCGGATGAGAAGCACCTAAAAGTCCGCCTGCGGCTGAGCCCCGCCGAGGGCATGCCGGAACAGCTCCGATTCGTGGACCAACGCATCTTTGGCGGTCTGTTCGTCACATCGCTGGTACCAACAGCCGACGGCGGACCCGGCGGCCTGGGGGAGACCCCGGCGCCCTTCATTGCCGAGGAAGCCTCCCACATTGCCCGGGATCCCCTGGATCCCAATTTTTCCTTCGATTCCTTCTACCGCCGGCTGCGCACCCGGAAGACCGGGCTCAAACGGGCGCTCCTGGACCAGGGGCTCGTTTCCGGGATCGGCAACATCTATGCGGACGAGGCACTGTGGCGTGCCCGCCTCCATTACGCGCGGCCCACCGACACACTCCGCCGGGCCGACGCGCTGCGGGTTCTCGACGCCGCACGTGAGGTCATGCTGGACGCCCTCGCCGCCGGCGGGACGAGCTTCGACTCCCTCTACGTCAACGTCAACGGCGCCTCCGGGTACTTTGACCGGTCGCTCAACGCGTACGGCAGGGAAAACCAGGAGTGCAAACGCTGCGCCGCTGCAGGCATCTTGAGCCTCATGAAGCGCGAACAATTCATGAACCGGTCCTCCTATACCTGCCCCATTTGCCAGCCGCGTCCCCGCAACGGCCGGTGGTAAGCGAGGGAAAAGCAGGTACCGCCACTCTATCGAAGCCGTCTTTTGCGGTGCCAGACTGTGCCCAGGGCAGCCCGGGCTGCCGGAATCGCAGGCGCGTTGGTCTTCAACGCCTGAACGGGAGGCGGGGGCCCAGTGTTAGCGAAGAGGCTTGTCATCGCGGGGGTGAGTGTCGCAGCAGTGCTTGGGGGCGCTGCCGTTGTGTTCGATCAACTGGCCGGAGCCGCGGACATTCGCGCGGCCGCTCCGTCAACGAGCGTCCCCGGTTCGTCTGCCGGATCCGGCGGCGCCCTACCGCCGGGAGGCACCCGCTCCGAAGACGCGACATCCGCCGAACCCGGAACTGATGCAGCCGGCGGAAAGGGAGCTTCTCCTGGAGCACAGGGACCTACAGGAAGCGCCGCGCCAGAGTCCAGGCAGCGGGAAGTGCTTCCGCCTGTGGCAGCGGCCCCGGCCGGGCTTCCGCTGCCACCGCCGCCGGAGGCCCTGGTCAGTTCGCCGCTGCCGCCCACAGCGTCCGCCCAGGGAAAAATCGTCGCCGGCTTCCCGGAGACCGCACTCCAGTTTCCTGACGGAAGCGTGGTGGTCTCCACCGGTGTATCTGCCGCGGATACCGTCCTCCAAGTGACGGCGGAAGCCATCTCGCCGTCCAGCCAGGACTCAGTGGTGGGCCACTTCCAGCAGAAGCTCGCCGCACTTAGTTTCTGGTCCGAACCGGCCCCCGCCGCGGACGGGCAGCGATCTGTCCGCTTCGTCCGGGGCCCCGATTCTGTGACGCTGACGACGTCAGTCACCGGAACGGGCAGTACCCGTTTCATGTTGCTCGGCAACCTTCATACGACGGCGGGGTAACCGGCATGTACATCTCCGTCTCCGACCGGAACGGCGGCAAGAAGGACGCGCAACCGGCATTGGACGACTCCACCGTGCCCCAGCGGGCTTTCCGCCTGTCGCCCGTCATCCTCTGGCTGGGTGTTGTCAGTATGTTCACCGATGTCTCCTCTGAATCGGTATCGGCAGTCCTTCCCCTTTACATCACCGGGTTCCTCGGCCTGTCCGCCATTGCCTTCGGAATACTTGACGGCATCAACCAAGGCGCGAGCGCCATTGTCAGGATCGCCGCGGGGTGGGCAGCGGACCGGAGCGGAAGTCCGAAACGAATTGCACTCGCGGGCTACGGGCTGTCCATGGTGGCCAGGGTCGGTTTCCTTTTCGCCGGCGGCTTCTGGGCGCTGACGGCCATAGTTACCGGCGACCGGATCGGTAAGGGCATCCGGACGGCACCGCGGGACGCGCTCATCACCGTGTCCGCCCAGCCCGAGTACCTGGCGCGTCACTTCGGCGTGCACCGGATGCTGGACAACATCGGTGCTGCAAGCGGCCCGTTGCTGGCATTCTTCATCCTCATGCTGATCCCCAACGGCTACGGCACCCTCTTTGTGGTCTCCCTTGCCTTCGCAGTGATTGGCGTGGCCGCACTCGCACTCTTGGTACCCAACCTGAAGACGGGGACCCCGGCAGGACCGGCGCCCGAACGGCGCCCCGGCCCGGTCTTCGTCTTTCGCTGGAGCCTTTTGCGCGAGCCCGGCCTTGGCCGGCTGCTTGTAGCCTCCGGGCTCCTCGGGCTGCTGACCGTCGGCGACGGCTTCATCTACCTGGTCCTGCAGAACCGGGACTCCTTTGCGGTGCAGTGGTTCCCGCTGCTGTATGTGGGCACGAATGTCGTATTCCTCATTCTCGCGATCCCGCTTGGCAAGCTGGCCGACCGCTGGGGAAAGGCGAGAGTCTTTGTGGCGGGGCACGTGGCGCTCCTGTTGTGCTATCTCCTCGCGGCTGCACCGCTTGGCGGATTTGGTCCGACGCTGGCCTGCCTTGTCCTGCTCGGAGCCTTCTATGCTGCAACCGATGGTGTTCTCGCCGCCCTGGCAAGCCAGCTCACACCGCCGGAGAAGCTGGCCACGGGCATCGGTGCAGCCCAGACAGTTGTGGCCCTGAGCCGTATGGCCGCTTCGGCCGGCTTCGGTGTCCTGTGGTTCACGCTTGGTCCATCAACGGCAATGGTGGTGGTGGGCGGCTGCCTTGCGGCCGCCGTGCCGGCCGCACTGCTGATCCTGCGGGCCGGAACGCGCCAAAGGCACACAGCTTGAGCCCCGGGAGCGGCAGGCAGCGCTGGATCATCCTGTTGGTGATCACTGCGGTGGTCCTCGCGGGGGCCGGTTCCTATGCTGTTATCGCGTTCCAGCGGTTCCAGGAAAGCCGCTCGGCAGCGTCCGCGGTCAGCGTGGCGTCCGGAGGCGTTCTTCCTGCGGCTGCTTTTGTCCTGTTCCGCAATACGGCGCCGGGGCAGGGGTACGGGATGGCCGCCACTGTCCCGCTGGGGGAGCCCGCCGGGCAGCGGTACCTGGCTCCCGAGGCTTGCGACCGGATCTACGGCACCGCCCGGACTATCGTTTGCCTGAAGACAAACCGGGGCCTCGTTACCAACTTCGAGGCGTTGCTGCTGAACCGGGACTGGCAAACCACCAGCCGGTGGGCGGTGCCGGGGATGCCCAGCCGCACACGGATGAGTGCTGACGGCTCGCTGGTGTCCGCAACGGTGTTTGTCACCGGCCACTCCTATGGCGCTTCGGGTTTCTCGACGGAAACGTCCATCAGCCGGACTGACGGAAGCCCTGTCACCGGAAGCCTGGAAGGGTTTGCCCTCCTGGTCAACGGAGCACAGGTGACGGCGGCCGACCGGAACATCTGGGGTGTGACCTTCGTCCCCGGGGACGGGGACGCGTTCTATGCCACGGCGGCGTCGTCGGGCCGCATCTGGCTGGTCAAAGGCAGCATCTCGGCCAGGACCCTTACGGCAATTCACGACGGCGTCGAATGCCCGTCGGTGTCGCCTGACGGTACCCGCGTTGCCTACAAGAAGAACACTGGAACCCCTTTGGCCGCTCATTGGAAGATCGCCATCCTGGATCTCGCCGACGGAAACGAAACGGTGTTGTCGGAGGCCCGCAGCGTTGACGACCAGGTCGAATGGCTCGATGACGGGACTCTGCTTTACGGACTGCCCCGTGACGGCGCCGAGGGCGACAGCGACATTTGGCAGATCGGGGCTGATCGTTCCGCCCGGGCGTCCCTGTACATAGAGCACGCCTGGTCGCCATCCGTGGTCCGCTAACCCCCGCCTCCCGTGCCACGTCTTCCGGTCCGGTCTACCGCGGGGCGAAGACCACGTCCACGAAGTAGTTAGTCGAATTGCTCGACTGGTTGGGAACCGCCGTTCCCGACCCAAATCGGTACAGCCCGTTGTTGTTGGCCCGGGCGGTCAGGGCGCCGCTTGTCCACGCCTTTGTGAAGAAGTTTGGCGTGTAAGAGTAGCGGCCCGCTGGCGCGTTGTAGGAAACGATGTAGGTGGTTCCGACTGTCAGTGCTATTGGAGTCGGGAGCGTGGCAGTCTGCCATCCGCTTGCTGTTTCATTAGTGAACGTCACTTTGGCCAGGCGCACTCCCGAGGCCGTCCAGAGCGAACCTGTGTGTGTTCCTGTGTTGGCGGTGCCCTTGTGGAAGCGGACGGCCGTGACGGAACCGGCGGCTGACGCGCTGAAAGCCACCCCGAGCTCCACCGCCCGGACATCCGTCGACGCCGCGATCTGCGGAAGCAGGGACGCGAAGAGGGACTGCGAGGGCGGCGGCGGAGTGAGGGTGGTGAATTGCCAGGAGGTGGGTGCGAGCGCCGCCCCGGCCAGCGAGATGACATTCGCGGCGCTCGCCGTGATGACGGTGTTAGCCGGGAGCTGTTGTGCCGGCGTGAATGTCACCGTGCGGCCGTCCGAAGACAACGCCGACGTCCCCGCAATGTTGGTTCCGCCGGCAGTCAGGACAAGGGAAGCGCCGGGTTGCACGGCGGAGGAGAGGGTCAGGCTCGGCTGGGCATTCAATGCCACCGCGGTGGCATTAGGGGCCGGCGACTGTGCAGTGACGGTCAGCGGCTCCGGGGGAGGTGCCACCGCCGAGGTCTGGAAGACCAGGTCAACAAGGTAGCTGGAGCTGGAGGAAGAGCCTGGGAAGTCTCCGCTGTACGAGTACCCGCCTGAGTCCGCGGCCGTCCGCAACGGTCCGCTGGTGAACCCGGTGGTGAATCCGCCGGGAGTGGCCGAATAGGTGCCCGTCGGCGACTTGTAGGCTGCCACGTATTCGGTGTCCGCGGCGATCGTTACGGGCTGGCTGAACGTTGCCGTTTGCCACCCGGCAGTGGACTCGGCGGTGAACGTTACGGTCGCGAGCTGTTGGCCCGTGATGCTGAAGAGGCTTCCGGTATGGGTTCCGGTGTTACCCGCGGCTTTGTAGAAGCGGATACCGGTGACCTGCCCGCTGGCCGAGCTCGCAAAGCGGACGCCCAGGGCCACGGCGGCTCCGTCCTTGATTTCCATGACAGCCGGCGTCACCGTGTCCTGGTAGAGGGTGCAGGGACACGTGCCGTCGGTCCGAGGGAGCGGAACGGTGGTGAATGTCCAGCTTCCGCCCGCGCTGAGCACCTGGTCAGTTGTGGAGGTGGCTGTCAGCGTGGCTGTGTAGCTGGTGGCTGCCGTCAGCGGCGCAGACGGGGTGAAGGTCACCTTGCCGGACGCTGAGTCGTAGCTCGTGGTGCCGGAAATGTTCGTGCCGCCCGGTCCTGCCAGGGTGAGCCGGACACTCGATGCGGTAGCCGGTTTGGAGAACGTCGCTCCGACGGTCGTGTCCAGTGCAACACTGGAAGAACCGGGAATCGGTGTCTGCGCACCCGCTACGAATGCCGGCTCCGGATATTGGACCACGACATCCACCAGATAGCTCGCAGTGGAGCGGACATTCGGGAAGTCGCTGCTGTACGAGTAGGCGCCTGCATCGGAGTTTGCCCGCAGGTTACCGACGGTCAGTCCCGGACCAAAGCCGTTAACCGTCGCGGAGTAGGCTCCGGTCGAGGTCTTGTAGGCCATGATGTACTCCGTGTTCGCGGACATCCCCACTGGCTGGTTGAAGTATGCCGTTTGCCAGCCGGCGGTGCTTTCATTTGCGAAGGTCGCCGTTGCCAGTTGCTGCCCGGCGGCCGTGAACAGCGTGCCGGTATGGGTACCGGTGTTTCCGGCGGACTTGTAGAAGCGGACGCCGGTGACGGTACCGTCTGCGGCGCTCCAGAAACGGATGCCCAGGGTTACCGGCACGCCGTCCCTGATCTCCTGGATTCCGGGGAGGACCGAGTCGTCGTAGAAGCTGCACGGGCAGCTTCCCGGAGACGGCGGGGAGAGCACTGTTGTGAACGACCATGTTCCGCCGTCCGTCAGGGATCCGCCGGTGGTGGCAGTGGCGCTGAGCGTGGCGGTGTAAGTCGTCGCAAGGGCCAGGGCGGCACCCGGCGTGAACGTCACCTTTCGTGTTGTTGAATCGTAGGCAGTGGTGCCGCCAACAGTGGTGCCGTCTGCCGCTTTCAAAGTAAGTTGCACGCTGGACGCTGTGACCGGCTTGGAGAAGACAGCTCCGGCGGTGGTTGCCTGGGGGACACTGGATGATCCGCCCAGCGGCCATTGTCCGGAGGCCGTCAGAGGGGTGTTGTCCACCGTGTCGAAGACCGCATCAACGAAATAGTTGCCGTTGCCGAAGCTGTTCTGCGGGAAGGCATCGGGACCGCCGAAGACGCCGGCAGGGTCGCTACCGAACCCGCCCGCCACCGTAAGGGGCGCTTCGGTGAAGCCGAAGCTGGCCCACTGGTAGTCCTTGATGGCGTAGTGGCCTTTGGGGGCTGTGTAGGACACCGTGTATTTCTGCCCCGCCGAAACGGCTACCGGCTGGCTGAACAGGACCTTCTGCCATCCTGAGGCTGATTCGGACGTGAAGGTGGCGGTTGCCAGCCGTTGTCCGGATGAATTCCACAGGGAACCGGTGTGGGTTCCGGTATTGCCGGTGCTCTTGTAGAAGCGGACACCGGTGATGAAGCCGTCCACGCTCGGCGTGATCTTCATGCCGAGCTCGTAGGCGCCGCCGTCCTGGGAATCGGGCACTGCGGGGACCTGCTGGCCGAAGACCGTGTAGGGGCCGCTCACCTGCAGGTTTCGCGTCGAGGCGGTGCCGATGTTGGCGCTGTCGTCCACGGCGCGCACCTTGATGCTGGCGGTGTTGAGCCCTTTTTGAATATAGGTGTAAGTCCAGTTTTGTTTGCCCTGGGCGGGGTGCCAGGTGGTCCCGTCGTCGGTGGAGACTTCCACTCCGGCTACGATGCCGCCCGTATCACTGGCTGTACCGGACACCGTGATGCTGCTGCCGTGCGCGATGACGGCCCCTTCGGCCGGGGAGGAAATGGAAGCTGTTGGTGCTGCCGAATCACTGCTGGCAGTTGCCGCGGCCAGGGCCGGATCCCGCGTCCCCGGCTGGGCGCCCATGTCCGCCAGCAGGTTGATCTGGGCTTGCTGCATCCGGGGGTCCGCGGGGGCGCCGGCGCCGTCATGCTCCTGGTCCAGGCCCCACGTCCACTGGACCGTGCCGGCCGAGAAGACCAGCGCTCCGCCCGGTGCACGGTACATCGTGGTGTTGTGTGTGGTTGTCCCGGGTTTCACGGTGTTGCCGAAATCCTGGAGATACTCCGGCGTTGCGCCGGTCGTCGTCGACAACCTGATCAGACCTGCGGGCCGGAACCCGTTGTCCAGGTCCTCGTTGGACTCGTAGCCCACGGTGTGAGGAGCCAGTTGGGCAGAGGTTCCCGTGGCGAGGGAGGCCAGGGACGTATTCCGCCAGAGACGCGATTTGCCCTCTGCGGCACTGACGGTGATGGGAAGATCCGTGTAGTTGGACATGTACAGGGTCCCGCTCACACTGTTTTCAGGCAGTCCTCCACCGTTGGCCTGGGAGGCGAACCTGGGGTCCCGCCAGGTTCCCGTCCACTGCGTGCTCGGGTCTATTTTTGCGTTGGCCCATGTCTCTTTGTAGGACGTGATTGTTCGTCCGGCAGCGCCGTCCACGGGCGACGGCTCGATCCGCGTGCGCCAGTACATTTCATTGCCGGACAGGAACTGCAAGTTCACGCCGGCATCGCGCGCGGCCTGGACATTGGCCCGCTGGGGTCCGGACCAGTATTCGTCGTGGCCGACGGAGAGGAAGACCTTGTGGTTGAGAAGCTGGCTGCCGTTGCTGGCCGTGTCAAGGCCGCTGATGTAGCTGACGTCGTAGCCGTTCTTCTCCAGGAAACGCACCATTGGGTATTCATTGCTGAAGTAGAAGTCCCGGCCCGACGGGCCGCCTCGCGTGGCAACGGGCCGGTTGTAGCTGACTTTGTACGCTCTGCCGTTGGTCCCGTAGTAGAAGTTCGAACCGCCGTAGTCGTTGTACGCCTGCCATGTTGTATCGGAGGTCTGGAAGACTACATCCGAGTGGCTGCCGTCCGAGCGGACTATGAACGTGATATGGCTCGAACCTCCGGTATCCGGGCGCTTCAGGAGGGCGACGTATACCCCGGAAACGGCAGTGGCGGGAACCTGCCACGTTGCGGACACGGCCCAGGTCCCGCAGTCATAGAGGCCTGTTGCCACGTCGTTAAGGCACTGTGGCTGTGATTGCCGGAATGCGACGGGTGTGACGTCGGCGATCTTGCGGGCACCGAGGCCCTGGTACCAGCCGGTCCGGTAGATGGCAATGCTGTAATTCGACGCGTTGGTGTCAATCTTGAAGTTGATCGGTTGGCCGGCGTTGACACTGATGCCGGTGGCAAATCCCTGAATGTCCGAATCACCGGCACCCGTGATGTCCCACTCCGACGACGGGGTCCCTGGCTTGGAATTTTCGCAGGCAATGGCGTTCACAACGGGAGCGCAGGGGTCCGCCGCGTATGCGAACGGTAAGAGCCAGGCGGGTGCTGCAGCCGGCAGGAGCGCGGCCACCATGGCTAATGCCAGCAGGAAGATGACCTGCTTGAAGGCTTTGAGCGTGCGATCGGCTGAGGGGACAGACATGTGAACTCCTGGAGTGAGTGCGCAGTTGCAAATCGGGCGGTGCTATGTGCACTGCCCTGCAAGCCGCCCCCCGGCGCAGCCAAACCAAGATATTCAGTTGTCGTCCAGCAAAAGGCTGCGTAGCTAACGCCCCTCACTGCATCATGGCCGGCCCAGCTCCGCTGGATCCTGCCAAGTCGAGCCGGTGTGAGACCACCGGGTCGAGCAGCGTCAAGCAACCTTTAGCCGCGAGTCTAAGGGCTTGCGGGAAGGCATGGCAAGGGTATGGGGGCCGCAACAGGCCAAAATCCGGGCTTTGTCGGAGGCAAGCAGTAGATTTAAGGCGGGAACTGCCCGCTTCAGCCACTCAGGAGATCCGAACCACCTTGCACCTCAAGAGCCTGACCGTCCGCGGATTCAAGTCGTTCGCGTCAGCTACGACGTTCGACTTCGAGCCGGGCGTCACCGCAGTGGTCGGTCCGAACGGCTCCGGTAAGTCGAACGTAGTGGATGCCCTGGCCTGGGTTATGGGCGAACAGGGCGCTAAGACACTCCGCGGCGGCAAGATGGAGGACGTCATCTTCGCGGGTACCTCCGGCCGCCCGCCGCTGGGCCGGGCCCACGTTTCGTTGACCATCGACAACACTGATGGCGCCCTCCCGATCGAGTACAGCGAAGTGACGATCTCCCGGACCCTTTTCCGCACCGGCGGGTCCGAGTACGCGATCAACGGTGCCGGCTGCCGTCTCCTGGACATCCAGGAGCTGCTCTCCGATTCCGGCCTGGGCCGGGAAATGCACGTCATCGTGGGGCAAGGCCAGCTGGACAAGGTCCTGCACGCAACGCCTGAGGACCGCCGCGGCTTCATCGAAGAGGCGGCAGGCATCCTCAAACACCGCCGGCGCAAGGAAAAAACGGTCCGGAAGCTGGAGGCGATGCAGGCAAACCTGCAGAGGCTGAGCGACCTTACCAGTGAAATCCGGCGACAGCTAACCCCTCTGGGCAAACAGGCGGAAGTGGCACGCCGGGCCCAAAGCGTCCAGTTTGACGTCCGGGACGCCCGTGCCAGGCTCCTGGCTGACGACCTGGTGCAGCTGCAGTCCGCCCTTGCCCAGGACGTGGCCGATGAATCCGCGCTGAAGGCGCGCCGGGCCATTGTGGAGGAGGGCCTCGAAAACGGTCGTCAGCGGCAGGCGGCGCTGGAACAACTCGCGGCCGAGGCAACTCCCCGGCTCAATGCTGCGCGTGACACCTGGTACCAGCTTTCAGCGGGGCGGGAAAGGTTCCGCTCTCTGGGGTCGCTTGCGGATGAACGCTGCCGGCTGCTGGGTGCTGCGGACGAGGTACCGGACTCCGGAAGGGATCCGGAGCAGCTCGAAAGGAATGCCGCCCGGGTCCGCGAAGAACAGGCCGCACTGGAAGAAGGGATTCTCCGAAAGCGCATAGCAATGGAAGCTGCGTCGGCAGCCAAGCAGGAAGCCGAAAGCGCTGCGAGTGCCGAAGACAAGCGGTTGGCTGCAGTGCTCCGAGCTGCCGCCGACCGCCGTGAGGGGCTGGCTAAATTGGCCGGACAGGTGGGTGCAGCGCGCTCACGCGTGGAAGCTGCACAGGCCGAGCTTGGCCGGCTTCGCGAATCCCAAGCGGCCGGCGATGAACGCCGACGCCGCGCCCAGAGCGAGTTCACGGCGCTGGAATCGCAGGTGGCAGGCGTGGAGGACGGCGAAGAATCCCTTGACGCTGATTACGAGGACGCCAGCGCTTTGCTGGACGCAACCCTGGCTGAGATCGAGGCGCTGAAGTCTGCCGAACGCGAGGGGGAACGGGAACGCGATTCTCTGCTGGCCAGACGGGATGCGCTGCAGCTTGGGCTCAACCGCAAGGACGGGTCGGGCCGGGTGGCAGATTCAGGATTGCCCGGGATCATAGGTCCCCTGGCATCAATGCTGTCCGTCGAGTCCGGTTATGAAGCGGCAATCGCCGCTGCGCTGGGAAACAGCTCGGATGCCGTCGTCGTCAGGGACGCCGGTACCGCCGTCGAGTCCCTTGAGCTGCTCAAGGCCGACGACGCCGGCCTTGCCTCGTTGCTGCTGGCGGTGCCGGCCGGGCGGGATGCCGCGGGACCGCCGTCCGCCGGCGCCGCGCCCCTTCCCGGGAGTGCCCGCTGGGCCGCTGACCTGGTCACTGCCTCTGCCGCCGGAATGACCGGGTTCCCGTCAACGCCGGTAGACGACGCCGGTGGGGGCGCCCCGATGGAGGCCCTTCTGCGCAGGCTGCTGGCGGGAACGGCCGTTACCGAGGACCTGGAGGCGGCGTCGACGCTCATCCGCGCGCAGCCCGGCCTGACGGTCGTGACCCGGGCGGGCGATGTCTTCACGGCATTCACCGTCCGGGGCGGCTCGGCGACTGCCCCGTCGTTGCTGGAGGTGCAGGCCGCCGTCGACGACGCCGAAACGAGGCTCGCCAGGGTCAGTGCTGAGCTTGAGCGGAACCGGTTCGCGCTCGCCGCTGCCCAGGCACGGAGGACCCAGGCCCAGGAACGTGCAGATGCCGCCTTGGAGCGGCTCCACGAATCCGATGCCCGGCTGGCGGCCGTGGCCGAAAGGCTGGGCCATTTGAACTCGGTGCTGCGGAGCGCCGTGGGTGAGAGCGAACGGCTTGGTGCGTCGCTAGCCAGGGCAGAGGCCAATATTGTGGCCGGAGAGGACGCCCTGCGGGCCGCAGTGGCGCGACTCGAGTCAGCCCGGCAGGCCCCTGAAGATGAGGAACCGTCGGCTGAACTCCGCGACGAGCTGGCTCTTGCGGCGTCTGCTGCGAGGTCGGCCGAGATGGAGGCCCGACTCTCACTGCGGAGCGCCGAAGAGCAACTGACCGCCACTCGCAACCGCGCCCTCTCCCTGGAACGGGCAGCGGCGGCGGAGCGCCGGGCACGGGAAGAAGCTGCTCAGCGCGCCCGCCGCCGCAGGATCCAGGCGCGCCGGGCGGCGGCTGTTTCAGCTGCCGTGGAGCAGGTCATCGCCTTCACCGACATCTCCGTGGAGCTTTCCATGCGTGCGCGGGATCTTGCGGAGGAAGAACGGGAGCTCCGGGACCGGGAACTCATGGAAGTGAGGTCACAGAACGATTCCCTGAGTCGCGAGCTCGCGGAATTGACGGATTCGGTGCACCGCGATGAGCTTGCCCGCACCCAGCAGAGGCTGCGGATTGAAGCCCTCGAATTGCGGTCCGTGGAGGAACTCGGCCTATCACCGGACCAGCTCGTGGCAGACTATGGCCCCGACCAGCCGGTGCCGGTGCCGGCGGGTGCCTCCGATGACAAGTGGGCGGCCCTCCGGGCGCCGGTGGACGAGGAAGGCAGGCCGGTCGTGGAAGGCAAGCCGTTCGTCCGCGACGAGCAGGAGAAACGGCTCCGCAAAGCTGAACGGGACCTGTCTTCACTGGGGCGGGTGAATCCGCTGGCGCTGGAGGAATTCGCCGCGTTGGAGGAACGGCACCAGTTCCTCAGCAGCCAACTCGAGGACCTCAAATCCAGCCGCAAGGACCTGCTGGACATCATCAAGGAAGTGGACGACCGGGTCCAGAAGGTGTTCGCCGAAGCGTTCGCGGACACCTCGGCGCAGTTCGTCCGTGTTTTCGCCCGGCTCTTCCCGGGCGGTGAAGGCCGGCTCATCCTGACCGACCCGTCGGACATGCTCACCACCGGCATTGAAGTGGAGGCGCGCCCGGCCGGTAAGAAGATCAAGCGGCTCTCCCTGCTGTCCGGTGGCGAGCGTTCCCTGACGGCGGTGGCACTGCTGGTGGCCATCTTCAAAGCGAGGCCATCGCCGTTCTATGTCATGGACGAGGTGGAGGCCGCCCTGGACGACACCAACCTGGGCCGGCTGATCACGATTTTCGAGGAACTCCGCGAGTCCAGCCAGCTGATTGTCATCACGCACCAAAAACGGACCATGGAGGTCGCCGACGCGCTCTACGGCGTCACCATGCGGGGCGACGGGGTATCAACCGTCATCAGCCAGCGGCTCGGCGCGGACGTTTAGCAGCCCGGCCGGCAGCATTTCAGGTGTGGCACATGTGCGAAACGTGTGTGAGAAGCTAGGGGAGTGAATGACATCCTCCCCATTATCCTTGCCATCCTTGCTGCCCTGGTGGTCATTGGCGGACTGATCCCGGTCCTCCTGAAGACCCGCCGGAACATCACCAAGTACCCCGGTACGCGCGACGCCAACGATCCCGTCGAACCCTTGCGCGGGCCGGGCGGAACGCTGGTGGAGGACCGTCCGGCGGTGACGCCGGAGCGCAGGGCGCCCGGCGCCGTCGACCTCGAAGGGCTGGAGGCCGCCGAGGTACCAGATGACGCGGCGGGGCTCGAGACCATTGCAGTAGAGACACCGTTGCCCGTTGCAGGACGGCTGACGAGACTCCGGGAACGCCTTGTCAGGTCCAACAACATCCTCGGCAAGGGCCTGCTGGCGCTCCTGTCCAGCGACAAGATTGATGAGGACGTCTGGGATGAGGTCGAGGAAACCCTCCTGCTGGCCGATCTTGGCACCGAGCCGACCATGCAGCTGGTCGACGCCCTCCGGGAGCGCGTCAAGGTGCTGGGTACACGGACCCCCGAGCAGGTCAAGGCCCTGCTTCGCGAAGAACTGATCAAACTCGTGGACCCGACCATGGACCGCAGCCTCCGTACTGAACGCCACGCCGACAAGCCCGCCGTCATGATGGTGGTGGGCGTCAACGGCGTCGGTAAGACCACCACGGTGGGCAAGCTCGCACGCGTCCTCGTGGCCGAGGACAAAGACGTTCTGCTGGGCGCTGCGGACACTTTCCGTGCAGCCGCCGCGGAGCAGCTCGCCACGTGGGGCCAGCGCGTCGGCGTTCCCACTGTGAAGTCCGACGTCGACGGCGCCGATCCCGCTTCTGTCGCCTACGAAGCGGTCAAGGCAGGCATCGACCAGGAAGTCGACGTGGTGATGATCGACACCGCCGGCCGGCTCCAAAACAAAGTGGGCCTCATGGACGAGCTTGGCAAGGTCAAGCGCGTCATCGAGAAGCTTGCCGAGGTGGACGAAGTCCTTTTGGTGCTGGATGCCACCACCGGACAGAACGGCCTGAACCAGGCACGCGTGTTTTCCGAAGTAGTCAACATCACCGGCATTGTGCTCACCAAGCTGGACGGAACCGCGAAGGGCGGCATCGTGGTGGCCATCCAGAAGACGCTCGGGGTGCCGGTCAAGCTGATCGGACTGGGCGAAGGCGCGGATGATCTTGCCCCGTTCGATGCAGAGAGCTTCGTGGACGCCCTCCTGAACTAGGCGGGCCGCTTGAGGGTCTCTCGGGCGGGAAGCCAGCCGGCCGCGGCCACGACGAGCACGCCGCCGGTTACGCCGAATGCCCACCCGTACCCGAGCCGGTCCGCCAGGAGCCCGGCAAGGACCGGGCCGATGATGGCGCCGGCGTCGGACACCATTTGGAAGACGGCCAGCACGCGGCCGCCGGAGCGTCCGTTGCCGATTACATCGGCGATGGCGGCCTGCTGGGCCGGGCCCAGCAGGCCGGAGCCTATTCCGGCGACTGCGGAGGCCGCCAGGAACCAGGTCATGTCGTGGGTCAGGCCGATGCCTGCGGTCGCTACGCCGGTGAGGAGCAGCCCGGAGATCATCAACGGCTTGCGGCCCAGGCTGTCGGCAAGTTTCCCTGAGACCGTTAACGCTGCCGCGTTGCCGCCGGCAAAGACCGCCAGCGCCCAGCCCGCGGCAGCCGGTCCGGCGTTGAGTGCAGCCACGGCGAAAAGCGGGACGGTGGCCATGCGGACACCGAAGGTCGCCCAGCCGTTGGCGAAGCTGGAGAACAGCCCCGCACGGTAGGCGCTGTCGTGCAAGGCCTCACCGAGCCTCATGGCCGGTTCCGTACTGCCATCTTTCCGTGACTTGCCGGGAACGTGGCTGAGTTGCGTCTGGACCACCAGCGCGGCCAGCACCAGTGCGGCGGCGTACGCCAGGAACGGGATGCGGAGGCCGAAACCGGCAAGCATTCCGCCGACGATGGGGCCGCACACGTTGCCGATGAGGAATGCGGAAGCATAGGCGCCGGAGACGCGTCCGCGGCTTTCCGGCGGGGCCAGCCGGATTACCAGCGCCATGGACGCCACCGTGAACATCACCGAGCCGGCGCCACCCAGGCCCCGGAAAATGAGCAGCTGCCAATAATTTTGTGCAAAAGCGCATGCCGCCGTGGAGCCCGCCACGATCAACAGGCCGGCCACGTAGACCGGACGTTCGCCCAGCTTCACGATCAGCGCGCCGCCTGCAGGTGCAAACAGCAGCCGCATGAAGGCAAAAATACTGACGATCACCGCGGCGGCCGTTGCCCCGACGTCGAACGTGGTGGCGAACTGGGGCAATACCGGCGCCACCAGTCCGAAACCGAGCGCGATCAGGAACGCAGCGGCCAGCATCACCTTGATATCGCGGGGGAGGCGTGTGGGCGACGGCTGTGCTGCAGCGTCGGGGTGGTCGGATTGGCCGCCATTCCGGCGGGGCAGGGCCTTGCCGGGGCGGAAACGATCGGTCATGGTGCCGGGGTCCTTGCAGGGTGCTGTGGAAGTGCGGTTTGGGACTGGTGAAACATAACCGTAACAAGCAGGATATGCACCATTTACTTCCGGGAGGTTGTTGTAACAACCCGGACATCTAATTCCTCCGCCGGCGAAACACTGCCCGGCAAAAATCGTCTAAGAACGCAAAAAGGCGTTGGGCAAGCGGGGAAATCCGCAGGATCAACTAAGCATCTAGGCAAGGGAGGACGTGCACCATGGAACTTACCGCAGGTCACGTATGGCTCATGGTTGCGGCGGCACTCGTGCTGTTCATGACACCAGGGCTGGCATTTTTCTACGGCGGCATGACGCGTGCGAAAGCCGCGCTGAACATGATGATGATGAGCTTCATCTCCATCGGCATGGTCGGCGTGGTGTGGGTGCTCTGGGGCGCATCGATGAGCTCCGGCGAAGGCTTCATGCAGATCGTCGGCAACCCGTTCGCAACCTTCGGACTTGAAGGCATCACCACTCCGGACGGGCTTATCAAGGTCGGCTACGCAGCAACGTTCGCCATCATCACGGTGGCACTGATCAGCGGCGCCATCGCGGACCGCGCAAAGTTCGGTGCTTGGACGGTATTCGTCCCCGTCTGGGTAACGCTGGTTTACTGCCCGATCGCCTACATGGTCTGGGGCGGCGGCCTCTTCGGGCCCGAAGGCGCTGTCGGCCAGGCCCTCGGCCCGGCAATCGACTTCGCCGGCGGCACCGTGGTCCACATCAACGCCGGTGTTGCAGCCCTGATCCTTGTCCTGATCATCGGCAACCGCAAGGGCTTCGGCAAGGACCCGAACCACCGTCCCCACAACATCCCGTTCGTGATGCTCGGCGCGGCCATCCTGTGGTTCGGCTGGTTCGGCTTCAACGGTGGCGCGGCAACCACGGCGGAACAGGGCGGCCTCATCTGGGTCAACACCCTTGCCGCACCGGCAGCTGCCATGCTCGGCTGGCTGATCACCGAACGAATCCGCGACGGCCACCCCACGTCCCTGGGTGCAGCTTCCGGTGTTGTTGCCGGCCTGGTCGCCATCACCCCGGCCTGCGCCAACGTGAGCCCGATCGGTGCACTTGGCCTGGGCGTCGTTGCCGGTGTGGCGTCCGCCCTGGCAGTTGGCCTCAAGTTCCGCTGGGGCTTCGACGACTCGCTGGACGTCGTCGGCGTCCACCTCGTGTCGGGCATCATCGGCACGGTCGCCCTGGGCTTCATCGCCCTCCCGGTTGAAGGCGTCGGCGGCGGCCTGTTCTACGGCGGCGGCCTGACCCAGCTGTGGGCACAGCTTGCAGCGGCGGGCATCGCCATCGCTTACTCGGCCGTCCTGACCACCGTGATCGCACTGGCCATCCACAAGACCATGGGCTTCCGCGTCTCCCAGGAACAGGAAGTGGTGGGCGTGGACCTGAGCCTGCACGCAGAAACTGCCTACGAGTTCGGCGTCGGTGGCCACGGCGGGAGCTTCCAGCCGCTGCATGAACTGATCACCGGCAAGCAGTCCGAGGAGTCCGCTCCAGTAACCGAAAACGGCAAGAAGACTGACGCAGCAACAGGTAAGGAAAGTGTGGGGGCATGAAACTGATCACAGCAATCGTCCGGCCGGAAAAGCTCGACTCCATCCGGGAGGGGCTCGAATCCTACGGTGTGCAGGGCCTCACGGTCAGCGCGGCCAGCGGATACGGCAGGCAGCGCGGCTACACCGAGGTGTACCGCGGGGCTGAGTACAACGTGGACCTGCTTCCCAAGATCCGCGTTGAGGTCCTGGCCACGGACGAACAGGCGGACGACATCCTGGATGTCATCATCGCCAGCTCCAACACGGGTCGTGCCGGCGACGGCAAGGTCTGGACGGTGGACGTTTTTGAAGCCGTAAGGGTACGAACGGGAGAACGCGGCTCGGCCGCAATCTAGCCCACGCACCAAGCATGAAGCGGGCCGCTACCTTCTGGTAGCGGCCCGCTTTGTGCATGAGGAATTCCCTAGACGGGCCAGCCTTCGGGCCCCGATGTTCCAGCCGCGTAATCCTCCAGCGGAACGCTGCCGCGGCCCCATGCCTTGATGACCGGCTCAATGATCCGCCAGCAGTCCTCCGCGGTATCCGCCCGCACGGACAGCAGCGGATCACCGGTGAGGACGCCCTCAAGGACTTCGCCATAGGGAAGCAGGTCGGATGCGCTGAGTTCGGCGTTGAGGGTGGCCCGGTCAAGGCTTAGGACGTTGCCCGGGCCGTTTACGTCGACGTCGAACTGCAGCGTGTCTGGCCCGAACCCGATGCGGAGCTGATTGGGTGAATCGACGCCGGTGAAACCCTTGGGAAGGTGTGGCACCGGCTTGAAGGTGACCACGGCTTCCTTGCGTTTTGCCCCGAGTGCTTTGCCGGAACGGAGGATGAAGGGCACTCCTGCCCAGCGCCAGTTGTCGATATCCACCTGCACCTCGGCGAGTGTCTCGGTGTTCCTGGACGCGTCCACACCCTTTTCCTTGGCGTAGTCCGGAACCTTCCGGCCGTCGATGGACCCGGCCGTGTACCGGGCACGGCGAGTGCTAGACCGGTAGGGGGCCTTGACGCTGCTGGCGCGAAGGAGCGTGGCCACCGCGTCCCGCAGGTCACGCTCGTCAACCGAAGCCGGCGGCTCGATGGCCATCAGTGCCATGATCTGCAGCAGATGGCTCTGGATCATGTCCCTGAGCGCGCCGGCGGCGTCGTAGTAACGGGCGCGGCCTTCGAGTGCGAGGTCCTCGTCGAAGATGACCTCCACCTTCTCGATGTAGTCGCGGTTCCAGACCGGCTCCAGGAAGGTGTTCGCGAAGCGCAGGCCGAGGATGTTCAGAACCGTTGCCTTGCCCAGGAAGTGGTCCACCCGGTGGATGTGGTCTTCGGGGACCAACGCCGCGAGGGTCTGGTTGAGGTGGCGGGCGGAATCCTCGCTGGAGCCGAAGGGCTTTTCCATCACGAGCCGGGTACCGGGCGGCACTTCCTCCGGGGCCAGCACCTCGCACGCCTTTTGGCTGACGTGTGGCGGAAGGGCGAAGTACACCGCCGCCGGAGCCTCGAGGCGGGACAGCAGGGAAGCCAGCTCCCCGCCCGCAGTCACGTCAAGCTGGTGGTACACGGTTGTTCCCGCGAGCCGCTTGAGTTCGCGTTTGCCGGCCACGTCCGCCTGGGAGTTCGAGTCGGCAAAGGCCGTCTCGACGCGTTCCAGCCATTGTTCCTGGGTCCAGGGATCCGAGCCGGCTCCCACGAGCGTAAGGCCGCCAGCGCGTCCCCTGGCAGCCAGGCGGGCCAGTCCGGGCAGCAGGAGCCGGCCGGTGAGGTCCCCGGACGCGCCGAGGATGAGCAGTGTTTTTACAGTGGTTTGGGCGGCCATCCTGCCAGCATGCCATCTTGAAGGGCTGTCTTGGTACCCTAGATAGTCGAGTCCCGTTGTCGAGGCAGTTGGTCCAGGCCAATAACAGTCACGACTCTGGCGCGCCGCACCGGCCGCCAGCTGTAGATCCACTGAAAGAAGTGCACGGCGCGTGTTCAATTCACTCTCTGACCGGTTGACAGCAACCTTCAAGAATCTTCGCGGCAAGGGCCGCCTCACCGAGGCGGACGTTGACGCCACGGTCCGCGAGATCCGGCGGGCCCTCCTGGACGCTGACGTTGCCGTGCCCGTGGTCCGCGAGTTCACGGGCCGGGTGCGCGAGCGGGCCCTGGGTGCCGAGGTGTCCGGTGCGCTGAACCCCAGCCAGCAGATCGTCAAGATCGTCAATGAGGAACTCGTCGAAATCCTGGGCGGCGAGACCCGGCGTATCCGCCTGGCCAAGACCGGCCCCACCATCATCATGCTGGCGGGCCTCCAGGGTGCCGGCAAGACCACCCTCGCCGGCAAGCTGTCCAAATGGCTGAAGTCCCAGGGCCACAGCCCCATGCTCGTGGCCTGCGACCTCCAGCGGCCCAATGCTGTCAACCAGCTACAGGTTGTGGGCCAGCGCGCCGGGGTTCCCGTCTTCGCCCCGCACCCGGGTGCCACCTCCATGGAGCTGGAACACCCGGCCGGCGACCCCGTGGCAGTTGCCCGCGCCGGCGTCGAGGAAGCGCGTCAGAAGCTTCACGATGTCGTTATTGTGGACACCGCCGGCCGGCTCGGTGTGGATGCCGAAATGATGGAGCAGGCGCGCCAGATCCGCCGGGCGATCGTCCCCAACGAAGTGCTCTTCGTCATCGACTCGATGATCGGACAGGACGCCGTCAACACGGCGCTTGCCTTCGATGAAGGAGTCAACTTCACGGGTATCGTGCTTTCCAAGCTCGACGGCGACGCCCGCGGCGGTGCCGCCCTGTCCGTCGCGTCGGTCACCGGCAAGCCCGTCATGTTTGCCTCCACCGGCGAAGGCGTCGACGATTTTGAGTTGTTCCACCCGGACCGCATGGCGTCCCGCATCCTGGACATGGGTGACGTCCTCACCCTGATCGAACAGGCAGAAAAGTCCTGGGACAAAGACGAAGCCGCCCGGATGGCGAAGAAGTTCGCCGACCAGGAAGACTTCACCCTGGACGACTTCCTCGCGCAGATGCAGCAGATCCGCAACATGGGATCCATGAAGAAGATGCTCATGATGATGCCGGGCGCGCAGAACATCCGCCAGCAGCTGGAGCAGTTCGACGAACGTGAAATCGACCGGGTGGAAGCGATCGTTCGCTCCATGACGCCGCACGAGCGCGTTGCCCCCAAGATCATTAACGGCTCGCGCCGCGCACGCATCGCCAAGGGTTCGGGCATGCACGTCTCGGACGTCAACGGCCTGCTGGAGCGGTTCGCCCAGGCGCAGAAGATGATGAAGAAGATGGCTGCGGGCGGCGGAATGCCGGGCATGCCCGGAATGCCGGGCATGGGCGGCGGCGCAGGAGCCCGCAAGGGCGCCAGGAACGCGCCGAAGAAGAAGGCCAAGTCGGGAAACCCGGCCAAGGCAGCCCAGGAACTCCGGGATGCCGAGGCCAGGCGCGCTAGCGCCGGCAAGTCACTTCCGACCGGGGCCGCGTTCGGTCAGCAGGGAGCGGATTTCGATCCGTCACAGCTCAACCTGCCCAAGGGCTTCGACAAGTTCCTCGGCGGGAGCAAGTAGTTACTGGCGGTGCGGTTTTCCGCACGGGCAACATGCCTGCCGGCAGGATCAATGTCGACCGGCCGAATTGTCCGGCCATTGCCATAGGGTTGGGGCATGTTTAAGCAGCGCGTAGTGTTCGTCCACGGTTCGGGGGCCTTCGGGTCTGCCGCGTGGCCCAAGCAACACGGCATGGCCCTGGCCTATGACGCACTGTTCCTGCGCCGCCACGGCTTCGACGCCGCTGCGGAGCCGCTCGAATCGGACTTCCAGGCGGACGCCGGGATTGTGCTCGGTGCCTTGGCGGACGATGGCCGGGGCACCGCCGGCGGACATGTGGTGGCCCATGCCCAGGGCGCCATTGCGGCGATGATGGCGGCCGTGGAACGACCGGACCTGGTGCATTCCCTCACTCTGGTGGAACCCGCCTGCCTGTCACTGACCGCCGAACTTCCCGCTACTGCTGCCCACCGCGCACTGATGCAGCCGCTATTCGACGTGCGGCACCAGCTCGGCGACGACGACTTCCAGCGGGAGTTTGTCCGGCGGGCATTTTCCGTGCACAGTGATGGCCCGGCCACGCCGGAAGCACTTAACGCCGCCCGCAGGCTACGGTTGCAGGCGCCTCCGTGGGAGGCGCCGCTGCAGATCGTGCCGGGTGTGCCCACGCTCGTCCTGACCGGCGGATGGGAACCGCTCTACGAGGAGATTGCCGGTTACCTGCGCGAAACCGGTGCCCAGCACCGCGTTGCCGCGGGCGGACACCGGCCTCAGGATTCGGTGGAGGGAGACCGGGTCATCCGGTCATTCATCGGAGAAGTCAGCAGGCGTCAGCACTCACAGGCGTCGTAGCGGCACCGTCGCCCGTCGCTGCACTGAGCCGGGCCGGTCGCCCGGGGGCTGGAACCTGCGGCTCGGGGAGGTAGACCTTGCCGCCGGCCGCCAGGAATTCGTTGCTCTTTTCACGCATGCCGGCCGCCATCTCGGCGAGTGCCGCCTGTGCTTCGGCTGAACCGTACTCGTCCCTGATGTCCTGGCTGATGCGCATGGAGCAGAACTTGGGCCCGCACATGGAGCAGAAGTGCGCAGTCTTGGCCGGTTCCGCGGGAAGCGTCTCGTCGTGGAAGGACTCGGCGGTGACCGGGTCCAGCGACAGGGCAAACTGGTCCCGCCAGCGGAACTCGAACCGGGCCTTGGACAGGGCGTCGTCGCGTTCGTGCGCGCCGGGGTGGCCCTTGGCCAGGTCGGCGGCATGGGCGGCAATCTTGTAGGTGATCACTCCGGTTTTGACATCGTCCTTGTTTGGCAGCCCCAAGTGTTCCTTGGGCGTGACGTAGCAGAGCATGGCTGTGCCGTACCGGGCGATTTCCGTGGCGCCGATGGCGGAGGTGATGTGGTCGTAGCCCGGGGCTATGTCCGTGACCAGCGGCCCCAGCGTGTAGAACGGTGCTCCCTTGCAGAGTTCCTGCTGGCGTTCCACGTTTTCGCGGACCAGGTGGAACGGCACGTGGCCGGGCCCTTCCACCATCACCTGCACGTCGAACTCCCAGGCACGCTGCGTCAGTTCGGCCAGGGTGTCGAGCTCGGCGAACTGGGCGGCGTCGTTCGCGTCCGCTGTTGCGCCGGGCCGCAGGCCGTCGCCCAGCGAGAACGCGACGTCGTATTTGGCAAAAATTTCGCAGAGCTCGTCGAAGTGCGTGTAGAGGAAGTTTTCCTGGTGGTGGGCAAGGCACCAGCCGGCCATGATGGAGCCGCCCCTGGAGACGATGCCCGTCACCCGGTTGGCCGTCAGCGGCACATACCGCAGCAGCACCCCGGCGTGGATGGTCATGTAGTCCACGCCTTGTTCGCACTGCTCGATCACGGTGTCGCGGAAAATTTCCCACGTCAGTTTGTTGGCCTCGCCGTTGACCTTCTCCAGGGCCTGGTAGATGGGAACGGTACCGATCGGCACGGGGGAGTTGCGGATGATCCACTCACGCGTGGTGTGGATGTCATCGCCAGTGGACAGGTCCATCACAGTGTCGGCGCCCCACAATGTGGCCCACTGCAGCTTGTCGACCTCCTCCGCGATGGAGCTCGTGACGGCCGAGTTGCCGATATTGGCGTTGATCTTCACGAGGAATGCCTTGCCGATGATCATCGGTTCGGATTCCGGGTGGTTGATGTTGTTGGGGATGATGGCGCGGCCGGCAGCCACTTCGCTGCGGACCAGCTCCACATCGCAGTTTTCGCGGAGTGCAACGAATTGCATCTCCGGCGTCACCACGCCCTGCCGGGCGTAGTGCATCTGCGTGACAGTCTTGCCTTCGACGGCGCGGCGGGGCACGGGCTGCGCGCCCTTCCACTCCGCGGACGCAGCGCCGCGGCGCACTGCCGACTTGCCGTCGTCCAGCAGGTTCCGTTCCCGGCCGCTGTAGGGCTCGGTGTCGGCCCGCGATTCGATCCACCGGGTCCTGAACGGTTCCAGCCCCACCACGGGATCGCTGCCTGGACCGGCGGTCCGGTATACGCGGAACGGCGGGTTGGCCGCCCCGCCCGGTGAGGCCTCAAGGGCAATTTCGGTCACAGGTACCCGGATCCCGGAGGCCTCGTCCGAAATGAATCCCAGCGAGTGGGACTTCAGGGACTGCGTTTCATTTTGGGCAGGGATCAGCTGTGTTTCTTGTGTATTCACGGAATACTCACTTCCTTCGCCGGCATTACCCGGACAGGTTCAACGGTCGCAGGCCGCGTCAGCCCGATCTCAGCCCTTGCAGGGGCACCCGTGTGGTCGTAGACGAAGCTACCACAGGGGCGGGGAGGGTCCACGTCACATGCCGGTCACAACAGGGAGGGTGGAAGGGCGGTTTAGGCTTGAAGCATGCGTGGCGTCATCGAATTCAGCGGGACCGTGCTCACCGCCCCGGACCAGGAGCGGCGGGGCCTCTGGTCTGTGGACGGCAGGCTGACGTTCACACGGCCGGCCGCTCCGCCTGACCTGGTGTTGAACGGCTGGGTGCTGCCGGGCCTGGTGGATGCGCATTGCCACATCGGACTCGGACCGGAGGGGGACGTTCCGGATTCCGTGGCTGGGGAACAGGCCGTTACAGACCGGAACGCCGGCACGCTGCTTGTCCGCGACGCCGGCGCCGTCCACGACACGCGCTGGCTCCAGCAGCGACCGGAGCTTCCACGCATCATCCGGGCCGGCCGCCACATCGCCAGGACCCGCCGCTACCTTCGGGGATTCGCCGTCGAAGTTGAGCCGGATGGGCTGGTGGAGGCCGTCCGCAAGCAGGCGATGGCGGGTGACGGCTGGGTCAAGCTCGTCGGGGACTGGATCGACCGCGACGCCGGCGATCTTTCGCCGTCGTTCCCCGCCGCAGTGGTGCGGGACGCTGTCCGCGCCGCCCACGACGAAGGTGCCAGGGTGACCGCCCACTGTTTCGCGGAGGACACCCTGGATGACATGCTCGACGCCGGCATCGACTGCATCGAACACGGAACCGGCCTGCTGCCGCGGCACGTGCCGCGTTTCGTGGAGCAGCGCGTTCCCATCGTTCCCACGCTGATCAACATTGCGACATTCCCGGACATCGCGAGCCGCGCGGAAGCGAAGTTTCCCGTGTACGCGGCGCACATGCGGGCGCTCTGGGAGCGACGGAACGAGCGCATCCTCGAGGCCTTCGAAGCCGGCGTCCCGATCTACGCCGGGACAGACGCGGGCAGCGTCATCGGCCACGGCCGGATAGTGGACGAGATCCAGGCACTCCATGCAGCCGGCCTGCCGGCGGCTTCAGCCCTGGACGCGGCTTCCTGGGCCGCGCGTGGGTGGCTGGGGGCGGACGGCATCGCCGAAGGTGCCAGCGCCGACGTTGTACTGTGCGAACGGGACCCCAGGCTCGACCCGGCAACACTGCGGGACCTCACGCACATCATTCTTCGCGGTCGGCAGCTCCACAAGGAATAAATTGAAGCTTCAAGTAATTTACTCTATGTAAGCGTCGTCGGTCGCCGGCGGCCACGTTTCGGGAGTTTGGAGTTGCCATGACCACAGAATCCAGCAGCAAGGACCTGCTGCCCGCCGATCTCGCCATGGGCGCGGTGATGCTCAAAGTGGGCGACATGAAGCTCATGACGGACTACTACCAGCGGGCGCTCGGGCTGGAGGCCGTGGCTGAGGAGGACGGCGGCGTGTACCTTGGCCGCCGGGGCACACCCTTGGTCCACCTGGCGCCGGCTCCGGGCCTCAATCTCCCGGCCCGCGGCGAGGCCGGGCTGTTCCACACGGCACTCCTCTTCGAGGACCGGCCGTCGCTCGCGGCCACGGTGGCCTCCGCCGCCCGGTATGAACCGCGGCTGTTCACCGGGAGCGCCGACCATCTCGTCAGCGAGGCTTTCTACTTCAGCGACCCCGAGGGCAACGGCATCGAGCTGTACTGGGACCGTCCCCGCACCGACTGGTCCTGGGAGGGGACTAATGTGGTCATGGACAGCCTCGCCCTCCCGCCGCAGCGCTTCCTGCAGGAATTCCTGAGCGAGGAGGCGGTAAGCGGGCAGCGCGAGGCCGCGGCCGGCGTCGGGCACGTCCACCTGCAAGTGGGTGATGTCCAGTCGGCGCACGACTTCTACGTGGGCACCCTCGGTTTCGAGAAAACCGCCGGATGGCACGGGCAGGCCCTTTTCGTCTCCGCCGGCGGCTACCACCACCACATGGCGATGAACGTCTGGAACAGCCGTGGCGCAGGTCCCCGTAAGGACACCCTGGGCCTGGGCGAAGTCCTGATCGAAGTGCCGGGAACGGACGACGTCGGCGCGCTTGCCGACCGTTTGCGGGTTGCCGGCGTGGGGTCGCACCACACCGGAGCCGAGCTGCGGTTTGAAGATCCGTGGCGCAACCGGATCCGGGTCGCTGTCCGCTGAGGCGTCGCAGGCCTGCGCGTCCTTCTGGGTTAGGCTAAAACCGGAGGTCCGGGGGCGGCTGCGAAGCCCCCGCCCGGACCATCACACCGTCGACGGAATGAGGATGATTTCCATGGGTTTCACCGAAATCTTTGTTTCCACCCACGATGAGGCACTCAAGCGCGCGGCGGCACTCGACGGCGGCGGTGCCGCTGCTCCGGACGCGCTTCGGATTCCCGACATCAGCGACTTTGAGATAGAGCAGCTGGGCGACCTCGCTGGAGCGGCGGTCCACGCGTCAGGAGCCGACTACGAACTCGCCATGGTGGACGTGGCGAGTGATTCGCTGCTGGGCGTGCCGGCCGCCATGGTCCGGGCGCTCGCCGAACTCCTCAGCTACGAGACCGAAGGCGAGGGCGATGTCCTGGAGGATGTGGCGGCCAGGTGGGCGGCTGAGGAGGACATGCCTTTTGGTTCAGAAGAAGCCCGCGGCTATGTCCAGCAGCTCGCACGCATGGCCGGCAGCGTGGATCCGAACGCCCGCACCGGGCTGTACGTCTGGTCCTCCTGAGCCGGCTGGCGGGTGTCAAGTCGAAATCCCGGCTGCGATCTGGCACAATGAACAGGTACTTGATCTGCGTGGCCCCTCTCTCCGCGTCCGGATCTTGTCCTTTTAGAACCCCCTAGTACGGCCCGCCCCACGGGTGCAGAACGCCGGGCTCGACCCCGTTTCAGAAACAGGAGTGACCACAAAAGTGGCCGTAAAGATTCGCCTTAAGCGCTTCGGCAAGATGCGCGCACCGTACTACCGCATCGTTGTCATGGACGCACGCTCCAAGCGTGACGGCCGTGCTATCGAAGAGATCGGCAAGTACCACCCGACCGAAGAGCCCTCGTACATCGAGGTCGACACGGACCGTGCCCAGTACTGGCTCGGCGTCGGCGCACAGCCGTCCGAGCAGGTTGCGGCGATCCTCAAGATCACCGGTGACTGGCAGAAGTTCAAGGGTCTCCCTGGCCAGGAGGGCACCTTGAAGACCAAGGCTCCCAAGGATGCCTTTGTTACCCCTGAAAAGGGTTCCGTGATCATCCCGGAAGCCATCACCAAGAAGGCCAAGAAGGACGAGGCAGCCGAAGCTTCCACCGAAGCCGAAGCAGAGACCACCGAGGCTGAGTAAATTGCTGGCAGAAGCGCTCGAACACCTTGTCCGCGGGATCGTTGACAGTCCCGAGGACGTCAAGGTCAGCGCCAAGAACAACCGCCGCGGGGACACCCTCGAGGTGCGAGTTCACCAGGACGACCTCGGACGGGTGATCGGTCGTCAGGGCCGCACGGCGCGCGCACTGCGCACTGTCGTGGCGGCGCTGGCCGGCGGCGAACAGGTCAGGGTCGACGTCGTCGACACCGACCGCCGCCGGTAAACGCTCCGCAATATTTGTCTCAAGTCCGGCCCCTTCACCAGATTATGGTGGAGGGGCCGGACTGTTTTCAGCAAAACCCGCGGGTTCCGCACAACCCGTGCGGCGGGCTTGCAGTACCGCCGGCCGCAATAGAACCGCAACAGAACGAACTCCGGAACAGAGGAACAGATGCAGCTTCAGGTGGCACGAATCGGCAAACCGCACGGCATCCGCGGCGAAGTGACCGTCCAGGTCCTGACCGATGCGCCGGAGGACCGTTTCATTCCTGGCACGGAATTCGTGGTCGAGCCGGCCTCGGTCGGAACGCTGACCGTGGATAGTGCCCGCTGGAACAAAGACATCCTGCTGCTGGGTTTTGAGGGCATCGAGACCCGCAACCAGGCCGAAGCACTGCGTGGCGCCAAGCTGTTCATCGAGACCGAAGAGCTCGACGAGGACGACGACGAAGGCTGGTACGAGCATGAGCTGGTCGGCCTTGACGTCCGCGTGGGCGACTCCGTCGTCGGCAAGGTGACCGGGCTCCGTACCCTTCCGGTCCAGGACCTCATCGAGGTGGAGGCGCCGGACGGCAAGGAGATCCTGATCCCCTTCGTCGAGGAGATCGTGCCTGAGGTCAACGTCGGGGGCAAGTACATCCTTGTCACCCCGCCGCCCGGCCTGTTCGAGATCAACGTTGAGGATGCCGGCGAAGGGCCGGGCGCCGGTGACGCGGGGCAGGGCGATGCCGAGCCTGGCAAGACCGAGGCCGGAGATAACGCCTAGATGAGGATCGACGTCGTCAGCATCTTCCCGGAGTATCTCGCGCCCCTGGAACTTTCGTTGATCGGGAAGGCCCGCCAGGACGGCATCCTGGAATTGAACGTCCATGATCTCCGGGATTTCACCACCGACAAACACCGCTCGGTGGACGACACTCCGTACGGCGGTGGGGCCGGAATGGTGATGAAGGCCGAACCGTGGGCACAGGCTCTTAGTGCCGTTGCGGCGGTCAGGGGCGGTGACGCGCGCCGTAAGCCGGTGCTGATCGTCCCGTCCCCGGCAGGGGAACGGTTCACCCAGGCGCTGGCACACGAGCTCGCGGAGGAACAGCAACTGGTCTTTGCCTGCGGCCGGTACGAGGGCATTGACGAGCGCGTCATCGAGTGGGCGGAAGAGCACTTCACGGTCCGGCCCATGAGCCTGGGGGACTACGTCCTCAATGGCGGCGAGGTGGCCGTGCTGGCCATGACGGAAGCCATCGTCAGGCTTCTTCCGGGCGTTGTTGGCAATCCGGAGTCCCTCGTCGAGGAATCACACTCGGACGGCTTGCTGGAATACCCCGTCTACACTAAACCCGCCCTGTGGCGTGAGCGCGAAGTACCCCCGGTTCTGCTGAGCGGCAACCACGGCAAGATAGCCCAGTGGCGCCGGCACCAGCAGTACCGCCGGACCGCAGAACGCCGGCCCGACCTGCTCGCAGAGTTCGACGCCGGCAATCTTCCCCGCGCCGACCGCACCGCGCTCGGCGAACTGGGGTACGACGTCGTCGACCGTCATCTCCGGCTCCGCCCGGAGGAGCCCGGGACAAGCGCGTCGGCGGACGGCTGACGCCCCGCTGAACCGCAGGCCCCCCTCGGGAGCCTCCGGATTCGCCGGAATCCTCCGCATGTGGCAAAATTAGTCCTTGTGCCTGCTGGGTGCGCACCTGCCACAGGGGGAGCGCCACCAACAGCCCGGCACCCCGGTCCCGCCAATCAGTGACGGAGCCGGATCAGAAAATTTTCGGCAGTGATTTCCGGGCTTGTTCCCGGGCTTGGCCGCCGTGACCCAAAGTGGATGACCTGTGGCGTTCACCAGGAGTGGATCAATGCATATCCTCGATACCGTAGACGCAGCATCGCTGCGCACCGATGTTCCCCAGTTCCGTGCGGGCGATACCCTCAAGGTCCACGTGAACATCATTGAAGGCAAGAACTCCCGTGTCCAGGTATTCCAGGGCTTCGTTCTGGGCCGCCAGGGCGACGGCATCCGCGAAACCTTCACGGTCCGCAAGGTTTCCTTCGGTGTCGGCGTAGAGCGTACCTTCCCGGTACACTCCCCGATCATCGACAAGATCGAGGTCGTCACCAAGGGTGACGTCCGCCGCGCCAAGCTTTACTACATGCGTGCACTGCGCGGTAAGGCTGCGAAGATCAAGGAAAAGCGCGACTTCAGCACCGCCAAGTAAGTCCCCGGACTTCCATGGCGGGTCCAGAACCGGGATCCGGCCCGCGCCGGAGCCTCCAGCAACAGCGCCACAGGATACGGATCATGGACCAGTCAAAACGCCAGCCCAGGAAACTGGGCTGGCGTTTTGTGTTGCTGGCACTGGCGCTTGCGGTCCTAATCAGCGGACTTGTCCGCGCTCTCTGGCTGGACGTGTACTACATACCCTCCGCCTCCATGGAGCCGCTCTTCGGCGCGGGGGACAGGATCCTGGTGTCCCGTACCGATTTCGAGTCCGAGCCGGTCCGGCGCGGTGACGTCGTAGTCTTTGACGGCCGCGGGACGTTCGCCCCGCTCAACAGTGGCAACGGCCCGCTCCAGGACGCCGTCGCGGCGGCTGGCCACTGGCTTGGCGTCACGGGCAGTGATACAACCTACATAAAGCGGGTTATCGGGATGCCCGGGGATCATGTTGTCTGCTGCGACGACCAGCAGCGGCTCACAGTGAACGGTCAGCCGCTTGAGGAACCATACCTCTATGGCGGAGACCTTGCGAGCAAACAGAAGTTCAGCGTGATCGTTCCGGCGGGACGGCTATGGTTGCTTGGAGACCACCGTTCCATGTCCGCCGATTCCCGTAGCCTGCTGGGCGCACCGGGCGGCGGCATGTTGCCGTTGGACCGGGTCATTGGCAGGCCGGTCCAGATCATCTGGCCACTTGACAGACTTGCGGCCGTTCCCCGGCCAGCAGAAACCAGCACGACGACGAAGGACGGACAGTAGATGCCCGAGACCGACCCCCGGACTCCTGATCCGTTCAACCACGATGCCGGTCGAGCCCCGGCCAGAGGCGACCAAACGGGAACCGCCACGGACAGGGACACCGGTCTTCCGTCTGCGGGCTCCGCTGATCCGTCCACAGAAACCGGCCTGCCCGTCGGAGCGGGGAGCCGCGCCGCCGGGACGCACGGCGCGCATTCGAAGTCCGGCCCCTCGAAAGGGGCTAAGGATGGCAAAACCCATGGCCCGGTGTACCTCTGGGTCAAGGAGGTGCTCACGGTGGTGGCGATCGCCGTGGTGCTGTCCTTCCTGATCAAGACCTTCCTGTTCCGGGCGTTTTACATTCCCTCCGAATCCATGGTCAGCACGCTGGACGTGAACGATCGGATCTTCGTGAACCTGCTCGTGCCCGAGCCCTTCGCCCTTGAGCGCGGCGACGTGGTGGTCTTCAAGGACACCAAGGGATGGCTGGTGCCTTCGCCGGAGAAGGCCGACGGCCCGTTTACCTGGGTCCAGGACGGCCTGACCTTCGTCGGGCTGCTGCCGGACAATTCGGAGCAGCACCTGGTCAAGCGAGTGATCGGACTCCCGGGTGACCACGTGGTGTGCTGTGATGCCGGCGGCAAGCTAACCATCAACGGCACCGCTGTGGACGAGACATACGTCAACCCCGCTGAAGTGCCGGACATCCGCAACTTCGACGTTGTTGTCCCCGACGGCAAGATCTGGGTGATGGGGGACAACCGGAACCACTCGGCCGATTCCCGCGCCCATCAGGACAGCAACGGCGGCTTCATCGACATTCCCGATATCGAGGGCAAGGCGGCCGTTATCGCCTGGCCCCTCAACCGGCTGACCGCCCTGGGCAACTATCCCGACGTGTTCCGGAACGTCCCTGCGCCGGCCGGGAAATAGATGTCCACTGCACCCACCCTCGATTACGAGCACCGCTTCTTGAGTTCCGGTGCCAGGTTACTGGCCGGCATCGACGAGGTAGGCCGGGGCGCGATCGCGGGGCCCGTGACCGTCGGGATCACCGTCGTGGACCTGAGCCGTCCGGTGCTGCTGGACGACGTCCGCGACAGCAAGCTCCTGAAGGAATCCGACCGTGAGCGGCTGGAGCCCCTGGTGCGGAGCTGGAGCGTCGCCTCGGCGGTGGGGCACGCCTCGGCCGGCGAGATCGACGCATTGGGGATCATCGCCGCCCTGCGGACTGCCGGGACGCGGGCCTGGCTGCAGATCCTGGCCGCCGGCGTCACGCCGGACGTGGTGCTGCTCGACGGCAGCCATAACTGGCTTTCGCCCGAGACGCAGGCCTCCCTGTTCGATGACGCCCCGACAGGTCCGGGCTGCGACGCGCCGGTCCACACCCTCGTCAAGGCCGACATGCAGTGCTTGAGCGTGGCCGCCGCGAGCATCTTGGCCAAGGTGGAACGGGACCGACTGATGCGTTCATTGCACAATGAGTACCCCGCCTTTGGCTGGGATGAAAACAAAGGCTACGGCACGGCGTCACACAAGGAAGCGCTCAAGGCAGCGGGGCCGACGCCCTATCACCGGGTCAGCTGGCAGATTCTCTGACCCTGGCGCCCTGCCCTGGCCGCGGGGCAGCGCGGAATAGTGCAAGATGGAACCATGAGTGCCGAGGATCTTGAGAACTATGAAACCGACATGGAACTGCAGCTCTACCGCGAATACCGTGACGTTGTCGGGCTGTTCAGCTACGTAGTCGAGACCGAGCGGCGTTTCTACCTGGCCAACCACGTGGACCTTCAGGCGCGCAGTGCCGACGGCGAAGTCTATTTCGACCTCACCCTCCAGGACGCCTGGGTGTGGGACGTCTACCGCTCGGCCCGGTTCGTCAAGAGCGTCCGCGTGATCACATTTAAGGACGTCAACGTCGAAGAACTGCCACGGAACGAGGAACTGGCCCTTCCCAAGGACGTGGATCTCGGCAACTGACGTGGCCGGTTGAGCCGGGCACCTGATCTTCGCGCCCGACCACCGGTTCAATGGTTTGCACTACCTGTTTTTTGCCCGGGGTCTGGTATCCCTGCCATCCTTGGCGAGAGACTACTGTATGGGATTGATACGCATTTCTGTTCCGACGGCTTACCGCGATGCGGAGGGGTCTCGCGTCCTGCAGATTACCGGCGGTGCTTGAGTCGAGTACCGCGGCTCATACTGGCACTGCCTACCCGGCTGAAATCAGAGAAGATCTCACCATGAAAATACTCTGCTGGTTCCTAGGGCACATCTGGAGCAGCCATGCCGGCTTCTACGATGAGCGGCCGCACCAGTCTGCCCACTGCATGAGATGCGGAACCCGCGCCTAGCCGTACGTCCCGGAGCCAACATCTCCTCCACAGCATCCCACTAGCAGGGTTTCCCACATAGCTGTCTCCACCGCTATGCCCGCGTCCGCGCCCTCCCGCAGGCTGGTGTCGGAGGTAAGAATGAGAGCCAAAGACTTGCTTGGCCGGCGCGGAGAAGAACTGGCCGCCGGATATCTGGAATCACAGGGCATGCGGATCGTGGACCGCAACTGGCGCTGTTCCGAAGGTGAAATCGACATCGTGGCCTTCGACGGCGACTCGCTCGTCATCGCGGAGGTGAAAACGCGGAAGTCCCTTGCCTACGGGCATCCTTTTGAAGCCGTCGGCGTTGCCAAACTGGCGCGCCTGCACAGGCTTGCAACGGCATGGTGCCGGGACCACGAGCTGCGCATGCCCTGCCGCCGCGTCGACGTGGTCGCCGTCCTGGACGACGGCGCCGGCCAGCCGCGCGTGGAGCACCTCAGGGGGGTGGGGTAGATGGCACTGGGCAGGACGTACTCCGTGGCGCTTGTGGGACTCAACGGATACATCGTGGAAGTTGAAGCTGACATCGGCCAGACCCTCCCGGCCTTCGTCATTCTCGGCCTGCCGGACGCTTCACTGAACGAAGCCAAGGAACGGATCCGGTCCGCTGCGCAAAACTCCGGCATCCCGCTGAGCCGGCGCAAGATCACCGCCAACCTCATACCCGCATCGCTGCCAAAACGGGGCTCGGGTTTCGATTTGGCCATCACCATGGCAGTCCTGCGGGCCGCGAATGACATCCACTCAACGGAACGGACTGTCTTCATCGCTGAACTGGGCCTGGACGGCAGGCTCAGGCCGGTCCGCGGCATCCTCCCGGCAGTGATGGCCGCCGTGCAGGCGGGGTATCCGGACGTCGTGGTGGCGCAGGCGAATGCGGCGGAGGCCGAGCTTGTGCCCGGCGCCCGGGTCCGCGGCTACAAGACCCTGGCCCGACTCGCCTGTGACTTCGGGGCCGATCCGCTGGAGCTTGCGCTGGACTTCGAACCCGCAGACGAGGATTCCTCCGGCGAAGCTGCTGCCGGAGCCCTGGTGGCACCGGACATGTGCGACGTCTCCGGCCAGGGGGATGCCCGGAGGGCGCTCGAAGTCGCGGCCGCCGGTGCCCACCATCTGCTCCTGTCCGGTCCGCCCGGGGCCGGGAAGACCATGCTCGCCGAACGGCTCCCCGGCCTGCTGCCTGACCTGGCTGATACCGAGGCCATGGAGGTGACGGCCATCCACTCCTTGTGCTCCCTGCCGTCAGCCTCCGTGCAGCTCCTTCGTCGGCCGCCGTTTGAGAATCCCCACCACAGCGCCACCGCCGCCGCCATCATCGGAGGCGGATCAGGGCTGCCCCGGCCGGGCGCAGCCTCCAGGGCGCACCGTGGCGTGCTGTTCCTGGACGAGGCCCCGGAATACGAACGGCGGGTCCTCGATGCGCTCAGGCAACCCCTGGAGAGTGGCGAACTGGTGATCCATCGGTCCGCCGGTACAGCTGCCTATCCGGCAAGATTCCAACTCGTGCTGGCTGCCAACCCCTGCCCCTGCGGCAAGGCCTCGGGGAAGGGGCTCGACTGCACCTGCACCCCGATGATGCGGCGCCGGTACCTGGCCCGGATGTCAGGGCCCCTCCTGGACAGGGTGGACATCCAGTTGCAGGTGGAGCGGGTTTCGCTTGCCGATTTCGGGCGGACCGGCGCGGAGGAAGACACTCATGCAATTGCCGCGCGGGTCCGTGACGCGCGGTTGCGCCAGCTTGAGAGACTTCGCCCCCTGGGGCTGGAAACCAACTCCCAGGTGCCCGGACGTGTCCTTCGCGGGGCACTGCGCCTCGCATCACCCACCACACGCATCCTGGACCATTCGCTCGAACGAGGTGTCCTTACCGCCCGCGGATACGACCGCGTGCTGCGCCTGGCCTGGACGCTGGCGGACCTGGCGTGCCGTGACACCCCGGATCCCGACGATATCGGGCAGGCCCTGGGACTCCGGCAAGCGGCCTCGGCTGCGGCCTGAAAGGAAAATGATGACTGACCATGAACGAATAGCCCGGGCTGCCTTGTCGCGACTTATGGAGCCGCAGGACGCCGTCGGCCTGGCCCTCGTGCGTATGGCCGGCGCAGTGGACGCGCTCAGGATCGCCACTGGCCAACTGGCGTCCGGTCCGCAGCTGGAACAGGACGTCACGGCTTTGCTTGCGGAGAACGGGACGCCGAGCTGGCCTGGAATGAGCGCTTCGCTCAGGCGCTGGGCCCCGCGCATCCCGGACCTGGCTCCGGAGCGGGATCTTGCCACCATGCAACGGCTGGGCGGCCGGATGATCATGCCCTCCGATTCGCTATGGCCCGGACAGTTGGCCGATCTGGACCTTCATGAGCCCATCTGCCTCTGGTGGCGCGGACTGGAACACCCACTGCCTGCAGCGGCGAGGTCCCTTGCTTTGGTCGGTTCCCGCGACAGCACGAGCTATGGCGCGGCCGTCACGGGCGACCTTGCCTATTCGCTGGCGCAGCGGGGCTTCACTATCGTGTCGGGCGGGGCTTACGGGATCGATGCGCACGCCCACCGGGCTGCGCTGGCTGGTGCCGGTGACGGGATGCCCACGATCGCAGTCATGGCCGGGGGAGTGGACCGTTTCTATCCGTCCGGCAACGAAGACCTGCTCAGGACCGTAGCGAACCAGGGCGCTGTCCTGGCTGAAGTCCCGCCCGGATCGGCCCCCACCCGGTACCGGTTCCTCCAGCGGAACCGCCTGATCGCCGCCCTGGCCTCGGTCACCGTGGTGGTGGAGGCCCGCTGGCGGTCCGGTGCACTGAACACGGCCCACCACGCGGAAAGCCTGGGCAGGGCTGTCGGTGCCGTCCCCGGGTCCGTGCACAGCGCCAACTCCGCCGGGTGCCACCGGCTGATTCGAGAAGGGGGAGCTGTCTGCGTCACCGACGCCGGCGAAATCGCTGAACTTGCCTCGCCTAGCGGCGAATCATTGGCAGACCCGGCCCCGGCACAGCATGCCGACCATGACGGCCTCACCCTGGAGGACCTTATCCTGCTCGACGCACTGCCACTGCGATCCGCCAGCTCCGTGGAAAAGCTGACTTCGGTCGCGGGACTGAGCACGGACGCGGTCAGGGCGGGCCTGGGGAGGCTCGGTCTGCTGGGGCTTGCCGAATCCGAACGCGGCGGCTGGAAACGGGCTCGAAAGGCCGGCTGACGGCCGGCTGCCTTGGCGTTGACCGCCGCACTCCCGGCCGCCAGGCCTGCATCTTCCCCTAACTGGTTGCCTTGGCTGCGTGGTTCCTTGATTGGCAGTCGAATAATGGGAAAGTGGGAACGTGGACACTTCTGACCTTCCGCCGGCCCTCGCTGACGCCGCCAGCCGTTTTGGCCGATACCTTGAAGGTGAGCGTGCCAGGTCACCCCACACCGTGCGCGCTTACCTGTCCGATGTCCGGAGCCTGCTTGCCATGGCGGCGGCGGACGGCGCTACCGGCCTCGACGGGATCGAACTGTCCACGTTGCGGAGCTGGCTCGGCGCGCAGAGCGAGGCGGGCATGTCCCGATCCACGCTTGCCCGGCGGGCTGCAACGGCCCGGTCCTTCACCGCCTGGGCTGTGCGGGAGGAAATCCTTGAAGCCGATCCGGCGCTGCGTCTGAAGGCCCCCAAACGGGAAAGGTCCCTGCCGGGCGTCCTGCACCAGCAACAGGTCCTGCGTGTTGTCGATTCGCTGGAGGCGGCGACTGCTGACGGCGGCCCGCTCGCCCTCCGGGACCGTGCCATGGTGGAGCTGCTGTACGCCACCGGTGTCCGTGTCGGGGAGCTTGCAGGAATGGACGTGGACGACCTGGACCCCGACCGGCGGACGCTCAGGGTGGTCGGCAAGGGGAACAAGGAGCGCACTGTACCGTACGGGCTGCCGGCCGCGGTCGCCGTCGACGACTGGCTGCGCCGCGGCCGGCCGGCGTTGGCTGTGGACGGTAGCGGTTCGGCACTCTTCCTCGGGGCGAGGGGACGGCGGGTGGACCAGCGGCAGGTTCGTACGGTGGTGAAAGACGTGCTGGACGCGCTGGGAGATACTTCTGCAACAGGCCCCCACGCTCTCCGTCACTCCGCCGCCACGCATTTGCTGGACGGCGGAGCCGACCTCAGGGCAGTACAGGAAATCCTCGGCCACAGCAGCCTGGCGACCACACAGATCTACACCCACGTATCGGTTGACCGCCTGCGGCAGAGCTATCAGCAAGCGCATCCGCGTGCCTGAAGCACATCCGGCGGCCGCTGCTCAGCGCAGCCCCGCCCCGGCGCACCCCCTGCCGCTGCCAACCGCGGTACAGGATTTCTTGATCACCTACGGCGCGCCGAATTGCACTGGCGTAATTAGGCGGGGTACGGCACAATAAGAGTCACGCCCGGCAACTTTCAAGTCAGGCTTGAAGCTCGCCCTCAAGCGGTTTCAGGCATCAGCCGGCACTAATTTCATAGCTTTGCAGGGACCATCGGCAGCATCCGGACCCGGCGCGGCAGACACACATCCAGGCAGAGGTCGTTGGGGAAGACGTACCTACAGCTATGGAGGATGGAATGTCTGTTGCAATGACCCGCGGTGTCTTGTTCGTTCACTCGGCCCCGACCGCCCTGTGTCCCCACGTTGAGTGGGCCATCGGGTCGGTCGTGGACAAGCGTACGGACCTTGAGTGGACTGCTCAGCCTGCTGCGCCCGGAATGTTCCGTTCGGAGCTTTCCTGGACCGGCAGCCCGGGGACAGGAGCGCTTCTGGCGTCTGCCCTGCGTGGATGGGCGCACCTGCGCTATGAGGTCACGGAAGAGCCCAGCCAGGGCGTGGACGGTGGCCGCTGGTCTCACACGCCGGAGCTTGGGATTTTCCATGCCGTCACGGACGTGCACGGAAACATCATGGTCTCCGAGGACCGCATCCGCTACGCCTACGAGTCCGGGGCAGGCGACCCGTCCGCCGTCTACCACGAGCTTTCGCTTGCCCTCGGCGAAGCCTGGGACGAGGAATTGGAGCCGTTCCGGCACGCTGCCGAGGGCGCTCCAGTGCGCTGGCTGCACCAGGTGGGCTGACCGGGCCTCCGCACGTTCAGACACCGCGCGAGCGCGAAAACGAGCGGGAACAACCGGTCCGCTCGGCAATACCCTCCATAACGCGAGAGGCCCCTGCCGGACGGCAGGGGCCTCTCGCTGTACAACCGGGGACGCTAGATGCTGCGTACTGCAATGACGGCGTTGTGGCCGCCGAAGCCGAACGAGTTGCTCAGCGCCACGATGTTGCCCGAGGGCAGTTCGCGGGCGGTCTTCGTGACAACGTCCAGCGGAATCTCCGGGTCCTGGTTTTCCAGGTTGATGGTCACCGGAGCTTTACGCTCGTATACAGCCAGTACGGTCAACACGGCCTCCACGGCGCCCGAAGCACCCAGCAGGTGGCCCATCTGGGACTTGGTCGCGGAGACCGCCACGTTGTCCACGTGCGATCCCAGGGCGGCGCGAAGGGCCGTGTACTCGGGCTTGTCACCAACAGGCGTGGACGTCGCGTGCGCATTGACGTGAACGACTTCCTCGGCCTGGATGCGGCCGTCGAACATGGCCGCCTTCAGGGCGCGGGTGGCGCCCAGACCCTGGGGATCGGGCGCGGTGATGTGGTAGGCGTCTGCCGTCACGGATGTTCCGGCGAGTTCGCCGTAAATCCGCGCTCCACGGGCAAGCGCGTGTTCCTCAGCCTCGATGACCAGGGCGCCGGCGCCCTCGCCCATGACGAAGCCATCGCGGCCCGTATCGTAGGGGCGGGAGGCGTGCTCGGGATCATCATTGCGGCGGGAGAGCGCCTGCATGGAGGCAAACGCCGCAATGGGCATTGGGTGGATCGCCGCTTCCGCGCCACCGCAGACTACGACGTCGGCCTTGCCGGAACGGATCAGGTCCAGGCCGAGGTGCAAGGCCTCAGTGCCGGAGGCGCAGGCGGACACCGGGGTGTGGGCGCCGGCGCGGGCTCCGAGGTCAAGGCTTACCGCTGCGGCCACGCCGTTAGGCATGAGCATGGGCACGGTCATGGGTAGAACGCGTCGCGGACCCTTTTCGCGCAGGGTGTCCCAGGCGTCCAGCAACGTCCATACGCCGCCGATACCCGTGGCAAAGGCCACCGCCAGGCGGTCATGGTCGACTTCGGTGATGCCGGAATCGGCCCACGCTTCGCGGGCGGCCACGACGCCGAACTGCGTGGAGGGGTCCATTCGCTTGGCTTCCACGCGGCTCAGGACATCCAGTGCGGGGGTCGAGGCGCGGGCGGCGAAGTGAACGGGCAGTTCATACTTCGCCACCCAGTCATCCTCGAGCGTGCGCGCGCCGGAGACGCCCTTCAGCGCGTTATTCCACATTGTGGGGACATCGCCGCCAATGGGCGTGGTGGCACCCAGACCGGTAATGACTACTTTGCGTGCCATGGGATCACTCTCTATCGGTGCGCATGCCGTATCCGGGGAGATGCCTGGCCGGGGATGCGTGGGGAAAACTTGAGGTCATTCAGCGGTGCCCGGTCCGGAGCGCTTGTTCAGCGCTCCGGACCGTTTACCGGTGCAGGCCGTTGCCGGCAGGAGCCAGGACTAGGCCTGTGCGTTTGCGATGAAGCTGACAGCGTCACCGACGGTCTTGAGGTTCTTGACCTCTTCGTCCGGGATGCGCACGCCGAACTTCTCTTCGGCGTTGACCACGATGGTCATCATGGAGATGGAGTCGATGTCCAGGTCCTCGGTGAAGGACTTGTCCAACTCGACCGCTTCGGTGGCGAGGCCGGTCTCTTCGTTGACGATTTCAGCCAGGCCGGCCAGGATCTCTTCGTTGCTAGCCATTGATGGCTCCTTTTCTTGTTGTTGCCGACAGGTACTGCCGGAAATGATTCAAGCCGCGATTACGGCTTGGTTCGCGAATCCGTACTGTTCAGAACGTATTCAGTTGTGGGTAAAGGGTTCGGCTACGGGAGCACGATCACCTGGGCGCCGAACACCAGACCTGCGCCAAATCCGATCTGCAGGGCGAGTCCGCCGCTGAGTTCGGGATTTTCCTGCAGCAGGCGGTGGGTGGCCAGCGGAATGGAAGCCGCCGAGGTGTTTCCGGCTTCAGCGATGTCCCGGGCCACCTTGACGGTCTCGGGAAGCTTGAGCTTTTTGACCATTTCGTCGATGATGCGCATGTTGGCCTGGTGGGGGACGAAAGCCACAAGGTCGTCCGCTGTGACGCCGGCGGCATCGAGAGCCTGCTGGGCCACCTTGGCCATCTCCCAAACCGCCCAGCGGAATACTGTCTGGCCGTCCTGGCGCAGGGTGGGCCAGATAGCGGAGTCCGTTACCTCGGCCTCCTCGGCGCTCAGCGCACCGGACTTGTTCGCAGCCAAGGCGAGTTCCCGCACATCGAGCAGGGAATGTGTCATGCCGATGGCATCCCACTTGCTGCCGTCCGAACCCCAGACCGACGGACCGATGCCGGCCGTGTCGGAGGGGCCGATCACCACGGCGCCGGCACCGTCGCCCAGCAGGAATGAAATGGTGCGCTCGGTGTTGTCAATGACGTCGGAGAGCTTCTCGGCTCCCACCACCAGCACGTATTCAGCCGCGCCGGAGCGGACCAGGGCGTCGCCCTGGGCAATGCCGTAGCAGTAGCCGGCGCACGCAGCCGAGATGTCGAAAGCCGGCGCAGGCGTTGCGCCAAGGCGGTCTGCCAGGCTGGCGGCAGCAGAGGGCGTTGCGTAGGGGTGCGTAACAGTGGAGACGATGACGGCGCCCAGCTGGCTCGCTTCGATGCCGGCCTTCGCCAGGGCTTCGCGGGCCGCTCCTTCCGCCATGTCAATGACACTGACGTCCGCAGGGGCCCGGTGACGGGTCACGATGCCGGTACGCTGCCGGATCCACTCATCCGAGGAATCGATCCACTGGCACACATCCTCGTTGGTGACGATGACGCTGGGCCGGTAGGCGCCGAGTCCGAGGATGCGGGTGTGTTCCCGCAGCGGTGCCTGCTTGAGTGCGGGAGCGCTCATGCCTGTCCCTCCAGTTCTGCGAATAGTGCAAGGGCAGCGGTGAGATCGTCCGGAGTCTTGACGGCGACCGTCTTTACTCCGGGCATGCCGCGCTTGGCGAGTCCGGCCAGGGTTCCGGCCGGCGCAAGTTCAATGACACCGGTGACGCCGCGCTGCACCAGCGTTTCCATGCAGAGATCCCAGCGGACCGGGCGGGAGACCTGGGCGATGAGGCTGCCGACTGCTGCATCACCGTCGGTCACTTCCTTGCCGTCGAAGTTGGAAAGGAGCGGCACCTGCGGGTTCCTGGGCTTGAGCGACGGCTTCAGGGCTTCCAGGGCAGCAACGGCCGGGGACATGTGCGAGGTGTGGAAGGCACCGGCCACCTTCAGCGGGATCACGCGGGCCTTGGCCGGGGGGTTCTCCGCCAGGGCCTTCAGCTGCTCGAAGGTGCCTGCGGCAACGGTCTGGCCGGCGCCGTTGACGTTGGCCGGCGTGGCGCCGGAGGACTCGATGGCCGCCAGGACCTCGGCAGGGTCCCCGCCAACCACGGCGCTCATGCCGGTAGGCGTGACGGCTGCCGCGGCAGCCATGCTGTTGGCGCGTTCACGTACGAAGGTCATTGCCTCGGTCTCGGTGAGGACACCTGCAAGCGCCGACGCCGTGATCTCGCCGACGGAATGCCCGGCGAGGATGACGGGCAGAGTGCTGAGTTCGACGTCGAAGAGCGACTTGGCGGCCACCAGTCCGGCCGCAACGATCAGCGGCTGGGCCACCGCCGTGTCCTTGATGGTTTCCTCATCCGACGTCGTGCCGTGTGTGGTGAGGTCGATGCCTGCTATTTCACTGAGGGAGGCCAAATGGCCTGCGACGGGAGGCAGTTCCAGCCAGGGGGCCAGAAAACCAGGGGTCTGGGAGCCCTGTCCAGGGCAGACGATTGCAAGCACGTATCCAGCTTTCCAAATTACCGCGTGATTCTCGGTGTATTCATGCACCAAGCTCACTGGGTCAGTTTGTAGGAAGTCTACAACGGTTCAGCTGCTGTTCCGGGACGGCTGGCGTTCGGCGGGTGCCTTGGGCGGCGCGGAAAGCCGCCCCACCACGAGGGCTGCCTGAAGCACAAACGCCTCCCGGGGAAGGAGCGGATCCCAGCCTGTGACGTCACAGACGCGCTTGAGCCGGTAGCGGACGGTGTTGGCGTGCACAAAGAGTTCACGGGCCGTTGCCTCCAGTGAGTGCCCAAGTTCGAGGTAGGTACCGAGGGTCTCCACCAGCCCGTTGGACGCTGCGATCAATGGCCGGTAGATGTTTTTGATAAGCGACCGGCGGGCGGCATCGTCCCCGGAGATGACCCGCTCCGGCAGCAGGTCGTCGGCGGCAACCGGGCGCGGCGCCGAGGGCCACGCGCGTGCAGCCGTCAGCCCGGCGAAAGCCGACTGGGCCGAACTGCTCGCTTCCAGCAGGGAACCCGCCTCCGGTCCGTAGACGACAGGCCCGGGGGCGAAGAGCTCGCTGAGTTTCAGGTAGGCGCTCTCCCGGTCCTGGACCCCTCCGAGGATGAGGA
Source organism: Arthrobacter sp. NPDC058288 (assembly GCF_042880995.1). Taxonomy (NCBI): domain Bacteria; kingdom Bacillati; phylum Actinomycetota; class Actinomycetes; order Micrococcales; family Micrococcaceae; genus Arthrobacter; species Arthrobacter sp. NPDC058288. The sequence goes on from NZ_JBHVYH010000001.1 coordinate 1,176,572, forward strand.
TGAGCCGGTCGCCCTGGATCCCCACCAACGCGTCTTCGGCGAACCGGCCGGCCGTACGGCGCAGTTCGCTGACGTAGCTGGCACTGGGTTCCGACGGCGAATTGCCCACCATCACGGTAAAACGTTCCTGGGCTTTCCAACCGAGGGCTGCAATGCGGGACCGCAAGGCATCGGTGTTCTCGCCGCGCAGGATCGCATCGACAATCAGGGCTTCCAGCCGGGTGTCCCACGAGCCCCTGGATTCGGCCGCCCGGGCATAGACGTCTGCCGCGGCAAAGGCCACTTCACGTGAATAGCGGAGCACGGCTTCACGGAGTGCCGGCTGATCCGCCTCCGGAGCGATCACGGGCACCTGGTCCTCCACCACCTCCACCACGATCCTGATGAGCTGGAGGGCCTTCTGCAGGCTGATGGAGCGGGTCAGCTCGGTAGGCGCGGTCCCGAAGACGTCGGTGAGGATCCACGACGGCGAGCTTGGCCGCTCGTACCAGGTCACGAACGCGGCGATACCGTTCTGGGCCACCATCCCGAGCGCGGATCGCTCATCGGAACTGAGCCGGCTGTACCAGGGCAGCGATTTCTCCAGCTGGCGCATCGTGGTGGTGGACAGCTGCCCCACGCTCGCCCGAAGTTTCTTCAGCGTCTGGGCTTTTTCCGGCGTCAGGGCGCGCGAGGCCGGCTTGCGCTTTGCGGGGGTGGGGGTTGGCTCTGCCATGCATCGAGCATACGGTGCGCGCAGGCCAAGCTCCATTTGTGCAAAGGCTACAACTCGATTTGCGCTGCGTCACAGGCCAGCCCGGCACGCGCAACCCAGGGCAGGGACGACGACGGCGGCCCCCCTTTGGTGGGGACCGCCGTCGTCAATTTCCCTGACTAGGTGTGGAACGTCAGGATTCGCCTCCGGCGTTTCCGGTGGAACCCGCGTTCACGTTGTGCAGGCGGTACTTCTCAATGGCCTGGGCGGGAGCCTGGGCATCCACTTCGCTGCGGCGGGCGAGCATCTCCAGCGACCGGACCACGATGGAGTGGATGTCGTTCTTGAAGAAGCGGCGTGCCGCGGCGCGGGTGTCGGAGAAGCCAAAGCCGTCCGCGCCGAGCGAGGCGAACTCGTTCGGGAGGAACTGACGGATCTGGTCCGGGACGGCCTTCATGTAGTCCGTGACCGCCACGATGGGACCGGTGGCCCCTTCCAGCTGGGCGGTGACGAACGGCACCCGCGCCGGCTGGCCCGGGTTGAGGAAGGCCTCTTCCTCAGCAGCCATGGCGTCGCGGCGGAGTTCGTTCCAGGACGTGACGGACCAGACGTCCGCGGAGACGCCCCAGTCCTCGGCCAGGATCCGCTGCGCTTCCAGCGCCCACGGCACGGACACGCCCGACGCCAGGATCTGCGTGCGGGGGCCGTCAATCTTGGCCGGTGCGAGCAGGTAGATGCCCTTGATCACGCCTTCAACGTCCAGCTCTTCCGGCTCGGCCGGCTGGGTGATGGGTTCGTTGTAGACCGTGATGTAGTACATCAGGTTCCGGTCGGTGGAGTCCGGTCCGTACATCCGTTCGATGCCGTCGCGGATGATGTGGCCCATTTCGTAGCCGTAGGCGGGGTCGTAGGTGACGACTGCCGGGTTGGTGGCGGCGAGGATGGGGGAGTGGCCGTCGGCGTGCTGGAGTCCTTCGCCGGTGAGGGTGGTCCGTCCTGCGGTGGCGCCGATGATGAAGCCGCGGGTCATTTGATCCGCGGCGGCCCAGAAGGCGTCGCCGGTGCGCTGGAAGCCGAACATGGAGTAGAACACGTAGACCGGGATCAGCGGGACGCCGTGGGTGGCGTAGGCGGTGCCGGCGGCGGTGAAGGCTGCGACGGCGCCGGCTTCGTTGATGCCGGGGTGGATCAACTGGCCCTGGGCGGATTCCTTGTAGGCCAGGACCAGGTCCCGGTCCACGGAGAGGTAGTTCTGGCCCTTGGGGTTGTAGATCTTGGCCGTGGGGAAGAACGCGTCCATGCCGAACGTGCGGGCCTCATCGGGGATGATCGGAGCAATGTGCTTGCCGAACTCCTTGTCCCGCATGAGGTCCTTGAGCAGGCGGACGAACGCCATGGTGGTGGCTGCCTGCTGCTTGCCCGAACCGCGCTTGGCCACCTCGTAGGACTTCGCGTCCGGAAGCGTGATGGCTGCATGCTTGCTGCGGCGCTCCGGAACGGAGCCGCCCAGGGCTGCCCGGCGCTCCATCATGTACGCGATTTCCGGTGCATCGTTGCCGGGGTGGAAGTACGGCGGCTGGTAGGGATCGCCTTCGAGCTGCTCATCCGTGATCGGGATGCGCAGGTGGTCCCTGAACGACTTGAGGTCGTCGAGGGTGAGTTTCTTCATCTGGTGGGTGGCGTTGCGGCCTTCGAAGTGCGGGCCGAGGCCGTAGCCCTTGACTGTTTTGGCCAGGATGACGGTGGGTTTGCCCTTGAATTCGGTGGCTGCCTTGTAGGCGGCGTAGACCTTGCGGTAGTCGTGGCCGCCGCGCTTGAGGTTCCAGATCTGGTCATCGGTCAGGTCCGCGACGAGGTCCTTGGTGCGGGGGTCCTTGCCGAAGAAGTGTTCGCGGACGAACCCGCCGGATTCGGCCTTGTAGGTCTGGTAGTCCCCGTCCGGGGTCTCGTTCATGATCTTCACCAGCGACCCGTCGGAGTCCTTGGCGAGCAGGTCATCCCATTCCCGGCCCCAGACGACCTTGATGACGTTCCAGCCCGCGCCGCGGAAGAACGCTTCGAGTTCCTGCATGATCTTGCCGTTGCCGCGCACCGGACCGTCCAGGCGCTGGAGGTTGCAGTTGATCACGAAGTTCAGGTTGTCCAGGTTCTCGTTCGCGGCGAGCTGGAGCAGGCCGCGGGATTCGGGCTCGTCCATTTCCCCGTCGCCCAGGAACGCCCAGACCTGCTGGTCCGAGGTGTCTTTCAGGCCGCGGTTGTGCAGGTACCGGTTGGACTGGGCCTGGTAGATCGCGTTCATCGGCCCGATGCCCATGGACACGGTGGGGAATTCCCAGAACCCGGGCATCAGCCGCGGGTGCGGGTAGGAGGACAGGGCGTGCCCGGCCTTGGACTTTTCCTGCCGGAACCCGTCCAGGTCCTCCTCGCTCAGGCGTCCTTCCATGAACGCCCTGGCGTACATGCCGGGGGAGGCGTGGCCCTGGAAGAAGACCTGGTCCCCGCCGCCGGGGTGGTCCTTGCCGCGGAAGAAGTGGTTGAAGCCGACCTCGTACAAGGTCGCGGCACCGGCGTAGGTGGAGATGTGCCCGCCGACGCCGATGTTCGGGCGCTGGGACCGGTGCACCATGACCGCGGCGTTCCAGCGCATGTACGCCCGGTAGCGGCGCTCGTATTCCTCGTTGCCGGGGAACGGTGCTTCCTGGTCCGCGGGGATGGTGTTCACATAGTCCGTGGTGGTGACCATCGGAACCCCGACGCTCTGGGCGCCGGCACGCTGCAGGAGACTGCGCATGATGTACTGGGCACGCTCGGTGCCCTGTTCCCTGATCAGCGTATCCAGGGACTCAATCCATTCGGCGGTCTCTTCCGGATCACGATCAGGCAGCTGGTTAGTCAACCCGCTGAGGATATGGGAGGTATCTTCTCCTGCAGCCACGTCCAACCTCTCTTTGCGCGCATTCATCGGCGCCCTCAGGTCCGGCAGGGTAACTGCCTGGCGTGAACGCGACGTGTGCGACGTATCGGTTACATCAGCCCGGTCATGTGCGCCGGGCAGGGTCCTATCACGTCTATAACCGCATAAATCCAGGGCGATCGCCCCGCCGGCATAGTCGTCATCAGCCACTCTAGCTGTGAGAGCTATCCGATGCGTAGCCGCTGCCTGACGTACCTGTCGTATTTGACGTCATACTGGTTGTGTGACGGAAAGCCGCCTTGCCGGGCCGTCACCAGCCCGGATGTGACGCAGAATAAGTGGGATCGCGGGGGCAACAGCTTGAAGAGCAGGCACAAAGGGTGTTGGCTTGTAGTAATGGAAATCACTAGATTTATGCAGATGACTAAGCATTGGAGGAACACGTGAGCGAGGCCGACGCCGCCACTTCGGTAAATGTGGCGGAAAAATTGGGTTTCAAAAACGGGGATCTGATTCAGGAGTTCGGTTACGACGATGACGTCGACTTCGACTTACGTGACGATATTGAAGACCTCACGGGCTCGGAACTCCTTGATGAAGACGACCATGACGTAGTCGATGCCGTCATCTTCTGGTGGCGCGACGGCGACGGGGACCTGGTAGACACGCTCATGGATTCACTGACCACGCTGAGTGAAAACGGTGTGGTCTGGGTACTGACCCCCAAGTCGGGCAGGACCGGTTACGTCTCCCCGGCAGAGATCCAGGAGGCCGCACCCACGGCAGGGCTGCACCTCACCACTTCGGCAGGTGTTTCCAAGGACTGGAGTGCCACGCGCCTGGTCACCAGGAAGAACAAGTGACGCTCGGGCAACTGCAAACGGTTGATGATGCTGTTGCGGCCGCCGCTGTTCCCGAGGTCGGAGACCTGGCCCCCGACTTCGAACTGGTCAATCAGTACGGTGAGCCCGTCCGGCTGTCGGAACTGCGTGGGCGCAACGTCGTCGTCGTTTTCTATCCGTTTGCCTTTTCCGGAATCTGCACGGGCGAGCTTTGTGAAATCCGGGACAACCTTTCGCTGTTTGCGGACGCCAACGCCACTGTCCTGGCCCTGTCAGTGGACAGCAAATTCACTCTTCGGGCCTACGCAGAAAAGGAAGGCTACGGATTCGACCTGCTGGCCGACTTCTGGCCCCATGGTGCGGTTGCAAACCAATACGGCGTCTTCGACCCCGGCAGCGGCATGGCTCAACGGGGTACGTTCATCATCGATGCGGACGGCATCATTCGGTACGTCGTGGTGAATCCCCGCGGCCAGGCCCGCGACCTGGCCGGCTACCGCGCCGCCCTGTCGGAGCTTGGCGGGAACTGACCCCATGAGGCAGCGGCACCCCGGACTCGGCATGACTGGCTTCGCCAGTCTGCCGCCGGTCGGTGCCGCCACTCCCGCCCCTGACGAACTCGGCGTCCTCCGGGACATCAGGGACATCATAGCGGGAACACGCTTCGCGCTCCTCACCGGAGCCGGACTCAGCACCGACTCCGGCATACCGGACTACCGGGGTCCCGACGCTGCCCCGAGGGCGCCCATGACCTACCAGGAGTTCATCGGGCACGCGGGCAACCGTCAGCGGTACTGGGCGCGCAACCACATCGGCTGGTCCCACCTCCGGCGCGCGGACCCGAATGACGGCCACGCAGCGGCGGCCCGGCTTGAACAGCGCGGCCTGTTGACCGGCCTGATCACCCAGAATGTGGACCGGCTCCACGAGGACGCCGGCAGCGTCAATGTGGTGGACCTCCACGGCCGCTTCGACCGGGTGGCCTGCCTTTCCTGCGGACGCCGCTACAGCAGGACGCTGCTTGCCGGACTGCTGGAGGAGTTGAACCCGGGATTCCTGGAGCAGGCCTTGGCGGACGGCGTTGTTGAGATGGCGCCGGATGCCGACGCCACCGTGGAGGACTCGGCCCTCATCCGTAGTTTCGTGGTGGCGCACTGCCCGGCCTGCGGGGGAACCCTCAAACCCGACTTCGTGTACTTCGGCGAAAACGTTCCGAAAGAACGGGTTGAACGCTCGTATGCCATGGTCGATGAGGCCGGCGCTCTGGTTGTTGCAGGATCCTCACTGACGGTCATGAGCGGTCTTCGTTTTGTCCGGCACGCCGCCAAGCAGGAGAAGCCGGTGGTCATCATCAATCGGGGAGCGACGCGCGGAGACGACCTTGCGACCATCAAGCTGGAGGCCGGCGTTAGCGAATCACTCACCTGGCTTGCCGCCGAACTTCCGGATCTGTGACGTGCACCTCAGTAGCCCGCTGAGGAGGATGCCGATTGGCTTTCTGCATGGTGCATCCGGTACAGTTGCTGTTCGTTGGTTGAAGCGCTGAGGCGCGGAAATCATCGCATGGGTCTTTAGCTCAGCTGGTAGAGCGCCACGTTTACACCGTGGATGTCATCGGTTCGATCCCGGTAGGACCCACCAGCAAAACCCCGTCCTTGCAGCCTGAACAGGCCGCAATGGCGGGGTTTTTTGTGTCCAATGCCAAAGATATATTGTCGGACCCCGTCCATAGTGTGGCGGGATGGAACACATCATGATGAGGATGGCCCCGGACGGCCGGCCCCTTTCGATTCTCCGCGGCGGCCGCGAATGGACCATCGGCGCAGAGCCTGTCCGCTGGTTTGAGCGCGTCAGCTGGTGGGAGGCCGAGCGCAGGATGCCCAAGGGCCTGGGCAGGGTGGACATTGAGGTGTGGCGGGTGCAGGCCAGGCTGGGCAGGAACGAGGACTCGGCATTGACCACCATGGAACTGATCCGGGACGGACTAGGCGGAGGCTGGCGGCTGAGGGAGGCTATTGCGGACGCCGCGTGATGCCTGGCCTGGCGATGCTGCCGGGGAATTGGAAAAGCCTTCCACCGCGGCTATTGGGGGATGCCGCGGTGGAAGGCTTGAATTGAATATACAGTGAATTTTTCGAAATGTGAAACAGTTTGAGGCGTGGCGTCCGCGTCCTCCAGAGTCAAAGGTCCTGCGCTGCCGGACTTAGCGGTCCAGGACTGCCGGCTTCCCCCGTCCCGGCAAGTGGGGCGCAGGGGAACAATTCGCGTCCCTAGACATTATGATGGTTACTGTTCAGCTGAATGAACAGGTTTGTATGAATGGCGCACTAACGGACGCGCTTTAACTGAAGGAGAATCATGGCCGATTCCCGGGCTCCCCGCACCTCCGACGGACTGGGGAGTGCGTCCCCCGCGCCGGCTGTGACGCGCGCCGCCGCTGTGCTGGAGGCCTTGGCTGCCTCGGCGACGGGCAGGCTCACGCTGAGTGACCTTTCACGCGAACTCGGCATCCCCAAGTCGTCCACGTCGAACCTTTTGCTCGCCCTCGAAGAGGCCCGCCTCATCAACCGCCAGGGTGCCGACTTCACGCTCGGGCGCAAGCTCGTGGAACTTGGTGCCGCCTACCTCAGCCGGCTCGACGAGGTCCAGGAGTTTTACCGCTTCTGCGAACAGGCTCCCACCCTGTCCGGGGAGACGGTCCGCATCGCGATGCTTGACGGAACCAATGTCATCTACCTGGCCCGTTATGAGGGCCACCCTGCGGTCCGGTTAACGTCGAATATCGGCGACAAGATGCCGGTGTCGCTTTGCGCCGTCGGCAAGGCGCTCATCGCACGGCTGCATGACCATGACATCGACGAGCTATTCCCTGATGACGCCGAGCTTCCGGTGCTCACGCCGAAGTCGCTGCGTACGGGTGCCGAATTCAAGAAGCAGCTGCCGGTCATCCGTGAGCAGGGATATGCGTTCGAGGATGAGGAATCCACCACTGGCGTTGTCTGCCTCGCCGTCTCGGTCCCCACCAGGGGAGCCCACGGGCCAAGCCTGGGCCTGTCGGTCACCGCCCTGAAGGCCACCTACTCCGAGGAACAGGGCGCCCTCATGGTCAAGGAGCTCAAGGAGCTGGCCCGTTCACTGGGCAATCCCATGGGCTAAAAGAATGCCCGCCCAGGCGGAGACGCTCGGCCGGAGAAACAAATCGTATTTCATCATTGGCTATCCGTTCAGAGTGCTGTACTCTGTTCAATATAGTGATCGACACCACCGGTGACGCCGCTATCCCACCAGACCAACGGGGGTCTGGAGTGTTCTTAAGGGAGTGCTAGTGACAACTCGTACTGAATCACCGCTTGCCGATGCGGACGGCGCCGTCGTCGAACCGGAACAACTGCGGAGGGCAACTCTTGCCAGCTCCGTGGGCTCCGCTCTGGAGTATTACGACTTCTACATTTATGGCCTGGCTTCAGCCTTGATTTTCGGTCCCCTCTTCTTCAAGCCCCTCGGTGAGGACGGGGCGCTGATCGCGTCATTCGCCACCTACGGCGTCGGGTTTGCTGCCCGTCCCTTCGGCGGCGTCATCTTTGGCGTCATCGGCGACAGGTTCGGCCGAAAAATGGTGCTGATCCTCACGATCGGCCTGATGGGAACCGCAAGCTTCGCCATCGGACTGCTGCCCACGTTCGAGCAGGCGGGAATGCTGGGTGCGGTCCTCCTTGTAACCCTGCGCATCCTCCAGGGCCTCGGAGCCGGCGCTGAACAGGCAGGTGCAACGACCCTGATTTCCGAGGTGGCTCCGCGCCGCCGTCGTGGATTCTTTGCTTCCCTGCCGTTCGTCGGCATCCAGTTGGGCACCCTCCTCGGTGCCGGCACGTTTGCACTGATCGCCATGGCCGACAAAGCCGTCCTTGAGGGCTGGCTGTGGCGTGTGCCGTTCCTGGCCAGCATCATCCTGATTGCAGTAGCCATCTTCATCCGGCTGCGGCTCAAGGAGACGCCGGTATTCCAGGAGCTCGAAAAGCACAAGAACGTGGTCAAGAACCCCATCGGCCAGTTGTGGAAGCACTCCAAGAAGAACGTCCTGATCGGCATCGGGCTGCGCATGGGCGAGAACGGCAACTCCTCGATCTACTCCGCACTCCTGATCGCGTTCCTGGCGGCCAAAGACGGCGTATTCCCGGGCGACAAGTTCATCGGACCCGTGGGCCTGCTCATTGCCGCCGGCTTTGCCGCCGTCATGGTGGTCACGTTCGGCGCACTCTCGGACCGCTATGGCCGCGTCCCGGTGTACCGCTACGGCGCCCTGTTCCAAGCCGTCATCGCCCTCCCGGCGTTCTACCTCGTGACGCTCGGCAACGTGACACTCGTCTGGGTGGTCATGGTGGTCGGCATCGCCATCGGCGTCCAGTCCATGCTTGGCCCCCAGTGCCCGCTGCTGCCTGAACTGTTTGGTTCCCAGTACCGCTTCACCGGAGTGGCCATGAGCCGTGAACTCTCAGCCGTTATGGCCGGCGGCCTTGTGCCCCTCGTGGGAGCGTCACTCCTTGCGGCGACGGATCACTCGTGGCTGGTGCTCGCCATCTATTCGCTGGTGCTCGCGCTGATCTCCTTCGCCACCACGTTCTTCACTCCGGAGACCGTGGGCCGCGACCTCATCCTCACGGAGGATGCGAGCTAAACGCCGGCCCGCAACGCCGGAACTGCATTCCAGCCCGCAGGACGTGGCTCCCTCCGTACGGAGGGAGCCACGTCCTTTGCTGCGCCTGCAGCGGCGTCGCGCCTGATTCAGGACCTGTTCCGTTCAATTGACTCGCCGATGATCCGCGCCCCTTCGGGGAAGGCGCCCGGGTTGGACCCGGAGTAGTTGAGGCGGATGAACGCGCCGGCGGGTTCGGCCGGGAACCACTCGCGCCCGGCGGCGATGATGACGCCGTGGCTTTCGCAGTCACGCGTCAGTCGTACGAGGTCCGTACCGTCGGGCAGGCGGGCCCAAAGGTTGAGCCCTCCCTTGGGGACCTGTTCGATGTGCGCCTGCGGTGCGTGCTCGCGGATGCTGGTCACCAGTAGGTCGCGGCGCGACTGGAGCTGGTGGCGGAGGCTGCGCAGGTGCGTATTCCACCCCGGCTGCGTCACGACGTCCAACGCTGCGGCTTGGAGCAGCCCGCTGACGTACATCGACTCGGCTGCCCGGTCCGCGAGGATGCGCTCACGTGCCGGGCCGCGCGCGATCACGGCGGCAATGCGGATGGCCGGCGACACGCTCTTGGTCAGGGAACGCAGGTACACCACATGGCCGGAGTCGTCGCGCGAGGCGACGGGCACAGGACTGGTGGTGATGCCGAAATCGTGCGCCCAGTCGTCCTCCACCAGGAATGCGCCCTTCCCCCGTACCACCTCGAGGACCTCTTCCCCCCGCCCTGGCGCCCACTGGGCACCCGTTGGGTTCGCGTAGTTGGGTTGCGCGTAGAAGAGGCGCGCGCCGGTTTCGTCAAACGCCCGGGCCAGTTCCGCCGGGTCCGGGCCGTCCGGACCGCTGGGTACCGGGACAACGCGGACTCCGGCCTGGGCCGCTGCGAGGATGGCTCCCCAGTAGGTGGGGGATTCCATCAGCAACGGCTGTCCCCGGCCGGCGAGAGCGCTGAAGATGGAGCTGAGCCCGCTCTGGCTTCCCGGCAGCACGACGACGTCGCTTGGGTTCGGCGGGGTGGTTCCGGCGGGAGTCGCGGCTCCCAGTTCGCGGGCAAACCACGATTGCAGTTCCGGCAGGCCCGCTGCGGGAGGACGGGACAAGGCTGCGTCGCCACGGGCTGCCCGGGTGAGTGCGGCCCGCACCAGCCGCTCGGGGAGGAGTTCCCGGTCCGGATAGCCCGAGTGGAACGCGATGGCGTTGTTCGCGACGTCGCGCATGGTGGTGGAGGCTGACGGAAGTGGCGCCAACGGTGACCGCAGGGCCGCAGTCTGCCAGCCGTAGTCCGCGGGACGCGCAGTCCGGACGGCCCGGACGAAGGTCCCCACGCCGGGCCGGCTCTCGACAAGGCCCTGCGCCGTGAGGGTCTGTAGCGCCTTCTGCACGGTCACTGGACTTGCCTGGTATTCGGCCACCAGCGACCGGGTGGAAGGCAGGCGGGCTCCGGGTGCTGCTGTGGCGATCCATTCCCGCAGTCGCGTGGCAATCCGGGAACTGCTATCGTTATTCATGAAAGACAATAGTAGCGCTACTACGCGCGAAACCCCAGTGATACTGAACCGGCACCCCTCCGGCCTGTGGTGGGGCACCCTTGGAGTAGCGGCATTCTCGTTCACCGTCCCGTTCACCAAGGTCGCCGTCGCGGGAATGTCACCGCTGTTCATCGGATCCGGACGCGCGGTCGTGGCCGCTGTCCTGGCCGCTGCCGCCCTCACGCTCGCGCGCCAGCGACTTCCCCGCGGCGTGCAGTGGGCCCGCCTCGCGGTGGTGGCCGCCGGCGTCGTGATTGGCTTTCCCTTGCTGACATCCTTCGCGCTCGCCAGCACGCCGGCCAGCCACGGCGCGGTGGTCATCGCACTGCTCCCGGCCGTGACGGCGACGGCGGCGGTCCTGAGGGGCCGCGAGCGTCCACCCATGGCGTTCTGGCTCATCAGCGGTGCGGGCGGGCTGGCGGCCATAGCTTTCGCATCCATGCAGTCCGGGGGATTCGGTCAGCTGCACGCAGCCGACCTGCTGCTCCTTGGCGCAGTAGTGGCAGCGGCCATCGGCTACGCGGAGGGCGGCCTGCTGGCCCGTGAGCTCGGCCCCTGGCAGACCGTGTCCTGGGCATTGGTGCTTGCGTCGCCGTTCATGGTGTTCCTGACGCTGGTTGCCATCGTCCAGCAACCGCCGTCGGCCACTCCCGTCCAGTGGGCGGCGTTCGCCTATCTCGGCGTGGTGAGCATGTTCTTCGGGTTCTTCTCCTGGTACCGGGGCCTGGCCATCGGCCCCATGGCGCGGGTCAGCCAAGTACAGCTCACCCAGCCAGTACTGAGCATTTGCTGGGCCGGGCTCCTACTGGGCGAGGCCCTAACCTGGACCACCATCATCGGTGGCCTGGCCGTCATTCTCTGCGCCGGCGCAGCTGTCCGGGTCCGCCTCAGCCCGGTGCCGGCTCCGCGGCCCAACCTTCACGCCACAAGATCCCTCCAGCCCGCAAAGGATTAGCACCATGTACACCCCCGCCCACTTCGAAGCCGGACCTGGCGCCATCAGCGACCTCCTGGCCCGGCCGGCCGCAGCCAATCTGGTCACCATGACCTCTCAGGGCCTACTCGCAACCTTGTTGCCGTTCGTTTTCGATCCGTCTGTCGGAGACCACGGCGCCCTGCACACCCACCTGGCCCGGAACAACGCGCAGTGGTCCGAACCGGCGATAGGCGAGGCACTCGTCATCGTCCAGGGTGCGGACGCGTACATATCGCCGTCCTGGTACGCCTCAAAGGCTGAGCACGGGCGCGTCGTCCCCACCTGGAACTACACGACGGCGCACGTATACGGCGAGTTGGTGATCCACGACGACCCGGCCTGGCTGGCCGGCCAGGTCAGGCGGCTGACCGGGGTGAACGAAGCGGGCTTCGACCACCCATGGAGCGTGGCCGATGCCCCGGAACGCTACATTGCCGGGCAGTTGCGCGCCATCATCGGCGTTGAGCTGGTGATCACCAGGATCGAAGCGAAGGCCAAGCTGAGCCAGAACCGGCCCGATGCGGACATCGACGGTGTGGTGGCGGGACTTGCTGCCCGGGGCCAGGCAGAGAGCGCCGCCGACGTCGAGCGGGCAAGGCAGCCGTGAGCGCATGTAAGTCCGGAGCGCACAGCACAGGGCGGCCCCTCCGTTCGCCGGAGAGGCCGCCCGTGTGGTGCGGTGTGCCGCGCAGTCTGATGGACCGCGGATTAGTGCGGCTTAGTAGAAGTGCACGGTGTCCACGAGGTGGGGGAGTTCCCCGCCGTCAAGGAACGTGCGCAGGTTGCTGCTGAAGCGTTCGGCGATCAGCCGGTTCTCGGCTGCGCTCAGCGCCGAGGTGTGCGGGGACACCATCACCTTGGGGTGGTTCCAGAGCGGGCTGTCCTGCGGGAGGGGTTCGACGGCGAACACGTCCAGGCAGGCGTACGCCACCTGGCCGTTGTCCAGCGCTTCCAGGAGCGCGTCCTCGTCCACCACGGTGCCGCGGCCCACGTTGACGAAGACAGTTCCCGGCTTCATGGCCGCGAACACGTCACGGTTGAACAGCTTTTCCGTGTAGGGCGTGCCCGGCAGGGTGTTGACCACTGCGTCAGCCGAAGCGAGCAGGCCGGGCAGTCCGTCGTTGTCGGCAACGTCGACGATTCCCTCGATCGGCTCCACGTTCCGTTTGGTGCCGCTGACCTTCATTCCGAGTGCGCGGGCGATGCGGGCCGTCTCCAGCCCGATCTCGCCGAGGCCGGTCACGACGAGCGTGGAGCCGTTGACCAGGCGCGTCGGCGTCCGCAGCTCGGGCCACGCCTTGGCTGCCTGGTCCGCCGCGAGCTCGGCGCTGCGCTTGAATCCGTTGAGGATACCCAGTGCGGCGAACTCCGCCAGCGGTAGTGCGTGGACACCGGCCGAGGTGGTGACCTTGAATTTCTGCAGCGTTTCCTGGTCCAGGCCGGATGCCTTCACTGCACCGCCGGCACCCGCGGCCATGGCATGGATCCACTGGAGCCGGGGGTTGCTGCCTGCAATGCGGGCCAGTCCGGACGGGCTCTCGTTGGGAAAGCCGTAGAGGACTTCAGCCTTATTCAGCATGTCCCAGTACCGTTCCTCCTGTTCCGGAGTGCGTTTGAAGTCCGGGTCGCCCGCGTGGTCGGCGGGAAAACGTTCGGGCGGGAGGAGGTCGGGTTCATAGAGGACGGTCACGGAAGGATCTACGGCGCGGATGCGCTCCACCAGCTCAGCTTCGAGCGGGACGGCGATTGCGACGGTGGTTTTAGTCGTCATAGTGTTCATCATACTGAATGGCGGCTAGGATATTGAACAGATTTCCTCCCATTAACCCGACGATCAACCACGATGAAGTGAGGTACCGCTGCCGATGAATGTGCAGACAAACGCTGGGGCGAGCGAAGAGCTGAGCCGGAAGAGGGCCGGTTTCGTCGGGCTGGGCCTGATGGGCGGCCACATGGCGGCCAACCTGCTGAAAGCCGGCTGGAGCGTCACCGGTTGGAACAGAACCGCGGCCGCCCTGGACGGCTTCGCGGCGCGCGGCGGCATCCGTGCCGCTGACGTTGCGTCGCTCCGCGACGAACCGTTCATTATCTTTATGCTCCCGGACCTGTCCTACATCGAGGACGCGGCGGCCGGGCTCCTCGCAGGCTGGGTCGAAGAGCCGCCCCGGCCCGGCACTGTCGTTGTGGTCATGAGCAGCGTGTCGCCGGCAGCGGTGCGGGACTTCGGCGCGACGGTATCCGCCGCGAGCCGGGGCAACGCCGTCGTGGTCGATGCACCCGTCAGCGGCGGCACCAAAGGTGCCGAGGACGGAACCCTCGCCATCATGGCCGGTGCTGAGGAGGGGGACTTCCAGCGGCTCCGTCCCCTTTTCAACGCCATGGGCAGCACAGTCAGGCGGCTGGGGCCACTGGGTTCCGGATCGCTGGCGAAAGCCTGCAACCAGCTCATCGTGGGAACCACGACGGCGGCGCTCGCCGAAGCCGCCGAGCTCGCCGAACGCTCCGGCATGGACGTTGCGGCGTTGTACGAGGTGCTCTCCGGCGGGCTGGCCGGCAGCAGGGTCCTGGACATCGTCGGGCCCCGCCTCGTTGCGAAGGACTACGAGGCCACGGGACCGGCGAAGTTCATGCATAAGGACCTTTCCTTCGTCCTGGAAAGTGCCGCAGCCGTGGAGGCGGCCGTACCCATGGCAACGGCCGGCGCCGAATTGTATGCCGAGCTGAAGCGCCAGGGACTCGGGGACCTCGACCTCGCCGCCGTCCGGCAAACCATCGCCAATCTCAGCAGCGACAAGCAGCAGCCACAACCCGTAGTCACCAACAATTGAGGAATAGCGAACGATGAGTGCACTTTTTGACCTGACGGGGCGTGTTGCCCTGGTGACCGGTTCGAGCCGGGGGATCGGCAATGCCCTGGCGCGGGCGCTGGCTGATGCGGGCGCCACGGTGGTGCTGAACGGGATCAACCCGGAACGGCTGAAGGATGCCGCGGCCGCGATGGGCGCCGACTATCCGCCGGGCCGGGTGCACAGCTGTGCCTTCGACGTCACCAGCGACGCCGGGGCCGCGCAGGGCATTGCGTGGGTGGAGGAGAACGTGGGGCCGCTGGAGATCCTGGTGAACAATGCCGGCATCCAGCACCGGGTGCCCATGCTGGAGCTGGATGTGAAGGACTGGGAACGGGTGATCTCCACGGACCTGACGAGCGCGTTTTTGGTGGGACGGGAAGCGGCGCGGCACATGATTCCGCGCGGCCGGGGCAAGATCATCAATATCTGTTCGGTGCAGGCCGACCTGGCCCGCCCGACCATTGCCCCGTACATCGCGGCCAAGGGCGGGCTGCGGAACCTGACCCGGGCCATGACGGCGGAATGGGCGTCCTCGGGCCTGCAGATCAACGGCATCGCGCCGGGCTACATCCACACCGAGATGACGCAGAACCTGGTGGACGATGAGCAGTTCAACGCCTGGATCCTGGGCCGCACCCCGGCGAACCGGTGGGGGACGGTGCAGGACCTGGCCGGCCCGGCGGTCTGGCTGGCCTCGGACGGTTCGGACTTCGTGAACGGCCAGACCATCTTCATCGACGGCGGAATGACGGTGGTGGTCTGATGTCGATGTCACCGGAGTCCGTCAGCGCAGCCCTTCCCGTCGCAGGCCTTCCCGTCTCGGGCCCGGCGGTTGTTGCCCATGCCGCGGGCGATCTGCGGATCGACGACGTGCCTGTCCCGGCCCCGGCTGCCGGTGAAGCGGTGGTGGAAGTGGCATTCGGCGGCATCTGCGGCTCGGACCTGCACTACTGGCTGCACGGTGCGGCCGGTGAATCGATCCTGAAGGCGCCCCTGGTGCTGGGCCACGAGATTTCCGGGACCGTGGTCCGCGCCGCGGCGGACGGCACCGGCCCGGCCGCGGGGACCGCCGTCGCCGTTCATCCGGCCACACCCGGACCCGGCGCGGCTCGGTATCCGGCGGACCGGCCCAACCTGTCCCCGGGCTGCACCTATCTGGGCAGCGCCGCCCGTTACCCGCACACCGACGGGGCGTTCAGCCGGTACGTGAACCTGCCGGCGCGGATGCTGCGCGCGCTGCCGGAGGGACTTAGCCTGCGCACGGCCGCGCTGATCGAGCCCGCCTCCGTGGCATGGCACGCGGTGTCCCGCGCCGGGGACGTCGCCGGGAAGACTGCCCTGGTGATCGGCAGCGGCCCCATCGGCGCGCTGGCCGTCGCGGTCCTGAAACGGGCCGGCGCGGCCCGGATCGTGGCCGTGGACATGCATCCCAAGCCGTTGGAGATCGCTGCGGCCGTGGGCGCGGACGAGGTCCTCGCGGCCGGCGACGCGGAAGCGATCGCCGCCGTCGAGGCCGACGTCGTGATTGAATCCTCCGGCAACCACCACGGACTGGCATCAGCCATCCAGGGCGCGACCCGCGGCGGCACGGTGGTGATGGTGGGCCTGCTGCCGTCCGGGCCCCAGCCCGTCCTGATCTCCCTGGCCATCACGCGGGAACTGGAGCTCAAGGGTTCCTTCCGCTTCAACGACGAGATCGACAACGTCATCGCAGCCCTCGCCGACGGCACCCTGTTCGTTGACCCCGTGGTAACCCACGAGTACCCGCTGGAGCGCGGAATCGAGGCCTTCGAGGTGGCCAGGAAATCCGCAGAATCGGGAAAGGTGCTGCTTGACTTCAGCCCTGTTGGAGGGGAATGAAAACCCTGGGCTGGTCCCGCCAGCCGGCTTCCATCTCCGAAATCGTCTCGCGCATGATCAGGCTGGAAGCCTCACGGGCTCCGGCGGCATCCCCTGCGGCGATGGCCTGGGCCACGTCCACATGCCACTGCAGGGCGGTGTCCCGGGGGTGGTCCGGCATGAGTCCGTGCACGGTCCGTCCCGTGAGGGTTTCGGCCACCTGCCCTACCAGGTTGGCAAACATTTCGTTGCCGGAACCAGTGAGGAGGAGCGAATGGAACCGGATGTCCAGCTGCAGGAATTCCGCCGTCTTGCCGGCCTGGCCGGCGTCGCGCATTGCCAGTGACACATCCAGTAATTCCCGGCGGATCTCCTCCGGGGCGTTTGCGGCGGCCAGTTCGGCGGCCACGGGTTCGACGGCGGAGCGCAGCTCCGCGAGGGACCTGAGCTGTGCGCCGCGGCCCTCGCCGGCAAGGCGCCAGCGGATGACCAGGGGATCGAAGGGGTTCCAGCGGCTTGCCGGCAGCACCCGGATTCCGACGCGCTTGATGGTTTCCACCAGGCCGAGGGACTGGAGGACCCGGACCGCTTCACGGACCACCGAGCGCGAGACCTTCAGCTCGTCTTCGAGCTGCTCAGCCAGCATCACATGGCCCGCGGGAAGCGCGCCGCTGACGATGCGGGTGCCGAGGTGTTCGATGGCGCGGTGGTGGAGGCTGGTTGACATAGTCGTAAGCATAATCTGGCCGGCGCTGCCGTCCTGTGCGTGCACTGACCCCGCCGGGCGTCCGCCCGGCGAGACGCCGGCGGCATCATAGACTGTTTTGTGACGCGCCACCTTCCAAAACGTGGGCGCAACTTTCCGGTAGTCGGCGGAAATACATATGGTTTATTGACAGCCACTGGTTCTTAAAGCGTGTTCCGCAGGAAGTGCGGAACAGAATGCACACGTTGCACAGAAATGAATTGGAGTTTTGATGTCAGCACACATCGGTGTCACCGGCCTTGCGGTGATGGGGGCCAACCTCGCCCGCAACCTGGCCCGGAACGGCTTCACCGTTGCCCTGCACAACAGGTCTGTTGAGAAGACTGACGCGCTGCTGGAAAAGCACGGACACGACGGCGACTTCGTGCGTACCGAAACCCTCCAGGAGCTTGTCGATTCCCTGGAAAAGCCGCGCCGCGTGCTCATCATGGTCAAGGCCGGCAAGCCGGTTGACTCCGTGATCGAGCAGCTTGAACCCCTGCTGGAGGCAGGGGACATCATCATCGATGCCGGCAACTCCCACTACGAGGACACCCGCCGACGCGAAGCCGCCCTCGCGAAGAAGGACCTGCACTTCGTGGGCATCGGTGTGTCCGGCGGTGAGGAAGGTGCCCTGAACGGCCCGTCTATCATGCCCGGCGGCTCCAAGGAGTCCTACGACGCCCTTGGACCGCTGCTGGAAAAGATCGCCGCACACGTTGACGGCAAGCCGTGCTGCGCCTGGATCGGCACCGACGGCGCCGGCCATTTCGTAAAGATGGTCCACAACGGCATTGAATACGCCGACATGCAGGTCATCGGCGAAGCCTTCGACCTCCTCCGCTCCGGCGCAGGCATCGAGCCGGCCGAGCAGTCCAAGATTTTCGCAGAATGGAACAAGGGCGAGCTCGCCTCCTTCCTGATCGAAATCTCCGCCGAAGTCCTCGGCCACGTGGATACCCGCACGGGCAAGCCGTTCGTCGACGTCGTGGTGGACGCCGCCGGCCAGAAGGGAACCGGCCGCTGGACGGTCATCTCCGCTCTCGAGCTGGGATCCCCGACGTCGGGCATTGCCGAATCCGTGTTCGCGCGCGCACTGTCGTCCCAGACCGAACAGCGCAAGCTGGCCCAGGAATTGCTCGCCGGTGAGGAAATCGCCGTCGAGGTTCCGGAAACGTTCGTTGAGGACGTCCGCCAGGCGCTGTACGCCTCCAAGCTGGTTTCCTACGCCCAGGGCCTGGACATGCTGACCTCGGCCGCGAAGGAATACGGCTGGGACCTGAAGCTGGACGAGATCGCTTCGCTCTGGCGCGGCGGCTGCATCATCCGTGCGGAACTGCTGAAGGAAATCACCAAGGCGTACGCCGCGGACGAAAAGCCGGCCAACCTGCTGTTCGCACCGGCCTTCACCAAAGCCATCGCCGAGGTGCTGCCGGCTTGGCGCCGTGTTGTTGCCACTGCTGTGCAGCTGGGCATCCCCGTGCCGGTGTTCTCCTCCTCGCTGGCTTATTACGACGGCCTGCGCCGTAAGCGCCTGCCCGCTGCCGTGATCCAGGGCCAGCGCGACCTCTTCGGCGCGCACACCTACGGCCGTGTTGACGCCGAAGGCACCTTCCACACCCTCTGGGGCGAGGACAAGTCCGAAATCGAGGCAGTGGACACCCACTAGCTTCAACGCCACACCGGGTCAGATATCAACGGCCGGCGCTTCCCGGATACTCTGGGAGGCGCCGGCCGTTGGAGTTAACGGGCCTAGTCCGTCCGATGACAGCCGTCCGTCCGCTGATTTGCCGTTTCCAAGGAGTGCAGCCCATGTCGCAGCCAGTAGCGTTTGTCACCGGTGCGTCCGCCGGCATAGGGTTCGAGGCAGCCAGGAAGCTTACGGAGCACGGATTCGTTGTGTATGCCGGGGCCCGGCGGATCGGAAAGATGGAGCCGCTAAAAGCGTTCGGAGTGAACGTGCTGGCCCTGGATGTCACGGATGAAGCGTCCATGGCGGCCGCCGTGGGCGGAATCCTTGAGGCCCATGGCCGGATCGACGTCCTGGTGAACAACGCCGGCTACGGATCCTACGGATCGCTGGAAGAAGTGGAGTTGGCCGAAGGACGGCGGCAGTTTGACGTCAACGTCTTTGGCCTGGCCCGCATGACCCAGTTGGTCCTCCCTGCCATGAGGGCTGCGGCGCAAGGGCGGATCATCAATGTGTCCTCCATCGGCGGCAAGATGTACGAGCCACTGGGTGCCTGGTACCACGCCACGAAGTTCGCAGTCGAGGGCCTGAGCGACTCGTTGCGCCTGGAACTCAAGCCCCACGGGATCAAGGTGTCAATCATCGAACCGGCGGGAACACAGACGGAGTGGGGGTCCATTTCCGGCGAAAGCCTGCTGGAAACGTCCGGGCACGGTCCCTACCGGGACCAGGCCAAAATCGTCGCAGCGGCGCTGGCCTCCACCGAAAGCTCCGGCATGTCCACGCCTCCGGACGTCATTGCCGATGCCATTGTCCACGCCGCGACCGCCGCCCGGCCGAAGACGAGGTACCCGGTAGGCAAGGGGGCGCGCGCCATCCTGACCCTGCGAAGGATCCTGCCGGACCCCGTCTTCGACGTGGTGCTCTGGACCATTTACAAGCGGTTTGCCGCCTAGATCCGGTATTCGATGTAGTACTCGGCCGGATCCACGGCGGGCTTGGTTTCCCGCTGCGCGTCACGGTGGCGCCACGTTGCCGGGACCCCGGTGATGATGGATTCCGGAGGAGCGTCCTTGACCACCACGGCGTTGGCGCCCACGGCGCTGTCGTGTCCGATGGTGATGGGGCCAAGGATCTTGGCGCCAGCGCCGATGGTCACGCGGTCTCCGATGGTGGGGTGACGCTTGACCTTTGCCAGTGAGCGTCCGCCCAGGGTCACGCCGTGGTAGATCATGACGTCTTCACCGATTTCCGCTGTTTCGCCAATGACCACACCCATGCCGTGGTCGATGAAGAACCGCTTGCCGATGGTGGCGCCCGGGTGGATCTCGATCCCGGTCAGGAAGCGCGCCAGCTGTGAAATCAAGCGGGCGGGGAAGCGGAGCGAGGGATTCTGCCAGAGCTTATGCGTGAGGCGGTGTGCCCAGATGGCGTGCAGGCCGGAGTAGGCAAAAAAGTTCTCAAAAGAACCTCGAGCCGCCGGGTCGTGCGACCTGGCGGCGTCGAGGTCTTCCTTAAGTCTTGCGAAGAAGCTCACAAAGACCTTTCTACAGGAAACGGTGAATGTCGGGCTAAGGCCTAGCCCCGGATGTCGTCATAGAGCACGGTGGAGATGTAACGCTCGCCGAAGTCGCAGACAACAGCGACGATGAGCTTACCGGCATTCTCCGGGCGCTTGGCGAGTTCGAGGGCTCCCCAGACGATGGCACCGGAGGAAATGCCGCCCAGGATGCCTTCCTTGACTCCGAGGTCGCGGGCGACGCGGACAGAGTCTTCCAGGGTGGCGTCCAGGACTTCGTCGTAGACGTTGGTGTCCAGGATTTCGGGGATGAAGTTGGCGCCGATGCCCTGGATCTTGTGCGGCCCGGGAGCGCCGCCGTTGAGGATGGCGGAGTCCTTCGGTTCGATGGCGACGATCTGCACGTCCGGCTTGCGTTCCTTCAGGACCTGGCCCACGCCGGTGACGGTGCCGCCGGTGCCGATGCCGGCGACAAAGATGTCCACCTTGCCGTCGGTGTCGGACCAGATTTCCTCTGCAGTGGTGGTGCGGTGGATCTCCGGGTTGGCTTCGTTGGCGAACTGCTGCGCCCAGATGGAGTTCTCCGTGTTGGCCACGATCTCCTGGGCCTTTTCCACGGCGCCCCGCATGCCTTCAGAGCCGGGGGTCAGGACGATTTCCGCGCCGAACGCGCGGAGCATGACACGGCGTTCCGTCGACATGGTCTCCGGCATGGTCAGGATGACCTTGTAGCCGCGGGCCGCACCCACCATGGCCAGGGCGATGCCCGTATTGCCGGAGGTGCCTTCGACGATCGTTCCGCCGGGCTTGAGGGCGCCGGACTTCTCGGCGGCGTCGACGATGGCCACACCGATACGGTCCTTGACGCTGTTGGCCGGGTTGTAGAACTCGAGCTTGACCGCAACCTGGGCGTCGAGGCCCTCAGTCAGCCGGTTGAGCCTTACCAGCGGGGTGCCGCCGACAAGCTGGGTGACGTCGTCGTAGATCCGTGCCATGTATTTGTGCCTATCTCTGAAGAGTTCTCTGAACAGCGAATACTGAGGTCAGCCTAACGAGGGCGGCGGGACCGCTGCTAAGCATTAAGCCATGCAGAGTAATATTTCCGTGCCTTCGCCAGTTTCGGGTTGATGATCACCTGGCAGTAGCCCTGCTCCGGATGCTTGGCGTAGTAGTCCTGGTGGAAATCCTCTGCCACATGGAACACGGGCAGCCTGCTGACCTCGGTGACGATCGGATGTGCCCACAGCGCCTGGTTCCGTTCGATGGCCTCTTCGAAGAGGATCTTTTCCTCCGTGGTCTCGTAGAACATGGAGGAGCGGTACTGGGTGCCGACGTCGTA
This sequence comes from Arthrobacter sp. NPDC058288, assembly GCF_042880995.1. Classification (NCBI taxonomy): domain Bacteria; kingdom Bacillati; phylum Actinomycetota; class Actinomycetes; order Micrococcales; family Micrococcaceae; genus Arthrobacter; species Arthrobacter sp. NPDC058288. The sequence continues at coordinate 1,198,195 of NZ_JBHVYH010000001.1, forward strand.
GCCCTGGCGGTTGAGCGTGGTGGGATCGTGAAGGGCGAAGAACATGTCCAGGATGATCTCTGCCGGGATCACGTCCTCCTCGAAGCTCACCGCAACCACTTCGGCATGGCCTGTGGTGCCGGAGCAGACGGAGTAGTAGTCCGGATGGCGGTCGTGGCCGCCGGTGTAGCCCGAGATGACCGACGTGACACCTTTGGTTTTTTGGTAGACGGCGTCAAGGCACCAGAAGCAGCCTCCGCCAAGCACAAAAGTTTTCATGTCCTCTTCAATGGTTGAAGCGCGCTGATGATTCCCCCACCACCTTACGAGACTGTTACGGGTGCAGGCGAAGCCGGCGGATAGGGTAAAAATGAGGGTATGGAACCTGTGAACACCGACGTTGCAGAAGACGCGCGAAATACTGCTGATCCCGCCGGTGAGGAGCCCGCCGGGGCCGCCGAATCCGCTGTACCCACGCTCGGCGAGGTCCTGCTCGCAGTGGAAGAGCTCTGGCCGGAGTCCCTCGCCGAGGAATGGGACGAAGTGGGCCTGGTCGCCGGCCACCCCTCGGCAGAAGTCAGCAGGATCATGTTTGCGGTGGACCCCACCCTTGACGTCATCGAGGAAGCCATTGAGTGGGGCGCCGAGCTCCTGATCACGCACCATCCGCTGCTGCTGAAGGGGGTAACCTCCGTTGCGGCCACGACTGCGAAGGGCAAGGCGGTCCACCGCCTGATCGAGTCCGGGACCGGGCTCCTGACCGTCCACACCAACGGTGATTCCGCCGTCGGAGGCGTCTCCGATGTCCTGGCGGACGCCCTGGGCCTCCACGATGTGGTGCCGCTCACGCCCGCCCCGAACGGCCTGCCGGAAGAAGGCATCGGCCGGGTGGGCGACCTTGAAGACGTCATGACGCTGGGAGACTTCGCCGCGCGGGTCTTCGGCATCCTGCCCTCGGTGGCCGGCGGCGTGAGGGTCTCGGGAGACAAGGACGGCCTGGTGCGGCGCGTCGCCGTGTGCGGCGGCGCAGGGGACTCCCTGTTCAACGAGGTCAGGGCGAGCAACGCGGATCTTTTCGTAACGGCGGACCTCCGCCACCACCCTGCGTCCGAAGCCCGTGAGAACGCCCTGAACGACCGGCCCTACCTCATCGACGTTTCCCACTTCGCCAGCGAGTGGCTGTGGCTGCCGGCGGCGGCTGAAGCATTGGGCAACGTCCTCAACGACCAGGGCCACGACGTCGACATCAGGGTCAGCACCACCAACAGCGATCCGTGGGACTTCATTCTGACTCCGGGCGGGGACTAGAGTCTAAACTGCGCCGGTCCGGTGCCCGGCTGCGGCCGGTAGGAACAAGCGGAGGTAATAGTGGCCAAGGCAGCACCGGCGGAACAGTTGAAATTGCTCGAACTGCAAGGACTCGACGCCAGGCTCAAATCGCTGTCCAACCGCCGCCGGACCATCGAAAGCGATCCACGCATCAGCGACCTCCAAGCGGCGCTGTCCGTTGCCAACGGCGAACTCGGAGCGGCGAAAGTGGCCGTTCACGACGCCGAAGCCGAGCTCAAGCGCTCCGAAGCGGACGTGGAGCAGGTGGCCTCGCGGATCGAACGGGACGAAGCACGGCTGAACAGCGGCACCGGCCTGTCCAAGGACCTTGTTGCCCTGCAAAGCGACATTGCCTCGCTCAACAAACGCCGGTCGGCCCTGGAAGACGTGGAACTGGAGGTCATGGAACGCCTGGAGGGGCTCCGTGAACGTCAGTCGGCCCAGCAGAAGATCGTGGACGACGTCCAGGGCTCCTTTGGCGGGATCCGCGCAGAGCTGGACGCCGCCCTGGCAGAGATTGCCGCCGAGGCCGCAGAGGTGGGCGCCAAGCGTGCAGAGTTCGCCGCCGGCCTTGATGCCGGCCTGCTGGCCATTTACGAAAAGACCCTGGCCAAGCGCGGAGTCGGCGCAGCCCGGCTCTTCCATGGAAAGTCCGAAGGCTCGGGTATGCAGCTCAGCCCCGGCGACCTCGCCGAGATCAAGGCAGCGGCGGAGGACGACGTCGTATTTTGTCCTGACTCCGGGTGCATCCTGGTCCGCTCGGCGGAGTGGGCCTAAGCCTCCAGAATGATGTTGAGGGCGTGCGCCTTGCGCGCTGTGCCTTCGACCAGTTCGGCATCCCACTTTTCGCGGGTTGCTTTCAGCAGCTGGGACGGGGTCCGGGGAGCGACGCCCCGGCGTGTCAGCAGGTGCCGGGCCAGCTCGCCGCGGGTGTGCTTGGCGAAGTGGCTGACCACCTTGCGCACGCCGTTGGTTTCGGTGAAGACGTTGACGGCGACCGTCTGCGCCGGCGGGGGAGCCCAGGCGGCGGAATAGGTGCTCGAGCGGCAGTCCACCAGGAGCTCCCCTTCGGTCTCGGCCGCCAGGGCCTCCGAAATCTGGGGCTTCCAGAACGAGGCGAGGCGTCCGACGTCGGGCAGTGACGTTGCCATCGACAGCCGGTAGGCGGGCACCCTGTCAGCAAAGCGGATGGCGCCCCAGAGTGCGGAAATGACCAGTACCGATGCGTCCGCCCTGCGGCGCTGCGCCGCCGTCAGCGACTGATAACCCAGCGCGTCGTACAGGACGCCGGAGTAGACCTGGTGCGCCGGCGCCGCCGGTTCAGTATGCAGCCGGGTGTTGCGTTCGACGTCGGCACTCAGCGAAGCGCCCACGCCCAGCAACGCCAGGGCGTCCCGGTGGGCACTGACGTTACCCAGTGCCTCGAGGACCTTCGCGCGGTAGGTGTTCAGTCCCGGGAAGCTTAGGGCGGTCCAGTCGACGGCTTCACCTTGGACAGCGGGGGTTTTGCCTTCGGACGGCGGGAGCAGAATCAGCACCGTACGATCTTACCGGCGGCAGGGATCGACGGCGTGCGGTGCCGCCCTCAGGCCAGGTTCCGGCCCAGGAATGACAGGACGTCCGGGAGGATGGAACGCCAGTAGCCGCTGTTATGGCCGCCGTCCTGGAATCCGCCCTCGTGTTCTCCCGGCAGCCCGTTGACGTAGTCCTTGACGCTGTACAGCAGGTTGTCCGAGGTGCCGCAATCGATTCTCTTGGGCAACGTTTCCAGTTCCGGCCTGAGCGCGAAGATGTCGTTGGCCGTGAAGTCTGCGGCGCTGTCAAAGTTGTCCGCGCGTCCGGCGTCGTACAGGCTCCAGACTGCCGGGCTCATCGCTGCGACGGCGCGGAGTCCGGGGATCCGGTGCTGGGAGGCGAGGAGGAGTGCCCCGAAACCGCCCATGGACAGACCGAAGGCGGCGAGCCTGCCGGTGTCGAGGCCCTGGCCCGCAAGGAGGGGGATGAATTCCTCCACCACCATGGCCTGGGCGTCGGCGCCGGTGTCCCGGCGGTGCCACCAGCTTTCGCCGCCATCCACCGCCGCAACCGCGAATGGAGTCCCTCCGCGGGCCACGTGCTGGGCCAGGAGCCGGTCCGCCCGGAGATCGTCGAAGACCATACGATGGTCCGCGCCCGTCCCGTGCAGAAAGACGGCAACGGGGAGGGGACGCTGATCGCCGCCGTGGCCGGCCGTAACGGCCACTGACCAGTTCGTGTCGGTGTCGGGGCGGAACTTCGACGTGAAGGATCCGCTGCGCACTTCCGCGGCCGGCCCCTCGGGGCCGGCGCTGACGGGCGCGCAGGCGGCCAGTACGGCGGCAGTCACGCCGCCGGCTCCGAGTTCCAGCAACCGCCGGCGTCCGAGCGTCGGAATTTCCATACGCCGATCATAGAGGCGGAGGCTCCGGATATCAGGCCGGCTCAGGCCGCCTTGACCGGCGGTTTGGCGGCAGCCGTCGCCGCCTGGTTCTCGCGTGCAAGAAATGCGGACAGTTCGCCGATAGTACTCATCAGCGGCGCGGGGAAGACGACCGTGGAGTTCTTGTCCACGGCGATTTCCACCAGGGACTGCAAATTCCGCAACTGAAGGGCAAGCGGGTGTGCCATCATCGTGTCCGAAGCGTCGCCGAGGGCCGCTGCCGCGATGGCTTCGCCTTCAGCGGCGATGATCTTCGCCCTCTTCTCCCGCTCGGCCTCGGCCTGGCGGGCCATGGCGCGTTTCATGCTGTCGGGAAGCTGGATGTCCTTCAGCTCCACGAGCACCACCTCGACGCCCCAGGCCAGGGTCAGCTGATCCAGGATTTCCCGGATGTCACTGTTAATTCGCTCGGTTTCGGACAGCGTCTGATCCAGGCTGTGACGGCCCACGACCTTCCGGAGCGTGGTCTGGGCGATCTGGTCGATTGCCGCTGCGACATTCTCGATCGCCACGACGGACTTCACTGCGTCCACCACCCGATAGTAGGCAACCGCGGAGATGTCCACGCTGACATTGTCCTGGGTGATGATTCCCTGCGACTGGATGGGCATCGTCACTATCCTCAGGCTGACCAGCGGAAGGCGGTCGATGACCGGAATGATGAACCGAAGTCCCGGCATCCTGATGCCAATGACCCTCCCAAGCCGGAAGAGCACTCCCTGCTCGTATTGCCGGACAATCCGGATGGACATCTTGAGAATGATGAGCAGCAAAAGTGCGACGGCGACGGTGATGTACGTACCGGTGGGGTCCATCAGGATCCCCTCCTTCTTGCCTGGTGTGGTCTTGTTCCATTGTCCCACCAAGGGATCAAAAAGCGCCCTGCGCCCGCTGCGCAACCTGGCGCCCGGTGTTGCCCGTAGAATGGACCGCGGATGGGTTGACCAGGCGGCCGCGCGTCACGTAAGTGGCTCGAGGAACGTCCGGGCTCCGCAGAGCAGGGTGGTGGGTAACGCCCACTCGGGGTAACCCGCAGGCCAGTGCCACAGAGAACAGACCGCCTGCCTCGGTCCGTGTACGCACGGTCCGTGAACAGGTAAGGGTGAAACGGTGGTGTAAGAGACCACCAGCTTCCCGGGTGACCGGGAAGGCTAGGTAAACCCCACCCGGAGCAAGGCCAGACAGGGCACGTTCGAGGGCTGCTCGCCCGAGTGTCCGGGTAGGCCGCTGGAGGGCGCCGGCAACGGCGTTCGTAGATGGATGGCCGCTATTCCCGCACCGGCAACGGCGCAGGAACACAGAACCCGGCGTATCGGTCAACCCATCCACCACAAGCACGCGGAATCCGCGGCCCGGCGCCGGTAACCGCACGTGACGCCGGTAACCGCACGTGACAACGAAAGGGGCGGGCACCGTGTGGTGCCGGCCCCAGCCCGTCAAGACCTGGTTTCAGGTCAGGCCTTGGCCTTCCGTTTCACCCAGCCCCAGGCCGCCGTAGCGACAAACAGGATGAGGCCGACGACGGCAAGCCACAGCAGGCCCTTCACGACAAAGCCCAGGATCGAAAGAATGAGCCAAATGACAAGTAGTGCAACTATGAGTCCCATTCGGACATCCTATGTCAAGGCGGGACGCTTCTGCGTGTGAGTGACTTCACGCTTTTCCGGGCGCGGGAGAACCCTCCGCCGCCCTAGAATGGATAGCGAACGTAGAAGTTCTGCCGCCGGGTCTGCGTTCGCAGCCGGCGGTTTTCTTTGCGCTTCTCCAAGGTGTCCGGGGTGGACCGAATCCCCGCCGATGCCTGTGCCCCGGAATACCTCCGGTGGCCGACATCCGCATACGAGGACGTATGTGGTTGACCCAAGGAAGGTAGTTCTGTGAGCCAGACGTCAGATTCTTGTCTTGATACGTGGATGGGCCGTGAGGCGCTAGCCGAGGCCATGATCCCGGTCATCGGCCGGCTGTACCGCGAGAACAACGTGGTTACCTCCATCCACGGCCGCAGCCTGATCAACAAGTCCACCATGAACATCCTCAAAGCGCACCGCTTTGCGCGCCGGATGAGCAAGGACGAGCTGCTCCTGGAAGAGACGGCCCCGCTGCTGGATGCCCTCGCCGGGCTGGACCTGGGCGCTGCGGCAATCGATATCGCCCGCCTGAACCAGAAGTTCAAGACCGAGGCCAACGGTGCAAGCCTGGATGAGTTCCTGCGCGCCGAACTCGCCGACATCGTCGGCAAGCGCGGCGGCGACGACCGCACCAGCACCGACGTCGTGCTCTACGGATTCGGCCGCATCGGCCGCCTGCTCGCGCGCCTCCTCATCGAAAAGGCCGGTGGCGGCCACGGCCTCCGGCTCCGGGCCATCGTGGTCCGCCGCGGCTCGGACAACGACCTCGCAAAGCGCGCCAGCCTGCTCCGCCGGGACTCCGTCCACGGCTCGTTCGAGGGCACCATCAAGGTGGACACCGACAGCAACACCATCACGGCCAACGGGGTCCAGGTCCAGGTCATCTACTCGGACAACCCCTCCACGGTGGACTACACGGCTTACGGCATCAAGGACGCCCTCGTAGTGGACAACACGGGACGCTGGCGCGACGCCGAAGGCCTGTCCCAGCACCTCCTGAGCAAGGGTGTTTCACGCGTCCTGCTCACGGCACCGGGCAAGGGCGAGCTGAAGAACATCGTCCACGGCATCAACCACGGCACCATCCTTGACTCGGACAAGATCGTGACGGCCGCCTCCTGCACCACCAACGCCATCACCCCGGTCCTGAAGGCGATCAACGACAAGTTCGGCGTGGTCCACGGCCACGTCGAGACGGTCCACTCCTTCACCAACGACCAGAACCTGATCGACAACTTCCACAAGGGCGACCGCCGGGGCCGCTCCGCCGCGCTGAACATGGTGATCACCGAAACCGGTGCCGCCAAGGCCGTGGCCAAGGCCCTGCCCGAACTGCTGGGCAAGCTCACCGGCAGCTCCATCCGCGTTCCCACCCCCGATGTCTCTCTGGCCATCCTGAACCTGAGCCTGGAGCACGGCACCACCAAGGACGAGGTCAACGACTACCTGCGGCAGATGTCCCTCCACTCGGAGCTGCGCAAGCAGATCGACTACATCGATTCCCCCGAGGTTGTTTCCACCGATTTCGTCGGTTCGCGCCGCGCAGGCATCGTTGACGGCCTGGCCACCATCTCCAACGACAAGAACCTTGTCCTCTACGTCTGGTACGACAACGAGTTCGGCTACAGCTGCCAGGTAGTCCGCGTGATGGAGGAAATGGCCGGCGTCAACCCGCCGTCGTTCCCGGTCAAGGAACCGGCCGCGGCGCTGGCAGCAATCGCGGTCTAGTTTCCCGCGCAGGTCCGTTCTGTGGTTTCCCGGCCGATGCTCTGGCCTCGGCCGGGAAACGGACCCAGAATGGAGACATGGAACACGAATCGACTCTCGAACATGAAACCACCCTCGAGCACGCCCTCGACGTAGCGCGGAAGAACCATAAGGAAGCAACCCGCCTCCTTGACCAGGCGCGAGTGGCGCATGCCGCGGGAGAGATTCCCGACAGCAGGATCAAACAGCTTGAGGAGCTGCTCGACCTTGCCGCCGACGACCTCAAGCGTGTGTTGAAGGAGCAGTAAGTACTCCTCCACACTGTGGATAGAGACCAGGTTGTCGGTGGCCTGCCCTACGCTCGTTCCGTGCATATGGATCTCCACCGGGCAAGGCAACCATGACCACCAGCTGGGCGGAATACCGCCGTGCCCGCCGCCGCTCCCGTCAGGCCTGGGCTGTATTAGCCGTGCTGGCCGTGGGACTGGTTTCCACGGTGTGCTGGTTCTTCACCGCAGGCCAGTTCGCCGCGGCGGAGCCGGCTGCCGCCGGCCCCAGTGAGGCCCCTGTCCTGGATAGTGCCTGGATGAAGGCCGTTCCCTCGGTCCGGCCAGTGCCTGAGGGCCGTGCCGTGGATGCGCTGGAGGTACTCGCGGTAAAAGGCCGGGCGGCCAACGACAATTACGAGCGCACCGCATTCGGCCAGGCCTGGCTGGACGTGGACCGCAATGGCTGCGACACCCGCAATGACATCCTGCGGCGGGATTTGGACGGCGCGCAGTTCACGGAGGGCTCGCGTTGCCGTGTGGCCGGCGGTACTTTCCACGAGCCGTACACGGGCGCGGTCGTCACGTTCGCACGGGGCGCGGAAAGCAGTAAGGCCGTCCAGATCGACCATGTGGTGGCTCTCGGTGACGCCTGGCAGAAAGGCGCCCAGCAGCTGACTCCGCAACAGCGCCAGAGCCTGGCCAACGATCCGCTCAACCTCGTGGCCGCTGAAGGTCCCGCCAACCAGGAGAAAAGCGCTTCGGACGCGGCCAGCTGGTTGCCAAAAAACAAGGCCTTCAGGTGCCACTATGTGGCCCGCCAGATTTCCGTTAAGGCCGCCTACAGCCTCTGGGTGACCCCGGCGGAGAAGGACGCCATGAAGCGGGTGCTCGCCTCCTGCCCGCAACAGCAGACTGTCATACCGCGGTAGGGGAGCGAGGGATCCTGCGCCTTAGTGACCGAACGGGTCGGGGTCGACGCCGGGCATCCACGTCAAACCGGGGACCCCCCAACCGCTCCGTTTAGCCTGTTTCATGGCTTTCCGGGCATAGCGGTCCATCAGCCGGTTCACGTAGAGCTTGCCGTCCAGATGGTCGTACTCATGCTGGATGATCCGGGCAAACCAATCGGTCGCCTCAAAATCCACCGGGTTCCCGTCGCCGTCGAACCCCTGCACCCGCGCCCACTCGGCGCGCTTGAGCGGGTATTGGCCGCCCGGAAACGACAAGCAGCCCTCCACTTCCTCATCCGGGTCCGGCAGTGCGCCGGACACCTTGGACAGCGTCAGGACGGGATTCACCACAACTCCGGCAGGAGGCACGCCGTCGTCGTTGGCGTATTTGTAGACGAAGAGGCGCTTGCCCACGCCTACCTGGGGGGCCGCGAGGCCCACGCCGTTCGCGGCGTCGTTCGTTTCGAACATGTCGGCGATGAGGGTGCGGAGTTCGTCGTCGAAGACTTCCACTTCGGCGGCCCGGCGGTGGAGAACCGGCTCACCCCAGATGGTGATCGGCAGAACGGTCATGTCAGGCGGTTCCTTTGATGCAGTGCGGTGAAACACAAAAGGCCGCACCGGATATCCGGTGCGGCCTCCTTGCTGGACGGCGGCAATACCATCCTGTGAGGGTGAGCTACGGGGGTTGAACCCGCGACCTCCTGGACCACAACCAGGCGCTCTGCCAACTGAGCTAAGCCCACCATGTGCCTGAGGACCATCCGGCTAACCGGCTGTCTTGGAAGGCAACGTCATATAGCTTACCTGCTCCGCGGGACTGTTTTTGCCACTTTTGCCGGTTTCGCCGAAATTTCCCGCAAACGTGGCGCAGATTACTTTTCCGAGGCCTCCGCCAGGGGCTCAGCGGAGGCCATGACCGACTTGGAAATCCGCTGCGCGGTGGCACTGTCCGGCCCCGGTGCGGGAACGAAAATTGCCTCCCGGTAGTAACGCAGCTCATCAATGGAATCCTTGATATCACCGAGCGCGCGGTGCCCCCCGTGCTTGGCCGGCGCCTGGAAGTATGCCCGGGCGAACCAGCGACGGGAGAGCTCCTTGATGGTGCTGACGTCAATGACCCGGTAGTGCAGGTGCTCCACAACGGCGGGCATGTCCCGGGCGAGGAAGACCCGGTCGGTTCCCACGGAATTCCCTCCGAGCGGAGCCTTGCGGGGATCCGGAACCCACTTTGCGATGTATTCCATGATCACGGCCTCCGCCTCTGCCATGGTCTTGCCGTGCGGAAGCTCTTCGAGCAGCCCGGAGCGCGTGTGCATGTCGCGGACGAAATCATTCATCTGGGCCAGCGCGGCATCGTCCGGGCGGATGACGACGTCGACACCGTCACCGAGGATGTTGAGTTCGGAGTCCGTCACCAGGGCGGCCACCTCAATAAGGGCGTCGTTCTTGATGTCCAGGCCGGTCATCTCGCAGTCGATCCAGACAATGCGTTCGTTAGTTATAGGCACCCGACCAGCCTACCGTTCAGCTGCCACGGAGCTGTCCGATGCTAGGATTTCGGATACGTGGCTGTGCCTCTTTTTCATTGCTGCGGCCCCACCCCTGCCGGCATGCCCGGCTTCCACCGGGTGAAAAACGCCCCACAACAGATTGGACGATCCTGAGATGACGGCGCCTGTGCCTGCGGCGGGAAAAGTGGCTGCCGGTAGGTCACCGGAGCCGGCCGCGGCCGAAGTGGACAACGCCCTCTCGCCGCTCCTTTCGGGGTTCGCAGGGTCGATGTTCATGGCGATCGGTTCGCTCGGCGTCGGCTGGCTCGCGCCTGTCTCCGAGCTTCGCCGCCTGCCGCTGTTCATCTGGATGCGCACTGAAGCCGTAGGGGTGGCCCTCTCCATCGTGCTGCTGGCCGTGGGCGGCATGCTCCTGGTGCGTGCCTGGCTTCGCCTCGGCCAGCGTGTCCGGGTCTGGGGCGCGGGCGCCCGCAGGGCCACCCTGCAGGCTGTGGCACTGTGGGGGCTGCCGATGATGTTCTCCGTCCCGCTCTTCAGCCGGGACGTGTACGCCTACATCGGGCAGGGCCGCCTGATGGTGGAAGGCTTCAATCCCTACGAAAACGGGATTTCGGCGCTGTCCAACTATTTCCAGCTCGGTGCCGACAAGATGTGGACCGAAGCGCCGGTTCCCTATGGCCAGCTGTTTCTGTGGATCGAGCAGCTGGTGGTGTGGTCCACGAACGTGCAGCCGGAGGCAAGCATCATGCTGTTCCGCGTCGCCGCCCTCATCGGTGTGGTGCTGTGCATCGTCTATGTTCCCAAGCTGGCGGAGCTCCATGGCGTGAATCCGCACCGGGCGCTGTGGCTGACGGCAGCCAACCCGCTGTTCCTCACCAACTTCATCGCCAGCGTCCACAACGATGCGCTCATGATCGGACTGGCGCTGGCCGGACTCTACTACTGCGCCACCAGGCGGGTGGTGTTCGGCCTGGTGCTCGTGACGTTGTCCATTTCCGTCAAGCCCATCACTATTGTGTTCCTGCCTTTCATCGGACTCCTGTGGGCCGGGAAGAACGCCGGCTGGCCGCGGAAGTTTGTCTTCTGGGGTCTCACTGCCGGGATCAGCCTGGGCATCCTGTACGCCATGAGCCTGGTGAACGGCTTCGGCTTCGGCTGGGTGAACGGGCTGTCCGCTCCGGGCAGCATCTGGATCTGGTACGCGCCGGTCGGCCTGCTGGGCCTCGTGGTGGCTTCCATTTCCAACGCGTTCGGACTTGACGGCTGGGGACTGGCCAAATGGGTTTACGACGCCGGTAAGCTCCTCGCCGTCGGAATTGTGGCGTGGCAGATCTTCCGCGGCGACCACGACCGCCTGATGCGGCGGCTCACCCTGGGGTTCGCGGCAGTGGTCCTGCTCGCCCCCATGATCCAATCCTGGTACGTCGTCTGGCTCATCCCGCTGTTCGCCGTCACCGGCATCCGCGACGACTGGCAGGTGAAGGCCCTCTATTTCATCGTGTCCTTCTTTATGGTCTACGCCATCTCCGACCAGCTGGAAGTCTTCCCGTACCTGCAGACGGAGGACCTGGGCCTGCCCTTGGCCCTGGCCCGCAACGCGGCGGCCATCATCGCGCTGATGTTCGCGCTGTACCTGATCTTCCTGGATCCCAAAACCAAACAGCTGTTCAGCAAACCCGATGAGCCGGTGACCACCCGCCCGGTCATCTAGCCGGAGTAGACGGCACGACGGCGGTGGCCCCACCACGTAGCGGGTGCGGGCCGGGCGCTGTGTCCCGGAACGCAGCGCCCGGCCCGCACAGACGTTCTCACGGCATCCGCCGCCGCTGTTCAGTCCACGGTGAGATTCCGGAGGGCTTCGCGGCGGGAGAGCGGGCTGAGGGCGGTTTCGTGGCCGGCCACGAACTGCCGGACCCAGGCCGGATCCGTTTTCGCGTACTCGCGCAACGCCCAGCCGATGGCTTTGCGGATAAAGAACTCCCGGTCTGCCAGGTTGGCCTCGATGACCGAGGCGAGCAGCTCCGGATCGGTAGCGGCCTTAGCGCCTAGCTGGGCGGTGATGGCAGATCTGCGGACCCACATGTCGGGGTCTCTGCTCCAGGAACGGAGCATCCGGTCAAGCTCCGGGCGGTGTGCCTGCAGCAGCGCGCAGATCCGGTGCGCCACTCCGTCCACAAGATCCCACCAGGCACCGGTGCGGATGATCTCCTCGTACACCGGAAGCATCTCCAGCCGGCCCCTGGCCAGCCGCGCATCCGTCAGGTCGATGGCGGCGTACCGCTCTTCCCGGAACTCCGCTGAACGCCAAAGCTCCAGGACAGTGTCCCGCAGTTCCTCGAATGAACTGCAGGGCCACTGCGCGGCTGCACCATTCGTGATCTTCCGGACTTCGGGAACCCTGACTCCCAGCGCCGGCATGTCCGATTTCATGTAGGCCCGGCTTCCCGCGGCCCGGACCGGATCCGCCGCGGTCCCCAGGCTGCTGCGGATCCCGGCGATCAGTTCCTCGTTGGCCATGACGGAAACTCTACTGGCGCGCCGGCCGCCGGGCGGCCGACAGCGAGCAAACAGTGGCCGTCTCCGCGGACGGTCCTGTTATCCCCCGTGCCCTGACAGGCCGGTGGGTGGTGCGCTAGAATAGTGAGCGCTAACACACACTTTCCGCGCAGCATTGGATACCCTATGACCCGCACCGAACACCGGATCAGTTTCGGCCCTTATAGCGCCATTGCCACGGCCCGTGGCGGCGCGCTCCGCGAGCTGCGGCACGAAGGCCGCGACCTGGTGATCGGCTTCGCTGCCGACGGCGAAATTCCGGACTACCGCGGAGTCATCTGTGCCCCGTGGCCCAACCGGCTGGCTGACGGCCGGTACAGCTTCGAGGGCAAGGATTTCCAGGCGGTGGTCAACGAGGAGGAGCGGGGGACCGCCCTGCACGGCCTGGTGTTCCGGGCGGAGTGGGAACTGCAGGAGCGCACCGCGTCTTCTGTCCGCCTCGGAACCCGCATTGAGCCGGGAGACGGCTATCCGGGCTGCCTTGACGTATCCGTTGACTACGAGCTGCGGGCCGACGGATTGCACAGCACTGTTCGCGCTGAGAATGTTGGCGCGGATGCGGCGCCTTATGGGGTCTGCCCGCACCCGTACCTTGTCGCCGGACCCGCACCTCTCGACGAGTGGACTGTGCAGATCCCCGCCACGGAATTCGTGGAGGTCTCCGCGGACCGGCTGCTCCCGCGCGGCATGGCCGGTGTGGAGGGCCACGCCTTCGACTTCCGGACGGAAAAGATCCTCGGGGCCGTGGAAATCGACCACGCTTTCACGGGCCTGATCCGAACCCCGGATGGTCTTGCCGCGGTGCGCGTCCATGACCCATCCGGTACGGGAGTGGAGCTGGAATGGGACGGGGCCTGGCCTTGGCTGCAGATCCATACTGCGGACAAGCCGGCAGGGCCGTCCCGGCTTGGCCTCGCGGTTGAACCCATGACGTGCCCGCCTGATGCCTTCAACAGCGGAACCGATGTGCTCCGACTGGCTCCGGGGGAGTCCCACGAGGCCGGCTGGACCATCCGGGCGGTCAGCCGTTAACGAGGCCCCGGCTGTTGAGGTAGGTGCTGGCGTACCGCCGGTACTGTTCGAGCACCTCAGGGACGCCGCTGTCGGCCGCTGACACTTCGGTGCCGGAAGACTCCCACTCCGGCCACCGGCCCGCGAGGACGGCCGCCGCCTGGCGGGCGGCCCCGTCGGCCACGTATTCCCCGGGCTCGGGCACCACCACGGGAAGGCCGAAGACGGTCGCGGCAATCTGCTGCACGGCAGCGGACTGCGCCCCGCCACCCACCAGGATGATCCGGGAGGCCTTAACCCCCTGGGCCTGCAAGGCCGCAAGACCGTCCGCGAGGGAGCAGACCACGCCCTCGACGGCGGCCCGGGCCAGGTTGGCTCGCGTGTAGCTGGCCAGGGTGGCGCCGTGGAGGGAGCCGGTGGCGTGCGGCAGGTTGGGCGTGCGCTCGCCTTCGAAGTACGGAACAAGCGTGAGACCGCCGGAACCCGCCGGGGCGGCAAGAGCCAGTTCGGTGAGCCCCGCCAGCGTCACGCCGAGCAGCGCGGCAGTGGAATCGAAGATCCGGGTGGCGTTCAGCGTGCAGGCCAGCGGGAGAAAGTTGCCGGTGGCATCAGCAAATCCGGCAACAAGGCCTGTTGCGTCGGCGGCCGGAGCCTCCGAGACTGCGAACACAGTCCCCGACGTCCCCAGCGATACCACCACGTCGCCCGGGCGGGCATCGACGCCGAGTGCCGCAGCCGCGTTGTCGCCGGCGCCGGGGCCGATGATTGCGCCCGCCGGCGTTGTGCCCGCGGCCTCCAGTGAGCCGGCGACGGCGGGAAGTACCGGAACATGGCCCAGCACCTTTTCGAGGATTTCGGGGAGGTAGGTGCCCGAGGCTGTGGAGAAGTATCCGGTTCCGGAGGCGTCGGATCTGTCCGTCCGGAGCTGCTGCAGCGACGAGGGCCCTGAGCCCGGGCCGTGGCCCGCGAGGCGCCAGCTGAGCCAGTCGTGGGGGAGGCAGACGGCAGCAACCCGACGGGCATTGTCCGGTTCTTCCCGTGCCAGCCAGCGCAGTTTGGTGATGGTCAAGGATGCGACCGGGACCGTGCCCGTCGTCTCAGCCCAGAACGCAGCGCCGGCCGCGGCGTCGCCGTCGCCCGCTTCCGCGGTGAGCTGCTGCGCGTCTACGGCGGAGCGTGTGTCGTTCCACAGCAGCGCCGGGCGCACCACCGCACCGGAGGCATCCAGGCACACCATGCCGTGCTGCTGGCCGCCGACGGAGACGGCGGCGACGTCGTCGAGGCCGCCGGCCTGGGCGATGGCCTCCTGAAGAGCCGCCCACCAGTGGTCGGGGTGGACCTCGGTGCCGTCAGGGTGGGCCGCCCGCCCCTGGCGGACGAGCGCGCCCGTGTGCGCATCCCGGATTACCACTTTGCATGACTGCGTGGAACTGTCGATTCCTGCTACCAACGGCATGGCGGGTACTTTCTGAAGGCTGCCGCCGGACCCGGCAGTCCGGGTCCGGCGGCAGTGGGGTTGTCGGGTTAGGGGGAGCCGGGGCCTAGCGGGCGCCGAGCAGGTGCTCGATGGCCAACTGGTTGAGGCGAACGAACGCGAATGACCGCTGGGCGGCCGCATCAGCGTCGAACTCCGCGAACGCGGAAGCGTCTGCCAGCAGATCCCCCGCGGTCTCTCCGGCGGCAAGCGTGGGCTCGCCGAGTTCGAAGACGCCGGAGGTCTTCAGGGCTTCCTGGACAGCGGGGTCGGCGCGGAAGGCGAGGGCGCGCTCCTTCAGGAGGAGGTACATGGACATGTTGGATTTTGCGGATTCCCAGACGCCGTCGTAGCCGTCGGTGCGGGAGGGCTTGTAGTCGAAGTGGCGCGGTCCGTCGTACTTCGGGCCGCCGTTGGGGAAGCCGTTTTCGAGGAGGTCCACGGTGAAGAAGGCGCTGGTGAGGTCGCCGTGCCCGAACACGAGGTCCTGGTCGTATTTGATGCCGCGCTGGCCGTTGAGGTCGATGTGGAAGAGCTTGCCGGCCCACAGTGCCTGGGCGATGCCGTGGGTGAAATTCAGTCCGGCCATCTGCTCGTGCCCGGTTTCCGGGTTGAGGCCCACGATGTCGCCGTGTTCCAGCTGGGCGATGAAGGCCAGTCCGTGGCCCACAGTGGGAAGGAAGATGTCTCCGCGGGGCTCGTTGGGTTTCGGTTCCAGGGCGATCCGAAGGCCGTAGCCCTTGTCCTTGATGTAGGCCGCGGCCGTGTCCACGCCTTCCTTCATCCGGTCCAGCGCGGCGGAGAGGTCCTTGGAACCGTCATACTCGCTGCCTTCGCGTCCGCCCCACATGACGAAGGTTTCGGCGCCCAGCTCGGCGGCGAGGTCGATGTTTTGCAGGACCTTGCTGAGCGCGAACCGGCGGACGGAACGGTCGTTGGAGGTGAAGCCGCCGTCCTTGAAGACGGGGTGGCTGAACAGGTTGGTGGTCACCATGGGGGTCTTCAGGCCTGTCTCGGCGAGGGCGGCCTTGAAGTTCTTCAGGATCAGTTCGCGCTCGGAGGCTGAAGCGTCGAACGGGACCAGGTCGTTGTCATGGAAGGTGATGCCGTAGGCGCCCAGTTCGCTGAGCTTGTGGACGGCCTCGACCGGGTCCAGTGCCGGGCGGGTGGCGACGCCGAAGGGGTCCGCCCCGGTCCAGCCGACGGTCCAAAGGCCGAAGGTGAAGCGGTCTGCAGGGGTGGGCTGAAGAGTCATGAAGCGTCCTTGGTTCAGAGGGGTGGTTCGAACTGGCGGCCAGGGTCGAAAGCGGCCGATGAATTAGTTTTCAATCTGAACTATATGCGTCATGATTGACTTGGGTCAATGAGTAAGGCGGCGGAAATGTCACGGGAAAAAATTGCCGACGGCGGTGCGGTGCGTCCGGCACCCGGCCGGGTGGAGGATGTCCGCCGCGGCAACCTCGCCCGGGTCCTCGCTGCCATTGCGCAGGCACGGACGGATCCGCGGCGTTATCCCACGCGCGCTGAGCTGGCCTCCCTGACCGGATTGACCAAGGCTTCCGTTTCCAGCCTGGTGGCGGAGCTTGCGGACTCCGGCCTGGTCATGGAATCGGGTGCCACGCGCGACGGTGAACGCGGCCGGCCGGGGGTGGGCCTGGAGCTCAGCACCCGCCGAGGCGTGGTGGGATTGGAAATCAACGTCGACTACATCTCGGCAGGTCTTCTGGACCTCGGCGGCGCACTGCGCGCCCACAGGACGCTGGAATGCCGAAACCGCGGCCGGTCGCCGGAATCCGTTATGGCCCTGCTGGCCGGGCTCGTCAGCGACGTGGCGGCCGAGGCGGCAGCCGCCGGGATCGATATACTGGGCGGCGGACTGGCCGTGCCCGGCCTCGTGGACACGGCATCCGGAACCGTTTCCAGCGCCCCTAACCTGCAGTGGCACAGTGTTGCCCTTCAGCTGGACGGTTTGCTGCCGGGCGCACCGCTGGGGACGGTTCTGTACAACGAGGCAAACTGCGCTGCCCTGGCCGAGCTCTGGTACGGACATGGACAGGATTTCCGCGACTACCTCTTTGTTTCCGGTGAGGTGGGCGTCGGTGGCGGGCTGGTCATCGGCTCCCGGCTCTTCGCCGGCCCCCACGGGCAGGCGGGGGAGGTGGGCCACGTGGTGGTTGACCCGTCGGGTCCGGACTGCTCATGCGGCGGCCGCGGCTGCTTGGAGACGTTCGCCGGCCAGGAGGCCATCTTTGCCCAGGCAGGCATTCCGGCGGGGGCTGCCTCAGTGCGGCTTGGGCAACTTGTGGAACAACTTGACGCCGGAAACGCGTCCGCCACGTCCGCCGTAGCCCGCGCAGGCCGCTACCTTGGCATTGCCGCAGCATCCACCGCCCGGCTGATGAATCTCTCCGCCGTTGTCCTCGGCGGCCACTTCACCCGGATGGGCCCGTGGATTGCACCGGCCGTGGTGCGGAGCCTCGCCGACCATGCGCCCGGCGTCGTCATCCCAGGCAGGGTGGCGGTCTCGGAACTCGGCCAGTCGGCTGCGCTCCTGGGCGCGGCCGGAAGCGCCTTGCGTTCCGTCCTCGCCGCCCCCTCGGGCCTGACGCAGGCCGGCTAGGTTCAGGTCGGCAGGTTTCTGGTCCGGGCGGCAAGCCGCACCACTGCCCGGCCGGGCACTGCGTCGCTGGCCACCTCGAAGCCGGCGCCCAGGAACAGCTTGAGCGTTCCGTGGTAGAGGTCGGCCGGCCCGGCCTTAGGCCGCAACGCCGGATCCACGGGGTAGCCTTCCACGATGCCGGCGCCATGGCTTACGGCATGGCCGACGGCGGCGCGAAGGAGCGCGGCAGCCACGCCGCTGCGGCGGTGCCCCGGTGCGACGACAAAGCAGCTCACCGACCAGACGGGTCCTTCAGGCTTGCCGCCGGTACCGTGGGGGGCCGCCGGTCCCGCGGCCTTCAAAACCTTTGAACGCAGGATCCGCGGATAGCAGTCGCGCGGCTCCACGGCGCACCAGCCCACCGGGCTTCCATCGCGGAATGCGAGGACCCCCGGTGCCGGAGCGCCGGCGTCGAACTTTGCCTGCAGTTGGTGCTTGCGCTCCGATGGGGTCGACTTGTTCCAATCGGACCCTGTCAGGGCGAAGAACCTGCACCAGCAACGCGACGGCTGGCCGCGCACGCCGAAGAGGCGTTCGACGTCGGGCCATTCCGCCGGCGCTGTGCTCACGGGTGCAGCAGTCACGGCAGCCAGCCGTGTCCGGCCAGCCACGTGGCGCACAGCTCCGTCCACCGCTCCACGCCGGCGACCCCGGCAGCGAGGCCCAGCCCGTGCCGGCCATGCGGAAACACGTGCAGCTCTGCAGGCACGGCAGCCTTGCGCAGCGCCGAGGCGTAACGCAGGCTGTGTTCAACATCCACTGCTGCGTCGTCGAAGGTGTGCCAGATGAAGGCCGGGGGAGTGCTGCCTGTGACAGTGAGCTCCGCGGACAGCCCTGCCAGGAGCTCCGCGGCCGGCGCGGCGCCGAGCAGGTTGTCGATGCTGCCCTGGTGGACGGCCGCTTCGAAGGACACCACGGGGTAGCACAGGATGGCGAGGTCCGGCCGGGACTCCGGCACGTCGAGTGTCTCGTCGCCGGTGGGAACGCCTCCGGCGAGGGTGGCGGCCACATGACCTCCGGCGGAGAACCCCAGGACACCCACGCGCGAGCCATCCACCGCGAGTCCGTGGCCGCCGCGCCTGATCCAGGCCAGGGCGGCCTTCGCGTCCGCCAGCGGGGCCGGGTGGCGGTGCGGAGCCACCCGATAGCGCAGCACGAAGGCGTGGATCCCCAACGAAGCCAGCCAGTCGGCCACCGGCTCTGCCTCGTGGTCGGCGTGGCGCGCGTAGCCTCCGCCGGGGAGGACCAGGATCGCCGGGAACCGCCGCGGGGATTGCCCGTTGTCCGGTTGTGCTCGGCCCGGTGACGCGCCGTCGCCCGGCGCGGCCGGACCGTGGCGCGCCGGGACCACGGTGAGGCCGGCCGGCATCCGGGTGCGGCCGGTCAGGGTGTCCACTCTGTGCTCCGCCGGAGAGTCACCTGGCCGGTGACGGCCGGGCCGTCGTCGTGTTTTCCATCCGCTCCGGCGGCAGCTTCGGACCCTGTGCTCAACGTGGCCAGGCGGCCGATTTCCTCCAGGGGAAGGCGCACGGTTGAAAGCCCCGGGCGGAAGTCCCGGAGCGTTTCGATGTCGTCGAACCCTGCGATCAGTGCGTCGCGGGGAATTCGGAATCCCTCGGAACGAAGCGCTGCGGCGGCGCCGATTGCCATGACATCGTTCGCCGCGAAGATGCACAAATCCGGCTTCCCGCCCTCGTTCGCCGGGGCGGCGTTTCGGGCGTCCCGGATCCGATCAGCGAGCACGAGCCCGGCTTCGTAGCCGCCGGCGCGGTTGAAGGATGCGCGCAGGACTTCGGCTTCGGGGCGGCCGGCGGAGGCAAGACCGGCCTGGAAGCCGCGGATCCGGTCGTCGGACGTGATCAGGCCTTCGGGACCGCCGATGATGACAAAGTCGCCGGAATGGCTGGCCGTCAGCTTTCCGGCAAGTTCGGCAGCCAGCTGTTCGTTCGGCACCTCCACGAGGTGATAACCGTCCAGGGCGCCGGCTCCGACAATGGCCTGCCCCACCACACCCACATGCCCGCCATTGCGGCAGTACCGGTCCAGTTCGGCGGCAAGTTCGGCGTTGCCCTGCTCGTCTTCAGGGCGGCTGGACCGTGAGCCGGCAATGACGATGGCGTCGGCCCGCCGGGCAGCAAAGGCGGCCACGGCTTCCTTTTCGTCGGCCGGAGTTCCGCCCGTCGTGGCCAGCAGTACCATCTTGTGCTGTTCGCGGGCCACTTCCTGGACCCCGCGCGCTATGGCGGAGAAATACGGATCGGCGATGTCGTGCACAATCAGGCCCACCAGGCCGGAGCTGGATTTCGCGAGGGCCTGGGCCTGGGCGTTGGGGATGTAGCCCAGGGTTTCGGCTGCCTGCCGCACCCGTTCGGACACGCCCGGGCCGGGTTTGCGGGCGGAGCCGTTGAGGACGCGTGAAGCAGTAGCCGGTGAGACCCCGGCCAATCGTGCCACCTCGGTGAGGGTACTTGCAGCCACTGATGTCTCCTGTTCAGCCAACGTGCGCGTACTGGTCATTATGGCAGTTTGAACGACTTTCGGGAAAGCGCTTGCCATGGGGCGCGGGAGGATGCATCATAAATGCAGTGGGAATGCGCTTTCCCAGCACACCGTAGCGAATCAACTCACCGTGGAGGACACATGGGCTTCGAAACAAAGACGATCCGTATCGCCATGAACGGCATCACCGGCCGGATGGGCTACCGCCAGCACCTGCTGCGTTCCATCCTCCCCATCCGCGACGCAGGCGGCTTTACCCTCGAGGACGGCACGAAGGTCCAGGTCGAACCCATCCTGGTTGGCCGCAACGAAGCCAAGATCCGGGAGCTCGCCGAGCTCCACAAGGTCTCCGAGTGGAGCACCGACCTGGACGCCGTGATCAACGACCCCACAGTGGATGTGGTCTTTGATGCGTCCATGACCAGCCTCCGCGCCGCCACCCTGAAGAAGGCCATGTCCGCCGGCAAGCACATCTTCACCGAGAAGCCCACCGCGGAAACCCTGGCGGAGGCCATCGAACTCGCCCGGATCGGCAAGGAAGCCGGGGTCACTGCCGGCGTCGTGCACGACAAGCTGTACCTGCCCGGCCTGGTCAAGCTGCGCCGCCTCGTAGACGAAGGCTTCTTCGGCCGCATCCTGTCCATCCGCGGTGAGTTCGGCTATTGGGTCTTCGAAGGCGATGTCCAGGCAGCCCAGCGCCCCTCATGGAACTACCGCAAGGAGGACGGCGGCGGCATGACCACGGACATGTTCTGCCACTGGAACTACGTCCTCGAAGGCATCATCGGCAAGGTCAAGAGCGTCAACGCCAAGACTGCCACCCACATCCCGGCCCGCTGGGACGAGGCCGGCAAGGAATACAAAGCCACGGCCGACGACGCCTCCTATGGAATCTTCGAGCTGGAAACCCCGGCGGGTGACCAGGTCGTCGGCCAGATCAACTCCTCCTGGGCCGTCCGCGTCTACCGCGACGAACTGGTGGAATTCCAGATCGACGGCACCCACGGTTCAGCGGTCGCAGGCCTGAACAAGTGCGTCGCACAGCAGCGCGCCCACACCCCCAAGCCCGTCTGGAACCCTGACCTGCCCGTGACCGAGTCCTTCCGCAGCCAGTGGCAGGAAGTCCCGGCCAACGCTGACCTGGACAACGGCTTCAAGCTGCAGTGGGAAGAATTCCTGCGCGACGTCGTCGCCGGCCGCGAACACCGCTTCGGCCTGCTCTCCGCCGCACGCGGTGTCCAGCTCGCCGAGCTCGGCCTGCAGTCCAACGATGAACGCCGCACCATCGACATCCCGGAGATCTCGCTCTGATGACTTCCCTGATCCTTCCCACCGACGACGGCGGAACCCGCGAATACCGCCTCAAGTCCGCGCCCGCCTGGGCAAAGCCCTCGGCCCCTATCACCTCGCGGCACGCGTATGCCGCAGCCCATGTCATCCCGGAAGTCACCGCGGATAACACACCCGGCGCGCCGGCCCGGCTCGACTGGGACGCCACGATGGCCTACCGGCATGAGCTCTGGTCCTACGGCCTCGGAGTGGCCGACGCCATGGACACCGCCCAGCGCGGCATGGGCCTGGACTGGGCTGCCACCCAGCAGCTGATCAAGCGCACGGGCGTCGAAGCGGCGTCGGTCGTCGCCGCGGGCGCTGCTGCCACGGCCGGCAAGTCCGTCCGCGACCTCGTCTCGTGCGGGGCCGGCACCGACCAGCTGGATCCGGCCGCCCTGCCAACCGGAGCCGCCGGGATCCGGGCCGTTTTGGAGGCCTACCGCGAGCAGGTCGCCGTCGTCTCGGAGGCGGGGCCCAAGGTCATCCTGATGGCTTCGCGCGCACTGGCCAAAGTGGCCAGCGGGCCGGATGACTACCTGCACGTCTACTCGACGTTGCTTCAGGAAGCGGACCAGCCCGTCATCCTGCACTGGCTCGGCACCATGTTTGATCCCGCCCTTGCCGGCTACTGGGGTTCCGACGACGTCTCCACGGCCACCAACACGTTCCTCTCCCTGATCCGCGAGCACGCGGACAAGGTGGATGGCGTCAAGGTTTCACTTCTTGATGCCGGCCACGAGGTGGCGCTGCGCGCCGCACTCCCGGAAGGCGTCCGTCTCTACACCGGTGACGACTTCAATTACCCGGAACTGATCGACGGCGACGGCACGCACCATTCGGACGCGCTGCTGGGCATCTTCGCCGCCATCTACCCGGCCGCATCGGCAGCGCTGCAAAGCTACGACGCCGGCGATGCTGTCAAAGCCCGTGCCATCCTGGACTCCACCCGGGAATTGGGCAAGCACATCTTCAGCGCCCCCACGTTCTACTACAAGACCGGCATCGCGTTCATGTCCTGGCTCAACGGCAAGCAGCCCGGTTTCCAGATGGTGGGCGGGCTGCACTCCGGCCGATCCGTGGTGCACCTCGCCAGGACCTTCGAACTTGCCGACCAGGCCGGACTGTTGAAGGACCCGGCCCTGGCTGCGTTCCGGATGTCCGACTACCTGCGCATCAACGGAGTGGGAGTATGAGCGACTTGTCAGGTGCCGACTTCGGAAGGCTTTCCCTCAACAGCGCCACCACCAAGAAGTGGACCCTGGCCGAGGCCGTTGACGGCTGTGCCCGTGCCGGCATCCCCGCGATCGGCCCGTGGCGGGACCGCGTTCACGAGGCCGGCCTGGACAAGGCCGCCAAGCTCATCCGGGATGCCGGGCTGCGGGTGTCCTCGCTCTGCCGTGGCGGCTTCCTGACTGCAGCCGATGCGGAGGGGCAGGCTGCGGCGCTCGCCGACAACCGCGCAGCCATCCTGGAAGCCGTGGCCTTGGACACCCGGGAGTTGTTCCTGGTGGTAGGCGGCCTCGCGCCGGGGGAGAAGGACGTGGTGGCTGCCCGCCAGCGCGTCGCAGACCGACTCGCGGACCTGGTGCCGTTTGCCGTCGAGAACGGCGTGCGGCTGGTGCTTGAACCGCTGCACCCGATGTACGCAGCGGACCGCGCCCTGATCTCCACCCTGGGCCAGGCCCTTGACCTGGCGGCGCCTTATGACGCAAAGGCCGTCGGCGTCGCCGTCGACACCTTCCACGTCTGGTGGGATCCGGAACTGAGGGCTCAGATCGAACGGGCCGGCCGGGAGAACCGCATTGCCTCCTACCAGGTGTGCGACTTCAACCTGCCCATCGCGGCCGACGCGCTGTTGTCCCGGGGCATGATGGGCGACGGCGTCATTGACTTCGCAACGATCGGCACCTGGGTGCGGGACGCCGGCTACACGGGCGACATCGAAGTGGAGATCTTCAACCAGGAAATCTGGGACGCCGACGGCGACACCGTGCTGGAGACCATGAAGGAGCGCTACGCGGGACTCGTCCTGCCGTACGCCTGACCGGCCGCAGGGGTTTCCCGCGGCGACGCTATTCCTGAAACAGACCGGGGCCCCTGCTTCGTCATGGCCGGGGCCCTTGCCCCACGGAACGGCCCGGCACCGCTCAACGGTGGCGGGCCGATTTCGGTCCCTCTGTTTTCCGGGACTCAACCCTTCCGGGGCCTTAACAAGGCCTGCCGCCGCGCGTAGGGTCGTGCGCAGGAGGCAATCACATGAACGATCAGATCAAGGACGCTGAAGCATCGGTGCTGGTGAAAGCCCCGCGCGGCCTGGTATGGCAGGCGCTGACAGACCCGGAAATCGTCCAAAAGTATTTCCTCGGCACACACCTCACCACCACCTGGCGCGAAGGCGAGCCGGTGACGTTCGCGGGAGAGTGGAAAGGCAAACGCTACGAGGACAAGGGCACCGTGCTGGAAAACCGGCATGAGGAACTGTTGCGCATCACCCACTACAGCCCCCTGACGGGGCTGCCGGATGTGCCGGAAAACTACCACACCGTGGAGTACCGGCTGGAAGAGGCACCGGACGGCACGCACGTCACCATCACGCAGGGCAACAACAGGAGTGATTCCGAGGCGGAAGATTCTGCAAAGCTCTGGGAAATGGTGCTGGGAAACCTCAAGGAGCTGCTGGAACGCTGACGGTTCTTGCCCGCCGGGGTGGTTGCGGGAGCCGCAGGGGTGAAACGTCGACAAGCCGAATGCTGGGGACTAGCTTGGGCGTATGACTGAGATTCCGGACGAAAACGGCACGGCCCGCGGCGATGACGGTACGATCCGGCCCGCAGAAGAGGCCGCACGGGACTCCGTCGCCGGCGACCTGGCCGCCACGATCGAGCCCGATATCGCCGACATGGACGACACGCCCGAAGGCCGCCGGGGCGACGTCGGTTAGGGTGATTCGGGTCCGCTGACGGGGGATTGGCGCGCCCGCCTCCTGCGCTTTAGCGCGCCCGCTGCGCAAGCACGCGGCGGCGATGTGCCGCGGCACGCAACTGGATGATTCTGGCCGCGCCCGCAACAGCGACGAGCACCCCGCCGCCCACCGCCGCAATGAAGAGCGCGATTCCCAGTGGAACCGCGCCCTCCAGTCCGAAGTACCGGACTTGCACATAGTCCTGGTTCTGCAGGATGAAGACGATCAGCAGCACCATCACGGCCAATGCTGTTGCGACGGCGGCCCAGACCATCCCTGCACGCGTCACTCGCCGCTCCTCGGGCGGTGCCGTTGGCTCCGCAGGAACGCCCGGCGCCAGCCCGCGCTCGGCGGGTGTGCCTTCTGCCGTTCCGCGCTGTGCAGGCACGCCTTGGGCAGGCGTGGCGGGCGCCGGAACAGCCTGGGCCGGGCCGGTACCCGGTTGCGGTGATGACGCGTCTCTGTCCTGCGGCTCGTAGTCCGGTGATTCCTGGGTCATTCGGTCCATCCTCTCCAAGATGATCCACCGTGGCGGAAGGTGCGGCGCCGACGCCACTTCGAATGAGTCGGCACCGCCCTCAAATAATAAGCATGCTTAGGGTGAATAGCTCGCAGGAACGTGGTGTTCTGCATCCGGCATGTCAGTTAAACAAAGCGGCTCCCACTACGTTGACGCAAGTGGGAGCCGCTTCCGGTGTTGTGCCCCAGGAGGGAATCGAACCCCCGACCGGCGGATTAGAAGGCCGCTGCTCTATCCCCTGAGCTACTGGGGCACGTAGGCGTCTCCGGACCAATCCGGCAGCGCCTAGAAAAGTTTACAGTGCCGTGCGGCTTCGGCCGGTCAGCCCCGTGGCGGCGTTTTGACTGGTCCCCAACATCCCGGTTTCACGCGGACTTGTGCACATAGCGGCGCACGCCTCTCGCCCCGGCGCCTGTCCGGCCCGATGCTGAAGATGCCTGCTAGGGCACAACTATTCGAGACAGGACACCAAGATGACCGACAACATCACAGTCCGCGGCTTCGTCGCCACGGAGATTAAGAGTTCCACCACGCCCGGGGGAGTCGCCACCGCATCGTTTCGGATCGGCTCCACGGACCGGCGGTATGACCGCACATCGGGCACGTGGGTTGATGGCCATACCAACTGGTTCACAGTCCAGGGCTACCGGCAGCTTGCCGGAAACATGGGCTGCAGCATCAAGAAGGGCCAGCGCGTCATCATCGTGGGCCGGCTCAAGATGCGGAGCTGGGAAAAAGACGGCAGGATCTACCACGCTGCCGAGATCGACGCCGAGTCGGTTGGCCATGACCTCATGTGGGGTTCGGCCAATTTCACCCGTACAGCCGGAAACTCCGCCCAGTCCGGCCCGGCCCAGGGGCAGCAGGACAATGCTTCCGGGCCGCAGGACGGCAGGGGACCCGGCGGGGATGGCCCTGACGACGACGCCGGAGACCTCGGGGAGCACCACCCGGATCCCGAAGCTGAAGGTGTCTTCATCGACGATGAAAATGGTGACGTCCTGCAGCTCGATGCGGAGACCGGAGAACTTACCGGGACGGCTGCCTGAACATGCTCTGCTGATGCCCCGAATGCGGCACCGTCCCCTGCGGTGCCGCATGGCAGAATGGCAAGGTGATCCGAGCAAAGACATCCCAGCCACAGTACGGTCTCCAGCCCGGGTCGCTACGGTCCGGAGCCGGGCGGCGGCTTCGCGGCGCGTCGGTTCTGTTCATCACGGCGTCCATGCTTGCGGCGGGCCTCGCTGGCTGCAGCGGTGCCGGTGCGGATTCCCCGGCCTCTTCCTCGCAGGCGGCTGCCGCTGTAGCGGGACCCAGCGTCGCACAGCCGGCCCCGACAGCTACAGGCGCGTCTGTGGCCGCTCCGGCTCCGGCGCAGCAGCCCGAACTTGATGCTGCCACCGCCCGCCTGAGTGAAACCGTGCGCAATGCCCTCCGGGGAGTTGCAGCGGCCAATCCCAAACCGGGTCAGGACCAGCTGACGG
This sequence comes from Arthrobacter sp. NPDC058288, assembly GCF_042880995.1. Classification (NCBI taxonomy): domain Bacteria; kingdom Bacillati; phylum Actinomycetota; class Actinomycetes; order Micrococcales; family Micrococcaceae; genus Arthrobacter; species Arthrobacter sp. NPDC058288. The sequence continues at coordinate 1,224,526 of NZ_JBHVYH010000001.1, forward strand.
CTGCGCTGACCGGCGCCGGGATACCCGCCGGTTCCCTGCAGGTCTCCGTCAGCCGTACGCCAACCGGCCTGGAAGTCGACGCCATAGAAGCTGCAGCGCTGCAGGGTAAGGATTGTGTGATCGGCCAGATCCGCGACGGAAGTGTCGTGGTCACCGTACTACCCGTGCTGGCAACCGGAAAGTGCTTCGTCGGCGGCTGAGCCTGAACCGGACCGCCCGCGAATGACAGCCGCGAATGTGAGTTAACCCCGCCGACCCACTAGATTTGGAACCATGGCGGAATTTATCTACACAATGACCAAGGCCCGCAAGGCCGTTGGCGAAAAACTTATTCTCGACGACGTAAGCATGTCCTTCTTTCCGGGGGCCAAGATTGGTGTTGTTGGCCCAAACGGTGCCGGTAAGTCCACCATCCTCAAGATCATGGCTGGCCTGGACACCCCCTCCAACGGTGAGGCTCGGCTCAGCCCCGGCTACACGGTGGGCATCCTGCTCCAGGAGCCGCCGCTGAACGAGGAGAAGACCGTCCTGGGCAATGTCCAGGAAGGCGTGGGCGAGATCTACGGCAAGATCCAGCGTTTCAATGAGATCTCCGAGGAAATGGCCAACCCTGACGCGGACTACGACACGCTTCTGGAGGAAATGGGCCAGCTCCAGGAAGCCATCGACGCCGCCGACGCCTGGGACCTCGACTCCCAGCTCGAGCAGGCCATGGATGCCCTCCGCTGCCCGCCGGCGGATGCCGACGTCACTCTCCTCTCCGGTGGTGAGCGCCGCCGAGTCGCGCTGTGCAAGCTCCTGCTGCAGAAGCCGGACCTCCTCCTGCTCGATGAGCCCACCAACCACCTCGACGCCGAAAGCGTCCTCTGGCTGGAACAGCACCTCTCGAACTACGCCGGCGCCGTCCTCGCCGTCACCCACGACCGGTACTTCCTCGACCACGTGGCCGAGTGGATTGCGGAAGTGGACCGCGGCCACCTTTACCCCTACGAAGGCAACTACTCCACGTACCTGGAGAAGAAGCGCGCCCGCCTGGAAATCCAGGGCAAGAAGGACGCCAAGCAGGCCAAGCGCCTCACCGAGGAACTCGAGTGGGTCCGCTCCAACGCCAAGGGCCGCCAGACCAAGTCCAAGGCGCGCCTGGCCCGCTACGAGGAAATGGCCGCCGAGGCGGACCGCACCCGGAAGCTCGACTTCGAAGAGATCCAGATCCCGCCGGGACCCCGACTGGGCGGCCTGGTGCTCGAAGCCAAGAACCTGCAGAAGGGTTTCGAGGACCGGACCCTCATCGACGGCCTGTCCTTTACGCTTCCGCGTAACGGCATTGTCGGCGTTATCGGCCCCAACGGCGTCGGCAAGACCACCCTGTTCAAGACGATCGTTGGCCTGGAACCGCTTGACGGCGGCGACCTGAAGATCGGCGACTCGGTCAAGATCTCCTACGCGGACCAGAGCCGCGGCGGCATCGACCCCAACAAGTCGCTGTGGGAGGTTGTCTCTGACGGCCTCGACTACATCCAGGTGGGCCACGTTGAAATGCCGTCACGGGCCTACGTGGCAGCGTTCGGATTCAAGGGTCCGGACCAGCAGAAGAAGGCGGGTGTTCTCTCCGGTGGTGAGCGCAACCGCCTTAATCTGGCACTGACCCTCAAGCAGGGCGGCAACTTGCTGCTCCTTGACGAACCGACCAACGACCTCGACGTCGAAACGCTCAGCAGCCTCGAAAACGCCCTGCTGGAATTCCCCGGCTGCGCCGTCGTGGTGTCGCACGACCGTTGGTTCCTGGACCGTGTGGCTACCCACATCCTGGCTTACGAAGGTGACGAGGAAAACCCGTCCAAGTGGTACTGGTTCGAGGGCAACTTCGAGTCGTACGAGGAAAACAAGGTGGAGCGCCTCGGCCCGGATGCGGCCAAGCCGCACCGCGTGACGCACCGCCGCCTCACCCGCGACTAGGCTCCGCACGAAGTCAGGGCATGCGAAAGGCCGGTTCAAAATGAACCGGCCTTTCGCATGCCCGTGCCCGGTTGCAATCGGGCGGCCAGCGGCTGTCGCCCGGCGGCTCTGCTCCGGGAAAGGCCCCCTAGTCCCTGCCGGCCTTTCGCATCTGGTGCTGGAGGACCTTCGTCTGGAAGGCGCCCACCACTTTGTTCTTGAGGTCGGTCGGCACCCGGACCATGCCCTCCTGGGCAACCGTTGCGACGTGCTCCCCGCCCCGGCTGAATATCCTGCCGGTAGCCAGCCCGCGTGCGCCCTGAGCGCTCGGGGATTCCTGCACGTACAGCAGCCACTCATCGACGCGCACCGGGCGGTGCCACCACATGGCGTGGTCGAGGCTTGCCACGCTCATGCCCGGCGTGATCCAGCTGAGTCCGTGTTTGCGCAGGATGGATTCCAGCAGCGTGTAGTCGCTGGCGTACGCAAGGGCTGCACGGTGCGTATTGGCGTCGTCCGGCATGGGCCCGAACGTCTTCATCCAGACGGCATTGCGGGCTTCCCGTTCACCGTTGGCGGAAACGTATAGCGGCGGGTCAACGTGCCGGATGTCGAAAGGACGCTCGTAGGCCCAGTGCCGTGCCACCGGGTGGTCGAACTTTCCCAGCAGGTCTGCCGTGCTGGGCAGCGATTCGGGGTCGGGGATGCCCTCCGGCATGGGGGACTGGTGGTCGATTCCCTCGTCCTCCTCCTGGAAGGACGCGATCATGGACAAGATCGGCATTCCGTCCTGGTACGCGTGGACCCGACGGGCTGAAAACGACCGGCCGTCCCGCAACCGCTGAACGCCGAACGTGATGGGCTTGTTGGCATCCCCCGGGCGCAGGAAATATCCATGCATGGAATGCACGCTGCGGGCGGGATCAACGGTGCGGTTGGCGGCGATCAGCGATTGCGCCAGAACCTGGCCGCCAAAGACCCGCTGCCGCGGCTGGCGCTGGGAAGGTCCCATGAAGATGTCCTCATCGGTCCGGGCACCCTCAAGCTCGCCGAGGTCCAGGAGTTCAATGAGCGAGGAGGTGGGGTCCTGTGTCGGTGGCCCCGGCAGTCCGGCATCGGCTTCAGTCATGGTTCGACTTTAGACGTCCCCCCGGCACCGTCCCAAAGAGGCGCAGCCGGTAGAGTCGATATTGTGTCTGACGTCCTAACCCAGCCCCTGCAGTTCACCGATCCCCGAGACCTCGCAGATCTGCGCACCTTTGCCACCCGCGCCAAGTCGATCGACGACGGCGCCATCCGCCTCCAGGCCACCGGCCCGGTGCTTGCCGCTTACGTGTGCGTGCTGCGGCCCAGGCTGTTGGGCGAGGCGACTCCGACGATCCTCGGGTTGCGGACCATGGCGCTGGCCCGGCCGTCGGATACCGACGTCACCGTTCCGATCTCGGCCGTACTGGACCGCCTCGCCCGGGCAGGGGAGAACGACGTCGAGCTGCCGCTGCCGCCGGTGACGGTTACCGAGTCATGGGCCGGCGTCGGCGCACCGCGCGCGGGGTGGGAGTCGGTCGCCACGCTGCCGGACGCCACGCTGCGGCAGGCCGCCGAGGCCGGAATCACCGAGATCGCCGCCATCATTCCGGACAAACCCGGCGCCCTGATCGTCAACAACGCCCGTGCCACCGTTTGGGGCAGGGAACTGCCGGGTGCGGCCGGGCTGCCGCTGGGGGCCGCGTTCGCGGCCCTGACGCTAGGTTTCCTGGCCGACGGCGAACAGCAGCTCTACCGGGCGGGGCGCTGGTTCCGGCTCAGCGGGTCCCGCGGACACGTCCTGGCCCGCACCGGATCGGGGCTATAAGACCCTCGTAACCGTCTGATCGGGCCTGCCATACTGGGGCGCATGAGCGTCATGTCGGTGTTGGTTCCCCCGGTCGAGCGGCACCTTGGCTTCAACGATGCGCTGCATCCGGACCGCAGGTGGATCCGCGCGCTTCGTTTCTCGGTCGGTGTCTTTGTGCTTATTGCCCTTGTCCGCAAGACGGTTGACGCGACACTCCCCGGCAATGACGTGGACGTCGCCCAGCTCTACTCGGAATTCACGGTCCAGTCGAACCTGGTACTTGGACTCGTGCTCGTTGTATCAGCCGCACTGCCTCGGACCCGGCTTCCGGAATGGTGGGACCGCCTCTTCGGTGCGTTGGCGCTCTACCTGGTGATGACGGGCCTCATCTATGTGGTCCTCGTGGCCCCGCCCGGCGAGCCGTGGTGGAGCCTGGACATGTACTGGCCACAGCTGGCGCACCACCGCGTGGCTCCGCTGTTCGCCGCGCTTGACTGGCTCCTCGTGACGAGGACGGTGCGCGGCACCTGGGTCCGTCCGTTCGTTTGGCTCGGATACCCTGCCGCTTTCCTCGGCTTCTCGTGGGTGCGCGGAGCCATCGACGGCTGGTATGTCTACGACTTCCTTGATCCGACGCTCGACGGCGGCTGGCCGGCCGCACTGGCGACGACCGCGCAGGTGCTCGTCGCGTTCCTTGTCGTGGCAGTCCTCCTGCACATCGCCGGCAACGCCCGCGCAGCGCTCGCGGTACGGCACGAGCGGCTCTGATCACCGGACCATAGCGCGCCGGGACCTGTGCCGCCGACGCGTCCACACCGGACGGCGGACCGCCCTCAGGCGTCCGAGGGGCTGTTGATCATGGAGAGCGCAGCGCGCTCCATATAATCCCACAGCGTGCCCTCGTAGAGCGGCGGCAGTTCCAGCGCGTCAACTGCCGTGCGCATGTGGTGCAGCCACCGGTCCTTGGCTTCGGGGGTGACGCGGAACGGCATGTGGCGCATGCGCAGGCGGGGATGGCCGCGTTCCTCGCCGTAGGTGGTGGGGCCTCCCCAGTACTGCTCAAGGAACATGAGGAAACGCCGTTTCGCCGGTCCCAGGTCCTCTTCCGGATACATCGGCCGGAGCAGCGGGTCGGTGGCCACGCCGTCGTAGAAGACGTCGATGAGCTTCACGAAGGTCTCGTGGCCGCCCACGGCGTCATAGAAGTTGTCCGTGTACCCGGGCCGGGAGAACGGATCGTTCTGCATCAGCATCTTCGGTTGGCGCGGTTCAGGGGTTGGCGTGCTCATGGTTACTCTCCGGCTTTCTGCTGGGGCGCGGTATTGGGGTCGGGCACGTCCGCGGTGTCGTCCCCCGGGGCCACATAGTTGCCTTGGGACCGGTTGCCCACGCGCAGGATCTCGCCGTTGCGCAGGTACCAGATGGCGCCGTCGTCGGAGCGGACGCGGGTGATCCGCAGGCCCATGGACTCCACCGTGCCCACCACTTCGCTGGTCTCGATGACGTCGCCGATGCCGTACTGGTCCTCGATCGTGATGAAGATGCCGGCGAGGAAGTCGCGGATGAGCTGCTGGGCACCGAAGCCGATGGCGACACCCAGGATACCCACGCTCGTCAGCAGTGGCGCGATGTCCACGTCCAGGTTCTTGAGGACATACATGATGGTGATCACGGCGATCAGGACCCCCGCCACGCTGTTCAGCAGCGATCCGATCGTCTTGGCCCGCTGGACGCGGCGCTCGTGGTCCAGGGCCCGCAGGGCAGGGGCGACCCAGCGGAAGTGCGGCTTCTTGAAGAATGTGGTTCCGGCGGCCACGCTTTTGGTGATTCCGGCAATCACAAACGAGGCTACGAGCCAGATTGTGACGCCCACTCCGATGCTGATCACGATCCCGGCGGCGTTGATTCCGGACATGTCCGGGGTCGCGGGCGGGGTGATCGACAACATGCTGTACATCGGCAGGGATGCTCCTTATTGCTAATCGGCTCTCGCCGGAGCTGCCAGGCGTTCGCCGGGCGCATAACACTCTGTTCACGTTCAACACTAGCGCCGTAGCGTGGCCACATGCGCATCCTGATTCTTGGCGGCACAGCATTCCTGTCGGCCGAAATTGCCCGGCAGGCAGCTGCCGCGGGCCATGCTGTGACCTGCCTCGCCCGAGGCTCGGCGGCCGCCCCGCCGGAAGGCACGGCCTGGCTACGGGCCGACCGGGCCATGGGGCCCGCGGCCTACGCCGGGGCGTCAGGAGACTGGGACGCCGTCATTGACGTGGCCCGTGATCCGGAGCAGGCAAGGGACGCGCTCGAGGCCCTCGCGCCCGCGGCAGCGCATTGGACCGTGGTGTCCAGCTGCTCTGTGTACGCCGAGCATTCGGTGCCCGGCGCGGATGAGAGTGCTGCCTTGTTACCGCCGCTGACGCGGGGCACCGGCTTTGCACCGGAAAACTACGGGGAGGCGAAGTCGGCCATTGAGCACCATGCCACCACCGTCGCCGGCGGCAAGACCCATCTCTGCCGGGCGGGGCTGATCGGCGGTCCTGGCGACAGCTCGGACCGGTACGGCTACTGGCCGGCCCGGTTTTCCCGTGGCACCGGGCCGGTCGTCGTGCCGGACATAGGCGCCAGTGCGACGCAGGTTATCGACGTCCGCGACCTCGCCGCGTGGATACTGAAGGCAGCGGGACTGAAGATTACCGGCGCGCTGAACGCGGTGGGAGAGGTCGTACGGTTCGGTGACTACCTGACGGAGTCAACGCGTGCGGCAAACTATTCCGGCCGCATGCTGGTGGTCCCGGAAGACTGGCTGGTTGCCCGGGGGATCAGCTACTGGGCGGGTCCCGATTCACTGCCGCTCTGGCTCCCGGCGGGACACGACGGTTTTGCCACGCGCTCCAACCACGCCGCCGTGGCGGCCGGCCTCAGCCTGCGGCCATGGGAGGAGACCCTGCGGGACACGCTCGACGACGAACGCCGCCGCGGCCTGGACCGGGAGCGGAAAGCCGGGCTCAGCACCGAAACGGAGCGGCGGCTGGTGGAAGCCCGCGGCTAGGGTTCCCGCACCTGCACGGTGGGTTTGTGCAGCACGGGAAAGTTCACGCTCCGGGCAATGAAGCAGACCTTGTTTGCCTCCTCATGCAGCTGCTCCATCAGCGCGGCGTCCACGGCAGCGGCAACAGTCACCTCTGGCCGGAGTGTGGCGGACTCGAACTGGCCGCTGCCGTCGCGGTTGGTGCGCATCAGGCCTTCGGCGCGGTCCTCGTAGGCCGTCACCACCACGCCGTGCTTCACCGCCACGTGCAGGAAGGACAGCATGTGGCACTGCGACAGGGCGGTCAGCAGCAGCTGCTCGGGGTTGTAGCGTGCCTTGTCCCCATGGAACGTGGGATCCGCGGAACCTTTCAGGACCGGGAGCCCGGGAATTTCGACGTCGTGGTCCCGGGAATACCCCCGGTACGTTGACGTTCCGTCTCCCCGGTTCCCGGTCCATCGGACCATCACGGCGTAGCGGTGCTCGTCGAGGCTCATGCCGGCGGCTATCCGACGTCGGCCTGGCGGGCCCGCAGTGCGCGGGCAACGCCGTCGCGGTTTTCCAGCATCATGCGGCGCAGGGCGGCGCTGTCGTCGGGAAGCGAAGCCAGGAACTCGTCTGTCCGGTCCACGGTCGCCTGGGTGGTCTGCTGTGCCGGATAAAGCCCGACGACGATCTGCTGGGCAAGCGCGTGCGTGCGGTTGGCAACGATGCCGGGAACGGCGTCGAAATACTTCTCCGTGTAAGGCGCCAGCAGCGCCGGGTCCAGGACCCGGGTAAACCCTGCCACCGCGGAGGCCTGAAGGGCGTTGGACAGCTCACCCTTCACGACGATTGATTCCCAGGCCGCAGCCTTGGCCTCGGCCGTGGGGATGGCCGCCTTGGCCAGTGCGGCCGCATTCTGGCCGTTGGCGGTGTTGTCCCGCTCGAGTTCGGCGTTGATCCGGTCCTGGCCGGCCCGGCCGCCGGCCACGAGGGACGCCAGCAATTCCCACCGCAGGTCCTGGTCGACGGCGAGGCCCTCCAAGGCGGCCGATCCGTCCAGCAGCGCGGAAACCGTATCCAGCTGGTGGTCGCTGCGCGCCAGCAGCGCGAAGGACTTGACGAACTGCAGCTGCGCGTCCGATCCGGGCGCGACGGAACCGGCAAGGTCCCAGAGCGTGTCCGCTGCGGCCACGGACGTCTTCTCCCGGTGCTCTTCAGCGACGTAATAGCTGAGCGTTGTTGCCAGCTGGCGCAGCTGGACCAGGATCACGGACGAATCCGATTCGGAGGCGATGTTGGCGAGGATCAGTTCGACGTAGCCGCGGGCAGGTGTTTCCCCGTCGCGCGCTGCATCCCAGGCGGAGCCCCAGACGAGAGTGCGCGGAAGGCTCTCGCGGAAGTCCTTCAGGTGGGCAGTGGCGGTGGCCAGTGACTTCGGATCGAGCCGGACCTTTGCATAGGCGAGGTCGTCGTCGTTGAGCAGGATCAGATCCGGCTGCTGCAGGCCGGCGAGGGCAGGTACATCGGTGCGTTCGCCGTCGACGTCCAGCTCCTCGCGGTGCACCCGGACAAGCTGCCCGTCGGCGACGTTGTAGAAGCCGACCGCGAGCCGGTGCGGCCGGATGGTGGGCTGCTCGGGCACCGCGGACTGCACGATGGTGAAGGAGGTGATGGCTCCGGCGGAATCCACGGCCACCTCGGGCGTCAGCGTGTTGACGCCGGCGGTTTCCAACCACAGCCGCCCCCACTCGTCCAGGTCGCGGCCACTGGCCTTTTCCAGCTCCACCATAAGGTCGCTGAGCTCGGTGTTCTGCCAGGCGTGCTTGCTGAAGTACTCGCGGACCCCGGCCATGAACTGCTCCGGACCCACCCAGGCCACCAGCTGGCGCAGCACCGACGCGCCCTTGGCGTACGTGATGCCGTCGAAGTTCACCTCAACGTCCTGCAGGTTGTTGATCTCGGCGAAAATGGGGTGCGTGGTGGGCAGCTGGTCCTGGCGGTAGGCCCAGGACTTCTCCACCGAGGCGAACGTGGTCCAGGCATGGTCAAACTCGGTGTTCTCCACCGCAGCCAGGTGCGACATGTACTCGGCGAAGGATTCGTTCAGCCAGAGGTCGTTCCACCAGCGCATGGTCACGAGATCCCCGAACCACATGTGTGCGAGTTCGTGAAGGACAGTGATGGCGCGGCGTTCAACCTGCGCGCCGGTGACCTTGCCGCGGAACACGTAGCCTTCCAGGATGGTGACGGCTCCCGCGTTTTCCATTGCGCCGGCATTGAACTCGGGAACGAAGAGCTGGTCGTATTTCTCGAACGGGTAGGGGCAGCCGAACTGCGCTTCGAAGAACTCGAACCCCTGGCGGGTGAGCTCGAAGATGTTGTCCGCATCCAGATACTGCATCAGGGACTTGCGTGCGAAGACTCCCAGCGGAACAACACGGCCGTCGGCGCACTTCACCTCGCTGCGCACGGACTGGTACGGGCCGGCGACCAGCGCCGTGACGTAAGAGGACAGCCGCGGGGTGGCGGCGAATTCCCACACGGAACGGGCGCTGCCGTCCTCGCCGGGAATGGTTTCGATAGGGACAGGCGTAGGGGAGTTGGACACCGCGTCCCAGTGGGACGGCGCCGTGACGGTGAACGTAAAGCTCGCCTTGAGGTCGGGCTGCTCGAACACCGCGAACATCCGGCGGGAGTCCGGGACTTCGAACTGCGTGTACAGGTAGACCTCGTTATCCACCGGGTCCACGAAGCGGTGGAGCCCTTCGCCGGTGTTCATGTACGGTGCGTCGGCAACTACCAGCAGGTCGTTTTCCGCAGCCAGGTACGGGAGTTGGATGCGGACACCGTCGGACACGTCCGCGGGATCCAGTTCTTCGCCGTTGAGCATGACGCTGTGGACTTTGTGGGTTACCGCGTCGATGAAGGTGGAGGTCCCGGGCCGCGCGCTGAACTTGACGGCAGTGGTGGTCCCGAAGACTTTGTCGCCCCGGGTCAGGTCCAGGCTGACGTCGTAGGACTCAACGGTGATGAGGTCTGCGCGCTCACGGGCTTCGGCGCGCGTCAGGTTCATGCCTGGCAAGGTGGGGCCTCCAGAAAGGGTTGCGGTTGCCGGCCGGCAACGGTCATTGCCGGCACTGTGAAGTTATTCTTTCACTTCATGGGGCGATGGCAAGTTAGGTGGATCACGCGCCACCGGCGCGGAGTAGCGTTGGGGTATGGGAAAGATCAGGGATTCGGTGGATGCCAGGGCACTGCGGTTCGCGCTGGTGTTCCCTGTGCTGCTGGCCGCCGCGTTCGTTGTCTGCGCACTCTTGATCCGGCGGGACGTTCCGGACCCCATGGCGGTGCGCTGGAATGAGGCCGGACCGGCCGGTTTTGCTCCCTTCTCCGCCTTCGTGGCCTTCGGGGGCCTGTTCATCGCGGTGGTGGGGTGGCTCGTCCTGGTGCAGGCCGTGCCGTTGAGCCGGCCCGTCGTCATGCGGCGATTAATGATGGGCACCGGTCTGGCCGTCAGCCTCTTTGTCACCACGGTGCTGGCTGCCGTGCTCGTGGGCCAGGCGGGAATCACGGACGTCCGTGAAGCGCGGGTGGATCTGACCGTCCTTGCCCTCGGGGCCGGGGCCGCATTACCTCTCGGAGTCGTGCTGGGCTTCGTCTTCAAGGCAGATGAACGGTGGTCGGTGGATGACGATCGTGCCGTGCGGGAGGCGCTGGTCCGCGAAGTCGACCCGGAGCTGGCGGCAGACTCAGTGCGCATGTGGGTCCATGCGCGCAGTTCCGTGTTTGTGATGCTGGGTGTCGCCTCGCTCTTCCCGGCAGCCCTGATCGCCATCGCCGTCCCGTGGCTGGGTGCCCTCCTGGTGGCGCTGGCGGTGCTGGCAGCCGCCTTCCTTTTCGCCAGGGTCATCGTTGACCGGAGCGGGCTGCGGGTCTTCGCCGCAGGATTCGTCCGGGTGATGGAAGTTCCGGCGTCGGCGATTTCGTCGGCCTCGCCGGCAGATGTCCGCGCCGCAGATTACGGCGGCTGGGGATACCGCCACCACGGCGGGACCACCGCCATGCTGGTCAGCAGCGGACCCGCCGTCGTGGTCAACCGCGCGGACGGCAGGAAAATGGCGATCAGCGGCGGCAGCGCTGATTCCGCCGAAAGGGTGGCCGCCGTCCTCTCCCGCGTCGCCGCACGGGCACGCGGTGAGAAGCAGCCGCCGCAATCCTGACTCCAACCGCCGGTGCCGCGTCGCGTCCCCGGAGTCCGCAGAGCGTTCATGTCAAGCAACCAACGTCCCCCGGCAGTACAGCTAGTACGCTTGGACCGACCCCCGAAGCAGCCCGGAAGCCTACCGGTGCTTTATGACTGAACGGACATTGCCGTGACCACATCCTCCGACTTTCCGCGCGTCCACATCGCCACCGACCATGCCGGCATGGAGCTCAGCTCCCACCTGGTAAGGCACCTCACGGCCAAGGGCTACACCGTGGTTGACCACGGGCCCAAGGTCTACGACGCGCTGGATGATTACCCGTCCTTTTGCATTAACGCGGCGCTTGCCGTTGTGGCGGACCAGGCAGCCGGAATCCACGCCCTGGGCATCGTTCTCGGCGGCTCGGGGAACGGCGAGCAGATCGCCGCAAACAAGGTCAAGGGGGTCCGTGCGGCACTTGCCTGGAACCTGTCCACGGCAACCCTGGCCCGCGAGCACAACGACGCCAACGTCGTTGCGGTCGGCGGCCGCCAGCACAGCGTGGACGAAGCAACCGAAATCATCGAAGCTTTCCTGCAGGAACCGTTCAGTAACGATGAGCGGCACGTCCGCCGCATCGGCAAGATTGCGGCCTACGAGAACACCGGCGAGGTTATCGCCTAGTGCCTGAGGGGCATTCGGTCCACCGGCTGGCCCGCCAGTTCGCGGACGTATTTTCCGGGCAGTGCCTCGCCGTTTCCAGTCCCCAGGGCCGGTTCGCCGACGGCGCGGCGCTGCTGGACGCGCGCACGCTCGTCGGCACGGTGGCCCACGGCAAGCACATGTTCCTGCATTTCGACCACGGGCTCGTCCTTCACGTTCACCTGGGCCTCTACGGCGCCTGGGATTTCGGCGGCGATGCCACTTTCCGGGGCGCGTCCAGCATCGGCGCACCCCGGAAGGTGGGGGAGCGGGAAGTGTTCGACGACGGCGCAACTGGCCCTGCGGCCGGCGGCGGACCGGAATACACCGGGCCGCCGGCGCCGGTGGGCGCCGTCCGGGTCCGGCTGGCCGGCGCCCACGGCTGGGCGGACCTCAGGGGTGCCACGACATGCCAGGCAATCACCGAAGCGGAGGCCGATGCCGTCCTGGCCCGGCTGGGGCCCGACCCGTTGCGGAATCTTCCCGGGGACAAGGAAGGTTTCGTTGCCGGTGTGCGTGCCCGGAAGACGCCACTCGCGGCGCTGCTGATGGACCAGAAGGTGATCGCCGGCGTCGGGAACGTCTACCGCGCCGAGCTGCTCTTCCGCCAGGGCCTGGATCCCTGGCTGTCCGGACGCTCCCTGGACGCGGAAGCGGCGACAGGTCTGTGGGAGGACACCGTCGCCATGATGTCCGACGGCGCGCGGGACGGCAGGATCATCACCACGCCTCCCGGCTATTGGACTGAGCCAGCCGCTGGACTTCCGGCGCCGGAGGAGTCCCATTTTGTCTATCGGCGGCACGGCCTCGACTGCCGCGTATGTGGTTCCCCGGTCGCCCTGACGGACCTTGCCGCGCGGAAGCTCTACTGGTGCCCCGTGTGCCAGCAGGCGTCCTGAGGCGCAGTCGCCGGAAAACAAGAAAGCCCCTCCGGAGAGGGGCTTTCTTGTTGTGTCCTGGAGGGGACGACGGGAATCGAACCCGCGTAATCAGTTTGGAAGACTGAGGCTTTACCATTAAGCTACGTCCCCGTGGAAAGGCATCCGGCCGTGCTGCTGATCCGCAGGGGCTGTTGTGCTTTTCTTCCGGTCGGCTGCTCGAGCCGGATATAACTAAACCTAATTCAGGGCCCCAGTGTCAAATGTGCATATCCGGCCGTTATGACCGTAGACTGTTCTGTGCACTTACGGGGTGTAGCTCAGCTTGGCTAGAGCGCCTGCTTTGGGAGCAGGAAGTCGCAGGTTCAAATCCTGTCACCCCGACTCTGCAGCTTGTCAGATCATTGCGTTTGCAGAACCCCATCCCACAAAACCAGGAGTACTTAGACTGTGAAGAGCGCTGTCGAGAACCTCACCCCCACGCGGGTCAAGCTCAATGTTGAGGTCCCCTTTGAGGAATTGAAGCCCAGCATCGATGAGGCATACAAGACTGTTGCTTCGCAGATCCAGGTCCCTGGCTTCCGCAAGGGCAAGGTCCCCGCAAAGCTGATCGACCAGCGCGTTGGCCGCGGCTACGTGCTGGAGACTGCCATCAACGAAGGCCTCAACGGCTGGTACCAGGAGGCTGTCCAGGAAACCGGCATCCGCCCCCTGAGTCGTCCCGAGGTTGAAATCACCGAGGTCCCGGACCCCACTGCGACCGACGGCGAACTCAAGTTCCACGCCGAGGTTGACGTCCGCCCCGAGATCGAACTGCCCGACTACTCGGGCATCAAGGTCGAGGTTGCCGCTGCCGAGTCTTCCGAAGCAGACGTTGACAAGGCGCTCGACGAACTCCGCGGCCGTTTCGGCACGCTGAAGTCTGTGGACCGTCCCGCCGCCGATGGCGACTTCCTGACGATCGACATCACCGCCTCGATCGACGGCGCCGAAGTTGATTCCGCTTCCGGCCTGTCCTACCAGGTTGGCGCCGGTACCATGCTCGAAGGCCTGGACGAGGCCGTCACCGGCCTCAGCGCCGATGAGGACGCCATCTTCGACACCACCCTCGTGGGCGGCGACCACGCCGGCGAAGCTGCCCAGGTCAAGGTCGTGGTCAAGTCCGTCAAGGAGCGCGAGCTTCCCGAAGCTGATGACGACTTCGCCCAGCTGGCATCCGAGTTCGACACGCTGGCCGAACTGCGCGAGGACCTCGCCAAGCAGGCTGCCGAATCCAAGGTTGTCGAGCAGGGTGTCGAGGCACGCGACAAGGTCCTGGACAAGCTCGTTGAGCTCGTTGAGGTTCCCGTTCCCGCTTCTGTCGTCGAAGAGCAGCTGGAGCAGCACTTCAAGGCTGAGAACTCCCACGGCGACGGCGAGCACGACACCGAAGAGCACCGCGCCGAGGTCAAGGCCAACACTGAGCGGGCATTCCAGAACGAGATCATCCTCGACGCCATCGCTGACAAGGAAGAAGTCGGAGTCAGCCAGAACGAGCTGATCGACTACATTGTGACGACTGCCAGCCAGTACGGCATGGACCCGAACCAGTTCGCCCAGATCATCGATCAGTCCGGCCAGGTTCCCATGATGGTTTCCGAGGTTCGCCGTCGCAAAGCCCTGGCAGTCGTGCTGGGCCAGGCCGAGGTCACGGACTCTGAAGGCAACAAGGTTGACCTGAGCGACTTCGTCCGCCCCGGCGGCGAAGAAGAGCCAGCCGCTGAGGCTGCTGAAGCCTCCGCCGTCGACAGCGACGCCGTTGAAGGTGAAGCCGCCACTGAGGAAGCTGCGCCGAGCGACGATCCGGCAGCAGCGAAGTTCTAAGCACACGTTGCACGGAAGCCCCCGGATCCCTGATCCGGGGGCTTCCGCCTTTTAACCCCGGAATCGCGGCTCCGTTGCGCTGTGCGGAGCTGCTGCGCCAATCGTGCGCCGTCAGCGAACAGCGCGATCCCTGAGAACAAAACGGCCGCCAAACGGGTTAGTGTCCAAGTAGTGATTTTCAGTGACGTCGTCCCGTGACGTCACCGTCGCCAGCGAGAGGTAAGTACATATGTCACAGCAAGCAGGGGCCCCCCGGATGGCTACTGTCGATCCGGCAGCCCAGGACAACTACATCTACAACCGCCTGCTGAAAGAGCGAATCATCTGGCTCGGCTCCGAGGTCCGCGATGAGAACGCCAACGCGATCTGCTCGCAGTTGCTGCTGCTGTCCGCGGAGAACCCTGAGAAGGACATCTACCTTTACATCAACTCGCCAGGCGGCTCCGTTACGGCCGGCATGGCCATTTACGACACGATGCAGTTCATTCCGAACGACGTCGTCACCGTCGCCACCGGCCTCGCGGCGTCCATGGGTCAGTTCCTGCTGTCCTCGGGTACCAAGGGGAAGCGTTACGCCACCCCCAACGCCCGTATCCTGATGCACCAGCCGTCCGGCGGCATCGGCGGCACGGCCTCGGACATCAAGATCCAGGCTGAGCTCATCCTGCACATGAAGAAGGTCATGGCGGAACTCACCGCGGACCAGACCGGACAGACCGTGGAAACCATCCTCAAGGACAACGACCGCGACAAGTGGTTCACGGCCCCCGAAGCCCTTGAGTACGGCTTCTTCGACAAGATCGCAGCACATGCGGGATCTGTGGCCGGCGGCGGCGGAACCCAAAACGCCAGCGGCTCGGAAAAGTAACCGGGGTAGACAGAAATGATTCCAGGAGAAATGAACATGAACTACAATTTCGGATCGTCTGCCGGGAACCTGCCCACCAGCCGCTACGTGCTGCCGCAGTTCGAGGAGCGCACGCCTTACGGCTTCAAGCGCCAGGACCCCTACACCAAGCTCTTTGAGGACCGGATCATCTTCCTCGGCGTGCAGGTGGACGACGCCTCCGCCGACGACGTTATGGCGCAGCTGCTTGTGCTCGAGTCTACGGACCCGGACCGCGACATCACGCTGTACATCAACTCCCCGGGCGGTTCCTTTACCGCCATGACGGCCATCTACGACACCATGCAGTACATCCGTCCCGAGATCCAGACTGTGTGCCTGGGCCAGGCCGCAAGCGCCGCGGCCGTCCTGCTCGCGGCCGGTACGCCGGGCAAGCGCCTGGCACTGCCCAACGCCCGTGTACTGATCCACCAGCCGGCACTGTCCGGCGGCCAGGGCGGCCAGGCCTCGGACCTGGAAATCCAGGCCGCGGAAGTCATGCGGATGCGATCCTGGCTCGAAGACACGCTGGCCAAGCACTCTGGCCGGACGTCCGAGCAGGTCAACAACGATATCGAGCGCGACAAGATCCTGACCGCTGCCGAGGCGCAGTCCTACGGGCTCATCGACCAGGTCCTTGATTCCCGTAAGATCAAGCCGCAGGCGATCAGCAGGTAATCAGCACGACACGCGGAGTCGGTGCGGTTCATGAAAAATGGACCGCACCGGCTTTCGTTTTCAACGCGTAAGGTTCCACCTCTCAGGCCGAATGTGACCTAGAGTGGAAGATGTCACGGCCGGACCTTCCGGACCCACCGTGATTCCAGCAACCGGTGCAGTGCTGCGGTAGCAGCAGGATACTAAGGGGTTCACATATGGCTCGGATTGGCGAGAGCACGGATCTGCTGAAGTGCTCTTTCTGCGGAAAGAGCCAGAAGCAGGTGCGAAAGCTCATTGCCGGGCCCGGCGTCTACATCTGCGACGAGTGCATTGAGCTCTGCAACGAGATCATTGAAGAGGAACTTGCGGAAGTAGCTGACCTCGGCAGCTTCGAACTGCCCAAGCCGCGCGAAATCTTCGATTTCCTGCAGGAATACGTCATCGGCCAGGAACCGGCCAAGCGCTCCCTCGCCGTCGCGGTGTACAACCACTACAAGCGGATCCAGGCCGGCCATGCCCCCAAGAGCGGCAGCCTCGCCGACGGCGTCCATCACGACGACGTCGAGATCGCCAAATCGAACATCCTCCTGATCGGCCCCACCGGTTGCGGCAAGACCTACCTGGCCCAGACGCTGGCCCGCCGCCTCAACGTACCGTTCGCCGTCGCGGACGCCACGGCACTGACCGAGGCCGGGTACGTTGGCGAGGACGTCGAGAACATTCTCCTGAAGCTCATCCAGGCTGCTGACTACGATGTCAAGAAGGCCGAGCAGGGCATCATCTACATCGACGAGATCGACAAGATTTCCCGCAAGAGTGAAAACCCGTCCATCACCCGGGACGTCTCCGGCGAGGGCGTGCAGCAGGCCCTCCTGAAGATCCTGGAAGGCACGGTGGCTTCGGTTCCCCCGCAGGGCGGGCGCAAGCACCCGCACCAGGAATTTATCCAGATCGACACCACCAACGTGCTGTTTATTGTGGCGGGAGCCTTCGCCGGGCTTGAGGACATCATCGGCTCCCGGTCCGGCCGCAAGGGCATCGGGTTCGGTGCTCCGCTGAACGAGGTCAAGAACAACTCCGACTCCTATGGCGAGGTCATGCCGGAAGACCTGCTGAAGTTCGGGCTGATCCCGGAATTCATCGGCCGTCTTCCCGTGATCACCACGGTCTCCAACCTGGACCGGCCTGCCCTGATCCAAATTCTGTCCACGCCGAAGAACGCGCTGGTGAAGCAGTACCAGAAGATGTTCCAGCTTGATGGCGTGGAGCTGCTTTTTGAAGACGAAGCGCTGGACATGATCGCCGACCAGGCCCTGGAACGGGGTACCGGTGCCCGCGGACTCCGCGCCATCATGGAGGAAGTGCTCCTCCCCGTGATGTTTGACCTCCCGAGCAGGGACGACATCGCCAGTGTTGTGATCACCGCCGATGTGGTCGCAAAGAAGGCCCCGCCCACCATGATCGCCCACGACGTGGTGGCGAAGCGGCGGAATAAATCCGCTTAGTTCGTCGCTCTTGGTAGAGGTGCGCCTGGAGTGCGCCGCGCCCTGATGACTCTTACGAGGAGATTTCCGTGCCCGAAACCACCACGAACAAGGCCGACTTCTGGTTCGACCCCCTGTGCCCTTTCGCCTGGATCACGTCCCGCTGGGTGGGCGAGGTGGAGGAAGTCCGCGACATCCAAACCGAATGGCACGTGATGAGCCTTGCCGTCCTCAACGAGGGCCGCGAGCTGGACCCGGGATACCGCGAGGCAATGGACAAGGCCTGGGGTCCTGTCCGTGTGATCATCGCCGCCCGTGAGCAGCACGGCGACCAGGTCATCAAGCCGCTATATGACGCAATGGGCAGCCTGATCCATGACGGCGGCGAGAAGGATTTCGGCATCGTGATCGGCAAGGCACTGGCGGAGTGCGGCCTCCCGGCAGGCCTGGCGGCCGAAGCATCCTCTGACGCCTTCGACGCGCAGCTCCGCGCCAGCCACGAAGAGGGCATCTCCCTCGTGGGGCAGGATGTGGGAACACCCGTCGTGGCCTTCAACGGCACCGCCTTCTTTGGCCCGGTGCTGACCCGCATCCCCCGGGGCGAGGAAGCAGGCCGCCTCTGGGACGCCGCGGTGACCCTGGCTGCGTATCCCCACTTCTTCGAAATCAAGCGCAGCCGCACGGAGAGTCCCGAATTCAACTGACGCACCGGGCCTCCCTGGGGCCGGGATAATTACTGCCTTGTAGTTCGTTCGGGACCCTTGCGGATCCCCCCGGGTGGGACAACAATAGTTCTTACCCACTTCGAAAGAAGCGGGACACGGAAACCAAAGATTCAGTGACACGCATCTGACGCAGCCTTCGGCAAAGTCAGAAGCTGGCTACCAGTGACGAGGTAGGAAGACCTGAAATTCCGAGGATTCCGCCAGATTGTCACAGACGTCACGAGACAATCGAAAAAGTCGAAGCCCCACCAACGGCAAAACGCTGATGGGGCTTCCCCTTTGCCCAAAAACAAGGTGAACCGCCCAAGACAGAAGCCCCACCGGCGTTGAACGCTGATGGGGCTTCACGTGTGTCCGCTAGCCGGTGAAGGGCTCGGCGCCCGGCGCTTCTTCCGGCTGGGCCAGCACAACGTCGCTGACCGTGAGTTCTCCCTCGCCTGCCACCAGGGTCAGTTCGCGTGCGTTGGAGGCCGCCTTCAGGTCTGCAAGGCCGGCCTTCAGCTGCGTGGTGAGCGACTCCGTGGCGGTGATGGTCGCGGAGAGCACCTCAGTGCGCTGCTTGACCTTCGCCTCTGACTTGGCCTTGCGGATGCCGCTCAGCGCAATTCCCACGGTCGCGAGCATGGTCGTGTCGCCGTCGGACACCTCCAGGGCGGCCGGCCACTGGGCACGGTGCACCGAGCCGCTCCGCCACCAGCCCCAGACCTCTTCGGTGGCGAAGGGCAGGAACGGCGCAAACAGCCGCAGCAGGGTGTCAAGGGTGGTGGCCAGGGCAGCCAGCACTGACGCCTGCTCGGCTTCGCCTGCGGCACCATAGGCCCGGTCCTTGATGAGTTCCACGTAGTCGTCCGTGAACTGCCAGAAGAAGCTCTCGCTGATCTGCAGGGCCCGGGCGTAGTCATAGTTCTCGAAGGCCTTGGTGGCCTGTGCCACGACGTCCGAGAGCTGCGCCAGCACGGCGCGGTCCAGCGGGTTCGTGAGCACGGACAGGTCGGTGGAGACCACCGAGTTTTCCGTCGCACCCAGGTTCAGGACGAACTTCGAGGCGTTGAGGAGCTTGATGGCCAGGCGGCGGCCGATCTTCATCTGGGCGATCTCGTAGGCGGTGTCCGCCCCGAGCTTGGCCGATGCCGCCCAGTAGCGCACGGCGTCCGATCCGTACTCGTTCAGGACGTCGGTTGGTACGATCACGTTGCCCTTGGACTTGGACATCTTCTTGCGGTCCGGGTCGAGGATCCAGCCCGAGATGGCCGCGTGCTTCCACGGCGCGGTGTCCTGCAGGGCATCGGCACGCACGGCGGTGGAGAACAGCCACGTCCGGATGATGTCGTGGGCCTGCGGGCGCACATCAAACGGGTAGACCTTGGCGAAGAGGTCCTCATCCGTGCTCCAGCCGCCCACGATCTGCGGCGTCAGGGAGGACGTGGCCCAGGTGTCGAGGACGTCGGCATCACCGGTGAAGCCGCCCGGCTGATCCCGCTGTGCCTCGTCGTAACCGGGTGCGGCGTCCGCGGCCGGGTCGACCGGGAGCTGTTCGTCGGTCGGCAGGACCGGGGCGTCGTAATCGGGGTTTCCGTCGGCGTCGAGCGGGTACCAGACCGGCACGGGCACGCCAAAGAAGCGCTGGCGGGACACGAGCCAGTCACCGTTCAGACCGGAGATCCAGTTCTCGTAGCGCGAACGCATGAAGGCGGGGTGGAACTCAATCTCGTTGCCGCGGCCGATCAGGCGTTCGCGGCGGTCCTCGTCACGTCCGCCGTTGCGGATGTACCACTGACGCGACGTCACCACCTCGAGCGGCTTGTCGCCCTTTTCGAAGAAGTTGACCGGGTGCATGATCTTCTTCGGCTCACCGTCGAGGAGCCCGGCAGCGGTGAGCTGCTCGACGACTGCTTCCTTGGCGCTGAAGACCGTCTTGCCGGCGATGGCCTCGAAGGCCGCGCGGCCCGCGTCGGTGGTGATCCAGTCCGGCGTATCGCCGATGATGCGGCCATCGCGGCCCACAATCGCCCGGGTGGGAAGCTGGAGTTCGCGCCACCAGGTCACGTCGGTAAGGTCGCCGAAGGTGCAGACCATGGCGATGCCCGAGCCCTTGTCCGCCTTGGCAAGGTGGTGGGCCTTCACTTCCACCTCGACGCCGAACAGGGGAGAGGTGACCTTCTTGCCGAACAGCGGCTGGTACCGCTCGTCGTCGGGGTTTGCCACCAGGGCGGCACAGGCTGCCAGCAGTTCCGGGCGGGTGGTTTCAATGTAGAGCTTCTCGCCGTCTTCGGTGAAGAACGGGTAGCGGTAGTAGGCGCCTGCCACCTCGCGGTCCTCGAGTTCAGCCTGGGCCACCGCGGTGCGGAAGGTGACGTCCCACAGCGTGGGGGCCTCGGCCATGTAGGCGTCGCCGGCGGCGAGGTTCGCAAGGAAGGCCCGCTGGGAGATGGCCCGTGACTTGTCGTCGATGGTCCGGTACGTCAGGTCCCAGTCGACGGACAGGCCAAGGGTCTGGAACAGGTTTTCGAAGACTTTCTCGTCCTCGACTGCGAGTTCCTCGCACAGTTCAATGAAGTTTCGGCGCGAGATGACATCGAAGTCGCGCTGGTTCTTGGCGGGCTCGGCCGGCGGGCGGTAGCCGGCGTCGTAGTGGATGGCCGGATCGCAGCGCACACCGTAGTAGTTCTGGACGCGCCGCTCGGTGGGCAGGCCGTTGTCGTCCCAGCCCATCGGATAAAAGACATTCTTGCCGGTCATGCGCTGGAAGCGCGCCAGGACGTCGGTCTGGGTGTAGGAGAACATGTGCCCCACATGCAGGGATCCCGACGCGGTCGGCGGGGGAGTGTCGATCGAGTAGACCTGCTCCCTGGTGGTCTCCCGGTTGAACTTATAGGTCCCTTCGTCAAGCCAGCGCTGCGTCAGGGCAGCTTCCAACCCCTCAAGGGCGGGCTTGTCCGGAACGTTGATAGGGGCGGTGGTGGGCGTGTCTGTACCCTGATTGTCTTCAGCCATGGAGCAATTGTTTCATGATCCCCGGCCCCGCCTTGCAGTAGTATCCCGTAAACCCGTGTGCTGCCCGGCTTCCTCCGACGCTAGGGTGGTGCCATGACTGAGGAAATGCGCACGAAAGCAGCAGTAGTTACAGGAGCAAGCACAGGCATCGGCGAGGCCACTGTCCGCGCGTTGCGGGCCGAGGGGTGGACTGTTTTCGCCGTCGCGCGCCGGGCGGACCGGCTTGCGGCGGTCGCCGAGGCTACTGGAGCCACGGCCATTGCGGCAGACATCGCCGACGACGATGACGTGGAACGTCTCCTCGCCGAGGTGACGCGGGCCGGCGGGATTGACACCCTCATCAACATCGCCGGCGGTGCGCGGGGCGCGGACCGGATCGCTGATGCCAAAACCGAGGACTGGGAATGGATGTTCGACGTGAACGTCCTGGGCACCATGAAACTGACCCGTGCCTTCCTTCCGATGCTGCGGGCCTGCGGGGAGGGAACAGTCCTGAACCTGACCTCGACGGCGGGACTCGCCGCCTACGAGGGCGGCGCCGGCTACAACGCTGCCAAGTTCGCCCAGCACGCCATGACCGGGGCACTGCGGCTGGAGGAAGTGGAAAACAACCTCCGAGTCATCGAAGTGGCTCCGGGACTGGTGCAGACCGAGGAGTTTGCCCTGAACAGGCTGGGCGACCAGGAGGCGGCCGGGAAGGTGTACCAGGGCGTCGAGAAGCCGCTCACGGCCGAAGATGTGGCCGATGTGGTCCGCTACGCTGTTACGGCGCCGCACCACGTCAACCTCGACCAGATCGTGATCCGGCCCGTGGCGCAGGCTGCCAACCACAAGCTCATCCGCAAGCAGTCCTGAGCGGGAGACCAGCGGCCACCTGGCCGGATGCCGGCGGCCCGGGCGGATGGAATCACCCGGCCGGGCATCCGGCTCGTGCCCCGGGGTACTGGAGAACACTGCAACTCCGGTTAGAATCGAATATCAGCTTTGACCCGGCCATCACCGGTGAGCTTCCGGAAGAACCTTCGGACGCCTGCAGCGCAGGAACCCGGAGTAGTAGAACCGGACGGGTAAGCCCGTCACAGCAGCAATGAGCGGCCGACGCCGGTGCTCTCCCCAAACGGGGGTCCGGCGACGGTAAGTGAGGTGGTACCGCGGTGCCGGTGCTGTTGCAGAACAGCGTACGGGCCGTCCTCGCATCCTGAATGATCCACTTGTTCACTAGCTCAACCCAGGATGTCGAGATGACCTATTACCCCAAGGCCTCAGCCGCACCGTCAGGCACCAGCAGCGTTTCCGCCTCTGTGAAGTTCCCGGAGATCGAAGAGCGCATCCTCAAGTACTGGGACCAGGACGGCACCTTCCAGGCGAGCATCGACCAGCGCGAAGCGGGCAAAGACGGGTCCAACGAATTCGTCTTCTACGACGGCCCGCCCTTCGCCAACGGCCTGCCGCACTACGGCCACCTGCTGACCGGCTACGCCAAGGACCTGGTGGGCCGCTACCAGACCCAGCGCGGCCGCCGCGTCGAGCGCCGCTTTGGCTGGGACACCCACGGTCTCCCCGCTGAGCTGGAAGCGATGAAGCAGCTGGGCATGACGGACAAGACCCAGATCGAGGCCATGGGCATCGACAAGTTCAACGACGCCTGCCGCGCCTCCGTGATGAAGTACGCGGACGAGTGGAAGAGCTACGTGACCCGCCAGGCCCGCTGGGTGGACTTCGACAACGACTATAAGACGCTCAATGTGGAGTACATGGAGTCAGTGCTGTGGGCTTTCAAGCAGCTGCACGAGAAGGGCCTGACCTACAACGGCTACCGCGTCCTGCCGTACTGCTGGAAGGACGAGACGCCGCTGTCCAACCACGAACTCCGTATGGACGACGACGTCTACAAGAACCGCCAGGACCAGACCGTCACGGTCACCTTCCCCGTCACGGCGGGGGAGTCGGAGCTGTCGAAGGAGCTTGCCGGAGTGCAGGCGCTCGCCTGGACCACCACGCCGTGGACGCTGCCCACCAACCTGGCGCTCGCCGTCGGGCCGTCCATCACATACGCCGTGCTCCCTGCCGGTCCGAACGGCGTCAAGGCCGCGTCAGCTGATGCCCCGGTCGGAGGCAGCTTCCTGCTCGCAGCAGACCTGCTGGGCGCCTACGCCAAGGACCTTGGCTACGGCGACGGCACCGCCGGCGTTGAGGAGGCAGAGGCCGCGGTTACCGCCACGTACACGGGCGCCGAGCTGGCCGGACTGCAGTACCAGCCGCTCTGGAATGACTTCAGCGACACCGAAAAGTACGGCACCGAGAACGCCTGGCGCTTCCTGGTGGCCGACTACGTCACCACCACCGACGGCACCGGCATCGTCCACCAGGCGCCCGCCTACGGTGAGGACGACCAGAAGGTCTGTGAGGAAGCCGGGATCCCTGTGGTGCTCTCCGTGGACGAGGGAGCCAAGTTCCTGCCCCTCTTCTCGCACGGTGACCTGCACGACATCGTGGGCCTGCAGGTGTTCGAGGCCAACAAGCCGATCACCCAGGTCCTCCGGGCACAGGGCCGCCTGGTCCGCCAGGCCAGCTACGAGCACAGCTACCCGCACTGCTGGCGCTGCCGCAACCCGCTGATCTACCGCGCTGTGTCCTCTTGGTATGTGGAGGTCACCAAGTTCAAGGACCGCATGTCCGAGCTGAACCAGGAGATCAACTGGATCCCCGGCAACGTCAAGGACGGCCAGTTCGGCAAGTGGCTGGCCAACGCCCGCGACTGGTCCATCAGCCGCAACCGCTACTGGGGCAGCCCCATCCCGGTGTGGCAGTCCAGCGACCCCGAATACCCGCGGACCGATGTTTACGGCTCGCTCGCCGAGATCGAAGCAGACTTCGGCCGGCTGCCGCTGAACAAGGACGGGCAGGTCGACTTGCACCGCCCGTTCATTGACGAACTGACACGTCCGAACCCGGATGATCCCCGGACCCCCGAAGAAGGCCAGTCCGTCATGCGGCGCGTGGAGGACGTCCTGGACGTGTGGTTCGACTCCGGTTCCATGCCTTACGGCCAGGTCCACTATCCGTTCGAAAACGAGCAGTGGTTCGACACGCACAACCCGGCGGACTTCATCGTCGAGTACATCGGCCAGACCCGCGGCTGGTTCTACATGCTGCACATCCTTTCCACTGCGCTGTTCGACCGGCCTGCCTTCCGCAACGTCATCAGCCACGGCATCGTGCTGGGCTCGGACGGGCAGAAGATGTCCAAGAGCCTGCGCAACTACCCGGACGTCTCCGAGGTCCTGGACCGCGACGGCTCCGACGCCATGCGGTGGTTCCTGATGTCCAGCCCCATCCTGCGCGGCGGCAACCTTGTGGTCACCGAGCAGGGCATCCGCGACGGCGTCCGCCAGGTCATCCTGCCGCTCTGGAATGTCTACAGCTTTTTCACGCTCTATACGAACGCGGCTGCCGGCGGTGCCGGCTATGACGCCAAGCTGCGTTACGAGGGCTATGCAGACACCTTGGACCAGTACCTGATGGCCAACACCGGGGATCTGGTCCGGAACATGACCGCGCAGCTGGACGGTTACGACATCTCCGGCGCCTGCGACGAACTGCGCAGCTACCTGGACATGCTGACCAACTGGTACGTCCGCCGCAGCCGCCAGCGCTTCTTCGACGAGAGCGTTGACGCGTTCGATGCGCTGTACACCGCGCTGGAAACTGTCTCCCGCGTGGCCGCGTCCCTGTTGCCGCTGGTTGCCGAGGAGATCTGGCGCGGCCTTACCGGCGGGCGCTCAGTGCACCTTGCCGACTGGCCGGACGCCGGGCTGTTCCCTGCCAACGCTTCCCTGGTGGAGGCAATGGACCGCGTCCAGCAGATCTGCTCCACCGGGTCCTCGCTGCGCAAGGCCGCGAACCTGCGCGTGCGGCTCCCGCTGCAGGAGCTCACCGTCGTGGCACCCGGCGCGGACGCGCTGGAAGGCTTCGCCGCCGTCGTCGCCGATGAACTGAACCTGCGTTCCGTCCGCCTCCTGGATGCCGACAGCGCCTCCCCGGAGGAGTTCGGCATCGAACAGAAACTCGTGGTCAACGCCCGGGCAGCCGGTCCCCGCCTGGGCAAGAACGTCCAGCAGGCCATCAAGGGCTCCAAATCCGGCGACTGGTCGGTTTCGGAAGCTGGCGTGGTGACGGCCGGCGGGCTCGAGCTGGAGCCGCAGGAGTACACCTTGGAGACGGTAGTGGCAGAAGCCGCGGAAGGAGAAGGATCCCGCGCGGCGGCGGTCCTGCCCGGTGGCGGCTTCGTGGTCCTCAACACCGAGGTCACCCCCGAGCTTGAAGCCGAAGGTGCGGCCCGCGACATGGTCCGCGCCATCCAGCAGGCCCGCAAGGACGCCGGACTCAACGTGAGCGACCGGATCCACACGACAGTGACGGCGAAGCAGGACGTCGTCGACGCCCTGCTGGCGAATGCGGAGCTCGTCAAGACCGAGACCTTGACGCTCAGGCTGGACACCGTCCCCGCCGACGTCAAGGAACCGCAGGTCAGCGTTGTCAAGACCGCGGCAGAAAAAGTAGAGGCCTAAGCAATGACCGACGAATTTTCCGTAGAGAGCGTCTACGCCGAACTGCTGGGCCGGGCGCCGGAAAACAAGATGGAGCCGCGCCTCGCGCCGCTGTTCCGTGCCATGGACGTGCTCGGGGAGCCCAACAAGGCGTTCCCGATCATCCACGTCACCGGCACCAACGGCAAAACGTCCACGGCGCGCATGATCGAGGCGGGTCTCCGTGCCCACGGACTGAGCACCGGACGCTACACGAGCCCGCACCTGTCAAAAGTGACAGAGCGGATCAGCATCGACGGCGCGCCCGTGCCGGATGAGACCTTCGTCCGGATCTGGGACGAGATCCGTCCCTACCTCCAGATTGTGGATAGCGAGCTTGAGGCTGAAGGGCAGCCCCGGCTGACCTACTTCGAGTGCCTGACCATCCTGGCCTTCGCAGTCTTTGCGGACCAGCCAGTCAACGTGGCTGTCATGGAGGTGGGCCTGGGCGGTATCACCGATGCCACGAACGTCGGTGACGGCCAGGTGGCGGTGGTGACTCCCATTTCGCTGGACCACACGGAGCTCCTTGGCGACACCACCGAGGACATCGCCGTCGAAAAGGCAGGCATCATCAAGCCGGGAGGCTTCCTGGTCAGCGCCGCGCAGCCCGTCGGCGCCGCCCAGGTACTCCTGGAAAAGGCCCGCGAAGTCCAGGTTCCCTACCGCTTCGAAGGTGTGGAATTCGGCGTCGAATCCCGGACTGTTGCCGTCGGCGGCCAGATGGTGACCATCCAGGGCCTGGCCGGACGCTATGAAGAACTCCTGGTGCCATTGCATGGAGCGCACCAGGCGGAGAATGCGGCCGTCGCCGTTGCCGCGCTGGAGGCGTTCTTTGGCGGGGAGAAGGCACTGGACCCCGAAGTCCTCCAGGAGGCCTTTGCCTCGGTGACGTCACCGGGCCGGCTCGAAGTTCTCCGGACTGCTCCCACCATCATTGTGGATGCCGCCCACAACCCGGAGGGCATCCGGGTTTCGGCCGAAGCAATCCACGAGGCCTTCAGCTTCACCAAACTGGTGGTAGTGGTGGGTGTCCTGAAGGAGAAAGACGCCGAAGAGATCCTGCGGCAGCTCAAGGAATCCCTGGGCGACCTCGCCGCCGAATACTGCTTCACGCAGTCCAACTCGCCCCGGGCGGTCCCGGCCGAGGACCTGGCGGAAATTGCGCTGGACCTCGGCTTCGGCGAAGACAACATCCATGTTGCCGAAAAACTCGACGACGCCCTGGAGTGGGCCGTGGAGCATGCAGAAGCCAACGAGGACCTCGCCGGCGGAGTCCTCGTGACCGGCTCCATCACGCTTGTCGCGGAAGCCAGGATCCTGCTCGGAAAGGCGGATGCCTGACCATGGCCCGACTTACAAAGGCGCAGCGGGAGTGGCGGCCCGGCATGCCCAAGAAGAGGCGCTCCACCAAAGTCATGTTCGCCTCGACGGTCCTGGTGCTAGAAGGGTTCGTCGCGTTTTTCGCCACGCTGGCGGTCTTTGGACTCCGCCGCGACGAGTTCCCGCCGGCAGTGATCCTCTCGGCGGGCATCGTCCTGAGCCTGGTGCTGGTGTTCACCTGCGCGGTGCTGTCCAAGCCGTGGGGCGTGGCACTGGGCTGGATCCTCCAGCTTGTCCTGATCTTCACCGGATTCATTGAACCCATGATGTTCGTGGTGGGAATCCTTTTTGCCGTGGCCTGGTGGTACGGCATCAGGACCGGCATCCGGATTGACCGCGAGTCCGCCCAACGCGAACGCGAACAGGCCGAATGGGACGCCGCCCACCCTGACGGCGAAACCAACTAGACTTATTCCGACCC
The DNA here is from genome assembly GCF_042880995.1 of Arthrobacter sp. NPDC058288. Taxonomy (NCBI): domain Bacteria; kingdom Bacillati; phylum Actinomycetota; class Actinomycetes; order Micrococcales; family Micrococcaceae; genus Arthrobacter; species Arthrobacter sp. NPDC058288. The sequence continues at coordinate 1,252,077 of NZ_JBHVYH010000001.1, forward strand.
CACACCAACCACATTGGAGCAGCTGTGAGCATTGAGCGCACCCTCGTCCTGATCAAGCCCGACGGCGTGACCCGCAACCTGACCGGCGCCATCCTCGGCCGGATCGAAGCCAAGGGCTACACCCTCACCGAGCTCAAGAAGGTCGACGCCAGCCGCGAACTGCTGGAGCAGCACTACGAGGAGCACGTAGGCAAGCCGTTCTACGAGCCCCTCGTCGAGTTCATGCTCAGCGGGCCGGTCGTCGCCGCAATCTTCGAGGGCCACCGCGTGATCGAGGGCTTCCGTTCGCTCGCCGGTACAACGGACCCGACGACGGCGGCGCCCGGCACCATCCGCGGTGACTTCGGCCGCGACTGGGGCCTGAAGGTGCAGCAGAACCTGGTCCACGGTTCCGACTCCGTAGAGTCCGCCGAGCGCGAGATCAAGATCTGGTTCCAGGACTAGCTGCCGCCGGCGCGAACGTACAGATAAGGCCCCCATTTCTTCGGAAACGGGGGCCTTATCTGTACGTTCGCGCTTTTTCTTTGGCCTTAGTAGCCGGACGTCCCGATGAAGACCTGAATGAAGGCAAAGAAGATCGTGGCGATGACGGCAACGTACAGCAGGGCGACGGCGATCCAGCCGGAGTCGCCGGCGATCTTCGCGGCGCCGGCCGGAAGCCTGATCACTCCGTGCGTGATGTTCCGGGCCGTGACCCACACAAAGAGCGGAATCATTGCGGCCCACACCACCATGCAGAACGGGCACAGGATATGGATGGAGTACAGCGCCTGGGACCACAGCCAGACCACGAAAGCAAAGCCCAGCGTGACACCGGCCTGTAGGCCGAGCCAGTACCAGCGGGCAAACCTGGCTCCGGAAAGCACAGCCATGCCGGTGGTGATCACCACGGCGAAGGCCACGATGCCAATGAACATGTTGGGGAAGCCGAAGAGGGAACTTTGCCACGTCTGCATGACGGCCCCGCAGGAAACCCAGGGATTGACGTCGCAGGCCGTGACGTGGTTCGGATCCTTGAGTACTGCCAGCTTTTCCAGGACGAGGGCACCGGAGGCGAGCCAGCCGATAGCGCCTGTGATCACCAGGAGCCAGCCAAACGGTTTGTCCCGGGTCATGGGCGGCAGGCCTTCCTGGGCCGCTGCATGCTCGTGGAGGTCGCCGTCCACCACGTTGTTCTGCATGGAATTGGAGATGCTGGGCATGGGATGTTGCGTCCTTTTTCTCGAGGGCTCCTCGCCCTGATTGTAACGCCGCAGACTGGATGGGCCGCACAGGCTCCTCGTGGCCGTGCCCTGATTATCCGCCGATCGGTCCCGCTTCCCCCTCTATTGAGTGAGCGTATGAGAGAATGAAGCTGGCTGGAATGCGATCCACATTCGAATTCCGGTCCGGTGGCTTGTTTGTAAGACCGCCAATGATGAGCAGGGCACGCTCCGGATCCACGATCGATCCCGGCCTCCCGGCAATGCCATTGGACGGCACCTGGTTGTGGCTTTCAGGAACAACGGGTTTCAGAACAACGCCGCCGGCCCTCCAGGGCTGCCGCACCCCACTGCCGGTGCGAACCTGAGGGTATCCAATTGACTTCTGTCAACGCCTGCGGGTTTTGACAATATGTGCCCCAATGGGTGCCGGATGTGGCGGTGCGTCAGGGGCAGGAGTGTCGCCACATATGGATAATGACCAGGTTCTAGCCGTTAATGAAGAAGCCGCTGCCGGCGAAGAGGCTGCAGCGCCCCAACCGCCCAAGAGGGCAGTACGCACCAGGCGCAAGGCCGCCCCGAAGGCGGAAGCTGTAGACACCGCAGAAGCCGGCGAAGCGGAGGCAGCTCCCGCGGAGGCTCCCGCAGCCGACGCCGCCGCGGAGGGAAAGCCCCCGGTGCGCCGCAGCCGTTCACGCAAGAAGGTGGAGCCCGCCGAGCCGCTCCCGGTCTTCGCCGATGACGCCACTGAACCCGTTGAGGCAGGGCAGGCTGCCACTGCACCCGTAGCGGAGGCAGCAGAAGTCGCCGAAAAGCCCGTCCGTCGGCGCACCTCGCGCGCCAAGGCCCCCGCCAAAGCCGCCGAAGCCTCCTTGGTCGCCGAGCCTGCCGTGGCCGAGGATATGGACGCCCCGGGTGCCTCGGCTATTTCCGGGCCGGCAGCCGAAGCAGAAGCAGTGGCCGCCGCAGGCCAGGGAACTGAAGTCCCGGAACCTGAAGGACAGCAAGCCGCGGGACAGCAAGCCGCCGCTTCCGTGACTGCTGAGCCTGAGGAGCCCGCCGCAGCCGAGGCCGCCAGCCCCGTCGGCGCGCTCTTCCTGGAACCCGGGTCAGTGACATCCATGATTTTCCAGGCACCGGACCTGAGCACCGTGGTCCGTCCCGCAGCCGCACCTGCCGTGGCTAAGGAAAACGACGAGGAAGACACGGAAGAGGACACCGAAGATGTAGACGCGGGTGGCTCGCGCCGCCGCCGCAGCCGCGGACGCCGTGGCCGCAGCCGAGTGACTGACCGGGACACTGCCGGTGAGACCGAATCCGCCGAAGGCGCCGCCGGCGACGAAGAATCTGATGAGGAGTCCACCCGGACCGCGGACGACGGCGTTACCTCCCGCCGTCGTCGCCGCCGCCGCCGCGGTGACCAGGACCTTGAACTGACGGGCGGGGGAGACGATGACCCGCCCAACACGGTGACCCGGGTCCGTGCACCCCGGGCCATCAGCGAGGCGCCGGTCAACAACCGCGTCACGTCAGTCAAGGGATCAACCCGGCTTGAGGCCAAGAAGCAGCGCCGCCGCGAATCCCGCGACACAGGCCGCCGCCGTACCGTCATCACCGAGGCCGAGTTCCTGGCCCGCCGGGAGTCGGTGGACCGCCAGATGATCGTCCGCCAGCGCGACGACAGAATCCAGATCGGTGTCCTGGAGGACGGCGTCCTGGCTGAGCACTTCGTCTCCAAGACGCAGCAGGACTCTTTGATCGGCAACGTCTACCTGGGCAAGGTCCAGAACGTGCTGCCCTCCATGGAAGCCGCTTTCGTGGACATCGGACGCGGACGCAACGCCGTCCTCTACGCCGGTGAAGTCAACTGGGACGCCGTCAACCTCGAGGGCAAGCAGCGCCGGATCGAGAACGCGCTGAAGTCCGGCGACTCCGTGCTGGTGCAGGTCACCAAGGACCCGGTCGGCCACAAGGGTGCCCGCCTGACCAGCCAGATCTCGCTGCCCGGCCGCTACCTCGTGTACGTTCCCGGCGGCTCCATGACCGGGATTTCCCGCAAGCTGCCCGACGTCGAGCGCAACCGCCTGAAGCGGATCCTCAAGGACCGCCTGCCGGAAGACGCCGGCGTCATCGTGCGCACCGCTGCCGAGGGCGCGTCCGAGGAAGAGTTGACGCACGACATCAACCGCCTGCGTGCCCAGTGGGAAGGCATCGAAAGCCAGGCCACCTCCACGAAGATCCTTGCTCCGGAGCTCCTCTACGGCGAACCGGACCTCACCATCAAGGTTGTCCGGGACGTCTTTAACGAGGACTTCTCCAAGCTGATCGTCTCCGGCGAGGAAGCATGGGACACCATCGAGGCGTACGTAACGTACGTGGCTCCGGACCTGGTGGGCCGGCTCGAGAAGTGGACCAAGGACACGGATATCTTCTCGGCCTGGCGGATCGATGAGCAGATCCACAAGGCCCTGGACCGCAAGGTCTTCCTTCCCTCCGGCGGCTCCCTCGTGATCGACCGCACCGAAGCCATGACCGTGGTGGACGTCAACACCGGCAAGTTCACCGGCAGCGGCGGCAACCTCGAGGAAACCGTCACCAAGAACAACCTGGAAGCGGCCGAGGAAGTCGTCCGGCAGCTGCGGCTGCGCGATATCGGCGGCATTATTGTCATCGACTTCATCGACATGGTGCTCGAATCCAACCGCGACCTCGTGCTGCGCCGCATGGTGGAGTGCCTTGGACGCGACCGGACCAAGCACCAGGTTGCTGAAGTGACCTCGCTGGGCCTCGTGCAGATGACCCGCAAGCGCATGGGTACCGGGCTCCTGGAAGTCTTCGGCGAGCAGTGCGAGGCCTGCGCCGGCCGCGGCATTGTCACCCACGACGAGCCCGTGGAACACCGCCGCGCCAACGTTGTGGCCGCCGAGCACCACGTGCCGCGGACGGAAGCCCAGCAGCCTCCCCGGACGGAGCGTAAGAGCCGCCGCCGCGGCAAGGGCGGCCAGCCGTCTTCAGAGACTGCCCCGCTGACGCCGGCTCCGGTGCACCACGAGCCCACTGACGCCGAGCGCCATGCCAAGGCTGAAGCGACACGCGTGGCGTTGGCCAACATCGCAGCGGCAGCGCATGCTGCCCACCTGCACGATGCCGAGACAGGCCATGCAGCCCCTGCGGCCGCACAGGCAAGTGCCGCACAAGCAGTAGGCCACGCACTGGCCGCCCAGGCTCCCTCCGGGCAAACCGGAGCGCCGGCCGGGGGAGGGGCGGCCCAGCCGTCCACCACCCAGCCCGCCACGGCACGGCCGGCCAAGGTGTCGGAAACTGAAGCAGCAGCCGCAGGACGGCCCGCAGCCGTCCTGACGTTCGGCGGCGAAAAGGTGGCACTGCCGTTTGTTGAGCATGCCGGCGAAGCACCTTCGTCCGGAGCGGCCCTGACTCTGGACCGGCTCGCTGAGGCTTTCGCGCACCTGGGTGAACCGGCTGCCGCTGAGGCTCCGGCGTCAGCGACTGAACAAGAGCTGGCCCCGGCCGAACAGCAGGCACCCGCCCGTGTTCCGTCGGCCCAGGCGCCGGCAGCACCCGCTGCTGAAGCCGACTACACCGACCACACTGCGGGACAGGGCCGCGCGCGCCGTCCCCGCCGTCACCGGAGTGCCAGCCGTGCCCAGGGCGCAGCCAACGAGACGTCCGTGGAACACCACGAAACTGCTCCGGTGGCCGCGTCAGGGCACACGCACGAAGCAAAGGCGCCCGAACCGGCGAAGAAGGACGTGCCCGCCAAGGCGCCGGTCAACGAGCCGATCATCCTCGGTGTGGGAGTACCGGCCTCCGAGCTCTGATCCCACAGCTCTCTGATCCCACACGCTGACATCGCGGGTGCGGCCCGGACTGGCGTAGCAATGCGCCGGTTTCGGGCCGCACCCGCGAGTTCGTTGCGGGGAAACAGCTAGGCTAGGGGACTGACACGGGGTGCCGCGCACAGGGCCGGCTGAGATCCACACCCGTTGAACCTGTCCGGTTAGCACCGGCGAAGGGATGTCTCCTTGGCCTCATCATTCCTGCCCAGCCCCGCCTCCGAAGCCGCCCACGAATCACCGGGCGGTGCCGTCCTGCGCAGCACGCCCCGGGTCCTGGCCATCGCCGGTTCCGATCCGTCCGGCGGGGCGGGGATCCAGGCGGACCTCAAGAGCATTGCCGCAAACGGCGGATACGGCATGGCTGTCATCACCGCACTGACGGCGCAGAACACCCGGGGCGTTCGGGCCGTGCACGTTCCCCCGGCTGAATTCCTGACGGCCCAGCTTGAGGCCATCAGCGATGACATCACCATTGACGCCGTTAAGATCGGCATGCTGGGCGACTCGGCGGTGATTGCCGCGGTCCGCGGCTGGCTGGAGAAGGCCCGTCCCGCCGTCGTGGTTCTCGACCCCGTGATGGTCGCCACCAGCGGGGACAGGCTCCTGCAGGAGGCAGCCGAGGCGGCACTCCGCGAGCTCCTGCCACTTGCCGACCTCGTCACGCCCAACCTGGCGGAACTGGCGATGCTCCTCAACGAACCGCTCGCGGGCGACTGGGAGGCGGCGCTCGCCCAGGGAAAGCGGCTGGCCGCCCAGGCCGGCACCACTGTGCTCGTCAAGGGCGGACACCTCGACGGCGGGGAGTGCCCTGACGCGCTTGTCAACACTGCTGGGCTGCTCGCCCAGGACGTTGTGGTTGTCCCCGGCGAACGGATTGACACCAGGAACAGCCACGGCACCGGCTGCTCCCTGTCTTCGGCAATGGCCACCGCGCAGGCGAGGCTGGGGGACTGGGAGGCGTCCTTGCGGACGGTGAAGCCATGGTTGCAGGGGGCGCTCCGGGAGGCCGGCGCCCTGGATGTGGGAACAGGCAACGGCCCGGTGCACCATTTCCACCATCTGGCCCCCAAGGGCCACGGGGCGCCGGCCGAAGGCGAGTTCGCTGCGGCGCTGAGGCAGGACGCCGGACCGGACCTGGACGCCATATACGGGCTGGACTTCATCCGGGGCCTGGCCGACGGCTCCCTCACCGAGCAGCACTTTGCGTATTACCTGGCCCAGGACGCCATCTACCTCAACGGATATTCCCGGGTGCTTTCCCGTGCTGCCGCGATTGCCCCCACCGAGGCGGAGCAGCTGTTCTGGGCACGGTCGGCGCAGCAGTGCCTTGAAGTCGAGTCCGAACTGCACCGGACCTGGCTCAGCACGCGGAACGTGGACGGAGGGCTGGGTCCGGTCACTAAGTCCTACGGGGACCACCTGCTGGCCTCTTCAGTTTCGGGCAGCTACGGGGTGCTCGTGGCCGCGGTGCTCCCGTGCTTCTGGCTGTATGCCGAGGTGGGTGCCACCCTGCACGGGGAGTTCCTCGCCGCGGGAGCGCCGTCCGGCCACGCCTACGCGGACTGGCTCCGCACCTACGCCGATGAGGAGTTCGCCGCCGCCACGAGGCAGGCGGTGCGCATCGCCGACGACGCCGCCCGTGCCGCGTCCGCAGCGGAACGTCGGGCCATGCGCCTGGCCTTCCGGCAGTCGTGCCGGTACGAGGTGGAATTCTTCGACGCGCCGCGGCTGCATGCTGCACCGCAAAGCGATCCGAAGCCGGTACGATAGTGGGGCACGGTTTCCGGAAGTCGTTGCGGCAACAGTCTGTTTCACGCAGAGTGGCGCCTATCACGTACTACCGCCGGAGCCAGCCTCATTTGCGGCCGAAGGCAAAATTAGCGTATTCTAGATCTTCGGTGCTTACGCCAACACTTGGGTTATAACCTCAGAACGGTCCGTTTGGAATTCCAAATGGCATTGTTCCTTGGATAACTCATGGGTTCCCCCGGGGAATCCACCGGCGTTGAGGCACAGCGTGAACCAGGCCAAACAATTGGCCCCGGGTTCCGCACGCAAATCTAGTAATAAACGTCGAGAGAAGTGAGTTCCCCAGTGGTGTACGCGATTGTCCGCGCAGGCGGCCGCCAAGAGAAGGTTTCCGTTGGAGACTTCGTTACCCTGAACCGCGTCCCCGGTGGAGCCGGCAGCACCATTGAGTTGCCCGCACTGCTCCTGGTGGACGGTGACAAAGTCACGTCTGCTGCTGCGGACCTGGCCAAGGTAACGGTTACGGCTGAGATCCTTCAGGACCTTCGTGGTCCGAAGATCGTCATCCAGAAGTTCAAGAACAAGACCGGGTACAAGAAGCGCCAGGGTCACCGTCAGGAACTGACCAAGGTCAAGATCACCGGTATCAAGTAACCTTCCGTTACTTTTCAGGTTTTCAGCAGATTCCCCAGAATTTTTAAGGCAGGCATTTCAAATGGCACATAAAAAAGGCGCGAGCTCCACTCGCAACGGTCGTGACTCCAACGCCCAGTACCTCGGCGTCAAGCGCTTCGGCGGCCAGGTAGTTTCCGCAGGCGAGATCATCGTCCGCCAGCGTGGCACCCACTTCCACCCGGGTGCCGGCGTTGGCCGCGGCGGCGACGACACCCTGTTCGCACTGACCCCCGGCGCCGTTGAATTCGGTACCCGCCGCGGACGTCGAGTCGTGAACATCGTTGCTGCTGCAGCTGCAGAGTAACAACAAGATCCAAACCGGTGGAGCGGGCCATGATGGCCCGCTCCACTGTTCTTTTAACCGCATTACAATCAATTTGGGCGTCCAAGACGGTCAGGTTAAGCAATAGAGGAGATTCACGTGGCGAGCTTTGTAGACCGGGTAGTACTGCACGTATCCGGCGGTACCGGCGGTCACGGCTGTGTCTCCGTCCACCGCGAGAAGTTCAAGCCCCTGGGTGGTCCCGACGGCGGCAACGGCGGTGACGGCGGGGACGTCATCCTGCGCGTCGACCCGCAGACCACCACGTTGCTGGACTACCATCACGCCCCCCACCGCCACGCCACCAACGGCGGACCCGGCATGGGCGACTGGCGCGGCGGCAAAAACGGCGAAACGCTGATCCTTCCCGTCCCGGAAGGCACCGTCGTTAAGACCAAGGACGGCCGCGTCCTGGCCGACCTCGTCGGCGAAGGCACCGAGTTCGTCGCGGCCGCAGGCGGACCGGGTGGACTGGGCAACGCCGCGCTTTCCTCGCAGAAACGCCGCGCCCCCGGCTTCGCCCTGCTGGGCATCGAAGGGGAGTCCAGCGACATCGTCCTGGAACTGAAGTCCATTGCGGACATCGCCCTCGTGGGATTCCCGTCCGCGGGCAAGTCCAGCCTCATCGCCGCCATGTCTGCGGCACGCCCCAAGATCGCCGATTACCCCTTCACTACGCTGATCCCCAACCTGGGAGTTGTCCAGGCCGGCGACGTGCGCTTCACCATCGCAGACGTCCCCGGCCTCATCGAAGGGGCCAGCGAAGGCAAAGGCCTGGGCCACCACTTCCTGCGGCACGTGGAACGCTGCGCAGCTTTGGTGCACGTTTTGGACTGCGGTACGCTCGAAGCTGACCGCGATCCGCTCTCCGACCTCGCAATCATCGAAGCCGAACTCGAAAAATACGCGGTCGACATGAGCTACGCCGGCACCGACGGCGAGGTCGTCCCGCTGAACCACCGGCCCCGGCTGGTTGCCCTGAACAAAGTCGACCTGCCGGACGGCAAGGACATGGCGGAGTTCGTCCGGCCCGAGCTTGAGTCCCGCGGCTACCGGGTGTTTGAGATCTCAGCCACGAGCCATGAGGGCCTACGCCAGCTTGGCTTCGCCATGGCAGAGATCGTCAAGGCCGCCCGCGACGCCGTGGCCGCCACGCCGCCGAAGGTGCACGCGCCCGTGCTGCGCCCCCGCGCGGTCAACGAAGCCGGCTTCAAGATCCGCCGCGAGGAAAAGAACCTCGAGCCGCTGTTCCGCGTCCTGGGCGACAAGCCCGTGCGCTGGGTGAAGCAGACGGACTTCACCAACGAGGAAGCCATCGGCTACCTCGCCGACCGCCTGGCCAAACTGGGCGTGGAGAACGAGCTGTTCAAGCAGGGCGCCAAGCCTGGCGACACCGTAGTGATCGGTGAAGACGACGGCGTGGTCTTCGACTGGGAGCCCACCATGATGGCCGGCGCCGAACTGCTCGCCTCGCCCCGTGGCACCGACGTGCGCTTCGCCGACATCGGCGACCGCCCCACCCGCGGCCAGAAGCGCGACGAGCAGCAGGAGCGCCGCGACGCCAAGGCAGCGGCCCGGGCCGAGCTGGAAGCCGAGCGCAAGGCCGGGATCTGGACCGAATCAGTCAGCGGGCGCCGTGCCGCACGGCCGCTCCAGGAGAGCGGACTGACCACCGAAAATGAGGAGTGAACCCCCACACGTGACCGATAATTCCGCAATTGTCATCGAGGAACCCAGGACCGACGACCGCAGCATGCTCGCCAGGGCACGCCGCATCGTCGTCAAGGTCGGATCGTCGTCGCTCACCAGCCTCAAGGGTGGAATCTCCGAAGAGGCGCTGATCGAACTGTCCGACGCGCTGGCTGCCAAGCACAACGGCGGAACCGAGATCATTCTCGTTTCCTCCGGTGCGATCTCGGCGGGCCTGGCCCCCCTGGGCCTGGTGAAGCGTCCCCGGGACCTCGCCACCCAGCAGGCAGCCGCCAGCGTCGGCCAGGGCCTCCTCATGGCCCGTTACACGCACGCTTTCGCAGCGCACGGTGTGACCGTGAGCCAGGTCCTGCTGACCGCCGACGACCTCATGCGGCGCAGCCACCACATGAACGCCTTCCGTGCTTTGAACCGGCTCCTGAACCTGGGTGTGGTGCCCGTGGTCAACGAGAACGACACTGTAGCAACGCACAAGATCCGCTTCGGTGACAACGACCGGCTGTCCGCCCTTGTGGCGCACCTGGTCCGTGCTGACGCCCTGGTGCTGCTCTCCGACGTCGACTCTCTCTATGACGGGCCTCCCTCGAAGGGGGCCAAGCGGATTCCCCAGGTGGACGGACCCCAGGACCTTGAGGGCGTCAACATCGGCAAGCCCGGTCAAGCCGGCGTTGGAACCGGCGGCATGCAGACGAAGGTTGAAGCCGCCACGATGGCCGCCGATTCAGGTATCCCCGCACTGGTCACCTCCACCGCGAACGCCGCTGCGGCCCTGAACGGCGAAGACGTCGGAACATGGTTCTCGGTCAATAGCGGCCGCAAGTCGGTGCGCATGATGTGGCTGGCTCACCTTGCGCACGTTCAGGGCCGGCTGATTCTTGACGATGGCGCCGTCACTGCTGTTCGTGACCAGCACTTCTCGCTGCTCCCGGCCGGCATCACGGCCGTCGAAGGCACCTTTGAGTCCGGTGACGCCGTCGAAATGGTTTCGACGGCAGGCACCGTGATCGCGCGCGGACTGGTCAACTATTCATCGGACGAACTGCCCCAAATGCTGGGGCGTTCGACTGTGGAACTGGGGGAGTCCCTCGGCCGCGGCTTCGACCGTGAGGTTGTTCACGTTGACGACCTGGTTCTGGTCTAGCGGACTGATTCGCCTAGACTTGAATGATGACTGAGGCACTGATTCACCAAGCGGCCGGGAAATCCAACGACTCCACGGAGGCATCTTCCACGCCGGAAAATGCCCAGCTGGCACCGGCTGAGGTCGAGGCTGCCGTGTATGCCATCGCGGATCGATCCCGATATGCTGCCCGCAGCATGGCGCGCGCAAACCGCGCCTGGAAGGACAAAGGCCTCCGCGCGATCGGTGCCGCCCTGCTCCAGGGCAAGGCGCAGATCCTGGCCGCGAATGCCAAGGATGTGCAGGCGGGCCGCGCCAACGGAACGTCCGCGGCCTTGCTTGACCGCCTGACACTGAACGACGCACGGATTGAGGCCCTGGCCGGCGCCCTGGAAAACCTTGCGGGCCTGCCCGATCCCGTAGGAAACGTGGTCCGCGGCCAGACGCTTCCGAACGGCCTGCGGTTGCGCCAGGTCAACGTGCCCATGGGCGTTGTTGCCGCCATCTACGAGGCCCGTCCCAACGTGACGGTGGACATTGCCGGACTGGCGCTCAAAAGCGGCAACGCGGTGATCCTGCGCGGCGGCACGGCCGCCGCGGCCACGAACGAGGCCCTCATCCGCGTCCTCCGGGATGCCCTCGCTTCCGTCGGCCTGCCCGCCGACGCCGTTCAGACGGTCGACCAGTTCGGCCGCGAAGGAGCCAATGTGCTGATGCGGGCCCGCGGCCGGGTGGATGTCCTCATTCCCCGGGGCGGCAGGGACCTGATCCAGACGGTCGTCACCAATTCCTCCGTCCCGGTCATCGAGACCGGCGAGGGCAACGTCCATATCTTCATCGACGAATCCGCCAGTGAAGACATGGCCGTGGAAATCCTGCTTAACGCCAAGACCCAGCGGCCCAGCGTCTGCAACACCGTGGAGACCCTCCTGGTGCATTCCGGGTCCACCGTCCTGCCCGCGGTGGCCGCGGCGCTCCGGAAAGCCGGGGTCACCCTTCACGCCGACGAGAGGGTCCGCGCCGCGTTGCCCGCGTCCGTGGAATCTGTCCCCGCCACGGACGAGGACTGGGCCACCGAATACATGGACCTGGACCTCGCGGTCGGCATGGTGGACAGCCTTGACGAAGCGGTGCAGCACATCCGCAAGTGGTCGACCGGACACACCGAGGCGATCATCACCAACGACCTCGCCAACGCCGAACGCTTCATTTCCGAAATCGACTCGGCAGCGGTCATCGTCAATGCCTCCACAAGGTTCACGGACGGCGGGGAACTGGGCCTGGGCGCCGAGGTGGGCATTTCCACCCAAAAGCTCCACGCGCGCGGCCCCATGGGCCTCACCGAGCTCACGACCACGAAGTGGATCGTCCAGGGCGAGGGCCAAATTCGCAGCTAGCGACGCTGTAACATGGAACAGAAGTCCGGAACGGCGGAAATGACCGCCGTCGTCATTGTGTGAACTCTTTAGGGGAGAAAATGCTGTTGCAGCAGGTGGGCGCGTCCGTCGCCGAACATGAAGAACTGGCTCCGCTGTGGGCCGAACCGTGGGTCTTTGGCGTATCGATCTTTGCGATCATGCTGGTCCTGATGTTCGTGACGCTGTCCTACAGCAACCTGGGCAACCGGCACGAAGCCGTCGAGGAGCACTCGGACCCCCACCGCCAGCACCCGAACAAGCACGATCACGGCCAAGGCCACTAACATCACTGCGGTCCTGAAGCGGCGCGGCGCCAAGCGCCGCCTGCGTTTAGGTGTGATGGGTGGGACATTTGATCCCATCCATCACGGCCACCTGGTTGCGGCCAGCGAAGTCGCGGCGAAGTTCGGCCTCGACGAAGTGGTATTTGTACCGACCGGCCAGCCGTGGCAGAAAATGAGCAAGAAGGTCAGCGAACCGGAGCACCGGTACCTGATGACTGTCATTGCCACGGCGTCCAACCCCAGGTTCACCGTCAGCAGGGTCGATGTGGACCGTCCCGGCCCCACGTACACCATCGACACCCTGCGGGACCTGCGCACGCAACGGCCGGATGCGGATCTTTTCTTCATCACCGGCGCGGACGCCATGGCACAGATCCTGTCCTGGAAGAACATCGATGAATTGTGGTCGCTGGCGCATTTCGTCGGTGTGACCCGGCCGGGTCACGTGCTCGACGGGATGGGCAGGAAAGACGTCAGCCTCCTGGAAGTGCCGGCGATGGCGATTTCCTCCACTGACTGCAGGACGCGGGTGGCGGCCGGGAACCCGGTCTGGTACCTCGTGCCCGACGGGGTGGTCCAGTATATTGCGAAATACGGCCTGTACGCCGGTCAGCCCGACCCCGACCCCAGCGCCGCACTTACCGAGTTACACGAACCAGCCAGTACCGAGTGAGTTGTTAGATGAGCCAGGAACAGCCTCCCCTCCGTAGCCGTCGCGAATTGCGGCAGGCCAGAGATGAGCGCGCGGAATCACGCCAGGACACGGGGACGTCTGCCCCGGGTCCGGTTCCCCCTGCCTCAAACACGCCCGGGAACGGAACACCGGCGCCTGCCAGGGAGGACGGCACCGGACGCATCCGCCGAGTGGCTCCTGGTCCCGTCGACTCCGTCCGTACACCGTCCGGATCCGAGCGGTCCTCGCAGAGCCGGGCGCGCGACCGTGCCGCCCTTCGTACCATCAAGGAACTTGCGGAGAAGGAGGAGCGTCTGTCCGGCGGCGGTCCGCCCACGCGCCGCCAGCTCCGCCTCCAGCAGCTCCAGGCCGAGGCTGCGCCCGCTACGGCCGCGAACGTGATCGTCCCGCCGGCCCGCACTTCCGCCCAACGCACCGTACCGCAGGCGCGGCCGGGACAGCCCGCGCCGCAGCCGACGGCCTCCCAGCAGGCAGCAGCTCCGCGGGCGGACTCGCCGGAGGCAAACGCGGTCAGCAAGCTTCCCGAGGGCATGACTGTCGAACAGGCCCTCGCAGCGCGGTCACTCATCGCCGAACAGGCCCGGAACCAGATCGCCAAGATGGAGCACATCGCGGCGAACGATCCCGAAGCGGTGGATCCGGAAATCCTCGCGGAGCAGATCGCCCTGGCCGAGCGTGCCGCCGTCCTGAACAAGCGGGCCATGGCCAAACAGAAGCTGGCCGAGCAGGCCAGCCAGCCGGCTCACCCTAAGACTGAACCATCAGCCGTCAGCAACCTTGCGATGGTCACGCCGCTGGAGTTCGAGAACGTTCCAGGGATCGACCGGCCGGTGATGAAAAAGCCTGCCACCTCCTACGTGCCGGTTGTCACCAATCCCGGCCCGAGGCTGCAGCCGGCCGGCACCAAGGGTGCACGTAAGCCTGGCCCCGCGAAGCGGACCGCGAGGCCTGCGACAGGCCGGGCCGGGGTGCTTGCCCGCGCTGAGGCAGCCGCCCAGGCAGCAGCCGATCCGGCGGCGGTAGTCCAGGCATCCGCCGCCGGTGAGCCGTGGGCTGCTGAATCCGGCGAGAATTTCGTCGACAAGCCGCGCGTCGCCGCCAACACCGCCTACGGCCTTGAACCGCTTGATGCCGTCACAGCCGGCCTGGGCAGGGCACACCGCATCCGGCTGCTGCAGCTCGCCGTCCTCGCACTGGGGATCGTCGCGCTGATTGCAGGCGTCACCATGATCATCAGCGGCTTGGCGCCCTGACCCACCGCACCGGCGCATCCTGCGCGCCGCCGTCCTCCCGCATGACGACGCCGACATCAGCGGCGCCGCACCTACATAGCTTTAAACCACTACAAGGAGTCCCGTGACTGCAACCGATTCATCCATCGCCATAGCCCGCGTCGCTGCGCGCGCTGCTGCGGACAAAATAGCCCAGGACATCATTGGCCTGGACGTCAGCGAGCGGCTGGCCCTGGCCGACGTCTTCCTGATTGCCTCTGCGCCCAGTGAGCGCCAGGTCAACGCCATCGTCGACGGCATAGAAGAAGAACTGGGCAAGCAGGATCTCCGTCCTGTCCGCCGCGAGGGCCGTTCCGGCGGACGCTGGGTCCTGTTGGATTACTCGGACGTCGTGATCCACGTCCAGCATGAGGAAGACCGCGTGTTCTATGCCTTGGAGCGCCTGTGGAAGGACTGCCCCGTGGTTGACCTCCAGCTCGGGGAAGACTCGTCCGCCAAAGCGGCCGTTTCCTCGGACAGCGAGTAATCCCGGGCCGGCCACCGAATATGCCCGATTTGGAATTTTCGGAACGGCTGTTCTAAGATATTTGAGTTGCTTCGGAGAGATCCGGACGCAGAACCGGGCCCCGACAGTGAAAACTGAAGGTGCCGGAGCAATGAAAATTCGGGGCTGTGGCGCAGCTGGTAGCGCACCTGCATGGCATGCAGGGGGTCAGGGGTTCGAGTCCCCTCAGCTCCACCGAATGGTCCGTCGGAATCGAAAGATTCCGGCGGACTTTTTTGTTTCTGCCCTGTTTCCTTGCTGAGGTTCGCTGTTTCCACCACCTACAGCCGACCAACTACAGGGTTCCGGGCCCGAATTGGCGTCTTACACGATTGTGGTTTAAGATAATCAAGTTGCTTACGGAGATCGATCCGAAAGAAACAGGGTTTGGGGCTGTGGCGCAGCTGGTAGCGCACCTGCATGGCATGCAGGGGGTCAGGGGTTCGAGTCCCCTCAGCTCCACGCTGGTTTGACAGCAGAAGCCGCCCGATCGGGCGGCTTCTGCTGTTTAACGCTCGACTAATATGGGAGCGTGAACGAATCCCTTCCGGCCTGCCCTGAATGCTCCAGCGAGTACACCTATGAAATGGGAGCGCTGCTGGTGTGCCCCGAATGCGCACATGAGTGGGCCGCCGAGGCGTCGGAGACACCAGGACCTGCGGACGCGGTTATCAAGGACGCGGTGGGCAATGTCCTCGCAGACGGTGACACTGTGACTGTTATCAAGGACCTTAAGATCAAGGGAAGCTCGACAGTCATCAAGGTGGGGACGAAAGTCCGCGGCATCCGGCTCACGGACGGCGTAGGGGACCACGACATCGACTGCAAGGTGGATGGCGTCGGCCCCATGCAGCTGAAGTCCAGCGTGGTCAAGAAGGTCTAGGCGGTCCCGAAATCGCCAATGCCCGGACGGCTGAACCCCATGCCGCAGATGTAGTGGTGACCGGTGCGGGCCAGGCCGGTTTATCTGCCGCCTATCACCTGCAGCGGCGCGGTTTCCTGCCCGCCGGACAGACCGCCGGTCCCGCTGTGGTGCAGGACTCTCCGGGTTCCTACGTGGTGCTGGACGCCGAAGGCGGCCCCGGCGGGGCCTGGCGTCACCGCTGGCAAAGCCTCAGGATGGCCACCGTCAACGGCATCAGCGACCTGCCGGGTATTCCCCAGCCGGAAGTCGATCCGGCTGAGCCAAGTTCACGGTTCCTTGCACGCTACTTTGGGGATTACGAGGACGAACTCAGGCTGAACATCGTCCGGCCGGTGAAAGTCCTCTCGGTATCCCGGGAAGATGGCACGCCTTCCGGGCGGCTCAGGATCGAAACCTCCGCCGGCACCTGGTCCGCGCAAGCGGTCATCAGTGCCACCGGCACCTGGACCAGGCCGTTCTGGCCCATCTACCCCGGCCGGTCCTCCTTCCAGGGCAGGCAGCTGCATGTGGCCGACTATGTGGCCGCAGAGGAATTCCGCGGCAAGCACGTCATTGTAGTGGGCGGCGGCATATCCGCCGTTGGCCTGATCGACGAAATCTCCCAGGTGACCACCACGAGCTGGTTCACACGCCGGGAACCGGTGTGGCGCGATGCCGGCTTCGACGGTAAGGCAGGGCACGACGCCGTCGCCCTCGTTGAAGAGCGGGTCCGGCAGGGGCTTCCTCCGCAGAGCGTGGTGTCGGCCACGGGACTGATCTGGACGCCTTCGCTGCGTGCGGCCGCCGCGCGCGGCGCGCTGGAGCGGCACGCGATGTTCACCGCGGTGGCAGCGGACGAACGGATTCACCTGGTGGGGTACGGGCCGTCGTCGTCCACCATCGGCGCAAACCGTGCCGGCCGCGCTGCAGTTGCCGGCATCGTGAAGATGCTAGGGCGGAGGCGCCCGGGCCAGGTGCCTACGACGTCCGCCGGAGCCGTTTCACGGTAGGTTTACCGGATAGCTTTTTCGCCGGGGACACCTCCCGGTCAGCGGAAAGCCGGTCGGCGGATCGATTGTCAGCCGAACGGCGATGAACAGAGGAGAAGGCAGCTTGGACGTGGCGGGAAACACACTGGAATCAGTCTTCGCCGGTTTGCGCCGGTTTCCGGATGTCGAAGCCCCCAACCTGCAGGCCTGGGATGCCACGGACAAGCTACTCCTGGAAACAGCGGCCGGACTGCTGGCCCCGGACAGCCGCGTCGCGGTGGTGGGTGACCGCTACGGCGCCCTCACCCTCGGGGCGCTGGCCGCCGGCGGCGTCCGGCACGTGCAAGTCCACCAGGACCTGATAACGGGGGAGCGGGCCCTCCGCAACAACGCCGCGGCGCTTGGGGTGGACGCCGGCTTTGAGCAGCTGCCGCTTGGTCCGGCCCTTTTCGACGGCGCCAGCGTGGTGCTGCTCCAGCTGCCCAAAACGCTCGCGGAACTGGAGGAAGTAGCCGACGCGGTGGCCCGGTATGCAGCGCCGCACACGGTCCTGGTGGCGGGTGGCCGGATCAAGCACATGAGCCTGGGCATGAACGGCGTCCTGCTACGCCACTTCAGCGACGTCCAGCCACAGTTGGCACGGCAGAAATCCAGGGTCCTGATAGCCAGGGACCCCCGGCCCGTCACGGGACCGCCGCCTTTTCCTGTCGCCGACCGCAACGACGAACTGGACCTCACGGTCTGCGCGAGGGGCGCGGTGTTCGCCGGGACAAAGCTCGACATCGGGACACGGTTCCTCCTGAGGTACCTGCCTGACATGCCATCTGCCGGGACCGTGGTGGACCTCGGGTGCGGTACCGGCATTTTGGCCGCCATGTATGCGGGAAGCCATCCCGAATCGAATGTCACGGCGACAGACCAGTCGGCGGCCGCCGTCGACTCCGCCCGGGCCACCGCGGAAGCCAACGGCCTCGCGGGCCGGATCGCCGTTCTCCAGGACGACGCCATGAGCTCGCTGCCGGACAGCAGCGCCGGCCTCATCCTGTTGAATCCGCCGTTTCACCTGGGTGCCAGCGTCCACGCCGGGGCAGGCATCAAGATGTTCGAGGCTGCCGGACGGGTACTGGAACCGGGCGGGGAACTCTGGACTGTGTATAACAGCCACCTGCAGTATCTGCCCGCCCTGGAACGGTATGTCGGTCCCACCCGCGTGGCCGGCAGGAACGCCAAGTTCACGGTGGCTGTCAGCACCGGGCGCGCTCGGCCACAGTAGTAGCGCAAACGCCGGCAGGGCGGGGCGCGGCGCGGCCCGGACCTGCAAGTGACACCGCTGTCCCGGAAGTCCGCGTGTGAGCGTACCGCCGCGCCCGCAGGTAACGTACGATTCAAGCATCAGTAGTGCATAACCGAAGACGTTTAGGGGAATCCGTGACTGAGATCCGCACGCCAACGCCGAGGCGCGGAACCAATTTGCCCCGTATGGGGGACTTCAATCTCACGGTGATTTTGGATGCCATCCGCCGCTCCTCGGGAGGCCTCAGCCGGGTGGAACTCGCCCAGATCGTGGGGCTCTCCCCGCAGACTATTTCCAACATCTCCCGCCGGCTGCTTGACCAGAACCTCATCGTCGAAGCCGGGAAGGAAGGAAGCGGACCGGGCAAGCCCCGAACCATCCTTCGGTTGAACCCCGCCGGAATGTATGCCGTGGGGGTCCACCTCGATCCTGCCGTGACCACTTTCGTGGTGCTGGACCTCGTCGGCTCCGTCGTCAGGCACTCACGGATTAACACGCCCGGCGCCAGCGACCCCGACGGCATCATCGCCACGATTGCCGCCGAGATCAAGGACTTGGTGGCAGCCTCCGGCGTTGACCCGGACAAGATCGCCGGGCTCGGCGTGGCAGCCCCCGGTCCCATCAACCTGGATGAGGGAACCGTCGTGGATCCGCCGCTGTTGCTGGGCTGGGACCGTGTGCCCCTGCGCGATGCGCTCGCGGAGGCGACCGGACTGTCCACCCTGGTGGACAAGGACGTCACCAGCGCCGCCGTCGCCGAAACCTGGGCAGGGGGCCCGAGCGGCTCCGGCAGCTTCGTGTTTATGTACATGGGCACCGGCATTGGCTGCGGCATTGTCCTGAACGATGAAGTGGTGCGCGGGACTTCGGGGAATGCAGGCGAAATCGGGCACATCATCGTTGACCCGGACGGTCCGCCCTGCGACTGCGGACTGCGTGGCTGCGTGAAGTCAAGCAGCATTCCGCAGGTCCTCGTGGCGCAGGCCGAAGCCGCCGGTGTGTTGGAGGTGGTGCGCCATCCCTCCGGTGCCCTGGACATCCAGGAGAGCTTCGCCAAACTTTGCGACGAAGCCGACGCCGGCAACAGCAAGGCGGGGGAGATCATCGACCACTCCGCCGTCCTGGTCGCCCGGGCGGTGGCGGTGGTCACGAACACGCTCGACGTCGAAAGGGTAGTCTTCGGCGGCCCCTTCTGGACACGCCTCTCGCGGAGGTTTCTGGACCGTGTTCCCCAACTGCTGGCAGAAAACAGCGCGGCCCGCGAGATCCACGGGATAGAAGTTGTCGGAACCGGAGTGGGAGAAGACGTCGGTGCCATCGGCGCGGCCTGCCTGGTGCTCGAGCACACGCTGGCCCCCCGCGCACAGCGGCTGCTGCTGGAAGGCTGAGGCCGGCCTTCCGCTGTTTGTCAGTGCGGAGCACTAACCTGAAATTGCATATCGGCTAAAGGCTGGGGCCAGCTGGAGGATATTGGGGGCTGCAGCCGCTCGAAGATTGGAGCGTCATGCACCGCCCTGCCAAATTCCTTGCGGCGATGATGTCGGCGGCAGCGCTGCTGGCCACATCAGCCTGCTCCGCCGAACAACCG
This sequence comes from Arthrobacter sp. NPDC058288, assembly GCF_042880995.1. Taxonomy (NCBI): domain Bacteria; kingdom Bacillati; phylum Actinomycetota; class Actinomycetes; order Micrococcales; family Micrococcaceae; genus Arthrobacter; species Arthrobacter sp. NPDC058288. The sequence continues at coordinate 1,271,659 of NZ_JBHVYH010000001.1, forward strand.
GCGGCCGAGAACCGGACACTGAAGATCGTTTATCAGAAGACGGACTCGTTTACCGCCCTCGACACCTTGTTCAAAGACGCCAAGAAAGATTTCGAAGCTGCCAACCAAGGCACCTCCGTGGAGCTGCAGCCCATCGAAGCCAATGATGACGACTACGGCACCAAGCTGGCGCTGGCCCTGCGGTCTTCGGAGACCGCCCCCGACGTCTTTTATGAGGACACGTTCAAAGTGAGGTCCGACGTCGACGCCGGATACCTCCTGAAACTGGACGGATACCTCGAAAAGTGGGATGACTGGAAGTTGTACAACGAGGCCGCCAAAGCTGCCGGCACCGGGGACGACGGCGGGATCTACGCAGTGCCCCTCGGAACCGACACCCGCGCCATCTGGTACAACAAGAAGGTGCTGCAAAAGGCAGGCATTGCCGTTCCCTGGCAACCCCGAAGCTGGGATGAGATCCTTGACGCCGCCCGCAAGATGAAAGCCGCGGACCCGTCCCTGGTCCCGTTCAACATGTATGCCGGCAAGGCCACCGGTGAAGGTACCGTGATGCAGAGTTTCTACGAACTGCTGTACGGGACGGACAGCGAACTTTATGACCAGCAGGAGAAGAAATGGGTGATCGGTTCCCGGGGCTTCACCGACTCCCTGGCGTTCCTGAAGACCCTCTACGACGAGGGACTTGCCGTGACGCCTGCCGAGGCGCTCGACGCCAACGTCTGGAAGAAGGTCTTCGGCGACTGGCTGCCGCAGGGCAAGATGGGGGCTACCGTGGAAGGTTCCTACACGCCGTCATTCTGGCAGAAGGGCGGCAACTACGAGTGGGCCGGCTATGCGGACGACATGGGTGTGGCGAAGTTCCCCACCCAGCGTGGACAGGAACCGGGCGGAGTCAGCATGTCCGGAGGCTGGACGCTGGCCGTCGGAGCCGACTCCAAGAACCCTGACCTGGCCTTCAAGTTTCTCTCAGAGGCCCTGAGCAAGAAGAACTCACTGGCGTTCACCGTGTCCGGTTCCCAGATCGCCGTCCGGACGGACGTCGCCGCCGAACCTGAGTACCTGGCGGCGAATCCGTTCGTCAAGGACGTCTCCGAGCTCGTATCCGTCACCCACTACCGGCCTGCGACATCGGACTATCCGCGGATCTCCGCCGCAGTCCAGGTGGCCACCGAGGCCGTGATCACGGGCGCCCTCTCGCCGGAGCAGGCAGCCGCGCAGTACGACAGAACGGTCAGGGACCAGGTGGGTGAAGCCAAGGTCCTGCAGAAGTAGCGCATGGCTGAACGACGAACGCTCCGGCGGCAGCTGCGCCTGCTGCCGGTCGTGCCCTCAGTCCTGCTGCTCCTCGTCTTCCTGGCGGCGCCCGTCCTGTGGTCTTTCCACGCATCCTTCACCAACGCCGCACTCACCGGCCGCAACGCGAGGAACCCTGCCTGGACCGGCGTCGAGAACTACGTGCGGCTGTTCAGTGACGCGGCGTTCCCGGCCGCAGTCGGCTTGACCATCGTTTTTGTCGTTGCGTCAGCGGTGGTGGGCCAGAATCTGCTGGGACTCCTGATCGCCGGGCTGATGACGCGCGCCCGGAACCCCGTGTCCGCTGTCGTGGGCACTGCCGTGGTGGCCGCCTGGGTGCTTCCCGAGATTGTTGCGGCCTTTGCCGCGTACGCGTATTTCAGCAGGGACGGGACGCTCAACCAGCTGCTGGGCAACGCCGGCGCTACAGGGGCGGACTGGCTCTACGCCTACCCCATGGTGGCCGTGGTGCTGGCGAACGTCTGGCGCGGCACTGCGTTCTCCATGCTGGTCTACCGGGCTGCCCTAGCGGACGTTCCCCGGGACATCTCCGAGGCAGCGCTCATGGACGGCGCGGCCGGCTGGCAGCGCCTGGTGTTCATCACCCTGCCGCTGATCAGGTCCAGCATCGCCACCAATTTGATGCTCGTGACGCTCCAGACCCTGGCCGTGTTCACGCTGATCTGGGTGATGACGGCCGGCGGACCCTCCAATGCCAGCACCACCTTGCCGGTGCTCGCCTACCAGGAGGCCTTCAAGTTCGGAGACATCGGCTACGGCACGGCCATCGCCTCGGTGCTCATCGTCCTGGGCCTGGTGTTCGGAATTGCCTACGTCCGGCTGCTCAGGGGGAACAAGGTATGACGAACGCAGGCCGGCATCCTTTTGTAGGACCTTCACGGCGGGCCGCCGGCGGGGGAACTGCCTCGCCGGGATTCCGCCGTGGCCGGACCCCGGCAGACGCCGCCCTGCTGCTGATTGGTGCCTGCTTCGTGTTGCCGCTGCTCTGGCTGGTGTTCGCCTCCCTGGACACAGCGGCGGGTTACCGGACACAGTTGCCGGCCAGTGTTTCGTTCGACAACTTTGCGGCTGTCCTGACCCCCGAATTACTGCTCGGACCGCTCTGGAACAGCCTTTTGCTCTCCGCCGGGACGGCAACAGTGACCCTGGCGGCAGCCGTGCTGGCCGCGTACCCGCTGTCCCGTTTCCAGTCCAGGTTCAACCGGCCGTTCATGTATTCGATCCTGTGCGGCACCTGCCTGCCGATTACGGCCATCATGGTGCCCGTCTATGGACTGTTCGTCCAGCTGCGGCTGCTGGATTCGCTTCCGGCCACGGTCCTCTTCATGGCGGCAACTTCGCTGCCCATGGCCATCTGGATGACCAAGAACTTCATGGACGCGGTGCCCGTTTCGCTGGAGGAAGCCGCCTGGGTGGACGGCGCCTCCGGGCTCACTGCCCTGCGTTCCGTCGTGCTGCCGCTCATGCGCCAGGGGCTGGGAGTGGTGTTTATTTTCGTCTTCATCCAGACCTGGGGGAACTTCTTCGTCCCCTTTATCCTGTTGCTGTCGCCGTCAAAGCAGCCCGCGTCGGTTTCGATCTTCAGCTTCTTCGGACAGCACGGCGCAGTCGCCTACGGCCAGCTGGCCGCATTCTCCATTCTGTACTCGGTTCCGGTGCTGGTCCTCTACGTGCTGGTGGCGCGGGGAGCCGGCGGGTCGTTTGCGCTGTCCGGCGCGGTAAAGGGGTAGGCGGCCGTCAGTCGATGTCCTCGACCACTGTCCCGAACGGGATCGTGTTGTCCAAATGCGCCTGATGGCCGGTCGGGCCGGGGTTGTACAGGACCCTGACGCCGTGCATCTTTTCCGCCGCCGACTGCATGAGGATCGGGCGGACAGTGTTGATGAAACTCTCGCTCTTACCGGCGAGATACTCCTGGTAACTGGCTGGAAGCTGGATCATGCCATCAGGATAGTCCTGCGCGGCCCGCATGGGGAGTGGTCCCCATTGTGGAATCCGCCGCCCGGGGCTTGGATAGTATGGCCCGTGGCGGGCGCGTACTGACCGCCGGGCATCCGGCAGCAGCAGCGGCCGTTCAAGAACAGCAACCAGGGGGACTTTCAGTGCTTCAGACTACGGCCGCCGCCCGGATCGAAGCGGCGGAACTGGCCCGGGCGCAGCAGGTCATGGGCAGCATCTCCCGCAGCTTCGACGCAAAGGTTGTGGGGCAGGCAAGGCTCCGTGAATCGCTGCTGGTTGGGCTCATGACCGGCGGCCACATCCTGCTCGAAAGCGTCCCCGGACTGGCGAAGACGACGGCTGCGCAGACAGTTGCCGAGGCCGTCAGCGCAGAGTTCCGGCGGATTCAGTGCACACCGGACCTGCTCCCCAGCGACATCGTGGGCACCCAGATCTATGATGCCGCCAAGGGCACCTTCGTCACCCAGTTGGGTCCCGTGCACGCCAACATCGTGCTCCTGGACGAGATCAACCGCTCCAGTGCGAAGACGCAGAGCGCCATGCTCGAAGCGATGCAGGAGCGGCAGACTTCCATCGGGGGAGTGGTGCACAGGCTGCCTTCCCCCTTCCTCGTCCTGGCGACGCAGAACCCCATAGAGCAGGAGGGCACCTACCTGCTGCCCGAGGCCCAAATGGACCGCTTTATGCTCAAAGACGTCCTGGACTACCCCACACCGGCCGAAGAGGCCGAGATCATCCGACGGATCGATTCCGGCGTCTTCACCGACGAACAGCGCCCCGCCGCGGCTGCGTCCCTGGACGCGGTCTCCGAAGTGCAGGAGCTGGTCAAACGCGTCTACATCGATCCCGCAATCGTGCGGTACATCGTGGGGCTGGTGTTTGTCACCCGGAACGCGGCGCAGTACATTGACGCCCGCCTGGCCGGTTTTATCGAATTCGGGGCCAGCCCGCGCGCCAGCATCGCCTTCAGCCAGGCCGCACGCGCCGTCGCGCTTCTGAACGGCCGGGACCACGTGATCCCCGAGGACGTGAAGGCACTGGCCCACCGGGTGCTCCGGCACAGGATCATCCTTGGCTTCGAAGCGGTGGCGGAGCAGGTTCCCGTCGAAACCGTCATTGACGCCATCGTGGCGTCCGTCCAGACTCCCTGAGCGCGCAGGCATGTCCAGCCTCCTGACCCGGGTGAAATCGAAGATGTCGATCTTCGCCCACCGCAAGGCACGCGGAATGCTCGACGGCGAATACGGTTCCGTCTTCAAGGGCCGCAGCCTGGACTTTGACGACCTCCGGGCCTACATTCCCGGAGACGAAGTCCGCGACATCGACTGGAAAGCCTCTGCCAGGCACGGATCCCCGCTCATCAGGCGCTATGTTGCGGTGCGGCGGCAGACAGTGCTGCTGGTCACCGATACCGGACGCAACATGGCTGCTTCTGCGCTCGGCGGCGAAGAGAAGAAGGACATTGCGGTGATGGCCCTGGGCGTGGTGGGTTACCTCGCCCACCGTCACGGCGACGTGGTGGGGCTGGTGTGCGGTGACGGGACGTCGACCCGGTGCCTGCCCGCGAAAGCCGGCGAGCCCCACCTGGAACGACTTCTTCGCGAAGTCAACGATGCCACGGCGCTGACCTCGCCTCGCAGCAACATCAGTGAGCAGCTCTCCTATGTGGCACGCAACTTCGGCCAGCGCATGCTGCTCTTCGTTGTGGCCGACGAGTTGGTGCCCGACGCCGGCATGGAGCGGCTGCTGCGCCGCCTGCGCGCCCAGCACGAAGTCCTCTGGCTGACCGTCCGCGACGCGCAACTGGCCGGCCCCGACTCTGCCGGGACCAACTCCGCCGGGCCAAACTCCGCCGGGACGCAGGCGCCTGCCACGGGTCCCGCCGACCGCTACGACGTTGCGGACGCCAGGTTCCTTCCGGGACGCCTCGCGACGTCTGATGCCGTCATCCGGGCCTATGCCGCGGCGCAGGATCAGCGCGACGCCGCCCGGGAGGCTGTGCTGCGGCGGATGGGCATTGCCCACGTCAACGCGGGAAGCAGCCATGATGTAATGCCTGCGGTGTTCTCCCTCCTGGAACGGCACCGCCGTGGGAAATGACTCCGGGTTCTATGGCCCCTTGGAATACAGCGCGTGGCTGCCGTGGACCGGCGTCGGCCTGCTGCTGCTCGTGGCCGCCTGGCTGGCCTACGTCGTCCTGAGCACCCGGCAGCGTCCCGTCCAGTCCGCCGCGGCTCCCTCGGCGCCGCCGCCAAATCCGTCCAGCCTGAAACGAGAGTACCTGCGCCGGATCGATGGTGTGGCCGCTGACGCCGCGGCGGGCCGGCTGTCCGCACGCGCCTCGCACCAGGCACTGAGCCTGCTCATCAGGAGCTTTGTCCGCGACGTCACCGGGATCGATGCTCCGAGGATGACGCTGGCGGAACTCAACCAGCAGAACATTCCGACGGCGGCCCTGGCCGTCAGCAGCCTTTATCCGGCGGAGTTCGGCCCCGCGCCTCGCGACACTGAACCCCGCGCCATCGAACTTCGCGCCCCTGAACCTCGCGCCCCTGAACCCCGCGACAGTGTCGCGATTGCGGCGGAGACGGCCCGGGAGGTAGTCCGGACATGGAACTGATCTTCTGGTGGATGATTCCGGCGGCCCTGCTTCTTGGCGCAGGGACGTACTGGATGGCGCGCAGGAGGCAACGGGGCGGCCAAGCCGCCCGGAGGCCAGTTGCCCACGGCCACCGGCTCACCGAGTTGCCTGAGTACCAGGCCGCGGTGCGGCGCCACCGGCGCTTGCTCACAGTTGCCGCCGTCGCCGGCGGGGTGCTGATGGCGGCAGCCGTGGTGGCAGCAGCACGTCCCGCCGAACGAACCACAGTCAGCCCCGAGCAGCGCAACCGCGACATCATCCTGTGCCTTGACGCCTCGGGGTCCATGAGCAGTGCCGACGCGGCGGTGGTGGACGTCTTCGCCCGGCTCGTCGAGGGATTCGACGGCGAACGGCTGGGCTTGACGGTTTTCGACAGCAGCGCGGTGCAGGTTTTCCCCCTGACGGATGATTACGACGTCGTACGGGAACAGCTTCAGGCAGCGAAGGAAGCATTCGAGGGGGCAGCCGGCAGCGCCGCGTTCCTGGACGGCACGTGGAACGGTGCCGGCTCCTCGCTGATCGGTGACGGTCTGGCCTCCTGCGTGCAGGGCTTCCCGGCAAACGGCGGCGGCGGTACCGGCACGGGTGGGAAGACAACCGACGGCACGGAGGAACGATCCCGCTCCGTTGTACTGGCGACCGATAACTTCATTTCCGGTGAGCCCATCTTCACCCTGCAGGAAGCCGCGGCACTGGCCAAAAAGAAGGACGTCCGGGTCTACGCCCTCAACCCCGGAGACTTCGACTACGGCACGGACCCCGACCAGTCAGGCGTTCAGCTACGCACCGCTGCGGAAGGCACCGGCGGTGCTTACTACCCGCTGGACAGCCCGGAAGCCGTCGCGGAGATCATCCGCAGGGTCCAGTCCACGGAGGCCACTGTCTTCGAAGCCGCCCCGCAAGCCGCCGTTTCGGACCGTGCCGAGATTCCCCTGAGTATTGCTTTGCTGTCCGGACTGGTGCTGGCCGGCGCTACTTGGAGGCTGCGGTCATGACGTTCCAGCCCATCTGGCCGTGGTGGATCATGCTTCCGGTTGTTGTCGCCGTCGTCGTGTTCCTTACGTGGACGGCCGTCCGCGGCCGGCTCCGCGGCGCCGGCCTTCGCGGGTTGCTCCTACCTGCCGGACTTGTGGCCCTGCTGCTGCTGGCGGCGCTCCGCCCGGGTGTGCCCGGCGGGAGCGTCCGGGCCGCGGCAACCGACGTGAACGTTTTCTTCGTGGTGGATACCACCAGCAGCATCTCCGCCGAAGACTATGGCAAAGGAAGTCCAAGACTGGACGGCGTCCGGAAGGACATCATGGCCATAGCCGGGGAGCTGGCCGGGGCCCGGTTCTCCATGATCACGTTCGATTCACAGGCCGTGGTCCGGATGCCCCTGACGACGGACACATCAGCCCTTGATACGTTGACCGGCGTGCTGGAACCCCAGATCACCATGTACTCGACAGGCAGCAGCGTCACTGCTGCCCGGACCGTCCTTAACGAACGGCTGGGGGCAGCGCGGGAGAGCCACCCTGAGCGGGCACGGATCGTCTACTACTTCGGGGACGGCGAGCAGACCAGCGGCAAGGCGCCTGAGCCCATGAACGTGGATGCGTCGCTGGTCAACGGCGGCGCGGTGCTCGGCTACGGCACCGGCCAGGGCGGGCGGATGAAGGAGAAGACCAGCTATTCAACCGACGAAGCCACCGGCTACATCCAGGACCGCAGCGGCGAAAGCGCCGGGGACGCCGTGTCCCGAATCGACGAGGACACGCTTCGGGGGATCGCAGCGCAGCTCGGCGTGCCCTATGTCCACCGTGCTGCCGGGGATGGAGTGGCCCCGATGATGCAGGCTGCCCGGCCCGGCGCCCTCAAGGAAGCAACGGAGTCACTCGAGGGCAGGGTGGAACTGTACTGGGCCCCTGCGCTGGCCGCATTCCTCCTTGCGCTGTGGGAGAGCATCACGGTGCTCCGCCAGCTGAGGCAGCTCAGGCCCGGAAAACAGGAGGCCGGGGCATGATCCGGGAAACGGGCCTGCAACCGTCGCCTGACCTGGGCAAGCGTCGACGGCGCCGTTTGCTGCTGGGATCCGCAGCGCCTGCGCTCATTGCCGTGGCGCTCGCCGTCAAGCTCCTGAGCGTCGGCTACCTGGGCGGCGAGGCGGCGGGATCATTCGGCCGCGGTGACCAGGCCGCCGTAGCGTCCGCGGCATCCGGACTGGGAGTGGCCAACATCGTGGAACGGCACAAAGCACCTTTTGCCGCCGCCGACGCCCTGGTGCTGGGCGGGGACTACGCCGGTGCGAGGGCACTCTTTGAGGCAGCCCTCGCTGATGCCACGCCGGGCGACGAATGCAAGGTGCGCGTTAACCTGGTACTGAGCATCGAACGGCTGGCAGACAATGCCGCCGAATCCGGGGGGTCCGACGCCGAAGCCGGCCGCCTCTACGGCGACGGACTGGCAGCGGTCAAGGCCGCTCCGCCCGGCTGCTTCAGCCCGGAGGGCAGCGACGCCGCCGCCAACGGGGCGGACGGCGAAGGCGACCGCCTCCGGGAAGCGGCACAACGGCTGCAGGGCAAAGCGGACAAACTCGGAGACGCGAGGTCCGGCGCCGAACCCAGGTCCGGAGAAAAGCAGCCGGAGCCCGATCCGGAACCGCAGCAGAGCCAGCTGGACAAGCTGGGGGAGTCGGCCAAGTCCGCGCAGCGCGAACGCAACGGCGGCATGCAGCGGGACGAGTACCTGAGGAATACCGACACCGGATCCGGCACGGACAAACCCTGGTGATCTTCGCGGGTTGCGACCAAATCCCCTAGCGCCGGCAGCCATCCACCACCACGCTGATAGCGGGGGAAGCCGAACAACAGAGCGGCGGCAACGGATGAAAATCGCAAGGAATTTCAACCGGCCTCAATGGATGTGGGCTTCGTGGCTCGTTGCGGCGATGCTCTTGCTGGCATTCCTGGACCTCACTGTCTACGGTTTGGTGATCCCTGCCTCAGCGCTTGTGCTCGCCCTCCTCGCAGGTCCCGGGTTCCGGAGGCCGGGGAGCCAACGGGCAAGAGTCGACAAGGTGGATCTCGCCGTGGTCGCGGTACTGTACCTCGCCGTCGTCGGGCTCTTCCGACTCGCATTCACCGTCTTTACCGCCGCCAACGTCCTGGGCCTTTTCCTATGCTTCGGCGCCGGACTTGTCCTGGGCGTCGCAGGGCCGGTGTTCTACACGGTGCGGCGGCGGCGGCCTTTGTCCGGCTTGGGCCTGTGGCTGGGAAACTGGAAGGAGGCTGTCATCCTGGGCCTTGTCCTGTCCACAATCCAGTTCGCCATCACCCTCTGGGGTTATGCACTGCCGGCGCCCGTGGACTGGGTGCCGCTCCTGGTCATGTCCCTTACTGTCGGGGCATTCGAGTCGATCTTCTTCCGTGGTTTCGTCCAAACGCGACTCAGCGCGAGCCTTGGCCAGGGCCCCGGGATCGCCTTGGCGGCGGCCATGTACGCGGTGTACCACGTGGGTTACGGGATGAGCGGGCAGGGAATGGTGTTCCTGTTCGGCCTCGGCGTCGTCTACGCCGTGGCCTTTGCGCTCGTCCGCAACGTCCTGGTGCTGTGGCCGTTGCTCACTCCGCTGGGTTCGTTCTTCAACAACCTCAACAGCGGGGACATCGAGCTGCCGTGGGAGTCCATCCTTGGATTTGCCGATGTGCTCGGCCTGATGGCCGCCGCAGTGTGGTTGGGGCACCGGAGGTTACGGAAGGCGGCCCGCCGCCGGTCCTGAATCCGCGGGCAGCCGCGCACATCATTCCGGGTGCTGGCCAATTGCGGACGTTTCGGCGAACAATGTTCTGTGAGGCGACGCAACAGAGCGTAAAGGTGCGTCTTAATTCGGAAGCCAGCTTGAACGCTACGGAGCCGGGCCCTAGAGTCTTATACAAGTTACCGAGGTAACGTGTCAGCGATCCTCCGTCAGGAGGGTGTGGGTGCCCCCATGTGGGCCTGACATTTGCTCACGGACAACTTCCTGTCAGGCGTAACAGTCGCGGCTGCGCCCTGCCGAAGTTCACTCCGTGTTCCCAAACTCAAATTCATTGACGGTTCGTTGTTTCCGCGGTCCCATGGACTGAGGCGCAGCTGCCGGCAATGGCCCAAAGCCAAGGACGCAAATGTCTCCACCTAGCCTTATTGACACACATCCGAATCTCTCCGACGCCGCCCCGGTGGCACTCTCGTACGAGCTCTTCCCGCCGCGTTCACCGGCGGCCGCCGAGTCGCTCTGGACCACCATTGGCGAGCTGGAAGCCACGGACCCGGATTACGTTTCCGTGACGTACGGCGCCAGCGGATCAAACCGGGACACCGCCGTCGAACTCATCAACCGGCTCCTGCTGGAAACAACGCTACGGCCGCTGGCCCACCTGACCTGCGTGGGCAACACCCCGGAGGAACTGTCCGAGATCATCGGCGAGCTTCTCGACGTCGGCGTCCGCGGGATCCTGGCCCTCCGCGGCGACCGGCCCAAGGACGGAGCAGCACCGGTCAGCGGTTCCCTTCGGTACGCCCAGGACCTGATCGAACTGATCCGCCGCGTGGAGCAGCGCCGTTCGGCACTGCTGTGTGCCGGCAAAGTGGCGGTCGGCGTGGCCGCGTACCCGACGCGGCACCCGGAATCACCCACTGAAGCCCACGACGTCGAGGTGCTGCTCGCCAAGCAGCGCTCCGGGGCGGACTTCGCCATCACGCAGGTGTTCTTCCACACGGAGCAGTTCGCCGACCTCATCACGAGGGCGCGCCGGGCCGGGGTCACGATCCCCATCATCCCGGGCGTGATGCCCCTGACCAGCGTGCGGCGGCTCAACCGCCTGGCCGAGCTGACCGGCGTCGAACCGGCACCGGAACTGATGGCGCGCCTGGCAGCCGCGGACACCGACGCCGAGCGCCGGCTGATCGGAGTCCGGGCAACGGTGGACCTGGCCAACGCGGCCCTGGATGCCGGAGCGCCGGGCATCCACCTGTACACCTTCAACGAACACGCGTGTGCTCTGGAGGTCCTGGACAAGCTGGCCCTGCCACGCCCCGCCCGCCCGGCGAGCCGGCTCAATGCCATTGCCCGCCGCCACCAGGAAATGGCGAGCTGAGGCGGCTCCGCCCGCCCCACAGCACCGCCGAACAGACCGCCTGAGGCGGCTCCGCCCTCCGGCACACCCACCTGTCGGGGCGCTGCCTGCAGGTCGGCTCCGCGCTCCGGCGCGCCCGTCGACACCGACATTTTCAGCAGCAAACACCCCTGACTTTCACCAACACCCCAAGGAATTCCACATGACTGAGCAGAACACCCCGGCCGTGACCACTCCCTTCCCGTCCGCTTCGATCCTGGGCTACCCGCGCATCGGCCGCCGCCGCGAACTGAAGAAGGCCGTCGAAGCCTACTGGGCCGGCAAGATCGACGCCGCGGCCCTTGACACGGCCGCCAAGGAAATCCAGCTGGGCACCGCCAAGCGCCTGCAGGGTCTTGGCCTGACCGAAGCCGCCGCCGTCCCGGGCACCTTCTCCTTCTATGACCAGGTGCTCGACGCCGCCGCCCACCTCGGCGCCGTGCCTGCCCGTTTCGGCAACCTCCTCAACGCCGAGGGCCAGCTGGACATTGACGGCTACTTCACCCTGGCCCGCGGCAACAAAGACGAACAGCCGTTGGAGATGACCAAGTGGTTCGACACCAACTACCACTACCTTGTGCCGGAAATCGGCCCGGAGACCAACTTCGCGCCGACCTCCAACCGCATCGTCGAAGAATTCGAATACGCCGTCGCCAACGGTGTGGAGACCCGCCCGTACATCGTCGGTCCGGTCACCTTCCTGCTCCTGAGCAAGCCTTCCGACGACGCCCCGGCCGGCTTCAGCCCGCTGTCCCGGCTCGAGGACGTCCTGCCGGTCTACGCCGCGCTGCTGGAGAAGCTGGCCGCCGCCGGAGCCAGCTGGGTCCAGCTCGACGAACCCGCCCTCGTGGTTGACCAGGAAACCTCCGTCGAAGAGATCCAGGCCGCCGTTGCCCGCTCCTACGAGGCGCTGTCCGCTGTCGCCCAGCGCCCGCAGCTGTTCGTTTCCACCCCGTACGGCGCATTGAACGGCCAGCTCGGCACGCTCGCCGCCACCAACATCGACGCCCTGCACATCGACGTCTTCAAGGGCGCTGTTCCGTCCGCTGCGGCACTCGCCGCACTGGGCAACAAGACCCTCGTTGCCGGCGTCGTGGACGGCCATAACATCTGGCGCAACGATCTCGCCTCCTCTGCGGACAAGATCGCCGAACTGAAGAAGTCAGTGGCCAAACTGGCCATCAGCACCTCCACCTCCACCCAGCACGTCCCGCACGACGTCGAGGAAGAGACCCAGCTGTCCGAGCAGCTCCGCAGCTGGCTGGCGTTCGCCGACCAGAAGGCCGTTGAAGTAGCAACCCTCGCCGGCCTGCTGACCGACGCCGCCGGTGTTGGGACAAGCTCAGTGCAGACTGCCATCGACGAAGCCACCCGCATCATCGCCTCCCGTGCCGCCGCCGAGGGTGTGCAGCGCGCCGACGTCCGGGCCCGCACCGCGGCCCTGACCCCGGCCGACTTCAGCCGCTCCGAGTACCCGGTCCGCGAGGCAGCCCAGGAAGAGGCCCTGCACCTGCCGCCGCTGCCCACCACCACCATCGGCTCCTTCCCGCAGACCTCCGAAATCCGTTCGGCCCGGGCCCGTAACAACAAGGGCGACCTCACCGACGAGCAGTACGAGCAGCTCATGAAGGACGAGATCAAGCGCGTTGTGGAGCTCCAGGAAGAGCTCGGCTACGACGTCCTGGTCCACGGGGAGCCCGAGCGCAACGACATGGTCCAGTACTTCGCCGAGAACCTCGAAGGCTTCGATGTCACGGTCCACGGCTGGGTCCAGTCCTACGGCTCACGCTGCACCCGCCCGTCCATCCTGTGGGGTGACGTCACCCGAAGCGCCCCCATCACGGTGAAGTGGGCCGAGTACGCCCAGTCGCTGACGAGCAAGCCGATGAAGGGCATGCTCACCGGTCCGGTCACCATCCTGGCCTGGTCCTTCGTCCGCGACGACCAGCCGCTGGGCGAGACCGCCAACCAGGTCGGCCTGGCCCTGCGCGACGAAATCGCCGACCTCGAAGCAGCCGGCATCAAGGTCATCCAGGTCGACGAGCCGGCACTGCGCGAACTCCTTCCCCTGCGCAAAGCGGACCAGGCCGCGTACCTGGACTGGTCCGTGAACTCGTTCCGCCTGGCCACTGCCGGTGCTGCCGATTCCACGCAGATCCACACCCACCTGTGCTACTCGGAGTTCGGCGCCATCATCGACGCGATCGACGGACTGGATGCCGACGTCACCTCGATCGAGGCCGCACGCTCCCGCATGGAAGTTGTCCACGATCTCGAGTCCCACGGCTTTGGCCGCGGCGTTGGCCCGGGCGTCTACGACATCCACTCGCCGCGCGTCCCGGGTGAGCAGGAAGTCACCGAGTTGCTCAGCACCGCCGTGAAGCACGTCCCGTCCCGCCAGCTCTGGGTCAACCCGGACTGCGGCCTGAAAACCCGCGGCTACGCCGAGACCGAAGAGTCCCTGCGCAACCTCGTCGCGGCCACCAAGACGGTCCGCGCTGAACTGCTCGAAGCAGCCAAGTAGGGCTTCTTCAGGCTCAACCACTGCACAACGCCCGACGGCGGCCGGTCACCACAGGTGACCGGCCGCCGTCGGACTTTAACAGTCGGTTTAGGACTCCCAGACGATTTCGTCGTCGACGACGCCGTCTTCGTCAGCGGAGGCCACCAGGACTTCGTCGGTGAAGTGCTCGCCCAGGGTGAAGTCGAGGACGAAGTAGCGTTCGGGCTGGCCGGGGTAGATACCCACGTGGCCTAGTTTCAGCGCTTTCAGGAACACGGCATTCGTCAGCTGGCTCTTGTCTTCCACGCCAAACACCTTCCGGAGGTGCTCATCCTTGATGGCGTTGCAGTGGAAGTGCCGGTACTCCTGGGGGCTGGTGCCCTCCTGCTCCAGCTCCTCGGCGATCATGTCCCGCACCTGGTCCACAAGCTCGGGCAGATACCGCAGCCGGTAGTCCACCTTGTGCATGGCCGCCTCGTCGAAGTGGTCGTGCGCATTGATGTTCAGGTCCAGCTCCACCGGCTGGCCGCCCAGTTCATGCCGCGCTGCGATGTTGTGGTCCCGGCCGTGGTTGAGCTCGATTTCACCAAAGTGCCGGCTCGCTACCTTGTTCATATGTTCAACATAGTCCTCTCGGCCAGTCCATTCCAGCATCGGTGATTTTTATCTGGCGCTGTACCCGGGCTGCAGCCCGCGCCTGCGCCATGGCACGGGTACATTGATCGGATGCACACTCCTGCCGCCGCCGTCGCCCGATCCCGCGAGCTTTTCGACAGCGGGGTGAGCCGCCCCCTGGCATGGCGGCTGGAGCAGCTGGGCAATCTGCGCAGGATGCTAGCCGAACGCCGTGAGGATTTCGCCGGCGCACTGCTCAGCGACCTGGGCAAGCACCGGAGCGAATCACAGCTGACCGAAATCGGCTTCGTGGCCGCGGAAACGGCCCACCTGGAGCGGCACCTGGCTGCGTGGCTTCGCGCCCGCCGGGTGGACGTGCCGCTCGCTGTGCAGCCGGGCCGGGCCTGGACTGAGCTGACACCGCTCGGAGTAGTCCTGGTCATAGGGACCTGGAACTACCCCGTCCAGCTGACGCTGGCACCGCTGGCCGGAGCCCTGGCAGCCGGGAACACCGTGGTGCTCAAGCCGAGTGAGCACGCCCCCGCAACATCTGCCGCCCTGGTCCGCTGGCTGCCGGACTACCTGGGCGGCGCCGCCGAAGTGGTGGCCGGAGGCATCCCGGAAACAAAGTCGTTGCTGGCAGAGCGTTTCGACCACATCTTCTTCACCGGCGGGCAGGACGCGGCCCGGGTGGTCATGCGGGCCGCGGCCGAACACCTGACGCCCGTGACCCTGGAACTGGGCGGCAGGTGCCCGGCCTTTGTGGACAGGACCGCAGACCTCGCGACAACGGCCGGACGCATTGCCTGGGGCCGGTTCATGAACGCAGGGCAAACGTGCGTCGCACCGGACTACGTGCTGGCCGCCCCGGAGGTTCTGGATGCGCTGGAACCGCTGCTGGTGGACGCCATCACGGCCATGTTCGGCAAGGACCCGGCGTCCAGCGCCTCCTACGGCCGCATCGTGGATGACCGGCACTTTGAAAGGATCGCTGAACTGGCGGACGGCAGCACCGTGGTGCATGGCGGCCAGCGTGACCCCGGCAGCCGGTATTTTGCCCCGACCCTGCTGCGGCCCGCCCCCGGCGACGCGGTCCTGGGCGAAGAAATCTTCGGTCCGCTGCTGCCGCTGGTGCCGGTAACCGGGCGGGACGAAGCCATCCGTATGATCAATTCCGGCTCCAAGCCCCTGGCCGTCTACGTCTTCAGCAAAGATGACGGAGTGCGCAGCGCCTTCGCGGCGGAAACCTCCTCGGGTGCACTGGCCTATGGAGCGCCTGCGGCACACCTTACGGTCCCGGGCCTCCCGTTCGGCGGGGTTGGCGGCAGCGGCATCGGGGCATATCACGGCGAACATTCCGTGCGGACGTTTTCGCACGAACGGGCCGCCCTGGACAAACCGATGTGGCCGGACACCCTCAGGCTGGCCTATCCGCCCTATGGCACAGCGAAAGACAAGGTACTGACCGCCTTGCTGTCATTTGCCGGGCGGGTGCCGGGCCGTGCGAAGGACCGGGATGCCAGGGACCGCCGTGCGAAGGGCCGCGAGTCCTAGCGGGCTGTTCCCATGCTGTGCAGGGTGTCAGCCAGGAGTTCGACGAAGAGCTGCACCCGCGCCGTCCGCTTGTCATTGATCAGCAGGGCGAAGACGTTCCGTGCCAGCCGGATCTCCGGAACGTCCAGGACCACCACCCCGGCAGGCCGGTGACGCAGGGCAAGCTCAGGGACCAGTGCGGCGCCCAGCCCCGCGGCGGCCATTTCGAGGCTGGCATGGAAATCGTCGCTGTAGGCCACTACGCGGGGGTGCAGGTTGCAGCTGGCGAACAGCCGTTCAATGACCGTGGCGTCGCTGGTGCCCGGGTGGTGGACGATCCATGGCATATCGGACAGATGGTCCGCCGCCACTTTGGCCTCGGCACGGAAACCCCAGGCTGCCGGCAGCACCACACGGAATTCGTCGTCGCCGATCCATTGCCGGTTCACGGTGTGGGGCCATGCCAGCCCGGACTGGCCCACCTGGTAGACCAGGGCCACATCTAGTTCGCCGCCAGTGCGCAGCCCCTGGATGGTCTGGGACGGCTCAGCCACGGACACCCTGAGGTCGATGCCCAGGTCCTTCCACTTCGGGTTCTGCAGGATCCGCGGCAGCACATAGGTTGCCAGGCTGGGGAAGATGCCCAGCCGGAGCTCCTGGTGGGTGGCGTCGTGCGTCCGGGAGGCGGCCGCCATGAGCGCCTCAATGTCGGTGAGGACCTTGGCGGCGTGCCGCGTCATCACCAGGGCGGCCTCGGTGGGGTGGATGCTCCTGGCTGACCGCTGGAAGAGGTCCACGCCCGTGTCCCGTTCCAGGGCGGACATCTGCTGGGACACCGCGGAGGCCGTATAGCCCAGCCGGTTGGCGGCCGCCGCGAATGAGCCAAGGCGGGTGACCTCCACGAGGGTCCGCAAATGAACGGGGTTGATCAATGGTTGCCCTTCGCCTCGGAAATCCCGCTTCATTGTGGCATATCGCCCGGCAGCCCCGGAATGTCGCGTCAGGAGGCCCGCGTTCATGGGGCAGAATCGCGTCAAGGGGCCCGGCTGGAATTTGCAGTCATCCGGGAGCCCGTCGGTGACGAATTGTCCATAAGACGATTCATCAGGACGATTCAGGCTAAGCCAACAGGAGCAGATCATTGTCGCAAGAAGCTAGGATTCCGGATGGCCGGCGGGTGGCCGTCATCGGCAGCGGCGTAGCAGGACTGACCGCGGCATATGTCCTGAACCAGCGGGACAACGTGACGTTATTCGAGGCGGACTCCCGGCTGGGCGGGCATGCCCACACCCACGATGTGGAGCAGGACGGCGGCCCGTCCCTCCGGGTGGACACCGGCTTCATCGTCCACAACGAACGCACCTACCCCACGCTCCTGCGGCTCTTTGCGGAGCTGGGCGTGGAGACGCAGGACTCCGAGATGAGCATGTCCGTACGCTGCGACGGCTGCGGCCTGGAATATGCCGGCGCCCGTGCCAAGGGACGCGGCATCATTCCCCGTCCGTCCACCCTGCTGCGCGGCCGGTACCTGCTGATGCTGCTGGAGGTCACGCGCTTCCACCGCCGCGCCCGTGCACTCCTTGCCGGGGCGGACCGTGGTGCTGCCGGCGGAGGGGAGGCGGAACTGACGCTGGGGGAGTTCCTCGCCCGGGAGAAGTTCAGCAGCTACTTCATCTCGCACTTCATGACCCCGGTGGTGAGCGCCGTCTGGTCCTGCGACCCGGCCACCGCGCTGGCGTACCCGGCCCGCTATCTGTTCACTTTCCTCGCCCACCACGGGTTGCTCGGTGTGTCAGGCTCACCGCAGTGGCGGACCGTCAAGGGAGGCTCGAGGACCTACGTGGATAAGCTGGCCGCAACACTGACGGACATCCGGCTGTCCAGCCCGGTCGCCTCGGTGCGGCGCCACGGTGACGGCGTTGAGCTGACCACCGCGAGGGGCACGGAGTACTTTGACGCAGTGGTGATTGCCACCCACCCGGCCCAGGCGCTGAGCATGCTCGCCGATGCCTCCGCAACCGAGCGCGAGGCGCTCGCCGGCATGCCCTACTCGGTGAACCGGACATTGTTCCACCGCGACGAAGCCGTCCTGCCGCGCAGCGCAAACGCCCAGGCGTCCTGGAACTACCGTCTGCCGTCCTGCGACGCACGTCCGGACAAGGTGCTGGTCAGCTATGACATGACGCGCCTGCAGCGACTCGAACCTGCCGACGGCGGACGCTACATCGTGAGCCTCGGGGAATCCGAACTCATCGCCGACGGGACGGTACTGGACCGGATGGTCTACGAGCACCCGCAGTACACGCCGGATTCGCTCCGGGCACAGCAACAGATCCTGGCCCTGGGGGACGAACACCTGGCCTTCGCCGGCGCGTACCACGGCTGGGGCTTCCACGAAGACGGTGCCCTCTCCGGCGTGAAAGCGGCTGCCCGGCTTGGCCGGAACTGGGAGGAACAGCCGGTCTCCGGTCCCGGGCTGCAGAGCGTCACAGCGGAGGTCGCCTGATGCAAGGGGCAGCCATCTACCGGACGTCCATAGCCCATGTGCGGCGCACACCCCTGCAGAATGCCTTTACCTACCGCAGCTACAGCTGGTATGTCGACGTCGACAGGCTTCCGTTACTTCCGTGGCCGCTCCGGCCGCTGGCCGGTTTCCGCGTCTCGGATCATCTTGGCGACCCGGCCGGCTCGCTCCGGGGCAATGTCGAACGGTTCCTGCGGACCCGGGGAATAGAGCTCGACGGCGGCCGGATCACCATGCTGGCCAGCGCCCGGGTGTTCGGCCACGTGTTCAACCCGCTCAGCCTGTTCTGGTGCCACGACGCCTCCGGAGCCCTGCGCTGCGTGGTTGCGGAAGTCCACAACACCTATGGTGAACGGCACTGCTACCTGCTCGAAACGGACCACTCCGGAAGGGCGAGTGTTCCCAAAGCGTTCTACGTTTCCCCTTTCAACGACGTCGAAGGCCAGTACCGGATGAAACTTCCGGAACCGGGGGAGCGGCTCGCAGTATCCATCGTCCTGGAGCGCGCAGGGCAGAAGCCCTTCGTGGCAACGGTCGACGGCGAACGCCGCGAGGCAACCGTGCCAAACATCCTGTCCGCCGCGCTCGCGGTTCCGCTGGCACCGCTCCGGGTGTCCGCCCAGATCCGCTGGCAGGGCATCAAACTTTGGGCACGTCGGCTGCCCATCATCAAACGACCACAACACCCTTCACAGGAGGCAGTACAGTGACCATCACCGAAGCTACCGGATCCGCAGCGGGGCGCGGACAGGGCGAAGGCCACACTGGCCGGGTTCCCTACTCGGTTCCCCGGCCTCCCGTCACTATCGACGCCGACATCTGGCCCAGCATCGCCACTACACCGGACAGCCTCAAGGCACGGGTGGCCGGGCGGATTGCGGACGCCATCTTCAAAGCTGCCGTCAGGACGCTCCCGCTCGAGGTCAGGTACCCCGACGGCACTGTCCTCGGCAGGGCGGCGACCGATCCCTCCCCCGGCAGTCAGTACCCCGTCATGACCATGAACCGGCCGGAGGCCTTCGCCGCCCGGCTGGGGGACGGCGGGCTGATCGGACTGGGCGAGTCCTACATGGCCGGCGACTGGGACGCGGACGACCTCACCGCCGTGATGGAAGTCTTCGCAGCCCGCGTCGGGACCCTCGTGCCTGAGCCGCTGCAGAAATTGCGCGCCCTCTACCTGCCGCGCCAGCCGCGCCGGGAACGGAACACCGAGCAGAACACCCGCTCCAACATCTCCCGCCACTACGACCTCTCCAACGAACTTTTTTCCTCTTTCCTGGACACCACCATGACTTACTCCAGTGCGCTGTTCCCGGAACGGGGCGACGCCCTGCGGACCGTCGGGTGGGACGGTTTCGCGGACGCGCAGCAGGCGAAGATCGACCGGCTGTTGGACAAAGCCGGCGTCGGCGAGGGAACGCGCGTGCTGGAAATCGGGACCGGCTGGGGCGAACTGGCGCTGCGGGCAGCTGCCCGCGGCGCCACGGTGTATTCGGTCACACTGTCCAGCGAGCAGCAGGAACTCGCCCGGCAGCGCGTGGCCGAGGCCGGTTACGCCGACGCCGTCAGCATTGAACTCAAGGACTACCGGGCGGTGGAAGGCGAGTACGACGCCGTCGTCTCGGTGGAAATGATCGAAGCCGTCGGCTACGAATACTGGGCCACGTACTTCCAGACGATCGAGCGCGTCCTCGCCCCCGGCGGCAAGGTGGCCATCCAGGCCATCACCATCGCGCACGACCGGCTGATCGCCACCCGGACAAGCTACACCTGGGTGCACAAGTACATCTTCCCCGGCGGCGTCATTCCGTCCGTCCGGGCCATCGAGGAAATCACCGAGAAGCAGACCGGGCTCCGGGTCCGCGAACGCCTCGCCATGGGCGAGCACTATGCGCAGACCCTGCGGCTCTGGGAGGAACGTTTCATGTCCCGAGCGGACGAGGTTTCGGCCATGGGCTTCGATACGGTCTTCCAGCGGATGTGGCTGTTCTACCTCTGCTATTCCAGGGCAGGCTTTGAGACGGGCTACCTCGACGTCCAGCAGATTGTCCTGGACCACGCAGCATCCAGGCGTGCAACCGGCGGAGCCGCAGTATGACGGCGCCGCTCGCGGACACCATCGCCGAGGTCCTGCGCCCGGTGGTCGGCGGGGAACTTCCCGTCCGGCTCAAGGTGTGGGACGGCAGCGAGGCGGGCCCGGCCGATGCTCCGGTAGTGCGGCTGAAGGATCCCGACGCCATCCGTCGGCTGCTGTGGGCGCCGGGGGAGCTCGGGGCAGCCCAGGCGTACGTCACCGGCGAACTGGACGTCGACGGCGACCTGAACTCAGCCCTGGAACACCTCTGGAAAGTTGTCCGGGAACGCGGACTCTCCGGGATCCGTCCCACGCCGGCGGTCCTCGCAGGCGTGGGCCGGATCGCAAAGGCGGCAGGCGCCATCGGCACTCCGCCGCAGCCCCCGGCGAGCCAGGCCCGGGTAAGAGGAAAGCTCCACAGCCTTCTCCGGGACCGGGCGGCCATCAGCCACCGCTACGACCTCAGCAACGAGTTCTACGGCCTCATCCTGGATCCCCAGATGGCCTACTCGAGCGCGTACTGGACGGACTCCTCCGAGAACTACGGGCTGGAGGACGCCCAGCGGGACAAGCTGGACCTCGTCTGCCGGAAAATCGGGCTTAAGCCCGGCATGCGCCTGCTCGATGTCGGCTGCGGCTGGGGTTCGCTGAGCCTGCACGCAGCACAGCACTACGGTGCCGACGTCGTGGGTGTCACGCTTTCCACGGAACAGAAGGCCTTCATCGACGCCCGGATCGGCGAACGCGGACTGGAAGGCCATATGGACATCCGGGTCCAGGACTACCGCGAGATCCCGGACGGGCCGTTCGACGCCGTCGCCTCCCTGGAGATGGGCGAACACGTGGGCCAGCGCAACTACCCCGTGTATGCAGCTGCGTTGTTCAATAACGTCGTTCCCGGCGGGCGCGTTCTGGTCCAGCAGATGTCCCGGCGCGGAAAGCACCCCGGGGGAGGGCCGTTCATCGAATCCTTCATCGCACCGGACATGCACATGCGCCCGGTCGGCGAGACCCTCGGTTTCCTGGAGGGTGCCGGCTTTGAGGTCCAGGCCGTGGAGGCAATGCGGACGGACTATGTGCGCACCCTTGAGGCCTGGTACGCCAATTTCGAGGCGAACCAGGAAGCCGCCGTCGACATGATGGGGGAGGAGATAGCGCGCGTCTGGCGGTTGTATCTCGTCGGTGCGCTGCGCAGCTTCGCCGAAGGCAGGATGGGCGTGGAACAGATCCTCTGCAGCCGGCCGGACCAGCGCGGCTGAGCCCTACCGGCCGGTAGTCTCCGGCCGCCAGCCCGTTCCGTTCATCACATCGGGGGTCCTGAAAGAGCTTCGGGGCCCCTTTTGTGTGCCCTCCGACACGCCAGCCGCACATCGGCGACACGCCGTCTGCCGTACGACACGCGGGGGGATTAATTGTGGCTAACTCCTCCACAGGGTGTGGATTTCGTCCATTAAAACAGCTGAAACACGGACATTTTTCAGCCCCCGGCCTGTGGATTAACGGTGCATTAAATGACATACTTGTAATACATCATGTTGGGGTCCGCATCGGGACCGTGCACTACATGTAGTATCGACATACAGATTGAGCGGGACGCAGGACCGGCATCGAGCAGGGGTTTCAGATCCGGGCAGTGTCTACCGCAACGATGATCCAGAGACTTCAAAAAGCAGTGACTTCAACAAAGGGGACAGGAACCATGACCGTTACGGTTTACACGAAGCCGGCCTGTGTTCAGTGCAACGCAACGTACCGCGCGCTGGACAAGAAGGGCATCACTTACCAGAGCGTCGACATCTCCCAGGATGCGGATGCCCTTGAGCGGCTGAAGGCCCTCGGCTACATGCAGGCCCCTGTCGTGGTCACTGACCAGGATCACTGGTCAGGCTTCCGCCCGGACAAGATCGAGGAGCTGGCGCTGAGCGCGGCCGCATCCGTGGCCTAGGTTCCACCCGCCGTTTCCGGCAAAGAACTTTACGTAGATGAGGTGACTCCCATGGCAGCGCCGGCACTTGCCGATGCGCCGCTCGCAGCAGATGCTGTGAATACGACGCCCATGAACCGGACATCCAGTCACCTCATCTACTTTTCCTCGGCTTCCGAGAACACCCGGCGCTTCATCGAGAAGCTGGGCCGGGATGCAGCCCGGATCCCACTGCATCAGCGTGAAGCTGAACTTGTCGCTTCCGAGCCCTTCGTCCTGGTGGTTCCCACCTACGGAGGGACCGGCGGCGAGGGCTCAGTGCCGAAACAGGTCATCCGGTTCCTCAACAACCCGCAGAACAGGACTCTGATCCGCGGGGTGATTGGCGCAGGAAACACAAATTTCGGGGACAACTACTGCATGGCGGGTGACATCATCGCCTTCAAATGCCAGATACCGCACCTCTACCGCTTCGAACTCATGGGGACGCCTGAAGACGTCCGCCTGGTAAACCAAGGATTGGACAAGTTTTGGACACTACTGTCGCAGACACAGAAGTAACCATGTCTGAGGGTCAGGGCTCCCGCGCGGGGGCCGCCGTCGAGAAGACCGCAGAGAAGCCCCCGCTGCCCGCCGCCTACAAGGGGCTGGGCTACCACGAGCTGAACGCCATGCTGAACCTGTATGGACCGAACGGCGAGATCCAGTTCGAAGCGGACCGTGAAGCTGCGCACCAGTATTTCCTGCAGCACGTGAACAACAACACCGTGTTCTTCCACGACCTGGAGGAAAAACTCGACTACCTGGTGAAGAACCAGTACTACGAGCGCGAGACGCTCGACCAGTACACGATGAACTTCATCCGCGAGCTCTTCAACCGCGCCTACAAGAAGAAGTTCCGCTTCGAGACCTTCCTGGGCGCTTTCAAGTTCTACACGTCCTACACGCTGAAGACGTTCGACGGCAAGCGCTTCCTGGAGCGCTACGAGGACCGCGTCTGCATGGTTGCCCTGCACCTGGCACGCGGCGACGAGCAGCTTGCCCTGCAGATGGTTGACGAGATCATCGAAGGCCGCTTCCAGCCGGCCACTCCGACGTTCCTGAACGCCGGCAAGAAGCAGCGCGGCGAGCTGGTCTCCTGCTTCCTGCTCCGCATCGAGGACAACATGGAGTCGATCGGCCGGTCCATCAACTCCGCCCTGCAGCTGTCCAAGCGCGGCGGCGGCGTGGCGTTCGCGCTGACCAATATCCGCGAAGTCGGCGCACCGATCAAGCAGATCGAAAACCAGTCCTCGGGCGTCATCCCCGTGATGAAGCTCCTCGAGGACAGCTTCTCCTACGCCAACCAGCTCGGTGCCCGCCAGGGTGCCGGTGCCGTGTACCTGCACGCCCACCACCCGGACATCTACCGCTTCCTGGACACCAAGCGCGAGAACGCGGACGAGAAGATCCGCATCAAGACCCTCTCGCTCGGCGTCGTCATCCCGGACATCACCTTCGAGCTGGCCAAGCGGGACGAGGACATGTACCTGTTCTCCCCGTACGACGTCGAGCGCGTGTATGGCATGCCGTTCTCCGACGTCTCGGTCACCGAGAAGTACTACGAGATGGTGGATGATTCCCGGATCAAGAAGACCAAGATCAAGGCGCGCGAGTTCTTCCAGACCCTCGCCGAGATCCAGTTCGAATCCGGTTACCCGTACATCATGTTCGAGGACACCGTGAACCGGGAAAACCCGATCGACGGCAAGATCATCATGTCCAACCTGTGCTCCGAGATCCTCCAGGTTTCGCAGCCCACCACCTACCACGATGACCTGTCCTACGACCAGACCGGCAAGGACATCTCCTGCAACCTGGGCTCGCTGAACATTGCGAAGACCATGGATTCGCCGGACTTCGGCCTGACCATCGAGACGGCCATCCGCTCGCTCTCGGCTGTGTCGGACATGTCCAACATCACCTCGGTGCCGTCCATCGCCCGCGGCAACGACCAGAGCCACGCGATCGGCCTCGGCCAGATGAACCTGCACGGCTACCTGGCCCGCGAGTGGGTCCACTACGGTTCCGAAGAAGGCCTGGACTTCACCAACATCTACTTCTACTCGGTGGTGTACCACGCCGTCCGCGCCTCCAATAAGCTGGCCATCCAGACCGGCCAGACCTTCGGCGGCTTCGAGAAGTCCAAGTACGCCTCGGGTGAGTTCTTCGACAAGTACACGGAGCAGGAATGGGTCCCGCAGACCGAGAAGGTAGCGGAGCTGTTCAAGAACATCCACATCCCCACCCAGGATGACTGGCGCGAGCTGAAGGCTTCCGTCATGGAGCACGGCATCTACAACCAGAACCTGCAGGCCGTTCCGCCGACGGGCTCGATCAGCTACATCAACAACTCCACCTCCTCGATCCACCCGGTGGCGTCCAAGATCGAAATCCGCAAGGAAGGCAAGCTGGGCCGTGTGTACTACCCGGCGCCGTACCTGACGAACGACAACCTGGAGTACTACCAGGACGCGTACGAGATCGGCTACGAGAAGGTCATCGACACCTACGCCGCTGCCACGCAGCACGTGGACCAGGGCCTGTCCCTGACGCTGTTCTTCAAGGACACCGCCACCACGCGTGACATCAACAAGGCCCAGATCTATGCCTGGAAGAAGGGCATCAAGACCATTTACTACATCCGTCTCCGCCAGCTCGCGCTGGAAGGGACTGAGGTTGAGGGTTGCGTCAGCTGCATGCTTTAATCTTCAACTAAATCGTGACAGTACGACGGCGGGCGCCCGCCCGCCGTCGTACGCTTTAACCAAAGAACTAACCCAACATTGAGGGGATGACATGACCGAGAAGGTCAAGCTGCTTAGCCACGTCGAGGCCATCAACTGGAACCGCATCCAGGACGACAAGGACGTGGATGTCTGGAACCGCCTCGTCAACAACTTCTGGCTGCCGGAGAAAGTGCCGCTGTCCAACGACGTCCAGTCGTGGGCCACGCTGACCCCGGACGAGCAGCAGCTCACCATGCGCGTGTTCACGGGCCTGACCCTGCTGGACACCATCCAGGGCACCGTCGGCGCCGTCTCGCTGATCCCGGATGCGATCACCCCGCACGAAGAAGCCGTGTACACGAACATTGCCTTCATGGAGTCCGTGCACGCCAAGAGCTACTCCTCCATCTTCTCCACGCTGGCCTCCACCAAGGAGATCGACGAGGCGTTCCGCTGGTCCACCGAGAACGAGAACCTTCAGAAGAAGGCCCAGATCGTCATGGACTACTACCAG
Source organism: Arthrobacter sp. NPDC058288 (assembly GCF_042880995.1). Taxonomy (NCBI): domain Bacteria; kingdom Bacillati; phylum Actinomycetota; class Actinomycetes; order Micrococcales; family Micrococcaceae; genus Arthrobacter; species Arthrobacter sp. NPDC058288. The sequence goes on from NZ_JBHVYH010000001.1 coordinate 1,297,160, forward strand.
GGCGACGACCCGCTGAAGCGCAAGGTGGCCTCCACGCTGCTGGAGAGCTTCCTGTTCTACTCGGGCTTCTACCTGCCCATGTACTGGTCCTCACGCGCCAAGCTGACGAACACGGCAGACCTGATCCGCCTGATCATCCGTGACGAGGCCGTGCACGGCTACTACATCGGCTACAAGTTCCAGAAGGGCCTGGAGAAGGTCTCCGAGGAGAAGCGCCAGGAAATCAAGGACTACACCTTCGAGCTGCTCTTCGAGCTGTACGAGAACGAAGTCCAGTACACGCACGACCTCTACGACTCTGTCGGCCTGGCTGAGGACGTCAAGAAGTTCCTGCACTACAACGCGAACAAGGCCCTGATGAACCTGGGCTACGAGGCCATGTTCCCGGCTTCCGTCACCGACGTGAACCCGGCCATCCTCTCGGCCCTGTCCCCGAACGCGGACGAGAACCATGACTTCTTCTCGGGTTCGGGTTCGTCGTATGTGATCGGCAAGGCCGTCAACACTGAGGATGAGGACTGGGACTTCTAGTCTTCTTTTCTTACACTCGACGGGAAAACAGGAGCGGCCTCCGCGTGCTTGCGGTGGCCGTTCGGTTTTAAGGACATCAGGCGTGGATGGACTAGCAGTTCGGGCAGGGTACCCGACCGGATCCTGGCTCGCTAGGCTTTGCCCATGGACGGGAGCCAGTCATGACCGAACGGACCTACCCGCAGGGCGTCCCGTGTTGGATCGATACCGAGCAGCCTGACGTCGAAGCCGCCGCAGAATTTTACTCCGGACTCCTCGGCTGGACGTTCGAGGACGTCATGCCGCCGGGAGCGCCCGGCCGTTACTTGATAGCAAAGCTCGACGGCCGGGAAGTCGGCGGGATGGCCAGTACCCACGGCGGTACCGCGGTGTGGAGCACCTACATAGCCGTCGAGGACGCGGATGCCGCAGTGCAGCGGCTGGTCGTTGCCGGTGCCACGGTGCGATCGACGCCCGCCGATGCGGGAGAAGGCGGCCGAAGTGCTGTCCTGAACGATCCGGAGGGTGCCGAGTTTCGCATCTGGCAGGCCCGGCTACGCTTAGGGGCACAAGTGGTCAACCTGCCGGGGGCGTGGAATTTCAGCGACCTCCACACGGCTAACCCCGGCGCGGCCGTTGCGTTCTACGAAGACGCGTTCGGTTGGCAGGTCGACGATCTTGGCTTCGCGATGATGATCCGCAGGCCAGGTTATGGCGACCACCTTGAGGCGACAGCCGATCCGGGCATCAGGGCGAGGCAGTCCGGGCTGGCGGCCCCACCCGGCTTCGAGGACGCGATCGCCTGGATCGCCCCCACGGCCCCCGACGAACCGCCGCACTGGCACGTCTCGTTCACTGTCGCCGACCGGGACCAGATTGTGGCTGAGGCCCGGCGCCTCGGTGCCCAGGTCCTCCGCCAAAACGACACCGAGTGGACGCGCACGGCACTGATCCGGGATCCCCAGGGAGCGGAGTTCACTGCCAGCCAGTTCGCGCCCGCGACGGGATGAACCGTCCTGCAGAGGTGTCGGAAGGAACACGCGGCCCGGTCAGCCCTTTGATTGCGTGTCGAGCACGGTGATGTCCAGGGGCATGCGGTTCGCCCGGCGGAGGCGACCGGCTACTAAACTGCGCACCCCGCGGGACACCATGGTCGTCTTAGTCAGGTACCGGAACTCGCCCGAGTCCGAGGTTACGAGGTCCAGGAGGGGGCGCGCGGCGTCGTCCGGAGTCTGCCCCCACAGTCCAACGACGACCTGCAGCCCGCCCAGTCGATGCTCGTACCCCGGCTGGGACGTGACGTGCCCCAGCATGTTCGTCACCACCAGTCCCGGGTTCAGGCCATGCACCCGGACGCCGGTGCCTTTGGTCTCCAGCCTCAACGTCTCGGTGAACTGGCGGACCCAACACTTACTTGACGCATAGGCGTTCTGGAGCGCCACCGGCCCCTGATCGCCTTGGCCGTAGACGTTGACGAGGTCGCCGCGGCCTTGGCCGAGGAAGACGGGGAGGGCAATCCTGGACCCGTGGAACGTGCCGAGGATGTTCGTGCGCACCACTCGCGTGAAGTCGTCAACCGGTGTGGATGCCGTGGGTCCGAAGACACCGGAGACTCCGGCGTTGTTGACCCAGATATCGAGCGTCCCGTAGCGGAGGGCCTCGTCGCGCAGGGCCTCCACGTCAGCCAGTTCACCGGTGTCGCAGCGACGTCCGGACGCCGCGATTCCTTCAAGGTGCAGCCGTTCGACGGCGGCCGCAACGTCGACGTCCGACCTGGACGCCAGGACCACCGTCGCGCCGTGCTGCCCCAGCAACCGGGCCATGGCAAACCCCAGACCGCGGGTCGAGCCAGTTACGACGGCCACGCGTCCGCGGAGGACGTCCCGTTGAACGGACACTTGCGGGGTGCCGTTATCGGTCTTCACTCGGTCACGGTGTCGGCGTGCCGATGCGCCACCTTCCAACCGCCGTCTTCGCGGCGATAGACCTGCGTGGCGCGCAGCGTGTAGCTACGCGGCTTGCCGTCGACAGAGGTCGAGACATGCTCCAGGCCCGCAGTGTAGGCCATCGCGCCGACCACGTCATAGGCCTGTAATTCGAAACTGTAGGACGTGCAGTCGGAGAAAGACATTTCGAGGGCAGTGAAGGCTTCGTCGATCTCCTCACGGCCGTACGCATTGCGCCATGCGCCCAGGATGCTCACCGGTTCATTCCGGGACCAGAGTGCCCGCCGGGGCGTCGCATCGCCGTTATGAAGCGCCCGTTCCGCTTCGTACAGTGCGGATTTAACCCAGGCTAAGAAATCGTCGGCGTCAGTCATAATTCAGTATGCCCCTGGCTCAGAGCATTGCACAGGGCGTCGAGCATCGCGCAGAATCGTTCCGTACCCGTCCAGCAGGGCGGGGTCATCCGTGCGTCCAGCAGTGACAAAACCGGGACTGTGACCAGAACCTGCGCCCTCGGGGACGGGACGTCCCCGCCCAAGCCGGTGACGCCGTCGGCCGTCCCGCTGCCGGCGCCGGTGAGGCCAAAGCCCGGGTTGCCTCCACAAAGCCGGCAGCCAGCCTCACCTTCAAAGCAACGGTCCGGCCCTCCGGCCGGGCCAATTCGGCGAGACCGTCCAGGCAATCATCCGCCAGATGCCGCTGCTGGAATCGCCATCAGCCCTTGCCGTGCAGGGTATTACGTTTCATTCGGCCGGTGATAGGAGGAGCCTGTGGGGGTGCGTTCCAACAGCCCGAAGTCGACGAGGTAGCGGCGCAGCAACACGACGTCGTCCGTGTAACTGAGAAGCCGTTCGTTTACCTGTCTTTCCGCTAAGTCTTCGCCAGGCTCGATGGCATCGCTGGCAATCCACGCCAGGAGCTCCCGTCGTTCCGCCTTGTTGGCCGGGTACCGCTCGATCCTGCCCAAGCGCATGAATCGGTGCAATCCGGTCTGCGGCTGCCGCCGGGGTTGCTGCGTGAGGAGATCGCGGAAGATTGCCCCTGACGCCTCCAGTTCGCCGGCAGCGTTGGGTTCGACGAGCCCGGACTCGAGCAGGGCAGCGATGGCCCGGTTTCGCCGTTGGTCGTTCAGGTCAGCGATCGCTTCGGGCAGCCTTGCGCCGAGCACGACTTGGGCGTAAGCCGTCCGCGCATCATCGTTGCCGAGGGCTGCCACTACCCGCCGCCAGTGCGGTCCGCCCTGCCTCGTGTGCCCGCTCATACCATCTTCCCCCCGCCTCTGCCGGCCTCCGTAACATTGGCCGCCAGGCACGATCGTAGCCTTGCGCGACTATGGCTGACAGGGCCCCCGCTGGTGTTCCGGCACGTTGCGCAGGCATCGTCGGCCCGGCAAACGGCCCGGCGCGCACGGCAGGCAATAGGACGTTTCAGGCCCCTCAGGGTGTGAGCGGCCCCCGCAGGACGCGAAGTGCCAGGTCTGCGTCGCCGTCGATGATTGCCGTGTCCTGGAGGCTCGCCCTGCCCCACAGGCCCAGGTACATGTCCGCCACCGGCGCGGTGAGAGACGCCGCCGCGGGTCCGCCGCCCACGGTCCAGTGGCCTGCGCTGCGCTCGTCAAAGCCGACCCCGTCAACGCCCGGGACATGGAACGCGACCGCCTGTTTCGGAGGCTGCATCCGCTCCAGCCGCATCTGTCGCGGAGTGAACATCGTGAGGACCTCGTCGACGCCGTCGAGCATGAAATCCGCGGCAGGAACCGGTGCTGCCCGTCCGGACGCGCGGCTGGCGTCGATGAGGTGTATGGCGTGCTCGTGCGCCTGGCGTCTAAGCCAGAAACCAGCCGTGCGCGGCGGCGGGCCAAAGTTCCAGCACGGCGCCGCCGGGTCCAGGCCGGTCATTGTCTCGAAGAACGGTGCGGTGCCCTCGACGAACCATGCGGCGGCTCCTGTCGCCGGCGGTGACGCCTCCTCAACGTACTGTCCGCCGTCAACCACGGCGGCGGCCCAGCGTTCGATGGAGCCGAGGTGCCCGAACAGCTGCTCCAGTGTCCAGCCAGGGCACGCCGGAACCGGACGGGACAGCACGTCGTCGGGCTGGCGGGCAACGGCCGTGAGACTTTCAAGGAAACCGGCCAGCTCGGCCAAATAGCGATCAGGCGACATGCCATGAGCCTACGGGCCAAAATGTTCTCCCCAAAAGCAGATCTTGCGTGGCCCGGATAGGGCCGTCGGGGTCCGGCACACCCGGCAGTCCGTGGGCCGGCTGCTCAACCCTTTCCAGGCAAAGGCGGCGAAGCTACGGCAGGGCCCGGCCCTTGCCCCGTGACGAACGGCAGGGGAGGATATGTGGCAAAACGGCAGGAGGCCCGTATGACCGAACTCCCATTCACGCCGCGGGCACTGGCCCGGGTCGGCGCACATGTCTAGCCGTGCGCCCGCGGCCGGAACCAGCATCCGCAACGGGCTGACGTTGAAGCTGGTTCCCGCGGCACTCGTGTCGCTCTCCGGGTTTGTTTTGTTCGTCCTGGAGCAGAAACTCCCGGGGTACGGGCTGCTGGCATTGGCCCTGGTACTGGCGGGGTTCATCGACCGGGCACTCCTGCGGGACCTGGCCCTGATCGCCGCCGGGCTCATAGCCATCAGCCTTGTTCCCATTACCACCGACATCAGCACCGTGCACATGGTGGTCATGGGTACGGCGATGATCGTCGCGGTGGGAGTGCCCTATGCGGTTTCGCGCTGGATCTTCAGGGAGCACGCCGTCAGGTTCCCCGTACTGACCGGGCACCCGTGGACGCGAACGGAGAAGTGGTACCTGGCCGCCGTCGTGGTGATGGGGTATGCCCTGCTTCCGGCATACATGGTCAATACCGGGGTATACAGCAACTGGCCCGCGGTATCGGACCCCGAGGGAATCTTCCGCCTCTTCCTCGGCACCAACGCGCTGGGTATCTGGGACGAGCTGTTCTTTATCTGCACCGTCTTCGCCCTCCTACGCCGGCACCTGCCGCTCGCACAGGCCAACGTGCTGCAGGCCGTCTTGTTCACGTCGTTCCTGTGGGAACTGGGCTTCCATGCCTGGGCCCCGGTCTTTATCTTTCCCTTCGCCATGCTCCAGGCGTTCATCTTCACCCGGACGAAGTCACTGTCCTACATCGTCGCCGTACACCTGCTGTTCGACTTTGTGCTGTTCATGGTCCTGCTGCATGCCCACAACCGCGCCTGGATTGACATCTTCGTCTACTGACACTGGAACCGCCGGGGCGGCAAGCCCGCCTTTAAGCCAGGACTCCCGCTGCCGTTTGGGTAACGGAATTCTGTCCAGATCCTGAGCGACGACGGCGGCGGCGGCCCGGCCTGCGCGGGCAACGGCCTGGTGCGCCAGCACCCCCACATCGACGTACCGTGACGAGAAATGCGTGAGGACCAGGGTCCCGGCCCCGGCAGAGGAGGCCAGCGCGCCGGCCTGGCCGGCGGTCAGGTGAAGATACCGGGCGGCGAGCGCGGCGTCATCGTCGCTGAAGGTGGACTCCGCCACGAGGAGGTCCACGCCGTCGGCAAGTTCCCCGGCGCCGTCGCATTCCGCGGTATCCATCACGAAGGCGAACCTCTGGCCGGGGCGCGGAACGCTCACGTCCGCCAGGCGCACGCCGCGCACTGTCCCCTCCCGCTGCAGCCGTGCGATGTCCGGACCGGCAATCCCGGCCGCGGCGAGCCGGTCCGGCAGCAGCGTGCGGCCCTCCGGCTCAGCAAGCCGGTAGCCGAACGTGTCGATGCGATGCCGCAGGGGCCGTACCTCCAGGCCGGGCGCGATCGGCCCCGGACCGGAGTGCGGATGCAGCCGCAGGTCCAGGCCGGGGGAGGCAAGGGACACGAGGGCGCGGACCACATCTCCGCCGGAGGCTGGAAAATGCAGCTCCACCGGGTGCTGCACGCCGTCGAGGACCATGCGCGAGAGCACGCCCGGAAGACCGTAGCAGTGGTCCCCGTGAACATGGGTAAGGCAGATTCGCGTGATCTGGCTGGCCGAAACGCCGGCGTGGATCATTTGCCGCTGGGTGCCTTCGCCGGGATCGAAGAGCAGCCCTTCGCCGTCCCATCGAAGCAGGTAGCCATTATGGTTTCGGGTCCGGGTGGGAACCTGCGAGGCGGTTCCGAGGACGACCAGTTCACGCATGGGACTGAGTTTCTCACGTTGCCGTGGAACGCGCTCGCGGGCCGCAGGCGGGTTCCGGGCCCCGTGTACGGCTCGCAATATTGGGACAGAATAGTCGGGTGACTGATGCCTGTGACTTTGTGGATGCCTCACTGCAGCGGGAGAGCTCCTGGCTCAGGGCAGACGAGTCGCAGGCACGGCTGGGCGACGGGCTTCAGTTCTACGGTGCATCCGTCGGCGCGGTGCGGGGCACCATCCGCGACATGCTGCGCCGCCACCGCGACCTCGGGCACGATGACATCACGGCCCTCAGCACCGAGCTGTGGTCGGTGCCCGTCTTCGAACGCCGCCTGGCGGCGGTTGTCCTGCTGCAGTCCCGGGTGGCGATGCTCAACAACTCCGACCTCACCCGCATCGAGGGCTTTGTGCGGGAGGCACAGCTGGGTGAGCTGGTGGACCCGCTTGCCGCCGACGTCGTCCGCCCCTTAGTGGCGTCGTTGGAGGGGCAGGCGAGGACGCGGGCACATGCCGTGCTGGAGCGCTGGGCGGGGGATCCCGATCCGTGGCTGAGGCGTGCGGCGGTGCTCTCGCTTGCGGAAGCCGCTCAGCCGCCGGCCCGCCGTTCCACGACCGCGTAGGCCCTGCCTTCCAGGAACTCCCAGTCGGTGACCACCATGAACCCGAGGGCGCTGACGCGGTCGTTGAGGACCAGGATGTCAAAGCCGCCGTCCCGCGGTTCGGCGTCCCACGTCGCCACATGGAGTTCCTTGCCCTCAAGGATCAGCAGCTCCGTGTTGACGTCGAAATCCTCCTGCGGCTGATCGCTCAGCTGGCAGATGGCCACGCAATAGTTTTTCACCTACGTCATCGGCTTCATGCGGACGCCTACGCCGGGAAGGCGCTGCGGTAACGGTAGAGGAAAGCGGCTACCTGGTCGCGGTTGACCGGCAACCCGGAACGGTAGGTCCTCGTTCCGTCGGCCTCGGTCCAGCCGTTGGAGATACCTTGCGACGCAAGCCATGAGATCTCTTTGAAGAAGGCAGTTTGCGGGGAAATATCGGTGAAGGGCGATGCCCCGGGGCTGTAGTTCGGACTTCCGGCGAAACGGTACACAAACGCGGCCACCTGGTCACGGTTGACGGCCAGAGCGGGCCGGAAGGTCTTTGTGCCGTCAGCTTCGGTCCAGCCGGTGGTAATGCCCTGGGACGCCAGCCAGGAAATCTCCTTGAAGAAGGGTGTCTGCGGCGTGACGTCCGTGAAAGGCGATGCTCCCGGCGCGTAGGCCGGGCTGCCCGCCAGCCGGTAGAAGAACGCAGCCATCATGTCGCGGCTGGCTGCAACGCCGGGACGGAACGTGCGAGTTCCGTCGCTTTCACGCCAGCCGACGGAGATGCCCTGGGCTGCCATCCAGTTGACCTCGGTGTACAGCGCCGCGCCCGGGGGTACGTCAGCAAACGAGAGAGGCGACGGCGAGGGAGACGGCGACGGGGATGGTGAAGGCGACGGAGACGGGGAGGGAGACGGAGACGGGGAGGGGGAGGGAGACGGCGGCGGCGACGTCACGGGGGACTGGCCCAATGCCTGCGCCACTGTACGGACCGACGTCGTGCCGTTTGCTGTCCGCGCCGCCAGCCACGTGACGAACTCCTTGAACAGCGCGGGGCTGATGGACAGCGACGGATCCGTTCCGTTCGCAATCTCGTGGAACGTCAGCTGCAGCCAGCCTCCGGTTGTCTCGGCGTTGGTGACCGTCGCCTGCAGGTCCGCCAGGGTCCAAGTGGCGGCCACCTGGTCCGGAGCCTTGGTGACCATGGGTTCCTGCGGCGGGAGCGTCTCGGCGACAGGGCAGTCGGCGCAACTGGCGGGAGAGCGGATGTCGCCGAGGCCCCGGGAGCTGGCATACCCGCAGCCGCTAACTGCGGACTGGGCTGTCGCATTTACCGCCGCGAAGGGGTAGGCAAAGTTCCGGACGGTGAAACCCCAGCCTTCGAGGGTCGACTTGCTGTTGCAGGCCTCCGCGCTGGCGGCCGCTGCGCTGAGCGTTGTCATGTCCGGGTGGGTCACGCTGTGGCCGCCGATTTCGTTGCCGTCGGCCGCGAGGGTGTTCAGGTTTGCCTGGGTGAGGAATCCGGACTGGCCCACAAAGGAGGTGGTGATGAAGAAGGTTCCCACCAGCCCGTGGGCTTTCAGCTCCTGCGCGGCCGCCAACTGGCTGCCCAGGCCGTCGTCGAATGTCAGGCTGACGATCGTTGGCGCCGCCGCCTTCGATGTGCCGGCTACGCCCACCACCGTGCTGACAGCAAGCAGCAACGCACCCAAAACTGCGACCCAGCGCCTCCCATGCCGGCGTCCGGGCGAAGGCTCAGTGGGTTCCGCGGCGCGATGCGCGGGCTTGCGGACAGGCTGATTCGACCAACGCATGATGCCTCCAAGCGTGTGAGTCCCCCCGCAAGAACATGCACGTAGACTACGCCTCGCGGCGTCAAGGGAAAACACTCGACTTTGATGAACGCATTACCCGAGTACACCGCTGCTACCTGCACGCGCGGCCTTGGCCGGATGGTGCCGTTATTCCAATGTGACATCGGCCGAGAGGCACGCGTACGGTGGAACGGTGCCCGTTATCCCAGATACGGGCACTCCCGGGCGGATTGCCTAACCCTGCCGCGGCCCGGGATCCGATCAAAACCATCCGGCAGGGACGGGGAAACCACTTTTGGCCTGCAGCGTTGTTGTGCAGGTCTTCGGGGTGAAGCCGCAAGCCGTCCGCTGAGCGGATGGCAACTGCGGCCGGGTGTCTCCCATCCGAATCCGACAGCTAACCTCGCAGGCATCGGGAGAGGTTACTTCATGTCTTCACGCACACTACCCGCTCAGCATCCGTCAACCGCGCCTGCAGGACGCTCCGGCTTCACAACGACCCGCGGCAGGAACAGGGTTGGCCGCCAGGCAGCGGTGATTGCGGCGGCTTCGGGTCTGGTCTTGTCCAGCGGAATGGCTGCTCAGGCCGCCGAGGCTCCCGCCGAACGCGACTCGGCGCCGGCGGCCGCCCCCGACACCCGGGCGCAGGCGGGTGCCCCGCTCAGCGCCGATTCCCACGTCCGGATCAGCTTCGAGCGCCCGGACATCAGCACCACCCCCGCTCCGGTGGAAGTGCCGGTCGCAGAACCTGCTCCGGTGGAAGCGGTTGCCCCCGCTGCAGCGCCGGTTCCGGTTGCGGCGCCGGAGGCTCCTGCCGTTTCCGTCCAGGTTCAGGCAGCGGCGCCCGCTGCGGCTCCGGCCCCGGCCGCCGGCGGTGTCAATGCCGCCATGGTTTCTGCTGCCTACGCGCAACTGGGCATTACGCAGGACTGCACCGCCATGGTGGAAAAGGCACTTGGCTCAGCCGGCATTCCCGTCGGCGACCTGGCACCCATGCAGTTTATGAACTACGGCTCGGTGGTGGGGGAGCCCCAGCCCGGCGACATGGTGGTGCAGTCCGGCCACGTGGGCATCTACATCGGCGACGGCCAGGTGATCAGCGGCGGCATGAACGGTGTCAACGCCACCGTCACGCACCCGTTGTCCTGGCTGACGGCCACCGGCGGCGTGACTTTCGTCCGCGCCGGAGCCTAGCCTTCCCGCCGCAGGCCTAACCCCCGATCCGTCCTCCCCGCCGGGCGGGAAACCCGCATGACAGGCCGGTGACCAGCTGCCTTGGGGCGGCGGGTCACCGGCTTTCCCGGATCCGTGCGGCGGGGCGGGTGTTCAGGTCGGAGACATCGCGACCTGGACCGTGCTCTCGCCCTGCGCGAACTTAATGCGCAGGACCGCCTCGCGCGTGTCCGCCGGGATAGTGAAGCGGACCTCGCCCGACTTGCTTGAATCGCCCGCGACTACTTCGTCCAGCCCGGAATCGGGGGAATTGCTGACTCCGCCCACATTCAGCCTGAACGCCGCGTCCCAAAAGTTGATGTCGTACCGGCCGTGGTTGGTGCATCTGAGCGTGAACGTCAGTGCGATCTTGCCGGACACATCCGGGCGGGCACGGGCGTCGAGAATCTCGTATTCGACGTCGGCAGCCCTGTAGTTGCGTCCGGCCGGCAGGGTCACGGCCCATTCCGGGCTGTCACCGGCGCCGGACCCTCCACCTACCGGGGGGACAGTGCCGTCCGTCTGGGTAGTGCGGTCCGGCTGCACGGAGGCTCCGCTGGCGGAGGATACAGCCGATGACGCGGCGGGCCGCCCGGCGTCGAACACCCCCAGCTGCCCCAGGCCGAGCAAAAGCCCCGTCACTGCAGTGATCACCGCTGCCGTGGCGGTCAGCAGACCGGGCAGCGTAGCCCACCAGCTCGTGGGTTTTTCCTCCGCCATAGCCGTTCCCCCTGGCTCCCGTTCCAAGGTCAAGATCCGTAGTATCCCTATGGTCCTGCCAAGCGGCCACGAACGCCAGATGGCGGTAGGGCGCGGCACGTGTGTCCCGGTCCGGCAGCGAGGAACTGTTAGTGCGCAACGGCCCTGTTGTCCCTGCCCCTACCCTCGTAATCTGGTTCTTGGAGGTGATTGCCATGAAGGCAGCCCAGGGAGACCGGATCACGATCCGGGGCAAGACGGTCGGATCAGCGGTCCGGCACGGCCAGATCATCGAGGTCCACGGCGCCGACGGGGCGCCGCCCTACGTGGTGCGTTTCGATGACGGCCATGAAACCACCGTCATTCCAGGTGGGGATTTTGTAGTCGACAGGATCCACCCGCCGCAATGACACGACCGGCGTAGCGCCGGCAGTTCCTTGCCAAATGTGTCAACGGACCTGTCGAGGCCGCCTAGAAACCGGACGAACTTCCGGACCCGGAAAAACTGCCCCCGCTGCCGCCGTAGCCGGTAGTGCTTCCACCGCCGCGGGCTGTGCTGACGCTGCCCACGCCGGTGCTGAATCCTGTGTTGAAGGCCGGGACCGAGAAAAAGTAGTAGGAGGGATAGACCGTGCCAAGGATGCTGGGTTCGTAAGTACGGCCATGCTTGACCTTGGTACCGGCCTGCGCGCTGTCCATTTCCTCGCGCATCAGCCTGGCTTCCCGGTCGGTCTTCGCGAACCCGGCGATTACTGTGTCCGCATGGTTTTTCAAGAGTTCGGTCAGGTGCGTCCGGGCATCCCGCAGCCGGTCCAGGGCCGTTTCAGGGCTAATGGTGCCCTCAGCGAGCTCGGCCGACCAGCGCTCAATCTCCCGGTGGCTCTGGTCGCGGAAGGACCGCAGCGCCGCGGCGGACGCCGAGTCGCCGGCGGCGTGCCGCTTGCTGAGCATTTGTTCCAGGGCCGCCAGGTCACTGCGGAACGGTGCCAGTTGCCGGTCCCATGCAGATGCCCACGCTGATCCCCGGTTCAGCAGGGCGTTGGTGTCGGCAATGACGTCATCCAAGGCATCCAGTTCAGCGGAAGCGTCGGCAAATTCCCGCACCAGCTTGAGGTTCGGCCGCCGGCTCATGCCCCGTGGTGTGAGCGCGTGGGCCCGGTTGGCCAGCTCCGTCGCGGCTTTGTACTTGGCGAGGAAGGTGCGGTGCTTCTCCAGGACGGTGCTGCCGTACCGCGAGGACTCTGGAATGGTGCCGGCGTTCAGCTCGGTGACCTGCAGATCCATGCTGACATTGGAGTAGCTGGCGTCCCCTCGGGCGAGCTCATTGCGGCCGGCGACTCGGGTGCGCCAGCGCACAATCAACCACGCCGCGGCACCGAGGACAGCCGCCGCCGCGGAGCTCCATGCCGTCACCAGAAATCCCGTGGACCGGTACCAGGGCTGGTTGATCAGCTCCGCCCCGCGCCGGATGCCGGCAATGGCGCCATCGGTCCACTGGGCATCCCGCAGTAAATCCTTGGAGGCGTTCTGGATGTCCTCGCGCTGCTCGAGGGAAACCTTCCGGTCCTCGCCCATATAGGTGCCCACATGGCGCCCCACCGGGTCTACAGCGAAGATGAACAGACCGTCCGCCCATTTCTGGCCGTCCCCGCTGATCCATTCCGGATGTTGCGCCCGTGCGAAGCGAAGGACTTCTTCGTTCAGGTTGTCCTCCGCGGAGCCCCGGTAGGTGAACACGGCAACCCGGGTGGGTTCGTAAAAGTCAATGGCTTCCACCGCGGTGACCAGCCGGGTGCGGTCCAGTATGCCGGCGCCGTCCGCCACCACGATTTCCACCGGCGGCTCCGCACGGGCGGCGGCTGAACCGCAGAGCAGGCCGAGCAATACAAGCAACACGGCAGCCAGTGCTCGGCGCATGATTCCTTTTCCCTCAGGCAACGATTGTCTCCACCCTCGTCCATGCCGACCGCTGCTGATAGGGCCGAAAGTACCGTAGCTAGCCGGTGGACGGTACGCCATACTGGCCACATGGACGCAGCGCCGGGAAGGCCACACAGGATTCTTGTGATGATCCTGGCAGCGATTGCCGTCCTTGTGGTGGCTGCCCTCGCTGTGGTCTTCTCGAGGGGCGAACCGGCCCTGCTGGACGAATCCACGCCCCAGGGTGTGGTGCAGCGTTACTCCGCTGCTGTCATCGACGGCGATGAGTCGGCTGCTGCGGCCTACCTCACGGAAGCGGCCCGGACGCAGTGCGTCAACTTTGAGCGGGCCTCCACGGACAACCTGCGGGTTACGTTGGTGTCCACCACGGAGCGGGCCTCGTCTGCGGATGTGCGGGTCCTGATCGTGGTGTCGAACGGGGGCGGACCCTTCGGCAACTCGGAGTACGAGATGGAGGACGTGTTTGACCTTGTCAAGACGGACGGAAAATGGTTGATCGATTCCGCGCCGTGGCAGCTCAGGGTCTGCACGAACCGGACGGTGAAGCAATGACCGCCGCCCGGACGGTTCCTGCACCCGCGACGGGGTCCGCCCAGCCGACGGTCCGCCGCCTCATCGTATACACGCTGCTTTTCGCCTTGGTTGTGGTGACGGCCATCGGCCTGAGCGGCCTGCTGGGCCGCCTCCTTGGCGCCGGCACGGTGCTCGTCGCAGGCGACGTGGCAGGCCTGGCCCGGTCGCTGGCGTTCACACTGATCGGCGGGCCCATGGCAGCCGCGCTGTGGTGGTTCGTGTGGCGGCGGCTCGACGACGCCGTTGAGCGGTCGTCCGCGGGCTGGGGGCTTTACCTGACCGGCATGTACGCGGTCTCGCTCATCACATCTGCCACCGGGCTGCTCAGCGCCGCAGCCGCCGTGATCGGGGGCGAACGACTGGGCTGGCAGCTGTCACTGTCCAACGGGCTGGTCTGGGCAGGAGTGCTGGCCTGGCATCGCTGGATGTGGCGGCATCCGCGGAAGCGCCCCTCACTGATTCCGGACGTCCCCACCGTGGTGGGGGCGGTTTTCGGGCTCATCATCGGTGTGGGCGGCACAGTGACAGCGCTCGCAAATCTCCTGGACACTGCGATCCAGGGCTTTACGTCATCGGCGTCCATCGGGAATCCGTGGTGGAGGTTCGTGCTGCAGTCGCTCGCCTGGGGCGCCGGCGGCGCCGCCATCTGGTGGTGGCATTGGATCCACGACGGCGGACGCCGGCTGAAAACGGATTTCGCCGACGTGGCACTGGTGGTGGTCGGGATCCTCGGGGCCGTTCTCCTGACTGTGGGCGGCACCGGCACTGTCCTGTTTGTCCTGCTCCGGCTGGCCTTTGACCGCACTGACCCGATGGGGGACATGCTGGAACCGCTTGGTGCGGCGATCGCTGCGGGTGCCGTCGGTGCCCTCGTCTGGGCGTACCACCGTGCCGTTTCCGCGGGACGGTCAGACACCACCCTGCAGGCAGCCAAGCTTGTGACCTCCGGCGTCGGCCTGGTTGCTGCGGCCACCGGCATCGGCATCGTGGTCAACTCGGCCCTAAGCATCGCAGCCACGCCACTGGCCGGCGACGGCATTCGTACCCTCCTGCTGGGCGGTATCAGCGCCTTGGTCGTCGGAGGGCCGCTGTGGTGGCTCACCTGGAAGCCCGGGGTGCCGCCGGAACCCACTGAACTTGGCCGCCGCGGCCGGCGGGTGTACCTCGTGGCAGTCTTTGGCCTGAGCGCGATCGTCGCCGTCATCACGCTCCTGGTGATCGGGTACCGGGTCTTCGAATTCCTGCTCGACGACGTCAGCGGCGGAAGCCTGGTGGACCGCATCCGGGCGCCCCTGGGCCTTCTCGTGGCCACGGGACTCGCTGCCGGATACCACTTCGCGGTATGGCGGCACGACCGGTCCGTCAGCGCAGCCGCACCGCGGAAGCGCACGGTCCGGAAAGTCATCCTGGTGGCCTCCGGGGACCCGGAGCCGCTGGTGCGGGTGGCGGCGGAGGTTACCGGTGCGGGTGTCACCGTTTGGCGCAAGGCCGACGCGGGAACCTCCGGTACTGCGACCGCCGGTACTGCGGAGGGTGCTGCGACCGACTTGCCCGAACGGCTCGCCCAGGCCCTGGAGGGAGTCCGGGTGGACCGCGTTCTTATTGTCATAGGGCCGGGATCGCGCATCGATGTGATTCCGTTGGAAGCGGACTGAGCCGGCTGGCAACAGCGGCTAGATCCCGAAGGTCCGCTTGTAGCTCCGCACCGCGTTGGTGACCGTGGGGAAAAAGTGGTCCGGACCGAACCGGCTGCTGACGCCAAATTTGAGCAGGCGGTCCTTGACCGGTCCCTTTAACTCGGCGAAAACCAGGCTGATGCCCTGGCTGGCAAGTTCGTCGTCGAGCTCCACGAGGTCGTCCAAAGCGGTGGTGTCCAGGTCCGTGATGGCCTCCGCGGCCACAATGACCCATTTCACCGGCCCCGATGCATTCGTCACAAGGTTGCGGATGTGCTCCGCGAAAACCGCTCCGTTGGCAAAGAAGAGCGGCGCATCGAAGCGGGCGATCACCAGGCCGGGGACGCGCCTGCCCTCCGGGTGGCGGCTGAGATCGTGGTAGCCCGGGATGTCTTCCAGGCTCGCCAGTTCGGTGCGGTATGGATCCCACGCCCGCCGTATGAAGGCGATGAGCGACAGGGCAATGGCGATGACGATGCCCTGCAGCACTCCCACGAAAGCGACCCCAAGGAACGTGGCGACGAGCAGGACCGTTTCCATCCTGCTCATCCGGACCAGCCGGAGCAGGGTTTTGATATCCACCAGCGAGGCCGCTGCAACCATGACGACGGCGGCCAGTGTGGTGGTGGGGAGGAAGGCCGTCACCCCGGGTGCTGCCACCATGAAGACCACCACCAGGGCGGCAGCCACGATGCCGCTGAACGGGGTGCGCGCCCCGGCGTCGAGCGCTATCGGCGTCCTGGATGAGCTGCCGCAGACCGGGAAGCCGCCCAGCAGGCCGCTGGCCACGTTGGCAATCCCGAGCGCCCCCATTTCCTGGTTGCCGCTGGTGTGGATGCCACGCCGCCCTGCGAGGCTCTTGGACAACGCGGAGGTATCGGCAAAGGCGATGAGGGCGATGCCGGCCGCAGGCCCAATGAGGCCGGCAACGTCATGGATGGTGATGCCCTCAAGGGCCGGTGCGGGCAGTCCCGCCGGAAGCGCTCCGACCATGGGCATGGCGTCGTTGAGGTCCAGGGCTGCGGTCGCTGCGATGGAGGCCGCCACGGCCAGGAGCACGCCGGGCACCTTACCGGGGAGGAAGCGGCCGGCCACGATGATTGCCACCGTGGCAGCTCCGAACAGCAGCGCCACGGGGTTGGCGGCTCCCCGCAGAACGGCTTCGGCCGTCTCCGTGGCCCGGGCCGGCAGCGAGTCTCCCGGGACCGTGATCCCGAGCAGCCTGGGCAATTGGCTGACCATGATGGCAAGTGCGATGCCATTGAGGTACCCCACCCGGATCGGCTTGGACAGCAGTCCGGTGACGAAGCCCAGCCTGAAAATCCGGCCCGCGACCAGAAAGACTCCGATCAGGATGGCCAGGACGCCTGCGAGCGCCACCGCATGGGCGGGATCCCGTCCTGCCAGCGGGAGCACAGCGGCAGCGATCATGGGTGCAAGCGATGAATCGGGCCCCACGATGATCACCCTGGCGGGCCCGAAAACCGCGTAAAACAGCATGGGAACCACAGACGCGTACAGTCCGGTGATCGCTGGCAGGCCGGCGGCTTCCGCGTAGGCCATGCCTGCCGGAATCAGCGCAGCGCTAAGGGCTGCCCCGGCGGCCAGATCCGATGCGAGCCAGGACCGCTGGTATGTCCGTGCCAGCTGGATGCCCGGAACGGCTTTAAGGATCCAATCGCGGCGCACTGGGGGCCTCCCGGGCTGGTGGTCGGCGTCAGGGTTGCGGTGTTCCCTGGATGGGGCCGTAATCCTGGCCGTACTCCGCGGATACCAGGATGGGAAGGTGGTCCGAGGCGCCGCGCGGCAAGGTTTCCACGCTGTCGATGTCCAGGCCGAGGGAGGTGGCAAAGTCGAAATGGCCCTTGAAGACCTTGTACCTCGTATAGGTTCGCCGGTCACTGAGGGAGAGTTCGTATCCGGAATTCTTCATGTGCTCGGTGAGGTTCTTGGTGAAGAACGGGTAGTTGAAATCGCCGACCATAAGCGTCATCAGCCCGCTGCCCATGCCGAGAAGCTCGGCATGTGCCGCCTTGATCTGTTTGCGGCGCAACGAGTTGGAGGCCGTCAGGGGTGCAGCATGGAACGAGGCAATCACCAGCTCATGATCCGTTTCATTGTCCACCACCCGGGTGCCGATCAAACGCTCATGGGCCGGGGCCAGAACCCGGTCGTGCAGCGACTTCTTCAATGCGAACGTGTTGGTGTCAAAGGCCGTGAAGCGGTCCATCCGGTAGTAGATGGCGAGCCCCAGCCTGTTGCCCTTAGTCGAATCGGCCAGATGAAGCGGGCCGAGCGTGTCCGGTAAATCCGTGGTGTCGCATTCCTGCAGGCACAAGGCATCTATCCCGAAGTCGCGGGCCAGATCCAGCAGTTCGCCGCGTGCCGCGTGCTTGCGAAGGTTGTAGCTGATGACTCGTATCAGGGGATTACCTCTTCCGAGCGTAGTTAGGAGAACCGACTCCTGAGTCTAGTCCGTGCAGGGTGCTGAGCACAGAAAGACAGCCCAGAAAGACAGGACAGAAACACGTCAGCGGCACGGCGGGGGACGCCGCCGCGCCGCCGTCGCCCGCCTGCCGGGCGGCGGCCCCGCGGCTAGTGGCCGCCGGGACCGCGCGCAGCCGTGTACTCGCCGGCGGTGACCGTGCCTTGCTTTTGGGCTCCGTCGAGGGTTCCTTCGCCAAGGCCTGCAGTGACCTTCGCTGTGCCGCCGGTGTACACGGTGTATTCCTGGCCGGCCTTAATGGCTGCGGAGGAGTAGACGAGCGAAGCTGCCTGCTTCGCCGTCACGAAGGTCGCCACCACGGCGCCGCTGGAATCCGCGAGCTGGATGGTGGTGCCGGCCGGAAGGGCTGAGCCGAAGGTGAGCTGGACTCCGGACTGCGATGAGGAGGTTCCCGGAGTCACCGCCATGCCGGAGCTTCCCGCGGCCGCCACAGTTCCTCCGTTGACCACGAGTTCGCCGTTGACGTCCAGCGCGCCGTTGCCGTCGTTGGTGGGCCCGTTCACCACCACGGTGCCGCCCGTGATGGTGGCGCTGCCGTTGGAATCCAAACCGTCGCCCTGTGAATTAATGGTGAGGGAGCCGCCGCTGATTTCCACGGTGTAATCGCCTGCGGCCATCTCGCCGCCGCCCATTCCGCCGCCCATCCCGCCCTGCGAGGTGGTGCCCGAGCTGCCCCCGGAGGCGTTCACGCCGTCGTCGTTGGAGGTGACGGTGGCGGTACCGCCGGAGATCACGATGTGCTGTGCTTCCAGCCCTTCTTCGGATTTTTTCACCGTGGCGGTACCGGCCGCGATGGTGAGCGTGTTGAAGGCCTTGATGCCGTCGTCGACCGCACTAATGTTCAGGGTGCCGCCGTTGACCAGAACCCAGCCGCGGCCTTCGTCTTCCTCGTTGTCGGATTTGAATCCGTCGTCGCCGGCTGTGACCTGGTAGGCACCGTCGAGGAGGACGGCGTAGTCCTTTCCCACGATTCCGTCATCCTTGGCATTCACGGTCACGGTCCCCGCAGCGAGCACCAGGCCGTCCTTGGACGAGATGCCGTCGTTGGAGTTGCCGTCAACGGTGAGCGAGCCCGTGCCGGCGACGGTGAGGTCGGCCATGGAGTACAGCGCGGCGTTGGGGGCGTCTTCACCCTGGTCTGTGTAGCTCGCGGCATCGCCCAGCGTGTTGGAGGTGCCGTCCGCCAGGTAGACGATCGCTTCGTTGGCGCTCTGCACCACGAACGGGGAGCCGGTAGAGCTGGTCACGGCCGCGCCGTTGAGGATGACGCGGACCACGTCCTCCTCACCGGCGGCAACCACCACCTTGCCGTCGGTCAGCGAACCGCTGAGGCGGTAGGTTCCGGCCGCGCTGATGGTGACGGTGTCGCCGTCGACTTTCACCGCGTCCGAAGAACCGGATGCCACAGAGCTGGCGCCGTCAGCCAGGGTCACGGCTACTTCGGAGGCGGCGTCCCAGCTGAGATCGTCGGCGTCGTAATGGGTGTCGGCCACGAGGGTGTCCAGTGATACGGCCTCGGCCGTTCCGGCGGACGCCGACGTTCCTGAACCGGTGCCGCCGGTGATCGAGGTGCCGGCGGACGAGGTGCCGGCGGCTGAGCAGCCGGTCAGCCCTACAGCCAGGGCCAGGGCAGTGACGGATAGGCAGGTGCGGAAGCTTTTCATGGTGTGGTCCTTCGGGAGATTGCGGGGAGGAAAGAGAGACAAGGGGGTAAGCGGTCAGGCCGCGGGACGGAGCGCCAAGTTCCGGCGGAGTGTGCGGTTCCAGCGGTTGGCCGGCAGCCCGGGGCAGAGGGCGGCCATTCCGGTGGCGAACTTGGAGATCCTGGACGGCCGGACGCCGCGGGCCCAGAGATGCCGGTCCAGGGGACCCGCCGTGGATCCGGACTTCGTCTCCAGGATCACGGCGCCGTCCAGGACCCAGGCCTGTTCGCCGGGCCGCTGCCAGGTGACATCAGCGTCGATAGTTGCCCGGCTGCCGGATCCCGGCAGGTACAGCGTGGTGCGGTGATAGCGCGTTTCCAGCACCGGGCCAAGAGGCCCGTCCGGCACTGCGCCCACGGCTGCGGTGAGTGTTTCGCGGACATACTCCAGGCCCTCCGTCGTTAGCCGCGCGCGGTCGGTGAGCTCATAGGGGATGCGCTCCTTGACCGTGGCCTCGCGGGCGCCTTCCGTTTTGACCTCCAGGAAGCTGATGGCGCTGTCCACATAGGTCCGGGTGCGGACCTTGTAGCGCCGCCGGCGGCCGTGGGCGGCCAACAGGTAGCTGTCCAGCCCAGCCGTGTCGAAGTACACGGAGTCGTAGGAGAAGCAGCGGCAGCCGTCCATCTCCAGGACCCGGACATCGCCCTGGAACGTGGCCAGGAGTTCCTTCGCCTGCGCCTCGGGAACCACATACTTCCGGTCCACCCGGGTCTGCAGAGCGGCTTCAGCATTGAGTTCGTCCAGCCCCACGGACGGACGGCAGCAGGCGGAGGATTCCCGGGGCTCCGGCTTCCACCGGGGCGCTCATGCCACACCCGCTGAGGCATGCGCAGGAGAGGAGGCATGAACAGAGACGGGTTCGGACAGCGGCGGGACGGCTCCGGGAATGGCGTCCGGGTACGCTGCGGGGATTACTGCCGGTACGTAGGCGTAGCGGACGTCAACGACCGTCTTGTCGTTGACCAGGTCCAGCTCCTGCACGGTGGCCGAATGGACTTTCCCGTGGACCACTTCTTCGAGCCGGGCGTAGAGCTCCTCATCAACGGCGATGGCCCGGTCGAGGATGACCGTCTGGTGGCGGTAGGCGGGCAGGACCCGTGGGTGGTCACCGACGAACATCACCAGCAGGATCATGGACATCAGCGCCAGCGGCAGCCACACGGGGTCGATCCCGAGGCCGGCGATCAGGCCAAGGGCGAGGGCCGAGAAGTAGTAAGCCACCTCGTGCTGTGCCAGCTCGGTGGAGCGAAGCCGGATGATGGACAGGACTCCGAAGAGGCCGAGGCCAAGGCCCACACCGGCGGCCGAGCCGGAGAGTGCGGCCGCAACTGCCATGACGCCGACATTCATGCCGAGGTAGGACACCACCAGGTCGCGGCGCCGGTGCCGGCGGAGGTACAGGGCGAAGGTCAGGACGCTGATGGCGGCCAGGTCGGCGGCGATAAGGATGAGGGGTGTCATGGAATTCTCCGGAATCTGATTGGTGGACTGCTTTTCACGATCCACGGCCAAACTGTGCAGGTGCTGTGACGGACCCTAGGCCCGAATATGAGCGGCAGCTGAGGGTTCCGTGAAGGTTTGCCCCGGGTCCGCGGCAGGGTTTTTCCGGGAGAACAGGAACCGCTGCTGCACCATAAAGCTGATGGAGATCAGGACGGTTTCGGCGAGGATCTTGGCCGGCAGGACGGGCAGCGACAGTGCCTCAAAGGCGGCAAGGAGCCCAAAGTTGGCGGCGAGCAGCACCACTACCAGGCCAAAGTAGCGGACGCCGGTTTGGGCCGCAGGCTTCTCGCTGCCGTGCTTGAACACCAGCCGCCGGTTCACAGCGAAGTTCACCGCCGAACTCACGGCCCGTGCCCCGAGCACGGCAAGCAGCAGGGAATCGGTAATCAGGATCAGCGCCAGGAACACCACTGTGTCCACGAGGAAGGCGCTGAAGGAGGACGCCAGGAATTTCAGTAGCGGGGCATAGATCCGTGCTGAGTCCGCCAGCGGCCGGAAATGGGAACCTGAGTTGCGGTCGAGGTATACGGTGGCGATGTCCACGCTGGTGATGGCATAGTCGGCCTGCGCGGCCTCGAGCAAGAGATTCAGCTCGTACTCATAGCGCTCGCCGTGGACCGATCGCAGCCAGGGGAGCATGGACGCGGGGTAGCCGCGAAGTCCCGTCTGGGTGTCTGAAATCCGTTGGCCGGTGGCCAGAGTGAACAGCAGCCTCGTGGCGTTGTTCCCGAACCTGCTGCGGGCCGGGATGTTGCCGGTGAAGCTCCGCGTGCCCAGGACGATGGCCGTTGATCCGCTCTTTACGGCGGCTGCCACACGGAGGATGTCAATGATGGTGTGCTGCCCGTCGCTGTCGGCGCACACCACGTTCCGGCCCGGCAGGTGGTCGGCAATGAAGCCGAAACCGGTCTTGAGCGCGAAGCCCTTGCCGCGGTTTCGGGCGTAACCGATGACGTGGCACCCGAGTGCCTTGACGGCGTCGAACACGTCCCGGTATGCGGGGCCGCTGCCGTCATCAACCACCACCACGGTGGCCCACGGCTCGGCATCCCGGATGGACCGGATCAGGGCGGGAAGTTGCTGGTCCGGCTCGTAGGCCGGGATGAGGATGATCATGGCACGTCCCTACTGCCCGATGTAGAGGATGTCGGAGGTGCCGCGTTCCTTGTTCCCGCCCAGGGGATTGTTGACCAGTTCGCCGTTGAAATACATGGTGGAGGATCCGCCGCCGTCGATGTTGTAGGCGGTGGTGGCGCCGAGGTCCTTCATGATCTGCGCCAGGCCCGTCATGGTCACGCCGGAGCTGTAGCCGGGGCTGCGGCCGTCAACCACCACGAAAACCAGGTGGTTTTTGTCGATGACGCCGATGGCTGTACGCGGCTGCTCGCCCTGGATGGAGTGGTTGCCGAAGTTGGTGTCGACCTCAACGTCGTCGATTCCGGCGGCGATTTCTCCGTTGTCGAGCAGGGACGGCCCGAAGGAGAGGGTGTTCCAGGCACCGTCCGCCAGCAGCTGCTCGGCGGTGGTGGCGGTTTCGTCATAGACCTTGACCGTTCCGTCGCGGTAGAAAGCCAGGCCCTGCCGGGCACCCTCGTCGCGGAACACCACGCCGTTGCGGATCACGATGCCCGTGTCGCGGAATCCGTAATAGTCGCCGTTGATGGCGAACACGGCATTATTGGCCTCGGCGATCACCGAGGTGGTTTCGGTGATGTTCTCGCCGAAGCTGTTGTTGGCGAACGCGGACTGCAGCGTGGTGGCGTCATCCAGCACGACGTCGGCGACGTAGTACGTGATGGTGCTGTCGCCGCTTCCGGTGGTCACCGTGGAGATGTTGATGTTGGAACTGTCGGAGACATAGGAAGTGTCTGTGGTGACGGCCGAAGAGGTGTTGGCGGTGTTTCCGGTGGCTGTGCCGGATTGGCCTGCCTGGTAGGCGGACACGTCCGATATTTCCACGTGCTGGACCACAAAGCGGTCCAGCGCCCAGGCGGTGGCCCCGCCGGCCGACAGGGTGAGGGCAACCGCCCCGGCCACGACGGCGCGCCGTACACGGCTGCCCTTGCGCCGTTTGTTCTTGAGAGGAGTCATACCCCTATTTCTAGGCTTCGGACTTATGCCGGCCATGAGGCCCTGATATGAGGAAGCTGTGAGGACGTGGGGAAAGCTCCGGGCCGGCAGGCGATAGTGTGTTCTGGGATCATCACCAGCCATGCGAAAGGGTCGACGTTGACTGCTGCACTTCCGGAACTCGCCGAGGGCGCGTTCTATTACGAGTCACTGGGCGGCGGACGTTTCCGTTCCACGATCCACGCCCAAGGTGCCTGGAACGAGCATGAACAGCACATGGCGCCTGCCTCCGGGATCATGGCGGACTGCCTTGAGCGCCACGCACCGCGGGACGACGTCAGGATGGCCCGCCTGAGCTACGAGATCCTGGGACTGATCCCGGGCGGCGACTTCGAAGTCGTGACCACCACGCTTCGGCCAGGACGCACCATTGAACTGCTGCAGGCCGAACTCGTCGCTGCGGGGCGGGTGGCCATCCGCGCAACCGCGTGGCGAATGATCACCTCCGACACATCGGCAGTGGCCGCGGTGGAAGACGCCCGCATTCCCGGTCCGGAGGAGTGCTCTCCGTACGACGGCGCGAGCGTCTGGCCGGGAGGCTACATCCGGTCCCTGGAGATGCGCGTTGCGGACGGACACCGTCCCGGCTCCGGGACCGTCTGGTTGCGCACCGCCCATCCGCTCACTGACAAGGCGGACAGCGGCGACGTCGCACGGCTGATGGGACTGGTTGACACTGCGAACGGAATAGCGGCGCGCGTGCCTCCCGGCAAGGACAGCTACGCCTTTCCCAACCTTGACCTGCAGATCCACATGTACCGGAAACCCTCCGGTGGTTGGCTGGGCCTGGACAATGCAGTCTCCTTCGGTGCGGACGGCATCGGCCTGACGTCCACTGTGCTCCACGACCTCGCCGGGCCCTTCGGTCGGGCAGAACAGATCCTGACCCTCCGCAAGACGTAGCTGTTGCGCAAGCGCGCCGGCGCTGCCCCTAGTTCTGGTGGAACACCAGCCAGCCGGCCAGCGTGGCCAGGCCTGTCAGCGCCGCGCCCCAGAGAATGTCCACGACAATCAGCTGCAAGGGCCACGTCTTCAGCGTCGCTGCGTTGGTGAGGTCGTACGTGGCGTAGGCGAAGGCGCCCAGGGCGGCCCCGTAGCCGACGGCGCTGAGCCAGCTGCCGCCCTCGAGCGCAGGCTGCAGGGCGAAAAAGACGATGCCGGCAATGTAGATCACATAGAAGGCCACCGCGTACCCTAGATTGGGCTTGTCGGCCAGCAGCTCACCAATCTGTCGGCGGTAAAAGGGGTTCATTGTCTTGAGCCAGATGGCGTCAATGACGGCGAACGCGGCGGCGACGACCAGGAATTGCAGAATGACCATGAGGGAGCTTAGCAAGATGCAGCATGCGGCCGGCGCACCAGCCACGCTGACCATTGTCCGGCAGGAGGAGTCGCTGGGTGCGGCGCGCGACCTCGAATTCGGCATTGAACTGTTGGGCTTGGCCAGGACGGGGCGGATCGGCCCGACGCTCAGGCTCTACCGCCCCGCTCCCACCGTGGCCTTTGGCCAGCGCGACGCGCACCTTCCGGGCTTTGAGGCTGCCGCCCGGGCGTGCCGGGAACTGGGTTTTGAACCGCTGGTGCGGAAGGCCGGTGGCCGGGCCGCGGCGTATCACCAGGGAACGCTGATCGTCGACCATGTGGAGCCGCATGCCGACGCCATTGCCGGCGCCAAGGGGCGCTTTGCCGTCTTTGGCGGGATGCTGGCGGACGCACTGCGAAGCGCCGGTGTCCACGCCGCCGTCGGTGAAATCCCGGGCGAGTACTGCCCCGGTGAGTTCAGCGTCCACGGCCTGGACCCGGCGGATCCACAGCACAGGGTCAAGCTGATCGGAACGGCCCAGCGGGTGGTATCAGGGGGCTGGCTGTTCAGCTCGGTCATCGTGGTGCAAAACTCGGCACCGATCCGCAAGGTCCTGGAAGCCAGCTACGCAGCCCTGGGGCTCGACTGGGACCCGGCAACTGCCGGCGCGGTGGACGACCTGGTTCCCGGACTCGACGTCGCGGCCATCGAAGCGGCGGTCATTACCACCTACGCCGGGTATGCGCAGCTGGACTACGCGGACTTCGCCAGCTTGCGCGGCTAGCCGGAGCTTGGGCCTGGAGCCGGGCTCCGCGGGGTCAGCGGGCGGCACCCGGGGCGGCGCGGCCGGGGGCAGGCATGCGGAAGGCCGGGCACCCTCGGTCCCCGGCCTTCTGCACTGAATGAGGTGACGCCTAGGCCGCGAGCCGGCTCTTCACTTCAGCGGCCGACGGGTTGGTGGCGGCGGTACCGTCCGGGAAGAGCACGGTGGGGACGGTGCGGTTGCCTCCGTTGAGCTGTTCCACGAGGTCCGCGGTGCCTTCGACTTCTTCAATGTTGATCTCGGTGTAGCCGATGCCCTGGGCGTCCAGCTGCTTCTTCAGCCGGTTGCAGTAACCGCACCAGGTGGTCGAAAACATGGTGATGGTGCCGGATTCGGGAGTGAAATCCACGGAGTTCTCCTCAAGCTCGTTATTGCTCGTCGATATCAAATCAGATGTCTTTGTCCTCAACCGTAACCCGGCTGCCGGTATTCCCCTGGCCCCGGGGCGCCGCAGCCGGTTCTCATAGCCCCGGGTTACGCCGGGTGACACCGTCTGCAGGCGGTGGCATGCTGGTGCCATGTGTGGACGCTACGTGATGGCCAGGGCCGTCGGGGACCTGCTGGCAGAGTTTGACGCAGAACTGGAAGAGGAGCTCGTGGTTCCGCCGTCGTGGAATGTTGCCCCGACCGCTGACGTGCCCATCCTGCTGGAGCGGCTGGTGGACGGCAAGCCCGTCCGGCAGCTGCACGTGGCCCGCTGGGGGCTGGTGCCGTCCTGGGCCAAGGACCCTTCCATCGGTTCGAAAATGATCAATGCGCGAAGCGAGAGCGTCTTGGAGAAGCCGGCCTTCCGCAAGGCGACCCGGGCCAGGCGTTGCGCGGTTCCGGCAGACGGCTACTACGAGTGGAAGGGCGAAGGCCGCAGCAAGCAGCCCTACTACGTGCATCCGAAGGACGGCCGGCCGCTGGTGTTCGCCGGTTTGTATGAATGGTGGAAGGATCCGTCCAAACCCGAGGGGGACCCGCAGCGCTGGATGCTGTCCACCTCGATCATGACGACCGATTCGCCGCCGGACGGCTACGCCGGGGGAGTACTGGCTGAACTCACCGCCCTGCACGACAGGGTCCCATTGCCCATGGACCGCGGAACCATGCAGGCATGGCTGGATCCGCAGGCGGACGACGCCGCCGGGCTCGTGGACCTGGTCCGGGCCGGTGCGCACGACGTCGCCGAAGGCTGGACCATCGACGCCGTTGGCACCGCCGTCGGGAATGTAAAAAATGACTCGCCGGAACTTATCCAGCCGGTGGAAGGCCTCTTCTAGCAGGGTTTCAGACCGTGACGTTTCCGGCCGCGTCCACGGCCCACGTGGGATTGAAGGCTACTTCCCAGCGGAAGCCGTCCGGGTCCGCGAAGTATCCGGTGTACCCGCCCCAGGGCTGGGTTTTCGGCGGGGCCACCACGGTGGCGCCGGCAGCCTCGGCTTCGGCCATGACCCGGTCAACGTCCGCCGTGCTGCCCACGTTGTGGCTCAATGTGATGCAGGGGACCCCGGCCGGGCTGTCCACGGAGGCCTCGGCCTTCATCTGGCCTTCGTCCCAGAGGGAAAGAATGAGGCCGTGGTTTGCCTGGATGAACACCACCTCGCCGGGGACTTCCCGGTGAACCGGCCAGCCGAGGCCGTTGACGTAGAAGGCGCGGGAGGCGTCAATGCTGCGAACGCCCAGTGAAATGAAGTCGACTCGAGGCTGCATTCTTAGATACTGTCATGCACATGCCCACAAATCACGGACACGACAAAGACGCCCAGGCCGACCGGGAGCAGCTCGCAGCTGTCCGCGTGGCCGTCGATGAAGTTGACGAGCAGATTGTCACCCTGATTGCCCGCCGTGAACGCCTGATCCGTATCTCAGGCACGTTGAAGGGTGATGACGCAGAGGTCCGGGCTCCGGGCCGGGTGGAGAAGGTCATCGAACATGTCCGCGCCGCCGCCGAGAAAAAAGACATCGACCCGGACATCGTGGAGAAGACCTACCGGGCAATGATCACGGCTTTCACCGAGCTTGAGATGAAAGTGCACAACGCCAGCAACTAGCCGCCGGCAGCACTTTGTTCAGAGGGCTTCCTCCACCGGGACGTTGGCTTGGTACTCCCTGCCGTCAGCATCGCTGAAAGCCGTCATCAGGTGGCCCTTTTCCAGGCCCAGGACGGTACTCATGGGAAAGTTGCCGGTAATGGTGTTTCCCGAGTGCGTCACGCCGCTGAGGTCGAAATTTTCCTCTGTTCCGTCGTGGCTGAAGCAATAGAAGGACACAGCTTCGCCGTTCATGAACTCAATTCCCATTCTTCGTTGATGGGAATGATCCGGCGTGGCCGCGACGAGACCCACGACGTAGGCGCCCGCCCCGGGGATATTGCCGTCTATATCAAAAGTCGCCACCAAGGTGGAGTCCTTGGCGGCGATGGCTACGTGCTTCAGGAGTGCGTCATGGGAGCTCATGGCTTCATCTTGCTCCCTGCGCCCCCGTCCGTCCACCCCTGATCAAGGTTTTGTGAGGGCTCTGCCCCGGAGTGTACCTATTCGAAAACATGTTCGAAAATGGGGCGGGGTAGGGCCGGGAATAACAGCCTGAGGCGGGAGGCGCCTTCATGAGCCGGGCCGTGCGGCTGATGCCCTCCGGTGCGTGGTCCGTCGCCCGGGGGCGGTGAGGACGAGGCCTGCTGCGGCCAGGAGGGTGCCTGCTCCTTCGGCGACGGCGCTGAGCGATTTCTCAAAAAACCACACCGGGTCATACATTGCCGGGAACGGTCCGAAGGCCGGAATGTCAACGTACCGATACAACACCACGGCGGCGAACGCGCTGAGGGCCGCCATCAGGGCGATGGCGAAGGACGCCCTGCTGCCCCGGATCAGAACATAAAGCCCTGCCATCACCGCTGCGGCGGATTCGATCAGGAACAGGTTGCCCTGTCCGATCCCGGCTGGTGAGGCGCCCTGGTAGCCGGGGGCCAGATGGATATGGACCCCTGCGTCGATGAACAACGCCAGGGCGGTGAGGGCCCGCAGGGGCATGGTCATTTGACGATCAGCATCCCGTGCATGTTGGGGTGGTAGGTGCAGTGGTAAGGGTAGCTGCCCGGGGCTGACGGGGCGGTGAAGGTGGCCGTCCCGCCGCTTCCGGGGATATTTGCGTCGAATGCCGCGCCCTGGTCCGCGGTGACGGTATGCCCGGCGGCATCCGTGTTGGTGACGGTTACGATGGCGCCCGGCGCGACCGTCAGCGGAGCGCCGTAGTCGAAGTCCTTGATGGTGATGGTCGCCGCTGCCGCCGTCGCGGTGATCGCTCCCGTCGCCGTCGTAGCCGTGGCTCCCGTCGTGGGCGAAGTAGTCTTTTCGGAACTTCCGCCGCCGGCAGCGCACCCGCCCAGGAGGAGCACTGCCAGCAGCGGCACTGCGGCCCGGGCCTGAATTGATTTCATCGCGCACCGCCCTCGACGCCGGAACCAGGGCCGCGGGGCCCTGCCTGTTCCTATAATTCTGCGCTCATCGGGCCAAAATGGCTCCATGCCAGCGCTGATGCCGGGGACTGTATGTAGGTTTTGTCCGGGCACCGGCGTAGACTTGAATTATTCGAAGATATATTCGAACCAAACATTCAATTCGAATCAATTCAGTTCCTCCCTGCCGACAGTGCGATCGCCCGTTCGGGAAGGAGAACGCAGTTTCGGGAGGCGCCGATGGGCTTGTTCAGCGAAGGTGTCGACGTCGTCTGCTCACCCGCCGGCCAGCCCTCCGGGCTCACCTGGGCAGGTCGGCAGTACACAGTCTGCGCAGAGCCGGTGCACTGGTTTGAACGCCGCCAGTGGTGGGTCGAGGAAACCCGGGCGCCGCTGGGAACCGGCCCGGGGCTGGTGGACCACGAAATCTGGCGCATCCAGGTCCGGCAAACCGATGCCAAGGAATCCCCGCAACCCCATGAAACCCTCACCCTGGACCTGACAAGGAACATCGGAAACGGCCGGTGGAGGCTGCTCAAGATCCACGATGCCCTAAGGCCGCAATCGGCATGAGTTTCACCCACCTTCACGTTTCCACCGCCTTCAGCGCCCACTATGGTGTCTCCTGGCCTGATGAGCTCGCCCAGGCGGCTGCCGCCGACGGCGCCACGGCGCTTGCCTGCACCGACAGGGACGGCCTGTACGGCACCGTAAAGCACCTCAAGGCCTGCATGGCGGCGGGACTGGATCCCGTCGTCGGGGTTGACCTGGCGGTTTTCGACGACGACGGTGACCTCCGCACCCAGCTCGCCGGCCGCGTCGTCGTGCTTGCCCACGGACACAACAACGGCGCGGGCTACCGCGCCCTCTGCCGGCTGATTTCAGATGCCCATGCCCGTACCTCCGGCAAAGCCGGGGGAACGGTGCCCGTTGCGGTGACCCGCGCCGAAATCGCTTCGCGGGCGCTGCACCCGGAAACCCTGGAACCGGTGCTGACAGTGCTGGTGGGACCGGATTCCGATGTCGGAAGGGCAATGGGCGGACGCCGGTACCTTCGCCCGCGCACACTTTTCAAGCAATGGCTGGACGGAATGCCGAAGGGAACCGTGGCGGCCGAAGTGGTATCGCACCTCAGTGCTCCCGGTGAGCCGCTAAGCACCGCCCATGCGGTGCGCATGCTCAAACTTGCCGCCGAGCACGGGGTTCCGGCCGTTCTGACCAACGCGGTTCGGTACTGCGCGGAGGACGGCGCCGCCACGGCGGATGTGCTGGATTCGGCCCGCACCTTGAAATCGCTGCCCGAGCTGACAGCGGAGCCGTTGCTGCAGCCCAATGGGCGGGGGTGGCTGAAAACATCCGCCCAAATGCTTGAACTCGGGCAGGAAATCATCCATGCCGCCGGTTACGGCGCCACCGACCTCTCCAGGCTGTTAGGCCAGACCGAGGCGCTCGCGGACCGCTGCCGGATGGATCCCGTCACGGATATGGGATGGAAGCGGCCGGTTGTTCCTGAAGCAGCCGTCATCGGCATCGAGGGCGACCCCCTGGTTGAGTTGAGCCTGCGCTGCGAGGCGGGCATCGGCCGCCGGTTCCCGGGGATATCAGGGCGGCCCGAGGCCGAAATGCGGGCACGGCTGGAGCATGAATTGCGGATCATCGCCAACCTCGGATTTGCATCCTACTTCCTGACCGTGGCAGAGGTTTCCCGGATGATCCTGGACATGGGGGTCAGGGCAGCGGCCAGGGGTTCCGGCGCCTCCAGTCTGGTGAACTACCTCATTGATGTCAGCCAGGTGAACCCGCTGCAGCACGACCTCATCTTTGAGCGGTTCCTTTCCCGCGACAGGGCCACGCTTCCGGACATTGACATCGACGTCGAAAGTGCCGAAAGGCACAATGTCTACCGGCGGATCTTTGACCGCTTCGGGGCGGAACGCGTCACCCTCATGAGCATGCAAAACGGGTACCGCGCTCGCGGTGCGGTGCGTGATGCCGGTATGGCGCTTGGCATGGACGACGGAGACGTCGGCGAGATCGCCAAGCAGCTGTGGCGCTTCTCTGCAAGGAACTTCCGTGAAGCACTGGTGGAAAAACCAGAGCTCAAAGAGTTCGCCGGCAGGGTGGAGCAGCGAGATTTTGCGGAAAACCAGCAACTGGACCTGCTGGTTGACTTGACCGAGAGGCTCGACCGCCTGCCGAGGCACATCTCGATGCACCCTTGCGGGGTGATCCTCGGCGATGCCACCCTGCTGGACAGGACCCCCGTCCAGCCCAGCGGGCTGGGCCTGCCCATGAGCCAGTTCGACAAGCACGACATGGACCCTATGGGCATGCTCAAACTGGACGTCCTCGGCGTCAGGATGCAGAGCGCGATGGCCTTTGCTGTCCGTGAGGTCATCCGGCTGCATCCCACAAAGGCCGAAGTGGTGGCTGCCGGTGCCCACCGCGTGGGGCCGGACGGAACGGGTCCGGACTACATCGCCGCTGACGGACGCATTGACCTCAACGCCGTGCCCTTGGACGACGAACCAACCTACGAGCTGATCCGGAGCACGCACACCCTGGGTTGCTTCCAGATCGAATCCCCCGGGCAACGGGAACTGATCGGCAAAATGGCGCCGCGCGAATTCAACGACCTCATCATCGACATTTCGCTGTTCCGCCCGGGGCCCATGAAGTCGGACATGGTGCGGCCCTTCCTGGAACACCGCCACGGTTTTGCGCCGGAGGTCTATCCACATCCGGACCTGAGGCCGGTGCTGCAGGAAACCCATGGCGTGACGGTGTTCCATGAACAGATCCTGAAGACCTTCGATGTCATGACTCAATGCGGGCTTGCCCGGGCCGATGAGTTCCGCCGCGCCCTGGGAAATGAGCTCCTGGAGCCACAAGTGGAGGAGTTCTTCCGCAAGGAAGCCCGGGCAAGGGGCTACACACCCGAGGTCGTGGACAAGGTCTGGGGAACGCTGAAGGCCTTTGGCAGCTTTGGCTTTTGCAAGGCACACGGGGCAGCGTTCGCCGTGCCCACCTATCAGTCGGCCTGGCTCAAGGCCCACCACCCGGAAGCTTTCCTGGCCGGGCTCTGGGAGCACGATCCCGGCATGTATCCGAAGCGGCTCCTGGTGGCCGAAGCGCGGCGGCTGGGGATCCCGATCCTGCCCTTGGACATCAACCGGAGCCAGGCGGAGTACCGGGTGGAACGGGTCGGGGCCGGTCCGGACCGCGGCAAGCTGGGCATCCGGTTGAGCCTTAACGGCATCTACGGGCTCTCAGGTGCTGAACTCAAGAGGATCGTGGCCGGGCAGCCTTACGACTCTCTGGCAGACCTGCGCGCCCGCTCCAGGTTGAGCAAACCCAGCATCAAGCGGCTTGCCCAGCTCGGAGCATTCGATACCCTGCACCACGAATCCGGTGGTACCGCCAACCGGGCTGACCTTGTCCAGCACCTGCAGGCACTCCAGAACCGTCCTTTCAAAAAGGGCGTCGAGGTCATCGAGGGCCAGCTGTCGCTGCCCCTGGGTGATGTTGAACTCAGGAACCTGAAGGCCGAACTACCTGCTCCAAGCATGATCGAAAATGTCAGGGCCGAGCTTGACCTCATGGCCGTGGATGTCAGCGAACACCTGATGACCAGCCACC
This sequence comes from Arthrobacter sp. NPDC058288, assembly GCF_042880995.1. NCBI lineage: Bacteria > Bacillati > Actinomycetota > Actinomycetes > Micrococcales > Micrococcaceae > Arthrobacter > Arthrobacter sp. NPDC058288. Next base: position 1,329,339 of record NZ_JBHVYH010000001.1, read on the forward strand.
GGCCCCTGCTCGACAAGCTGGGAGTCACCACGGCGGATAAGCTCCTGGGGCTCAGGAACGGGACCGAAGTACTCGTGGCGGGAGTCCGGGTTGCCACGCAGACGCCTCCGATGCGCGGAGGCCGCCGTGTGGTTTTCATCAGCATCGACGACGGCACCGGTTGCGTGGACTCCGTGTTCTTCCATGAGGCCCAGGAACTGGCCGGCCCGTTGCTGTTCGGCACCCGTCTGCTTCTGATTCGGGGCAACACCCGCAGGACCGGGCCACGGGGGATCAGCATCAGCGCCACCATGGCGTGGGACCTCAGCCGCACCGAGACCCTCCCGTACCCGGACAAGAAATCCCTTGAGCCATGGGACCCGGGTTTCCAGTTGCCGGGGCCGCTGGACGGAATCAGCCGCAACCTGGCCATCACGGGTCTGGGCAGCTGAACCCCACGCCGGAAGGTCCGGCCTTGCGGGCCGGACGCGCCGCTTTGGCCGCCCCATCTCTCAACCGATAGCATGGACGAGGCTGGCTGTGGTCCCCGTACGCCACAAGCTACGAAGCCTTAACTTTGAATAGGAGACACCCGTGTCAGATGCCCAGCAGATCACCCTCATCGTCGACGGCGAAGAGACCAAGGTGACTACCGGGACCACCGGCGCGGAACTCTTTTTTGAGCGCCGCGACGTTGTGGTTGCCCGAGTAAACGGCGAACTGAAGGACCTCGACCAGCCGCTCCCCGAGGGCGCTGACATCGAAGGCGTCACCATTGATTCGCCGGACGGGCTCAATGTCCTCCGGCACTCCACCGCACATGTCATGGCACAGGCCGTGCAGCAGCTGCGTCCCGACGCCAAGCTTGGCATCGGCCCCTACATCACGGACGGGTTCTACTTCGACTTCGACGTCGCCGAGCCGTTTACCCCGGAAGACCTGAAGGCACTGGAAAAGATGATGCTCAAAATCATCAACCAGAACCAGAAGTTCGTCCGCCGCGTGGTGTCCGAGGACGAGGCACGCGAAGCCATGAAGAACGAGCCCTACAAGCTCGAACTGCTGGGCAAGAAGAACAATGCCGCGGACGCCGGCGAGGGCGTCAATGTGGAGGTGGGCGCCGGGGATATCACCATCTACGACAACGTGGACCGCAAGAGCGGTGACAGCGTCTGGTGCGATCTTTGCCGCGGTCCCCACCTGCCCAACACCAAGCTCATCTCCAACGCCTTCGCCCTGACCCGTTCCTCGGCCGCCTACTGGCTGGGCAACCAGAACAACCAGCAGCTGCAGCGCATCTACGGCACCGCGTGGCCCACCAAGGACGCCCTGAAGGCCTACCAGGAGCGCATCGCCGAGGCTGAACGCCGCGACCACCGCAAGCTCGGTGCCGAGCTGGACCTGTTCTCCTTCCCGGACGAGCTGGGTTCCGGCCTGCCGGTGTTCCACCCCAAGGGCGGCATCATCCGGAAGGCCATGGAGGACTACTCCCGCCAGCGGCACGTTGATGCAGGGTACGAGTTCGTCTACACCCCGCACATCACCAAGGGGCACCTTTACGAAGTCTCGGGCCACCTGGACTGGTACAAGGAGGGCATGTTCCCGGCGATGCATATCGACGCGGAACTGAATGAGGACGGCACGGTGCGCAAGCCCGGCCAGGATTACTACCTGAAGCCGATGAACTGCCCGATGCACAACCTGATCTTCCGCTCCCGCGGACGTTCCTACCGCGAACTTCCCCTGCGGCTGTTCGAATTCGGTTCGGTCTACCGCTATGAAAAGTCGGGTGTGGTGCACGGCCTGACCCGTGTGCGCGGCATGACACAGGACGACGCCCACATCTACTGCACACGCGAGCAGATGAAGGATGAGCTCACCACCACGCTGAACTTCGTGCTGGGCCTGCTGAAGGACTACGGCCTGGACGACTTCTACCTGGAGCTCTCCACCAAGAACGAAGACAAGTTCGTGGGCGACGACGCCACCTGGGAGGAAGCCACCCGCACGCTGGCCGAGGTGGCGGAGGCCTCCGGGCTGGAGCTCGTCCCGGATCCGGGCGGGGCCGCGTTCTACGGCCCGAAGATCTCCGTCCAGGCGAAGGACGCCCTCGGCCGCACCTGGCAGATGTCCACCATCCAGCTGGACTTCAACCTGCCCGAGCGCTTCGAACTCGAATTCCAGGCCGCCGACGGCACCCGCCAGCGCCCGGTGATGATCCACCGTGCCCTGTTCGGCTCCGTGGAACGGTTCATGGGTGTGCTGACTGAGCACTATGCCGGCGCCTTCCCGGCATGGCTGGCGCCCGTGCAGGTGGTGGGTGTCCCCGTGGCAGAGGCCTTCAACGACTACATGTTCGACGTCGTGGGCCAGCTCAAGGCCGCCGGTATCCGTGCGGAGGTGGACATCTCCTCCGACCGGTTCCCGAAGAAGATCCGCACCGCCAGCAAGGACAAGATTCCGTTCGTCCTGATTGCCGGCGGCGAGGACGCCGAGGCCGGAGCAGTCTCCTTCCGGTTCCGCGACGGCAGCCAGGACAACGGCGTGCCGGTGGCCGAAGCCGTCCAGAGGATTGTCGACGCCGTCCGCAACCGGACCAGCTAGCGGAAGCGGAATGGCAGGCGACGTGCAGGAGAACACAGGCGCTGGCGGAGGATATCCGGGCGACGGCGACGTGACCGATGAATTCGGTCTGGCCGGAGTTCCGGACGCTTTCCAGCGCCTGTGGACCCCGCACCGCATGGCCTACATCAAGGGCGGGCAGCACCAGTTCAAGAACAAGGATGACTGCCCGTTCTGCGTGGCCCCTGCCCGCAGCGACGAAGACTCCCTGATTGTCTATCGCGGGCGCACCGCATACGTGGTCCTGAACCTTTTTCCCTACAACCCGGGCCACCTGCTGATCTGCCCTTACCGGCACGTTCCCGATTACACGGACCTAACCGTGGAGGAAACCGCGGAATTCGCAGCGCTGACCCAGACCTCCATGCGGGTCCTGCGCAAGGTGTCCAACCCCGGGGGCTTCAACCTCGGGATGAACCAGGGCGTGGTGGGCGGGGCCGGGATCGCCGGCCACCTGCACCAGCACGTCGTTCCGCGCTGGGGCGGGGACGGTAACTTTTTCCCCATCATCGCCCAGACAAAAGCAATCACGCAGACGCTCGGCGAAGTCCGCCAGCAGGTCGCCGAGGCTTGGCCGCAGGACGAACATGCTTAACCGGCATGCCCGCGGGTTTTTCACCGCCCTGTTCTCCCCGCTTGCCCGCTGGCTCCTGAAGATCGGTGTTTCACCGGACGCCATCACCATCGTGGGAACGGCAGGCGTGGTGGTGGGCGCACTGGTGTTCTATCCGCTGGGTCAGCTGTGGTGGGGGACACTCTTCATTACGGCCTTCATTTTCTCCGACGTCCTTGACGGCATCATGGCACGGATGCAGGAGCGGGGCGGGCGCTGGGGCAACTTCCTGGATTCCACCCTGGACCGGGTCGCTGACGGCGCCCTGTTCGCCGGACTTGCCATCTGGTACTTCACGGGAGGTGCCGACCGCGCGATCGCCATCGCCGCCGTCGTGTGCCTGGTGCTTGGCATGGTGGTCTCCTATGCGCGGGCCAAGGCCGAGGCCCTGGGTTTCCACGCAAACGTGGGCATTGCCGAGCGCGCAGAGCGCCTGGTGTCGGTGCTGGTGGTCACCGGATTCACCGGCCTCGGGCTCCCCAGCGTGGTCCTGCTGGTGACACTGACCCTCCTGGCTGCCGCCAGCCTGGTGACCATCGTCCAGCGGATCGCCACCGTGCACCGGCAGTCGCTGGAAGAGACGGGACTGCCGGGGTAACCCGAATTCAGCAGCGTCGCAGCGTGGGACTAGTATTAGCTGTACCTGGTCATTGGATCCGGTAATCCGGTGTGCGCGCGGCGTGGGCTTCCCGTCTGTGCTGCCGCCTGCGCCGGGACCGAGAGACCGGATCTACGTAACATCTAGCTACCCATAGGGGTTTTTGTGTCTACACCTGATGTAAGCAGCGAAGCCGGCTCGTCCGCCAACAGCGTCACGGGCAGCAACCGCGTCAAGCGCGGCATGGCCGAGATGCTCAAGGGCGGCGTCATCATGGACGTCGTCAACGTCGAACAGGCCCGCATCGCCGAAGACGCCGGTGCCGTGGCCGTGATGGCGCTGGAACGCGTTCCGGCCGATATCCGGGCCCAGGGCGGCGTGTCCCGCATGTCCGATCCGGACATGATCGACAAGATCATCGAAGCCGTTTCCGTGCCCGTCATGGCCAAGGCCCGGATCGGCCACTTCGTCGAAGCCCAGGTCCTGCAGTCCCTCGGCGTGGACTACATCGACGAGTCCGAGGTCCTGACCCCGGCCGATTACGTCAACCACATCGACAAGTGGAACTTCAAGGTTCCCTTCGTCTGTGGCGCCACCAACCTCGGTGAGGCCCTGCGCCGCATCAACGAGGGCGCGGCCATGATCCGATCCAAGGGCGAGGCCGGCACCGGGGACGTCTCCAACGCCACCGGCCACATGCGCCAGATCCGTTCCGAGATCGCCAAGCTCGCGGCCCTGCCCGAGGACGAGCTCTACGTCGCCGCCAAGGAACTGCAGGCCCCCTACGAACTCGTCAAGGAAGTCGCTGCCGCCGGCAAGCTCCCCGTGGTCCTGTTCACCGCGGGCGGCATCGCCACCCCGGCCGACGCCGCGATGATGATGCAGCTCGGCGCTGACGGTGTGTTCGTCGGCTCCGGCATCTTCAAGTCCGGCAACCCGGCCCAGCGCGCCGCCGCCGTCGTGAAGGCCACCACCTTCTTCGATGACCCTGACGTGATCGCCAAGGCCTCCCGCGGCCTGGGCGAAGCCATGGTGGGCATCAACGTGGACGAGATCCCGCAGCCCCACCGCCTCGCCGAGCGCGGCTGGTAACAGCTCCACAGGCAGTACGACGCCGGCCGGTCACCTTTTCCAGGTGACCGGCCGGCGTCGTTTGTTAACCCAACTGACTCGCACTTAACGTCCCGAAACGCGCTTTTCACGACGTTAAGTGCGAGTCAGTTGGGGAGGGGAGGGGCAAATTACTCCAGCCCGCGGCGCTTCAGCAGCGGCTCCAGCCGGGCGTCGCGGCCGCGGAAGGCCCGGAACGAATCCAGCGGTTCGCGGCTGTTGCCGCGTGACAGCAGTTCGTTCCGGAAGAAGTCGCCGTTGGCCCGGCTGAGTCCGCCGTTTTCCTTGAACCATTCCACGGTGTCCGCATCGAGCACCTCGCTCCAGATGTACGAGTAATAGCCTGCAGCGTAGCCGTCCCCGGCGAAGATGTGCTGGAAGTAGCCGGTGCGGTACCGCGGCGGTATCAGGTGGTGCGCAACACCCGCCGCCGCCAGGGCCTTGGCTTCGAACGCCAGGACATCCGCCGGGACCCCGGATTCGTCGAGGACATGCCAGGCAAGGTCCAGGAGCGCAGCGCCCAGGTATTCCGTGGTGCCGAACCCTTCGCCCCACAGCTGCGACTCGTTGAGCCTGTCCACGATGTCCTGGGCCAGGGGCTCGCCGGTGACGTGGTGGCGGGCATAGTTGGCCAGCACTTCGGGCCACATGATCCACATTTCGTTGACCTGGGACGGGTACTCCACGAAGTCCCTCGGAACGGCGGTGCCGGAGAACCGCGGGTAGGTCACGCGGGAAAAGAGTCCGTGCAGGGCATGCCCGAACTCGTGGAACGCGGTCCGGAGTTCGTCCAGGGTCAGCAGCGTGGGCTCCCCGGCCGGAGGCTTGGAAATGTTCAGGTTGTTAATCACTACCGGCCGTGTGCCCAGCAGCGCGGACTGGTCCACCAGCGAGTTCATCCAGGCGCCGCCGCGTTTGGATTCACGCGAGTAGTAGTCGCCCAGGAACAGGCCCAGCTCTGATCCGTCCTCGTTTCGGACTTCCCAGACCCGGACGTCGGGGTGGTAGCCCTGGAGGTCGGTGCGTTCGTGGAAGGTGACCCCGTACAGGGATGTGGCGGCGAAGAAGACGCCGTCGCGCAGTACCCGGTCCAGTTCGAAGTAGGGGCGTAACGCCTGCTCATCCACGCTGTACCGCTCGCGCCGCACCTTCGCGGAATAGTAGGCCCAGTCCCAAGCCTCCAGGGGGTGGCCTGCCACCTCTGCCAGGGCGGCCGCCTCGGCGTCGGCGTTCCGGACCGCGGCGGGCGCCAGCCGGTTCATCATGGTCTGCACAGCTCCGAAATCGGGTGCAGTCTGACGGTCCACGGTGAGCTCGGCGTAGTTGGCGAACCCCAGCAGGCGGGCCTTCTCGGCGCGGAGCGCAACCATGGACTTCACCAGCTCCAGGACATCGAGACTGCCCCCGCTGCTTCCCCGGCTGATGGACGCCTGGTAGAGGCGGCGCCGGACGTCGCGGTTCTCCAAGGACGCCATGGCAGGCTGGTTGCTGGGCTGGATGAGCGCGAGCAGGTATTTCCCGTCGTGCCCGGCCGTGCGGGCTGCTTCTGCGGCGCTGGCGACGTCGTCTGCCGGCAACCCGGCCAGTTCAGCGGCGTCGTCGAGGAGCAGGGCAGAGGTCTTCATGTCCTCCTTGGTGCGCTGACCAAATTCAGTGCCGAGCCGGGACAGCTCTGCGTTCACCTTCCTGAGCCGTTCCTGACCGGCGTCATCGAGCTGGATGCCCGACTGGCGGAACTCCTTGAGGTACTCCTCCACGAGCCTGGCGGATTCTTCGTCGAGCCCGGTGACGTCCACGGCGGCGAACCGGTCAAACAGCCCCCGGTTCATGTAGATGGCGTCCTGATGGGCGGAGAACTCCGGAGACAGCTCTGTTTCCAGGGCGCGGATGCCGTCCGAGGCATGGGCCGAGACCAAGGTGTAAAATGACGCGGCGGCGCGCTGGAGGAGCTGCCCGGAACGCTCCATGGCCAGCGCCGTGTTTTCGAAGGTTGCAGGTTCGGTGTTGTCCGCAATGCCCTGGATCTCCGCCAGGTGTCCGGCCAGGCCGGCCCGGACAGCCTCGGAATAGTGGGACTCTTCGATCTCGGCAAACGGGGGGAGCCCGAACGGCAACGGGCTGGGACTCAGGAGGGGGTTGGTCATGAAGCAACCCTTTCATGTAACCGGGCGGTTCTCAACGGTGATTATTCGGGTTTCCGGGATCGTCCGCCATAGGATGGCGCCCATGGGGGTGCCGCAGGGATGCTATCGAAAATCAACCGCGGGACGGGTGGCCGCGGCATTGGCTGCTGCCGCCGTGCTGCTGAGCCTGGCGTCGTGCGGCGTCATGGCCGAACAGGGTGCCGGCCAGCGGCCGGCTTCGGCAAGCACGACGGCGGGCGCCGCGCCGCCGTCGTCAGCTGTGCCGGAGGTGCCGGCCCAGTCTCCGGTGCCGACGCCGGGCAAGGGCCCGGCCTGCGCCGCGCTCCGGTGCACGTCGGTGCTGGTTACAGGGGACATGCTGGTGCATGCCCAGTTGTGGGACCAGGCCCGTGCCGATGCGGCAGCCCTCGGAAAACCCGGGCTGGACTTCAGCCCCCTGCTCGAAGGCCAGCGGGCATACATCGAGCAGAGCGACCTCGCCATCTGCCACCAGGAGACGCCGGTCGCGGGGCCGGAAGGCCCCTTCTCAGCCTATCCGTCGTTCAACGTGCCGCCGCAGATTGTCGCAGCGTCCAAGAACGTTGGCTACCAGGCCTGCACCACAGCCAGCAACCACACCATTGACCGCGGAACAGCCGGCCTCGTCCGCACGCTCGATGCCCTTGACGCTGCCGGCCTGAAGCACACCGGCTCGTACCGGACGGAGGCGGAGTCGCGGGGCATCCTGATCCTACCGACCGGGGGCGCCAAGGTTGCCGTGATCGAAGCCGCCTACGGGCTGAACGGGCAGTACCCCGAGTATGACTGGCAGGTGGACATGCTGGATGCGCCCGCAATGATTGCCAAGGCGAAGAAGGCCCGGGCGCTGGGTGCGGACATCGTGCTTGGAGTCATGCACGCCGGTGACGAATACGCCAGCGCCCCGAACGCCCAGCAACAGGATACTGCCCATGCCCTGGTGGACAGCGGCGAGTTCACCATGATTTACGGCCACCACACACACTCTGTGCTGCCCATTGAAAACTACAAGGGGACGTGGATCGTTTACGGTCTGGGCAACGGCGTCACCGAACTGTCCCCCTGGTATGTGGTGAACAACGAGGGCCTGCTGGTGCGGGCGCAGTTCAGCCAGGACGCAGCCGGAAAATGGCAGGCGGCGGACCTGGCCTGGGCGCCCTCGGTGATCGTCCGCGAGCCCTACCGCTGGTGTTCCGTGGCTGCCGATGCGCCGCAGGGACCATGCGCCGGTGCCGAAGCGGACGCTGCCACGCGGTTAAGGACCCGGACGGTTGTGGAATCCATGGGAGCCGCCGCGGCGGGTGCCCGGGAATTGATCATTTCCGCCGAACGATAAGGACGGCGCCAGATGCCCGCTTGGCGCGGAGGCACCTGTGAGTTCGCGAACCTCAGGCGGCCGGCAATGGCTCGCGGGACAGTGGTTCACTTAATCTTGCGGGCAACATGCCTGACAAACCAATGCTGCCAGGGTGCCTCCACCGCCCGCCCGTACTGCTCCCGAACGAACGACACCGCCCGCCCGGGCGGGATGCCATCCATAACGGCGAGGCAGGCGAGGGCAGTGCCGGTCCTGCCGCGACCGCCCTGGCAGGCGATTTCAACCCGCTCCGCCTCCGCTCGCAGCCATGCTTCCCGCAACGCATCCAGGGCCTCTGTTTCGTTGACCGGAAGCCAGAAATCCGGCCAACGCACCCACCGTTGCTCCCATCCCGCTTGAGCCGGGCGCCTGCCGAGCAGATACACGGCGAAGTCGGGGCGGGCACCCGGCGGTAGCGGGTGACGCAACGCCCGCGCGCGGACGAGCCTGCCGGAGGGGAATCTGACGACGCCTGCAGCCTGTGGGTCCCAGGTATTCATGGACTGACTCTGGCATCCGATCGCCGGAACGGGAAGGGTGTGGCGCTCCAAGGAAGGGGCACCGCTGTGATGCGGTGCCCTCCCGTGCCGCCTCAGACCGGTCGGTCAGACCGGCCGCTCAGGCGACCGCTGGCGCCTAGTGGCGGCCACGGTGGTCGTCGTCGCAGTAGCTGTGGAAGTGCCAGCCACCCCGATGGTCCCTGTCACCCCTGTGGTGGTGCCAGTAGCCGTTCCTCTCACACCACCTGCGGTCGTGACGCCAGTCGCGCTTGTCGTCGTCCCTCTTGTGGTCCGTGTAACTCTGGTAGTTCTCAGCGGAAATCGTGACGGACTGCAGTCCCGTATCCGCTGCGGCAGGTCCGGCAGCCATTGCCGTTCCGCCAATACCGAGTCCCGCGGCCAGCAGGGTGGATGCGAGTAATCCCATTGACCTCTTCATGAGATCGTCCTAACTTGTGGTTAATTCCTGATGGTTGCCCGCAGGCTCATCCGGGCAGGCGGAATCTCGGTGGTGAATCGCATGACTTCCGGTGCGCCCGCTGTGGACAGTGCCGGACTCAAGATTCCTGTTCGAATGTTTGCCTGCGGTTTGTGGCCCCAAATTTATGCGGCGATACGTTCCGTGAATCGGCTTGCGCCCCATTTTTGGCGACTCGATTCATCGCGGCAACGCAGAGTCCTGCCGCTTTCGGGAAACCCCCGCGCACCGCGCTGCGCATAACTGGCGTCGGTGCACGGTATCGATATGAGGGCACCCCCCGGTGCCTACCCCAATACCCCAATAACCCGGGTCCAGGAACAGTGGTCCGGCAACCCGGCTGTAAAGCCGGAACATCGCCCGTCCGCCACGTCGCTGTGAACCGGGGGGATGTCCACTAACAACGATAGCGGTGTGACCCGGATCAGAATAGGCTCAGGGGTTTATTACAGGCGGGATTGCGGTATCCTCGTCGCGGGACAGTGTCATCAGCTGCCTCTGTCGGATTTGTGTGAAATTGGCGCCATTTCGGCCGTTCGGCATCGTTCCGCGCCCCGGCCCTCCGGAATGTTACGGCGCACTCATTTCCTCCGGCACGGCCACTACGTGGAGTTCGGTGCCGTCGCGGAGCGCCGAAATGTCCAACGGTGCTCCGATGGCCTCTGAGAAAAGCAGTTTCTGCAGGCTCTCTGCATTGGAAACGGACTTCCGCCCCACACTCAACAGCACGTCCCCGGCGCGGAGACCCGCCCGCTCCGCAGGAGATCCCGGAAGCACTTCCACCACCAGTAGGCCCTCCCGGTGGCCGGTTCGGACCACCGAGCTGACCGGAAGCTGCACGGGTGTGTTCACAAGCCCCAGGTAGGCCCGCCGGACCCGTCCGTCGGAGAGGAGCGAGGCGATAATCCGGCGCGAGGTGGCGTTGATGGGAACCGCCAAACCCAGTCCCGCTCCGGCGACCGCAGTGTTGATGCCCACGATCCTGCCCCGTGCGTCCGCCAGGGCTCCTCCGGAGTTGCCGGGGTTGAGAGCGGCGTCGGTCTGGATGACGTCCTCGATCACGCGGCGGTTGCGGCCGGACCATACCGGGATGGAGCGGCCCAGGCCGCTGACCACTCCAGCGGTAACGGAGCCCGAGAGTCCCAGCGGATTACCGACGGCGATTACCAACTGCCCGACCTTGAGGAGTTCGGCGTCGCCGAATTCGGCTGGCCGGACCATGGGTGCTTTGCCGTGGACCACAGCGAGGTCGGACAGCGGATCTGCGCCCACCACTTCCACAGCAGTCCTGGTGCCGTCGGAAAACACCGCATGGCCCTTTCCTGCAGAGCCCACCACATGCGCGTTGGTCACAAGGTAGCCGTCGGAGGTGAACAGGACGGCCGAGCCCGCGCCCGAGCGGTATCTGCCGTTGCGTCCCGTGCCGGTCATTTCGACGGCGGCAACGTGCGGGGTGACGGTTTCCGCGACGCGGATGACAGTTGCGGAATACGAATCCAGCGGGTCTTCGGTGGCCGGGGTTCCGTTGACTCCGCTGCTGGTTGCCGCCATGGTGTGCCTCCTGACATGGTGCCTACCTATGTCAACGGCTGTGCCGGCGGCCCTACTCCAGAGAGAGCTACGCCTTCAGAGAAATCAGTCCGGGAATTCAGTGGTGGTGCCGGGACAGCCGGCGCCAGAGCTCCGGCCAGGCGGTGGCAAACGCCGGGTGGAGTTCCCGGTCTTCAATGGAACCGGCCGGGACCCACTTCAGCTCGATGCTCTCCGGATCGTTGATGGCCGGTTCGAAGGATTCAACGACACGCACCGCCACGGTGGTGTAGGACCAGTACCCGACGTCGAACACGGACGTGAAGAGGACGCGGACGTTGTCTGGCGGGACGGCCGCTTCCTCGTGGGCTTCGCGCAGGGCGCCCGTAATGGCGTCTTCGCCCTGGTGCAGCGCGCCGCCGGGCAGGCCCCAGGTGCCGCCATGGTGGCTCCACGTGGCACGGTGCTGCAGCAGGATGCCTTTGGCCGGATCCTGCACCAGGAGGCCTGCAGACCCGAATCGGCCCCAGAACCTGCCCAGTGCGCCTTCGACCCAGGCATCCCCAGGATCGCGCGGGCGGGACGGGTCGCGGAGGTGTTCCGGGAAGCTGGCGGCTGCGGTGTCCATGGGTCCAGTTTCCCATGGCCCGGGTTCCTGCCGGTCACACAGCGTCACCGGCATTCCCCCCGGAAAGGCAGGCGGGCTAAACCGGCCGGGTCCTAGCGCGGCCGCCGTGACGCGTGTTCGCGCGCCAGCACGGCGTAGTGGTCATCCGGCGCACCCGGTGTGAAGCTGCCGTATTTGCGTTCGACGGCGGTGCGGATCAGGAAGTCGGCAACGGCAGGATTCTTCGGCAGGAGGGATCCATGGAGGTAGCTGGCCACGATGTTCCGGTAGCGTGCCCCTTCCTGGCCGTCCTTGCTGTTGTTTCCGGTGCCCTTGGCAGTGCTGCCAAGTGGCTGCACGCCGGGGCCGAGCGTTGTCTGTCCGCTGTGGTTTTCGTAACCGAGGATGTCGCCGAACTCGGGAGATGACACCGTAACGTTACCGATCAGGCGTTCGTCGGTGCCATGCGTTTCCACATCCAGCACGCCGATGCCGGGAATGACCGATCCCGTGCGGGTCTTGAAGAACTTTCCGAAGAGCTGGTACATCCCGCAGATCAGCAGCATGGGCGTACCTGCTTCTGCCAGTTCCTTGAGCGTCGATTCACGGGAGAGCAGGTCGTCCTGGATGACCAGCTGGCCGCTGTCCTGACCGCCTCCGCCCACTATCAGGTCGACGCCGGCGGGGAACTCGTCGCCGACGTTGTACTCGAGGAGTTCCGGTGTGTAGCCGTGCCAGCGGAGGCGCTGCTGGAGCACCAGAGCGTTGCCCCAGTCGCCGTAGATGTTCATGTCGCGCGGGTACAGCTGCAGGACACGGATGGTTCCCTTGCTCATGAGACCACCTCCACGGTAGTGATTTTGGAGAGTTCGCGGCGGATGGCCAGCATTGCCGTGTACGTGCAGAAGATGCGTTTGGGTTTGCCTTTCGCGCCTTGGATAAAGGCCGCGAGGGCGGGCGCGATCTCGGGGTTGACGGCACCGATGGCAACGTCGTCATATTGCAGCCGCAGGGCCATGTCGTAGGCCCGGGAACCGGTCAGCTGGTCCACGCCGCCTTCACGCAGCGAATCGAATTCCACGTCCCACAGCCAGGACATGTCGCGGCCATCGGCATAGTTGTCGTTGATCGCCACCATCGTGGCGTAACCGCCAGCGGGGAAGGACTTCAAACCCAGGCGGAAACCGCTGGGGTTCTTGACCAGCACCAGGTCCAGGGGCAATCCGTCAACCACCAGGCTCTCACCACGGCCGAAGGCGGGCGCAACCTGTGACAGGGCCTTGAGCAGGCCCTCATTGTCCGTCGGAGTGGCGCCGTTTCCGGCGATGCAGCGGGCCAGGACCAGTGCCGCCGCAGCGTTGAAGATGTTGTAGACCCCACGGAGCTTCATCCCGGTGGTGACCGCGGCGCCGTCGTACTCAAAATCGGCGTCGTCCGTACCCACCCGGCGAAGCACGACGTCGGCGTGCGGCTTTGCGGGGGCCGCCGGCACCGGGCTTCCGGGCCCGGCGCGCAGGTCGTCGTCGTTCGGGAACGTGCTCAGCAGGGAATCGTCGAGGCCGAAGTAGCGGACCTCCGGTCCGTTCAAGGTCTCCGCGATCCGGGCAACGCGCGGGTCCTCGCGGTTCAGGACCACTGTCCCGGTGGTCTTTGACGCGATGTGCTGCAGGAGCTGGGCGGTCTTGTCGATCTCGCCGAACCGGTCCAGCTGGTCGCGGAGGACGTTGAGCAGCAGGCTGTAGCGCGGCGGTACCCTGTTGACGAAGTGGACGGCGTGCGCCTCATCCAGCTCGAGCACGGCGATGTCCGCCTTCAGCCGGCCCCGCCAGTCGACGTCGCCCAGCAAAGCCGCGGCCACACCGCGGGTGAAGTTGCTTCCGGTGCGGTTCGTAAAGACCTTCAGCCCCTGGCTTTCCAACAGTTCCACCACCATTTTGGTGGTGGTGGTCTTGCCGTTCGTTCCGCTGACAACGGCGACGCCCAGAGGCAGGGTGGACAGTGTCCGCTGCATGAAACCCGGGTCGATTTTCTCCACCACGAGGCCGGGGAGGGCAGAGCCTCCGCCCCTGAGCCGGGAGACCCGGCGGACGAGCTTACCGAGCGGAACGCTGATGTAAAGCATGCTCAGTAATATATCCCAGTCGCGGCATGGAACCGGGCCGGCCGGCCCGTCCCGGCACGTCCCGGGCCGCGGGGACGACTATGCTGATTGGATGACCAACCCCCCTTCCACGGACTATTCCCGCGCGGGTGCAGGCCTGCGAATCGGCGTCCTGGCCCTTCAGGGTGACTTCCGGGAGCACCTGCGCGCCGCAGAGGCGACCGGCGCCACGGGCATCGGAATCCGGCGCCCGTCCGAGCTGGACGGCATCGACGGCCTGATCATCCCCGGCGGCGAGTCCACCGCCATCGACAAGCTCGCACGCGCCTTTGACCTTGCCGACCCTTTGCGGAAGCTTATCGCCGAAGGCCTTCCCGTCTACGGCTCCTGCGCCGGCATGATCCTGCTCGCCGACGAAATTGCGGATCCCGCCACCGACCTGGCAGGGAACCCGCAGCAGACGTTCGGCGGACTGGACATCACCGTCCGCCGCAACGCATTCGGCCGGCAGCGGGAATCCTTCGAAACCGATCTTGAGTTCCAAGGGCTGGGCTTCAGTGACACCGGTTCCGGCGTTGCCCCGGTGCACGCGGTCTTCATCCGCGGCCCCTGGGTGGAGCGGGTAGGCCCGGGCGTAGAGGTCCTGGCCCAGGTGGAGCCCGCGGACCCGGCGCATGCTTCGCATGCGGCCGCCCTGCAGGGGACGGCTAGAATTGTTGCAGTGCGTTCAGGCCACCTGCTGGCCACCTCCTTCCACCCGGAAGTGACGGGGGAGAAGCGCGTGCATCAACTGTTTATTCGAATGATCAGAGGAGAAGCGTAAAGCATGTCAGGCCACTCCAAATGGGCGACGACCAAGCATAAGAAGGCCATCCTTGATAGCCGCCGGGCAAAGTCGTTCGCCAAGCTGATCAAGAACATCGAAGTCGCTGCCAGGATGGGCGGCCCGGACCTCGCGGGCAACCCCAGCCTGGAACTCGCCGTCACGAAGGCAAAGAAGACCTCCGTGCCCGCGGACAACATCGACCGCGCCATCAAGCGCGGCGCCGGCCTCACCGGTGAAGTGGTGGACTACACCGAGATCATGTACGAATGCCGCGGCCCGCAGGGTTCGGCGCTGCTGATCGAGTGCCTCACGGACAACAAGAACCGTGCTGCCTCCGAAGTCCGCCTCGCTATCTCCCGCAACGGCGGCACCATCGCCGATCCCGGCTCCGTCAGCTACCTGTTCTCCCGCAAGGGCGTGGTCACGCTGCCCAAGAACGGCCTCAGCGAGGACGACGTCCTGATGGCCGTCCTGGACGCCGGCGCCGAAGAAGTCAAGGACAACGGCGAAACTTTCGAGATCCACTCGGATCCGAAGGATCTCCAGGGCATCCGCGATGCGCTCAAGGAGGCCGGGATCGACTACGACACCGACGAAGCCGAGTTCGTCCCGTCCATGGAAGTACCGCTGGACCTCGACGCCGCCAAGAAGTTCATGAAGCTCGTGGACGCACTGGAAGAGCTCGACGACGTGCAAAACGTCTACAGCAATGCCGACCTCAGCGACGAAGTGCAGGCCGCACTGGAAGCCGAGTGATCCCGCAGCCCTGCTGTGAAACTGAGGCCCGGCCTTGACCCTCCGAGTATTGGGAGTCGACCCGGGCCTCACCCGTTGCGGCATTGGCGTGGTGGACGTCGAGAAGAACCGGCGTGCCACCATGGTGGCCGTCGGTGTGGTGGGGACGTCGCCGGATGAGAGCCTGGACCAGAGGCTGCTCCTCATCGCCACGTCCATCGACGACTGGCTGGACCGCTACGAACCCCACGTCCTCGCCGTGGAGCGGGTATTCTCCCAGCTCAATGTCAGCACGGTGATGGGGGTTGCGCAGGCGTCCGGCGTCGTGATTGCCGCCGCGGCCCGGCGCGGTATCCCCGTTGCGCTGCATACGCCGTCCGAAGTCAAGGCGGCCGTCACCGGCAGCGGAACGTCCAATAAGGACGCAGTCACTAAGCTCGTCACCAAGATACTCCGGCTGGATGCCCCGCCCCGCCCGGCGGACGCCGCCGACGCGCTGGCGCTGGCCATTACCCACGCCTGGCGGGCCGGCAGCGGGGCTGCGATAGCCACCACCGGACCGGGCAGCCAGTCGCTGACGCCGGCCCAGCGGGCCTGGGCCGAAGCGGAAGCCAAGGCGCGCCGTGCACGGTGATTGTCCGGCCCCCTTGCTAGGGTATTCGTAGATATATTCGGATAGCCGGTTTCGCGCCGGCTGCATTTTTTGCTGTAGACCAGGAGCCCGGCCTTGATCAGTTTTCTCCGCGGAACCGTAGCGCACGTCGGGTTGTCCTCCGCCGTGATCGACCTCAACGGCGCCGGCATGAGCGTCAACGCCACGCCCCAGACCCTCAGCGGGCTGCGCATCGGCGAAGAGGGCAAGCTCTTCACGTCCCTCATTGTGCGTGAGGATTCACTGACTCTGTTCGGGTTCTCCAGCGACGACGAGCGGGAGGTCTTCGATATCCTGCTCAGCGTGAGCGGCGTCGGGCCGCGCCTTGCCCTGGCCGTGCTTGCCGTCCATGATCCCGAGGCAATACGCGTGGCCGCGCACACCGGGGACGGCAAGGCGTTCACGAAAGTCCCCGGGATCGGCCCCAAAGTCGCCGGCAGGATAGTCCTGGAGCTGGCAGGGAAACTGGTGCCGCACGGTACAGGCACGGCGGCTGCGCCGGCAGCAGCTGCGCCGGCCCCCTGGAAGCCGCAGGTGGTGGCGGCGATGACGAGTCTCGGCTGGTCCGAAAAGGATGCCACGTCCAGCATCGACAAAGCGCTTTCTGATTCCCCGGAACTTGAAGCCGGCGGCCAGGTGGCTGAAATCCTGCGGGCCACCCTGCGCTGGCTGGGCCAGGACGGCGCGCGCGCCGGCAACAGGGTAGGCAGCCGTGGCTGATTCGTCCCTGGTGGGCGGGGGAGAGGAGCCCGAGGAAAGGGTCATCGAGGCGGCCCTTCGTCCCAAGAACCTGCACGACTTTGTGGGCCAGCACCGAGTCCGCAAGCAGCTGTCGCTGGTTCTGGAAGCGTCGCGGATGCGCGGACGAAGTGCCGACCACGTCCTGCTCTCCGGCCCGCCCGGCCTCGGCAAGACCACCCTGTCCATGATCATCGCCGCAGAGATGAATGCTCCGCTGCGGATCAGCAGTGGTCCGGCCATCCAGCACGCCGGCGACCTTGCCGCCATCCTTTCCTCACTGTCGGAGGGGGAAGTCCTCTTCCTGGACGAGATCCACCGGATGTCCCGTCCTGCCGAGGAAATGCTGTACATGGCCATGGAGGATTTCCGGGTGGACATCGTGGTGGGCAAAGGCGCAGGCGCCACCGCGATTCCCCTCGAGCTGCCTCCGTTTACCCTCGTGGGCGCCACCACCCGCGCCGGGCTCCTTCCGGGACCGCTGCGGGACAGGTTCGGCTTCACAGGGCACTTGGAGTTCTACTCCGTGGAGGAACTGGAGCTTGTCCTGAGGCGTTCAGCCGGGCTGCTGGACCTCAAGGTCAATTCGGCGGGCTTCAGCGAGATCGCGGGCCGGTCCCGGGGCACGCCCCGCATAGCCAACCGCCTTCTTCGACGCGTCCGCGACTGGGCACTGGTCCACGGGATCGAACAAATTGATGCCCGGGCAGCGTCGGCCGCACTGGACATGTACGAAGTGGACAAAAGGGGCCTGGACCGGCTGGACCGCTCCGTCCTGGAAGCCCTGATAACCAAATTCGGCGGCGGCCCCGTAGGGCTGTCCACGCTGGCCATCGCGGTAGGGGAGGAACCGGAAACGGTGGAAACCGTTGCTGAGCCCTATCTTGTCCGCGAGGGCCTGCTGGGACGGACGCCGCGCGGGCGGATCGCCATGGCTCCGGCCTGGACGCACCTTGGCTACGCCGTTCCGGAAGGCGTGTTCGGCCAGGAGACACTGGCCCTGTTCGAGGTGGACGACCTGGCCGTCGAGCCCGTGGCGGAGTGGCTGCCCAACGGGCAATAGCAGCGTCCGGCTGACTTTCCCTTTAGACTGGGATGACGCTCGGCACGTTCGGGTCTTTGTTTCTGTGGGCGGCTCCGGCCGCCGTTGGCTGGGCATGGTTTTCTGCCGGGTGGGCCGAAACGAAGCCGACGTTGCTGTAAATCAGCTACGCAAGTACAGAACGGAAACTTCCTGTGTTCGGACACATTACTGCCCAGACCCAGCCGCAGGCCGGCGGCGGCATCGACATCATGACCATCCTGCTCTTCGTGATGCTCGGACTCTTCATCTTCATGATGTTCCGCCGCAACAAGAAGACCCAGCAGCAGCAGGCAACGCTCCAGTCCCAGTTCGCGCCGGGCGTCGAGGTCATGACGAGCTTCGGCCTGTTCGGGCGCATCGTCTCCATCGATGAGGCCGAAAACAAGGTTGTGATCGAACTTTCCCCGGGAAACCTGGCCACGGTGCACCGCCAGGCAGTGACCAAGATCGTTGAGCCGGTTGCAGCCGCCGCCGAGCCCACCGTTGTTCCGGACGACGCCTCCTCCCTTACCGGGCACGACGCCGACCGCGCCGACGCTGTCAACCGCGCCGAGACTGTAAACGAGACGCCGGAAGAATCGCTGAAGCGTCTCAACGACGAAGGCAAGAAAGACAGCTAGTCTGGCGTTTCCGCCAAGTCCCGCTAAGTAGAACCAACGACGGCCGCGGGCTGCCGCCGGTGTGTGAGCCCCGCTCACCCCGGCGGCTCCTCCGTAAACAATAGAAAGATCGACAATGGCACGTACTGGCCCCAAAAACTCAGCACTCAGGGTGCTGGTCTGGCTCGGCGTTATTCTCGCCGTCATGACTGCCGTGCTCGCCGGCGGCTCCATCTCCGGCCAGGCCAGCTGGGCACCAAAGCTTGCACTTGACCTTGAAGGCGGAACCCAGATGATCCTGGCGCCCAAGGTGGAGGGCGGTTCGGATATCAACGAGGATCAGCTCAACCAGGCCGTTGCGATCATTCGCCAGCGCGTCGACGGCTCCGGCGTGGCGGAAGCTGAAATCAGCACGCAGTCCGGCCGCAATGTGGTGGTCAGCCTTCCGGGTACGCCTTCCAAGGAGACCCGCGCGCTCATCCAAGCCTCGGCCGACATGAACTTCCGGCCCGTACTCCAGGCCGGTCCCGGTGCCGCAGTGCCCGCGGAATCCCAGACGCCCGAAGACAAGCTGCCCAAGCCGACCGCCGCACCGACCAACAGCAGCGACGTCAACTGGGTCACGGCAGACGTGTACAAGAAGTTCGAGACCCTGGACTGCGACAACCCCTCGCAGGACAAGCAGGAGCGCTCGGACCCCGCCAAGCCCCTCGTCACCTGTGAGCCCGCGACGGCGAAGTCCCCGGCCATCAAGTACATCCTGGGCCCGGTGGAAGTAAAGGGCTCAAACATCAAGTCTTCTTCCTTCCAGCTGCAGCAGGGTGCACAGGGTGCTGTCACCAACGAGTGGGCAGTGAACATCCAGTTTGATGAGGCAGGCACCGCCAAGTTCAAGGAAGTCACCGAACGCCTGTACCAGTTCTTCGTGGCTGCCGGCGGCGAATCCGGCAACGACCCCAAGGCCCAGTTCGCAATCGTCCTCGATGACCAGGTCATCTCCGCCCCGCGTTCCCTCGCCGTGATCACCGACGGCCGTCCCCAGATCACGGGCGGATTCACGGAGGACTCTGCGAAGGCTCTCTCCGATCAGCTCCGGTTCGGTGCACTCCCCATCAGCTTCGACATCCAGAGCGAGCAGCAGATTTCGGCAACCCTGGGCGGTGAGCAGCTCCGGATGGGTCTGCTCGCAGGCGTGATCGGATTGCTGCTGGTGGTGGTCTACTCGCTCTTCCAGTACCGTGCGCTGGGATTCGTCACCATCTTCTCCCTCGTGGTTGCCGGAGCGCTGACTTACCTGGCTATTGCCATCCTGGGCTGGACTGAAAATTACCGGCTGTCCCTTGCCGGTGTTGCCGGCCTCATCGTGGCCATCGGCCAGACAGCCGACTCCTTCATCGTCTACTTCGAACGAATCCGGGACGAACTGCGCGAGGGCCGGGGCCTGGTCTCCGCCGTTGAAAACGGCTGGAAGCGGGCCAAGCGCACGGTCCTGGCGTCGAAGGCCGTGAACCTGCTGGCAGCGCTGGTCCTCTACTTCGTGGCCGTGGGCAACGTACGCGGTTTTGCGTTCACCCTGGGCCTGACGGCCATCGCCGACCTCATCGTCGTCTTCATGTTCACCCACCCGACCCTGCAGCTCCTTGCCCGCACCAAGTTCTTCGGCGAGGGCCACAAGTTCTCCGGACTTGACCCGAAGCGCCTGGGCGCAGTGCCGCTCTACCGTGGCGCAGGCAGGCTCCGCACGCCGGAGGACAAGCCGGCCGTGGTGCGCGCCAAGAACACCGGAGCGGCCGCCGAGGCGGAGCGCCGGATGACCATTGCAGAACGCCGCCTCGCGGAAAAGCAGGAGCAGCTTGCCGGTTCCTCCAAGAGCACGACCAAGGAGGGCAAGTAAATGACTACGAATTTTGCCACGTTCGGCAATGAGCTCTACACGGGCAAGCGCTCGTACAACTTTGTCGGCGCCAAGAAGATCTGGTTCCTGATTGCGGCCGTCGCCGTGGCGCTTTCCATCCTGCTCCCGGTGGCCAAGGGCGGATTCAACCTGGGCATCGAGTTCCGGGGCGGTTCGGAATTCACCGTCTCCAACGTGAAGACCACGGATGCGTCCCTCGGTGAGAAGGCCGTCCAGGATGTGGTGGAGGGCAGCATTCCACGCGTGGCCAACGTTGCGGGCAACACGATGCGGATCCAGACGGACAAGCTCACCGATGACGAAACCCTCCGGATCAAGGAAGGGCTGACCACCGCTTACGGTGTTACGGACAACGAAGTGACATCCACTTTCGTTGGCCCCACCTGGGGTGCTGACGTCACCAAGCAGGCCCTCCTGGGCCTGGTGATCTTCGTTGTCATAGCGGCCGTGCTGATGGCGCTCTACTTCCGCACCTGGAAGATGTCACTTTCGGCGCTCGTGGGCATGCTCGTGACGATGTTCGTCACTGCCGGCGTTTACGCACTCAGTGACTTCGAAGTCACACCGTCCGCCATCATCGGATTCCTGACGGTGCTCAGCTACTCGCTGTACGACACGGTGGTGGTCTTCGATAAAATCCGTGAGAACACGTCGGACATCGACGCCTCCAGCCGGCGTACCTTTGCGGAGGAGGTCAACCTCGCAGTCAACCAGACGCTGGTCCGGTCGATCAACACGATGATGGTGGCCATCCTTCCTGTGGGTGCCATCCTCTTCATTGGCGCCGGCCTCCTGGGCGCCGGTACCCTGCGCGATCTTTCGCTGGCCCTCTTCGTCGGCATCCTGATCGGCACTGCGGCGACCATTTTCATCGCGGCCCCGCTGTATGCCTGGCTGCGCCAGGGCGAACCGCAGCTGGTGAAGCAGGCTGAGCGTGTGGAACGCCGCCGGGCCGAGTCGGCTGCCAGGGAAGCGGCTGCGAAGGACACGGCTGCGCCGGAGACTGCAACAACCTGAGCCGTCCGCGCCTGAAGGGCCGGGCTCCGTCATTCGTGACGGGGTCCGGCCCTTCGCATCTGCGTTCCGGTTACGGAAGTGCGCTGCCGCGGGAATAGACTGGGATAATTAACGGGTCGTGAGGGGTGCTTCATTGGAAGAACGTTCGACGTCGGCGCCAACGGCCGACGGTGGTGAAGGTCCGGGCCAGGGTCCGCAGACCGGTCTGGTAGCATCCGGGCGCCCCGACGCAGGTGTGCCGGTTGATAGCTCCGGGTTACGGCCAACCTTTCCAGGACGCCGCGAACGCACCAGGTCCAGGCTCGCCCGGCTGACCGGCCGTGGCGCGGCGACATATTCACCCATACTCGAACCGTTGCTCCGCACCGTCAGGGCGAACAATCCCAAAGAGGACTTCGACCTCATCCAGCGTGCCTTCGTTGTGGCGGAACAGAGCCACCGGGGGCAGAAGCGCAAGAGCGGCGATCCGTACATCACGCATCCAGTCGCAGTTGCCACCATCCTGGCGGAACTGGGTCTGAGCGGCACGACGCTGGCAGCCGCCCTCCTGCATGACACCGTTGAAGATACGCCGTACACCCTGGCAGACCTCAAGAGGGACTTCGGTCCCGAGGTGGCCATGCTCGTTGACGGCGTCACAAAGCTGGACAAGGTGAGCTTCGGCGAAGCCGCGCAGTCCGAAACGGTCCGCAAGATGGTCGTGGCGATGGCCAAGGACATCCGGGTGCTCATGATCAAACTCGCCGACCGGCTGCATAATGCCCGCACCTGGCGCTTTGTTTCGGCGGAGTCCTCGGCCCGTAAAGCCCGTGAGACACTGGAGATTTTCGCGCCGCTGGCACACCGGCTCGGCATGAACACCATCAAGTGGGAACTCGAAGACCTGTCCTTCGCAGCGCTGTACCCGAAGGTGTACGAGGAAATCGTGCGGATGGTGGGGGACCGGACCCCGGAGCGTGAGAAGAGCCTGAGCGTCATCCGGAACCAGATCACCGAAGATCTCCGGACTGCGAAGATCAAGGCCACCATCACGGGCCGGCCCAAACACTATTACTCGATCTACCAGAAGATGATTGTCCGCGACAAGGACTTCGACGACATCAACGACCTCATGGGCGTCCGGGTGCTGGTGGACTCCGTCCGTGACTGTTACGCAGCCCTCGGCACGCTGCATTCGCGCTGGAACCCGCTCCCGGGGCGGTTCAAGGACTACATCGCGATGCCCAAGTTCAACATGTACCAGTCCCTGCACACCACCGTCATCGGGCCGGGCGGCAAACCGGTGGAGATCCAGATCCGCACCCATGAGATGCACCGCCGCGCCGAGTACGGTGTCGCGGCGCACTGGAAGTACAAGGACCAGCCGAACAGGACGGCCGCCGGCCCCGGGAGTCCCCGCGATGGTGACATGGGCTGGCTGCGGTCCCTCGTTGACTGGCAGCAGGAAACGTCCGATCCCGGCGAATTCCTGGACTCGCTGCGGTTCGAAATCAACGCCCGTGAAGTTTTTGTGTTTACGCCCAAGGGCGAGGTCATGGCCCTGCCGGCCGGATCGACCCCCGTGGACTTCGCCTACGCCGTCCACACTGAAGTAGGCCACCGGACCATCGGCGCCAGGGTCAATGGCAAGCTGGTCCCGCTGAACAGCGAACTCAACCATGGCGACTGGGTGGAAATCTTCACCTCCAAGGCTGAAGGCGCCGGCCCCAGCCAGGACTGGCAGCATTTTGTTAAGAGCGCCCGCGCCCGCAACAAGATCAGGCAGTGGTTCAGCAAGGAGCGCCGCGAAGAGGCCATTGACCGCGGCAAGGAACTCCTGACCAAGGCAATGCGCAAGCAGAACCTTCCCCTGCAGCGGCTGATGACCCATGACGCCCTTGCCGAAGTGGCCGAGCACTTCAAGTACGTGGACATCTCCGGGCTTTACGCCGGCGTGGGTGACGGGCACACGTCGGCCCAGTCCGTGATGGAACGGCTGGTTGAGACCCTTGGCGGCAACGAGGGCCCGGAGGATGACCTGACAGAGGTCAGCATCCCCACGCAGGTCAGCAAGACGAAGTACTCCGACTCCGGCGTGATTGTCAGGGGTGTGGGCGACGTGTGGGTCAAGCTTGCCCGTTGCTGCACGCCGGTACCCCCGGATCCCATCCTGGGGTTCGTGACCAGGGGCTCCGGCGTTTCGGTTCACCGCACAGACTGCACGAATGTTTCGGACCTGAAAGACCAGCCCGACCGGATCGTGGAGGTGGAATGGGCGCCAACCCAGTCCAGCGTTTTCCTCGTGGAGATCCAGGTGGAGGCGCTGGACCGGAAGTCGTTGCTCTCCGACGTCACCCGCATCCTCTCCGAAAACCACGTGAATATCCTGGCCGCCAGTGTGCACACCTCGACAGACCGGGTGGCCATCTCGAAGTTCGCCTTCGAAATGGGCGATCCCAAGTACCTCAGCCACGTCCTCAGCGCCGTGCGGCGCATCGACGGCGTGTTCGATGTGTACCGGACCACCGGAAACCGCCGGCGCAGCTAACTGACGGGTGCGCCGACTGCCATCCGCTGCCAGCCAGCCAGGTTGCTTCTAGCCGGGCTGGGCCTGCAGGGCGGAGAGTTTCTCCAGTGCCGCCTTCTTGTGCGGAACGCGGGGAGTGGCTTCGACGGCAAGGGTCAGTAGCCGCAGCCTGACGTCCAGTTCGGGGGCTGCCAGCATTTTCCGGAGGGCCGGCAGCGCCCGTTCTGCATCCACGTGGAGCGCGATGTCCAAGGCGGTCCGCAGCGGGCTGGAAACCATCAGGCCGCCCAGGCTGACAACGTCAAACGGACCGAGCCGCACTTCGTGCAGGGTGCAGCCGCGGGTGGACCTCAGGCTGGAGACGCGCCGGGTGGCATCCACCAGGAGCGCAAGCCGGTCCGGCTCCCCGGCACAGCCGTAGATCCAGGCGGCCGTCATCCGGCCCGCAACCACCCGTTGCCGGATAGCCGGCGGCACAGCGAAGGAAGCGGCGCGGGCCCGCAACTGTGGCGTGGCGGCGGTTCCGGGAAGCATGTACCCGCGTTGGTACAGCTGGCTTAAGATCCCGTCTGCGGCCATGGCCTGCAATTCCGGCCACGAGAACACGCGGCCGGGTGAATACAGTTCCGCGGGCCCGTTATCTGTGTGCCCGGGTGCTGCAGGCCCGGCAGCAGCGGGGGCGGGGGACGAGGTAGCCATTCAGCTATCCTTTCCTGCAGCCTTAAACGCGTACAGGCCCCGTTTCGGTTATGTGGATAACCGGAACGGGGCCTGTACTTTTAGACTGCCTGACTACGACAGTTCGCTGGCTGACCGCGAGATCTGGTCCAGCCATGCCTGGCGGGCCTCGAGGGCCTCCTGGGCGGCTTTGATCTTACGCTGGTCGCCAGCCTGTTCCGCCTTGGCAAGGTCTTCCTTGAGTCCGGCGATGGCGGCTTCCAGCTGGGTGAGTGCGCTGTTGGTCCGCGCCTTGGTCTCCGGGTTGGACCGCTTCCAGTTTTCGTCTTCGGCGTGGCGGACTGCATCCTCCACCTTCCGAAGCCCGGCTTCGATCCGGCCCATGTCCGCACGGGGAACCTTGCCGGCTTCCTCCCAGCGGTCGCGGATGGACTGGAGGGCCTTCTTGGCGGCAGCCAGGTCCGTAATGGGCAGCAGGGCGTTCGCCTCGACCAGAAGGGCTTCCTTCACGGTCAGGTTCGCACCGTACTCCTGGTCGATCTCATCGTTGGCTGCCTGCCGCGAGGTGAAGAACACATCCTGGGCGGCGCGGAAGCGGGCCCAGAGTGCGTCGTCATCCTTGCGGCTGGCCCGCGGTGAGGCCTTCCATTCGTCCATCAGGCGACGGTATTCACCCGCGGCGAAGCCCCAGTCCGTGGAGGAGGACAGTGCCTCGGCTTCAGCGATCAGCTTTTCCTTCGCGGCCTTGGCTGCGGAGTTGTTGCTGTCCAGCTGGGAGAAGTAGGCCCGGCGGTGGCGGTCGAAGACCGTCCGTGCAGCCCTGAACCGCTTCCAGAGGGCGTCCTCGTTGCTGCGGCCCAGGCGCACGCCGTTCTTCTGCGCCGTCTTCCAGCTTTCGAAGAGTTCGTTCATGCGGGCGCTGGAGGTCTTCCACTGGATCTGCGCGGGGTCGTGGCCGGAAATTTCTTCCGCTTCCGCGACGATCGCCTCGCGTGCGGCCAGTTCGGCGGCGCGTACGGCGTCATGCTCAGCTTTTTCGGCCTTCTCGAGTTCCGCGATCTGCGTGGACAGCGTATCGAGCCGTGCTTCGGCCGCGCGGAGATCGCCCACCATGTTGCGTTCCGCCAGCTGCTCCCGCAGGTGGGTGACGGTCTTCTGCATGTCCGTGGTGGGGGCCTTGGAGCCGACGCGCTGTTCGAGCAGCACGATCTGGGCCACAACGTCGTCGTACTTCCGGGCGAAGTAGCCCAGGGCTTCCTCATCGCTGACGTCCGGGTACTGACCGACGGGGTGTTCTTCGCCGTCGATGGTCAGGAAGACGTGGCCGTCGCCTTCAACTCGGCCCCAGCGTGCGGCTTCGGCCAGGGAGGCAGCCGAGGAAACAGGAGCGGGGACGGGAACTGCAGGCGAGGTCGCTGCTTTCGGCCGCGCCGCGAAGGCTGCCGGTGAGGGCGCCGGGCGGGCTGCCGGACGCGGTGCCGGTGCTTCAGCTGCAGGCGTGTCGGAAGCGGGGGCTTCGTCGGCGGCCACGGCCGGAGCGGCGGGCGCCTCAGCCTCGGGTGCGTCTTCGGCGTGCGCCTCGGCCTCCGGTGCGGAAACTTCGCGGGCAGCTGACTGCGCCTCTGCCGCAGCATCGGGAGCCGCGTCGTTGCCGGCTGCCTGTGCGTCGTCAACCACCTGAGCCACGGTCTCGGCTTCTTCGGAGGCTGCTGTTACTGTTTCGTCGGATTTCTGACTGTCTGTCACCGCTAAAAGTCTTTCGCTTGGAGGGAAATACCAGCACCCGCAGCGTGGAGGCCGGGGCTGGTTACTTCAGAGAGAACGAGTCTATCGTGACTGGTTCCGCAGGAGCGCCGTCTGTTGCGCTTCCGCCCGTCTTAATACCACCTGCGGCGATCTTGCTCACCACATCAAGGCCGGAGGTGACCTTACCCACCACCGTGTATCCGCCGGCTTCATCGGCCGGGATGACGGTGTCCTTGTAGACGATGAAGAACTGGGTGCCGTTCCCGTAAGCGTTGCCGCCGGTGCGCGCCACTGCAATCGTTCCGGCCGGATAGGTGTTGTCCGCCGGGGTGTTTTCCAGCGGGCCCCAGGTGTACGCGGGATCGCCCTGCCCGTCGCCGGTCTTGGATCCGCATTGCAGGACGCCGAAGGATTCCCCTGTGGTCAGCCGGTGGCAGCTGATGCCGTTGTAGTAGTTCTCGTCGGCAAGGGACTTGAAGACCGCCGCTGCCTGGGGTGCCTTGGTTCCGTCCAGTTCAACGCCCAGGGCGCCGCTGTTCAGTTTGAGCTCGCCGGTGAACACCTTGCCTGCCGCGGTCTCCGGTTTGGGAATGTTGGGTCCGTTCGTGGCGGACGGTGCGGGCGACGCCGAGGGGCTGGTCAGGCCCGCCTGCGCAGCCGCGTACTCCTCCTCGGAGGGGTTGCCGGCGAACACCGTCAGCTGGAGGATGATGGCGAGCACCACGGCGCCGCCGCCTGCACTGACAGCGAGGATGTTGTCGCGCTTGCGGCGCTTCTCCTGGTGCCGCCGCAGCTCGCGTTTCGCTTCCATTTGCAGGATGCGCCGCTTTGCCTCGCGGGCGCTCCGTGAACTGGCCGCCAAAAGTCCTCCTGGTTGTCGGGCCGGCCAGCCGAACGGGCCATGGGCGACGTCCGGTGTCCGGCAGCAAGCGGCAGGCGATCCTCCGTGGCCGCTCCATTAGAGTTGCCGGCGCCGAAAGCATAAACTGACTGCCGCACATAGTTTATGCATGACTGGCTGGACTCCCGCCCTAACCGCCGCTTTTGATCGCATGGCGGAATCGGAATACCGGGTAGGGGACGTCGGCCTTCTGTTACCTGAGGAGAAAATCCACCATGGCACGCACCGCCTCCCTGTCCGGATTCCCCGAGTGGCTTCCCGAGGAGCGGCTGGTGGAGCTGCATGTGCTGGACACCTTGCGTCGGGTTTTTGAGCTGCATGGCTTCTCCTCGATCGAAACCCGTGCCGTGGAAACGGTGGGCCAGCTGCTCCGCAAGGGCGAAATCGACAAGGAGGTGTATGGCCTCAGCCGCCTGCAGGAGGACGAAGAGGAATCGAGGGCCGCCAAGGGCGACCACCACTCCCTGGCCCTGCACTTTGACCTCACGGTGCCGTTCGCCCGGTACGTCGTCGAAAACGCCGGATACCTCGCGTTCCCGTTCCGCCGGTACCAGATCCAGAAGGTGTGGCGTGGCGAGCGGCCGCAGGAGGGCCGCGCCCGGGAATTCACGCAGGCGGATATCGACATTGTGGGCGACGGCGACCTGCCGTTCCGCTACGACGTTGAAATCGCCCTGGTGATCGCCGAAGCCCTCAGCGCCCTTCCGATTCCTGATTTCCGCCTGCGCATCAACAACCGCAAGCTGGCCGAGGGCTTTTACCGCGGGATCGGACTGACTGATACCGCCGGAGTCCTGAGGAGCATCGATAAGCTCGAGAAGATCGGTCCTGCCAAGGTGGCCGACCTGCTAAAGACCGAACTGGGAGCCTCCGAAGATCAGGCACAGGCCGCCCTGAGCCTGGCGGGCATCCGCACCGAGGACACGTCCTTCGTTGAAAAGGTCCGTGCCCTGGGCGTGAAGGACGAACTGCTGGAGGAGGGCCTGAACGAGCTGGAGCAGGTCATTGCCGCCGCGGTCCAGCGTGCGCCCGGCAAGGTGGTGGCGGACCTCAGCATCGCCCGCGGCCTGGACTACTACACCGGAACCGTGGTGGAAACCGTCCTGGTGGGCCATGAGCAGCTTGGCTCCATCTGCTCCGGCGGCCGCTACGACGCGTTGGCAAGCAAGGGAAACCGGAAGTTCCCGGGCGTTGGCCTGTCCATCGGCGTCACCCGCCTCGTCTCCAGGATCCTGAGCCAGGAACTTGCGCAGGCCACTCGTTCGGTGCCGACCGCAGTGCTGGTCGCCCTCAATAGCGACGACAGCTGGGGTGCTGCCCAGGACGTCGCCGCGCAGCTTCGCGCCCGCGGGATTTCCACCGAAGTAGCGGCCAAAGCGGAAAAATTCGGCAAGCAGATCAAGTTCGCCGACCGCCGGGGAATCCCGTTCGTCTGGTTCACGGACGACGACGGAAAGCACCAGGTTAAGGACATCCGTTCAGGCGAACAGACAGATGCCGACCCCGCTTCCTGGACGCCGGCCGAAGAGGACCTGCACGTCAGGATCCTCAAGGCTTAGTGGCCTAAGGAGTAGGCTGCCGCTTCCGGAACCTCAGTACCAGGAACCGGCCGGCAATGCCGACGGCGAGCACCGCTGCCATGCCGGCCACCGAGGCAACCGGCAACGTGACGGCGAGGAGGAGGCACCCCGCGAAGCCCGCGGCGTTCATCCATCGGGGTGCGGTCGCAGGCCGTTCGGTCAGGGTGAAGGCGGCGGCGTTGGTCACGGAATAGTAGATCAGCACGCCGAAACTGGAGAAGCCGACCACCGTCAGGACGTCGGAGGTGATGAGCAGGACCACCACGGCGGCTGCCACGGAGAGCTCAGCGACGACCGGAACGGTGTGGCGCCCGCCGACCCGCGCCAAGGGTGCCGGGAGGTCCCGCTCCCGGGCCATGGCCAGGGCCGTGCGGCCCACTCCCGTAATGAGGGCCAGGAGGGCTCCCAGACATGCGGCGGCTGCGCCGGCCTGGACCAGCGGGCCGCCCGCGCTGAGGCCGGTAACGGCTACCGCGTCCAGCAGTGGCGACACGGACCCGGCCAGACGTTGCGGGGACAGGTGCCAGAGCAGCAGGACGGCGAGTCCCAGATAGATGACAAAGGCTGCCGCCAGTGCGGCCAGTATTGCCCGCGGAATCGTACGGGTGGGATCTTTGACCTCCTCGCCCAGAGTTGCGATCCGGGCGTACCCGGCAAAGGCAAAGAACATCAGCCCGGCGGCGGGCAGGACACCCCAGGCGCTGCCGGGGCTCCCCGTCGACACTCCCGGCCCCGGATGGGGGCCAGTGAGGCCCGCAACCGCAACAAACACCAGGGTGGCGAGAACGATGCCGAGCAGGACCCTGGTCAGCAGCGCGGTGCGGGTGATACCCATGAGGTTGACTGCCGTAAGAACGGCGACGGCGGCAATGGCCACGGGCGTGGCATAGTCCGGTGCCACGTAGTGTCCGAAAGTCAGGGCCATCGCCGCACACGACGCCGTTTTACCGGTGACGAAACCCCAGCCGGCAATAAACCCCGGCCATTCGCCCAGCTGCTTGCGGCCGTAAACATAGGTCCCTCCGCTGGCAGGGTATTTGGCAGCCAGCTGGGCGGAGGCGACGGCATTGCAGTAGGCGATCGCACCGGCGATCATCACGGAAACAATCATGAGCCGGCCGGCCAGTGCGGTGGCGGGCGAGAAGACCACGAACACGCCGGCGCCGAGCATGGAGCCCAGCCCGATTGCAGTGGCGTCAAACACTCCGAGCCGGCGCTGTAGCCGCTGATGGGTCTGCATGGCGGAAGGAAAGCCTCTCCAACGGGTAAACTCGAACGGGACTGTTCCCGAACGGTCCCATTCAACATCATCTCTGTATTCCTGCTGTCTCCCTAAGAAAGGCGTGCTGTGCTGCGCACACATGACCTCGGATCCCTTCGCTCCGAGCACATTGGACAAACCGTAACCCTGGCCGGCTGGGTGGGCCGGCGTCGTGATCACGGTGGTGTGGCATTCGTTGACCTTCGCGATGCCTCGGGCGTCTCCCAGGTGGTGGTCCGCGAAGAAGAGGTCTTCCACGGACTCCGCAATGAGTACGTCCTGCAGGTCATCGGCACGGTTTCGCAGCGTCCGGAAGGCAACGAAAACCCCGCGCTAGCCACCGGCCAGATCGAGGTCATCGCCGAGAAGGTCACCATCCTCAACACCTCCGATCCGCTGCCGTTCCAGATCGACGAGCACGTTGAGGTGGGCGAGGAAGCCCGGCTCAAGCACCGTTACCTCGACCTGCGCCGCCCCGGCCCCGCACGCAACATGCGCCTGCGCTCCGAGGCCAACCGCGTGGCCCGCGAACTGCTCCACCGCGACGGTTACGTCGAGATCGAAACCCCCACCCTTACCCGCTCGACGCCGGAAGGGGCCCGCGACTTCGTGGTCCCCGCACGCCTCGCGCCGGGTTCCTGGTACGCGCTGCCGCAGTCCCCGCAGCTTTTCAAGCAGCTCCTGCAAGTGGGCGGGTTCGAGAAGTACTACCAGATCGCGCGCTGCTACCGCGATGAGGACTTCCGCGCCGACCGCCAGCCGGAATTCACGCAGCTGGACATCGAAGCGAGCTTCGTGGAGCAGGACGACATCATTTCGCTCGGCGAAAGCATCGTCAAAGCCCTGTGGCAGCTGATCGACGTCGAGATCCCGACGCCCATCCAGCGCATCACTTACGCCGACGCCATGGCACGCTACGGCTCGGACAAGCCGGACCTCCGCTTCGGCCTGGAGCTGACCGAACTCACGGAGTTCTTCAAGGACACCAACTTCGGCGTGTTCAAGGCGCCGTACGTCGGCGCGGTGGTGATGCCCGGCGGCGCCTCGCAGGCACGCCGTGCGCTGGACGCCTGGCAGGAATGGGCCAAGCAGCGCGGAGCCAAGGGCCTCGCCTACGTCCTCTTTAAGGAAGACGGCGAACTGGCCGGTCCCGTGGCCAAAAACCTGACAGAAGCCGAGCGTGCCGGCCTCGCCGACGCCGTCGGCGCCAAGCCCGGGGACTGCATCTTCTTCGCCGCCGGCGAGAAGACGACTTCCCGTGCCCTCCTCGGTGCCGCCCGCGTCGAAATCGGACACCGCACCGGCCTGATCAACCCCGCCGACTGGGCATTCTGCTGGGTTGTGGATGCGCCCATGTTCGAGCCTGCCGCGGCCGCGGTGGCCTCGGGCGACGTGGCCGTCGGTGCGGGCAAGTGGACCGCAGTCCACCACGCCTTCACCTCGCCCAAGCCGGAATTCATGGATTCGTTCGACAAGGACCCGGAGTCCGCGCTGTCCTACGCCTACGACATTGTCTGCAACGGCAACGAAATCGGCGGCGGATCGATCCGTATCCACGAACGTGACGTTCAGGAACGCGTCTTCGAACTGATGGGCCTGGACAAGGCAGATGCCGAGACAAAGTTCGGCTTCCTCCTGGAAGGCTTCAAGTTCGGCGCTCCGCCGCACGGCGGCATTGCCTTCGGCTGGGACCGCGTCGTAGCACTCCTCGCCGGAGTGGAATCGATCCGCGACGTCATCGCCTTCCCGAAGTCCGGTGGCGGCTACGACCCGCTGACCCAGGCTCCCGCGCCGATCACCGCGCAGCAGCGCAAGGAAGCCGGCGTCGACTTCAAGCCCGAGGCAAAGAAGGCAGATCCCGGCGCCACGACGGCTTAATCTGCCGAGGCACGGACACCAGCAAGAGGCTCCCCGGACCAACCGGGGAGCCTCTTGCCGTTGACAAAGGAGGGCGACACTTGGCTCGCATCGGACTGTTTGACATCGAATCAGCCATGGACGCTGCGTGGCCCGCTCCCGACCGCGACGAATCCGGCGGCTGGGTGCTGCGTGCGGCGGGCGGCGTTACCCAGCGGGCCAACTCGATCTGGCCGCGTTCGGAGCCTGCGGGCACACACCACGACCGGATGGCTAAGCTCCGGGACGCCCGGGGCTGGTACCGCAGACGCCGGCTTCCGGTGATCTTCCAGGTCTTCGACGACTCCCGCAGCGCCGCCCTGAACGCCGTCCTCGACGAGGAAGGTTTCACCCGGCAGTCCGAAACCCTGATCCTGGTGCGCGACGCCAGCGCAGCAGCCGCATCTGCGGGTGAGGCGCCTGACGCCGGCGTCGAACTGTCGGCAGAGCCGTCGGCTGAATGGCTGCAGCTCTGGTGGAGTGTGGACGGCCGCGGCGGCGAGGAGTCCCTCGCCACCGCCCGCGGAATCCTTGAAGGCTGCCGGTCACTGTATGCCTTGGTGAGGGACGACGACGGCGTGCCGGCCGCCGTCGGACGCCTTGCCGTCCCGTCCGGCACGGAGCGCCGCCAGGGCGGGCTGTACGCCATGGCCACCCGTCAGGATGCCCGGCGCCGCGGCTACGCGACCCGCATTCTCCGGTCACTGCTGCGGCAAGGTGATGCCAACGGCCTCAGCGGATACTGGCTGCTGGTGACGGCGGCCAATGCCGGCGCCCGCGAGCTCTACGCGCGCTCGGGATTCACGGAAGCCGGACGCTACTGCTACCGGCAGGAGAGGCCAAGGCGCCACCTGACCGGCTGCTAGTTTCCCTCTACCGCCTGGCATTCGGTCGCGAAGTGCAGCCCGAGCCAGGGGGAAGCAGCCAACTCGCTGCCGTCCACCGCCGGCGTGGCCACGGGGAATGCCTTGACGCCCGGCTGCGGCAGATGTGACGACACCGGAACAGTCACCGAAGCTGTCCTTGGGGGAGAACACGCCACCACAGTTGCAGCGCGGCTCTGTGTGATCCTTGCCGCCGGCGATTAGGAAACGAGGCACTGAGCTACCACGACTTCGGCGGCGGCTATCCGAATGAGGGCTCGCGCATCGGGCCGTCCCTCTCGTTCGGCTACCGGCCGTCGCGACACCGCGGGGCTCGCCGCCGGGCAGGACTCCTTACATGACAGGGTCGCCCTGCGCCTGGGGCACCAAAGTCCCGCGGCGAACGCCCGGCGCGGCAGGCTGCACCGCCAGGGTGGCGACGGCCGGTGCAGGCTGCCGTGGCCGATAGACGACCTTGGAGTGGTACAGATACCTCACGGCGAATGCAGCCACAAGAGTCAGTCCTTGGGCAAGGACGCTGTTGATCATGAGCGTTTCCACCATAAACATCAGGATCGGCAGCCGCAGCAGTGCCTCGGCGTTGTTGAATCCGAAAGAGTGCAGGAACCGGGTCGTCCGTGAATTCGCTTTGTGCAGGGTCCCGCCGAAAACCAGTCGCTCCTGCATCAGGAAGTTCGACACTATGGTCAGCTCCGCAGCGACGACGGCCGCGAAAACGTAATGTGACCCCGCTGCCAGCAGGAGGCCCATAATCAGGAGGTTGAGTAAGGTTCCGACTGCGCCCACGCCGGCGAAAAGCCCGGCCCGACCGATGCGGAGCTGCATCAGCTGAAGGAGGAAGTCCAGGCCTGTCCGAAAACCCGTCTTGGATTTACCGGCGGCGCGCTTTCCGAAAATAAAGGGAACTTCGGAGACGGCCAGGCGATGCCTGCCGAGAATTTCGAGGAGGATTTTGAATCCAGCCGGGCGGAGGCTGCCGCAGTCCACGCTCGAGCGGCGCAACGCGAAGAAGCCGGTCAGGGGGTCGGAACAGCCGCGCAACCTTGATGGGAACAGGCAGCGCGTCAGTAGGGAAGCAGAGCCGGAAACAATTCGGCGGTACAGGCTGGCGAGCCCGTGGGCACTACTTCCCGGGCCGCAATACCGGGAGGCCATGACCACATCATGGCCACTCCCTTCCAGCTCTGCGAGCAGGACCGGAATCACCTCAGGCGGGTGCTGGAGGTCACCAGCCATGACAAGGCAGTAGTCGGCTGAGCTGGACTGCAACCCCTCAATGACGGCGCCGCCCATACCGCTGTTCGGCTTAGTCCGTTGGATCATCCGGACCGGGAGGGTCGCGGTCGATGCGACACGGCCGATAACGTCGGGCGTTTTGTCCGTGGAGTCATCAACGAAGATGATTTCGGCCTCCATGTCCTTGCAGGCCAACGTCACGCGGTTGACGAGTTGCTCGATATTGGGTGCTTCATTGGCAGTAG
This sequence comes from Arthrobacter sp. NPDC058288, assembly GCF_042880995.1. Lineage (NCBI taxonomy): Bacteria > Bacillati > Actinomycetota > Actinomycetes > Micrococcales > Micrococcaceae > Arthrobacter > Arthrobacter sp. NPDC058288. The sequence continues at coordinate 1,363,495 of NZ_JBHVYH010000001.1, forward strand.
GTACGATCACTGAAAGTTTCACTGCACCTGCTCCTATCGCTCGTTGGTTGGCGGTGAAACGACTTCCACCCGGCGGATACTCCACTCGCCAAACGACCGGACAGCCGTGGAGTGCCTCAGTGCGGAAGCTGCCCGGCTCAGGCCCAGGCTGTCGATATTGGCCGTTACGGACGGTCCCACAATGATCCAGTCGATCTCCTGCCATCCGTTGGGGTGGGCTGTTTCAAATTGCTTGTCCAGATCAGGTTTCTCCGTCGCGATCATGGTCCAGGAATCGTTCCAACCGCTGGAATTGAGGTCGTACCACATGGAGTAGGGTGCCAGGACAACGTCCTCGCGGGAGATGTTGTCCTGAACCCAGGACAGCGTCTGCCGCCAGTTGGCGTTGTTTTCACCGGTGAGCAGGTCCCTGTCCTGTTCGAACCATTGAGGTACGGACATGAGAACCAGTGAGGAGCAAAGGACCGACACAAACGCTGACCGTAGGGGGCGCTTGAGGTGTGGCCGGGCGCTGCCGAGCTTTTCCAGACCGGACCACGTTATGTCGACGCCGGTGCCGAGCGCCAAGGCCAGGAAAGGTATCACTCCGATGATGTACATCGCAGGCAGGTAGCCCTGACCCAGGACAATCGGGATGGCGAAGGAGAGAATGGCCACCGTTAGGACCCTCGACTGCTTCCTCAGCAGGCAGAGGGCGGCCGCCACCAGGCCGGCGGCGATGAGGTACTTGTCGAAGTAGAGCCAGCCCGCCAACAGCTCGGCACGGCTGGAACCGGCTTCGAAGATCGTTCCCGAACCTGACCGCTCCAGGAACTGGTAGGCGAGGGCGTCCTGGAGGGAGACATGGTTGGATCCGGAGAAGAGCTCGTTCCTGAGCAGCGCGGAGAGCGGATAGAAGGCGAGGATCAGCCCTCCCACCGTGAGGAAGCCCACGACCGAGAACGAACGGTTGCTCCAGCGCGGACGGTACATGAGCGCCATCAACAGGGCCGGCCCGAAGATCGCGAGGGTCTCTTTCGAAAGGACCGCCACGGCAAAGCAGATGCCCGCGCAGACGTGGTGCCAGAGGGCATCGCGGGAGGAGAGAGCGAGATAGAAGGCCAACAGGAGCCAGGGAACTCCGATGTTGTCCAGGTAGATCTGCCGTCCGAGGACGAGGGAGAGCGGAGACAGGATGAAGATGACAGTTGTCAGTGCGGCGAAGGGAATCCGGACCTTCATGCGCCTCGCAACCATGTAGAGCAGGACGGCGCTGGCGACGAAGAATGCGGCGATGACGTACCTCGTTGCACCAATGGCGGTTCCGTCGCCCCAACCAAGCATTGTCGGTAGCCAATTGAAGGCTGCGATCTGGATCCACCCTAGAGGCGGATGGTCGTACCAGTAGGTGTAGGGGGCCAGGCTTCCGGAATGAACGGCGAAGGCCTGGGCTGTGTATGTCCCTTCGTCGTCCTGGTAGCTGGGGGCGCCGGTCAGGTTCCACAGGCTAAGGACGGCTGCCGCTGCTGTGAGCACCCCCAACGTGATGCGGTCCCAGAGGGACAGCTGCGTCAGGGAGAACGGTGCATCGGGTCCCGGTCCCCGGTGCTGGGGTGAACCGGTGTTCTTGCCTTCAATGACGGACGGCTCCATCTCCGCAACTGCCATGATTTCCTCCTTCTTTGTCTGGTTGGTGCTGTGAATCCAGGGGCGGAACTAAGGTCGGACCGGGGCGGCCGCGGCGGGTTCGAGGTAGGAAAGATGCGCGCCGGAGTGGTCGGTCTTCTCCCAGCCAAAGTCGCGACGGATGAACTTAAGCAGGGCCCGCAGGGCGGAAAAGGCAAGGACGAGCTGGTAGAGGGGCGTGCCGACAATCAGGCGGAGGTAGTCGTACCAGGTGATGGTGAACTTGTGGTCCCGGCCGAACTCCTGCAGCATGCAGATGTCGAACGCGATGGTCGCCAGGGTGGGGACGAGCGGAAGGAAAGCTACGAGCGTGACAACGAGCGGAAACCCGCCCCAGACGGCTGCGCACACGGCAACTGGAATGCAGACGCCGGCGAAGGCCATGAAATGCTGTTGCATCAGGGTCCACCATGCGATGGCACGCATCTTTCGGGTGGGCAGCTTTTTCCAGTCGCCCTTGGCAAAAACCTGCATGAAGCCCAGCGACCATCGGGTCCGCTGGCGCACCAGGGCACTGAGGCTGTCCGGCGTTTCCTCACGGGTCACCAGCTCGGGGGAGTAGGCAACGATGATCTTCCGACCAAGGGTGGATAGCCGGACACCCAGGTCGCAGTCCTCGGCAAGGCAGTTCCCGTCCCAGCCGCGGACTTCGTTGAGCAGCTCACGCTTGATGAAAACCGTGTTGCCGCCCAAGGGAATGAACCCCTGGCGGGAGTGCGCATGCAGCCGGGATCGGAACCAGGTGAAGTACTCCAGGCAATTACGCAAGGAGTACCAGGTGTCCCTGTAGTTGATGAGTTGGACAGCCCCCTGGACCACATCGGCGTTCTTCGTCGCAAAAACGCTGTCGATATGTGCAAGCAATTCCTTCGCCGCGATCGATTCGGCGTCGAACACACCGACCACTGTGTTGCGGCACATGGAGAGGGCCTTGTTGAGCTGCCGGGGCTTGTTCTTGGTTTCGCTGACGTCGACGCTGACCCGAACGAGGTCCGGATATTCACTGGCGAGCTTGTACGCCGTCTGAACGGTGCCCGGATCGTCATGACCAACCGAGATGATCACTTCCTTGCGGGAATGTGTCTGGGCCAGGAGCGCAGAAAGCGTCGCCCGCATCACGTCCTCCCGCTCGTTCCTGCAGGGCATGATCAGCGAGAAGGAGCACGCCTCCGACTCCTGGAGGCCGGAGTAGGACGTGCGGATTTGAGTCTTGGGGTCCCACCACGCGTAGGTATTGAGGTACAGGGTGGACAACGCAATGGCGAACAGCGCCAAGGCAATCATGACGACCAGGGCGCTGGCCAGCACGGAAATAGGCATGGGGTAGCTCCAATGAAGGTGGCGGGCTCGGGTTGGCTCAGGTGTGAAGACTCAGATGGTCAGCGCGGGCGGTCAGTCAGCGGGGCCGCAGGCCATTCCGTCGTCGTTTTGGTCAAGCTTCTGGGGATCGACGCTTACCTGCCGGACGATGATGCCGTTCGGGAAGTACTCGCGTACTTCCGAGCAGGTCCAGTCGTGGGCCATGGAGCCGGGATCCAGGCCGGCGTTCTTCATGTCCTGGAAATGCTTGCTGAGGCTGGGAGGCACGGCCGGCAGGCACTGGCCGGTGTCGCCGTACTGCGGCAGGCATCCGCCGAGCGACAGCTCCTGGGAGCCCAGCGCGGCAGCCGGGTCCACCGGAGTCTGCTCCGCGAGACCGGACGAACGGTCCCGGCCGTCGCGCCGGGCGACCGCCGCCGGCCCCGCCTCGGCGTTTGCCGCCTCATTCAGTGAGACCTCAGCCTTGTTACCGATTCCGGGTGCCTGCTCCGCGCCGGCAGCCGCCGGACTGTCGTTCCGGGCGGGCTCGGGAAGCGAATGCGGCTGGCCGCCAGGGGAAGGCTGTGCCGGGCCATGGTGGAGGGGTCCTGTAATAGCGCCGGAAACTGATGCCAGTCCCGGGACCGGGCCCAGAGGGGTCACCGCACGCTCGGTAGCGGCGTCAACCTTTGCCACAGTGGAGACGGCGGAGAGGCCGCCCCAGGTTACAGCGGCTGCAACCGCGAGACCTGACGTGGCCAGGACCGCGATCCAGCGCTTGCTCCGCCGGGATTTCTTTGGAGATGTCATGAGATCCACACCCACTTGGCGATGCTCGGAACACCATCAGCGTCGAGCACTGACAGCATGTAGGGTCCGGGCGGAAGGAGATTCGGGTTATTCGGTACCTGGGCGGTGCGGGTGCCGCCCGTTCCCGAGATAGGAAGGTCCACAAGCCGCGCATTGGTGTCGGTCTGGTGGGTCGCGGACATCGGCGACATAAGGGATGCGGATGAAACGTTTCCTGTGACCCCCAGCTGAAGGGTCTGGCCGTAGCTGGCCGCCGCCGGAGCGGCAGTGATGGTGGGGCGCGTGCCCTTGAACAGATATGGCGGGCTGTAAACGGAGATCCGAAGCTCGAAGGAGTTATCCAGGGGATTGGACCCCATGATGGCCACCTTGCCGTCCGGCAGCAGGATCGACGTCGAATGGTAGTTGCGTCCGATCGGATCAGCTCCGATTTCCTTCCACGTGTTGGTGGCGGGGTTGTACACCGAGGCGCTTTGCACGTTCCCGGCGCGGTTCAGTTGAGAACCATTCGCCGCGAGGACTGTACGATCCGGGAGATTGACGAGGTTGACGTATGTCTTTCCGGGGCCAGGGAGATCGGGGCCCGGCACATACGCGGGGGTCGGCTGTTTGAAGTCGACAATGTCCACGAGGTTGATGCCGGGAACATTTCCGTCGGTGTTTCCGCCGCCGACGATCATCAACTTCTGGTCCTGCGCCGGCCCGATGAAGACGGACCCTGCCTGGTCCCTCATGTCCTTTTGCCGCAGCCCGGGAACGTCCCACATCCTTGCGGTGGTCCAGTCGTACACCCGGGCTCCGGTGCCAGGGAGTCCGTTTCCGAAGGTGTGTCCGCCGGTGTAGAACATCTTGCCGTCGTCGAGCAGGAACATGTGGGGGTAGGTACCCCAGTAGCTCCAGGTCTGTGGCACCTGGTTTTGCGGCAGCCAGTCCATGGCCGAGGTATCGAACATCTCCGTAAGGACGGTTCCCTGGGCTTTTTCGTCAATGCCGCCGGCCGACCAGACGTCCCCGTTGCCGAGCTTGGTCAGTGACGGGTACCAGTGGGCGCCGGTCATGTCACCAAGCTGGTGGAACTGGTTATCGGCAGGATCGAAGTAGTAGCTCTTGTTCGAGCCCTTGAAGGCGGTAGGCCCGTCGGCGGTGCCCGGGAAGGCTTCGGTGCCGCCGGCCAGCAGGACCTTCCCGTCCGGCAGGGTGACGTGGCCCGCGCAGAACATGTCGTAGGGGACCGGGACGTCCTTGAAGGTGTTGGTGGCCGGGGTCCAGACCACGGCCTTGAACGAGCCCGCAGCGAAGGCGGCCCCGTCGTTACCCGAACCCGCGATCAGCAACAGCCGGCCGTCGTGAAGCAGCGTGGAATGGATGGCACGGATGGGAAGCTGGGTGGTGAGGACCTCCCAGGAACCAACGAGCTCCGGTGCGCCGGCGACGGGTGGCGGTGCAGGGTCGTACTTGACCATTGAGTAATTGGTGGTCTTCAGCGAGCCGTTGGCACCGAGGGACAAACCAAAGGAAATCCGGTCGACGCCCTGGGGTATCAGCGGCGTCCGCGCCTGGGCCGTCGTCCAGGCCGTGCTCGCCGGCAGTGTCTTCAGGTCCGTCCAATATTGCCATCCGGTGGCCGTGTGGGCGAAGACGGTCAGGCTTGTGCCCGGGACCGCAGTTGTCTTGTAGTCGACCTTCAGGTCGTATTGGGCTCCGGGCACGACAGCAGGGGCGCAGCCGGCCTGCTCCGACTGAATCAGTTTCGCATCGCCGGAAACATAGGAGGCAATTGTCAGATCATGCGACCTGGTGCCGGCGGTTGAATTCGCAGGAACATCGGTTGACATCGAAGAGGTCACCTGGCGATTTCCCCAGCCTCCGAGGCTAAAGCACGTAGGCATTTGTGTTCCTGCGGCCAGGTTGCCATTAATAATGAGCTGGCCTGTGTTCGGCAGCGTTTCATTGACCACGTTTTGCACTAGAGAATAGTCGTCGGTGACTAAGGTCCCATTTGCCGCGAGTGAAAGGCCGAACGCAATCTGGTCGGTGCCTTCAGGAATTACCGGTGTGGCAGCCGCGGCGAGGGTCCAGCCGGCGGCCGGCGCCTGCCGCTCGATATCACCCCAGTAGCTCCACCCCTGGGCCGTGTGCCGGAAGACAGTCAGCGACACCGGTGCAGTGGACTTGTACCAGATGCCCATCTCGTAGCTTTGTCCCGGAGTGACCTTGGGGGCGCAGTCAACACTCTCCGTTTGCAGCAGCTTGCGGTCTCCCTGGGTGTAGCCGGTGACCGTCACCGAATAGGAGCGCCCCCCGTTACGTCCTTCGGCGAATGCCCACTTGCCGGGGGTGCCCCATCCTGACGGCTTGAAGCAGGTGGGCTGACCGGTACCTTGTTCCAGGGAAGGGTTCTTGACCAGGTTAATGGGTTCGGCAGCCGATGCAATCATGAGTTCAGCGCTGAAGTAGCTGGCTGTAAATGAGATGGCGAGCGTCGCCGCAATAATTCCGGTCAGGCGGGGGGATTTCTTCATCGTGACGCGCCTGGCTTAATCACATGGCTGCCGGAACGCAAAGAATGAAGGGTGCATCGGATTTCACGAATGGCAAAAGAAAATGGCTCCGCTAGCGTTCCCACCGTGCGCCCCCTGCAATTAATCGAGACTCGAGACGAATTGATCTGGCGAGTCTAACTTTGGGGATATTAGGCAGAAACGAGTGGCGACTACTTGTTCTTTTTGGGCATGCACTCAAAGGGGGCTGAGTCTACCTATGGAGCAAGGGGTTACTCCTGTTGCTCGTGGCTTCGATGAGCATGAGGAGGCTAGGCGGGCGGGTCTGTCACCGTGATTCGAATTGAGCATGCCGCGGACGCAACCTGCTTCACTACCGAAGCACGCGGGTCCGGGACGTCCCGTAACGGCAGCCGGGACAGCGCCGCGTAGCGTTTCAGCACGGGTTCCGCGAGGACCTGCTCGGCCAGGGCGCGGTCGCCGCCCGGCGCCAGGTATTCGATCCGGTGCTCGGCGAAGATCCGGTCGGCGTGCCCGGCGACTGCCTCCACCAGGGCGTCCGCCTGGTTGGTGCGGCGCCGGGCGAACCGCTGCTGGGAACCGCCACCCGCAGCAGTCCTCGACTGGACGTGGCGGGTGCCGGTCTTTGAGGCCAGAGCTGCGCCGTCACGGACCACCGCCACTGAGTAACCGCCCCGGCGGACAAGCACCAGCCCGAGCGTCCGGGACTGCGCCGCCAGCGAAGCCATCCGCTCGACGCCGTCGCCGCCGCGGCCGGGCCGTCCGTCCGCCGGCCACGGCGGTTGCAACAGCGCCACGGCACCGTCCGCAGCGGACAGCTGCAGGCCGCCGTCGAGCTCTTCTTCGACGAGGGTGCCGTGGCTTGCGGCAAACCGCTCCACCCACCCCTGCAGCCGTTCACCGGAGACGAATGCCACACGGGACTCTGGGGTAGGCATCGCGTGGTTCTCCGTTGTTAGTGGCGTCCTGAACTAGAAGTAGCCTATCTATGTGGATGATCTCTTTGGCCAAGGGCCGGACAACGACGACGACGGCGGCGGGACGGTGACGCCGTCCGGGTCGGCAGTTTCCGGGCTGGCCGCCGGCCGGACGCAGCCCCGGAGCCCGCTCGCGGTCAGGATGCGTCCCCGCACCCTCGACGACGTGGTAGGCCAGCAGCACCTGCTGGGGCAGGGGTCTCCGCTGCGCCAACTGGCCGCCGGTGCCGGGGCCGATTCGGCGGGGCCGGCCGGCCCGACGTCGCTCATCCTGTGGGGCCCTCCGGGCACAGGCAAGACCACTCTGGCGCATGTGATCGCCAAGGGGCCGGGCCGGAAGTTCGTCGAACTCTCCGCCATTACCGCGGGCGTGAAGGACGTTCGCCGGGTCATGGACGAAGCGCTCACGGCGCGGGACCTGTACAAAACCACCACCGTGCTTTTCCTCGACGAAATCCACCGATTCAACAAAGCCCAGCAGGACGCGCTGCTGCCGGGGGTCGAAAACCGCTGGGTGGTGCTCGTGGCCGCAACCACAGAGAATCCGTCCTTCTCGGTGGTGTCCCCGCTGTTGTCCCGCTCGCTGCTGCTGACGCTCCGCCCCCTGACAGATGCCGACATTGAGGGACTGGTCCAGCGGGCCGTGGCCGACCCCCGCGGGCTGAACGGGAAGGTGGAGCTCAGTGAGGAGGCATTGGCGCACCTGGTCCGGCTGTCCGGTGGCGACGCGCGCCGTGCGCTGACGGCGCTGGAAGCGGCCGCCGGAGTGGCTTTTGGTGATGCCGACGACGCCGCCGACGGTCCCGTCACAGTGGAACTGCGGCATACCGAACGCGCCCTGGATGTGGCTGCGGTCAGGTACGACCGTGCGGGGGACCAGCACTACGACGTTGCCAGTGCCTTCATCAAATCGATTCGCGGATCCGATGTGGATGCCGCACTCCATTACCTGGCCCGCATGCTGGAGGCGGGGGAGGACCCCAGGTTCATCGCCCGGCGCATCGTGATCTCGGCAGCGGAGGACATCGGGATGGCGGACCCCACCGCGCTGCAGACCGCCGTCGCGGCGGCGCAGGCCGTACAGCTGATCGGCATGCCCGAGGGGCGGATCGTGCTGGCGGAGGCCGTGGTCCACCTGGCGACGGCCCCGAAGTCCAATGCTGCCTACATGGGTATCAACAAAGCCACGGCCGACGTACGGGCCGGCCTGGGGAACGGCATCCCGGCCCACCTGCGGGACGCCCACTATCCGGGTTCCAAACAGCTCGGGCACGGGCAGGGCTACAAATACGCGCACGATGCACCGCATGGCGTTGCCACACAGCAGTATCCACCCGACGACCTGGTCGGCCGGGATTACTACGAGCCAACCGCCAACGGCGCCGAACGCGAGATCTCCACCAGGCTGGAGCGGTTACGGAAGATCATCCGCGGCGGCTGACGGGCAGCCCCGGGCGGGTCGGTACAAGTCTCCGTTGACTTCCGCCAGCGGAGGGCTAACGTTGAATTACGTCAGCAAAGATCTGCTGTACGTGCGTGCCCTGAGGGGGGACATCAGCACACATGCCGGTTGTTCGTACGCTCAGGCCCCGGGCCGGCGGCCGGCACGGAATCAGCCCGGCACAACCTTTTCGCTCTTTTCCCACTTCCCAGGTAGTGTCACATGTCCGCAAATTTCGTCACCGCAATGTCCGTGAAGTCTTTTGACGTTCCGGACAAGAAGCGCTGCCCCGACAAGGCCGAGTTCGATCTGGTTACCGTCAACGACTACTCAGTGACCCGACTGATACTCAACCCCGGCTGGCGGTGGTCGGAGAGCATCAAGCCCCTCGAGAAGACAGACTTCTGCCAGCACAACCACCTCGGATTCTGCGTCTCCGGTGTGATGGAAGTGGAAACGCCCGACGGCGCCCGTTCCACCATCCATGCCAACGACACCTACACGCTGCCTCCTGGACATGATGAGTGGGTGGTAGGCAATGAGCCGTTCATAGCCGTCGAGTTCCTGGGCGCCGCGTCCTTCGGCCGCCCGGCCAGCCGAGGCCTCCACGCGCGGACCTGACTGCACGTGTCCGGGACGGCAAGCTGCACCGTGGTAGGATAGTTCGTTGTCTGGCAAGGCGCGGACGCACAATCCACTGATTCTCAGCATTTCATGCTGCTCTGATTTTTTGGTGGGCTGTTGCCCGGCGCCCAGTAGCAAAAGGCAGCGGTTGGCCGATGCTCTCCATCGTGGAGGCCAGTAACACTGACACACCGCAGATATTGGAAGGACACAAGTGGCTAACAACACTCGTGCTCGCCGTACCGCCCGCCTTTCGCGTGCACTCGGCATTGCTCTGACCCCCAAGGCCGCCAAGTACATGGAGCGCCGCCCGTACGGCCCCGGTGAGCATGGCCGTGCCCGCAAGAAGCAGGACTCCGACTACGCCGTACGTCTGCGCGAAAAGCAGCGTCTGCGCGCCCAGTACGGCATCCGCGAAGCCCAGATGACCCGTGCATTCGAAGAAGCACGCCGCACCAAGGGCCTGACCGGTGAAAACCTGATCGAACTGCTCGAAATGCGTCTCGACGCCCTCGTGCTGCGTGCCGGGTTCGCCCGCACCATCGCCCAGGCCCGCCAGCTGGTTGTGCACCGCCACATCCTGGTTGACGGAATCCGCGTCGACCGCCCGTCCTTCCGCGTCGGCGAGGGCCAGCTGGTCCACGTCCACAGCCGCAGCGAAACCATGCCTCCGTTCCAGGTTGCTGCAGCCGGCGCGCACCGCGACGTCCTGCCCCAGGTTCCGGCCTACCTGGACGTCAAGCTGGACGCCCTGCAGGCACGCCTGGTTCGCCGCCCGAAGCGCTCCGAGGTTCCCGTAACCTGCGAAGAGCAGCTCGTCGTCGAATTCTACGCACGCTAAATAAAAGCAGCGTATACAAAGAAGCCCGTGGCAAGCGCCGCGGGCTTCTTTGTATGTAAGGTACTGGGGGGAGTTCCGCACTCGCGGCCACGGTGCCGGTGCGGAACCCGCAGCAGTCCACGGAAACACAAGGAGATGAACGTCTATGTCTGGTGGCGATATTGCCGGCCTGATCGCGGCAGGGGTGTTTGCGCTCCTCGTGCTGCTACTCGCCGTGCCGATCCTGAAACTCGGACGGGTTTTTGACGAAGTCCGGACGTCCATCCGGTCGATCAGCGACGGCGCCACACCGCTCATGGACGAAGTCACGGCAACGGTATCCACCACGAACCAGCAGCTGAAGAAGGTTGACGGCATCTCGTCCAACGTTTCGGACGCCTCAGCCAACATCTCCGCACTCTCGTCGCTCGTGGCGGCAACCGTGGGATCTCCGCTGATCAAAGTGGCAGCGTTCAGCTACGGAGTCCGCTCCGCCCTCTCTGCCCGCAAGAAACCCGCCACCGGCCGCCGCAGCCGCTAATCCCGAGGGAGCACTCAATGAAAAGAATCCTCTGGATGGGAATCGGCGTCGCCATTGGCGTCATCGCCTTCCGCAAGATCACCGAGGCCCAGTCCACACTGGGTCCTGAAGGCCTGAACAGGGCGGTGGGCAGGCTGGCTGATGGCATCTACGACTTTGCAGACGCAGTTCGGGAAGGCATGCAGGAACGGGAAACCGACCTGCGGGCGGCGCTGGGCATTGACACCGAGGAGCTGGTGAAGCGCTAACCCGCAGCCCAGGAACGGCCAGTAAGCCGGTCCGCTACCCGCGCGGACGCCGCAATGCCCGGCGTGGGGGAGAATTAAACCGGTGGCTCCGGCATGTGCCAGGGCGGCCACGCGTTGCATTGCGTGAACCGCACGCATCAGAACTACACGCAGTACACCAAGAAGGGTAAGTAACCAGGTTATGAAGTCGCAGGAGATCACCAAGCGCTGGATCGACTTTTTTGTCAGTAAGGGCCACACGGCGGTGCCTTCCGCATCACTGGTCTCCAGCGACCCCTCCCTGCTGTTCACGGTGGCTGGCATGGTTCCGTTCATTCCGTACCTGACGGCCCGCGAGGAAGCGCCCTACAACCGCGCCACCAGCGTGCAGAAGTGCATCCGCACCGGCGACATCGAGGAAGTCGGGAAGACGGCCCGCCACGGCACCTTCTTCCAGATGTGCGGCAACTTCTCCTTCGGCGACTACTTCAAGGAAGACGCCATCAAGTTCGCCTGGGAACTCCTCACCACAGGTGTCGACGACGGCGGCTACGGACTGCCGCCCGAGAAGCTCTGGGTCACCGTCTACGAAGAAGACGATGAGGCCGAGCAGCTCTGGCTCAAGAACACCGGCATGCCCGCCGAGCGGATCCAGCGGATGGGAAAGGCTGACAACTACTGGTCCACCGGCCAGCCCGGCCCTGCCGGACCCTGCTCCGAGATCTACTACGACCGCGGACCTTCCTACGGTGTTGAAGGCGGCCCCATCGCCGACGAGAACCGCTACGTGGAAATCTGGAACCTTGTGTTCATGCAGTACCAGATCGACAACGTGCGCTCGAAGGTGGACTTCGACATCACGGGTGAACTGCCCAAGAAGAACATCGACACCGGCCTGGGCATGGAACGCCTGGCAATGATCCTGCAGGACGTCGAGAACATGTACGAGACCGACCAGGTCCGTCCTGTCATCGACAAGGCCGCAGCGCTGTCCGGTAAGGAATACACCTCGGCCGAGTCCGCCGACGATCCCCACCACACCGACGATGTCCGGATGCGCGTGGTGGCGGATCACATACGGTCCGCACTGATGCTGATCGCCGACGGCGTAACGCCTTCCAATGAAGGCCGCGGCTACGTGCTCCGCCGCCTCATCCGCCGTGCCGTGCGCTCCATGCGGCTCCTCGGCGTTGAAAAGGCATGCCTCCCCGATCTCCTCCCGGCTTCCCGCGACGCCATGAAGGGCGTCTACCCGGTGGTGGAGACTGACTTCGACCGCATCAGCCGCATCGCGTACGCCGAAGAGAAGGCGTTCCTGCGGACCATTGCGTCCGGCACGGCCCGCCTCGAGGATGCCGTCAAGGATTCCAAGGCAGCGGGCCAGCCGCTTTCCGGTGCCGATGCTTTTGCCCTGCATGACACCTACGGTTTCCCGATCGACCTGACGCTGGAAATGGCTGAAGAAGCAGGACTGAAGGTCGACGAACCCGAATTCCGGAAGCTGATGCTGGAACAGCGACAGCGGGCCCAGGCAGACGCCAAGGGCAAAAAGGGTTCGCACGCCGACCTCAGCGCATTCCAGGAGTTGCTGGCCGAGGGCGAGACGGTGTTCACCGGTTACACGGAGCTTGCCGGCGAATCCAAGGTCCGCGGCATCCTGTCCAGCGGGCGCAAGGTTTCCCAGGCCTCCACCGGCGATGAAATCGAACTGGTGCTTGCCGAGACCCCGTTCTATGCGGAAGCCGGCGGCCAGGCAGCCGACACAGGGCTCATCACGGGAGACGGATTCGTCGTCGAAGTCCTGGACGTCCAGCGCCCCGTCAAGGGCCTGAGCGTTCACAAGGCGATCGTCCGCGAGGGTGAAATCGGTGCGGACTCGCTGGTGCAGGCGGCGGTTGACCGCGAACGGCGGCACTCGGCAGAGCAGGCCCACACCGGCACGCACATCGTGCATGCCGCCCTGCACCAGATCCTCGGCCCGGAGGCCCTGCAGCGCGGTTCCTACAACAAGGCCGGTTACTTGCGCTTCGACTTCGCCTGGGGTGAGGGACTCAGCGCAGCCACGCGCTCCGAAATCGAAGAAGTCTCCAACCTCGCCATCCGCAACAACTTCCAGGTGGAGACCAAAGTCATGGCACTGGCTGAAGCCAAGGCTCTCGGCGCCATGGCGCTTTTCGGCGAGAATTACGGCAATGAGGTCCGGGTCGTGGAGATCGACGGCGCATGGTCCCGCGAGCTTTGCGGCGGCACCCATGTGGCCAACACTTCGCTCATTGGCAGCCTGTCACTGCTGGGTGACCAGTCTGTCGGCTCGGGAAACCGCCGCGTTGAAGCCTTCGTGGGAATGGAGGCCTTCCGGCACCTCGCTGCCGAGCGGGCGCTGGTCACGGAGCTCACGGAAATGCTGAAAGTGCCGTCAGGCCTGCTGGCAGACCGCATCGCGACCACCCTGACCAAGCTCAAGACGGTGGAAAAGGAGCTGGAGCGCCTGCGCAAGGAGCAGCTGACCGCTGCCGCTGCGCAGCTGGTGGGTACGGCCAAGGACGCTGCCGGAGTGAAGGTCATTGCGCACGACGCCGGACAGGTGAGCGGCGCTGACGACCTCCGCGGACTCGCCCTCGACCTGCGCAGCCGTCTTGGCTCCGAAGCCGCCGCAGTTGCGGTTGCCGGTGTAAGCAACGACCGTCCCGTCATCCTTGTTGCCACCAACGAGGCGGCCCGTGTGGCAGGTGTGAAAGCCGGAGCCCTCGTACGGCTCGCCGCCGGGATCCTTGGCGGCGGCGGCGGCGGCAAGGACGACGTCGCCCAGGGCGGCGGCACCGATGCCGCGAAGGTGCCGGCGGCGCTGACCGCCGTCGTGGATGCAATCACGAGGCGATAACCGAACCGTGAACCAATCTGCTGAATCCGACGCCTACCCCCGGGGCATCAAGCTGGGGGTGGACGTGGGCACGGTGCGTGTGGGTGTCGCGGTGTGCGACCTCGACGGCATCCTGGCCACGCCGCTGAAGACGCTCGAGCGAAACGCCAAGAAGAATACGGATGTCCGTGTGCTTGCGGCACTGGCTGCGGAGCTTGGCGCCGTGCAGGTTTTTGTCGGGCTGCCGCGCACGCTCAAAGGGGAAGAGCGTGCTTCGGCGCGGATGGCGACGGATTACGCGGAGCTGCTGGCGAGAGCCCTTGCGGCCCGTGGATCGGACATTCCGGTACAGCTCGTTGACGAACGGTTGAGCACGGTGACGGCCCACCGCAACCTGCACGAAGCTGGCATGAGCAGCCGGAATCACCGTAAGGTAGTGGATCAGGTTGCCGCCGCAGGAATACTGCAGCACGCAATCGACATGCAAAAAGCCAGGGGAACGGATGTAGGAAGCCGCGTGTTCGCGGTTTCCCAGCCGGGGCTTTCCGGGGACGCCGCAGCGGTAAACGCTCAGCAGGCAGTCCCGGGAATCAATGTGCAATCTTCAGAAAATGGAAGGCAACAGTGAGCCCGGTTAACAACGGAGAGTCCTCAGGTGAGGAATTCAGTGAATCCGGACGTCAGCTGACGCGCAAGGAAATTCGGGCCAGGGAGAAATCCCTGGGCACCGAAGGTAATGACGTCGTCCCGCCGCAGGCGTTTGAAACCGGCCACCCGCCGCAGGTCCCGCCCGCCATGCCGGCGGAGCCGCCCACCGTGCAACAGGACGCTGTTCAGGAGCCGGTGCAGCCCGAACCCGTGCACCAGGAGCCGGTGCAGCCCGAACCCGTGCAGCTCGACGAGCCGGCGCACCACGACGTCTCTGCGGAGTTTGCCCCGCATGACTACGACGCCCACTCCGAGCTGCACGGGGACGCGGCGCACCACGTCTACGCAGAGCACCGCGAGGACGAGGCGCACCACGAGGATGCCGCGCACCACGTCTACGCAGAGCACCACGAGGACGAGGCGCACCACGCCTATGACGATGCCCACGGCTACGCAACGGGGGAGCACCTCGAGGAGCATTTTGACGAACCTGCACATCCGCTGATGGCCGGCGGCTCGTCGGTGGCGGTCGTTCCGGCCACGTCCAAGAAGGTCCGCCGTCGTCGACGCTGGCTCGCGCTGCTGCTGACACTTGCGGTGTTCGTGACTGCCCTGGTGGTGGGTGCCCAGTTCCTGAAACCCCTGCTGGGCGGGAACACGATTGCCGATTACCCCGGCCCCGGAACCGGCGAGGTGAATGTTTCCGTGGAACCCGGTGAAGGCACCCGGTCCGTGGCCACCAAGCTCGCAGACCGGAAGGTGGTTGCCAACCCGGACACGTTCCTGCGCGAGCTGACAGCTTCCGGCGGCACCATTGCCCCGGGGGAATTCCAGTTTCGCCAGGAAATGAAGAATTCCGACGCCGTGGCCGTGCTGCTGGGCAAGGGCGAAGGCAAAGTCATGTACTTCGCACTCAGCGCCGGACTGCGCATCGGCGAATCACTGCAGGCCATATCCCAGGGGTCGGGAATCCCCGTCGCCGAACTCAAGTCGCTCAGCGACTCCCCGTCCCAGTTCGGGCTGCCGGCCAAGGCCAAGAACCTTGAAGGCTACCTGGCGCCGGGCGAACACCGCTTCCCGCTGGGAACGCCCGCGAAGGAGATCCTCCAGAACCTCGTGACCACCACCACCGATGAGCTGAAGGCGCAGGGAGTCACCGATCCTGCGAAGCAGTACGACGTCGTCACGGTCGCCAGCATTGTCCAGGCAGAAGGCGGCCAGGCCGAGTACGGCGACGTCGCAGGGGCCATCTACAACCGGCTCAAGCCGAACAACACCGAGACCGCCGGTCTGATCCAGTCCGATGCAACGGTGACGTACGGGCTGGGAATCAAGAGCTTCCACATCGACGAGGATCAGAAAGCCGACAAGTCGAACCCCTACAACACCTACGCCAACCAGGGTCTTCCGGTGGGACCCATCGGCTCACCCGGCAAGAATGCCATCGACGCGGCAGCCAAGCCGAAGGCCAACGACTACATGTACTGGGTGACCATCAACCTGGACACCAAGGAGACGAAGTTCTCCAAGACGCTGGCTGAACACAACCAGTACGTGGAGCAGTACAACGCCTGGTGCGCCGCCAACGCAGGACGTTGCACGTGACCCTGAAGGCTGCCGTCCTTGGGCACCCGATCGGCCATTCGAAGTCCCCGGCCCTGCACCGCGCCGCCTACGGGCGTTTGGGCGTGGACGTCGAGTACTCCGCCATCGACGTGACTGTTCCGGAGCTGCCGGCATTTATGGCCTCGGTCCGCAATCAGCCCGGCTGGTGCGGACTGTCCGTCACCATGCCGCTTAAGACCGCCATGGTTGCCGAGGTGGACGAAGTCCGTGGCGTGGCCGGCATCCTCGGAGTGGTCAACACGGTTGTGTTCGAGGCCGACGGGACGTCCGTGCGACGGGTCGGTTACAACACCGACGTCGCAGGCATCGTCAACGCGGTGCGGCATGCCGGCGTGGCCTCCGCACCTTCAGCCGTGATCCTGGGCGGCGGCGGAACAGCTGCTGCCGCGATCGCCGCACTGAAGGATCTGGGCGCACCGTCTGTTGATGTCTTCGTCCGGGACGTGGGACGGGCGGCAGAGGCCAGGGCGGCCGCCCAAGGCGTGGGCCTTCCCGTCCGCATCCTCCCGCTGTCCGGCGCGGCCGCCGCAATGGCGGCCGCCGACGTCGTCATTTCCACACTGCCGCCCCGCGGGGCCGACGCCCTGGCGGATGAGCTCGCCGGCCTCGGCGCCCGAACGCCGGGCGTGCTCCTGGATGTCGCCTACGATCCCTGGCCCAGCAGGATAGCCTCCGTCTGGCAGGACGGGGGAGGCGCCGTGGTTCCCGGCCTGGAAATGCTGCTCTACCAGGCGGTGGAGCAGGTCCGGTTCTTTAGCGGCCTTGGCGACGACGTCACGGCCGAAGTCATAGATGTGATGTGTGACGCAGTCGGGGCACCCCGACGAGTGTTCTAACCGCCCTACGTGGCAGGATGGATTTTATGTTGCGTTGGTTGACTGCCGGTGAATCCCATGGACCGGCACTGGTCGGAATAATTGAAGGCGTGCCTGCCGGTGTTGAACTCACCAGCAGCCAGATCGCCGATGCCCTCGCCCGTCGTCGCCTCGGCTACGGCCGCGGCGCCCGGATGAAGTTTGAGCAGGACGTCGTTACCGTCCTCGGCGGCGTACGCCACGGCATCACCCAGGGCGGCCCTGTGGCTATCCAGGTGGGCAACACTGAGTGGCCCAAGTGGGAACAGATCATGGCTGCAGACCCGGTGGCCCCCGAGATACTCGCCGACCAGGCTCGCAACGCACCGCTGACGCGGCCGCGACCCGGCCACGCGGACTTCACTGGCATGCAGAAATACGGCTTCGACGAAGCACGCCCCGTGCTGGAGCGCGCCAGCGCCCGCGAAACGGCTACCCGCGTTGCACTGGGAACGGTGGCTTCGCAGTTCCTCAAGCAGTTGGGCATTGAGCTGGTCAGCCATACAGTTTCCATCGCCAGCGTCGCCGTTCCGGAAGGACGGCCGCTGCCCGTCCCCGCCAATGTCATTGCGCTCGACGCGGATCCGCTGCGTTGTTTCGACCGGGAAACATCAGACGCCATGGTGGCCGAGGTTGACGCTGCCCACAAGGAAGGCGAAACGCTCGGCGGTGTGGTGGAGGTGCTGGCCTACGGCCTTCCGCCAGGACTCGGCAGCTACGTCCACTGGGACCGCCGCCTGGACTCCCGCCTCGCCGCCGCCCTCATGGGCATACAGGCCATCAAGGGTGTTGAGGTGGGCGACGGATTCCTCACGGCTTCCCGCCGGGGCTCGGCCGCCCACGACGAAATCGTCAAGGACTCCGACGGCCGGATCATCCGCACCAGCAACCGCGCCGGCGGCATCGAAGGCGGCATGAGCATCGGTGACGTTCTCCGCGTCCGTGCGGCAATGAAGCCTATCGCCACCGTTCCGCGCGCCCTTAAGACCATCGACGTGAGCACCGGAGAGGCCGCCAAGGCCCACCATCAGCGCTCGGACGTCTGTGCCGTTCCCGCCGCCGGCGTCGTGGCGGAGGCCATGGTGGCATTGGTGCTGGCCGAGGCAGTGGCGGAGAAGTTTGGCGGCGATTCAGTCGCGGAAACGGCACGGAACATCAAGGGTTACCTGGACAACATTCCGGCGTCCCTGGACTCGATCGGCCAGTAGTGCCGGTCAGCAGCAGGAACGGCTCTGCGGCCCGGCGGCCCATTGCGCTCATCGGACCCATGGCTGTTGGCAAGTCGGCCATCGGCCACCAGCTTGCCCAGCAGCTGGGGGCGGCATTCGTCGATACCGACGTCGTGATCGTGGAAAACCACGGAACCATCCCGGATATCTTCGCCGCACGGGGCGAGCGTGCGTTCCGGGAGATCGAAGCGCGGACCGTGGCCCGGGTCATCGAAGAGGCCGGGAACACGGGCGCCGTCATTTCCCTCGGCGGCGGTGCCGTACTTGACTCCGGCACCCAGCAGCTGCTTCGCCGCTGCACCGTTGTTTACCTTGAGTGCGACGCCGACACCGTTTCGGAACGCATTGCGCGCAATTCCGGCCGCCCGCTCCTGGCCGGAGACGCCATGGGCCGCTGGCGTGCGCTGTTTGCCACCCGGCAACCGGTCTATGAACGGCTTGCCGACCTTGTTTTCGATGTCCGCAACGGATCTGTTACGGATCTCGGGCACCGGCTGGAAGAGGCGCTGCGTGAGTACGCGGCGGCACAAACCGCGGCGGCGGAGCCAGTGGCCGCTTCAAAGGAAGTTGAAAAGTGAGTAGCGAATCAACCGTCATCAAAGTCACCGGCAAGTCTGCCGCTGACAACTACGACGTCGTTGTGGGCCGCGGCCTGCTTGAACGACTTCCCGAGCTGCTGGGGGAGCGGGTCAAACGGGTCCTGGTCATCCACCCGCGGGCCCTGCGGCTCACGGGCGACACCGTCCGTGATGAGCTGGCCTCGGCGGGCTTCACTGCGCTGACCGCAGAAATCCCGGACGCCGAAGAGGGCAAGCACATCCAGGTTGCCGCGTTCTGCTGGCAGGTTCTGGGACAAAACGACTTCACCCGCTCCGACGCCGTGGTGGCAGTCGGGGGCGGCGCTGTCACGGACCTCGCAGGCTTCGTGGCGGCCACCTGGCTGCGCGGAGTCAAGGTCGTCCATATGCCCACCAGCCTCCTCGGCATGGTGGATGCATCCGTCGGCGGCAAGACAGGCATCAACACCGCCGAAGGCAAGAACCTGGTGGGTGCGTTCCACCCGCCGGCCGCCGTGCTCGCGGACCTCGATACGCTCGGCACCCTGCCGAAAAACGAGCTCATCTCTGGCATGGCCGAGGTCATCAAGTGCGGGTTCATCGCCGACCCCGCCATCCTGGACCTTGTGGAAAACAATCCGGCCGCAGTCATCGACCCGCAGTCCGCAGTCATCCGCGAGCTGATCGAGCGCGCTATCGCCGTGAAGGCCGATGTCGTGTCCGAGGACCTCAAGGAGACAGGCCGGCGCGAGATCCTCAATTACGGGCACACCCTGGGCCACGCGATCGAGCTTGTGGAACGCTACTCCTGGCGCCACGGCGCCGCCGTTTCGGTGGGGATGATGTTCGCCGCTGAACTCGCCCGCAGCGTGGGTCGCCTCAGCGACGCCGACGCCGACCGCCACCGCACCATCCTGGAAACGCTCGGACTGCCGATCACCTACCGCAGGGACCGGTGGCAGGGGCTGCTGGACGGCATGCGCCGCGACAAGAAGTCCCGGGGCGACCTGCTTCGATTCGTGGTCCTGGACGGCATCGCCCGCCCGGGAATCCTTGATGTTCCGGATACCTCCCTCCTGTTCGCCGCCTACCAGGAGATTGCCTCTTGATGACGGGCAGCGTCATGATTGATTCCATGGGCGGCACGAGTGAGTGGCCGGACGCAGGGTTCCCGGGTGTGAAGATCAACCCGGACACCCTCATGCCGGGAATCGTCAACGAAGAGGCCTGCAACCTGGCTCTTCAGGCGTCCTCCGACCCGGCGGACCGCATCATGGTCCTCCTGGCGGAAGGCCACGCCGGCGATGCCGCGGAGCTCCTGGCTGAAGCACGCTACAACGACCCCGAATCGTTCCGGCTCCGGGCCTTCGAAGCCGAGGTCCTGCGGGTTTCCAAGCGCTATGACCGGGCCGTTGATCTTTACCGCCAGCTATTGGCTGAGGTGCAGGGGACTGAGCTTGAGGCCATGGCGCACCAGCACCTCGGGCGGGCCTACTACGCCGGAGGCAACACGGCTGCGGCCGTCGACGAGTTCGCCAAGGCCCTGGACCTGCGAGTGGCAGGGGCCGCGGATGCCGCGCTGATCTACTCCTCCACCGTCGCGCTGCAACGTGCCCGGAACGTCCTGGAACGGTCGTCCTAGGGCTGTCGCAGCAGCCGGCCGGCATTACCGGTAGAATGGTTCTTGGATTTTTGACAAATACTCGCTGGCGGCCTTTTGGCGTGCCTGCCTGACATAACCGGCTGGCGGCTTGAAGCAGTCAGAGACAAACCAGAGGATACCCGTGGCAACCACAAACGACATCAAGAACGGAACCGTGCTGAAGCTTGAGGGCCAGCTCTGGAACATCATCGAGTTCCAGCACGTCAAGCCGGGCAAGGGTGGCGCATTCGTCCGCACCAAGATGCGCAACGTCATGTCCGGCAAGGTGGTCGACAAGACCTTCAACGCCGGCCTCAAGATCGAGACCGCCACTGTGGACCGCCGCGACTACCAGTACCTGTACCAGGACGGCGCCGACTACGTGTTCATGGATACCCAGGACTATGACCAGATCACGGTCTCCGGCGCCACCGTAGGGGACGCCACCAACTTCATGCTCGAAAACCAGATGGTCAACATCGCCATCCACGAAGGCACCCCGCTGTACATTGAACTGCCGCCGAGCGTCGTGCTCGAAATCACCTACACCGAGCCGGGCCTGCAGGGCGACCGGTCCTCCGCCGGCACCAAGCCGGCCACGCTGGAAACCGGCTACGAGATCCAGGTGCCTTTGTTTGTTGAGAACAACACCAAGGTCAAGGTCGACACCCGCGACGGCAGCTACCTCGGCCGGGTCAACGACTAGTGAGTGCCCGCGGTAAGGCCCGTAACCGGGCCCTGGATGTTCTTTTCGAGGCGGAGCAGCGCTCCCTCTCGGCTTTCGATGTGCTGCGGTCACGCCGTGAAAAAACCGACCAGATCGTCAACCCCTACACCCTCGAGATCGTCGAAGGCGTGGTGTCCCACCAGGCCGCCATCGACGAATTCCTGGAGACCTACTCGCAGGGCTGGACACTGGAACGCATGCCGTCGGTGGACCGCATCATCCTGCGCATCGGTACGTGGGAACTGCTCTACAACGACGACGTGCCCGACGGCGTGGCCGTCAGCGAGGCTGTCGCCCTTGCCAAGACGCTGTCCACGGACGAATCGCCGTCCTTCATCAACGGCCTCTTGGGCCGGCTCCAGCAGCTGAAGCCTTCGCTGCTGGCATAGTTACAAGGGAAAAGGACCGGCCCCGCCCTCGGCGGGCGCCGGTCCTTTCTGTTTCCCCGCTCAGCGCAGCACGGCGTCCCGCCGGGCAACCACTTCCGCGAGCTGGCGGTGCTCTTCCAGCTGGTGGGCCGGAACGTCCCGCCCGCTGAGGATCCGTTGCCGGATGAAAGCCAGGTGCGTGGCGGAGCGCAGGAACGCTTTCATCTGCGGGCCCCGGCCGAACTGCTTCGCCCAGCGGACCGCGGAACGGCGTCCGGCCGCCGTTGCCAGCATGTCCACTTCCGGGGCAGTGAACCACCCCGCGGACGCATATTCCAGGAGGCGCTGCCGTGTCAGTCGGTTCTCCGCCACGCGCAGCAGCACAATAACAACGACGGCCAGCACGAAGATGGGCACCTGGACCACGATGTACTGCACCAGGAAATCCCGGCCCATGCTGTTCCACATGCTGTGCAGGATCATGGCCGGGACCAGGCCAACGGCAAACGCCATGACAGACATTCCGCGGTGCCAGCGCCGCGCCGCAAAACCAAGTATGAGTCCTGTGGTACCGGTGAAGATGGCGTGGGCGAACGGGGACATAACGCCCCGCAGGAAGAACACAACCGCGAGGTCTGTGCCCGGTGTGGCGGACTCGGCAATGGCCCGGCCGAAGTAGAGGATGTTTTCCGTGAAGGCGAACCCCCCGGCAATGGTGAAGGCAAACACCACACCATCCACGGGTCCGTCAAAGTGCTTCCGCGCCAGCACTAGGAGCAGCAACAGGCCGAGGGACTTGGCGAACTCCTCCACCACGGGGGCCTGCACGGTGACGGCAAAAGTCCTGTAGTCCACGCCGGCCGGCGGGGCTGCCGCCAGCGCAAAGACCGGCTGGATCAGCAGTGTGACGGAAACGGATACGACGGCCCCCCACATGAACGCGAAGAGCAGCAGGCGCTTGGGCTCGGGCTCCCAGCGGTCAATGAAGTAGACGGCCAAGAGCACGGCGCTCAAGGGGATCAGGGACGCAATGAAGCCGATCACGAACCCGGTGACGCCGGTGTTCCCCACAAGGTAGGGGAGGACTAGGAAGAGGCTGGCGAAAGCCAGGAAACCGCCGCCCGCCACGAGCCCAACCACTCCCGCGCTTGAACGGTTGCGCACCGCGGCGGGCGGCATCATGGTGTTTACTGCAGGTGCGTAGTTGCTGGCAGGAGCTGCACGGTAATGGTCGGGCCGGACCTGGCCCATCCACGTCGGATTGGTCTGCTGCGGCAGGTCCTGCCGGGGCCATGGTGGCTGTTGCCCGTATCCGTGGCCGCCGGAGGGATCATGCTGCGGCCAGGGCGCGTTCGATGTCATGGGACTGAGCCTATGTCCCCGTAACCGTCGCTTCCAAGATGGCGGGCGGCCCGGAATGGCAGGCCTCACCATGCCGGGGGTGTGATGTTAAACGCCTCCCCGCCGCCCGGTAGCCAGCCGGGGAGGTGTGCCGCGTGTGGTAATTTTGAAGGGCAAATGTTCCTTTTTTAATTCCGTCCCGTGAGGCGGGGAAAGGGGAGACGAGCGTTGACTTCAGTCACAGAAGCACCGGTTCCGGCCAGGGTTGTGCTCAACTCTGCGGACATTGACCGTGCACTCACTCGTATCGCCCATGAGATCCTCGAGGCCAACAAGGGTTCCCAGGATCTGGTGCTGCTGGGCATTCCGCGCCGCGGCTACCCGCTCGCCGTTCGCCTGGCCAGGAAAATCGCCGCCGCCGATCCCACCGTGGATGCCGCTGCCATCGTAGGCCAGCTGGATGTCACCATGTTCCGTGACGACCTGTCGCACCAGCCCACACGCCCGCCCTATCCCACGCAGCTGCCGCGCACCGGCATCGACAACAAGGTCGTTGTCCTGATCGATGATGTCCTCTACTCCGGCAGGACCATCCGCGCGGCACTCGATGCCATCGTGGACCTCGGCCGCCCGCGCATCGTCCGGCTGGCGGTCATGATTGACCGCGGCCACCGCGAGCTGCCCATCCGCGCAGACCACGTCGGCAAGAACCTCCCCACTTCCTCCTCCGAGAAGGTCCGGGTCCGGCTCGAAGAGACCGATTCCGTTGACGGCACCCCCGTCAACGAAGTGGTCATTGAGGCAGGCGCATGAAACACCTGCTCTCCACCGAAGACCTCAGCCTGGCCAACGCCATCCGCATCCTCGACACGGCAGAGGAAATGGCGGCCGTAGGGGACCGGGAAGTCAAGAAGCTGCCCGCGCTCCGGGGCCGTACCGTGGTGAATCTGTTCTTTGAAGACTCCACCCGCACCCGCATCTCGTTCGAGGCGGCAGCTAAGCGGCTGTCTGCGGACGTCATCAATTTCGCCGCGAAGGGCTCGTCGGTCTCCAAGGGCGAATCCCTCAAGGACACGGCCCAGACGCTGGCAGCGATGGGGGCGGACGCCGTCGTCATCCGCCACTGGGCCTCGGGTGCGCCGCACCGGCTGGCAGCCACGGACTGGATCGACGCCGCCGTCATTAACGCCGGCGACGGCACCCACGAACACCCCACCCAGGCGCTTCTGGACGCCTTTACCATGCGCCGGCACTGGGCCAGGCTCCACGGGGTGCCGTCCGCCGGTGCAGACCTCAAGGGAATGCGCGTAGCCATTGCCGGCGATGTCCTGCACTCCCGCGTGGCCCGCTCGAATGTCTGGCTGCTGCGTACACTCGGCGCGGAGGTCACCCTCGTGGCGCCGCCCACCCTGCTGCCCATCGGCGTCGGGCAATGGCCCTGCGACGTGAGCTACGACATGGACGAAACCCTGGCGAAGGGCGTCGACGCCGTCATGATGCTGCGTGTCCAGGGGGAACGGATGAACGCCTCCTTCTTCCCCACGACCCGCGAATACTCCCGCCGCTGGGGATTCGACGACAACCGCCTCCGCGCCCTGGACAGCCTGGGCCTGAAGGACACCATCATCATGCACCCCGGCCCCATGAACCGCGGGCTGGAAATTTCCTCCGCGGCCGCGGACTCACCCCGTTCCACCGTGCTGGCACAGGTGCGCAACGGCGTGTCCGTCCGGATGGCCGCCCTGTACCTGCTGCTCTCCGGGGACACCCGCGAACCAGCTATTACCCCTAACGCCGCCTATTCCACCAAGGAGAGCCACTGATGGCACACGAACAACAGAATGCTGCCACCAGCGGGGCATACCTCCTCCGCGGCGCCGCGATTCTCGGCGGTGCAGCTGAAGACCTCCTGATCCGCGACGGCATCATCGCCGCACGCGGCACCGACCTGGCCGGTACCGAGGCGGCAGACGGCGCCACCGTCATCGAGGCCGCCGGTCTGGTGGCGCTGCCCGGCATGGTGGACATCCACACCCACCTCCGCGAGCCCGGTCGGGAAGACGCGGAAACAGTGGAAACCGGTACGCGCGCCGCCGCGCTTGGCGGCTACACCGCCGTGCACGCCATGGCAAACAGCAACCCCGTCGCGGACACCGCGGGCGTGGTGGAACAGGTGCACACCCTGGGCCGCACTGCCGGCTGGGTGGACGTCCGTCCGGTGGGCGCGGTGACCGTGGGTCTTGCCGGCGAACAGCTCGCCGAGCTCGGCGCCATGGCAGATTCGCGTGCCAAGGTCCGCGTCTTTTCCGACGACGGCATCTGCGTCCACGATCCCGTAATCATGCGCCGTGCGCTGGAATATGTGAAAGCGTTCGACGGCGTCGTGGCCCAGCATGCGCAAGAACCCCGGCTCACGGCCGGCGCCCAGATGAACGAAGGCGACGTCTCGGCCGTTCTCGGACTCACGGGCTGGCCCGCCGTGGCCGAGGAAAGCATCATTGCCCGGGACGTGCTGCTGGCCCAGCACGTCGGGTCCAGGCTGCATGTCTGCCACGTATCCACGGCAGGCTCGGTGGAGATCATCCGCTGGGCCAAGGCCCGCGGGATCAACGTGACGGCCGAAGTGACGCCGCACCACCTGCTCCTGACCGATGAACTCGTCCGCAGCTACGACCCCGTCTACAAGGTCAACCCGCCGCTGCGGACGGACTCCGACGTCCAGGCCCTGCGTGCCGCCCTGGCCGACGGCACGATCGACGTCGTAGGAACGGACCACGCCCCGCACCCGAGCGAACACAAGGAATGCGAGTGGGCGCAGGCGGCCATGGGCATGACCGGACTGGAAACGGCGCTGTCGGTCGTCCAGGAAACCATGATCGAAACCGGCCTGATGGGCTGGGAGGATTTCGCCCGTGTCACGTCCACGGCTCCGGCCGTGATCGGACGGGTGGCGGACCAGGGTCGTCCGCTGGAGGTGGGCGAACCCGCCAACGTCACACTGGTGGACCCGGCTGCGCGCTGGACCGTGGACCCTTCTAAGATGGCAACCATGGGCCGTAACTCTCCGTTCGCCGGCAGGGAACTCCCCGGCAAAGTGGTGGCGACGTTCTTCAGGGGCCACCCCACCGTCCTCAACGGCGAGCTCAACACCCCGTTCCGCCACGGGCCCTACCAGGACACAACCGCCTCCGCCACGGCGGGCGGGTACTGATGGACAAAGCACTCCCCGGACTCGCCATGCTGGCGATCATCGCGGTGGTATTCGTGTTGCTTGGCCTCGGGTGGAGGAACCGCCTGCGGCGCCAGTCCGACGTCGAACAGCTGCCCGCGGTTCCGGCCGAACTGAGCCTGCCGCTGGCCACCGCCGAGGGCCAGTATGTTGCCACCACCACGGCCGGCGACTGGCTGGACCGCATCGCCGTCCACGGCCTGGGGATCCGTACCAACGCTGAACTTACCGTCCACCCGGAGGGCGTGCTCTTCGAGCGGTCCGGGGCCGGGCCGGTCTTCATCCCGGCGGACCGGCTCACCGGAATCCGGCAGGACAGCGGCATGGCGGGGAAGTTCGTCGAGAAGGACGGGCTCCTGGTGGCCAGCTGGACCTTGGGCGGCAGGGAACTCGACACCGGGTTCCGGACCCGCCGCGCCGCCGACAAACCCGCGGTCCTCGCAGCTTTTCAAGAATTGATCTCCGCAGCCCCTCAGGCAGATGCCGATAGTGGAAAGTAACAACGTGACAGAAACCGAAGTAACAGCAAACGCAGATACTGCACCCGAACGAGGGGCTTCCGCGCCCGCGGTGCTGGTGCTCGAGGACGGCCGCACGTTCCGCGGCAGCAGCTACGGCGCCACCGGCACCGCCCTCGGCGAGGCGGTGTTCGCCACCGGCATGACCGGCTACCAGGAAACCATTACGGACCCCTCCTACGCCCGCCAGCTCGTGGTGCAGACGGCACCGCACATCGGCAACACCGGCGTCAACAAGGACGACGCCGAGTCGCGCCGCATCTGGGTGGCCGGCTACATTGTCCGCGATGCGGCGCGCCGGCCCTCCAACTGGCGCTCTGAACGCTCCCTGGACGACGAACTCGTTGAACAGGGCATCGTGGGCATCCAGGGCGTAGACACCCGCGCCATCACCCGCCACCTGCGCGAGCACAAGACCATGCGGGCCGGCATCTTCTCCGGCGAGGCCGCCCGCGCGACGGACCGGGAACTCCTCGACGCCGTACTGGCCAGCGCCCCTATGGAAGGCTCCCGCCTCGCCGAGGAAGTCAGCGTTGACGAGGCCTACGTGGTGGAGCCCAAGGACTGGGGCTGGGACGGCGAGCCGCGCTTCACGATCGCCGCAATCGACCTCGGCATCAAGCGCATGACCCCCATCCGTTTCGCCGAACGCGGAGTCCGCGTCCACGTCCTGCCCGCAACCGCCACCCTGGCGGACGTCCAGGCGGTCAACCCGGACGGATTCTTTATGTCCAACGGCCCCGGCGACCCCGCGACGGCGGACAACCAGGTCAACCTGCTGCGCTCGGTGCTTGACGAGAAGCTGCCTTATTTCGGCATCTGCTTCGGCAACCAGATCCTGGGCCGTGCACTCGGCTTCGGGACGTACAAGCTCCGCTACGGACACCGCGGCATCAACCAGCCTGTCATGGACCGCCGCACCGGCAAGGTTGAGATCACCTCGCAGAACCACGGCTTTGCCGTGGATGCCCCGCTCGACGGCGCCACCCAGGCTCCCGAGGAGCGGTACGGCCGCGTCGAAGTCAGTCACGTCAGCCTGAACGACGACGTCGTCGAGGGCCTCTCCTGCCTCGACATCCCCGCCTTCTCGGTGCAGTACCACCCGGAAGCAGCCTCGGGACCGCACGACGCCGCCTACCTCTTCGACCGCTTCATCGACCTGATGGCGGACACGAAGAAGGCAGCGTCCACAAAGACTCCCACCGAATCCAAGACTGAGGACAAGAAGTAATGCCCAAGAGAACTGACCTTAAGAGCGTCCTGGTCATCGGTTCCGGCCCCATCGTGATCGGCCAGGCCGCCGAGTTCGACTACTCCGGCACCCAGGCTCTCCGCGTCCTCAAGGAGGAAGGCCTGCGCGTTATCCTGGTCAACTCCAACCCGGCCACCATCATGACGGACCCCGAGTTCGCGGATGCCACCTACGTGGAGCCCATCACCCCCGAGGTGGTGGAGAAGATCATCGCCAAGGAACGTCCGGACGCGATCCTGCCCACCCTGGGCGGCCAGACGGCCCTCAACACCGCCATTGCGCTGGACAAGAACGGCGTGCTGGAAAAGTACAACGTGGAACTCATCGGCGCGAACATCGCCGCAATCGAACTCGGCGAAGACCGCGAGAAGTTCAAGGGTGTCGTGGAGCGTTGCGGCGCGGAGTCCGCCCGCAGCCACATCATCCACAGCATGGATGAAGCACTGAAGGCTGCCGAGGACCTCGGCTACCCGATGGTGGTCCGCCCGTCCTTCACCATGGGGGGCCTCGGCTCCGGCCTCGCCTACACCGAGGATGACCTGCGCCGGATCGTCGGCCAGGGCCTGCAGTACAGCCCCACCAGCGAGGTCCTGCTCGAAGAGAGCATCCTCGGCTGGAAGGAATACGAGCTCGAGATGATGCGGGACAAGAACGACAACGTGGTTGTCGTCTGTTCCATCGAGAACTTCGACCCCGTAGGCGTCCACACGGGCGACTCCATTACGGTGGCACCCGCGCTGACCCTCACGGACCGTGAGTACCAGCGCCTGCGTGATATCTCCATCGCGGTCATCCGCGAAGTGGGCGTGGACACCGGCGGCTGCAACATCCAGTTCGCCGTCGAACCGGACACCGGACGCGTCGTCGTCATCGAAATGAACCCCCGCGTCTCCCGGTCCTCCGCGCTGGCATCCAAGGCCACCGGCTTCGCCATCGCCAAGATCGCCACCAAGCTCTCCCTGGGCTACACCCTGGACGAGATCCCCAATGACATCACCCAGAAGACCCCGGCCTCCTTCGAACCGACGCTCGACTACGTCGTGGTGAAGGTTCCCCGCTTCGCCTTCGAGAAGTTCCCGGCAGCGGACCCCACCCTCACCACCACCATGAAATCGGTGGGCGAGGCCATGGCCATGGGCCGTAACTTCACCGAGGCCCTGCAGAAGGCGCTCCGTTCCCTGGAACAGAAGGGCTCACAGCTGGACTTCAGCCACGTTCCGGAATGGGAGGTCCCGGAGCTGATCGAAAAGGCCAAACGGCCCACCACGGAACGCCTGCACCAGGTGCAGCGTGCTCTGCTCGGCGGCGCAACGGTGGAACAGCTCTTCGAGGCCACGAAGATCGACCCCTGGTACCTGGACCAGCTCCAGCTGCTCAACGAGATCTCGCAGGAGATCCGCAAGTCCACGGCCCTCACCCCGGAAATGCTGCAGCGTGCCAAGCGCCACGGCTTCTCCGACGAGCAGATCGGCGCCCTCACCAACAACCAGGAGGCCGTGGTCCGCGGCGTCCGCCAGGCGCTGGGCATCCGGCCGGTCTACAAGACGGTGGACACCTGTGCTGCGGAATTCGCCGCCTACACCCCGTACCACTACTCGTCCTACGACGAGGAGGACGAGGTGGCGCTGCACTCCAAGCCGTCCATCATCATCCTGGGGTCCGGCCCGAACCGCATCGGCCAGGGCATCGAATTCGACTACTCCTGCGTCCATGCCTCCATGGCCCTGCGCAAAGCCGGCTACGAGACCGTCATGGTCAACTGCAACCCGGAAACCGTCTCCACCGACTACGACGTCTCCACGCGCCTCTACTTCGAGCCGTTGACCCTTGAGGACGTCCTCGAAGTCATTGCGGCGGAGGAGCGCACCGGCGGCGTCATGGGTGTGTTTGTCCAGCTCGGCGGCCAGACCCCGCTCAAGCTCGCACAGCAGCTGGCCGACGCCGGTGTGCCGATCCTCGGCACGTCGCCGGAAGCGATCGATCTCGCCGAACACCGTGGCGCCTTCTCCCGGGTGCTGGACGAGGCCGGACTGATCTCGCCCAAGAACGGAACGGCAGTTTCCTTCGAAGACGCCAAGAAGATTGCCGACGAAATCGGCTACCCGGTCCTGGTGCGCCCGTCCTATGTGCTGGGCGGACGCGGCATGGAGATCGTGTACGACGAGCCCAACCTCTCGCGCTACATCGCCAACGCCACCGAGATCACCACCGAACACCCCGTGCTGATCGACCGGTTCCTGGAAGACGCCGTCGAAATCGACGTCGACGCCCTCTACGACGGAACCGAAATGTACCTCGGCGGCATCATGGAGCACATCGAAGAGGCAGGCATCCACTCCGGCGACTCCGCGTGCGTCCTGCCGCCGATCACCCTCGGCAACAACGTGATCGAACGCGTCCGGACCGCCACCCTGGCCATCGCCGAGGGCGTGGGCGTCCGCGGCCTCATCAACATCCAGTTCGCCCTGGCCTCTGACGTCCTGTACGTCCTCGAAGCCAACCCGCGGGCGTCCCGCACTGTGCCCTTCGTCTCCAAGGCCACGGGCGTCCAGATGGCCAAGGCAGCGGCACTGATCGGCACCGGAGTGACCATCAACCAGCTCCGCAGCGCTTACAAGATGCTGCCGGAAACCGGGGACGGTTCCACCCTGCCGTTCGACGCGCCCGTCTCGGTCAAGGAAGCCGTTCTGCCGTTCAGCCGCTTCCGGACGCCGGAAGGCAAGGTCGTAGACTCGCTCCTCGGCCCGGAAATGCGCTCCACCGGCGAGGTCATGGGCATCGACAAGCACTTCGACACCGCCTTCGCCAAGAGCCAGGCCGCCGCCAACAACGCGTTGCCCACTGAAGGGAAGATCTTCGTGTCCGTGGCCAACCGGGACAAGCGCTCGGTGATCATGGGTGTGAAGCGCCTCTCGGACCTCGGCTTCGAGATCGTCTCCACCGGCGGCACCGCCGACGTCCTGCGCCGCAACGGCATCCAGGCAACCCCGGTCCGCAAGGTGGCCGAGGGGAGCAGCGCCGAGGGCGAAGGAACCATCGCCGACCTCATCATCGCCGGTGAGATCGACATGGTCTTCAACACGCCTTCCGGCGGGGAGGCCCGCATCGACGGCTACGAACTGCGTGCAGCGGCAACGTCCATCGGCATTCCGTGCATCACCACCGTGGCCGAGTTCAACGCAGCGGTCCAGGCCATCGAAGCGCAGCGGACCTACGAATGGTCCGTGACCAGCCTGCAGGAGCACGCCGAAAACCTTAAGGCCCTGCAGAATGGCTGAGCCGGCGGCAGCACTGACGGCCGGCCGGGAGTCCTTCGGCTCCCGGCTCGGCCGGGCCATGGCGGACCGCGGTCCGCTGTGTGTGGGGATTGATCCGCACCCGGCGCTGCTCAAGGCCTGGGGACTAAACGACGACGCCGCCGGCCTGGAACGCTTCTCGCTCACCGTCGTGGAGGCAGTGGGTTCGCTCGCTGCCGCCGTGAAGCCGCAGGTGGCGCTCTACGAACGCCACGGCTCCGTGGGCATGGCTGTACTCGAACGCACTCTCGCGGCCGCTGCCGAAGCCGGCGTGCTGACCATTGCGGACGCCAAGCGCGGCGACATCGGCTCCACGATGGCGGCCTACGCCGACGCCTGGCTCCGGGACGGCTCGTCACTGGCCGCGGACTCTGTGACCCTGAGCCCTTACCTTGGCTTCGAGTCGCTGCGGCCGGCGCTGGACCTTGCGGCAGAGTACGGCCGCGGCGTGTTCGTCCTGGCCCTGACGTCCAACCCGGAAGGCGCCTCCGTTCAGCACGTGGGCGGTACGGATTCAGTTGCGCGCAGGATCACCGAAGCCGCTGCCGGGGAAAACCGCCGTTACGCGGGCGCCTTGGGTTCGGTGGGCCTCGTGGTCGGCGCCACAGTGGGAGGTGCCCTGCATGATTTGCAGTTGGACCTGGCGGCTGTCCGGGGAATCATCCTCGCCCCCGGGCTCGGTGCGCAGGGCGCCACGGCCGCTGATCTCCGGACAACGTTCGGTGCCGCCTACTCGCAGGTCCTCGGCACCTCAAGCCGGGACATCCTTTCAGCGGGTCCCTCCGCCGGCGGCCTCCGGGAGGCTGCGCTGCGAACCCTGGAGCCCCTGCTGGCCAGCTGATCCATTGATTTCCGGGCCGGGCAAAGGGTAGGTTCAGGAGGACTCCAACGGCCCTTGCCTTGGTTCAGACTGACGATTCGGCGGTGACTTGAGTGAGCCTGCGGCCCCTGACAGACCAGGAACGCGCGGCAGCCCTGGGGAAGGCGGCAGCGGCCCGGGCTGCCCGCGCGGAAGCCAAGGAACTGCTGAAGTCCGGAAGGCTCTCCGTGGCGGACCTCCTTTCCTCCGGCGACGCCGATTCAGCCATCGCGAGAATGAAGGTTTCCGAGATGTTGGAGGCGCTGCCGGGCATCGGCCGCGTCACAGCTGCCGCCATCATGGACGAGCTGGGCATTGCCGCGTCCCGCAGGCTGCGGGGCCTCGGCATTCACCAGCGCCGGGCGCTGGTAGATTTTATGAACGAGAATCACGTCCATCCGAATAACGCCCAAAGGAATATGTGAGCAAGAAACCGGGACTGACAGTCCTCGCCGGTCCGACGGCTGTTGGCAAAGGCACCGTGTCCACCTACATCCGGGACAATTATCCTGAAGTCTGGCTTTCCGTCTCGGCCACCACCCGCGCACCGCGCCCGGGGGAGCAGGACGGGGTTCACTACTTCTTCAAGTCCGCCGAGGAATTCGACGCCCTGGTGGCTGACGGCGAACTGCTGGAGTGGGCCGTGGTCCACGGCCGAAACCGTTACGGCACCCTCCGCAGCACCGTGGATGCCGCCATCGCCGATGGCCGCTCGGTCCTGCTGGAGATAGATCTGCAGGGCGCACGCCAGGTCAAGCAGGCCGTTCCGGAGGCCCAGTTTGTCTTCCTCGCGCCGCCCAGCTGGGAGGAAATGGTCCGCCGCCTGCTGGGCCGCGGCACGGAAACGGCCGAGGAACAGCAGCAAAGACTGGAAACCGCTAAACTAGAACTTGCCGCTGAGCCGGAGTTCGATCACACCGTCATCAATGATGACGTTCGACGCGCAGCGGACGAGCTTGTTTCACTCATGGGGCTGACCCCGCACCCGCACTAGCAGCAGGGTCGGATCGGCCCGTTAGAATTTGGAGAATTCGTGTCCACGAACCTTGAAGGCATCATCAACCCGCCGATCGACGAGCTGCTGAAGGCAGCTGATTCCAAGTACGGCCTGGTGATCTTCGGTGCCAAGCGTGCACGTCAGATCAACGCATACTACGCGCAGCTCCACGAGGGCCTGTTCGAGTACGTGGGTCCGCTGGTCGACACCAAGCTTAACGAGAAGTCGCTTTCCATCGCCCTGCGCGAGATCAACGAAGGCAAGCTCGTTTCCACGCCGATCGAACCTGCAGAGTAAGAGCCCTTCGGACTAGGGTCTTATCGGAATACAGACTGCCTGTTGACGGAGGTCACGTGCGCATAGTCCTCGGAGTCGGGGGAGGGATAGCCGCCTACAAGGTGGCATCACTCCTCCGGCTTTTTACTGAAGCCGGACACAACGTCACGGTGATTCCCACGGAGGCCGCCAACCGCTTTGTCGGAGTGGCCACCTGGGAGGCCCTGTCCGGGAATCCGGTCAGCAACAGCGTCTTCGATGACGTTCCGTCGGTCAACCACGTGCGTCTGGGACACGAGGCTGACCTCATCGTCGTGGCTCCGGCCACCGCGGATCTCCTGGCCCGTGCCGCCGGCGGCCACGCAGACGACCTCCTGACCAACACCCTGCTGATGGCCAGCGGCCCCGTGCTGATGGCGCCTGCCATGCACACCGAAATGTGGCTGCACGGCGCCACCCAGGCCAACGTGGAAACGCTGCGCGGCCGTGGCGTCACCGTCCTCGAACCCGCCAGCGGCCGGCTCACCGGGACCGACTCCGGTCCCGGCAGGCTGCCCGAGCCGGAGGCAATTTTCTCGGCCGCCATGGCGCTGATGCAGGAGGGCATGGTTCCCGCGCAGCTGCCGCTGGCCGGCCGCACCGTTACCATCAGTGCAGGCGGCACGCGTGAACCCCTGGACCCGGTACGGTTTCTCGGTAACCGTTCCTCCGGGAAACAGGGCGTGGCGCTTGCCGTGGCCGCCCGCGACGCGGGCGCCAGCGTCCGGTTGCTCGCCGCCCACATGGACGTACCGGTGCCCGACGGCGTCGAGGTGGTCCGGGTCGAAACGGCGCTGCAGCTCCGGGAAGCGGCGCTGCGCGCGGCAGCCGATTCCGACGTCGTCATCATGGCCGCCGCCGTGGCGGACTTCCGTCCTGCAGACGTTTCGGACACCAAGATCAAAAAGCGTGATGACACCGCTGATCCGGTGATCAGCCTGGTGCGGAATCCGGACATCCTGCAGGAGCTCGTGGAGGTGCGCGCCGGGAACAAACCCGGGCAGCTGATCGTGGGTTTTGCGGCCGAAACCGGGGACGCCAGCGGTGATGTCCTCGCCTACGCCGAGGCCAAACTGCGCAAGAAGGGCTGCGACCTGCTCGTGGTCAACCACGTGGGTGAGGGCCTCGTCTTCGGGCAGGACAATAATTCGGTGGTCATCCTTTCCCGTGCCGGCTCCGAACCACAGGCGGCATCCGGCTCAAAGGACGATGTTGCGGCCGCCGTCATTGACCGCATCAGCTCCGAGTTGAGCCGCGTTTTCCCACGATCATGATTTTCGAGCGTCGGAATCCCGGCGTGTGCAAAGCCTGCTTAGCAGGGGGACACATGCCGAGGCCAGACCGATTCCCAACCAGTAAGGTAGTTGAGTGACTTTACCGCTGCACATTCCTGCTTCCCATGGCGCGACGCCGCCATCCCTTCGTCTCTTCACGTCGGAGTCCGTGACTGAGGGCCATCCGGACAAGATCTGCGACCAGATCAGCGATGCCATCCTGGATGCCCTGCTGGCGAAGGACCCAGAGTCGCGGGTGGCAGTCGAAACCCTGGCCACCACCGGACTGGTGCACGTAGCGGGCGAAGTCACCACCGACGCCTACGTGGAGATTCCGCAGATCGTGCGCGAGACCATCCTGGGCATCGGCTATGACTCCTCGGCCAACGGCTTCGACGGTGCCCGCTGCGGCGTCTCCGTATCCATCGGCCAGCAGTCCAACGACATCGCCGGCGGCGTTTTCAATTCACTTGAGGCCCGCGAAGGCCGCCAGGAAGATGACTACGACCTCCAGGGCGCCGGTGACCAGGGCCTGATGTTCGGCTACGCCAGCGACGAGACGCCGTCCTACATGCCGGTCCCGATCTGGATTGCGCACCGCCTCTCAGAGCGGCTCACGGAAGTGCGCAAGAACGGCGAACTTCCGTACCTCCGCCCGGACGGCAAGACCCAGGCGACGATCGGCTACGACCGGGACCGGCCCGTCTCCGTCGAAACCATCGTCATCTCCAGCCAGCACGCTGAAGGCGCCAGCCTCGAACAGCTGCGCGCCGACCTCGCCACGCACGTGATCGATCCTGTGCTGGCGGCAGCCAACCTGGACATTTCCCGGACCCGCAACATCCTGAATCCCGCCGGCGCGTTCGTAATCGGCGGCCCCGTGGGTGACGCCGGGCTTACCGGCCGCAAGATCATCGTGGACACCTATGGCGGCATGGCCCGCCACGGTGGCGGTGCCTTCTCCGGCAAGGATCCGTCCAAGGTTGACCGCTCAGCCGCCTACGCGATGCGCTGGGTTGCCAAGAACGTGGTGGCTGCGGGACTGGCCAAACGCGCCGAGATCCAGATCGCCTATGCGATCGGCCAGGCACGTCCGGTGGGCACCTATGTCGAGACGTTCGGCACGGAGACGGTGGATCCCGAGCGCATCAGTGCCGCGATTTCGGAGATCTTCGACCTCCGTCCCCGTGCGATCATCGACGCGTTGGACCTCAAGCGTCCCATATACGCCAAGACCGCCGCGCACGGACACTTCGGCCGCGACGATCCCGACTTCACCTGGGAACGGCTCGACCGCGTGGACGAGCTCAAGGCCTTCTTCAACGCCTGAGAACCGCCGCCCGCAAACAACAGCGGCGCACCCAACTCGGAGTGCCCGCATTTTGTGGCCATGGAGTAAATGTCGGTGCCACGTGTTTGGCTGTAGCAGGGCCGCCGTCCGGCAGCCCTGCTACAGTGCTTTTCGGCCGGTGGGTGCGGGGCTCCCGCACCGGGTCCGCTGGCACCACAACTGGCATGCTGAACGGAGGCTGGCCGTATGACTTCCTTTTCTTCCGACGGGCCGGCCACCGATGAACCGCTCCAGCTGTCACTCCTCCAGGGTTTCCCGGCAGGCCGTCCGGTGTCTCCGTCCGGACCGGCCCTCGCCCCGTCGCTGCCTGTTGCCCGGGTACTGATCGAGTCGTCGCTGCCCCATCTGGACAGGCCTTTCGACTACAGCGTGCCCGCAGCGATTGACCACACCGCGCAGCCGGGCGTCCGCGTCAAGGTCAAGTTCAACGGCCAGGAGCTCAGCGGCTACCTCCTGGACCGGCTAGCCGCATCCGACGCCGGCCATACCCTCGTGCCACTTCACAAGGTGGTCTCGCCCGTCCGGGTGCTCACGCCGGAAGTCGCCGAACTCGCCGGCAAAGTGGCCGCCCGCTACGCCGGCACCGTCAGCGACGTGCTACGGGTGGCTGTTCCGCCGCGGGTGGCCAGGCTGGAAAAGGAACTGGCCGCCGAAGGTTCCCTCGACCTGGGCCCGGGCGCTGCTGCCCAACCCTCAGCGAACCCTGGACCGGCCGCGGAACCCACTCCTCCCGCGCCGGGCCACTGGTCCCGCTACGTCAACGGGGCGGCGTTTCTGCAGCATCTTGCGGCCGGCGAGGCGCCGCGGGCCGTCCTGAGCGCACTTCAAGGTTTCGGCCCAGCCGGCTGGCCCGCGTTGATCGCCGAAGCCGTCGCGGCCGTGCGCGCCTCCGGCCGCGGCGCAGTGGTGGTGGTTCCGGACTACCGCGACCTGGAGCGTGTCGAGGATGCGCTGGTGCACCTTCTGCCCCGGGAAGACATTGCCCGGCTCACAGCCGACGACGGACCGACGCCCCGTTACCGCAGCTACCTGCGGGTGCGCACGGGCAGCGCCGGGGTTGCCGTCGGTACGCGTTCGGCGGCTTATGCGCCGGTGCACAACCTGGGTCTTGTGGTGTGTTGGGATGACGGCGACGACCTTCATATCGAACAGCGGGCCCCGTACGCCCACACCCGGGAGGTACTGCTGCTGCGGGCCGAACAGGAAGGCGCGGCGTGCCTGCTGGCGGCGCACACACGCAGCACCGAACTCCAGCGGCTGGTGGAGGCGGGCTGGGCCAAGCCAGTGGACGCCGACCGACCCGAGGTCCGTCGTACCGTACCGCGAGTTGTGAATACGGCGGACAGCTTTGAGCAGGAACGCGACCCCTTGGCCCGCATCGCAAGGCTGCCCGGTGCAGCCTGGCGTGCCGCCAAGGAAGGCCTGGAACGCGGCCCCGTGTTGGTCCAGGTGGCGCGTTCCGGCTATGCGCCGTCACTGGTTTGTGATTCCTGCCGGGAGCCGGCCCGGTGCGCGGCCTGCGGGGGACCCCTTGCTGTCGCCGGCGCCGGCGGCAGCTCGGCAGTGCCGCAATGCCGGTGGTGTTCCGCTTCCGCGCCGGACTGGCGCTGCAGCCATTGCACGAGCCCCAGGCTGCGCCGCTCTGCAACCGGCGTGCTGCGGACCGCGGAGGAACTGGGCCGGGCGTTTCCGGGCAAGGCGGTCATCACGTCGTCCGGGGACCACGTCAAAGCAGCTGTCCCGGACACGAAATCCCTGGTGGTGGCCACCGTGGGAGCGGAACCAGTGGCGGCCGGGGGCTATGCCGCCGCACTCCTCCTGGATGGAGATTCGCTCCTTCGACGCGAAAATCTCCGCGCGGGGGAGGACGCCGTCCGGCGCTGGTTCAACGCCGCGGCGCTGGTCAAGCCCGCCCGCGAAGGCGGCCTGGTTGTCATCACTGCCGATGACACTGCCGGGGTTGGCGCGCTTTTGCGCTGGGACGCCGGAGGGTACGCGCAACGGGAGCTCTCCCTGCGCCAGGAGCTCCAGCTGCCCCCCGCGGTCAGGATTGCCTCCGTCACTGGCGGCCGGACCGCCGTCGGACACTTCACCGACGCCATCGAACAAAACCTGGCCAGGCAGGGGATCACCCTTCGCACCGCGGGACCGGCGCCGCTGGTGCTCACGGACGCACGCGCACCGCGGCGGGAGGCCGGCGAGGACGTCAGGACCCTGCTGTTCATTCCGTACGGCCAGGCGGCCGAGGCCACGAGGGTGATGCGGGCCGTCAAGGCCGCTGCTGCGGCGCGACGCAGCGACGATCCCGTCCAGTTGAGGCTCGACGGGGTTGATGTGCTGTAGCTGAAGTGCTGTATTGGATGCAGCGGCGCAGGCGGGACGTCAGCGGCGGTTGATAGCCGCGGCTTCCTCGGCCAGTTGCACAAGCTGACGTGCCGAATGGTCCCAGCTGAATTCCGCGGCCCGCTCCACGGAACGGCGTGAATAGTCTTTCCACACTTCCGGCTCCTCCAGCTTCCGGACCGCGTCGGCAAACTCCGAGGGGGAATCCGGGTGGACATAGCTCACCGCGTCGTGGCCAACTTCTCGGAAGATCGGGATGTCGCTTGCGATCACGGGCGTTCCATGGGACATGGCCTCCACGAGGGGGAGGCCGTAGCCCTCGGCCCGTGAAAGGCTGATCAGGGCCGTTGTTCGGCCCAGCAGCGCCTCGTACTCGGCATCCGTCACGCCGTTGTGGAACACAACGTTGGCCCCCGGCGGCACCAGAGCTTCCAGCTCCGCCCGCCGCTGCGGCGTGATGCGGCTGAGCAGGTGGAGCGTCATGTCGGGAAGGTCGGCCATTCCCCGCACCATGGTTTCAACGTTCTTGTACGGCATGAACGAACCCATGTAGAGAAGCGTCTTCTCCGCGCCGGCACCGGGATCGCGTGGCGTATGGCCGTGCTGCGGCGCATTGCCCACAATCCGGACCGGACGCCGGGTGAGGCGGTGTTTGGCGATCAGGGCTTCGGTGGTGTGGCTAATGGTGGCCACCACGTCCGCACGGTCCAGGAGCAGCCGCTGCGGCCAGTACGCCTTGTGGTACAGGCGCCACAATAAACGGACGGGCGCCGGAAGGAAGCCAGGCGGGGAAGG
Organism: Arthrobacter sp. NPDC058288; assembly: GCF_042880995.1. NCBI lineage: Bacteria > Bacillati > Actinomycetota > Actinomycetes > Micrococcales > Micrococcaceae > Arthrobacter > Arthrobacter sp. NPDC058288. The sequence goes on from NZ_JBHVYH010000001.1 coordinate 1,402,502, forward strand.
GTGCTCGTAGTAGATAAGGTCGTGAAGTGTCAGCACCAGGCCGTACTTCCGGCCGAACGTCCCCATCGTCTGCATCGGGCATACCACAACGTCGGCCCCCAGCTTGTTGACTTTCCCGGCCACGAACAGCTCCGCCGGGGAGAGCGGGCTGTTAATCAGTGTGTAGGGCACATCCGGGAGGAGGGCCAGCTGGCGCAGATCACTGATGAGCATCGAGACGTCGGCGATCTTGGCCGTGGCTGCGATCAGGCTGGCGCCGTACCGGCTGATGCCGTCGTGGTGGTCCAGGCGGGTAAAGCGGGCGTCGATGATGATTTTCACGCGGGATGGTCCTTCAGGAAGCGTCTGATGAAGCCGGCGGCCGGTTCGGGCGTCTCGTAGTGGATGAGGTGCCCCACGCCGGGAATCACCTCGAGGGTACCGTCCGGCAGGAGTGCCTGTAGCTTGTGCTGGTCCGGGAGCATCGCGATCTCATCCTTCTCCCCGGCAATCAGCAAAACAGGCAGGGCAAGGTCCGGGGCAACCTCGGAGACGTTGCTTCCCACGGAGGCCTTAAAGGACTCCAGGAGGCTGTCCCGGTTGGCGAAGGCGGAGAAGTAGGCGTTGTGCTGTCCGTGGATGAACTGCAGGAGCTGCTTGTCCCGTGTCTTGGCCATGGCCATGCTCATGACCCTGACGATGAGCCTGCTGCGGAGCAGGTAGAGGCCGAGGGCCCGGGGGAGCCTGGCGGAGGCCTCGTAGTACAGGACAGCCAGTTTGGTCATAACGCCCTTGGGCCCCTCCAGTGCCGGTGCGGCAATGGGGTTGATGAGGATCAGCGGGAACACCGAACCGGGGTTGGCAGCCACGAAATGGCTGGCAACGATGGACCCGAACGAGTGCCCCAGGAGCACCGTGTCCGGCCCCAGACCCAGGGCAGCCATGAACTCCCCGATGAACTGCCCGTACCGCGTGACGCTGTGCCCGCCGACCGTGAACGCATCGGAGCTGCCGAAGCCGGGAAGGTCTGGCATGATAAGCCGCATGTCAGGGAGCTGGTCGGCCACCCGGAGCAGGCCGTGGTGGTCGCCCCGGAATCCATGGACCACCAGAATGGTCCGGGTCTCTGCCGTCACGCTGACAGGTTCATAGACCCAGTAGTCCACATTGCAGCCGCCCAGGTCCACGCTGGCGGCCCGCGTCCGGGCGTCCAGCTGCCCGCTGAAGAGGGGCGGGGCCTGTGCCGGTCCCGTGTCCACTTGTTCCATGGTGTCGAATCCTAGTTGACGTCGTCAGGGTTTGAGCCGGTGCGGTGGCCGCGTTCCAGGGCGGCGAGGGCAGCCATCTCCGCGGGGTCCAGAGTGAACCCGAAGACGTCCAGGTTTTCCCGGATCCGGGCATAGGAACTGGCTTTCGGGATCACCACATTGCCCAGCTGCACGTGCCATCTCAGGATGATCTGCGCCGCTGTCCGCCGGTGCGCCGTTGCCAGCTCCAGGACTACCGGATCCGCAAGCACCTGGCCCCGGCCCAGCGGGCTCCAGGCCTCGGTGCGGATGCCAAGCCGGGCGTGCAGCTGGCGGAGTTCGTCCTGCTGGAGCCAGGGGTGGAGTTCGATCTGGTTCACTGCAGGGACGACTTCGGCGGTCTCCAGCAGATGCTCCAGGTGGGCGGGCTGGAAGTTGGACACCCCGATGGCCCGGATCCTGCCCTCGCGGTAAAGGGTTTCCATGGCCCGGTAGCTTTCGGCGAACAGTCCGCGGCGGGCGCACGGCCAGTGGATGAGGTAAAGGTCGACATATTCCATGCCGAGGTTGGATATGGACGTGTCGAAGGCCCGCATGGTCGCGTCGTAGCCATGGTCGTCGTTCCACACCTTCGTGGTGACAAAGAGATCCTCGCGGGAAAGCGATGGCGCTGCCTCGCCGGAGCCTCCGGCCGGACCGCCGGCCGCGAACCCGGCAAGCGCACCGATAGCCTTGCCAACACCGGTCTCATTCCCGTACATGGCCGCCGTGTCGAAGTGGCGGTAGCCGGCCTCGAGGGCCATGGTCACCAGGCCGGAGGCGTCTGTCGGGGGAACTTTGTAGAGCCCGAAGCCCAGTTGGTCGATCAGCACACCGTTGTTGAGGCTTAGTCGGGGCGAGTTCTTCATAGGACTGACTCTACCGACTCGGCTCCGTTCGCTCTCGGAGACAGGCCGGGAAGGGCTGGCAACGGGCCTCAGGACAGCCCGTCAAAACTGACCAGGCGACGGGCGGTGGCTTCATCGAGGATGAGGTCCGTGGCCAGGCCGGCGGCGAGCGCGCCGCGCAGTCCGTTGATCTTCGAGGCCCCTGAGACAACGCAGATCCGGCGCCTGACCTGCCGCAACTGCGCCAGGGCAGGGCCGGTGGACCTTTCATTGAGCGTGATGCCGTCGGAGGATCCGTCCCCGCGGAAAAACACGGTGGCTACGTCACCCACCACGTCCGAGTTGGCCAGGATGTTCAGGTCATTTTCGTCGAGGTACCCGCCGGCATAGACGTGGCTCGGGTAGTCGGAGTCCACCGACCCCACGCCGAAGATGGCAATGCTCATGCGTGACTGCAGTTCAAGGATGCGCTGGACGCTGCGTTCATTCCACATGGCGGTTTTGGTGGCTGCGTGGTCAAAGAAGGCCGGAACGGGAAATTGTTCAACGCGCGCCCCGTAGGCGCTGCCGAACCTGCGCATGATGTCGCTTGCGTAGGTAATGCCGGTGGTCTGCATGTTGCCTGCGCCATTGAGCTGGACGATCACGCTGTCGTGGGTGATCTTCCGGGTGAGGTGCCTGCTGACGGCACTGAGGGTGGAACCCCACGCCACACCGATGATGGCGTTGGAGTCGACCAGCGGTCCGATGGTCCTTGCAGCCTGCATGGCCACCCTGTCAAGGGTTTCCGCCTCATTCAGGGTGTCCACTACCGGAACGACGTGAACATCCACCCGGTATTGGGCGCGGATCATGTTCTCCAATTCCGGTCCGGTGTCGAGCGGATTGCGGATCTGGATCTGGACCAGGCCGGTCTCCCTGGCGGCCGAAAGAAGGCGGGAAACCGTGGATCTGGAGGTCCGGAGCTCCCTGGCTATGGCGTCCATCGTGAGGTCCTGAAGGTAATACAGTTGTGCAGCCCTGAGGGCTTCTGAGTGGCGTGAGCGCGGCATTCGGCTTCCGTTCTGCACGTTTGTGCATAGTGCTTGACTCCATTTTCCATTACTCCAAACAATAGTGATGAACGGCGCCGCGCTGTGAGGCGCGCCGCACAGGACCAAACCCAAAGGAGCAGATTTGGGAACCAACGATTCATCCGGCCATCCGGCTTCCAGCCGCCAGCGGTCATCAGTGCAGAGCCTGCGTAAGCGGCCCCGCGCCCAAGTCCTGATCATCGGCGGCGGGATCAACGGAGTCGGCACGTTTCGCGACCTGGCGCTGCAGGGTGTGGACGTTGCGCTCGTTGAACGGGGGGATTACTGCCAGGGGGCCAGTGGTGCATCGTCGCACATGATCCACGGTGGAATCCGCTACCTGGAAAATGGTGAGTTCCGGCTGGTCCAGGAATCCGTCGTCGAACGCAACAGGCTCCTGCGCATCGCTCCCCACTACGTCAAGCCGCTCCAGACCACCATCCCCATCTTCAGCACCTTCTCCGGTGTGCTGTCAGCGCCGCTGCGGTTCCTCACCCACAAGCAGCAGGGCAGGCCCAAGGAACGCGGCGCCTTTCTCATCAAGCTCGGCCTGAGCATGTACGACTTCTTCTCCCGCGACGGCGGCACGGTGCCGCGGCACCAGTTCCGTGGCCGGAAACGCGCGCTGGCGGAGCTGCCGCGGCTGCACCCCGGCATCAAATATGCGGCCACCTACTTCGATGCCTCGGTCCACAACCCCGAGCGCCTCACCCTGGACGTGCTCCAGGACGGCGAGAAGGCCGGCGTCAGCGGCCAGAGCGACGCGCGGGCCAGCAACTACCTTTCGCTCGTCGCCATGGGAGGCGCTGCCGGCACGTCGGACGGACCTACCGGCGGCAGCACGGTCCAGCTGCGCGATGAACTGACTGGCGAAGTCTTCGACTTCACGGCGGACGTCATCGTCAACACCACGGGGGCGTGGGTGGACCTGACCAACGAGGCCATGGGCGCCGCATCCAGCTTTATGGGCGGCACCAAGGGCTCGCACATCGTGCTGGACCACCCGGAGCTGCTTGAAGCCTGCAACGGCCGCGAAATCTTCTTCGAGCACACCGACGGCAGGATCGTCCTCATCTACCCGATGGGCGACCGTGTCCTGGTGGGCACCACCGACGTGGACGCGGACATGGCAGAGGACGCCGTCTGCACCGACGCCGAGATCGACTACTTCTTCGACCTGATCGGCCACGTCTTCCCGGACGTCGCGGTGCATCGGGACCAGATTGTCTACACTTTCGCCGGTGTTCGCCCGCTGCCGAAGCACGACGCCACCCAGCCCGGGTTCGTCAGCCGCGACTACCGCATCGAACGCAGGGCCGGGGGGCAGGAAGCGGCCGCCGGCGGCAGCGGCGCCGTCGTACTCAGCCTGGTGGGCGGCAAATGGACAACATTCCGGGCGCTGGCCGAACACCTGACGAACGACGTGCTCAAGGAACTGGGCCTGGACCGGAAAGTCTCGACGGCGAAACTCGCCATTGGCGGCGGAGCCGGATTCCCGGACAGCGAGGCCGGAGTTCAACAGTGGATCAAGGCCCACATGTCCGCCGGCCGCGATGCTGACCGGATCTCCGGACTGCTGACCCGCTACGGGACCCGCGCCGAAGAGGTGCTGCGCTACCTCGATGGCGGCCCTGACCGGCTCCTGCACTCCACCCGTGAACTCAGTGTCCGCGAACTGGAATTCATGGCCCGGAACGAACAGGTGGGACACCTCGCCGATGTGCTGATCCGGCGCACCTCCCTGGCCTTCCGCGGACTGGTGACGGGCGAACTCCTCAACGAGGTGGCAGACGTCCTCGCTGCTCCGCTGGGATGGGACGCCGCTGCCAGGACAGCCGAAATCCATCAAGCTCAGGAGGTGCTCGAACGCTTCCACGGCGTCCAGGTCCACAGCCTGGTTGCTTAGAAAGCTTGCGTGCCCGGGAGGAGTTGCCCGGGCGCAAGGGCTGCGCGGTTCCGCTGGAGGAGCAGCCGGCGCAGCAGCCGGCCGGCAACGCAACAACGTTGCCGGCCCAACAGCCCTTCAAATCGCGAGGGGCTGACAACAGAAAATAGAGGAGTCAAAGATGTCTCTTGGAATTGTTTTTCTTTCCGAAGTATTCGGAACCGCAATGCTGACCCTGCTGGGTTGCGGCGTTGTGGCAAACGTCGCGCTCAAAGGCACCAAGGGCAACAACGGCGGATTCCTAATGGTCACTTGGGGGTGGGGCATCGCGGTCTTCGCCGGTGTCTATGTCGCCGCCAGGTCCGGCGCGCACCTGAACCCGGCTGTGACCCTTGGTCTGCTGGTCAACGGCAAGGCGGAGTATGCTCCCGGCGTCAGCGTCGACTTCGCATCCACACTGACCTACTTTGGCGGAGAACTCACGGGTGCTTTCCTGGGGGCCGTGGTCATGTGGCTGGCCCATAAGCAGCACTTTGACGCCGAACCGGAACCCGCCAGCAAGCTCGCTGTATTCTCCACCGGCCCTGCCATCCGCTCCACTCCCTGGAACCTCATCACCGAGATCATCGGCACGTTCGTGCTCGTCTTCGTCATCCTGACGTTCGGCGGCACCCCCTCGGGCCTCGGCCCGCTCGCAGTGGCCCTGCTCGTCGTGGGCATCGGCGTGTCCCTCGGCGGTCCCACCGGCTACGCCATCAACCCGGCCCGTGACCTCGGTCCCCGCATTGCGCACGCTCTGCTCCCCATCAAGGGCAAGGGTTCCAGCGACTGGAGCTACTCCTGGATCCCGGTGGTCGGGCCGCTGGTAGGCGGTACCCTGGCCGGCGCCGTCGCAGCAGTAGTGCCGATCATCGCCTCGGCAGCTTCCTGATCCCCCCGCATTTCATCACCTCCGTCAAGCCCTTCAGACAACAGACAAGGACGTCAACATGAACCAGTACGTAATCGCCATCGACCAGGGCACCACCAGCACGCGCGCCATCGTCTTCGACCACAGCGGCAGCATTGTTTCCTCCGGCCAGATGGAACACGAGCAGATTTTTCCGCAGGCCGGCTGGGTGGAGCACGACCCCGCCGAAATCTGGAACAACACCCGCGAGGTCATCGCCTCGGCCCTGTCCAAGGCGAACCTGACCCGGCACGACATTGCCGCCGTCGGCATCACCAACCAGCGCGAAACGGCCGTTGTCTGGGACAAGACAACCGGTGAGGCCGTATACAACGCCATCGTCTGGCAGGACACCCGCACCCAGGACATTGTCGATGAACTGGCCAAGGACGGCGGACCGGAGCGTTTCAAGCAGAAGGTGGGCCTGCCGCTGGCCACGTACTTCTCCGGCACCAAGATCAAGTGGATCCTGGACAACGTGGAAGGCGCACGCGCCAAGGCCGAAGCCGGCGACCTCGTCTTTGGCAACACGGACTGCTGGGTGCTGTGGAACCTCACCGGCGGAGTGGACGGCGGCGTGCACGTCACCGATGTCACCAACGCCTCCCGGACGATGTTCATGGACCTCGACACGCTGTCCTGGGACCAGGAAATCCTGGACGCCTTCGGCGTTCCGGCGTCCATGATGCCCGCGATCAAGTCCTCGTCCGAGGTGTACGGCACCGTGCACACCTCCCAGCTGCTCCGTGAAACGCCGGTGGCCGGCATCCTTGGCGACCAGCAGGCGGCCACGTTCGGCCAGGCGGCATTTGATGCCGGCGAAGCCAAGAACACGTACGGAACGGGCTGCTTCCTGATCTTCAACACCGGCGAGGAGATCGTCCACTCCAAGAACGGCCTCCTGACCACCGTGGGCTACAAGCTGGGAGACGCTGCACCGCATTATGCGCTGGAAGGCTCCATCGCCGTCACCGGATCCCTGATCCAGTGGCTACGGGACAACCTCGGCATCATCAGCAGTGCCCCGGAAGTGGAGACTCTCGCAGCCTCGGTCAAGGACAACGGTGGCGTCTACATTGTGCCGGCGTTTTCCGGGCTGTTCGCACCGTACTGGCGGTCGGACGCCCGCGGCGCGATCGTCGGCCTGACTCGCTTCGTGAACAAGAACCACATTGCCCGTGCGGCTCTGGAGGCCACCGCCTTCCAGACCCGTGAGGTGCTCGACGCCGTCAACGCGGACTCCGGTGTTCCGCTGACTGAGTTGAAGGTCGACGGCGGCATGGTTGCCAACGACGCCCTGATGCAGTTCCAGGCGGACATCCTGGGCGTTCCGGTGATCCGGCCGAAGGTTGTGGAGACTACCGCCCTCGGTGCGGCCTACGCCGCCGGACTGGCTGTCGGATTCTGGAAGGACCTCGGCGAGTGCTCGGCCAACTGGTCCGAAGACAAGCGCTGGGAACCGCAGATGGACGACGCCGAGCGGGAGCGCCAGATGCGTCTCTGGAAGAAGGCCGTCACCAAATCCATGGACTGGGTCGACGAGGACGTGAAGTAGCCTGACCTGTCGTTGATGGCAGCCGCACCTGCCCCGCCCGTCCCCTGCTGCTCCCAACACTCGCAAGCTCGTGTCGGGGCCCTCGCAGCAGTGGGCCCCCACGGGTGCCCACCACACCCGGGCGAGGTGCGGCTGCCATCAACTCATCTGTCAGCTTTTCAGCCGCTCGTGGCGACTTACGTTTAGCGGGCGGTGCAGGTGCGCTAAAGTAGTTCTATGCGTGCGATCCTTCTGCTTAGCTAGCCGCCCGGTATCCCGGAAAAAACTCGGATTACCGCGCGGCAGCCCCTCCATGTCGAGGGGCTTTTGTGTGTCTGGAGCCCTTCGGGGCCGGCAGTAGGGGATTAGGGGGCCGGGGCTGAACAGAAAGCCCGGGCCGTACGAAATGCGGTACAGAACAGAAGAGGGCAGCAGTGAGCGTTCAGCCGGAGACAGAGACCGGAACAGCAGCAGTCGCGACGGAAGGTCCCGAGGAGGGCACCTACAGCTTCGCCGTGATGGAGGCCAAATGGCCGCAGGTGTGGGAAGACCTCAAGGTGTTCACGCCCCTGGACGACGGCTCGCGTGAGCGCCGCTACGTGCTCGACATGTTCCCCTACCCCTCGGGCGACCTGCACATGGGCCACGCTGAAGCGTTTGCCATGGGCGATGTCGTCGCGCGCTACCTGCGCCAGAAGGGCTACGACGTCCTGCACCCGATCGGCTGGGACTCGTTCGGCCTGCCCGCGGAGAACGCCGCCATCAAGCGCAACGCACACCCCAGTGAGTGGACCTACGCCAACATCGACACCCAGGCAGCGTCCTTCAAGCGCTACGCCATCTCGGCGGACTGGTCCCGGCGCCTGCACACCTCGGACCCGGAGTACTACCGGTGGACCCAGTGGCTGTTCAAGCGCTTCTACGAGCGCGGCCTGGCCTACCGCAAGGATTCCCCGGTCAACTGGTGCCCCAAGGACCAGACCGTGCTGGCCAACGAACAGGTGGTCAACGGTGCCTGCGAACGTTGTGGCACCCCCGTCACCAAGAAGTCCCTGAATCAGTGGTACTTCAAGATCACCGATTACGCCGACCGCCTGCTGGACGACATGGACGAACTGCGCGGGCACTGGCCCGAGCGCGTCCTGGCCATGCAGAAGAACTGGATCGGCCGGTCCGAAGGCGCCCACGTCAATTTCGTCATCGAGGCGGCAGGCGAGAAGGCGGCCAAGGATGTCACCGTCTTCACCACGCGCCCGGACACCCTCTACGGCGCCACCTTCTTCGTGGTCGCGGCAGACGCGCCGCTGGCCGTGGAACTGGTCACCGGGGAACACGCTGCTGCCCTGGACGCATACCGCGAACAGGTCAAGGCACTGTCCGAAATCGAACGCCAGTCCACCGAGCGCGAGAAGACCGGCGTCTTCACCGGCCGCTACGCCGTCAACCCCCTCAACGGCGAGAAGCTGCCCGTGTGGGCGGCCGACTATGTGCTGGCCGACTACGGCACGGGCGCCATCATGGCGGTCCCGGCCCACGACCAGCGCGACCTCGACTTCGCCCGTACTTTCGACCTGCCGGTCCGCGCCGTCCTGGACACGGGAGAGGACGATCCCGCGGTGACCGGAACGGCCACCGCAGGGGAAGGTACCCTGATCAACTCAGGCGTTCTCGACGGCCTGCCCAAGGCCGAGGCCATCCCGGCGGCCATCGACATGCTGGAGAAGCAGGGCACGGGCGAAAAGTTCGTCAACTTCCGCCTGCGTGACTGGCTGCTCAGCCGCCAGCGCTTCTGGGGCACACCCATCCCGATCATCCACTGCCCTGCCTGCGGCGAAGTTCCTGTCCCCGACGACCAGCTGCCCGTCACCCTGCCGGCCAACCTGCGCGGCGAAGACCTGTCCCCGAAGGGCACCTCCCCGCTGGCCGCGGCCGAGGCGTGGGTCAACGTTGAGTGCCCCAACTGCCACGGTCCCGCCAAGCGCGACACCGACACCATGGACACGTTCGTAGACTCCTCGTGGTACTTCCTGCGGTTCGTGTCGCCGCAGTACACCGAAGGCCCCTTCGACCCGGAAAAGATCAATGACTGGATGCCCGTGGGGCAGTATGTGGGCGGCGTGGAGCATGCCATCCTGCACCTGCTGTACGCGCGGTTCTTCACCAAAGTTATCCACGACCTCGGCATGATCGAGGCCGACGAACCGTTCAGCGCCCTGCTCAACCAGGGCCAGGTTCTCAACGGGGGCAAGGCCATGAGCAAGTCCCTGGGCAACGGCGTGGACCTCGGCCAGCAGCTGGACAAGTACGGCGTCGACGCCGTGCGCCTCACCATGATCTTCGCCTCCCCGCCGGAGGACGACGTCGACTGGGCGGACGTTTCGCCGTCGGGCTCTGCGAAGTTCCTGGCCCGGGCATGGCGCCTCGCGCAGGACGTCACCAGCGCGCCCGGCACGGATCCCGCGCAGGGAGACCGGGCACTGCGCTCCGTCACGCACCGCACCATCGCCGACGCCGCCGCGTTGCTGGACAGCAACAAGTTCAACGTGGTGGTGGCTAAATTGATGGAGCTGGTCAACGCCACGCGAAAGACCATAGATGCAGCTTCCGGCGCAGGCGGGGCGGACCCCGCGGTCCGCGAAGCAGTGGAAGCCGTCGCGGTCATCCTGAGCCTCTTCGCGCCGTACACGGCCGAGGACATGTGGAACGTCCTGGGGCACCCCGCCTCGGTGGCGAACGCCGGCTGGCCCGCGCACGACGAAGCACTGCTGGTGCAGGACACGGTGACCGCCGTGGTCCAGGTCCAGGGCAAGGTCCGCGACCGCCTCGAGGTCTCCCCGGGGATCGGCGAGGACGAGCTGCGTGAACTGGCCCTCGCATCGGACAACGTCCAGCGCGTCCTCGACGGGCGGGATATCCGCACGGTCATCGTGCGTGCCCCTAAACTGGTCAACATCGTCCCGGCCTAGCCCGGGCACCGGCCGCCGGTATCGCCGGCGGCCGGCCGTGATGTTTGACCGCAGCAGCAGGGAGACGCCGTGAACGACCGGGAGCCGGCCGGCTGGCCGTGGCTTAGGGAACGGCTTGTCCGGCTGCGGCAGGTTTCCAGGCCGGGGGCTGCGCCGGAAGCCGTGGTTCCGGCCGCCGTCGTGCGTACCGCGGTGGTGACCGATTCCGCCGCCGCGCTTCCTGCGGACTGGGTCAGGGACTTCGCCGCCGACGGCCGGCTGACGGTGGTGCCCATGCCGGTGATGGTGGGGGCGGAGATCTACGGCGAGGGCGAAGACGACATCACCGAGACGATCGCGGTGGCGCTGGCCACCGGTATGCCGGTCAAGACGTCTCGGCCGTCACCCGGCCAGTTCGAGCAGGCCTATCTTGCGGCGCTGCGACGCGGCTTCGAGGCGGTGGTCTCCGTGCATATTTCCGGAGCGCTGTCCGGCACTGCCGATTCCGCCAGGCTTGCTGCGTCCCGTGTGGACATCCCCGTGGAGGTGGTCGATTCGAAGACCGTTGGGATGGCGCTGGGAATGGGCGTGCAAAGCGCAGTGGTAGCGGCAGCGGACGGCCGCCCCGCGGCCGAAGTGCGTGCTTTCGCCGAAGACCGGATGGCCCGCACCAAAGTCTATTTCTATGTCCCCAGCCTGGAGCAGCTGCGCCGCGGCGGCCGGATCGGAGCGGCGGCGTCCCTCTGGGGAACCATGTTCGCCATCAAGCCGATCCTCGCTGTGGATGACGGGAAGATCGTTCCGCTGGAGAAGGTCAGGTCCGCGGCGAGGGCTGTGGCGCGCCTTGAGGAAATCGTGGTTGCCGACGCCGCGGCGCGGCCCGCCGGCCAGGCCCGGCTGGCAGTCCACCACTTCGGCAATCCCGGTGAGGCAGCGGAGCTTGCGGCCCGGCTGGCGGCTGCGCTCCCGGAAGTCCCTGCGGCGCAGATCAGTTCGCTCCCGGCCGTACTCGCTGCCCACGCGGGACTGGGGGTCCTGGCCGTGATCGTGGGGGAGAGCAGTACTCCGCAGAAGGAACCCCCTCTGGTCCGATAGCTGTGCCGGTAGTACAGTCTCCCCACCAAGCAAGGAGGCTCCCATGACAATGCAGGTGCACCATGTTGCCCAGTTCGACAAGGACGTGTCCGAAGAAGTCACCAACTGGCTGAAGTACCTTAAGGGCCAGGTGACCAGCGTCCAGTTCCTGACGACGACTGTTCCCGACCCCAAGGCACCGGCGTCGTGGCGGGTCCAGTACGAGGCGTATATCACCTACCAGAAGTAGCCGGCCGGCCGGGGAGCGGCGGAAAAAGCCGCCCACGGCGCTTTCCACATACAGTCATTCGTGCTGTCTGCGCCGCGTCCATTTGCCTAGCGTGGTGGTTATGTCACGCCGGAACGCGGAAGCGGGAGTCCCTGCCGCGGCCAGCCGTGCGCGGCGGCGCCTGACAACCACCCTAGGGTCCTCCGGCGGCGGCGACAGTAGCGACAGGCCCGGAACCGGGGACGCAGGGTTGCCGGGGCTTCTGGAGCAGGGCGCCGGAGGTCCCGGCGAAGGGACATTCACGTATGGCGGCGGTGCGAGGGCGGCACCTGGTGCCGTTGACGGCGCTGTCGTCGACGGGCCGCATGAGCCCGCGAAATTCAGGTGGCGCACGGGACTGCGCGTAGCGGTGCTGGTGGCAACGATGTGTACCCTGCTGGGCGGCTGGTTTTGGTGGGATGTTGCCGCCAGCCGTCCGCACGTGGTTCCGTTGAGCGACGTCAGCAGTCAGGAGGCGCGCGGGCAGCCCGGACCAGATCCCGCTGGACCGCGGGAATCCGGCGGCCCCGCTGCGGGAGAAGGGGTTTCGGATACAGCATCGGATTCCCGGATCGTGGTGCATGTTGCGGGGGCTGTCAACCGGACGGGAGTTGTGGAACTCCCGGAGGGCAGCCGCGTCCACGAGGCGATAGCCGCGGCGGGTGGGAGTGCGGACGGGGCTGACCTGAACCGCTTGAACCTCGCCGCTGTGCTTAGCGATGGCCAGAAGATCCACGTACCGCGGATCGGGGAACCGGCGGATGCCTCCGGCGCGGCAGCAGGCGACACCGGTTCGGGCGCCCGGGGATCGGGTGACGCGGCGTCCGCCGCCGCAGGGTCCGGCCAAACAGGAGCGGACGGCGCGAAGATCGACCTGAATTCCGCGTCCGCGGAGGAACTCGGTGCGCTGCCCAGGGTGGGACCCGTCCTGGCGCAGCGCATCGTTGACTGGCGCAAGGAACACGGCCGGTTCAGCACCGTTGAGGAACTCGACGCGGTGGACGGCGTTGGCCCCAAGATGCTGGAAACGCTGCTCCCACTGGTGCGGGTGTCCTGAAGTGGCGAAGGTCAGTCCGTGGCATCGCTTCGTCGACGCAGCGGTCAGGGGTGAAGAAGGCAGGACCCTCCGACCTCCTCGCGCTGCTGAAAACCCGTCTACTGTCCGCCGGGCTGCGGACATCCGCGCGGCCGGAGTGAGGGGCATCGTCCCGCGGACGGCGTCCGGCCTGCGGGATCTACTCGCGGTACGACTGCTTCCCGGACCTGAAGGGCGGGTCCAAGGAACAGGAAGACCTGACAGATCCGCAACCGGCGACGGGCCGCAGCGCCGGACCGACCTTCGCCTTGTGCCCCCCGCCCTCCTCGCCTGGGCCGCCGCCGTCGCCGGCGTCTGGTTGCCGCCACCGGCGCTCGGCGTCCTTATTGCGGGATTGCTTCTGGCAGCCGTGGTGCTGTTTGCTGCGATCCGCCGTCGCTGGCTGCGGTGCCACGATGGCGGCCGGGCGCCACGGAGCTTCCTGACCACCCTCACCATTGCCGCAGTGCTGTCGGCCGCCATCGCGTCCCACTCGGCGGTCGCCGCATCCCAGAAGCACGACGGGCCCGTAGCGGATGCAGTCGCGGCGCGCTCCGCTGTGGTGGTTGAGGCGGAGATCGCGGGGACACCGCGCCAGCTAAAGATTCCCGGCCGCGCCGGGTCGGACCGGTGGGCGGTTGAAGCCACCGCATATGCGGTCACTGCCAACGGCGGGCTCATCCGGAGTGACGCCCGCTTGCTGATCGTGGGCGGCGGAGACTGGCAGCATGTGGTCCCCGGACAGCGGATCCGGACTACGGGAAAGCTGAGGCCGGCCGACGCCGGCCAAACGCCGGCGGGTACCCTGTCCGCCACCACCGGCCCCGCCACCACGGATGCCCCCTCCGCATGGCAGGAAGGACCCGGCGCCCTCCGCAGCGGGTTTGCAGAGGCTGCGGAATGGATTGGTGGCGACGCCCGCGGCCTCCTGCCGGGAATGGTCACAGGGGACACCAGCTACCTCGATGACCAGCTTGAAACTGCCATGAAGGCTGTGGGCATGACCCACCTGACCGCAGTGTCCGGGGCGAATTGCAGCCTCATCCTGGGCGCGCTGCTGCTGGCTGCCCGAAGCATCCGCCTGCCCCGGGCTCCTGCCGCTGCGGCTGCCCTCGCCGGCCTGGTCCTTTTCGTCCTGATGGTGGGTCCTGACGCCAGCGTCCTTCGGGCTGCGCTCATGGGGGCGATCGGCCTGGTGTCCTTGTCGGGTGGCCGGACCGGACGCGGCCTCAGCTTCCTGTGCCTGGCCGTGATCGGACTCCTCATGGCCGATCCGGCACTCGGGACCAGTTTCAGCTTTATGTTGTCCGTGCTGGCCACCCTCGGCATCGTCGCCGCGGGCTCGCGGATCATGGAGTGGCTTCCGCCGGTCGTGCCGCGCTGGCTGGCCGCCGGCCTTGCTGTTCCGCTCTCTGCCCAGCTCTTCTGCGGTCCGGCGATCGTGCTGCTGCAGCCGCAGTTTTCGTCCTACGCCCTGCTGGCGAACATGGTGGCGGCGCCCCTTGTGGCACCGGTGACCATCCTCGGCACCGCCGCCGTGCCCGTCGAACCGCTGGCTCCGTGGGCAGCAGTGCTTCCCATGGCGGTTGCCGGTGGCTGCTCGGCCGGAGTCGCGGCCATTGCCAGGTTCTTTGCGGGCCTGCCCGGCGCTGCCCTTCCCTGGCCTGAAGGACCGTTCGGTGCGGCCACCATGCTGGCCTTTTCCGCATCCACGCTGCTGCTGCTGTGGCTTGTTCTCCACCCGCGTGCCGTCTGGACACTGGTCCTCGCAGCTCATCGAAAGACCGCTAATGTGCTGGAACTGCTGCCACGATTCACCGGCTTGGATGAGCGCCGCCACCGTGGGAGTCTTAGAGGTATTAATCCGATGTCCGGGAGGAACCAAGAGTGGCGGCTGCGCAAAAAGCACGATCCAAGCCGGCGACGTCAGCGACAGCCACCTGGCGCGATGTGACTCCGGCGCGTGTGGTGCTGGTCGGTGGCCCGGAGGAATACCTAGGCATCCGGGCCCTGGACCGCATCAGGTCACAGGTCCGCGCAGCCCAGCCGGATGTCGAAATCACCAGGCTTAATGCAGGCAGCTACGAGCCCGGGTCCCTAGCGATGGTCGTGAGCCCTTCGCTGTTTGGGGAATCGAAGCTGATCGAGGTGGAGTCCGCGGAGGCCATGAACGATGCCTTCCTCGCGGACGCCCTCAAATATCTGGCAGACCCTGAACCCGACGCCGTCCTCGTGGTCCGCCACGGCGGCGGAGTCCGGGGCAAGAAGCTGCTCGATGCCATCAAGTCCGGCGGCTGGCCGGTGGTGGATTGTCAGCCGCTGAAGAAGGATGCGGACAAGTCCGCATTCGTCGCAGCGGAATTCAAGGCCGCGTCGCGCCGCATCGAGCCGGAAGCCGTCCATGCGCTGGTCAATGCGGTGGGTGCCAACTTGTCGGAACTCGCCGCCGCCTGCAGCCAGCTCATCGCGGATGCAGCTACGGCCGTGGATACGGACATGGTGGACCGCTACTATGGCGGGCGGATCGAGGCAACAGCCTTCAAAGTTGCGGACGCCGCGTTGGCCGGGAACGCTCCGCTGGCACTCTCCACGCTCCGGCATGCCCTTGCGACGGGGGCGGACCCTGTTCCGCTCGTGGCAGCACTGGCCGCCAAACTCCGTACGGTGGCGAAGGTAGCCGGCGCGCAGGGGTCATCGGCCCAGATCGCGCGCCAGCTTGGCATGCAGCCGTGGCTGGTGGAACAGGCGCAGCGGGACGTTCGGCGCTGGACGCCTGAAGGCCTGGTCCGCTCCATCCAGGTGACTGCCGAGGCGGACGCCCAGGTCAAAGGCCTCTCCCGGGATCCGGTCTACGCGGTGGAGCACGCTGTTACCGTCATTGCAACGTCCGTCCGCCGCAACTAGCTGCGGACAGGCTGGGGGCGGTTCAGCACCGCCACTGTCTACCTGCGGTCGCCGACTCCCGCCGTTAAATGGATGTGGCCGGCACCCCGCTAGGGGGTGCCGGCCACGATCATCAGTTCAGGTGAACTGGAAAACCTTAGAGTGCGTTGACCTTCTTGGAGATCGCCGACTTGCGGTTTGCAGCGTTGTTCTTGTGAAGAACGCCCTTGCTGACAGCCTTATCCAGCTTACGGCTTGCAGCAACCAGCGCAGCAGCAGCGGCATCCTTGTCGGTGGACTCAACGGCGGTGTTGACGGCGCGGATGGCCGTCTTCAGCTCCGACTTGACTGCGTTGTTGCGCAGGCGAGCCTTCTCGTTGGTGAGGATGCGCTTCTTCTGGGACTTAATATTAGCCACGTGTGAACTCTCTTTTTAATGCGGAAATGGTCTAGAGGGCTTTCAGGTTGGCCATTGACTGAGCGGCGTGGGGATACCTATGGCGGCCAACCATCAGTGGCCGTCGACCTGCACGGACACACAGCTGTCAATAATAGCAGACGCTCTGCACTGCTGCTGTTTGCCGCTGACGTCGTGCTTCGCGTGCGGGACGCGCGTCAGCTCCAGCCGTGAAGCCCGCGCAGTGCCGAGGCGACGTCGTCGAACCGTTTCCGGTCCAGGACGGCGCCCTCCCGGCGGATGTCCGCCGGGCTGATCTGGATGATGCGGTCCAGCTTGGCCTCACTGGGCCGGCGCTGCCCGTCCCAGCTGCCTGTCCCGATGTCCACGTAGCTGTCGTCAATCCGGCGGTCCTGGTCATGGTCCTTGCTGGTGAGCATGAGCCCCAGCAAGTATTGCCCTCGGCTGCCGATCAGAAGCACGGGCCGGTCCTTGCCCTGGGAATGGTCCTCTTCGTAGGGCACCCACGTCCACACGACTTCGCCAGGTTCCGGCTTGCCGTTGGGGGAGGGGGCGTACTTGATATTCGCGGTCCCCTTGAAGTCGCCAGGGTATGTTCCGTTGAGGACGCCTGGAGCGGCCTGCCGTTGCTTTGGGCGGACGGGGGTCGAACGAACGGGCGTCGGGCGGGCCGGTCGACCCGCGGCGGGGCGCCCTTCCAAAAGGCGAAAAGCAGTGCGGACAGCCCGGCCGAGTGAGCGGAGATTAAATGCCATCCTGCAACAATACTTCGACCGCCGGGAACGGTTCTTTCGCGGCCCGCGGTCCGCCCCCCGCAGGCAGGGTGCGCAAACAATGCACCGAGTGGCGGCAGGACGTGGGACACTATAAGTTCACGTGCGGCAGGTCCCGCGACGGCTTCGGCCGTCCTGAGCACAGCCGCGGAAATGCCAACAGTAAGGACCCTGCGTGTCTCCCATGGCCCGCACCGCCCCGGTGCCCGCCGCAACAGATCCGGCCATCATCCGGAACTTCTGCATCATTGCGCACATTGACCACGGTAAATCCACTCTGGCCGACCGCATGTTGCAGTACACCGGCGTCGTTCAGTCCCGCGACATGAAGGCCCAGTATCTGGACCGCATGGATATCGAACGTGAGCGCGGCATCACCATCAAGTCCCAGGCAGTACGCATGCCCTGGGAAGTTGACGGGACCAGCTATGCGTTGAACATGATCGACACCCCCGGGCACGTCGACTTCACCTACGAGGTCTCCCGTTCGCTGGCCGCCTGCGAAGGTGCAGTGCTCCTCGTGGACGCGGCCCAGGGCATCGAGGCGCAGACCCTCGCGAACCTGTACCTGGCGATGGAGAACAACCTCACCATCATCCCGGTCCTGAACAAGATCGACCTCCCCGCGGCCCAGCCCGAAAAGTATGCCGAGGAACTCGCCAACCTGATCGGCGGGGACCCCGACGAGGTCCTGCGCGTCTCCGGAAAAACGGGCATGGGCGTCGAAGTCCTGCTGGACAAGATCGTGCGCGATCTGCCGGCACCCGTGGGCGACCCGGACGCTCCTGCACGCGCCATGATCTTCGACTCGGTCTACGACACATACCGCGGCGTGGTCACGTACGTGCGTGTGGTGGACGGCATGCTGCACCCCCGCGAACGCATCCAGATGATGTCCACCCGCGCCACGCACGAACTCCTCGAGATCGGGGTCAGCTCGCCGGAGCCCACCCCCTCCAAGGGCCTGGGCGTCGGCGAAGTAGGCTATCTCATCACGGGTGTGAAGGACGTGCGCCTGTCCAAGGTGGGCGACACCGTCACCAACCTTGCCAAGCCTGCCTCCGAATCACTCCCGGGCTACGCGGACGCCAAGCCCATGGTGTTCTCCGGTCTCTACCCTCTGGACGGCACGGACTACCCGGTGCTCCGCGATGCGCTGGAGAAGCTGATGCTCAATGACGCCGCGCTCGTCTACCAGCCGGAAACCTCTGCCGCACTGGGCTTCGGCTTCCGTGTCGGCTTCCTCGGGCTGCTTCACTTGGAAATCACCCGTGAACGGCTCGAACGCGAATACAAGCTGGACCTGATTTCCACCGCCCCCAACGTGGAATACGAAGTGACCCTGGAAGACAAGCGGGTTGTCCATGTGACGAACCCCAGCGAATACCCCACCGGAAAAATCGCGGAAGTCCGGGAGCCGATGGTGTCCGCCACCATCCTGGCGCCGAACGAGTTTGTCGGCGCCATCATGGAGCTGTGCCAGAGCCGCCGCGGCGTGATGGGTGGCATGGACTACCTCTCCGAGGACCGCGTGGAAATCCGGTACCGCCTGCCACTGGCCGAAATCGTCTTCGATTTCTTCGACATCCTCAAGTCCAAGACCCGCGGCTACGGCTCGCTGGACTGGAAGGCCGACGGAGACCAGGTTGCCGACCTTGTCAAGGTGGACATCATGCTCCAGGGCGAACAAGTGGACGCCTTCAGCGCCATCACCCACCGGGACAAGGCCTATGCCTACGGCGTGATGATGACGGGCAAGCTGCGTGAACTCATTCCCCGCCAGCAGTTCGAGGTGCCGATCCAGGCCGCGATCGGCTCCCGGATCATCGCCCGCGAAAGCATCCGCGCCATCCGCAAGGACGTCCTGGCCAAGTGCTACGGCGGTGACATCACCCGAAAGCGCAAACTGCTGGAAAAGCAGAAGGAAGGCAAGAAGCGCATGAAGATGGTGGGCCGCGTCGAGGTCCCGCAGGAAGCCTTCATCGCAGCGCTCACCACGGACGAATCCAAGGACAAGGCCAAGAAGTAGTGATGATGGTGGCCCTAACCTCCGGAGGCCGCACCCGTGCCTAGCGTCCTGCCCCTGGGCGACCCCGCGCCGTCGGACGGCCTGCTGCCCGCGCAGGCCGCTGACGGCGCCGGGCAGCGCCGATTCGGCCTCTACGTCCACATTCCCTTTTGTGCCGTCCGTTGCGGTTACTGCGACTTCAACACCTACACCGCGACAGAGCTCGGCGGCGGCGCGTCCCAGGACGCGTACGCCTCCACGGCCATCGCTGAGGTGGAGTTTGCCGCCAAGGCGCTGCAAGGCAGCGGCCTGCCGGAACGCCGGCTGGGCACGGTCTTTTTTGGCGGCGGCACACCAACGCTGCTGCCCGCCGAGGACCTGGCCCGCATCCTGACCGCGGCGGTAGCGCAGTGGGGCCTGGAGCCTGGCGCCGAGGTCACCACCGAAGCCAACCCGGACTCCGTCACACCGGAGTCGCTGCAGCTCCTGGCGGATGCCGGCTTCACCCGGGTTTCCTTCGGGATGCAGTCGGCTGTTCCGCACGTCCTGAAAGTCCTCGACCGCACCCACACGCCCAGCCGTGTGCCGCAGGTGGTGCAGTGGGCCAGGGACGCCGGCCTCGCCGTGAGCCTTGACCTGATCTACGGAACGCCGGGGGAGTCGCTGGCAGACTGGCGGTACTCCCTTGAGACAGCCCTCTCCTACGGCCCGGACCACATCAGTGCGTACGCCCTGATCGTGGAGGACGGCACCAAACTGGCCGCCCAGATCCGCCGCGGTGAAGTGCCCGGAATCGATGACGACGACCACGCGGCCAAGTACGAACTGGCCGACGAGCTCATCACCGCCGCCGGCCTCGCCTGGTATGAGGTCAGCAACTGGTCACGCACGCCGGAACAGGCCTGCCGGCACAACCTGGCCTACTGGCGCGGGGATGACTGGTGGGGGATCGGGCCGGGGGCCCATTCCCACGTCGGCGGAGTCCGCTGGTGGAACGTGAAGCACCCGACAGCCTACGCCGGGCGGCTGGCCGGCGGTGTGTCGCCGGCGGCGGGCCGCGAAACGCTCGATGCGGAAACCCGGAACATAGAGCGGGTCATGCTTGAGGCCAGGCTGGGCACGGGCCTCGAGTTGTCCGGGCTGGGGGAGTCCGGGCGGCACGCCGTTGCCGGACTGATTGCCGATGGCCTGGTGGATCCCGCGCTGGCATTCAAGGGCAGGCTCGTCCTCACCCTGAAGGGCAGGCTCCTTGCCGACGCCGTGGTCAGAAGAATCCTGCCCGACTAGGCGGCGGAGCCGGCGATTACCTGGACCCGCCCGTCAACTGGCGCAGCGGGTTGAGCGACCCTGCCGCCTACTTGATCCAGCGCAGGTTGAAGTCGTAGCGGTGCGGCTGACCGCGGTTCACGTGGATACCGGCCGCCACCGAGAAGCACGTCACGGCGATCCAAATCAGCGTGGCCAGCACTGCGAAGATGTTACCCACCACCGGCAGCATCACCAGGATGTTACAGATGACGGCGGCGATCGTGGGAGGCAGCGTGAAGTTCAAGGCTTCCTTTGATTCCTGTGCGGTGAACGGTCCGCGGTCCTTGAAAATCAGGTAGATCAAAAGCGACGGAACGCACCCGAGAATGCCGCCGAAGTGCGCGAGGGTTGCCCACTGCCGGTCTTCGTTGGCCGTCAGCGGCAGGGCGTTGGCGGGAACGCCATGATACTGGGGCTGGCCATGGCCGGCCTGTGTGTCCCGTTGTTCACGTGCGTCTTCTGCCACGGTGTCGTCCTTCGGATTGCAGTGGTGCGGTGGTTCCCGGAAAAGCGGTACTGCCTCAACAGCAACAACCGCCGTATCAAGAATACTGGGTCGGGAGTGCATTCGGAGAGTTCAACAGGCGCCTACGGCACGGTGAGGAAGTCGATGACCTCTTCCACCCGGCCCAGCAGGGACGGCTCCAGGTCCGCATAGCTGCGGACTGCCCCGAGGAGCTTTTGCCAGCCCAGGCCGATATCTTCCTTGGTCTCATGCGGCCAGCCGAAGGCGGTCAGGATGCCGGTTTTCCAATCCACGCCCCGGGGGATGACCGGCCACGCGTCGATTCCGAGGACAGCGGGCCGGATGGCCTGCCACACGTCCACGTAGGGGTGGCCCACAATCAGCACGTTGCCGGCCGCGCCGGGGGACGCCATCACAGCATCGGCAATCCGTGATTCCTTCGAGTCGGCAACCAGGTGGTCCACCAGCACCCCCAGCCGTCGGCCGGGGCCGGGCCGGAACGCGGCAACCGCCGCAGTGAGGTCGTCAATGCCGTGCAAGGGTTCGACGACGATGCCCTCCACCCGGAGGTCGTCACCCCAGACTTTTTCCACGAGTTCGGCGTCGTGCTTGCCTTCCACCCAGATGCGGCTGGCCTTGGCCACCTGTGCACGTTGCCCTGCAACACGCACGGAACCGGAGGCCGTCCGGCCGGATCCGGCGGAGGCCGCCTGCGGCCGGGGCGCCGGGGGCATGAGCCGGATCGGCACGCCCTCCAGGAGGAACCCGTAGCCGAGCCGGAACGTGCGTGATTTGCCCCGCCGGTCCTCCAGGGCAACAACATGCATGCCCCCGGATTTTTCCACCCTCGTAACAGCGCCTACCCAGCCTGACTGCACATCTTCCAGCACCATGCCGCGTTCAACCGGCACTTCGGGAAGCTCGGATTTCCGGGGCGCGGTGATGTCCTGCGGGCCCCAGTTCTGGTACGACATCGGATAGACACAGCCTTGCGCTAGAAAAATCAGACAGGAGAAGTGAAACAGGGCGTCCGTGGCTTCACGGATGTACACGTGCTGTTCCGCGCCGGAGTTTCGCCCGGAGCGGTACCAATGCTAACAACGCGGCGACTCATATTAGACTGGTTAGCACTTAGACATGACGAGTGCTAACGGACGACGGGACCCGTGCCCCGGCGCAACGCCGGAACGCGGCCCGGGAAAGCCGATCGGAGGTGGAGAATGAGCGAGCCACGCAAGCTTGAAGTATTGCGGGCCATCGTGGAGGACTACGTCCATTCCCGCGAACCCGTGGGCTCCAAGGCACTGGTGGAGAGGCACCACCTCGGAGTCTCCAGTGCCACCATCCGCAATGACATGGCGGCGTTGGAAGACGAGGGCCTGATCACGGCGCCGCACACCAGCGCCGGCCGGATCCCCACGGACAAGGGCTACCGGCTGTTCGTCGACCAGATATCCGCCGTCAAGCCGCTGTCGCAGGCCGAGCGCCGCGCCATCCAGACGCTTCTGGAAGGGTCAGAGGACCTTGACGATGTCCTGGAGCGGACCGTGCGGCTGCTGTCGCAGCTGACCAACCAGGTGGCCGTGGTGCAGTATCCGCACCTCAGCCGGGCCATGGTGCGGCACATCGAGTTTGTGCTGCTGGCGCCGCGTCAGGTGCTGATCGTACTGATCGCCGACACCGGAAAGGTCGAGCAGCGGGTTATCGACGTCGGCCAGGAACTCGGCGACGACGCCCTCGCCGGCCTCCGGGCCAGGTTCCTGAAGAGCCTGGCGGGGACACCCTTGAGCCTGCTCCCGCAGGCGCTGCCCGCCGTCGTCGCCGGTTGTGAACCGTCACGCAGGCATGCCGCCCAGGCGCTGGCCCGTGGCCTGGACGCCCTTGCCAGCAGCACCCGCGAGGAGCGGATGGTCATGGCCGGCACGGCGAATCTCGCGCGGTCAAACGTAGACTTTCCGCTGAGCATCGGTCCGGTCCTTGAGGCGCTCGAGGAACAGGTGGTCATGCTCCGGCTGCTCAGCGAAATGGCCCAGGACCCCCGCGGGGTCACGGTCAGCATCGGCCGGGAGAACCCCTACGACGGACTTGCGGAAGCCTCGGTGGTGGCCACAGGCTACGGCCCCGGTTCCAGCGCCAAGGTGGGCGTGCTTGGCCCGACCCGGATGGACTATCCCACCACCATGGCCGCGGTCCGTGCCGTGGCCCGCTACCTTTCCAGGATCCTTGGACCGTGACCGGTTCAACATCAGCCAACCAGGCCTCCGCGTCCCGGCTTCCGGGGCGCAGCAGCACCACAGGCAGTACAACCAGGAAGAGATACGAACTTTGAGCAGCCACTACGACGTTCTTGGAGTCTCACCCGAAGCGACGGGCGAAGAGATCAAGAAGGCCTACCGAAAGCTTGCGCGCACCCTGCACCCGGATGTGAACCCCGGTGAGGATGCCTCGGACCGCTTCAAGGCTGTCACCCACGCCTACGAAGTCCTTTCCGACCCGCAGAAGCGCCGGGTCTACGACACCACGGGCAACGAGAACGGCACCGATAACGGCTTTGGCGGCGCGGGCTACTCGGGGCAGGGCTTTGCGTTCCAGGACATCTTCGACACCTTCTTCGGCGCCGGCGGTTCGTCCGGCCCGGCCTCGCGGGTCCGCCGCGGGCAGGACGCCCTCATTAGCGTACGCATAGACCTTCGCGACGCCGTGTTCGGCGTCAACAAGAAGCTTGAGGTGGACACGGCTGTCACGTGCCCCACCTGCGAGGGATCCTGCTGCCAGCCCGGGGCCCACCCTGAACGCTGCGACATCTGCGGCGGCAGTGGCCAGGTCCAGCGGGCCGTTCGGTCCATCCTGGGCCAGGTCATGACGGCCGCTCCGTGCGGCTCCTGCGAAGGCTTCGGAACCGTCATCAAGGATCCCTGCAACGAGTGCAACGGCCAGGGCCGCATCCGCAGCCGGCGTTCGCTGACGGTCAAGGTTCCCGCCGGCGTGGCCACCGGAACCCGCATCCAGCTGGGCGGCCAGGGCGAGGCCGGTCCCGCTGGCGGCCCCTCGGGCGACCTGTATGTCGAGATCCGGGTCAATAACGATGCCACGTACGTGCGTGACGGTGACGACCTGCACGCCACTCTGAACATCCCGATGACCGCCGCTGCCCTTGGCACAGAGCTCAGCCTGGACACGTTCGACGGCCAGCAGGAAATCGATGTCAAGGCCGGCACCCAGTCCGGTGAGGTCATCACCCTGCGCGGACTCGGCGTCACCCATCTCCGGGGCTACGGCCGCGGCGACCTGAAGGTCCACCTCCAGGTCGAAACCCCGGCGAAACTTGACGCCGCCCAGGAAGACCTGCTGCGGCAGCTGGCCAAACTGCGCGGTGAGCAGTACACCGAGGGGAAGCTTGCCGCCAGCGGCGGAGTCTTCGCAAAGCTGCGGGACCGGTTCGGTAACCTGTAGCAGTGAGCAACCCGGTCTTTTTTGCGTCCCCGGGAACCCTGGACCAGCAGGGTCCCGGTTCGCGTTTCGTCCTGCAGGGTGCGGAGGCCCGGCACGCGGTCACGGTCAAGCGGATCGCCGTGGGCGAGTCCGTTGACATAGCCGACGGCGCGGGCAAGAGGCTCACCGGAACTGTCGCGGCCGTCGGCCAGGGCGAATTGACGGTGGAGTGTTCGGTTCTCGAAACGGAGGAGCGTCCGGACCTTCGCCTGATCCTGGTGCAGGCGCTTGCCAAAGGCGACCGCGACGAACTGGCAGCTGAAACCGCCACCGAACTGGGCATCGATGCCGTCATCCCGTGGCAGTCGGAACGGTCCATTGTCCGCTGGAAGGGCGAGCGTGCCGCCAAGGCGCACGCCAAGTGGCAGTCGGTGGTGACCGCGGCGGCCAAACAGGCGCGGCGGGCCTGGATTCCCGAGGTCCGCGCCGCCGTCGACGGTGCCGGGCTGCAGGCCGCGGTTGCGGCAGCGGACCTGGCCATCATTCTCCATGAGGATGCCGTCCGGCCGCTTCGAACAGTGCTGGAGACGTGGCGCGATGGCGACGGCGGGACGCCCGGTCGGGGGCCGCGCGAAATTCTCCTCATCGTGGGCCCGGAGGGCGGAATCAGCCCGCGGGAGGTTACCAAACTTTGCAGCGCAGGTGCCGTCACGGCCCTGCTGGGGCACCACGTGCTCAGGTCCTCCACGGCAGGTCCGGCCGCCACGGTCCTCGCCAGCGACATCCTCGGACGCTGGTAGCGGCGGAGCTATTCGACCTTGAAACCGCGGGTATCCACATTCATTTCCCGGTCCGGCTTGCCCGGATCGATCTGTGACACCCGGACTTCATAGTTTCCCGGCGCCAGGTTGACGTTCAGCGAGAAAAGCCCTGACTGTGCCTGATCGGCCGACGCCGTGACCTCGCCGCCCAGGTACGCCGTCTTGTCGCTGCTGCCTTCAACCTTCAGGATCTTCCACCGGAGTTTTCCGCCGGGGACCGTGCTTCGTCCGCTGATCTTGACGCTGCCGTCAGCGACACCCGCGCCTTCCTGCGGATCGATGATCCAGACGGGGGCCACCATGCCTGCACTGCGGGGGGTGGGCGTGCCCAGCCGCACGTGGTTGAACGCCAGGTAATCCGTATGCCCGTCAACGAGGATGACAACCTGGATCTGCTGGCCCGAATCCACCAGCCCCGAGCTGGCGCCGGCGGCCGTTGCCGTGTACACCAGCTGCTGGATGGCACGGTTGGCCATATCCTCGTCGAGGTTGCTGTTGAAGGCATCCGGCGAGACGTCCACCGTGATCACATTTTTGCCGGAGATCGAGGTGGCCAGCTTCTTCGGGTCCTGCCACGGAGTGAAGAAGTCGGGATCGAGGGGCTTGTCCGACATCATGGCGCGAAGTGCCCTGGTGACGGGATTTTCCTGTTCGGGGACATCCCGGAACTCACGGTAAAGGAAGACGTTCTCGTTGCTGCGACCGATCCAATACACCGGTGCCTTGTTGGACGCCTGCGTGGTTTCCAGCGGTGCGCTTGTGCTGGGGACACCGGCGGTGGCGGACCCGGTCACTGACCGTGGCGTGCTGTCCGCGCTCGACGCGGAAGGCTGGGGAGTGGCGACGCAGCCGGAGAGAACCATGGCGGCGGGCAGCACAAACAGCAGCGCAGCGGACCGTGTCCGCCCGCTTCCTGCTGCCTTCCGGCGTCGTGGATTCAAAATCTCCATAGTGCTCCGGGTACCCCGCCCTGTCCCTGCAACCGTTGTCGGTGACGTCGTTTACCGGCCGGCGCAAGCCGGCGGATTCCAGCATTACATAGAGAGAGCGGCCGCCAACGGCGTTTGCGGACGGTCAGCCGAACTGCAACGGGAACGATATGAGGCCGATACGAAGTTGATACCTAATGACGTCAACCCGCAACGAAACGGTTTCATCCGGCCGGAGTACGTCCACCGTCCGCGGCTCCCGGGCGGCGCACTGGCGTAAGATAAAAGGACTCGGCCGGCCACAGCGCCCGCTGCTGAAGCAGCGGCGGCGAAGTGACTGGTCGGGGAGACAATATTCCTAACTGGAGGGGACCAGAGGCCCGCAGGCCGGCACCATGACTGAAGCAACAAACGGAAGGCCCCGGTTCAGCGCCGGAGAGCGCACCACAGGTGAATTTCCCCATAGTCTTCCAGGTGTCCGGACGGAGGTGGTCATCTTTGACAACTCCGAACAGATGGTTCAGTCCCTCGGCAGCCACGATGAGGCGCTTCGTTTCATCGAAGAACAGTTTCCGGCCGTGGACTTCCACGTCCGCGGCAACGAGTTGGCCATCAGCGGGCCCGCCGCCGACGTTCCCAGGATCATGCGGTTGCTCCACGAAGTGCGCGGGCTTGTTGACCGGGGAACCGTCATCACACCCGCGGTACTCCAACAGCTCGCAGCCCTGCTCCGGAGCCAGTCACTCCAAAACCCGGTCGAGGTACTCACGTACAACATCCTCTCGAGCCGCGGCAAGACGATCCGGCCCAAGACGCTGAACCAGAAGAACTACGTGGATGCCATTGACGCCAACACAGTGATCTTCGGAATAGGACCGGCCGGCACCGGCAAGACCTTCCTCGCCATGGCGAAGGCCGTCCAGGCACTGCAGCAGAAGGAAGTCAGCCGCATCATTCTCACCCGGCCCGCGGTGGAGGCCGGTGAACGGCTGGGGTTCCTGCCCGGGACGCTGAGCGACAAGATCGATCCATACCTGCGTCCGCTGTACGACGCCCTGCACGACATGATGGACCCGGAGTCCATTCCCCGCCTGATGGCGGCGGGCACCATCGAAGTGGCTCCGCTTGCCTATATGCGCGGCCGCACCCTCAACGACGCCTTCATCATCCTTGACGAGGCCCAGAACACCACGCCCGAGCAGATGAAGATGTTCCTGACCCGCCTCGGATTCGGCTCCAAAATGGTGGTCACCGGGGATGTCACCCAAGTGGACCTGCCCTTCGGCACCCGCTCCGGTCTGCGGATCGTGGAAGAGATCCTGCAGGGAATTGAGGACGTCAACTTCAGTGTGCTGGATGCCTCGGACGTGGTCCGCCACCGGCTGGTAGGCGACATCGTCAATGCGTACGGTATCTGGGACGAGGCACAGAGGAGCCGGGTGAAGCATTCCGTGACCCGGGAGAAGCGGGGAGAGCACGCATGAGCATCGAAGTAAACAACGAATCAGGCGTCACGGTGGACGAAGCCCAGCTGGTTGCCCTGGCCCGGTTTGTGTTCGAGCGCCTCTATATCCACCCCCAGGCTGAACTGTCCATCCTCCTGGTGGACGAACCCGCCATGGAGAAGCTGCACCTGGAACTTATGGATGAGCCGGGGGCCACCGACGTCCTGTCCGTTCCCATGGACGAGTTGACTCCCGGCACGCCGGACAAGCCGACGCCGCAGGGCATGCTGGGCGATATTGCCGTGTGTCCGCAGGTGGCGGAGGTCCAGGCACGCAACGCCGGGCATTCCACCCAGGACGAGATGCTGCTGCTCACCACCCACGGAATCCTCCACCTGCTCGGATACGACCACGCCGATCCCGAGGAGAAGGAAGAGATGTTCGGCCTCCAGCGGGAACTGCTTGAGGGCTTCACCGGTAAAGAAGCTCCGTCTGAGACGATGCAGTGACCCCACTGATCCTCGTTGGCATGGCGCTGGTCTTCCTCAGTTTTGCCGCCCTGCTGACAGCGGCCGAGTCGGCGTTCAATTTCCTGCCGCGCCATGACGCCGAAGAAGCCGTGCTGCGAAGCGACGGCCAGGCCCTGAAGCGCATCCTGGACCAGCCGGTTGCGCACATGCGGTCCCTGAGGTTCTGGCGGATCTGGTTCGAAATGGCCTCGGCGGTGGCGGTCGCCGTCCTTCTGCACAGCCTGCTGGACAGTGTCTGGCTCGCAGGCCTTGCCGCCACCGGAATCATGGCCCTCGTGGGCTTCGTGATCGTCGGGGTATCACCGCGCCAGCTCGGCCGTGCCCACGCCGCCGGCGTCGTCAGGTTCACCGCGCCGATCATCCGTTTCCTGTGCTGGGTGCTGGGCCCTATCCCTGGCTGGCTGGTTGCGCTGGGCAGCGTCGTGGCACCGGGTGCGCGCTCCGGCGATGAAGCCTCCTTCAGCGAGGAAGAGTTCCGCGAGCTGGTGGACCGTGCCACCGAATCGGACATGATCGAGGACAACGAAGCCGAGCTGATCCAGTCAGTGTTCGACTTCGGCGACACCCTGGTCCGGGCCGTGATGGTGCCCCGCACGGACATCCTCAGCATCGACGCCGGCTCGAGCCTGCACCGGGCGATGTCCCTGTTCCTGCGGTCCGGTTACTCCCGGATCCCCGTCATCCGGGACAACACCGACCAGATCCTGGGCATTATCTACCTCAAGGATGTTGCCGCGGCGCTGCACGGCCTCGGCCCCGGCGAGGAACCGCCCATCGTGGATGACCTTGCCCGTGAGGTCCGCTACGTGCCGGAGTCCAAACCGGTCAGCGACCTGCTTCGCGAACTGCAGAAGGAATCCACGCATGTGGCCATCGTGATCGACGAGTACGGCGGAACCGCCGGCCTTGTCACCCTCGAAGACCTGATCGAAGAGATCGTCGGCGAGATCGTGGATGAATACGACACCGAGACGGCCGAGGCCGTGGCCCTTGGGGACGGAAGCTACCGTGTCAGTGCCCGCATGGGCATCGACGACCTTGGTGAGCTTTTCGATGTGGAACTTGACGACGACGAAGTGGACACCGTCGGTGGCCTGCTCGCGAAAGCCCTCGGCAGGGTTCCCATCGTCGGCAGCACCGTCGACGTGGACGGGATCTCGCTGCGGGCGGAACGCCTGGAAGGCCGCCGCAACAGGGTCAGCCACATCATCGCGGCGCCCGTTGCAAAGGGCGCCGTTCCAGAACAAACTGACCTTGAAGACCTACTCGACGAGGCCGAAACAACGCAACAGGGAGTTCCACGTGAGCAAGCAGAATAAAGCGGACGACGAGGCCTTTGGCGGCTTCCGTGCCGGATTTTCGATCCTTGTGGGCAGGCCGAACGCCGGTAAGTCCACACTGACGAACGCCCTGGTGGGGAAGAAGGTGGCCATCACCTCCGCCAAGCCGCAGACCACCCGCCACACCATCCGTGGCATTGTCCACCGGGACGACGCGCAGTTGATCCTCGTGGATACCCCCGGTCTGCACCGGCCGCGGACGCTGCTCGGCAAGCGCCTCAACGACCTGGTGGCGGACACCCTGTCCGAAGTGGACGCCATTGGTTTCTGCCTTCCGGCCAACGAGAAGATCGGCCCCGGCGACCGGTTTATCGCAGCCCAGCTGGCCGCGGTGGGCAAAAAGCCGATCATCGCCATCGTGACCAAGGCTGACCTGGTGGACCGTCAGGCACTGACCGAACAGCTGCTCGCCGTTGCTGCGCTGGGACGCGAAGTCCTTGGCGAAGACGGGTGGAAGGACATTGTGCCGGTATCGGCAACGGACGGGTTCCAGGTGAACACCGTGGCGGATGTCCTTATCAGCCACATGCCGCCGTCGCAGCCGCTCTATCCGGACGGGCACCTGACGGACGAGCCCGAAGCCGTTATGGTCGCGGAGCTCATTCGCGAAGCCGCCCTGGAGGGTGTCCGGGACGAGCTTCCGCACTCCCTCGCCGTCGTAGTGGAAGAGATCGTCCCCCGGGAGGGCCGGCCTGAGGACAGCCCGTTCCTTGACGTTCGGGTCAACCTCTATGTGGAACGT
This sequence comes from Arthrobacter sp. NPDC058288, assembly GCF_042880995.1. NCBI lineage: Bacteria > Bacillati > Actinomycetota > Actinomycetes > Micrococcales > Micrococcaceae > Arthrobacter > Arthrobacter sp. NPDC058288. The sequence continues at coordinate 1,432,513 of NZ_JBHVYH010000001.1, forward strand.
CCCTCCCAGAAGGCCATCATCATCGGCAAGGGAGGCGCCCGCCTGCGGGAAGTGGGCACCAATGCCCGCAAGGGCATCGAAGCCCTGCTCGGTACCCGGATCTACCTCGACCTGCATGTCAAGGTGGCCAAGGACTGGCAACGCGACCCCAAGCAGCTGGTGAAGCTCGGTTTCTAGCCCGCCAAGGGGCACCGGGGTCCGTCCCGGGGTGCCGCCGCAGGACCGTACGGCCCGGCGCGGCTGTCCGGGTGCGCCCGCCCATCGGGCGTTTTCCCAGCCAGGACCACTAAAATGGACCGGACCCCGTTTTATAGAGGAAGGTAACACCACGTGGTGCGACGCCGAGACACTCCCGGACAAGGCATTGGTTCGCCAGCGTCCGACGCCGCTGCCAGGCATTCGGACACCAAGGACATGGGCCCGGCCCGGCACCTCGGCGCAATGCGCGGAAAGCCCGTGTGGTTCAAGGTGACCACTGCCGTTGTTGCCCTTGTCCTGGTGGGCGCTCTGGCTTTCGCAGCCTTCTGGGTCATCCGTTTGCAGATGAACATCAGCAAAGCTCCACTCGGCGCAGGCAGCAGCCGCACCGAAGATCCCGTCAACGACTCCAAGGACCGGATGCAGATCCTGATCCTGGGCTCGGACACCCGCGACGGCAAGAATTCCGACTACGGCAGCGCCGAGGACTCCACAGGCTACGGCCAGTCTGACGTCATGATGATGATGGACATTTCGGCGGACAACAAGCGTGTCAGCGTCATCAGCTTCCCGCGGGACCTGCTGGTGGACATTCCCGAATGCACGGACCAGAAGACCAAGCAGGTGTTCCCGGCCCGAAGCGGCGTGATGATCAACGAAGCCATGAAAGAGGCCGGCATCGGCTGCGCTGTGGACACGGTGAACAAAATTACGGGGTTGGAAATCGACCACTTTATGATGGCCGACTTCAACGCGGTCAAGGAACTTTCCAACGCGGTCGGCGGCGTGGAAGTCTGCGTCAGTGACGCCGTCTACGACCCCGACTCCCGACTGCGCCTCCCCGCAGGGAACTCGCAGGTTCAGGGGGAGCAGGCGCTGGCCTACCTGCGGACCAGGCACGCCTTCGCGGACGGCGGGGACCTGGGCCGCATCAAGGCACAGCAGGGCTTCCTGTCATCCCTCACCCGCAAGATCAAGGATGACGGCACGCTGTCCGACCCCCAGAAGATGCTCAAGATTGCCGATGTCGTCACCCAGAACCTTACGGTGGATGATGGACTGGCGTCCGTGCCGTCGCTGCTGACCATCGGCAACCGGCTGAAGAACATTGACATCGGCAAGGTGGCGTTCGTGGCCGTGCCAACCACGCCCGCTCCCACTGATCCCAACCGGCTCACCGTTGCCGAACCGGCCGCATCGCAGCTCTTCGCCGCGCTGCGCAAGGACGTTGACCTGACTGACCCGACGGCCACCCCGAGCCCCACGGCGGAGCCGAGCGAATCGGCGCCCGCCCCCTCACCGTCGACGCCGACTGAAACACCGTTGCCGCCCTACGACAAGGCGTTGCAGCCGGTGACCGTGGCGAACGGAACGGGTGTACCGGCGAGGACCCAGGAGATCACCCAGGCGATCATCGCCGGCGGCTTCACCCAGGTTGCACCGCTTACGGCGCAGCCTGTCGCAAAGACGGCGGTCTACTACGGACCCGGTTTCGAGGCTGTGGCGGCAGACGTCGCAGCATTGCTGGAAATACCCGCCACGCAGGTTCTCCCGGCGACCGGTGTCAGCGGAGTCCAGGTCTACCTCGGCACCGATTTCATGTCCGGAACAAAAATGGACGCGGCACCGCTCCCGTCCGACATTGTCAACCAGACGGCAGGCGATACCGTCTGCCAGCAGGCGAACCCTGAACTGATCGTCCGCTAGCGGCGATTGCCTCGACGAATAAGACTGCGGGGCCGGCCACTGCTTGTGGCCGGCCCCGCAGTCTTCATCGCGAGCTGCCGGTCACCAGATACTGACACGTTCCTCCGCGGGCATCCACATGCCGTCCTGCTCCGCCACGCCGAACGCTTCATGGAAGGCATCCAGGTTCTTGGCGATGGCATTGGTACGGAACTCGTTGGGGGAGTGCGGGTCGGTAGCGAGCCGGCGGATTGCTTCCTCGTTGCGGATCACCTGGCGCCAGCCGGCAGCCCAGGATGCGAAGAACCGCTGCGGTCCGGTGAGGCCGTCCAAGACCGGCGGTTCGGCTCCGTCAAGGCTGATCAGGTAGGCCTTGTACGCGATGGTGAGCCCGCCCAGGTCGCCGATGTTTTCGCCGAGGGTGAGCTTGCCGTTGACATGGTGGCCGGGGGCCGCAGTAGGGGACAACGCGTCGAACTGCGCCACCAGTTTGGACGTCAGGGCTTCGAACGCAGTCCGGTCATCCTCGGTCCACCAGTTACGCAGGGCGCCGCCGCCGTCGAACTGCGAGCCCTGGTCATCAAAGCCGTGCCCGATCTCGTGGCCGATGACTGCGCCGATACCGCCGTAGTTAACGGCGTCGTCAGCGTCTGCCGTGAAGAACGGAGCCTGCAGTATTGCTGCCGGGAACACGATCTCGTTCAGCAGCGGGTGGTAATACGCATTGACGGTCTGCGGCGTCATGAGCCACTTGTTCTTGTCAACGGGTTTGCCCACTTCATCCAGGTGCCGGTCCACGTCGGCATTGTGGGCCCGCTCGACGTTTCCGAGGAGATCGGCGGGGTCGATTTCCACCGCGGAGTAGTCGATCCACTCATCCGGGTAGCCGATTTTGGCCCGGAATGCTTCGAGCTTCTTGAGGGCTTCGAGCTTCGTGTCCTCACCCATCCAGGCCAGCCCGGCGATGCTTTGCCGGTAGGCCTCGATGAGATTGGCGACGAGTGTCTGCATGCGGGCTTTATGGGTTTCGGGAAAGTGCCGGGAGACGTAGATCTGGCCCACAGCTTCGCCCAGCGCACCCTCGACAACGGCGACGCCGCGCTTCCAGCGGTCCTTGTTGCGAGGGGTGCCGCTAATGGTGGTGCCGTAGAACGCGAAGTTCGCGTCCACGAATTCGGAGGACAGGTACGGGGCCGCAGAGCCCACGACGCGCATGGCCAGCCAGTCCTGCCAGGCCGCCAGAGGCTCGGATTCGAGCAGCGCGGCTGCCCCCGCGAAGAAGTCGGGGGTGCTGACCACCATCTCCTGGCGTTTGTCCGGCACGATCCCTGCGGCCTCGAACCAGGCATCCATCAGCGGGAAGAGCTCCCGCGCCTCCTCTGCGGACTTCAGGTTGTAGGTCTTTTGCGGATCCCGCAGGGTCACGTTGTCCCAGTGGTGGGCGGCGAGGGCCGTCTCCAGCCGGACCACGCGTTCCGCGGCGGCATCCACGTCGGCGGTTCCGGCGAGGCCGAGCATGGTCCGGACATGGTCGCGGTAGGCCGCCACCATGGGGGCGAACTTCTCTTCGCGGTAGTACGACTCATCCGGCAGCCCGAGGCCGCCCTGGCCGGTGTACAGCAGTATCCGGTCCGGATTACCCGCGTCGGGTGCGGGGTAAATGTAGAAGAGCCCTGACACGTCCGAACGGAAGAGCTTGCCGGCCAGTTCGATGACGTCCGACGCGGACTTCGTGGCATAGACGGCGGCGAGCCGTTCCCGGATGGGGTCCAGGCCTTTGGCTTCTACCGCGGCTTCATCCATGAAGCTGTTGTAAAGGTCCCCGACCTTCCGTTCGATGCCGGTGGCTTCTTCGCCGCGTCCGGCGGCTTCTTCGATGATTTCCCTGACCGCCAGCTCGGAACCGTCCCGCAAGGCTGTGAAAGTGCCTTCAAGGGGGCGGTCGTCCGGGATGGTCGTGCTCTTCAGCCACGCGCCGTTGATGTGCTGGTACAGGTCATCCTGCGGCCGCACGGTGTGGTCGATATTGGACAGGTCGATCCCCGAGTTTGGCACAAGTGCTCCTTCAGGTGAGGGCTGCCTCCGGCGCTGGCACCGGTGGCAGCGTCTGCATAGTGGACGTTGCTGGAGGTGTTGCTCCTTCATCTTACGCACCCGTGTTACTGTGAAATGGTGCGTGCAGAACTGCTTCTTCTTAGCTGCCGCGGCGAGGCCTCAGACGCGATCTAGCGCAAGGCCAATCCTCGTCGCGGAGTTAGTGTTGCCCGGCCACCTTTCACACAGGAACCACAGAAAAGGCCCCGATAGTAATGCGAAACGCACAGAAGCCCTCCGGAATGCCCGTCCACCGCTACATGCCGTTCCAGGACCAGATCACTGTTGAACTGCCTGACCGGACGTGGCCGGACAAAGTCATCACCAAGGCCCCGCGCTGGTGCGCCGTGGACCTCCGGGACGGCAACCAGGCCCTGATCGACCCCATGAGCCCGGCCCGCAAGATGAAGATGTTCGACCTGCTGGTCCGCATGGGTTACAAGGAAATCGAGGTGGGCTTCCCCTCGGCCTCGCAGACTGACTTCGACTTCGTCCGACAGCTGATTGAGGGCAACCACATTCCGGACGACGTCACCATCCAGGTGCTGACGCAAGCCCGTGAGCACCTGATCGAGCGGACCTACGAATCCCTGGTTGGCGCCAAGCAGGCCATCGTGCACCTCTACAACTCGACGTCGGTCCTGCAACGCCGCGTGGTGTTCAATCAGGACGAGGACGGCATCCTGGACATTGCGCTCCAGGGCGCCCGGCTGTGCAAGAAGTACGAGGAAACGCTGGCGGACACCCACATAACGTACGAGTACTCGCCGGAATCCTTCACCGGTACGGAACTTGAATACGCCGTCCGCGTCTGCAACGCCGTGGCCGACGTCTTCGAGGCCTCGGCCGACAGCCAGGTCATCATCAACCTGCCGGCCACGGTGGAGATGGCAACCCCCAATGTCTACGCGGATTCCATCGAGTGGATGAGCCGCCACCTGCACCCCCGCGAGGGCATCATCCTCTCGCTGCACCCGCACAACGACCGCGGGACCGGTGTTGCCGCTGCCGAGCTGGGCTACCTCGCCGGCGCGGACCGGATCGAGGGCTGCCTGTTCGGAAACGGCGAGCGGACCGGTAACGTGGACCTGGTCACGCTGGGCCTGAACATGTTCGTCCAGGGCATCGACCCTATGATTGATTTCTCCGATATCGACGACGTCCGCCGCACCGTGGAGTACTGCAACCAGCTGCCGGTGGCGGAGCGTTCACCGTACGGTGGCGACCTCGTCTTCACGGCGTTCTCCGGCTCGCACCAGGATGCCATCAAGAAGGGCTTCGAAGCGCTCGAAAGGGATGCGGCTGCGGCCGGCAAGGATGTGGCCGACTACACGTGGCAGGTTCCCTACCTGCCGGTCGACCCCAAGGACCTGGGGCGCAGCTACGAAGCCGTCATCCGGGTCAACTCGCAGTCCGGGAAGGGCGGAGTGGCGTACCTGCTGAAGAACGAGCACAGCCTGGACCTGCCGCGCCGCGCCCAGATCGAATTCTCCGGCGTCATCCAGAAGCGCACGGACACCGTGGGCGGCGAGGTCAGCGGCGCCCAGCTCTGGCAGATCTTCCAGGACGAGTACCTGCCCTCCAGCAAGGAGGACGGTCAGTGGGGCCGCTACTCGCTGGGATCGTTCAGCACGGAAACGGACGACGACGGCGCCATGACTTTGCATGCGACGGTCACCGTGGACGGCGTCCAGGTCCGCCGGACCGGCTCAGGGAACGGCCCGATCGCGGCCCTGTTGTCGATCCTCGGCCAGGACGGCGTGGACGTACGCGTCCTGGATTACAGCGAGCACGCGCTCTCTGAAGGCGGCAATGCCCGTGCTGCCGCGTACGTTGAATGCGCTGTCGGCGAGCGGGTGCTGTGGGGTGTCGGCATCGACTCCAACACCACCACGTCCTCGCTGAAGGCCGTTATTTCGGCCGTCAACCGTGCCATCCGGGACGCGCAGGCCTAGGCCTCTTATTCGAACCACTGACGTGCTGCGCCCCCGGACCACTCCGGGGGCGCAGCAGCCGCGTTTTCCTGACGGTCAGTGCGAAGATTAACTGTGGCCCAACAATCCTCCTTTTCCGCACGCGCTTACCGTGACGACGCCGTGGTGCTGCGTACCCACAAGTTGGGCGAAGCAGACCGGATCATCACGCTGCTGACGAAACACCATGGCCAGGTCCGGGCGGTGGCCAAGGGAGTGCGCCGCACCAGCAGCCGGTTCGGCGCGCGCCTCGAACCGTTTATGGTGGCGGACCTGCAGCTAATTTCGGGACGGACGTTGGACGTCGTCACCCAGGCGGTGGCCAAGGGTGCCTATGGCGGCAACATTGCGGCCGACTACGGCCGCTACACGGTGGCGGCCGCCATGACGGAGACCGCCGAAAAGCTGACCGACGTGGACGGCGAGGCCGGAACCGCGCAATACAACCTCCTGGTCGGAGCCCTTGCCTCGCTGAGCCGGGGCGAGCATACCCCTGAGCTCATCCTCGACTCCTACCTCCTGCGTGCACTGGCTACCGGGGGATGGGCGCCAAGCTTCACGGTGTGCGCCCGCTGCGGCGCGCCGGGCCCGCACACGGCTTTCTCGGCGCCCCTGGGCGGCATGGTGTGCAGCAACTGCCGTCCACCGGGTTCACCCGCACCAGCGGCGGAAACAGTTTTCCTGCTGGGTGCACTGCTGACAGGGGACTGGGCGACGGCGGATGCGTCCCTGGCCCTCCACCGGCGGGAGGCTGCCGGTTTGGTGGCCAGCTATCTGCAATGGCATCTTGAACGGGTGCTGAAATCACTCAAACATGTGGAGCGTAGCTGACAGTGGCCCTTGGAAAGAAGAAAACTCCCGTCCGGCAACGGACTGCGCCTGTGGTTGCGCCGTATGCGCACAGTTCCGGAGCCGTGCCGCCGTCGATACCCGCGGAATTCATCCCGCAGCATGTGGCGATCGTCATGGACGGCAACGGCCGCTGGGCAAATCAGCGCGGACTGCCCCGGATCGAGGGACACAAGGCGGGGGAGCCGGCGCTGCTGGACGTCGTCGCGGGAGCCATTGAGCTGGGCATCAAGTACGTGACGGTATACGCCTTCTCCACGGAGAACTGGCGGCGTTCGCCGGAGGAAGTCCGCTTCCTGATGGGATTTAATAAGGATGTGCTAAGACGCCAGCGCAACCAGCTGGATGAGTGGGGTGTGCGCATCCGGTGGTCGGGACGCCGGCCCAGGCTCTGGGGATCGGTGATCCGGGAACTCGAAGAGGCGGAGGAGTACACCCGCGGCAACAGCACGTGCACGTTGACCATGTGTGTTAATTACGGCGGCCGTGCCGAAATTGCGGATGCTGTCTCGGCCATTGCCGAAGACGTCGCGGCTGGCAGGCTCAAGCCGGGTGCGATCACCGAACGGACTATCCAGAAGTACCTGGACGAGCCGGACCTTCCCGACGTTGACCTCTTCCTCCGCAGCTCCGGCGAGCAGCGGCTCTCCAACTTCATGCTGTGGCAGTCGGCCTATGCGGAGTTTGTCTTCATGGACACGCTCTGGCCCGACGTCGACCGCCGCACCTTGTGGGACGCCGTCGAAATCTATGCCGGGCGGGACCGCCGGTACGGCGGGGCCGTGGATGCTGCCGCGCCGGACCGGCAGGGCGCATCCGGGCCTGCGGAGTCCGTGGAGCCCTGAGAGCCTGTCAGCCCGGGTGCGAATGCAGCCAGTCGACCAGGTCGCGGTAGGCTTCCTGGCGCACCTCGCGGCGTGAGAGGAAAACGTCGTGGATGGCTTGGGGGTAGCGGAACACAGCCGTCCGGCGTCCCAGGCCCAGCGCACGGCGCGCTGTCTGTTCCACATCGATCACGGCGTCCGCGACCATCAGCTCTTCAGACCACTCGGCCTGGATTCTGGTGCGGTCCGAGAGCATCACCAGGACCGGCGCCGCGATGTCCAGGCGCCGTTCCACGGCGGCGTGTCCGGCCAGGACAGCCCGGGTCCAGCCCGCACGGATCGGGAACGACGCCGTCGGGCGCCATTGCGGATCCAGGAACCACTCGCCGTGGGCCTGGTCGCTGACGCTTTCCCAGTAGCCGGGCATTTCCGGAAAACGGAAGGGGCGTCGTGGATCGGTGCGTGCGATCGGTTCCACGAGGTGCATGGCGATGTTCCGGATCAGGCTGCTGCCCTGGAGCTCGAGCCATGGTGCATTGAGGATCAGCGTCCCGAGTGAGCCCGGGTGGCGGTCGGCCCAGAGCGCCCCGATCAACCCGCCCAGTGAATGTGCCAGCATGTGGACGGTAGACTCCGCGGCCAGCCCGGTACGCGCTGCCACGTCCGTCCTGATCACGTCGATCGCTGCGGAAATGTCCTCATCGTAGACACTCAGGTCCGTGGTGTAGCCGGGCGTCTGCCAGTTCCGCAGGCTGCGCCCGTACTTGCGGAGGTCCAGGGCATAGAAGTGGAGTCCGTGCGCGCCGACATGCCTGGCAAGTTCGGCCTGCAGGAAATAGTCCGCCCAGCCATGAAGGTACAGGACCACTCCCGGGCGTGCGGAACCGTTAGGCTCCCGGCCGTCCGTGCCGGGCCATTCCAAAGGCCGGAAGACCGTGTTGCGCAACGCCGAAAAGATGGCCGGCGGACCTGCCGGAACAGGTGGCACGTAGCGGACCAGCGTGGCACACACCGTGCCTTCGTCGTCGTCGGCCAGGGGCAGCTCCAGGGACTCGAATCCTTCCCCGAGCAGATCAGGCTGCCAGGAAAGCGCCCCGGGCTCCGCGGCTTTCATTCCTCGCCGCCGTCGTCCAGGACGTAGCCCCGGATCCAGCGGTTCAGCCGCGCGTACGCGTCCGCCCGGACGTGCGGCGGCGACAGGAAGACGTCGTGCAGGGCGCCGTCGATTCTTTCAAGGGTGACCGTCCGGCCGAGTGCCATGGCCCGGATGGCGATCGTATTTACATCGAGCACGGCGTCGGTACGTCGCATCGCCTCGGTCCAGAACATGCCGTTCGCGCTGGCTCCGGACAGGAGCACCAGGATGGGAATGTCGATTCGCAGTCCGCGGGCCACCCGGGAATGCCCGGCGAGGACCGCACTGAGCCAGCCGGCCCGCACGGGAAAAGCAAGGGGCGGCCGGTACTTGTTGTCCAGCGTCCACTCACCCTCAGCCTCGCTGCTGATGCTCCGCCAATAGAAGCCGCGCTCCGGCAACCGCAGAACAGCCTCCGGACGGTAGCGTGCCAGCGGCCCCACCATCGACCTCGCGGCACGCCGGACCAGCGAACTACCGTGCATTTCCAGCCAGGGGCTGTTGAGGACCAGTTGCGAAGCCACTCCCGGATGCCGGCTAACCCACAGCGCGGCGATGAGGCCGCCGGTGGAGTGGCCCATCAGGGTCAGCGGCGGTTTGCCGGAGTGGACCGGCCAGAGGGAGCCGATGATGTCGATTGCCTTGCTGATCTCGGCGTCATAGTCGTCGAGGTCGGCCACGTAGCCGCCATGTGTGTCCGCCTGCAGGCTCCGTCCGTGGTTGTGCATGTCGAGGGCAAAGAACTCAAATCCCTTTCCTGTCCAGAACCGGGCGAGCTCCACGTTGAAGAAGTAATCGCTCCAGCCGTGCAGGAAGAGGATGGCGCGGCGGGGGAGGGGCCGGGGTTCGGAACCGCCCGGGCCGCCGGCGTCGCCCTGGGGTACGTGGCGCACCAGGGTAGCCGTGCGTTCCACGCCGTCGCCGCCCGTGGCCTGGTAAGAACAGGCTTCAAAATCGTCCCCCAGGATATCTGTATGCCACTCCATTTGATCAGCCTAGACAACGCCCGCTTCAGCGGCTAATACACCGGCTGTGCCCGCGCAGCACGTCACACCGCCCGCCGGCGCGCGCGCCGGTTTGGTCTGCGGAGCCTGAACCGGAAAACTGGACTCATGCGCGTATATCCCACCTTCTTTCGCCTGGCCTTTTCATGGATGGACGCCGAACGCGCCCACAAGATCGGCTTCCGTGCCATCAGGCTGGCGCACAGTTCAGGGGCCGGCAGGGTGCTCTCGAAATTTACGGCACCTGCCCCGTCCCTCCAGACCACTGCCTTCGGCATCACCTTCCCTTCGCCCTTCGGGCTTGCCGCAGGCTTTGACAAGGAAGGGCACGGCATTGAAGCGCTGACCGAGCTCGGGTTCGGCCACGTGGAGGTAGGCACCATTACCGGGCAGGCCCAGCCCGGGAACGAAAAGCCCCGGCTCTTCCGCCTCGTCGAGGACAAGGCAGTTATCAACCGGATGGGATTCAATAACGACGGCGCCACCTCCGTAGCGCCCCGCCTCAAGTCCGCGCGGGCCGCCCTGCAGCGACGCTACCCCGCGGTGCGTCCGGTGATTGGCGTCAATATCGGCAAGAGCAAGGTGGTGGAGCTCGGGGACGCGGTCAGTGATTACCTCATCAGCGCCCGGAGCCTTGCCCCAGCCGCGGACTACCTTGTCGTCAACGTCAGTTCACCCAACACGCCCGGCCTCCGCCTGCTCCAGAACGTTGAAACGCTCCGCCCCCTGCTCAAAGCGGTGGGGGAGGAAGCAGACAAAGCCGCCGGCAGGCACGTTCCCTTGCTGGTCAAGATCGCGCCGGACCTTACGGACCAGGACATTGACGACGTCGCGAAGCTCGCCCTGGACCTCAAGCTGGACGGCATCATCGCCACCAACACCACGATCGGCCGGGAAGGGCTCACCTCCGACCCGGAAAAAATCCGGGACTGCGGTCCCGGCGGCCTCTCCGGGGCTCCGCTCAAGGCGCGGTCCCTGGAGGTGCTGCGCCGCCTGAAGGAAGCAACCGGCGGTTCGCTCGCGCTCGTCTCCGTCGGCGGAGTGGAGAATGCCAGGGATGTTCAGGAACGCCTCGATGCCGGTGCCACCTTGGTGCAGGGCTACACGGCGTTCCTGTACGAAGGCCCGTTCTGGGCCGCGCGCATCAACCGGGAGCTGGCGAAGCACCCCGCCCGCCGCTAGCCGTCACGTCTGCGAACAACGCCCGACCACAAAGAAGCCCCCGGCAGTTTTTGCACTGCCGGGGGCTTCTTATTGCCTCAATTAGGCGGGGAATTCTCCGCGCTTGACGAGCGGCTTGGGCAGGCGCAGGCGGCGGAACTGGAGCGAACGCATGGATCCGTACCACACAGTGCCGCGTTCCACCTCGCCAAACTTCTCCGTGAGGCGCTTGCGCAGTTTACGGGAGAGGATGAAGACGTCAACGAAAACAGCCAGGAACATGACCCAGAAGCCGCCGAGGACATAAATCATCGCCTCGCTGGTGGAAGGCACCAGCAGGGAGATGACCACGAACAACAGGGCTCCGAACATCAGGTACTCGCCGAGGCTGAAGCGGGCATCCACGTAGTCACGTGCGTAGCGCTTCTGCGGGCCCTTGTCCCGAAGGGGCAGGAATTTTTCGTCGCCCGTGTCCAGGGCCTGGCGCATCTTGATCCGCTGTTCCTGCACTGCCGCCCGCTCGGCTGCCTTGGAGGCCTTGCGGTCTTCCGGCACCAGGGGGCGCTTCCGCGCAGCTTCCTGTGCTTTGCGCTTGGGCGTGGGCGCGCCCTTGCCGAGGGCTGCGTCCTGCCGGGCCAAGGCCTCGGCTGCCTGCTGGTCAACTACGTCCTGCGCCGTTGGCGCTTCCTTTTTACGTCCAAACACCCCTAAAGAATACCCTGCACGCGCATGGTGAATTTCATGTGTCGCCCGGGTCGGGCGGCCGCGAAACCGGGGGAGTCGGCGTGGGGGCCGGAGTGTTTTCTGTGGTCACCGACACAGGTAGGGTTTTGGCCATGACTTCATCACCGGCGGGGACCCCGCAAAAAATCAGCGCAGGATTCGACGGGATCGACGTCGATGCCCTGCGCCGGGCCGTACACGAGTCCTTCGACACCACCGTTGGGCAGTTGAAGGACCTCGTGAAGCTCCCGGGTATCGCCTGGCCCAGCTTCGATCCTGCCCCGCTGGACCGCAGCGCGGAGGCCGTGGCGGAGCTGGTCCGGGCTGCGGGAATCGGGGACGTCCGGATCCTGCGCTGCAACAAAGAGGACGGCACGCCGGGCGGCCCGGCTGTCGTGGCACGGCGAACCGCGGCCGAAGGAAAGCCGACCATTCTGCTGTACGCCCACCATGACGTCCAGCCGACCGGCGACCTGGCCCTGTGGCAGACCGAACCATTCACCGCCGTCGAACGCGACGGCCGGCTGTACGGGCGGGGTGCGGCTGATGACAAAGCCGGCATCATGGCCCATATTGCCGCCTATGCCGCGGTAACAGAGGTGCTGGCCGACAAGCTGGGCCTCGGTGTGACGTTCTTTATAGAGGGTGAGGAGGAAGCGGGATCGCCCACGTTCCGCACGTTCCTGGAAACCCACCGCGAACTGCTGCGCGCCGACGTCATCGTGGTGGCTGATTCCAGTAACTGGAAGGTAGGCATTCCGGCGCTGACCACCAGCCTGCGCGGCCTGGTGGACGGGACCATTGAGGTGCAGGTGCTGGAGCACGCCGTGCATTCCGGGATGTTCGGCGGGGCAGTCCTGGACGCTCCCACGCTGCTCGCCCGCCTGATCGCCACCCTCCACGACGACGAAGGCAACGTCGCCGTGAAAGGCCTCGTCAGCAGGGACGACGTCTCCGTCGATCTGACGGAGGCTGAATACCGGGCCGACGCGTCGGTGCTGGATGGCGTGCGCCTCGCCGGCAGCGGAACAATCGCCTCCCGGCTGTGGACCAAGCCGGCGCTGTCGATCATCGGCTTCGATGCTCCGGCCGTGGACGTTGCCTCCAACACTCTGCTGCCCAGGGCCCGGGCCAAGTTCAGCCTGCGGCTGGCTCCGGGCCAGGACCCGGCGGAGGCTATGGCAGCAGTGCGGAGCCACGTTGAGTCCAATGCGCCGTTCGGCGCGAAGGTGGTTTTCACCCCGGGGGAGAGCGGAAGCTCCTTCCTGACCGACACGGGTTCCGCGGCCGCCGGCATGGCGATGTGGGCCCTCGGTGAAGCGTGGGGAGTTCCTGCGGTTGAAATGGGGATTGGAGGCTCCATTCCCTTTATCGCGGACCTTACCGAGGTCTATCCGGACGTGCAGATCCTGGTGACCGGTGTCGAGGACCCCGATTCCAGGGCCCACAGCGCCAACGAGTCGCTGCACCTGGAGGACTTCCGCAATGCCGTAGTGGCTGAAGCGCTCCTGCTTGCACGGCTCAACCATGAGGGTCTTGCCTGACGCCGAAACCGGCAGCGCAGTGGCGAGGGGGTTCCCTGGCGGGTCCGATTGGGAAGCCGTCAGGGAACATTCAGGGTATGGCCACGGTTACGTCAGGAGTTAGAGCTACACGCAGGATCGACGTAGCATGTAGCTATAGCCCATACCGTTTCCGTAGGGGCGGGCAACGCGCAAGCCGAGTCGCCACCACCGTCGTAAGAAGGTAGGCCAATGAGCACTACAACCAATGAAAACAGCGCCGCAGCCACCGGCACCGCCAGCGAAGAGCTCCCCACGCACGAGGTCAAGCTGACCGACGTCGCCGCGGGCAAGGTCCGCAGCCTGCTGGAACAGGAAGGCCGCACCGACCTTCGCCTGCGCGTTGCTGTCCAGCCGGGCGGTTGCTCCGGGCTGATCTACCAGCTCTACTTCGATGAGCGGCTGCTCGACGGAGATGCCGTACGTGACTACGACGGCGTCGAGGTCGTTGTGGACAAGATGAGCGTCCCGTACCTCAGCGGCGCCAGCATCGATTTCGAAGACACCATCTCGAAGCAGGGCTTCACCATTGACAACCCCAACGCCGGCGGATCCTGCGCCTGCGGAGATTCTTTCCACTAACCTGGCTCTTTTTGCCCCATGACAGCTTGCTTTCGGCACCGGTGAAAACCGGTGCCGACGCACGGTGCCGACATGTGAGCGAAAACCCCCGGGGAGCGGTAAGCTCTACATCGAGTAGTAAAACTTTTAGTGTGCCCGGGGAGCCATCTACGGCCTGGGCAACAGCAACAAGTAGGAAGGGCCGTCTGTGAGTTCGCAGAACCGAACCGGCAGCCGACGCAAACAGATCACTACGATCACTGGCTTGGCACTAGCCGGCGCGTTGGCTTTGACTGGATGTTCACCAGAGGTACAGAGAGGCTGGTTGCCCACCGAGCGTGGCACCACCAATCACACTGACCGCATCATGGACCTCTGGGTCAACTCATGGATAGCCGCATTGGTCGTCGGCATCATTACCTGGGGACTGATGGTCTGGTGCATCGTGGCCTACCGCCGCCGCAAAGGCACCGTCGGGTTCCCCCGGCAGACCAGCTTCAACCTTCCCCTCGAGGTCTTCTACCTGACCATCCCGCTGTTCATGGTGCTGGTGTTCTTCTACTTCACCGACCGGGACCAGCAGGCCATTGACAACCGCTCCGAGCCGGCCGACGTCGTTGTGGACGTCCGCGGCAAGCAGTGGGCATGGGACTTCAACTACAAGCAGGGCGAAGTCATCTCCGAGGACGTCCACGAAGCAGGCGTCCAGGCGCACCTCACCGGTGCTGAAGTGGACAAGGAAAAGCTGCCCACTCTGTACCTCCCCGTCAACAAGTCTGTTGACCTGGAGCTGAACTCCCGCGACGTTATCCACTCTTTCTGGGTCCCCGCCTTCCTGCAGAAGCGCGACATGATCCCCGGCAAGACGAACTACATCAGGTTTACCCCCACCAAAGAGGGCACCTACGACGGCAAATGTGCCGAACTCTGCGGCGAATACCACTCCGAAATGCTGTTCCGCGTGAAAGTTGTCTCCGAAACGGAGTTCCAGGCGCACATGGACCAGCTGCGTCAGGACGGCAACACCGGCCTGCTCGGCGAAGAGTACGACCGCAACCCGAACCTGAACGAAATTAAGTAAGGGGAGCGACGTGGCTACGTACACTCAATCCGCACCTGCCGGGGCCCTCGGGGCGCCCGTTGTCCCGAGGTCCAAGGGACGCATCGTCGTCAACTGGATCACTTCGACCGACCACAAGACCATCGGGTACATGTACCTGATCGCGTCCTTCGTGTTCTTCTGCTTCGGCGGCGTCATGGCGCTGCTGATCCGCGCCGAGCTGTTCGAGCCCGGCATGCAGATCCTGCAGACCAAAGAGCAGTACAACCAGCTGTTCACCATGCACGGCACGGTCATGCTCCTGATGTTTGCAACCCCGTTGTTCGCAGGCTTCGCCAACGTGATCATGCCCCTGCAGATCGGTGCACCGGACGTCGCCTTCCCGCGACTGAACGCACTGGCCTTCTGGTTCTTCCTCTTCGGCTCCACGATTGCCGTCTCCGGCTTTATCACCCCGCAGGGTGCCGCTTCGTTTGGCTGGTTCGCGTACGCGCCGCTGTCCAACACCACCTTCAGCCCCGGCGTCGGCGGTGACCTCTGGGTCTTCGGCCTCGCGCTCTCCGGCTTCGGCACCATCCTCGGTGCGGTCAACTTCATCACCACCATCATCTGCATGCGCGCTCCGGGCATGACCATGTGGCGTATGCCGATTTTCACCTGGAACACGCTGGTTACGGCCATCCTGGTCCTGATGGCCTTCCCGCCGCTCGCTGCTGCCCTGTTCGCCCTCGGCGCCGACCGCCGCTTCGGAGCGCACATCTTCGATCCCGAGAACGGCGGTGCCGTCCTCTGGCAGCACCTGTTCTGGTTCTTCGGCCACCCCGAGGTGTACATCATCGCGCTGCCGTTCTTCGGCATCGTCTCCGAGATCTTCCCGGTCTTCAGCCGCAAGCCGATCTTCGGCTACAAGGGCCTCGTCTACGCAACCATTGCCATCGCGGCTCTGTCCGTGACCGTGTGGGCACACCACATGTACGTCACCGGCTCGGTCCTCCTGCCGTTCTTCTCCTTCATGACGATGCTGATCGCCGTGCCTACCGGCGTGAAGTTCTTCAACTGGATCGGCACCATGTGGCGGGGTTCCATCACCTTCGAAACACCGATGCTCTGGAGCATCGGGTTCCTGGCAACCTTCCTGTTCGGTGGTTTGACGGGCATCATCCTCGCTTCGCCGCCGCTTGACTTCCACGTCTCGGATTCCTACTTCGTGGTTGCCCACTTCCACTACGTGGTGTTTGGCACCGTGGTGTTCGCAATGTTCGCCGGCTTCTACTTCTGGTGGCCGAAGTGGACCGGCAAGATGCTCAACGAGCGTCTGGGCAAGATCCACTTCTGGCTCCTGTTCCTCGGGTTCCACGGAACCTTCCTGATTCAGCACTGGCTGGGTGTCGAGGGCATGCCCCGCCGCTACGCGGACTACATGCCGCAGGACAACTTCACCTGGATGAACCAGTTCTCCACGATCTCCTCGTTCGTGCTGGGCGCTTCGCTGATCCCGTTCTTCTGGAACGTGTACATCACCTGGCGCAGTAACGAAAAGGTTGAAGTGGACGATCCCTGGGGCTTCGGTGCTTCGCTCGAGTGGGCGACTTCGTGCCCGCCGCCGCGCCACAACTTCACGTCGCTGCCCCGCATCCGTTCGGAGCGTCCGGCACTGGACCTCCACCACCCGGAGCTCGCACAGTCGCACACCGTTGAGTCACCGGCACCGGCAGCAGCCGTGCTGGGGAACGCAGATCAGAAGGACACCGCCAAGTGAAGATCGAATCATGGATTTTTGGAGCCGGAGTCTTCTTCTTCGTACCGGTCTCCCTGGTTTACGGATTCCTGACCAACTGGTCTGAGTGGGTCGGCATCCTCGGTATCCTCCTCGTTGGCGGCCTTGCCGGCATGATCGGCGCATACCTTGGATTTACCGGCAAGCGCGTGGGCATGCGTCCTGAGGACCGCAACGACGCCGAGATCCACGAAGGTTCAGGCGAGCAGGGCCACTTCAGCCCTTGGAGCTGGTGGCCGCTGGTCCTGGGCCTGTCCTGCGCAGGCGGATTCCTCGGCCTGGCCGTTGGGTTCTGGGTCACGTTCATCGCCGCCGGCCTGGCCGTTATCGCCCTCGTCGGCTGGGTCTACGAATACAGCCGCGGTGACCACGCGCACTAGCGCCTAAGCACTGATGACAACAACGGCGGGCCCCACCATTCGGTGGGGCCCGCCGTTGTTGTCATCGCATCACCATAAAACTGATCACGTACGCGCGGACGGTACCTGCAGGTCCGGTTGAAGCCGCCTGGATGCCCTCAGGCGGCCGCTCCTGCCTCCAAGAGCAGCGTCAGGCCTTCCAGTGCCGCTTCGGCGGTTTCAAGGCTGTAGCGGGCGGGAAGCGCCTGCGGGTCAACTGAGAGTTCCACTTCGCAGCCGCAGGGAAAATCGGCAGTCATGACTTCGAGCAGAGACCGTGCATCGACCGGCACGATTCCCTTCTTCCCGATTCTGACCGGCAACCCTGATTCCGTGACAGCGCGCACGAAGACAGCCGCCGGCCGCGCGTGCAGGCCTATGGGTGATTGAACGATTGCCTTGCGCACTGGCAACAGGACTCCTTTGTTCCGACGGATCTTGGCCGCCACGACTGCATTCCTGAACAAGCGTAGTGCCGGTTCATCAGGAGGCTGAAACCGCACCCGGGGTGGTCTAGACCTGCCCTCTTGTTGCTCTACCCTTAAAACATGAATGTAGATCTGGATTGCGGTTATGGCGGCCTCTGACGCAAGCAGGATGGTAGGGGAGATCGACCGTGGAAGCGGGACGCCCATCTACGTCCAGCTGCGGGAACTCCTGCGCGCACACATTGCGGCTTCCTGCCCGCCCGGCTCGTCGCTGCCCTCGGAGCGTGACCTCGCCGAAAGGTTCGGGCTGGCCCGTATGACGGTCCGCCAGGCCATCGACGCGCTGGTGGGCGAGGAGGTTATCGAACGGGTTGTGGGTCTCGGAACCTTCGTTCGGAAGCCAAAACTCGACCTGCAGGTCAAACTGACGTCGTACAGTGAGGAAATGCAGCGCCGTGGCATGGTCCCTGCCGCCAAGGTGCTGAGCTTTGAACAGATCGGCGCGAGTGCGTTCCTGGCCCGGGAACTCCAACTGGACGAGGGAACACCGCTGGTGCGCTTCAGGCGCCTCCTGCTGGCCGACAACGAGCCCATGAGCGTGGACGAGAATTTCATTCCGGCCCATCGCGTGCCGGGCCTGCTGGACGGCGAACCACCCACCTCGCTGTACAACGTCCTGAGTGAACGGTTTGGCCTGGTCATGGAGTGGGGCGAGGACATGATCGAGGCCACGGCAGCGTCGCCGTCGACGGCCAGGCTGCTCAATGTAGAGGTCGGCTCCCCGCTGCTAAAGATCCAAAGGCACGCCTTCGTTGCCCGCTCCATGGTGGACTACTCCGTGTCCTACTACCGGGCAGACCGCTACAAGCTGTGGGTGCCGCTGCAGCGTCCCGGCGTACGTCCTACGCGCAACTACGCCTCCGGCTACCGGAATCCATAGGGATGCAGAAGAGGCCCGGTCCATTCGGACCGGGCCTCTTCAGTGGTGCTGTCAAGACATCAGCTAGTGGCTGAGGGTCTTCTGTCCCTCGGCCGACTCGACCGCTTCGTGCTGGCCGTGGTGCCCGTGGGCAGCCTCGAGCTCAGCCGGCGAGGCAGGTGCAACCCTGTCCTCGAAGAACCAGCGCGAGAGCGCCGCACGGCGCTTCTCCTTGCGGGTTACGACGCCGTGCTCGTTCGGAACGGCGGGCAGCGGCACCGGTGACTCGAAGCCCACCAGCTTGTAGCGCTTGTAGTCGTCCAGCGGCGCGTGGACCTCAATGAACTCACCATGCGGCAGCCGGACGATTCGGCCGGTTTCACGGCCGTGCAGGGCGATTTCGCGGTCCTTGCGCTGAAGCGCCAGGGCGACGCGCTTGGTCACGATGAACGCGATGACGGGGCCGATGAAGAACAGTGCGCGCAGCCAGTAGGTGACATCGTTCAGAGCGACGTGGAAGTGCGTTGCAATGAGGTCCGAGCTGGCAGCGGCCCACATTACGCAGTAGAACGTGAAGCCGGCCATGCCGATCGCTGTCCGGGTGGGAGCGTTGCGCGGGCGGTCCAGGACGTGGTGCTCGCGGTCGTCCTTGGTGATCCAGCGTTCGATCCACGGGTACATGAACAGCACGGTGAAGACGAGGCCGGCAGGTACCAGGGCCGGCAGCAGCACGTTCAGTGTCAGGACCTGGCCGAAGATGACGTACTCGAAGTGGAAGTCGCCGATGACACCGGGCATGAGGCGCAGGGCGCCGTCAACCCAGCCGATGTACCAGTCAGGCTGCGTGCCTGCGGAAACCGGGGAGGGGTCGTAAGGACCGTAGTTCCAAATCGGGTTGATGGTGAAGAACGCCGCCATGAGGGCGATAACACCGAACACGATGAAGAAGAAGCCACCGGCCTTGGCCGCGTAGACCGGACCAAGGGGGTAACCGACGACGTTGCCGTCGTTGCGTCCCGGACCGGGGTACTGGGTGTGCTTGTGAACTACCACCATGAACAGGTGGATCACGATCATCAGCAGGATCAGTGCCGGTACCAGGAGGATGTGCAGCATGTAGAGCCGGCTGATGATGACCGTGCCTGGGAACTCGCCGCCGAAGAGGAAGAACGAGATGTAGGTACCGATGACCGGGATCGACTTGATGACGCCGTCGATGATCCGCAGGCCGTTGCCGGAGAGCAGGTCGTCGGGGAGCGAGTAGCCGGTGAAGCCGGCTGCCATCGAGAGGATGAGCAGGACGCCGCCCACCACCCAGTTCAGTTCGCGGGGCTTGCGGAACGCGCCGGTGAAGAATACGCGGAGCATGTGCACGGAGACGGAAGCCACGAACAGCAGAGCGGCCCAGTGGTGCACCTGGCGCATGAACAGGCCACCGCGGACATCAAAGGAGATATCCAGCGATGAGCTGTATGCGACGGACATTTCGACGTTCTTCAGCGGCGTGTACGAGCCGTCGTAGTGCGTCTCCGCCATGGACGGATCGAAGAAGAATGTCAGGAAGGTGCCGGAGAGCAGCAGGATGACGAAGGAGTACAGTGCAACTTCGCCGAACATGAACGACCAGTGGTCCGGGAAGACCTTCCGGCCGAATTCGCGGAGAATTCCAGATCCGCCAACGCGCTGGTCAACAAAGTCGGTAATGCGGCCGCCCTTGGTTTTGGCGACGAAGGCGGGGGCATTAGCTGTTGATGTTGCGCTCATGCTCATCACGCTCCCAGTAACTCGGTCCTACGGGTTCTTTGAAGTCGCTCGTAGCGACCAGGTAGCCCTCGGCGTCAACTGCGATGGGCAGCTGGGGGAGAGGCCGGCTGGCCGGGCCAAAGATAACCTTGCATTCCTGGGTCAGGTCAAAGGTCGACTGGTGGCACGGGCACAGCAGGTGGTGGGTCTGCTGCTCGTACAGGGCAACAGGGCAACCAACATGGGTGCAGATCTTCGAGTAGGCAACAATGCCGTTATAGCTCCAGTCCTCGCGGCCCGCTGAGGGCTTGAGGGACTCGGGATTCAGGCGCATGAGCAGGACGACAGCCTTGGCTTTTTCGTTCAGCTTGCCTTCATGCAGTTCGTTCAGGCCTTCGGGAATCACGTGGAAGGCGGATCCGATGGTGACGTCCGAAGCCTTGATGGGCGTGCCATCCGGGTCCCTGGTGAGGCGCTTGAGCTTGCCCTCCTGCGGGGCCCACATGGTGTGTGCCAGCTTGTCGTCCGGACGGGGACCGAGGTCACCGAAGACGGCCAGTGCAGGGAGCGGAGCCAAAGCCACGGCGCCGAGAAGGGTGTTGCGGATCAGCGGCCGGCGCTTGATGCCCGTTTCTTCGACAATGTCGTCAACGATGCGGACAGCCGCCTGGCGGTCCTCTTCGGTGCGGATGGCATGGCGCTCTTCGGAGACTTCGTGGTCCGGCATGAGTGCTTTGGCCCAGTGCACAATGCCGGTGCCGATGCCGAGCATGGCAAAGGCGGTGCCGATGCCCAGCAGGGCATTCTGCAGCCGGATGGTGGCGATCGTGGAATCGGGTCCAAGATCGATGGCGAAGTACGCCACCAGGAAGATCACGGTGCCGACGACCGAGCTGCCGAAGAGAATGGCAACCTGCCGTTCTGCACGCTTTGCGGCCTTCGGGTCCGTGTCAGCCAGGCGCAAACGATGCGGGGGAATTCCAGGATCCTGGAACTTCTCCACCTCATTCTGACCAGCCGTAGCTACGGTGCCCGAGTGGTTCGGACTGCCGTCACTATGGTTGCCCATAATTCGCCTCATCCTTCTCTCGTCCCGGCATGTGCCGGGTTAGTTTTTCAATTCCATACTGCTGACTTGTCAGCAGGAGTTCTTACAGTTACGGACGTTGCTAGGACGTCCGGGACGTCAGCCAGATGGTGAAGGCGATGATGACGCCCAGTCCGGCGATCCAGACAAACAGACCTTCGGAGACGGGGCCCAGGGCCCCGAGATCGGCTCCGCCGGGTGAACCGTTGGCTTCGATCTGCTTCAGGAAGGTGATGATGTCGCGCTTGCCTTCGGGGGAGACGTTGGCGTCGTTGAAGACCGGCATGTTCTGCGGTCCGGTAACCATGGCCTCGTAGATGTGCTTTTCGGAAACATCGGCAAGGGCCGGTGCGAACTTACCGCGGGTGAGCGCGCCGCCGGCGGCTGCAGCGTTGTGGCACATGGCGCAGTTGACCCGGAAGAGCTCGCCACCCTCGGCGGCGTTGCCCTTGGCGTCCAGGAGTCCCTCTTCAGGGATGGACGGGCCGGGGCCGAGCGAAGCGACGTAAGCGGACAGCTGGTGGGTCTGTTCGTCGTTGAACTGTGCGGGCTTCTTGTAAGCCTGCGGGCCGTTCATCTGCATGGGCATGCGGCCGGTGCCTACCTGGAAGTCAACGGCGGCAGCACCGACGCCTACAAGTGAGGGTCCGTCCTTGGTCCCGCTCGCACCCATGCCGTGGCAGGTTGCGCAGTTGGCGGCGAAGAGCTTTCCGCCCTCTTCAGTGTCGTTTGCACTGAAGCTGGTGGTGGAAGCCTTGGCCTCATTGACGGTGGTGGCAACGGCGTACAGCCCACCAGTGAGGAGGAGGCCCATCAGCAGCAGCGCAATGGCTGCCAGTGGGTGACGTCGCTTCTGCGAGAGTGCCTTCACGTGGTGGTTCCTTTATTCGATCGTGCGTCGGCTCCGGGAGCCGCTTCTTGAAATTCTGCCTCTTGTAGAAAAAGAGTCAAGTCGGGGCTACCTGAGGACGTAGATGACCAGGAAGAGGCCGATCCACACGACGTCGACGAAGTGCCAGTAGTACGAGGTGACAATCGCGGACGTTGCCTCGAAGTGACCAAACTTCTTGGCGGCGAACGAACGGCCGATGATGAAGAGGAAGGCGATGAGGCCGCCAATGACGTGCAGGCCGTGGAAGCCCGTGGTCATGTAGAAGGCCGAGCCATACGCGTTCGACGAGAGCGACACATGCTCGGAGACGAGCATTGCGTATTCAGTTGCCTGACCGGCAACGAAGAAGGCGCCCATGATGAACGTGAGGGTGAACCATTCGTTCATCCCCCAACGCGTGAAGGCAAGGGGGCCGCCGGCGCGGCGCGGCTGGAGCCGCTCAGCGGCGAAGACGCCCATCTGGCAAGTGAATGAACTTGCCACGAGGACGATCGTGTTTACGAGCGCAAAGGGGAAGTTGAGCTTGGCTGTCTCTTCGGCCCACATCTGTCCGGACGTCGAACGGAGTGTGAAGTACATGGCAAAGAGACCGGCGAAGAACATCAACTCACTGGACAACCAGACAACGGTTCCTACGGAAACCATATTCGGGCGGTTCAGCGTCGGGTGCGCCGGGGTACTGGGGGCATGGGTCGCAGATGTCACATAGACATTATGTCTGTAAAAGTTCCTCCTGCCCAACGCAAACCGCCTTTTCGGCGGACTTTTTCTACAAAGACGCGAATTCGCGCGGAAAAGTTCCCGGGCCGGTTCATATTGGTCATCAGGGCAGGTGCCTCGATAGCATCAGGAGGTGACTTCACAGGCATCTGCACAGGCGGCGGGCAACACCTGGCCCCGGCTCATTTCGGCACTGATCAACGGCGCGGACCTTACGGCCGACAACACGGAATGGGCGATGGACACCATCATGTCCGGGGAAGCCACGCCATCGCAGATCGCCGGGTTCCTGGTGGCGCTGCGGTCAAAAGGCGAGACGGTTGATGAGATTTCCGGGCTGGTCGAGGCCATGCTGGCGCATGCGAACCCCGTCGACATCGGCGGCGAGAAGCTGGACATTGTGGGCACCGGCGGCGACCAGTTGAACACGATCAACATTTCCACCATGGCCGCCCTGGTTTGTGCGGGAGCGGGCGCAAAGGTCGTTAAGCACGGCAACCGTGCGTCGTCGTCGTCGTCCGGTTCAGCGGACGTCCTGGAAGCGCTCGGCGTACGGTTGGACCTGCCCATCGACCGCGTTGCGCGCAACGCCGAAGAGGCGGGCATCACGTTTTGCTTCGCCCAGGTATTCCACCCCTCCTTCCGGCATACTGCCGTGCCGCGCCGGGAGCTTGCCATTCCCACAGCGTTCAACTTCCTCGGCCCGCTGACCAATCCGGCGCGGGTGCAGGCCTCCGCTGTTGGTGTCGCCAACGCAAGGATGGCCCCCCTGGTTGCCGGGGTTCTGGCTAAACGCGGAAGCCGCGGGCTGGTTTTCAGGGGGAGTGACGGACTGGACGAACTGACAACCACCGGCCCGTCCACAGTGTGGGAGATACGGAACGGGGAGGTGACGGAGCAGACATTCGATCCCCAGGTGCTGGGCATCCGTCCTGCAACTGTGGAAGAGCTCCGCGGCGGCGATGCGACAGCCAATGCCGCCGTCGTCCGTGATGTCTTGAGCGGCGTGGCGGGCCCGGCACGTGACGCCGTCCTATTGAATGCAGCAGCAGGCCTGGTGGCTTTCGACGTCGACGCCGAGGGCTCGCTCACTGACCGGATGGCGGCCGCATTGAAGCGCGCCGAAGAGTCTATTGACTCCGGTGCCGCGGCGTCCGTGCTGGAGAAGTGGGTCGCCCTTACGCAGGGTTAGCCGGACGGGCCGGGCTTACTGCTCGAAGCCCAGTGCGAAAGCCGCATCGAGGTCGTGCTGGGAGTAGGCGCGGAACGCGATGTGCGTCGTGGTGTGGACCACCGCCGGCACCTTGGACAGCTTGTCCGCAATGACGTCCGCCAGGTCGTCGTGCTTCGCCACCCGCGCCACGGCGATCAGATCCCATTCCCCGGTCACGGAGTAGACCTCGCTGATGCCCGGAATCGCCGAAATTTCCTCGGCCGTCTCCGGAATTCGGGAGGCGTCTGTCTTGATCAGGACGAATGCGGTGATCACTCTTGACCTTTCGGATCGGGTGCGCCCTTGAAGGGGACGGCAGGCAATGCTCTGTGCTGCCAGCCTAGTACATCCAGGGTGAAGTCAGCGGAGCTGCCGGCGCCCTTTCAGCCTGCCTGCAGCCGCCACGATCAGACGGTAGCCCACAAGGAAGACGCCCAGGCTCAGCGTGGCCACAATGATGAACGGCAGGACCACCGTCTGTCCGGTCACTGCCCGCAGCGCCATGCCCAGGGCCACGGCGCCAAGCCATACGGCCACGCCCTCCGGCCAGATGCGCAATGGCCGCTGCCACACCCGCACTGCAAGCCACGCAATGGCAGCTCCGGTCAGGAACGGCCAGGCCGTTGAGAGGACCCCGGTTATTACGTCCCCGCGCTGGTGCGCGTCCCGGCCAATGGCTGCAAATGCCAGGATCAGGATTGCATCGGCGACGGCGGCAAGGGCGGCAAGCAGCACCGCATTGTTGGCGGTGGGGACGCGGACGGGGGCTGGATCAGTACTGGAAGGCATACCTCCAACAGTAGTTCCGGTTTCCCGCTGCTACGACCTGACGTGAGCGCCCGGGGCGGCCGTACACTGTGACCGGGGACCCGTTCCCCGCCGCCTTATTGCGTCACCCGCCAGCTAATCCCGGACGGCAGCATGAGACTTGTACAGATCGCCCAGCATGCCAGCGACCTCCCACGGGCTGCGGAATTTTATGCCGCGCTGCTCGGTGCGGAGCCCAGAGCCGTGTTCGACCCGCCCGGTCTGCTGTTTTTTGACCTTGACGGCGTCCGGCTACTGCTCGAGTCCGGAGCGCCGTCGGCCCTGGTGTACCTGGCGGTCGCCGACGTCAGGGACTTGGTGGCCCGGCTCCGGAGCAGGGGAGTGGAGATCGTCGCCGAACCCAATGTGATCTTCAGCCACCCAGACGACCGTCTGGGCCCCGCAGGGACGGACGAGTGGATGGCCTTCATCCGCGACAGCGAGGGCAACACCGTTGGACTGGTCAGCCAGCTGCCGCACTAGTGGCTAGTTCCGGTGGAAGTATCAGGATTTGCTGCCGGCGATTTTCGCCGCAAAAGCGACAAGTACGACGCCGGCGATGCGGTCGGTGGCTTTGCCCGCCCCAGGGGACTGCAGCCAGCGCCGGGCATACTGCGTGGCAACAATGATGCCGGCGAACCAGAGCATGCCCTCAACGTTATGGACGAGAGGGAGCAGTATGCCCATGAGCAGGGGCGGCACATCCTGAGGCAGGAACTGCGGGATCATGGCCATGTAGAAGACACCCACTTTCGGATTCAGCAGGCTGGTGGTAACGCCCGTCAGCCAGGCGCTCCTGGCGCCCGGTCCGCCTTGCGGCGATGCCGCTGGCAACGCCGGGCGGCTCCTGAAAGTCCTGATGACCATCGAGACCCCCAGCCACGCCATGTAGCAGGCGCCGGCCACCTTCAGCATCGTGAAGGCGGCCTCCGAGGCAGCCAGCAATGCGGACGCGCCGAGGGCGGCAGCCACACCCCAGACAACGGTGCCCGTGCAGATTCCCGCCGCCGTTGCAAATGCAGGAGCGCGGCCGTTGCTGATTGCCGTGCGAAGCACCAGGACGGTGTCCAGCCCGGGAATTATGGTCAGCAGGGCAGCGACGAAGGCGAACTGGAGGAGGGCGTCGGCGACGGACATACTCGATGATAACGGGGGGGCGGTCCGGCTCGGGCGGGGCCATTGTGCCGGGAACCGGGCCCGGCTAGGCTCGCAACGCGACTGAAGCGTCGCCGTCGGGAATCCGTTCCGGCGCCGCCTGCGAGATGAGGGAACACTGTGACCCAAAAGATCACCACCTGCCTGTGGTTTGATACCCAGGCCGAGGAAGCCGCCGACTTTTACGTCTCGGTCTTCGACGGCTCCAGAATCCTCAACGTGGCGCGTTACGGCGAGGGCGGACCGGGCCCCGCCGGCCAGGCCATGACGGTGGAGTTCGAAATCGAGGGCCGGAAGTTCCTTGCGCTCAACGGGGGACCGGCGTTCACGTTCAACGAAGCTGTTTCCTTCGTGATCGACTGCTCCTCGCAGGAAGAAGTGGACCGCTACTGGTCGGCGCTGACCGCAGGTGGCACCGAAAGCCAGTGCGGCTGGCTCAAGGACAGATTTGGAGTGTCGTGGCAGGTGGTGCCGTCCGTCCTGGGGCAACTGCTGGGAGGCCCTGATCCTGACGGTGCGCAGCGGGCCATGCAGGCGATGCTGGGTATGCGGAAGCTTGAGATCGCCGAACTTCAGGCCGCTTACGACGGGGCCTGAACGAACCCGGCCCCGGGCCCGGCACAGGGGAGTGGACCACATGCCATCCGGCCCTACCCGGCCCGCGACTGCCCGACGATAATCGGGAATACCTACCCCGGCACCTGAATGGAGGCATTCGCGATGTCTGTTTACACGCTCGGAATCTGGCTGGTGAAGCCCGGCAGGGAGAATGATTTTGTGCAGGCCTGGCGGGACCTCGCCAGAAAGACACAAGAGGATTTCCCCGGGGCAAAAGCCATCCTGATGCACGACCGGGATGTTCCCAACAGGTTTATCAGCACGGGCCCGTGGGAGTCGCTCGAACAGGTTGAAGTGTGGCGCGCCTCGGACGTCTTCACACAAGGATATGCGGCCATGCAAGGGTTGCTGGAACACTTTGAACCGCACACCCTGGATGAGGCCGCGAGCATCGGTTGAGAGCAGGAGAGAATCCTGCTCAACGTCAACGGAGGCGGACCGCGGTGACGGAAACGAAGGTCGATGCTGCAAGGCCTTTGACGCCAGGCGAGGGCGGGGCGACGGAAACGCGCCGCGCTCCGGCATGGAAGGTCAAGTACAGGTGGAGCGAGGACCCTGACGAAGTGGTCCACATTGTCTGTTGCCGGGATCTGGACTGGCGGCGGGCAATGTGCGGCTATGAGGAACCGGAGATGACGATCGCCCGTGATCCGCAGATCCTGTGCTCGATGTGCGTGGAAGTCTTTGGGCGGGCGCTCGGACCGGGGCCATGTCCGATCGATGATCAACCGTGCCCTGACGACGAGGAAATAGACCGGATAGTCGACGAACGCACATCCTGATCACGCAGATCCTGATCCTGCGGGGGATGCCAAAATTCCTGACTACTTTACATAATGTAGATTATCGGCGTTTTGGGGAAGAAGCCGGGAAGACGGGAGGACCCGCCTTCCTGCAAGCCTGATCACCCTCTCCGGTCAGCCGCCGACGTAGGCTGCTAGGTGTTCTCCGGTAAGCGTCGAGCGTCCGGCGACGAGCTGGGCCGGCGTCCCCTCAAAGACGATCCTGCCGCCGTCGTGCCCGGCGCCCGGTCCAAGGTCGATGATCCAGTCGGCGTGAGCCATCACGGCCTGGTGATGTTCAATCACGATTACCGATTTGCCGGAATCCACCAACCTGTCCAACAGGCCGAGCAGGTTCCGGACGTCGGCGAGATGGAGGCCGGTGGTGGGTTCATCCAGGACATACACGTCGCCCTTCTCAGCCATCTGGGTAGCCAGCTTGACGCGCTGCCGCTCGCCGCCGGACAGCGTGGTGAGCGGCTGGCCCAGCGTCAGGTACCCGAGCCCAACGTCCACGAGCCGGTCGAGGATCTTGTGGGCTGCCGGCGTACGCGCTTCGCCTTCTCCAAAGAAGGCCTCGGCTTCGGTCATTGACATTGCCAGCACTTCAGCGATGTTCCGGCCGCCCAGTTCGAATTCCAGGACCGACGCCTGGAACCTCCTGCCTTCGCAGTCCTCGCAGACAGACTCGACGGTGGCCATGACACCCAATTCCGTGAAGATGACGCCGGCACCGTTGCAGGTGGGGCATGCACCCTCGGAGTTTGAGCTGAACAGCGCCGGCTTCACCCCGTTGGCCTTCGCGAACGCTTTGCGGATGGGCTCCAGAAGACCCGTGTACGTCGCCGGGTTACTGCGGCGCGAGCCCTTGATGGCGCCCTGGTCGATCACCACAACACCATCGCGGCCGGCCACCGAGCCCTGGATCAGGGAGCTCTTGCCTGAACCTGCGACTCCTGTCATGACGCAGAGCACCCCGAGCGGAACGTCGACGTTCACGTCCCGGAGGTTGTGCGTAGAGGCACCACGCACGTCGAGGGTGCCGGACGGTGTGCGCACAGTGTCTTTAACTGACGCCCGGTCGTCGAGGTGGCGGCCGGTAATGGTGTCACTCCCCCGCAGCCCCTCCACGTTTCCCTCGAAGCAGACGCTGCCGCCCTCGGTGCCTGCGCCGGGGCCGAGGTCAACAACATGGTCAGCGATATCGATGGTTTCCGGTTTGTGTTCCACGACCAGCACGGTGTTGCCCTTGTCGCGCAACTGCAGAAGCAGCCGGTTCATCCGTTCAATGTCATGCGGGTGGAGCCCGATGGTCGGCTCGTCAAAGACGTAGGTGATGTCCGTAAGGGACGAGCCGAGGTGCCGGATCATCTTGGTCCGCTGCGCCTCTCCCCCGGACAGCGTGCCCGCCGGCCGGTCCAGGGAGAGGTAGCCCAGCCCGATTTCGGCAAAGGAGTCCAGCAGGTGCTGCAGGCCTTTGAGGAGCGGGGCGACGGATGGCTCCTTGAGGTCACGGACCCAGCCGGCCAGGTCGCTGATCTGCATCGAGCACAGGTCGGCGATGTTCATGCCTTGGATCTTCGAGGACCTGGCCTCCGGGCTGAGCCGCGTGCCGTCGCACTCCGGGCAGGCCTGGAAGGTGATCGCGCGCTCCACGAAGGCCCGGATGTGGGGCTGCATCGCTTCAACGTCCTTGGAGAGCATGGACTTCTGGATCTTCGGGATCAGGCCCTCGTAGGTGAGGTTGATGCCTTCAACCTTGATCTTGGTCGGCTCCTTGTAGAGAAGGGCGTCCAGCTCTTTCTTGGTGAACTTCGCGATGGGCTTGTCCATGTCGAAACCGGCACCGCTGAAGATGCGGCCGTACCACCCGTCCATGCTGTAGCCGGGGACCGTCAAGGCACCCCCGCCGAGCGACTTGCTGTCATCGTAAAGTGCCGTGAGATCGAAATCGGAGACCGAGCCCATGCCCTCGCAGCGCGGACACATGCCGCCCAGGTAGACCGCGTTCTGCACCACGCTCTTCTCGACCCGGCCGCCCTTCTCGGTGCTCATCACCCCGCTGGCCTTCCGCGTCGGGACGTTGAAGGAAAATGCCGTGGGCGGCCCGATATGCGGTGTTCCCAGCCGGCTGAAGAGGATGCGCAGCATCGCGTTGGCGTCGGTGGCGGTGCCCACGGTGGACCGGGGGTTGGCCCCCATCCGTTCCTGGTCGACGATGATCGCGGTCGTCAGACCTTCCAGCAGGTCGACGTCGGGCCGGGCCAGTGTCGGCATGAAGCCCTGCACGAAGGCACTGTAGGTCTCGTTGATCATCCGTTGCGACTCCGCGGCAATGGTGGCGAACACCAGGGAGCTTTTACCCGAGCCGGAGACGCCCGTGAATACCGTCAGGCGGCGTTTCGGGATCTCCAGGCTGACGTCCTTGAGGTTGTTCTCGCGCGCGCCCTGCACACGGATCAGGTCGTGGCTGTCGGCCACGTGGGGGGCTTGTGACTGGGGATCAGTCCGGACGGCCATGCTCATCGTGTCTCCCTCGGTGATTCGGGGGCAGCCGTCGCGGCTTCCGTCGGCGTCGCCCGGTTCAATCTAACCAGTTTCGGTCGGTCCGCCGGGGCACCGTACCGTTTGGGCACCATTGTCTTAAGTCAGAAGCTCACTGAGAATGAACCATGACGGTCTACATGAGGTCCCTGGAAACTGCTGTCCCGCCCACCGTACTCATTCAGTCTGAAGCCCGCGATGTGTTTGCCGCCCAACCGGGGCTGACCAGGCTGGGTTCCCGGCTAGTCAGCACCTGTTTTGACTCCGCGGCCATCGACACCCGGTACACGGCTGTTACCGAGCTCACCAAGGACAGCCGGGCGGACGACCCTCAGTTCTTCGACCCGGCTACCGGCCTGGTCCTGAGTCCCAGCACTAAGGTCCGTAACGACATTTTCGGCCGCGAAGCCACCAAACTCTTCGTGGACTCCGCCAGGGCGGCGCTGGACGCCTGTGCCGGCATCGATGCGGCTGCCATAACCCATCTCGTGACGGTCTCGTGCACCGGTTTCTTCAACCCCGGCCCGGACTACAAAATCGTCCGTGCCCTGGGCCTGAATCCGGCCGTGCAGCGCTACCATCTTGGCTTCATGGGCTGTTACGCGGCGTTTCCGGCGTTGCGCGCGGCCAAATCGTTCTGCGAGGCAGACCCTGACGCTGTTGTGCTGGTGGTCTGCGCCGAGCTCTGTTCCCTTCACGTCCGGACCTCCAACGACCCCGACACCATTATGGGCTCGGCCTTGTTCGCCGACGGCGCCGCGGCAGCAGTCATCTCGGCAAGGGACATTCCGGACGGAACGCCCCTGTTGCAGCTGGACCATTTCGAAACGGTACTCACTCCCGTCGGCGAGGAATCCATGGCGTGGAACATCGGTGACGAGGGCTTCGAGATGGTGCTGGGCAACTATGTCCCCCACATCATTGATGACCACATCATCGGTGCGCTTGAGCCGCTGCTTTCGCGAGACGAATCCCTGCGGGGACTCCCCTATCGTGACATCACCCACTGGGCTATCCACCCAGGCGGGCGGAGCATCCTGGACAAAGTGCAGTCCCGGCTTGAGCTCACTGATGAACAGCTCGTTCCCGCACGGGAAACCCTTCGGAATTTCGGCAACATGAGCAGCGCAACGGTGCTCTTCGTCCTCAAACACATCGCCGGACTCCCGCCGCAGGACGGCGATGAACGGATCTGTTCGATGGCGTTCGGACCGGGTCTCACGGTGGAAACGGCGATGTTCACCAAGGTGCGCGCGCCTCTGCCGGAAGCCTCGCCCGTGGGAGTCCGGAAGTCCGCCGGGACGGAGGAAGCCGCGGCACGGACCGAGCCGTCGCTCATCTGATGGCCACGAGCATGACGGCCGCCGTTGGAATGCTGCGCCAGCGCGACGCGGACGCTGTGGAGGAAATGGACCGTCCGGGCTGTGATCCTGTGCGGCTGGACCGCACCTACGCACAATTTTCCGTGGTCAACAGGGCAGTGGCCGGATGGCGCGGAATCTACCGGACGCACCTGCGGCCGATCCTTTCAGTAGACAGGGCCACAACCCTGCTTGACATCGGCTGCGGGGGCGGGGATGTGCCGGTTCTGCTGGCGGCTTGGGCGGCCAGGGACCGGCGGGTGCTGGAAATCACCGCCATTGATCCGGACCGTCGTGCCTTTGAGTTCGCACTGCGCCGCCAGCGCGTCGACGGAGTGACGTTCCGGCAGGCGTCCACGGCCGAACTGGCCGCAGAAGGGAAACGCTACGACGTCGTCATCTCCAACCACGTGCTCCACCACCTGGACGCGGCTGAGCTGCCACAGTTCCTCGGTGAGTCGGCGATGCTGTCCCGCGGGAGCGTCATCCATAACGACATCCGCCGCAGCCCCGCCGCATATGCGCTCTTCTACGCGGGATCATGGCCGTTTCGCCGTTCCTTCATCAGGGACGACGGGCTGACGTCCATCCGCCGCAGTTACACAACTGCGGAACTCCGGGCCGCCGCTCCCCCGGGCTGGGCCGTTGCCCCGCGCTGGCCGTTCCGCAACCTCCTCACGCTGAACCGGAACGCCCGCGGTGATTGACGTCGTCGTGGTCGGCGGCGGACCGGTGGGGCTTTACCTGGCGGCCCTCCTGCTGCAGCAGGGCGTGTCGGTCCGCGTCCTGGAGCGCCGCACGGAACCCGACACCCATTCCCGTGCCATCGGCATCCATCCGCCGTCTCTGGAAGCGCTCGACCGGATCGGGGTGGCGTCAGCCCTGGTGGACGAGGGCGTGCGGATCCGCCGCGGGGTTGCCATCGGCGGCGGCGTGGAAGTGGCCGGCATGTCCTTCGACTCCGTGTCCGGCCGCTACCCTTTTGTGCTGTCCGTCCCGCAGGCACGCACGGAAGCGGCGCTGGAACGGCGCGTCGCCGCACTGGATGGCGGGGCGGTAATCCGCGGAGCTACTGTCACAGGAATTTGCGACGACGGCTCCGCGGTTGCGGTGGACGTCGTCACCGCCGGCAGGGAATCCCGGGTTCATGCATGCCTTGCGGTTGCCGCGGACGGTGTCCGTTCCACTGTCCGTCAGCTGCTGGCCATTCCCGCCCCGCTGAGGACATATCCCGACAGATACCTGATGGGAGACTTCGCCGACGGCACGCCGTTCGGCCCCGACGCGGCGCTTTTTCTGGAGGCCCTCGGGATCGTGGAGTCCTTTCCGCTGCCGGGAAGAGTGCGTCGTTGGGTGGCCAGGCTCCCGGGGTCCATGCCGGAGGCGCCCACCGCCGGTTCTTTGGCGCGGATTGTGCGGGAACGGACCGGGATAGCCGTCGACGCCGGCAGCAATTCGATGCTGAGCAGTTTTGGCGTCCGCTCACGTTTGGTGAAGCGCATGATCCACGGCCGGATTTCAGTCATCGGTGATGCCGCCCACGAAATCAGCCCTATCGGCGGCCAGGGCATGAACCTGGGCTGGCTGGATGCCGCTGAACTGGCGCCGCTTATCCTCAACCAGCTGGCGCACACTTCCCACGAACGGGAACTCAGGTCCTTTGATCGCAACCGGCTGCAGGCGGCAGCAAAGGCCGTCCGCCAATCCGAAATCAATATGGCCCTGGGCAGGCCCCTGCCGTGCCCGCTGTGGCATGTCCGGAACCGGTTGATTGGATCCGCCGCCAGGGTGCCGGCCATCAATTCACGCGTTGCCGCCCGGTTCACCATGCACTAGAACTCCCCGCGCCCTACTCCGCAACCGGCTGTACGTCATCTGCGTCACCGGTGAAGTAGCAGTCGTAACTGTCCTGGCTGGTGATCCGGCCTTCACGGACTTCGAAGACGGAGGTGGTGCGGGCCCGGATGGTGTCGCCGGCGTCCCAATAGCGGAGATTCATCAAGAGCGTTGCCGACCAGTCCACTTCCAGCACAACGCGGTTTCCTTCGCATGTGGTCCGCCGGACATCGAACCGCTGCGCGGACACCACCTGCCGGCTTTGCTCGGCACCTGCCAGTACTTGTTCGCGGCTCCGCCTGGATCCTTCCGGGGCAAGCACGTGCGGCGCTTCAACCAGGGTGAAGTCCTCGGCAAGGAAGCCGTCCACTTCAGCGGCGCCGCCGCCGGCTTCAATGGCTCGTACAAACCCAAGGACACAGGTGAGCGGCGTGTGTTCAGTCATGGAACGAGGGTAGCCCATGCCCGGCGTCGCTATTCAGCGCACTGGCCTGTCCGCCTTCAGCCTGCGACAGTGAGGGGGCGACGCCACCGGACAGTAGCCCTAGACTGCTCGCATGAGCGGCGTCCTGCGGGCGGGTCGACGGCGGTCCGCGACGGCCGCCGTCGTCCTGGCTGCCGTGATGGCCGGCGCCGCGGTGCAGGGCTGCACTACCGCAACGCGGTCGCCGGAGCCGCTCACCGCCGAGCTCAACCAGTTCAGGGACAACTACGGCACGCAGGTCATCGAGATTCAGATCAGCAATACCGGGTCCGTGCCGGTCAGGATCCTCAGCACCGAAGTCTCGACGCCCCTGTTTCCGTCGGGAACCGCGTGGCAGGCGCCACCGGAGGGCACTGAGGTTCCGCCGGGCCAGACCAAGAGCCTGCCAGCCAGGCTGCCGGCACCCGCCTGCGCAGGACCTTCGACGGACGGGTCCCGGACCGGTGAACCCCCGAGCGCCGGCGAGGCGGATGCTGTGGCCGGCGGAGGACCAGCGGAGGTAACGTTATCCGTCCGGCAGGGTTCCACAGTCAGCGGGAAGCGTCTTCCCGCCACGGATCCGTTCGGTGTCCTGGCCCGGAACCATTCCGAGCTGTGCCTCGCGCAGGTGGCAGGGCAAACAGCGGACATGAGCCTGGACCCGGAACTGGAGGTTGCGGAGGACGGCCGCACCGCCGTCGTACGCCTCCGGGTCACCCCGCGCGCAGCCGGTTCCGGAACAGCGCGCACGCTGACCATCGAACGCATCGAGGGCACCACCCTGCTGGCCGAAGCACCGGGGAGCCCCTGGCCGCGCGGCATCACGGTTGCGGCCGGGGCTGGTCCCCGGGAGATCAGCCTGCGTATCCGCCCCGCCCGATGCGATCCGCATGCCGTCGCGGAGGACAAGGTGGGGACGCTGCTGCCGCTGCGAGTGGATGCCGGCGGCCGGCAGGGTTTGCTCAAGGTTTCTGCCGGAGCCGTCCTGAAGGCCAGGCTCTACGAATTCGTCACAGCAGCCTGCGCAGCGCACTAGGCTTTCCCCATGCTTCATGTAGCCAATCCCACACCGTTCAGCACCGCCCGGATCAGGGAAACTGTCCAGGAAATCCTCTCCGCAGGCGTTCTTCCCGCCATTGTCCAGGCCGGTCATCCGGTGCTCCGGCAGCAGGCGGCCCCGTACGAGGGCCAACTGGATGGTGCTGAGCTTGCAGCGCTGATTGCCCTCATGCGGGAGGTGATGCATGACGCGCCGGGCGTTGGGTTGGCCGCACCGCAGATCGGCCTTCCCCTCCAGCTTGCGGTTCTCGAGGACCAGTACGACGTCGACGCCGAGACTGCCGCCGTCCGGCACAGGTCACCGCTGGAGTTCTTTGCGGTCATCAATCCGTCGTACTCGCCGCTGGGGACCGGCACTGCGGCGTTTTACGAAGGGTGCCTGTCGCTCCAGGGCCTGCAGGCCGTGGTGTCGCGACACGAGTCTGTGCGCCTCGATTTTACCGATCCGGGCGGTAACAGGCGGCAGCAGGATTTTTCCGGCTGGCAGGCGCGGATTGTGCAGCACGAGACGGACCACCTGCAGGGAATCCTCTATGTGGACAAGGCTGAGCTGCGCTCCCTCAGCAACAACGCCGAATACGGTGCCCGTTGGGCGCATCCTGACATCCGCCTGGCCCGGCAGGAATTGGGGTTCCTGCCGGGCGGGGATATCGACCGGGGCAATTAGCTATTGGCCGCCGTGGGCAGGTAACGGGACCACCAGCGCAGGATCTCCTCGAATCGCTGCTTCCGGTGGTGCGGAGTGCCGGACCGGGAGAGCTCGTGGTTCTCCCCGGGGAATACAAGGAACGCGGCTTCCACGCCCTGCTGCTTCAGAGCCGTGAAATAGCGCTGTCCCTGTTCCACGGGGCAGCGGAGGTCCTCTTCGCTGTGGACGACCAGCGAAGGCGTACGCACGTTGCGGACCATGGCCATCGGGCTTTGGGACTCCATTTGCTCCGCCGAGGTGCCGGTGTATTCGCCGCCGAAGAACCAGCCGATATCCGAGGAACCGATGAAGCTGACCGGATCCAGGAATCCGCGCTCCACGATGGCTGCCTTGAAACGGTGGTCCTGGCTGATGGTCCACGCCGTAAGGTATCCGCCGTACGAACCTCCCATGATTCCGAGCGCAGCGCCGTCGAGCTCCTGGAACTTTGCCAGGGCGCCGTCGAGGAAGGACAGCACGTCCTGCATGTCAACGGTTCCCATCTTTTCCTTGATGGCCCGCCCGTGCGCCTGGCCGTAGCCGGCCGAGCCCCGCGGATTGCACATGAGCACCGCATAGCCGGCGGCAGCATAGACCTGCGCCTCGTCAAACAGGGCCACAGTGTATTGCGAGAACGGGCCGCCATGGATGTTCAGCAGAACGGGGTGCGGCCCTTTCCCGGGCGGCAGCACCAGCCAACCGTGGACCGGATAACCGTCGGCCGCCTCGAAGGTAACCTCCCGGGGCTCGATGATCTCTGCCTGACGCCGCAATTCCGCGGAGAAATCGGTCAACAGCCTCAGCTGGCCGTCCTCCAGCGCCGCGACGTCCCCCGCGGTAGCAGGATCGGTGAAACTCACGAACACAGAGCCGGCGGCCGAAGCTGCCCCGGTGACAACCCGGTCACCATGAACCAGGAGTGAGTGGTTTCCCGTGGCCCCGAACTCGAGAAGCTCCACCGTGCCCTGCGCATTGTTCAGCATCAAGACCGAATCAGGTCCGCGGAGCTCCAGTCCCGCGGCCGAGCCGGCGAGGTCCATCGTTTCGACGTCGCTCAGGACACTGGCTTCGCCGCCGTCGGCCGGCATCACGTACAGGGCCGTGTTCCGAGCCACGAAGTCGTGGCCCGATTCACCGAGTTCCTGGGCGGTGAAGAACACCCACTTCCCGTTCCTCGACTGGCGAGCCGCGCCCACGGTCTGGCGGCCGCTGTTTGCAGCCTGGACGGGCTCCGGTTTTCCACCGGACACGGGGACGCGGTACACGCCGGACTCAAGGTCGTTGTCGCTGCCCTCATGAAGCGAGGCTACGAAGTACACGGAGCCTCCGTCCGTGCTGAACGATTCTCCGCTGTGGTCGGTCGGGGCGAACGTCAGCTGCCGCGCCGGCGGGAGCAGTGCCTCCGCGCTGGCGGCGTCCGGCGCCTGACCGGCCTCTGTTTTAGCGCCGGGCGCCGTCTTAAGGGCCTTTAGGGCACGCCCTGCCGGTGCGACGCGCGGTTCGTCGTCCAGTTCGGGCACGTCCACAACGTAGAGCTGGAGCGGCTTGTCCGCTGTATATCCCACGCCGTTCATCCTGTATTTGTAGTCCGTGATGAGCCGTGCGTCCTCAGCGCCGGCGGATACGCCGTCCAGGGTGCCGTACCGCCCGTCGTCGGGAGTCCTCGCGCCGAAGACAATGCTGTGTGAATCGGGCGACCAGGCGAAAGAGGAGACGCCGAGTTCGGCACTCGTAAGGACCTGGGGTTCACCGCCGGCGGCCTCCACAACATGCAGCTGCGGTTTCCCGTCGGCAGCTGCGCGGAGAAACGCCAGGACCAGGCCGTCCGGGGAAAATGCCGGTGCTGTGTCGCGGAAGCCGCGGGTCAGCCGGCGGGGCAGCTTTTCAGGGTCCAGCGGCACAGTCCACAACTGGCCGACATACGTATCGGCGTCGAAATCAGGGCGGATGACGGAAACCACGGCCCGGCTGCCGTCCGGGTGGACGGCCGGGGTGGAAACGGACTTCAGAAGGGGCAAATGTTCAGGTTTCACGTGTGTGAGCCTAACGGCTCCCGGATGGGCTGTGAAATAGCTCACGCCGCGCCTGGATCAGTGCGGCTGCCGGCGGCCGGGAGCCGGGGGTCGGGAGTCCGCCGCTGCCGCGGCCCCTAGGATGGTGGCATGCTTTCCGACGCTGCCCGTTCCCTCCTGTGCCCCGTCTGCCGGAACAGCCTGACCCTGGCCGGTAACCGGCTGGCTTGCCCTGAAGGCCACAGCTTTGACGCTGCCAGGCAGGGTTACTTCAACCTGCTGGTGGGCAAGGGAACCGTCTTCGAAGCAGATACAGCTGCCATGGTGGCAGCCCGCTTCGACTTTCTTTCCAAGGGTCATTACCGGCCGCTGGCCGAGGCGGTCGCGGAGTTCGCTGCCCCCGTGCTGCAGGGACCGGATGCCGCCGTACTGGATGCCGGTACCGGAACCGGACACTACCTCAAGGAAGTATTGGCGGTTGTCCCCGTGCCGGCCATCGGCCTGGATATTTCCAAGTTCGCACTGCGGCGTGCCGCCCGGCTTAATCCCGGCGCCGCCAACCTGGTGTGCGATGTCTGGCAGCCGCTTCCGGTCGCGGATATGGCGGTGGATGTCGTTACGGTGGTCTTCGCCCCGAGGAACGCATCGGAATTCGCCCGGGTGCTGCGTCCCGGCGGCCGGCTGATTGTGGTGACGCCGCGCTCCGGGCACCTCGCGGAAATAGCCGGACAAACCGGCATGCTAGGCATTGAGCCGGCCAAGGAGGAACGGCTGGCCGCGTCTCTGGGCGGACATTTTGCTCCGCATTCCACCCGGGAGCTGGATCTCGAGCTTGGGCTTGAACCCGCCGACGTCGGCAACCTTGCTCTGATGGGACCCGCCGGCCACCATCTGGACCCGGCGGTGCTGGACACCATCATCGCCGGGCTGCCGTCGCTGACAAAGGTCTCAGCGCGGTTCCGAATCAGTGTCTTTGAACCCCTGGAGCAGCCGCCCGCATAACGACTTGACTACGTTCCAGAGGTCCCCACGACCACCCTCCTGCGCCTTGTAGCTTCGGTCTAGGATGGAAGGACAGTAACTGAGGGCCTGCTTCCGCAGCCGCGGGGACGAAGGGGGAGCACATGTTTGAATGGCTTGGCGAGAACTGGTGGGCACTGTGGCTCACGGTATTCCTGGCGTTCGCAGTCGTGGAGATGCTGACGCTGGACCTCTTCTTCATCATGCTCGGAGGCGGAGCGCTGGCCGGGCTGCTGGCCGATTTCGCCGGCGCCGACTTCTGGCTGCAGATCGTGGTCTTCTGCGTTGTTTCCCTGCTCATGGTGGTCTTCGTACGTCCGGTAGCGCTGAAGCACCTGAAGAAGGGCCCCGCTGAACAGCGGACCAATATTGACCGCCTCATCGGCGAATCCGCCCTTGTGATGGAGACCGTGAGCACTTCCTCCGGCCTGGTCAAGATCGGCGGAGATGTCTGGAGCGCGCGTTCTGAGAACGGAGTCCTCACTACCGGGCAGCGTGTGGTGGTTTCCGCCATCGAAGGAGCCACCGCCGTCGTGGCTCCACAACCGGAAACGGCGGTTCAGTAGCAGTAGCACGAACATTTTTCCGGCAGCCGCCACCGGCGCCGGTCAGGCGGCAGAGTATCGCCGCAATACACCGCTAGGCACATAACTGGGGAATAGGTGATGTATGGATATCGCAGTCGCAATAGTGCTGCTGGTTCTCGTTGCGTTCGTAATAATAGTGCTGGTCCGGTCGGTGCGGATTGTCCCGCAGGCCCGGGCCGGAGTCGTGGAACGGCTCGGTAAATACCAGCGGACACTGCTCCCCGGGCTCACCATCCTTATTCCCTTCGTCGACAGGCTCCTGCCGCTGCTGGACCTTCGCGAGCAGGTTGTGTCATTCCCCCCGCAGCCAGTCATCACCGAGGACAACCTCGTCGTCTCCATTGACACCGTTGTCTATTTCCAGGTCACTGACGCGAGGGCAGCAACGTACGAGATTGCCAATTACATCCAGGCGGTCGAACAGCTCACCACCACCACGCTCCGAAACGTCGTCGGCGGCCTCAACCTCGAAGAGGCCCTGACTTCCCGCGACCAGATCAACGGACAGCTTCGCGGCGTCCTGGACGAAGCGACGGGCCGCTGGGGGATCCGCGTTTCCCGTGTGGAGCTGAAGGCCATTGATCCGCCCCACTCCATCCAGGACTCTATGGAGAAGCAGATGCGCGCCGAGCGTGACCGCCGCGCTGCCATCCTCACCGCCGAGGGCACCAAACAGTCGGCCATCCTGACCGCGGAAGGCCAGCGCCAGTCCTCCATCCTGAAGGCCGAAGGTGACGCCAAGGCTGCCATTCTCCGCGCAGACGGCGAGGCCCAGGCCATCCAGAAGGTCTTCGACGCGATCCACAAGGGCAACCCCGACAACAAACTCCTGGCCTACCAGTACCTGCAGACACTGCCCAAGCTGGCCGAAGGTTCCTCGAACAAGCTTTGGATCATTCCCAGCGAAGTTGGCGAAGCCCTCAAGGGCATCGGCAACGCGCTCGGCGGCACCAACCCGGATCCCC
Organism: Arthrobacter sp. NPDC058288; assembly: GCF_042880995.1. Classification (NCBI taxonomy): domain Bacteria; kingdom Bacillati; phylum Actinomycetota; class Actinomycetes; order Micrococcales; family Micrococcaceae; genus Arthrobacter; species Arthrobacter sp. NPDC058288. The sequence continues at coordinate 1,472,417 of NZ_JBHVYH010000001.1, forward strand.
GTTCCGGCGGTCTGTTCGACGCCACGGCCGGCGACGGCACGAACGCTGCCGGCGAGGCCCGGCCGGATGTTGCCGAACCCAACACGCCGAGGCAGCCGCTGTAGGCAGCCACGTGAACCACCGGCCAGGGAGGTATCCGCAGCGCGGGTGCCTCCCCTGGTTTTGCGCCGGGGACCCCGCTTTACTCGTCAGCCCAGAAGCCGGTATAATAGTATATTTGTCCGGCTGGTTCAGGCCCGCTGGAACAACATAGCTTGGCAAAGCGTTGTATCTATTGGTGCAATGCAGTGCAAACAGTAGTCCGAGGCGTGAGCTGCCCCGGCTAGCGCGGAGCCTGACTCCGCGAACCGACCAAAGGGAGAAATCATGAGCGATCGCAGCCTCCGGGGCATGCGTCTTGGCGCACAGAGCATGGAGACGGAATCCGGTGTTGAGCCGGCTCCGCGCCAGCGGGTTGAGTACCGTTGCGAGGACGGCGAGCAGGTCTTCGTTACCTTCTCCTCCGAAGCCGAGATTCCCCCGGTGTGGGTTTCGAAGACCGGCAAGGAAGCCTTGCTCGTTGACGGCGAACGCCCGATCAACAGCAATGAGAAGGCCGTCCGAACGCACTGGGACATGCTCCTTGAACGCCGATCCCTGCCTGAGCTCGAGCAGATCCTCGAAGACCGCCTGACCATTCTGCGGGAACGCCGCGGCGAACGGCGCTCGGCTTAGGCCCGGCAACGGCTAAGCCCAACACCAAGGGCCGGGCCCGTATCCTCATCTGAGGCTACGGGCCCGGCCCTTTGTCGACTGTGTCCCTGCAGCAACTGCCGGAGAACACTGCTGCTCGGCTAGGCTGCGGCGGAACCCCGGCCCGTGAGTTTCTGCCAGCGGGCAGCCAGTCCCCACTTGGTGACGTTGATCATGGCTTCCACCACGATGTTGCCGCTCATCTTGGAAGCTCCAAGTTCCCGCTCCACAAACGTGATGGGGCGCTCCACGATCTTCAGGCCCATCTTGGCAACACGCCAGGCGAGGTCCACCTGGAACCCGTAACCCACGGAGTCCACCTGGTCGAGATTGAGTTTCTCAAGGGTGGTCCGGCGGAAGGCGCGGTATCCGCCGGTGACGTCTTTGATCTTGATGCCCAGCATAAGCCGCGCGTACGTGCTGCCGATGCGTGAGATGGCCTGCCTGTACAGCGGCCAGTTGACCACGCTGCCTCCCGGAACCCAGCGCGAACCCATGGCCAGGTCTGCACCCTCTTCTACTGCGTCAAGGAGTTGTTGCAACTGTTCGGGCTGGTGTGAACCGTCGGCGTCCATCTCCACGAGGATGTCGTACCCGGCCTCCAGGCCCCATTTGAAACCCGCGATATATGCGGCGCCCAGTCCGGCCTTGCCTTCACGGTGCAGGACGTGGACCTGGCGGTCCTCGGCAGCGATACCGTCTGCCAGCTGTCCAGTGCCGTCCGGGCTGTTGTCGTCCACCACCAGGACATCGGACGCCGGGACGGCTGCACGCAGGCGTGCAAGTGTCTTGGGCAACGATTCCAGCTCGTTGTAGGTGGGGATGATGGTGAGGACGCGCACAGCGAGGCCCTTTCCTTGATGGGAGCGGTCACGCGCCAGGAAGCACAACAAGAGTGCCGGCTTTAAGGCGCAAGTCACCATTATAGGGAGTTTGCCCATGCCGGGCGCGTCACACGCGAGGCCGCGGGCAGGTCCACGCGCCACGGGCCAGTTTCGGACGGATGCGATATGCCTCGGCGGAACTGTTTTCTGCTGCGAAGTGGACCTGCCCCTGGGACTACCACGGTCTGTCCCGCCGGCAGGCGCGGGCTCGGCGCCCTGCTGGAAGGTCAGGTGGCCAGACGGAGCCCCTCGACTTTGGATTCCGTCCGTTGCGACTCAATGCTACGGGCAGCCCCGGGAGTGTCAACCCGCGTCTGACGTGCGGTTTTAGGTGTATCCGCAGGTCAGGGACATACGGCACGCCGAAGGCTTTACGGTCTATGACTGAAGGGAGCCGTTTGTGAACAACTCCTTACCGTCGCGGACGGTCTGCAGGCACACGGGATCGTTGCCGGTGTCCAGCGCCGGGAGCAAGGGTGTGCGCGCACGGGGATCTGTACTCCACGACTGCACCCGCCCGTCCGCGACCTGCACCATGAGTTCCTCCACTTCCCAGACGGCAAAGCTTGCGGGAGCGCCCGGAACCAGTTGGCCGGCCATTGGATTCCTGTACTTGGCTGCCCGCCAGCCCGCCCTTGTGTGCCCGAGAAACGCCGCGCGGGCTGAGATGCGCTGGTCCGGGTTGCTGTGCTCAAGGCAGGCGCGGACACTGGCCCACGGGTTCAGCGGAGTGACGGGGCTGTCGCTGCCGAAGCAGATAGGTACTCCCGCCGAATAGAAGGATGCGAAGGCGTTCATTCCGCGCTCCCGCTGGCCCAGACGTTCCTGGTAGAGGCGTCCCGGTCCGCCCCAGGCTGCGTCGAAGCCCGGCTGCACGCTGACGGTCACCGAGTACTTTGCGAGCCGGCCGATTGCCCCGGGATCGGCCATTTCCACATGTTCGAACCGGTGGCCTGCTGCCCTGACCCGTTGCTCCCCTACTTCGGCTGCTGCCCGGTCCAGGGCGTCCAGCGCGGCGTCGAGCCCGGCGTCTCCAATGACGTGGAACCCGGCCTGAATGCCCAGCAGCGAGCACGCGGCGAGATGGGCTGCAGCTTCGTCAACGGACAGGTATAGGCTGCCGCGTTCCCCCGGAGCATCGCTGTAGTCGTCCCGGAGGGCGGCTGTGCGCGACCCCAAGGATCCGTCAATGTTCAGGTCTCCCGCGAGGCCGCGCACACTGGCGCCAAGGCCTTCGAGGATACTGCGGGCGTCCTCCTCAGAGCCTGCCAGCTGGCCCCAGTACGGGAGTACTTCAGGCACGGCCTTCCGCGAGCCATCCGGGCTGTTCCACCCGGCCGCAATCCGCAGGTCCGCGGCGCTGCCTATATGCGGCGCCGCCATTTCGGCCACGGCCACGTAGCCGTTTTCGGCGGCCACAGCCAAAGCTCGTGACTGGAAGCCTTGCAGGACGTCATCCGGCAGCTGGCGTGCTGCACGCCTGGCTGAGGTGTGGGCAAGGCGTTTGACCTGGCTGCCGGAGGAGAAGCCGTCCAAGCCGGTCAGGCCCGCTGCTGTGGCCAGGGAGGATGACACCAGTGCGGAATGGGCGTCCACCCGTGACAGATACACTCGCCGGCCTCCCGCGGCGCGTTCCAGCTCCTCACGGCTGGGGAGCGCCTGATCGGCCCAGCCGCTTTCGTCCCAACCATGGCCGAGTACCGTGGCGCTGACGTCGACTGGCTTACCTGCGACGGAGGAAGCTACTGCATCCAGGATTTCGGCCGCTGAGCGCATACCCCGGAGCTGAAGTGAGTCCAGGGCGATGCCCGTTTCGGTCAGGTGCACATGTGAGTCAACAAAGCCGGGGGCCAGCAGCGCGCCGTGGAGGTCGATGATGTCCATGGAGGAATCAGCGATCGACGTCGCTGCCTGTTCGGATCCGACCCAGGCCACGGTGTCGCCGTCCACCAGCATGGCGGTGGCAAAGGGGTCTGCAGCGGTGTAAACGGAACCGTTGCGGTACAGCGTCACTTTGCGGTGTTCGGCCGGCAGGTCTGCCCGTGCGTCAGTCATGTTGTGTGGTGCTCCTAAGCAGCCTTGGGGGTGGTGGAACTGGGGCCGTGGCGTCACACCACGGTGGAATAAGCGACCACGCCGCGTCTCACGAGGATGATGGCCTCCGAGCAGAGCCGTGAAAGCCGCGGATCCAGGCCAGGGATTTTCGCCAGCTGGTCGAGCAGGTCAATGACCTGTTTGACCCACCGGACAAAGTCGCCCGCGGCGAGGTCTGTTCCGTTGAGGACTTCCTGGAGATGCTTACCCTTGGCCCACTTATAGATCGGCCACACGAGCCCCAGCTCCGGCTCTCCCGTCAGCGGAAGCTTGTTTTCTTCCTCGGCGTCTTCCAGCACGGACCATTCCCGGACGACGATGTCGACGGCGGTCTCCAGCGACACGCTGGGCATCCGGGGCCGAAGCCCGCGTTCCTCCCGCTTCGCCTGGTAAACCAGCACGCTTGCGAGGGCAGCAACTTCCGTGGCATCCAGATCGCTAAAGGCGCCTTGCCGCAGCGACTGGGATATGAGGAGGTCTTTCTCACCGTAAATCCGGCGCAGTTTCTGGCCGTCCGCATTGATGGTTACCTTTCCGGAGTCGGAGGTTTCAAGGTAACCGTAACTAGAGAGAAGATCGCAGACCCGGTCGAACGTCTTGGCGATCGTGTTGGTGCGCCCTTGGATTTCGCGGATCAGTCCGTCCGTTTCGCGGCGGAGTTTCCACCACCGCTCCGACCACCGTGCGTGATCCTCACGTTCACTGCAGCCGTGGCAGGGATGGGAACGCAGCGCCAGCCGCAGATCGCTGATCCGCTTCTCCACGTCCGGCTGAGCCGCTGCCCGGCCGAAATCGGTATTGCGGGCGTTTCCGGGCGCAGGCGGACGGTTTTCCCGGATCGCGTTACGGACTGACGATGCGAGGTCCTTGCGCGACTTGGGCACTTTCGCGTTGAACGACTTCGGTATCCGGACCCGGGTGACCGGTGTGATTGGCCCTTCAAGGTCCTGTACGCCTATCCTCCGCAACTGGTTGTCCAACGTCAGCACCGCCGGCCGCGGCTCGCGGGAGTTGTGGTCGGAGCCAAGCACAACGGCGAAGCCGGGCGCCCTGCCGGTCGGCACGTCCACGACATCGCCGGGTAACAGCCGGCTCAGCGAGTCTTCTGCAATGGACTTGCGGGCCCGCAATGTGCTGCGGGAAGCGATATTTTCCGCATCCGAAAGCTCCCGCCGCAGCCGGGAGTACTCGGTAAAGTCGCCCAGGTGGCAGGTCATGGACTTCTGGAAGCCGGCCAGGGATTCTTCCCTGCTCCGGACCTGCCTGGCCAGGCCCACCACTGAACGGTCCGCCTGGAACTGGGCAAAAGAGGATTCCAGGATCTCCCGGGCACGCGGCCGGCCGAACTGCGCCAGGAGGTTAATGCTCATGTTGTACGTGGGCCGGAAGCTGGAATTCAGCGGGTAGGTGCGGCGGGACGCCAGGCCGGCAACCGCAGTCGGGTCAGTTCCGGGCTGCCACAGCACTACGGCGTGGCCTTCGACGTCGATTCCGCGCCGTCCAGCCCGTCCCGTCAGCTGGGTGTATTCGCCCGCGGTGATCCCCACGTGGGCTTCACCGTTGAACTTGTCGAGCTTTTCCAACACCACCGACCGTGCCGGCATGTTGACGCCGAGGGCGAGGGTTTCCGTGGCGAATACCGCCTTGACCAGGCCCTCCACGAACAGCTTTTCCACGACTTCCTTGAAGGTGGGAAGCATCCCTGCATGGTGGGCCGCCAGCCCGCGCAGGAGGCCGTCACGCCAACTCCAGAAACCGAGCACATCAAGATCATCCGACGGGATGTCCTGCGCGGCTTCATCAACCCGGCGGGCGATGACCTGTTGTTCGCGCTCAGTGGTCAGCCACAATCCCGCTGAAACGCACTGGGCCACGGCGGCGTCGCAGCCGGCGCGGGAGAAGATGAACGTGATGGAGGGAAGCAGGTCCTGCCGGTCCAGGCTGGCGATAACCTGGGGGCGGCTGGCCTTACGGACAGGGCTCTGCGGGCCCCCCTGGCCGTGGCGGGTATCGCCGCGCTGGTGTTGCTGGCGGCGTTGGCTGCGTCCGCCATGCCCGAAGCGGGCCCGTGAATTCATCTGGCTCTCGGTGCGCGCCATCGCCAGCAGATCGGGATTGACTTCGAAGCCCCGTTCAAGGGCGGCGTTCGCAGTGGTCGCCGTCGCGGCGGGATCCGATTCGCCCTCCGGGGCAATCTCGTCAAACGTTGTTTCGCCGGCGAAGAGGTCAACGATTTCGCGTCCCACCATGACGTGCTGCCAGAGCGGCACCGGCCGGTGTTCGGAAACAATGACGTCGGTGTGTCCTCGGACAGTGTCCAGCCAGGCACCGAATTCTTCGGCATTGGAGACTGTTGCGCTCAGCGAGGCCACCTGGACTTCGCTGGGAAGGTGGATGATGACCTCTTCCCAGACGGCGCCCCGGAACCGGTCAGCAAGGTAGTGGACCTCGTCCATGACCACGAAGCCGAGGTCGTCCAGGGTGTCCGAATCCGCGTAAAGCATGTTGCGGAGGACTTCGGTTGTCATCACGACAACCGGGGCATCGCCGTTGATGCTGGTGTCACCGGTGAGGAGCCCCACGTTCTCCGGACCGTACTTATCGGCCAGTTCCGAGTACTTCTGGTTGCTCAGGGCCTTGATTGGCGTCGTGTAGAAGGCCTTCAGTCCCCGCTGGAGGGCCAGATAGATGGCGAACTCCCCCACGATGGTCTTGCCGGCCCCGGTGGGGGCCGCCACCAGGACTCCCCTTCCCTGCTGCAGGGACTGGCACGCTTCGCGCTGAAAGTCGTCGAGTTCGAAATCCAGCGTTCGGACAAATGCGCCGAGGTACGTTTTGGCTTCTGCGGTCCGTTCGGCACTGGCCCGATAGAGTTCAGACGGCGACTGTGGCCCGGTTGTGGAGGACATACTTCCAGCCTAGTGGGCGCGGGACTACAGTTTCCCCAGTTCGGAGCCGGGCGTTGCGACGTCGGCGGTCGCTTCAGTTTCGGCGGCGATCTTCGCAGCCTTTCGGTCCCGGCGCCGGTCATTGAAGATACAGAGTCCGATGGCGGCGAAAAACAGGGCAAGCAATGGGCCCGCGAGCAGGAACATGGACAGGGCATCTGCGCCCGGTGCAGCAACAGCGGCAAGCACAAAGACGAGGAACACCGTGATGCGCCAGGCCTTCAGGATGGTTTCACCCCTGATAATGCCTGCCATGTTGATGCCCACCAGGACAACGGGAACAAGGAACGCGAGCCCGAGGAACAAGACCATGCGCGTGACGAAATCAACATAGTCACGGGCATCGATCAGGTTGGAGAAGCCGGACGGCGTGAACTGGGTCAGTGCGCGCACCACCTGCGGCGTCACCATCCATCCCACCCACACCCCGGCAAGGAACAGCGGCACGGCTGCGGCCATGTAGCCGAGTGTGTAGTGCCGCTCCTTCTTGGTGAGGCCGGGCGTGATGAAGGCCCACAGCTGGTAGATCCAGATGGGGCTGGAGATGACGGCGCCGATCAACAGCGAAAGCTGCAGTTTGAAGTCAAACGGCGACGCGATGCTGGAGAAATTCACCGAAGAAGTGCCACCGGTGGTTTCGGCAATCCGATCCACCGGTTCCTTGAGGGCGCTCAATACCGGGTCGTAGAGGATCCAGCCGCCGATGCCGCCGATGACCAGGCCAATGGCCGACTTAATGAGCCGGTTCTTGAGCTCCTTAAGGTGATCCATCAGGGCCATCCGACCCTCAGGGTTGGATTTACGGCCCTTCGTCAGTGCCACTTCAGGTCAAACGCGGTTCGACGGCGGAACGTCGGTGCCGTCTGCGCTGCCGGTGCCGCTGCTGGAGTCACCGTTGTGCGGGCGGGACTGCGGATGGTTGACGATCTTGCCTTCGACCGGGTCCGTGCCGTCCTTGGCCTCGGGCTTGCCGTCGTTCTTCATTTCCTTGACCTCGGATTTGATAATCCGCATTGACTGGCCAAGGCTGCGGGCCATAGCCGGAAGTTTGGGCGCGGCAAACAGCAACAGAGCCACGATGATAATAATGACGATGGGCCAAGGGCCATCAAAGAGTCGTCCCACTGGAAGTCCTTTCCTCGAAATACATCCTACGTCTAACCGAATTCGATGTCGCGCAGCGCCTGGGGCTGGCCACGGTCCGCTTTGCGCTGAACGCGCCGTTGACGGCGCTCTTCCCTGCGGGAGGATTTGGACGTGAGGTAATCATGTCTCATCTGCATCGGCGAGGCAAAAACCGCCGAACCAGGTCTGGCCCGGGGCGCCCGACCGGGCTCTCCCTCCGGCTCCGGTTGCCCGCCCGGCTCGGTGAGGTTGGCCAAGGGTGCCCCGAACCGCTCGCCCGCAGCTCCCAGGTCTTTGACCGTGGCCATGAACTGCCTGAAGAGCCTGATTCCCAAGAGCACATAGAAGAGCAGGGAAACGGCTACGAGCGCTATCCAGATAAGGATCCAAGACCACCAAGGCATGCTGGATAGTCTAGTCGCCGTAGCGGGCCAGGGCGGCGTCGATCCATTCGCCGGCAGCATCGGCCAGGCCTGGTGGTTCCAGAATGCGGACGACGCCGCCATGCTGTGCAACGAACATGGGCAGCCACCCGGTGCTGCCGAACCTGATTTCGGCAATGAGCCCGCCGTTCGGAAGCGGCGCAGTCCGTTCGGCGTAGTAGTCGTCGGCCAGTCCGATGCCCTGGGGCGCCAGTTCGACGATGACCAGGACGTCGTCGTCGTTCGGGGTGAACAACTTCACCGGGAAGCCGTCCGCGGGTTTTGCTGCCTCGGTGACGCGCCTGCCGTTAGGCTCCAGGGTCTCGATGCGGTCCAGACGGAAGTTGCGTAGTCCCTGTGCGCTGTGGCAGTAAGCCTCGAAGTACCAGGTATTGTCCAGCGAATAGAGCCGAAGGGGGTCGACGTCCCGCTCAGACATTGAGTCCCGCTGCGCGGAAAAGTACGTGAGGTGCAGCTGAAGGCCGTCCGTGATGGCTTGCCGGATCGTCGCAAGATGCGCGGAGTTCCCCGGACCCACCTCCGGCCCGGCGATGGACGCAGCCTTCAGGCCCTCCTCCCCTGCTGCCGCCATTAATTTCACCGTGACGGACTCGAGCGCACTCCCCTCGGCGAGCTCAGGCAGGCCGTTGAGGGCCTCCAGGCCGGTCAGCAGGGCGCACGCCTCATCGACGGTAAAGCGGACCGGACGGTTGAGGTCAAGGTCCTGCGTGATGAAGACGTGGTCGTCTTCCCACTGGATGTCCAGGAGATCGTCGGGGTATCCCTCGGGGAGGCCGGAGCAGATCAGGATGCGCAAATCGTCTTCGAGCTCCTTCCGGGTAACTCCGAAACTCGAAGCAACTTCGCTGATATGCAGGCCCTGATGGTGCACCAGGAACGGCACGAGCTGAAGCATCCGCTGGAGCTGGTCCTCGGACGTCCGTTTCCGCGGACGCTTGGCCGGTGGGGTGTCCGGAAAGACGATCTCGGGTTCCGGAGAGGCCGCGAAATCCGCAGCGGCCTTTAGCCGCCTCCGGACAGCCGACATTAGCTCTGCGGGCGCGACCACCGTGACATTCGGCCCGTAGGACGCGAGTTCTTCACCCAGCACCTCAGCGTCCCGGAAGGGGACACTGAGCCGGTCCCGGCCGCCGTCGGACGTCTCGACCGGCATCCCGGCGGCGGGGGCTCCTGTCGAGCGCTTGCGCAGGCCAAGCACCTTGCCGGGCGCGACGTCCACAATGGCGGACTGCACCGGCAGCTCGGGCAGCGAATCAAGCTCCTTCCGCACGTTGAAGCCCGGTGGGGGCGAATAGCGGTCCTTTTCCTGGACGGTCACCGCAGACGTGAAGCGGGACAGGCGGAAGAAGCGCTTGGCCGCACGGTCCCGGTCCAGGCCAACCAGGTACCACTGGCCAAAGCGGCTGCCCAGGCCCCACGGCTCAACGGTCCTGAGTTCTTCGCGGCCGGTGCTGCCGGCAAGGTACCGGAAGCTCACGGGATGCTGGGCATGCATAGCCGTGACCAGGTCCTCAAAGGCCTGCCCGGCGGGCCTGATCCGCGGCTGAACGCCTGCCGGCAGTTCGGCTTCAGAGAGCCCGCCAGCTGCCTGAAGCTTGCGCAGGGCGTTCTGTGCCGCCGATCCCAGTGCGGCCTGCTCCCATAGCTGCGCGGCCAGGATGAGCACCGTGCATTCGGCCGAGGTGAGGTTGACGTCAGGGAGCCTGTTGGACTCCTTGCCGATGCGGTAGCGCGTGGTGGCAGGATCGTCGGAACCCCAGCCCTGGTCCATGACCGTTTCGACGTCGAAACCGAACTGGCGGAGGTCGCTCTTGTCGCGCTCGAACATGCGGCCGAAGGCAACCTCGCTGCTGCTGGTGTCACGGTAGACCTTTTCGCGCAATTCACTGCGCCGCAGGCCGTAGCGGGTGTTGAGCAGCGCGATAAGAAGGTTTAGGAGGCGTTCTGTACGTATGGCTGACACCTTGGCTACGTTACTAAAGCAGCCGCGGCTTAACGCAGGGAGCGCGGCAACAAACGGAAATTTGCTTCCGATTGTTACCGCGCTCCCTGCAGTTGTCCGGCCGGTGCCGGGCCGGGTCCCCTTAGCGGACTCCGACGAGGTCCACCACGAAGATCAGTGCTTCGTTGGGAGCGATCGCTCCGCCGGCACCGCGGGAACCGTACGCGAGTTCGGAGGGGATTTCCAGGCGGCGGCGGCCGCCGACCTTCATGCCCAGCAGCCCCTGGTCCCAGCCTTGGATGACCTGGCCGACGCCCACGCGGAAGTCCAGCGGAGCACCGCGGCCCCAGGAAGCGTCAAATTCTTCGCCCGTGGACCAGGCGACTCCGACGTAGTGGGTAGAGACAGTGTCGCCAGGCTTGGCCTCGGCTCCGTCACCCTCGATGAGGTCCGTAATGACCAGTTCGGTAGGTACATCGCCCTCGGGGAAGTCAATTTCCGGCTTCTGGCGATCGAAATTGCGTTGTCCAAATGACATGTTTGCTCCTTTTTTGGTTGGGTCGGCTTACTTGACGCCGAGGATATCGACGACGAAGACCAGGTCGCCCTTGGCCTCGCCCTGTCCCGCATCACCGTAGGCAAGATCCTTCGGGATGACCAGGAGGACGCGTGAGCCCACGGTCTTGCCGGCCAGGCCCTGCGTCCAGCCCTTGATGACGCCGGTCAGCGGGAAGCTGGCCTTTTCGCCGCGGTCGAAACTGGAATCGAACTTCGTTCCGCCGTTCAGGGTGACTCCGACGTAGTTCACTGTCAGGGTGTCGGTTTCCTTGACAGCAGGGCCGGTGCCCTTGATCAGGTCCTGGGAGACGAGTGCCGTAGGTGCCTTGACGCCCTCAACAGAGATTTCCGGGATTCCCTTGTCGTTTTCCTTGACTGTGGGAAGCCCGGCGGGAGGCGTGACCGTCTCACCCTCTGGCTTGTCCAGCACCTTCGGGGCATCCTTGGCGGAGAGGACCTTGACCACGAGCAATTGCGTGGGGCCGGCCTCGGCACCTTCCTTGGCGGCCTGGCCCGGGACGGCGAGGGCAAGCTGGGAGCCAATCTTGGCGCCGACAAACGCGTTGTAAATCACGGCGTTTCCGGTCTTCAGGGCATCGTTCAATTCAAGGGGCTCCGGGTCCTTGGCGAAGGTGTCTTCAAGGGTGGAGCCGTCCTTGCCGCTCACGGCGAGGATCGAAATGTCGGCGACCTGGTTGGCCTTGAGGCGTTCCCCGTCGCCCTCGGTGACCACCTTGACGGTGGGTTCCTTCACGTCCAGGGGCTTGTCGAATTCGACTCCGGGTGCCTTCTTGTCCCCGTTGTCCGTCAGCTTCAGGGAGTCGAGCTTGGCGGTCTCGCCAGCAGACTGGCTGGTGGGTTCCGGGGCTGCGGGCGATCCGCCGCAGGCGGTTATCAGCAGCAGTCCGGGAATGAGAATTGCTAGTAGTCGGCGCACGTAAGAACTTTCGTCGGGGCAAGATGGATGCGTTGCCGCAAGTGGAGCGTGCGGCAACGCAGTCGGGGCCGGTTAAACGGCCCCATCCAGAATAGCCCCTGAAGCTGGGTATCAGCCCATAGAGTCCAGGAGGGCATCCACGCGCTCGTCCACGCTGCGGAACGGATCCTTGCACAGGATCGTCTGGTGGGCGCGGTCGTTGAGCTTCAGATGTACCCAGTCGACCGTATAGTCGCGTCCCAGTTCCTGGGCGCGGCGGACAAAGTCGCCGCGGAGCTTCGCCCGCGTTGTCTGCGGCGGCGCATCCACAGCGTCCTTGACGGCAGTGTCATCCACCACCCGGCGGACAGCGCCGCGGGACTGCAGCAGGTAATAGAGCCCGCGGGTCCGAGAAATGTCGTGGTAGGTGAGGTCCAGCTGGGCGATCCGGGGCGCGTCGAGTCCGAGTCCGTGCCGTTTCCGGTAGCTGTCCATCAGCTTCTTCTTGATGGCCCAGTCGATCTCGGTGTCGATCGTGCTGGTGTCTCCGCTTTCAATGGCTGTGAGCGTCCGTTCCCAGAGGTCCAGGATGAGGGGCACATGCTGGTTGTGGGCGCCGTTTTCGGCGACAAAGGACGTGACTTTGTTCAGGTACTCGCGCTGGATTTCCAGGGCCGTCAGCTGACGGCCGTTCGCAAGGCGGATGAGCGCCCGTCCACTGAGGTCGTGGGAGATCTCACGGATGCTGCGGATCGGATTCTCCATCCGCATGTCCCGCATGATCACTCCGGCCTCGATCATCCGGAGGATCAGGTCTACGGTGCCGACCTTCATCAGGGCCGTGGTTTCGGACATGTTGGAGTCGCCCACGATGACGTGGAGGCGGCGGTAGAACTCGGCGTCGGCGTGGGGTTCGTCCCGGGTGTTGATGATGGGACGGGACCGGGTGGTCGCGGAGGAAACACCTTCCCAAATGTGGTCCGCGCGCTGGGAAAAGGCAAAGGTGGCGCCGTGCGGGGTCTTCAGGATCTTGCCGGCACCGGCGATGAGCTGGCGCGTTACCAGGAAGGGAATGAGGATCTCGGCCAGCCTTGAGAATTCGCCGCGGCGGGGAATGAGGTAATTTTCGTGGCTGCCGTATGAGTTGCCCGCGGAGTCGGTGTTGTTCTTGAAAAGGTAAACGGTGCCGTTGAACCCCTCGGCGGCGAGCCTTTCCTGGGCCTCGTCGACGAGGTCGTCCAGGATCAGTTCTCCCGCCCGGTCATGGGCGATCAGCTGTCCCAGGTCATCGCATTCGGCGGTCGCGTACTCGGGGTGGGAGCCCACGTCCAGGTAGAGCCGCGACCCGTTCGTCAGGAACACATTGGAGGAACGCCCCCAGCTGACCACCTTGCGGAAGAGGTAGCGTGCCACTTCCTCCGGTGCGAGCGGACGCGAGTCCGGGCTCGAGTACGAGATGCCGAATTCGGTCTCAATGCCGAAAATGCGCTTGTCCATTTCAATTCTCCTTAGACAGCAGGGCGGCGATTTCGTCGTCGCCGAGGCGCCGGAAGGCCCGCCGGGATCCCCGGGTGCTTTCCGAAGCGCGGTCCAGTACGGCGACCTCCAGGGCCGACGCCGGGAGTTCGCCGGCTTCCTTGTCGGTGACGAGCCCCTTCATTGCGAGCCTGATGGCCCCGGCGAAGTTGAGTTCCTGCTGCCACCCGCCCTCCACCGTCTCGGCCACTTTGTCGGCCTGCCCGCCCATCACGATGAAGCGCTTTTCGTCAGCGATCGAACCGTCGAACGTCAGCCTGTACAGGTGGTCGTCCGACTGACTCCCTCCGACCTCCGCCACTGCAAGCTCAACTTCAAACGGTTTCTGCTCCGCCGTGAATACCGCGCCGAGGCTCTGGGCATAGACGCTCGCGAGACCCCTGGCCGTGACGTCTTCCCTGTCGTAGGAGTAGCCGCGGACATCCGCGTACCGCACTCCCGCCTGGCGGAGGCTTTCAAACTCGTTGTATTTTCCGACGGCGGCGAAGGCGATCTTGTCGTAGATCTCACCGATTTTGTGCAGGGACGGGGAGGGATTTTCCGCGACGAGGGCAATCCCCTCCTCGCAGCTGATCACCACGACTGAGCGGCCGCGGGCGATGCCCTTCCGTGCGAAATCCGCACGGTCCTTCATGAGCTGTTCGGGTGACACATAAAACTGCTGGGTCATCTCAGGCCTCCCGCCGTGCTGTCGTCCTGGCCTCGATGATGGCCCCCGCCACGGAGGCGAGGTCGTGATCGGGTATACGCCTGGCGCCTGAACGTTCCACGGTATAGACGACCGGCCACAATTGCCGGACCGGATCCGGTCCGCCGGTTGCCGAGTCGTCATCCGCGGCGTCATAAAGGGACTCAACGGCCACGGCCACCGCCTCTTCGGCGGTCAATCCCGGCCGCCAGAGTTTCTTGAGTGCACCGCGTGCAAACACGGAACCGGAACCCACGGCATGGTGTTCCTTCTCCTCGTAGCGGCCGCCGGTGACGTCGTAGGAAAACAGGCGGCCGATTCCCACGGGCAGGTCAAAACCGGCAAACAACGGCACCACGGCCAGGCCCTGCATGGCCATGGGGAGATTTCCGCGGATCATGGCGCCGAGCCGGTTGGCTTTGCCCTCGAGGCTCAGCAGGGTCCCCTCGATCTTTTCGTAGTGTTCCAGTTCCACCTGGAACAGCCGCGTGAGATCGATGGCGATCCCCGCTGTCCCGGCAATTCCCAACACTGAATAGCTGTCGGCAGGAAACACTTTTTCGATGTGCCTGCTGGCTATGACGTTCCCCATCGTGGCGCGGCGGTCGCCGGCCATCAGGACTCCCCCGCCAAAGGTCAGGGAGACGATGGTGGTGGCATGCGGCACCTGCAGCGGCTGCGACCCGGCGCCGGTCAGTGCTGCCGGGAACGGCTGATTGTAGGGAAGCAGGCCGGGCCTGTTGCGTTGGAGGTGTTCAGTGAACGATGACGTGGCGTTGGCAGCTACCTGGTTGGCTGTGGTGTCCTGCACTGATGCACTCCTTCAACGTGGTGGATCAACGTCTCTTCGGGCGTCCGGCCTGCCGTCCCTCCGTTCAGGCGATGGCAGCCTGAGCCTATTGGCCGCCTTTTTGGACGAAGGCGCGGACGAATTCTTCGGCGTTGGATTCGAGGACGCCGTCGATTTCGTCCAGGAGGTCGTCCACACCCTGGGTCGCTGCCGACGCCTGGGCTTCTCCGGATGCGGGCGGCGTTGCGGGGGCGTCGTCTTCGAATTCGCTTTCCCGTGACTGCGGCTGCTGCTGCTCCTGGCCTGCCATTTCCTTCTCCTTCTATCCGTCCCCGGTGAGAGGGGACATCCTGTAAGCCCATATTGCCACGCCTTAAGCCATGGTGGGGTGCTTTATGCCGGTGGCGGAGGCGGAGTTTGTCCAAGGAGTTCGGCAAGGAAAGATCCGGCGTCCTTGTGCCTCGCAAACAGGCCCCCCGTGAGGGCTTCCGTTCCCCTCAACGGCTCCCGGGTCGGCACCCGCTGGAGCCGTCCGTGGCCCGGTACGTCGAAGATGACCGAGTCCCAACTGGCGCCCACCACGTCCTTGCTGAAGCTGCTGACGCACCGGCCGCGGAAGTACGCGCGCGTGTCCGACGGCGGTTCCGTCACGGCGCGGGCGATGGTTTCGTCGTCGACGATCCGGTCCATCCGGCCCCTGGCAAGCATCCGGTGGTAGAGCCCCTTTTCAGGCCTGACGTCTGCCCACTGAAGGTCCACAAGGCCCAGCCTGGCATCGTTCCACTCCAGTCCGTCCCGCTGCCTGTAGCCGTCCAGCAGCGAAAGCTTGGCCAGCCATTCCACGGAGGAGGCGGCAGCGGTCCGGTCACTGTCGAGATCCGTCAGCGTCGCAGCCCAGCGTTCAAGGAGGGCGTGGGTATGTCCGTCTCCGTCCACGGCATCCCCCACCCCGGTGTCCTGGGCGAGCTTGGCTGCGGCTTCGTGGTACATCCACTGCAGGTCCAAAGCCGTGACCCGGCGGCCGTCCAGAAGCCTCAGGGTGGCGGTCAGCGAGGTGTCGTGGCTGACGGCCTGCAGTGCCGCCACCGGCTCGTGGACCTCAATGCGGGGAGCAAGGCCGGCTTCGATCAGGCTGAGCACCATGGCCGTGGTGCCGAACTTCAAGTAGTTGGCGGCCTGGCTCAGGTTCGCGTCGCCGATGATTACGTGCAGCCGACGGTATTTGTCCGCCGTGGCGTGCGGCTCGTCCCGTGTGTTGATGATCGGCCGGCGGATGGTCGTCTCCAGGCCAACCTCAGCCTCGAAGAAATCCGCCCGCTGGCTGATCTGGTAGCCCGGCCGGGAGCTGTCCTGGCCTAGGCCCACGCGGCCGGCACCGCACATGACCTGACGCGTAATGAAGAATGGCGTGAGCCCCCGGACGATGTCGCCAAAGGGCACCGCGCGGGGCATGAGGTAGTTCTCGTGCGAGCCGTAGGACACTGATTTGTTGTCCGTATTGTTCTTGTACAGGTTTACCGGCGGAAGCTGTGGATCCGCGGCCATCCGGCGTACCGAGGAAAGTGCCACCAGGTCTCCCGCCGCGTCCCAGGCAACCGCGTCCAGCGGATTCGTCACCTCCGGGCTTGAATATTCCGGATGTGCATGGTCCACGTACAGACGTGCGCCGTTGCCCAACACCATGTTCATCAGCAGCGAGCCGGTTTCGTCCTCGCCGTCCCGCTCCAGTTCCTCGCGCCCGTAGGCCAGCGCCACAGCTTCGGCGTCGAGGACCGGGGGCTGGTCCGTCAGCTGGCTGGGGTCGGCCTGGTTGCGTTCCAGGGTCCACCCCCGGGCATCATGCAGGGGCTCCTCGTCCGTGTAGTCCCACCGGGTTTCCGCCCCGCCGGCGGCGCGCTGGCGGGTCAGCTGGGCATACGCCTGGATTACCCGGGCGGACATCATCGTGGCGTTGGCGCCCGGGGCCGACGGAGCATGGATGCCGTATTCGGTTTCTGAGCCCATCACCCGCATGGCCCCGCCCGCAGGGAGCGGGGCGCCGGGAACCCCGGCCCTGCGCGGCGTCACAGGTACTGGCCCGTGTTGGGCATCGTCTCGATGGATTTCCCGGGTTCCTGTCCCGCCTTGCCCTGGACGATGGTGCGGATATAGGTGATGCGCTCACCCTTCTTACCGGAGATCCGTGCCCAGTCATCCGGGTTGGTGGTGTTGGGCATATCCTCATGTTCGCGGAACTCGTCGACGACGGCGCGCAGCAGGTGGTCGATGCGGATGCCCTTTTGTTGGGAGGTCAGCAGGTCCTTGATGGCGTACTTCTTGGCGCGGTCAACGACGTTCTGCACCACGGCGCCGGAGTTGAAGTCCTTGAAGTACAGCATCTCGGTATCGCCGTTGGCGTAAGTGACCTCGAGGTACTCGTTGGATTTCTCGGTGGAATACATCGCTTCAACGGTGCGCTGGATCATGGCGTCGACGGTCGCCTGGACGTCGCCGCCGTGTTCGGCAAGGTCGGACTCGTGGAAGGGCAGGTCCGTGGTGATGTACTTGTAGAAGATGTCGGCGGCGGCTTCCGCATCCGGCCTCTGGATCTTGACCTTGACGTCCAGCCGGCCCGGACGCAGGATGGCCGGGTCGATCATGTCCTCACGGTTGGACGCGCCGATAACTATGACGTTGTCCAGGCGTTCGACGCCGTCGATCTCGCTCAGGAGCTGTGGCACGATGGTCGTTTCCACGTCCGAGGAGATGCCGGTCCCGCGGGTACGGAACAACGAATCCATCTCATCGAAGAACACAACGACGGGGCTGCCGTCCGAGGCCTTCTCACGGGCACGCGAGAAGATCAGGCGGATGTGGCGCTCGGTCTCGCCGACGTATTTGTCCAGGAGCTCCGGGCCCTTGATATTGAGGAAGTAGCTCTTGAGGTCCACGTTCCCGGTGCGCTCGGCGGCCCGGGCAGCGAGCGAATTGGCCACCGCCTTCGCGATCAGCGTTTTGCCGCAACCCGGCGGCCCGTAGAGAAGGATCCCCTTGGGAGCCTTCAAGCCGTGTTCGCGGTAAAGGTCCGGGTGCAGGAACGGCAGCTCGACGGCATCCCGGATCTGTTCGATCTGGGGGCCCAGCCCGCCGATGTCCTCGTATGTGATGTCCGGAACCTCTTCGAGCACAAGGTTCTCCACTTCCGAGCGCGGCACCTTCTCGAGTGCATACCCCGTCCGCGAGTCGATGGAGAGGGCGTCGCCCACGCGGAGCTTCTCCGACATCAGCGCACCGGAAAGGCGGATGACCCGCTCCTCATCGGCGCGTCCCACGACGAGGGCGCGGTCGGTCCCCAGCATTTCCTTGAGCGTGACCAGTTCCCCGGCGCGTTCATAGCCGAGTCCGGCCACCACCAGCAGTGCTTCGTTGAGGAGGACTTCCTGCCCCACGGCAAGCTGGTTCATGTTCACCAGCGGGCTCACCCCGACGCGCATTTTACGGCCGGCGTTGAAGATGTCCACTGACTCTTCCGTGGCTGCCTGGCCGCTGTTGCCGGCCGTGGGCTGCCGTTTGGGGTTCAGCTGCAGAATGGTCCCAAAGCTGTAGGGCGGCTGGCCTTCCTGGTCCAGGGCGTTCTTAAGGCGCAGGATCTCCGCTTTCGCGGTTTCCAGCATGCCCACCAGTTTTGAGTTGTTCTGTGTCGCGGCGGCAAGCTGACGGTCTATGTGCCGCAGTTTGTCCCGGAGGATGTTCACCTGACGGTCCGCAACTGAGAGTTCGTTGGCCACGTAGCGGGCGTTCTCAGGGTCCACTGCCCCTGCGGCCTCGTCCGGTGTCCGTGAGGAGTCGTTGTTCGGAGTCTCCATCATGCATCAGCCCCTTCCTGCGCTTCTATTAAGACCTTAGCCCCAAGAAGCCGGGTACTGCTGGAGACATCCGAAATACGGACTAGTTCGTGACCTCCGGGTCGTCCTTGACGTTGGTTCCGGCGATGGCGTCGCGGGCGGCGCGGCGGAGCTTCTTATCGGAGACGAGCCGCTCACCCACAGCGCCGGGTGTCCAGGCATTGACGTCGTCCTCGTTGAAGTCCGTCTTGGACGGCCGTCGCTTTACCGAGATACCCGTGACGCCGTCTGCGAGCCTGCGGGTGACCAGCAGGAATCCCGTGTGAGCCACCATGCGGTGGTCCGGCCGCACGGCAAGGCCCTCGAGGTGCCAGCCGCGGACCATGGATTCCCAGGCGTCGGGCTCGGTGAACCGGCCGTCGGCCCGGATCGCTTCCGCCGTCCTGGACAGCTGGGTCACGGTGGCAACGTAGTTGATCCACACACCGCCGGGGGCGAGGACCGTGGCGACGGCGTCGAGGCACTCCCAAGGTGCCAGCATGTCCAGGACGACGCGGTCCACGGATCCGGGAGCTTCACTGCGGACCACTTCCTCCTGGAAGTCCCCGAGGGAAATCTTCCAGGCCGGGTGCGGTCCGCCGAAAATCGTTTCCACGTTGCCGCGGGCAATGTCCGCGAATTCCTCGCGCCGCTCAAACGAGTGCAGGTAGCCGTTGTCGCCGACCGCCCGGAGCAGTGAAATCGACAATGCGCCGGAGCCCACGCCTGCTTCCACCACGCGGGCGCCGGGGAAGATATCCGCCATGGTGACGATCTGGCCGGCGTCCTTCGGGTAGACCACGGCAGCCCCGCGGGGCATGGAGAGTACGAAGTCGGAGAGCAGCGGACGGAGCGTTTGGTACTGCTGCCCCACGTTGTTGGTAACGACTGATCCGTCGACCTTGCCGATGATTTCATCATGGTTAAGGAAGCCGCGGTGGGTGTGGAACGCTCCCCCGGCCTCCAGGGTGATGGTGTTCATCCGGCCGCGCTCGTCAGTCAACTGCACACGCTCGCCTTCGCGGAAGGGACCCCGACGCCGGGCAGCACCCACCGGCATTGCCCCGGCGGTGCCGGCGGCGTCCGCGGTGTCGACCGGCGTGATGTTGTTGGCGGCAGTTTCGCTGCTCATGGAATATTCCTCGCTCTTGTAAACCTGTGTGGCCGTGCATCAGGATGGCCCGGCATCAGTCGCCGGGCCCGGGGCGCCGGTATTTCACGACCGGCAGGTAACTCTACCGGTTCTGCGCCTTGGCGCGCCCGCTGCGGCGCAATTCCTTGCCTGTAATGGCAGTCACTACGGCTTGCTGGCGAAGCAGCCCGGTCACTTTTCCGTGGTGGTCCACGACGGCGTATTCGTGGCCCTCAAGCTGGCCAAGGTACTGCACCAGCTCCTGGCCCTGGGACCATTCGGGCACGTACGCGCCGGCGCTGAGGGCGTGCGCCACTGCGGTGGCGGGGGTTGTTGCCGCGGCCCCTGGCGGAACGGCAGCGACGGCGACGTCGGAGACGATTCCGGCAGGACGCCCGTCCGCGCCGCAGAGGATAACCGCCGGAGTGCCCTGCGGCGAAAGCCG
Source organism: Arthrobacter sp. NPDC058288 (assembly GCF_042880995.1). Lineage (NCBI taxonomy): Bacteria > Bacillati > Actinomycetota > Actinomycetes > Micrococcales > Micrococcaceae > Arthrobacter > Arthrobacter sp. NPDC058288. The sequence goes on from NZ_JBHVYH010000001.1 coordinate 1,492,513, forward strand.
GAGGACATCCGCCACCGTGGCGGATTCCGGTATTCCGACCGCTGGTTCTGCGAGGGCGGCTGCGTTGACAAGGTGCAGCCGGCTCCGAAGCCTCCCGTGCTGGATGGACGCCGACGCCCCCATCCAGAGGAAGCTGCCCACCAGCACCGTGATGAGCATAAGTACAACGTCGGGGCGGTCACCTCGCAGCAATGGGAGCAGGACAAACCAGACCGCCAGGGCAATGACAATGATCCGGCCTGCCCAGCCGGCGGCCACGGTGCCTTTTTCCTGGCTTCCAGTGGCTTTCCAGACAGCGGACTCAACGAGGCGACCGCCGTCGAGCGGCAGCCCGGGCAGGACGTTGAAGATGCCAATGAGCAGGTTCGCCCAGACAAAGATGTTGGACAGGATCCCCGCCACGCCGGAGGGATCCGTGGCAAGGATGAACAGCCAGCCGGCACCCGCCAGGGCAAGGTTGGCCGCAGGGCCGGCCATGGCCACCAGGACCGAGCGGCCCGGCGTTGCGGTGAAGCCTTCGAACTGGGTGTGGCCGCCCCAGAGGTTGAGCACGATTTTCTCGGTGGGCCAATGGAAGATCTTGGCTGTCAGTGCGTGCGCGAGCTCGTGGACAAGTACTGAGATCAGCAGGAGCAGGGCATAGGCGAACGCCACGTAGTAGGCCGTAATTCCCATGTCCGGGTACTGGCTCTCGAGCACCGGTCCGTACGCAATCACGGTGAACGCAGCAATGACGAACCACGAATACGCCAGGACCACCCTGATCCCCGCGATGCGGCCCAGCGATATGCCCTCCCTGCGGCCGTTGGCAACCTTCGGACCGTTGCCGCCCTTCGGGTCAGTCAAGGCCGTGGCTCCGGAACGCTGCGTCCTCCAGGCCGGTGTACGCTGCCGCGAAATCGTTGCGCCGGGCCACCAGCTGCTGGAGGTCGGCCACGGTGCGGCCCTCGAGGGAATGCCACGTGGCCCTGGCCGGATCATCCGGCAGCGGAACGATGTGCGGGATCGCCACAGTCGCCACTCCCGATGCCATGGCCGCAGCCACGCCAGGCGCCGAATCTTCGAGCGCAACGCAATCGGCTATGGTCAGTGCGGAGTCCCCTTGCTGGAGGAGTTCGACCGCTTTGAGGTAGGCCTCCGGGTGGGGCTTGCCGTTGGCGACGGTGTCGCCGGTGACCAGAAATTCGAAGTAGGGCTTCGGCAGCGCTGCGACGACCTCGCGTGCAAGCGGCCCTTCGGACATTGTCACCAGGGCGCATCGGATGCCTGCCTCATGGAGCTGGTCCAGCAGTTCGCGCGCCCCCGGCCGCCAGGGAACTGACTTGCGGACTTTGCTGACGACCTGGGCCGTCAGTGAGTCGATGATTTCCCGGGCCTCGAGCTTAACTCCGGCCTTCTGGAGAACCCCGGCCGAGAAGACCAGGGACTGTCCCACCAGCTGCATGGCCTGGGCGTGGGACCATTGTCCGCCGTGGGCTGCCACGAGCGCGTGCTCAGCCTCGATCCAGTACGGTTCAGTGTCGACGATGGTGCCATCCATGTCCCATAAAGCGGCTTTGAGAAGTGGCTGGGAGGCTGAGGATCGCATAGCTCCAAGTCTACGGTGCGGCCCTCGGGAGGCGGCGTGCGCTACGCCCTCGGCGAATATCATGCTGTGTGACGCTGTGCAATGCGGTGCGGCCGCGGGCCGCCGAAGATTTGTGGCGCTTCATTCCATGCACGCGGCGGGGTCTTGGACGTAGGGTGAAGAAATGAATAGCTTCGACGGAGACACCAGCGAACCGGGTGCCACGCCCGAGCCGGAGCGGCTGCTGCAGCCTGTGCCAGAAGGTCAGCGCATCACGGTGATGCTCGCCGCCTTTGAAGGCTGGAACGATGCCGGAGAAGCAGCGAGCGACGCCTTGCGCTACCTGAACAAACTATGGGGCGGCAAGAAGGTGGCATCGATTGATGCCGACGAATACTACGACTTCCAGTTCACAAGGCCCACCATCCGCCGGACTTCATCCGGGGAACGCAAAATCAAATGGCCGTCCACGCGGATCTACAAAGCCAGTGCCCCGGACGCCAATGTCGATGTGATCTTCGTCCAGGGCACGGAGCCGTCCTATAAGTGGCGGGCCTATACCGCTGAACTGCTGGTACATGCGGAAGCGTTGCACGTGGACTACGTGATCCTGGTGGGGGCCCTGCTTGCTGATGTGCCCCACAGCCGTCCCATCCCGGTGAGCACCTCCACTGACGACAGCGCCCTCCGGGAGCGCATGAACCTTGAGGCCTCGCAGTACGAAGGGCCGGTTGGGATTGTCGGAGTACTTTCGGAAGTGGCATTGCTGGCCGGCCTGCCCACAGTATCCCTCTGGGCGGCCGTTCCGCATTACGTCGCGCAGGCCCCCTCCCCCAAGGCCCAGCTCGCGCTTCTCCATAAGATTGAGGAGCTGCTCCAGGTGCCGCTTGACACGCACGAGCTCGCGGAAGAAGCGGACGCCTGGGAGCGCGGTGTGGATGAACTCGCCACCGAGGACCCGGAGATTGCGGCATACGTCCGGCAGTTGGAGGAAGCCAAGGACACCGCCGACCTTCCGGAAGCCAGCGGCGAGTCCATTGCGCGCGAATTCGAGCGTTACCTCAAACGCCGTGGCAAGGATAAACAGTAGGACGCAACCTTAACTTACGCAGGGCGCGGTCCCCGGTGAACCTCGCCGGGGACCGCACCCTGCTGCATAGGAGAGTTAAAGCTCGACGCCGAGCAGGGCGTTGACGGCGTCACTGACCAGCGCCTGATCCATCGGGGAGCCGGCCCCTGCATGGTGCTTTGCGCCGGCGGCCCAGCGGTCCACGGCCGCGAGGGCGCCGGGGGCATTCAGGTCGTCCGCCAGCTCGCTCCGCATCTCGGCGATAAGTGTGGCGGCGGAACCCTCCGGGGCCATGGTGAGGGCGTCGCGCCACTCGGCCAGCCTCGTCTTTGCTTCTGCGAAACCTGCCTCCGTCCAGGACCAGTCCGTGCGGTAGTGGTGGGCGAGGATTGCCAGGCGGATGGCCGCGGGCTCTTCGCCGGCTGCCCGGAGTTTGGACACGAGCACCAGGTTTCCTTTGGATTTGCTCATCTTTTCGCCGTCAAGGCCCACCATTCCGGCGTGGGCGAAGTGGCGTGCCAAGGGAACGGCGGCCAGCGAATAGGCGTGTCCGGCGCCCATCTCGTGGTGAGGGAAGATGAGGTCCGATCCTCCGCCTTGAACTGTGAAGGGCGCCGGCAGGTACTTCTGTGCAATGACCGTGCACTCAATGTGCCAGCCGGGCCGGCCCGCACCCAGTTCCCCGCCGGGCCAGCTGGGTTCGCCCTCGCGGGCCATGCGCCAAAGCAGCGGGTCCAGGGCCTGCCGCTTGCCCTGTCGGCCGGGATCGCCGCCGCGTTCGGCGAAGAGCTCCAACATCTCAGTCTCGGAGAGCCCGGACACTGAGCCCAGGGTCCAGGCATCCGTGGCCTCTGCGGAATGCTTGCTGGCGGCCTCGACGTCGTAATAAACGTCGCCGTCGGGCTCGCCGGCAGGGCCGGGAACTCGGTAGGCCAGGCCGAGGTCCACCAGGCGTTCAATGGCGGGAACGATTTCCGGAATGGACTCGACCGCGCCGACGTAGTAGTCAGGCGCCAGGACATTGAGGGCGGCCATGTCGGTCTGGAACAGCTCGATCTGGCTCGCGGCAAGCTCGCGCCAGTCAACACCCGTTGCCGTGGCCCGCTCCAGGAGGGGATCGTCGACGTCGGTCACGTTTTGGACGTAGGCGACGCGCTGGCCGCCGTCGCGCCATGCACGGTTCAGCAGGTCGAAGGCCACATAGCTGGCCGCGTGCCCCATATGGGTAGCGTCATACGGCGTGATGCCGCAGACATACAGCGATTGCTCACCAGTGGCTTCAAGGGTGGTGTAGGCGCCCTCGGCGGTGTCGAAAATCCGAACAGCGGGCATGCGGCCCGGGAGCTGAGGGACAGGGCGGGAGATCCAGGATTTCACAGGCCAAGCCTAGTGCTAGGCGCTGATGACATTGAAACCGAGCAGCAGGTACAGCGCCAGGCCGAGGAAAATCCGGTACCAGACGAAGAGCCGGTAGCTCCGGGTGGAGACGAACTTCAGGAACCAGCCGATGATGACGTAGCCGACCACAAGGGCGATCACGGTCGCCAGAGCTGTTTCCGGCAGGCCGTAGGGCCCGGTGATGCCGTCCTTGGACAACACTTTGTACAGCTGGTACAGCCCGCTGCCGAACACGGCGGGAATGGCGAGGAGGAACGAATACCGGGCTGCGGCCTCGCGGGTGTACCCCATCAGCAGTCCAGCGGTAATGGTTCCACCGGACCGGGACACACCAGGTATGAGCGCCAAGGCCTGCGCGAACCCGTAGAGGATGCCGTGCTTATACGTCAGCTTTGTCAGGTCACGCTCCTGGCGGCCCACTGCATCTGCCACGGCGAGGATCAGGCCGAAGACGATCAGCATGGTGGCCACGATCCAGAGGCTGCGCAGGACGGATTCAATCTGGTCCTGGAAGACCAGGCCCAGGACGATGATGGGCAGGCTGCCCAGGATCACCAGCCAGCCCATGCGGGCATCCGGGTCGTCCGACGGAACGCGCCGCGTCAACGAGCCGAACCAGGCCTTGACGATCCGGACGATATCCCGCCAGAAATAGATGATCACCGCGGTCTCGGTTCCGAGCTGGGTGATGGCGGTAAAGGCCGCCCCGGGGTCCGCCGCATTCGGCAGGAACGATCCGACGATGCGCAGGTGGGCGCTTGAGGAAATCGGGAGGAATTCGGTCAGCCCTTGGACAAGACCCAGCAGGGCCGCTTCAAACCAGTTCACGTTTATAGACCCTACGTCATGAAGCATGGTGAATCCCCGTAAGCTAACTGCTATGCAGCAGCGTTATGTCGGCAACAGTGGGTTGCGCGTGTCCTCACTCTCCCTTGGAACGATGTCGTGGGCCCGGGAAACGGATGAGCAGGATGCCTCCGAACTGCTGCGGTCGTTCGTTGACGCCGGCGGCACCTTGATCGACACCGCAGCCTCCTACGCCGACGGCCAGGCGGAGGCCCTCCTGGGTTCCATGCTGGGTGACGTCGTCTCCCGCTCGGAAGTGGTTCTTTCCACCAAGGCAGGAATTTCGACGTCGGACGGCCGGCGCAGCGTCGACACCTCACGTAACGGCATGCTGTCCGGTCTGGATGCCAGCCTCGCCAGGCTCGGCACCGATTATGTCGACGTCTGGTTTGCGCAGGCATGGGATGCGAATGTCCCCTTGGAGGAGACGTTGTCGGCCCTCGAGTTCGCAGTACGCACGGGGCGCGCCCGCTATGCGGGAATCTCGAATTTCACCGGGTGGCAAACGGCCAAGGCCGCAGCCGTGGCCGGGTTTCCGCTCGTGGCGAGCCAGACTGAATACTCGTTGCTGCAGCGAAAGCCTGAATCGGAGCTCATCCCGGCCATTGAGGACGCAGGACTGGGACTGTTTGCGTGGGCGCCTTTGGGCCGCGGGGTGCTCACCGGGAAGTACCGCGGGCACATACCGGCGGATTCCCGGGCGGCGCAGAAGAGGCTGGCCGGCTACGTTGAGCCCTATCTGGAGGAGCCGGCGTCCAGGATCGTGGAAGCGGTTGCGATGGCCGCCCGGGGACTGGGCAGGTCGTCCATCGATGTCGCCCTGAGCTGGCTGCTCTCCCAGCACGGAGTGGCGACCGCCATCGTGGGAGCCAGGTCTCCCGTCCAGCTGAAGGAAATCCTGGATTCGCAGCTGACACACGTGCCTGCTGAAATCGCCCGGGCGCTGGAGGACGTTTCTGCGGTGAACTAACGCCGCCAGGCAGGCGGCCCGTCCGGCATAGAAACCGTGGCGTCAGGGCCTCGGCTAACCTTCGACGATCTCCAGGTCCTCGTCGTCATCGGCTTCTTCTTCGTCTTCGTCATCCACGTCGTCGATGACTTCCAGCGGGGTAACCTCGCCGTAGGCCTCGTAAAGGGAATCGTCGTAGACTTCGAAAGCATCAGCAACGGCAAAGAACGCCGCTTCGACGGTTGGGTCTCCCTCGCCCCGCCGTGCGGAGGCTGCGATCAGGTGTTCTTCCAGGGCTGTGGTCAGGGACTGAAGCGCGACACGCGGATCGATGCTCATGACTTCACGTTAGCCGGAAAATGACGAAAATGGAGAGCAATGAAAGAACATTTTCTGAGCAGTTCAGTCCAGCGGGAGCGGGACTACGCGAGGCAGTACGAGTACCTCGTACTGACGGTCGGCCCTGAGGATTCACTTCCCGAGGCGCGTCGGCGCCTCGTTGAGCATTCCGAATACGGCAAGTGGGAGCTGGAGCGCAGCCGGCTTTACGTAGGCGGCGGCAGGCGGTTCTGGTTGCGCCGTAAAGTCATCCAGGTGCAGCGCACGGTCTAGCACGCTAAGGAGTGGCCAGCGGACCCAGCCAGGCGTTGGCCACGGTGTTGTGCGCGGACTCGTCATCCGAGGGGTGGAACATCCCGGCCAGGACGTCACGGTACAACCGTTCCAGTTCGGACCCCCGGAAGTAGCTGGATCCCCCCGAGACCCGGATTGCCAGGTCGACAACCGTGCGCGCCGTCTCCGTGGCCCGGACCTTGAGGCCCACCAGCCGCGGGAACCACTGGCTGCCATGATCCACCAGGCCATCAATGTCTCGCGAGAGCTCCGCAAGCTGGGGATACAGGGCGTCCATGGCCATTGCGGCCTCCGCCACCTTCCATCGGATATCCGGGTCCTGGGCGTAACTGCGCCCGTCGTTCTTGAAAGATGTCCGGTGTTTGACGGCCTCAACGCCCAGGACGAACGCTCTCTCGCCGAGGCCGGTGTAGACGGCGGCCAGCAGCGTCTCGAAGCAGGCAAAGATCGCGAAGATCAACGGGTCTGCGTTGGGCCCCACCGGCAGTTTTCGGAAGATCCGGTCCGCGTGCACCACGGCGCCGTCCAGGACCGTGGTGTTCGACTGGCTCGCACGCATGCCCAGGGTGTCCCAGTCCTCCAGGATGTCGTAACCGGCGGATTCCCGGCTGAGGAAGCCGTGCACCAGCTCCCCTTCGCCGTCCCTGGCTGAACCGTCCTTGCCGAAGATGCCGAGCCTGGTCCACACCGGGGACAGGCTGGTGAAGATCTTCCGCCCCGTGAAGCTGTAGCTCCCATCCGTGTGCGGGGTTGCGACGGTCCGCGAATCGAAAAGCACCGAGTCGTTACCGGCTTCGGAGTTCCCGAACGCAAAGATTTCCCCCTGCGCCGCTTCGCGGAGCACAAAATCCAGCGAGGAGTCGCCGCGGGCGGCGAGGACATGCGCGACGCCGGTCCACACCAAATGCATGTTGATCGCCAACGCGGTGGCCGGGGCCGCCGTCGCGAGCCGCCGTTGCAGCTGGGCTGCCGCGGCGAGGCCAAGCCCCAGCCCGCCGTCGGACGCGGGGACAAAGATCTTGAGGTAGCCTGCAGCGGCGAGTTCCGCCAGGTCCTCGGTGAAGAATTCGTTCTCGCGGTCGTAGCGGGCGGCGCGGGCGCGGATGCGTTCCAGCAGGGTGTCGGTCAGGATTTGTTCCGGGGTCATGGCCTGGCTTTCGGGGGCTGCGGTGGCTTTCGGCTGCGAAGCGATTCAGTAGTTGGTCAGGAGCCTGTCCAGGACCCTGGCGCCAAACTTGAGGGAATCCGCGGGCACCCGCTCGTCCACGCCGTGGAACATGCCGGTGAAATCCAGCTCATCCGGGAGCTGCAGCGGGGCGAACCCGTATCCGGTGATGCCCAGCCGGCTCAGGGACTTGTTGTCCGTGCCGCCTGACAGGGTGTAAGGAAGGACCTTGGCGCCGGGATCCTCGGAGTGCAGGGCATCGATCATGGAGTCCACCAGGTTCCCGGCAAACGGCACCTCTAGCGACACATCGTTGTGGACGTACGAAACGTCGACGCCGGTACCTGCGAGCTCCTTGACGATTTCAAGCACCTGTTGTTCCTGCCCCGGAAGTGTCCGGCAATCCACCAGGGCCTCGGCAGACTCGGGGATGACGTTGTGTTTGTAGCCGCCTTTGAGGAGGGTGGGGTTGGTGGTGTTCTGAAGGGTGGCTCCGACGAACCGTGCAACTGTTCCGAGTTCCTTCAGGAGCTTCTCCGGATCGTCCGGATCGAACTCCACGCCCGTGAGTTCCGTCACGCCGTCGAGGAACTGCCGGGTGGTGGGCGTCAGTTCCACCGGCCACTGGTACTCGCCGATGCGGGAGACAGCGCTGGCGAGGCGTGTGACGGCGTTGTCCGTGTTGATCTGCGAACCGTGGCCCGCGCGGCCGTGCGCCACCAGACGCAGCCAGGAGAGGCCCTTCTCCGCGGTCTGCAAAAGATAGGTCCGTTGACCACCAATGGTGGCGGAAAAGCCGCCGACTTCAGAGATTGCCTCGGTGGCGCCGTCGAAGAGTTCACGCCGGTTTTCGACGGCGTAACGGGCGCCGTAGGTACCGCCGGCCTCCTCGTCGGCGAAGAATGCGAAGATCAGGTCCCGCTTGGGTTTGCGTCCGGTCCGGGCAAAGTTCCGCATAACAGCGAGGATCATGGCGTCCATGTCCTTCATGTCCACGGCTCCGCGTCCCCAGATCAGGCCGTCCTTGAGTTCGGCTCCGAAAGGGTCGACTGACCACTGATCCCGGAGGGCGGGCACAACGTCGAGGTGCCCGTGCACCACCAGGGCGCTCGCGGAGGGGTCCTCCCCCGCAATTCGCGTGACGACATTGGCCCGGCCCGGCGCCGATTCAAAAATCTCCGCGTCCAGCCCCACTTCGGTGATGAGGCCGGCGGTGTATTCCGCGGCCGCGCGCTCCCCTGGTCCTGTTCCGTCTCCGTAGTTCGAAGTGTCGATCCGGATCAGTTCCTGGCAGATCCTGACAACTTCGTCCTCGGGGCGTACTTCAGTCATGTTTCACTCCTCGTGGGGGCGGCTTGAATGCTGGTTTCAGCCTACCCACAAGCCCCCTCCAACCCTCGATTATTTGTTTCCCGAAAAGTCGTGCTAGAGTCTTTCTCGCTGCTTCGGAGAAATCCAAAACGCTGAAAGGCGGAAACGATCTCCGAATTACCACCTGCGCGGGTGGCGGAATGGCAGACGCGCTAGCTTGAGGTGCTAGTCCTCGAAAGGGGGTGGGGGTTCAAGTCCCCCTCCGCGCACAAGGGAAAACCCCTGGAATCCAAGGATTCTAGGGGTTTTTTTCTGTCTCCGCACTTGCCAAGGAGAATCAACGCATAGTGCACCTGTGGCTTACCGCCAGCTACTGTCACGCCACGACAACCCACTCATCCGTGTACTCGGAGAACGGCGGCTCGTCAGGGCAGCCGATGGATGTCGAAATCACCGATCCTAAATTCACCTCGAACCCTACCTCTCTGGCGTGAGGCCCAGCCCCAAGAATCGTGGCGGCCAGCGACAGCCGGGCTGTCGCCGCCGTTCAGCTGCTCAACGGGTGCGCGGCGTGAGTCAACCAGCCCCGTATGGCGCCGGCACGGTGTCCAGGGAGCGGGTTAGAACTCGACGCCGCGCACGAGGCTAATGAGTTGGGTCTTCGTCTGCTCGGCCGAAGGCCCCGTCGGGGAGATCAGGACCTGCGCGTTGAATGTCGCGAGGTTCTGGCCCCTGACCACCATGACGGACAGTATCGTGATCGGCACGTCACCGGCAGGACGGAGGGACTTCGGGCCGGCGGGTTCGGTGCTCATGGTGAAGGACGCCCTGTCCCCGACGCCGTCCATCGGCTCGCCGTGAATGCCGGGCCCGGCCAGCGCCGACGCCGCGCCCTTCAGGACTTCAACCGAGAAGACAAGGGAGTCCGGGCCAGGGGTGCCCAGGTCGCCGAACGTGTACCGGCAACTGACCTCGCGCGGGAGGACCTGCGGCCGGGTCGTCGCCCCGAACGCCTCCCTCACCTGATCGGGACTGATCAGGCCACAGACCGCGTTGTTCGTCGTTGCCGGCGGGCCCACGGGCGGTGCGGCAGGGACGCTGAGTGCGGTGCCGTTGCCCCAGCCGGCATCCACTGCCGCCTGCGAGAGCGCGCGGGCCATTGCATCGCCGTCAAGGACGCCGCCCCCGGCCATGGGAGGTCCGGTCACGTAGGGCATTTCGAGGGTCTCGTTACCCCGGACTGCCGTCAGGACAACGTTCGCGGACGCGCCGCCGGCCTCCCCGCGGAAGTAGCCCGTCCACTGCAGGCATGCGAAGTCGCCGATCCCTGTGACAGGTGAACAGTCCGACGTCGATCGAGCCTTGGAGATGTCGGCGGCTGATGCGGGAGACATGAGGGCCACCGACAGGGCCGTCATGCCTGTGGCGGACTTGCTCGAATAGGTGCACACGTAGGCTTTGCTTCCCATCGGCCTGTCCGGGGTGTTTTGGCCAACAGGCACAAGGCCGGGTACCGCCTTCGCTGCAATCTCGGGGGTAATGAGTTCGCACGCCGGGCTGCGCGTGCCGGACAGTGGGCCCGACGACGGCCCGCTCGGGGCCCCCGGCTGACCGCACGCGGAGACGAACAGGGCCAGCACGGCCGCGAGCGTTACGCCGCTTCAAGTCGGCCGGGAGCGGTGACCAGGCACGGGGTTCCTTTCCGAGCCCGCCCGCCGCCGGGGCAACCACTCATGGCATCAGTGTGGTGCCATGAGGGCGCTGCGCCCCAGAGTCGAAAGTACCGGGCGGCGCATCACCCCGGGATCACGCGCACGCGGCGAGGATGCCTTGGATCGCGTCATGTTCGGGCGGCGTGACCCACAGCTTGTACTTGGTCTTCACCGCGGTCATCCGGGCCGTGTATTCGCACCGGAAAGCCTTGTTAGGCGGCAGCCACGTGGCCGCGTCCTTGTCACCTTTGGCCGAGTTTGCCGGCCCGTCGGCCGCCATGAGGTTTAGCGGATCGTTGGCAAGCTGCTTTCGCTGTTCTCCACTGATCTGCTGGGCGCCGGTCTGCCACGCCAGCGAAAGCGGAACGATGTGGTCTATCTGGACCGCCGAGCTCGTATCGGCGCCGCGAATGAACCGGATCGTCTTGCCCGTGTACTTATCCTCCAGCGTCCCGGTGGCAACTACGCAGTCGTGCGTGCCGGGTTTGAACGTCTCTCCGGTCAGATCGCGCGCAAGGATGTCGTTCCGTGTGTCGCAGCCATTGTGGTCCACATCAGCCCACGCAGGGCCGAACTGCTCACGGCTGTATCCGGTTTTCGGCGCGCGCCCCTTTACCGGAATGGCCGCAAGGCGGGCTATGGCGGCTGAAACTTCAGCCGGGTTCCCGGCCGGCTGCGGGGCCGGTCTGTCTGCGGCAACGGATGGTCCAGCTCTGCGGACGGCGTCGGCGAGGGCAGTCCCGGCTGACTCCACGGCCCCGCAACCGGCAAGGCCCCCCAATAGAAATACAGCGGTCAGAAGGGTCAGTGCTTTGGAACTGCGGCGTGGAATCGTCTTGTCCTTCATTGGTGCGGGAGTTGCAGCTCAGGCTATCGTCGTGGCAGGCACTGGCGCTGCAGGCCAAACGATGGCGCCGGTCACAGCTGTTCCGGTTGCGCGCCGCGCCGCCGTCGGTCTGTTCGCATCCTGAATGAGCCTAGGGCGTGTCGAGTCCCGAGCGGGCCCCGTACAGGTAGGCGAGATCGTTGAGCGTCTGCATCGTCAGCTCGCCCGCTTGTTCGATAAGCGCCTTTCGCTCCGGATCCCCGGCTGAGTCGTACGGGCCCCGTACCAGCAACGCCGTCGACTCGGACTCATTGCCGCCAAGCGCCTTAAGGTACTCAAGCTGCAGGCGGGCGCGGACGCCGTCGGCCTTTGACTGAACGTCAGTGACCGCCAGAAGCGCGAAGGCAACGTGTCGCCGCTCAGCCCACAGGCCTGCCCTGAGTGCCAGCCGGAACAGTCCGTCAAGCCCCACGCGCGCCGGTGCCTTTGCCTTGCCGGCGTATACCTCGGCGGTCAGGCCTGACCGTGAATCCGCCCACCGGAAACCGACGGGCACGATGCGCCCTTTCCGGGACCGGTAAGTGGCCGAGACGGTTAGCAGCGCCCGTCCGTTGACCCCGAGGCTATGGCCGAGCGCAATGTCGCTCAGTTTCTCCTGCCGGCAGGCCGAAATGAACTCCTGCACGTCCTTATCCCACAGCCGGTCCGTAACGCCGCTCTCCATGTCATGCACCCCCAAATAAACGGTACCGGCCAACGGTGCACCGGCTCAGGAGACTCGCTGCAGCGGTCGTTCAAATGCCGGTCACACTGTAGGCCAAGGCCTAGGCTGAGTATGTGAAGTTGTCCCCGGTCCCGCTTGAAGCCGCAGTTTCGGCCCCTGCCGAATGGTGGCAGATTGTTGCCGCGCTTGGCCCGCTGGCTGTCCTGGCCGGTGCCGTCCTGGCCGCCTTCATTGGCTGGCGGACACTGCGGCAAAAAGCCGTAGCGGACGCCCAGGCGCTGAGGCAAAGAACGCGGGCTGACGACCGCGCCGAGTGGTGGAAGCGGACGCAATGGGCGTTGGACAAGGCCTTGGAAGCGGATGGGGATACAAAAGCCCTCGGCCTGGCGTCCCTTGCGGTCCTGGCCCGGAGCGACCTTGCCCGTGAGGAAGAACTTGAACTGCTGGACATCGCCTGGCAATCGGTGACGGAGGCCAACGGCGGCGGGATCACGTGGGACGAGGAAGTCGACGCCGTGGACTCCGGGGAACCAATCGGCGACAATGGAACCACGAGTACGGACCGAACGGAGGAGGGAAGGCCATGAGCACCAGTACGCCGGAGCAGAAGAAATCCCGGACGCCCCGTCACGTCTCCACGTCCCGCGGCAGGCAGCTGACCCCTTCCGAGCACAGGGTCCAGGTTGCCGCAGCAAAGCTGCGTGTGGCGCTCGACGAACGCTTGGGCCGCTCCACTCCGGACGAGACCAAAGCGCTGTCCCAGGAAGACCTCTAGGCTGCATCGCCGGGAACCCGGAGCAAAGAAGAGACGGAACCATGGAAAAGGCCCCGCTGGTGCGGGGCCTTTTTCTTATCCTTGTCCGGATTTCCTTAGACCTTCTCCGGTGTGCGGTCCACCACCGGTTCGGAGCCTGCAAACTTCCGCTCCCTGCGCGGGAATGCCCAGAACTTGAAGTCCTTGGCCTCTACACGGGGTTCAGGCTGTTTTTCAGGTTCCCGCGTCTCCTCTTTCCGAATCTCCCTCCGGAACTCCTTGTTATACGGGTAACACATCACTGACCTCCTCATCGTGAATGCCTCTTAATCCTCCTCTCAATTTGTGTTCAGGTCGACCTTTTCGGGGCGGAAGCTGAGGGGTGTCGTTCGGCCCAAGACATCGCCAGGGGTTGCACCATAGATTGAACAACTACAGGTGCGCTGGAGGGCGGGCAGAGCCCTCACGCAGCAATGGGATGAGGAACGGGCAGGCAGCAGTTTCAGTTTGGATGAGAGGCAACATACATGGCGAAGACAAAAAGTGTGGCAGCACGGCTGGCCGAAGCGCTGGCCATCGTCCTCGGCACTGAAGGGATCCCGCTACGGCTGCGCGCCTGGGACGGCTCGGAGGCCGGACCGGAGGATGCCCCCGTAGTGGAGTTCCACTCCCGGAAGGCACTGCGCCGTATGCTTTGGTCACCGGGGCAGCTCGGCCTCAGCCGGGCCTATGTTGCCGGGGACATCGACGCGCCGGGCGACATTTTCGCCAGCTTTGCCGCGCTGAGCTCGGCTGGAAAGTTCGCCGAGCCCGGGCCGTTTCCCGCTTTGACTGCGAAGGAAATGTTGGCACTGCTCAGGACCGCGATCCGGGTCGGCGCAATCGGCTCGAATCCCGCTCCGCCGCCGGAGGAATCCAAGGTCCATCGACACGGCCGCCGCCATTCTAAGAGCCGCGATGCGGCCGCGATCTCGCATCACTACGACGTGGGCAACGATTTCTACACCTTGGTTCTTGGCCCGTCGATGGTCTACTCGTGCGCTGTTTGGAACGACAAAGCCGACGGAGATGATGACCAGGCGAACAGCCTCGAAGCCGCCCAGGAAGCCAAAATCGACCTGGTCTGCCGCAAACTCGGGTTGCAGCCGGGCATGCGCGTGCTGGATGTCGGCTGCGGCTGGGGCAGCTTCGCGCTCCACGCTGCCCAGCGCTTCGGCGTGGATGTCGTCGGCGTAACGCTTTCCAACGAGCAGGCAGGGCTCGCGCGCAAGCGCGTGGCCGACGCAGGCCTGACGGATCGCGTGGAGATCCGCGTCCAGGACTACCGCGACGTGGATGACGGGCCGTTCGATGCGATCAGCTCGATCGGCATGTCCGAACACGTCGGCCGCGAGCAGATCTCCCGTTACGTGTCGCAGCTCCATGGCCTTCTGCGGCCCGGCGGCAGGCTGCTTAACCACGCCATCTCGTGGAACGCAGGCCCAACGAGCCCGGACCCGGATTCGTTCATACCCCGTTACGTCTTCCCTGACGGCGAAATGCTCAGCCTCGCGGACATGATCGGCGCGCTGGAGTCCGGTGGGTTCGAAGTCCTCGACGTCGAGGCGCTGCGGCGACACTACGCCCTGACCCTCCGGAGCTGGGTGCGTAACCTCGAGGAACACTGGGATGAGGCCGTGAGCGCCAGCAGCCCCGGGCGCGCACGCGTGTGGAGGCTCTACATGGCCGCGAGTGCGCTGGGCTTCGAGAACGGACTGACCGGCGTCAACCAGGTGCTCGTACAACGCCCTGGCGGGACCGAACCACCGCTGCGGCGGCACGCATGGATGTGAGGGTGCTGCAAGCTACTGAAAACGGGCCGCCCGGGGTGACTCACCAATGACTGAGCGGATAGGCATTATTGGAGGCGGCATCGTCGGCATCGCGATTGCACGCGCCCTCAGCAGTCGCGGGCTGGCGGACGTCACAGTCCTGGAGAAGGAGCAGCGGGTTGCCGCTCACCAGACGGGGCACAACTCCGGGGTGGTCCATGCTGGGCTCTACTACGCCCCGGGATCGCTGAAAGCAATGCTGTGTCAACGCGGCCGGGCGCTCACGCGGGACTACTGCCGGGAGAGGAACCTGCCGTACCGGGAACTGGGCAAGCTTGTCGTTGCCGTGACGGAGGATGAACTTCCGGCCCTGGCGAACATTGAAAGCCGCTCGGTCGCAAACGGCGTGCCCGGGCTGCGCCGCCTCGGAGCCAAGGCGATGCGCGACGTCGAACCCCATGTCACAGGCGTGGCAGCACTCCACTCACCGCATACCGCCGTCGTTGACTTTGCTGCCATCACGGAGTCCATGGCCGAGGACATCCGGTCTGCCGGCGGGCGGATCATGCTGGGCCACGAAGCCGTGTCCATCACCACCGAACGCGGCCAAGTGCGTGTCAACACCAGCCACGCCGAATTCACCTTCGATCGACTGATCGCCTGCGCCGGGCTACAGTCGGACGTCGTTGCCGGACTCGCGGGCGCTTCCCCGGCACCCAAAATCCTCCCCTTCCGCGGAGAGTACTGGGACTTGTCAGCCGCGAAACAACACTTTGTCCGGGGCATGATTTACCCTGTGCCGGACCCCAGCTTTCCCTTTCTGGGCGTCCACTTCACCCGCGGCGTCTACGACACCATCCACGTGGGGCCAAACGCGGTGCCTGCCCTGGCCCGGGAGGGCTATCGCTGGAGCAACGTGTCGCTTAAGGACACTGCTGCGTCGATAATGTGGCCCGGCGCCCTGGCGCTGGCCCGGAAGCACTGGCGGATGGGCGCGCAGGAGATCGCCGCCTCCCTGATCAAGCCGCTGTATTTCCGGCAGGCACGCAGGTTCATCCCCGAACTTCAGATGGACGACCTGACGGCGAAGACCGCCGCTGGCGTCCGCGCGCAGGCATGGTCACTGGACGGGAGCCTCCTCGACGATTTCGCGATCGAGGAGATGGGACCGGTGACCCTTCTGCGGAACGCCCCCTCCCCGGCCGCGACCTCCGCGATGGCGATCGCGGATTATGTGCTGGAGCATCATGTCCTCCGCCGCAGATGACGTCCTGAAGGGACCGCGTGGTTGGTGGACAACAGCGCCGTGTCCCGTTAGATTGACGCCGGGGCAGGTTTCCCGGCCCTGGAATGCCGGGGAAATTGCAGCCGGCCGGCTGCGTTGAGTACTGCCCCGCCCGGGGGAACCAATGACAAACAACACCGAGGCCAACGTCTGCGTAGGCCACCTTCGCGAGGGAGTATCGCGCATCACACTGCGGCCCGGCGCCCGGGTCACGGAAGAGGACGGAATCCGCACCCGGGAGCAGCTGCTGGCCTTGACCGGGGGCGCCCGCGGCGGGGTGCTGCTGGACATCACAGGTGTGGGCTCAGTCAGCCGGGAAGCGATCAGTGTTTACAGTGCTGCAGTCACTGTCAGTGCCTTCGCCATCCTGGGCAGGACCCCCGTGGACCGCGTCATCGCCCATGGACTACTCGGGCTGCCGTTGCCGGCCTGCCCGAGTGAATACTTCACGGACGAGGACGAAGCACTGACGTGGCTTCAAACCGTCAACGGATGACCTGCCCCGTCAGAGAAACGGCGGGTCTGTCCTGCCATTGCCCTGAAAGAATGGGCGCATGACATCCATCTTCCTGGTGTGGAACCCGGACCGCTGGAACGGCTGGAACTACGCGTCCGTCGTCGAGCAGGTCAGTGACGCCGGCCAAGCTCACGGAGAGTGGCAATTTAGCCGCTCGGCCGGCGTTCCCGCTGGCGGGGACGCGTGGCTGCTGCTCAAGGGAAAGCACGGGCCCGGGCTGCTCGGGCACGGCGTGGTGATCCGCGCGCAGTCGTGGGCTGCGCCGTCTGCTGCACCCGCCGGCGGGACGCCTTCCCCTTCCGTGATGGTTGCATTCGACTCGCTCCTGCCCCTGGGCGACCAGATCGGGCAGGAAATGCTGAGTGCCGCCCTTCCGGAGCTGCGCTGGAACAGGGTGCGCAACGGGCAGGCCCTTGAGCCGTCCGCGCAGGCCCGCATCCGTGACCTCTGGCGCCTGGAAGGACCGCCGCCACTTCCCGGGTCCACGTTGCCGGTGCCGGGGACCTACCCCGCGTGGGCCGTCAGCAAGGTCGAGGTGAACCGGTACGAACGGAATCCGGAGGCCAGACGTGCCTGCATCGCCCACTACGGAACGAGTTGTGCGGCCTGCGGTTTTTCCTTCGAAATCGCCTATGGAGACGCCGGCAGGGACTTCATCGACGTTCACCACACCGTGCCGGTCTCGGTGATTGACAGCAGCTACCGGCTGGATCCGGTGACGGACCTCGTGCCCCTGTGTCCTAACTGTCACGCCATGGCGCACCTCGGCGTGACTACCCCGCGAACGCTCCCGGAACTGCGCCGGATGCTGGCCGGCGCAGGCTTTATGCAGGGCCGGGCGGTGAGCCCGGGGGAACTTGAGTCGCACCAGGAGGCACTGCGGATCCTCGGTCCCGCGGAAACCCATCCCGCGCCGGACACCGGGGCCTGACCCCGGGACCGACGCCAGTCAACCCGCGCTTTCCGAACCTGGAATTCCCAGGGAGGAGCACTTATACGGACGGCTTCAGCGCATCCCGGACCACCCCGACCAAGGAATTGAACCGGGCATTTTCCGGGAGGTCGTCAATGAGTACGGGCCCCGCAGGCCCCGCGAGCGGAATGCGCCAGTTCGGGTGCTCCGCGTCTGTCCCGGGCTGGTTCTGCGTGCGCGTCTCCCCGACGGCGTCCACTAATGCAACGCCCAACAGGGCGGACGGCGTCAGCGCGGTGAACGCGTACAGCGCCTCGACCGTGCGCTGAACGTCCGCCGACGAATCCGCAAGAAGCCCCCGTTCGCGGACCAGGGCCAGCACGGCCTCCTGCTCCGCTGCCGCTTCCGCCCTTTCCTCTTCAACCGGGCGCAGGAGCAGGCCCAGTGATTCGCGGAGCGTGACATGCTCCCCCGCGAGATAACCAGCCGTCGGGGGCAGGTCGTGGGTGTTGACGCTGGTCAGGCACTGTTGGCGGTATTCCTCGGGCGGCAGCGGCCCCGCATCATTGTGTTCAAACCAGAGAATGGACGTGCCGAGGATGCCCCGCTCCGTGAGGTAGTCACGGACCCAGGGTTCGAACACGCCAAGGTCCTCGCCGACAACCGTGGCACCGGCCCGCTGGGCCTCAAGGGCCAGGATGCCGATGAGGGCTTCATGGTCGTAGTACACGTACGTGCCCTGGTCAGGCCCGGCGCCTTCCGGAATCCACCATAGGCGGAAGAGGCCCAGTATGTGGTCAACGCGGATACCGCCTGCATGGCGAAGGACTGTCCTCAGCATGTCCCGGTATGGCTTGTAGCCTGCCGCCGCCAGCTGTCCGGGGTGCCACGGCGGCTGGGTCCAGTTCTGTCCCTGCTGGTTGAAAACGTCCGGCGGCGCGCCGACGGTGACTCCCTGGGCGAGTACACCGCGGAGCATCCAGGCGTCGGCTCCGGACGTCTTAACGCCCACCGCCAGGTCATGGACGATGCCGATGGCCATTCCGCATCCCTGTGCCGTTCGCTGGGCGGTGGCCAGCTGCTCGTCGCAGATCCACTGCATCCAGCGGTAGAACTCCATCCGTTCCGCATGTACTTCACGAATGGTGTCGCAGTACGGGGTGTCCGGTGACGATGCCTCACCGGACCATTCGGGCGCCGCGGGTGGAAGCCGCTCCGCGAGCGTGCACCACAGGGCGAAGTCATCCAGGCCCTTGCCTTCCGCTTGGCAGAAGTTGTCAAACAGGCGGACCCGGGCGGGGCTGCGCCTCACTGTGAAGATGAGTTCAAGCGCCTGGAGTTTGGCTCGGTAACTGGCGTTTCTGTCCAGGAGGCCGTCCGCGGTGTTGGCGGCGTGCAGCAGTTCCGCGTTGGCTTCGATGGCGGCCCTGGACGCAGGGTCCAGATATGCATACTCCGGCACGTCCTCAACGCGGATGTAGAGCGGGTTGAAGAACCGGCGGGTGGTGGGCAGGTATGGCGAATCTTCGATGGGTGGCCGGGGCTCCCCGGCGTGCAGGGGGTTCACGAGGACAAAACCCGCGCCGTCCTTTCCTGCAATCGCGGCCATGTCCACGAGGTCGGAGAAATCCCCGATGCCCCACGACCGGGACGAGCGGACCGAATACAGCTGGGCCGTGAGGCCCCAGTGGCGTTCGGATTCCAGACGTCGGCTGGTTCCCAGACGCTCCGGCGTAATGATTAGCACGCATTCCGCCAGCTCCCCGCCAGCATCTGCGTGCAGGGTATGCCAGCCCAGGGGCAAATCGCCGCGTAGGGCGAAAGCCGCCCGGCCTTTGAGGATTCCGTCCACCTCCCGCGGCTCTTCCCAGTCATCCCGCTGCTCGGCGTCCACGCGGTTGCCGTCCTCCGTCACCGCCCACACACTGACCGGCGTTCCGTGCGGGACGTGGACGGCAATGTGGATCTCCCGGCCCTCCCTGGAAACGACCGACGGCGGCAGCAGTCTCCGCCACGGAGCCAGCTCCGCGTCGCGAAGGGCGCTCTGAAGCTCCTCCGGTGTCCCGGTCCGGTCCCCCAGCGCGGCAAGCACGCTGTGCAACGTGCCGGCCGCGACGGGATGCTCCATGCCGTCCCAGCCGCGGAAAGACGTGCTTACGCCGCGGACTGTCGCCAGCTTGCGGAGCAGTTCGTCGGTTGTTGCTGTTTCTTCCTGTTCCGTTCCATCCGCCATGGCCTTACTCTATTGGCTCATCCGCTACAGCACGGGCAGAACCCGCATGCGTCTTCCCCGAAACCTCGTCAGGCGGTGCTAGTCATGCCCGCTTCCCTGCGAATGCGCGTGCCCTTCGCCCACCAGTTCGTGAAGCCCGGACACGGCGGCGGCCAGTGACAGCTCGGGCGACGCCGCCACGAACGGCATGAGGAGCCGGTTCTCCTTGTCGAGGTGCAGGGCAAAGATGCGTTGAATCGCACCGGCGGCTACGGCCGCAGCCACGCCCCGGGCGCCCCGAAGCTCCTCCACCAGGGCGACGATCACCTGGTGCTCTGCCAGCATGCCCTCCACGAGGAGCCTCCCCTCGGCGGAATTCCGCGGCCCGCTATACAAGGGGCCCTCTTCGGCGAGCGCGTGCGGCACCAGTTCGTTCTCGCACCATTCCAGCAGCACCTCGTGTGCGTCATGCTCGGCCGGGGCGTCATGCTTCTCCACCGAACCCGTCACCGCGGCTGCGAGCGCCGTGAGGCGCCTGAGCATGTTCGCATGGTGCCGTTCAACCGCTTCCATGGCTTCGGCCTCTGCGGCGGGGTTCTTCTTCGACACATGGTTCATGGTGCCTCCCTGGCTCTTTCGCGCCTGCCATCCGGCGGGCGGCCCCACACCGGGCATGAAGTGGCTTAGCGCACTTTCACTCTACGTCCGCCCTGGCCGGGCGCAACGGGTCTTTGGGCCCGACCACTCTGTTAGGCCCCGTCCCTGTACCGGGCTAGCCTTGGACACTATGGTCGACGTCGAGAGGTTCAGGATTCTGCTGGAATCGGAGCGCACCCTAAAGACGCTGTTGCTGCCGGCCCTTCGCGAGGACATCACCTCCGCGAACGCCGCGCGCCAAAACTCTAATGTTGACGATGAACATGATCCTGAAGGTTCGACTATCGCTTTTGAGCTCTCGCAGGCTGCGGCGTTGCTGCAGCAGAGCAGTGCCACCCTGGTGCAGGTCGAGGCGGCTTTGGCCCGGATTGCGGACGGCAGTTACGGCTACTGTGAAATCTGCGGCGGGCCCATTGCCGAAGGCAGGCTGGAAGCCCGCCCCTGGACGCCGTATTGCATCGAGCACGCACGTGGCACCGCCGGGACAAGGCCATGACGGATGTTGCAGGCCCACTGTGGCAAAGGATAGTTTCGGGATTCTCGCAGTCGCCGTCCCCGGACGTGACTGCCACCGAACTGCTGATAGTCATCGTGCTGGCAACAGTGGTGTCCCTCCCCCGGGCTTCCTGGCGCTATTTCGGGCTGCTGGCCACCGTCACCCACGAGCTGGGGCATGCGTTTGCTGCCCTCATGACCGGACAGCGCCTTGGCGGCATCAGGCTGAGCCTGGACCATTCCGGAACCACCACCACGTACAGCAGGGGCCGCTTCCCGGCAGTCTGGTCCACGTTCTGGGGCTACCCAGTGCCCGGCATTGTCGGAGCCGCCATGGTGTGGTCCGGTTTCAACGGCTGGGGACCGGCTGCGATGTCCGTCGGCACGATGATCCTGGTGGGCTCGTTCCTGTTCATCCGCAACGCCATGGGCTTGCTCATCACGTTTGCAGCGGTCCTTTGCTGTTCACTCCTGGTTCTCTTCGTCCCGCCCCATTTCACCGGCCACGTGGTCATTGCACTGGGCCTCGCGCTGCTGGTTGCTGCCGTCCGTGATTTGGCCAAGCTCTCGAATGTCCACTTACGGCGTCGGGACAGGCTGTCCACGTCGGACGCCCATCTCCTCTACCGGGCCACCTCGGTGCCCGCCGTCATCTGGATCCTCCTTTTCGCGGCCGTCGTTTGCGGTTCCTGGTGGGTGGCCTTACAGCCCATTGCACACGTGCTGGCAGCGGGCGGCAGCCAATAAGGTGTAGTCATGACTTCCGATTCCCGTCCCGCCGCCGACCATTCCTCCGATCCAGGGTTCAGCACCAGGGGGTCCTACGTGACCGGCGGTGAGGAATTTACCCGTGACACCAACTACATCGAGGACCGGATCACGAAGGACGGCGAGCCGGGCCGCAACGGAGAACCAGGCTGGCCCGCGGAGGCGGGACGTTACCGCCTCATCGCCGCCCGTGCCTGCCCCTGGGCAAACAGAACTGTCATCGTCCGCAGGCTGCTGGGTCTTGAGGATGCCATATCCCTTGGGCAGCCCGGTCCCACGCACGACGCACGGTCCTGGGCCTTCGACCTGGACGCGGGCGGTGTCGATCCGGTCCTCGGCATCGAACGGATCCAGGACGCCTATTTCCGGAGGTTCCCCGGCTATCCCCGGGGGATCACCGTTCCGGCGATCGTGGACGTACCGTCGGGCGCCGTTGTCACCAACAATTTCCCGCAAATAACACTGGACTTCTCCACTGAGTGGACGGCATTCCACCGGCCGGGCGCCCCGGAACTCTATCCTGCGCACCTCCGGGGGGAGATTGACGAAGTCAACAAAAGGGTGTTTACCGAAGTGAACAACGGTGTCTACCGCTGCGGTTTCGCCGGTTCACAGGACGCCTACAACACTGCGTACGCCCGCCTTTGGACCGCCCTGGACTGGCTGGAGGAGCGCCTTAGCGGCCGGCGGTACCTCGTGGGAGACACGATTACGGAAGCCGATGTCCGGTTGTTCACCACATTGGTCCGGTTCGACGCCGTTTACCACGGCCACTTCAAGTGCAACCGACAAAAATTGAGCGAGATGCCCGCACTGTGGGCCTATGCCCGGGATCTGTTCCAGACGCCCGGCTTCGGTGACACCATCGATTTCGTGCAGATCAAGCAGCACTACTACATCGTCCACGAGGACATCAACCCCACCGGGATCGTTCCGCAGGGGCCGGACGTCTCCGGTTGGCTGACCGCGCACGGCCGGGAGTCATTGGGGGGCCGCCCCTTCGGAGTCGGCACCGCACCCGGCCCCGTCCGCCGCGGCGAGGAAGTTGCCACGGGACACGGCGCAGGCTGACCGCCGCCGTCATCCGCACGCCGTTAGTCTTGTCCCATGCCACTTTCGTCCGGTTTTACCGTGCCCGAATTCCAAGCGGTCAGGGACCTGTTTGATTCGTTCCTCAGGAACGACGCGCAGTACAGCGCCCAGGTCTCCGTCTACCGTTCGGGCACGAAGGTGGTGGACCTTAGCGGAGGCCCGCACTTGGCAAAGGATTCGATCACGGGCGCCTACTCCTGCTCCAAAGGCGTGGCTGCCTTCGTCATCGCCCTCCTGGTCCAGGACGGATTGCTGAACCTTGACCGTACCGTGGCTCACTACTGGCCGGAGTTCGCCGCCAACGGAAAAGGGGAGATCACCGTACGGCAGGCGCTCTCCCACCGCGCAGGGCTGCTGGGTGTGGAAGGCGGCCTGGCACTCAGTGAATTTACGACGGCGGACGCAGCGCGGAAGATCGCCGCCACGGCACCGCTGTGGCGGCCCGGAGCCACGTTCGGGTACCACGCCCTCACCATCGGCATCATCATGGAGGAACTCTGCCGCCGCGTCTCCGGTAACGCCCTGCAGGACTTGTACGGTTCCCGCATCCGGCGGCCGTTCGGCATCGATTTCTTCCTGGGGCTGCCCGAGGACCAGGAGTCCCGCTACCGGGACGTGCTGTACGCCGTCGATGCCGGCCAGCCGTGGCTGGACCCGCTGGGACTCGAGGGGCTCAACGGTAACGCTGCGGTGAGCACAGTCATGGAACTTCCCAACCACCGTGTCATTCGCAAGCACGGCATGAGCAGCGCGGGAGGTGTGGGATCAGCAGAAGGCCTGGCCCGGCTGTATGCCGCAGCCACCACGGGCGTTGACGGTGGTCCGGCATTCCTGGCACCGGAAACCACCAGGACCATGTCCGAAGAGCAGGTGTGGGGGCTGGACCGCACCTCCGGACTCGACAACGCCTTCGCGGTGGTTTTCATGAAGCCGCACCCCAGCAGGAACTTCGGCAGTCATCGGGCGTTCGGCCACGAGGGTGCCAATGCCGCGCTGGGCTTTGCCGACCCCTCCTATGACCTGGCTTTCGGCTACATTCCGGGGACGCAGGAGGAAGGCAGGACACCGGGCCGGGCCCACCGGCTGGCACACGCGGCACGGCAGGCCGCGTCCTCCGCCGCGAGGGCGAAGCCGGCCGATGCTTACCCGTGAGTAGGTTTGTCCATTTGTAGCATCTTCCATGCACCTTTATGGTGGGCCCAAATGGTAAATACAAAACAGCAGGACGAGGCCGCCCCGTCGCGGGTGGGCAAGATACGGCAGTCCGTGACGGACAGCGTGGCCGTAGCGGTAGCGGGACCCCGCCTGCAGTTGGCCGCCAAGGCAGGACTTGCCGCCGGCCTGGCATTCCTTATTGCACCCCTGATGCCCGGTGCTGCAGCCCAGTATCCCTACTACGCCCCGCTCGGTGCCCTCGTTGCGATGTACGAAAACGTGTCCGGCTCCGTTAAACAAGGCGCGCAGACGCTCGTGGGGCTCGGTATCGGCATTGGCCTTGCCTTCCTGCTGGTGAGCGTCACCGACCCTTCGCCGGTCACGGTGGCGATTGTCATGGGGTTGGGTGTCCTGCTTGCCGGGCTGCCGCGGCTTGGGGCCGGGCGCGACTGGATTCCGACGGCGGCGCTCCTGGTCCTCCTGGTGGGCGGCAACAACCCGGACGACTTCTCCTTCGGCTACCTCTTGCAAATGGGTGTAGGAGTCCTGGTGGGGATCACCGTCAACATGCTGGTCTTCCCGCCCCTGCATTTCAAAGCCGCTGCACTCAGCCTCGCCGAACTCCGGTGGGCGCTCGCCAAGCAGCTCTCCGACATGGGTGAAGCCATGAGGGAAACCTGGCCGCCCGAGCACGAGGATTGGGCCGTGCGATCGGAGGAGCTCGCAAAATCAGCCCGTGCTGTCCGGGCCGCCGTCCAGAAGGCCGACGCCAGCAGGCAGGTCAACCCGCGGCGCCGGCTCCACCCGCACGATCTGGACCGGGATTTCAAGGACCTCAGGGGCCTCGAGAGGGTGACTTTCCACATCCAGGACATGACCGAAGTGCTTGCAGATGTCATCTGGGACGAGGACGTTCCGTTCGTCATTCCGCTTCCCTATAGCGAGCCGCTGGCTGACGCGTTGGCCGCGGTTAGCGAGGTCCTGAGGTCCATGGAGGACGAGCACCCTGACCGGCAGAACGAACTGATCGCGGCCGCAACTGCTGCCGTCGACGCCCTGGCCGACCGGATGGCATCGGATGATGTCAATCCTGATGCTCCCAGCGCCGCGGAATCAATCGTGCTGAACCTGCACCGGATTCTCAGGGTGGTCACGGCCGGTCAGTCCTGACCCTCGCCCGACCGAACCGGATGAAGTCACGACGCCGGAGCTCCCCCGAGGTGACCTCCGACGTCGTGATTTCCAGTACTTCGCGCGGCAGCGCTAGAGCGCCGTGACACTCCCGCTGAAGTGCCTCCGGCCGGACCGCGGATTCCACGCGGCGTAGTCTGAGTGGTGCCAGGCCCCCGAAGGGGCATGGACCGAACTGATGTCCAACGCCACGCGCGCCGGAAGGAACACCGGCGCTTCGAAGGCCACCTCCCAGCTGAAGGCATCCCCCTTCACGGCGCCAACGTCGGCCAGCGCCCGCGAGGCGAGATACATGCCATGCGCTATGGAACGCCGCATGCCCAGGGCTTTCGCCGAAAGGACGCTGAGGTGGATGGGGTTGAAGTCCCCGGACACGGCGGCATAGGCCCTGCCGGTGTCAACACCCAACTGCCACAGTGCCGTAGGGTCCGGCGCCGAGAACGTTGCGGGCGGGGCAGGAACCGAAGGCTTGTCGATTCCCGGCAGGAAGACACCTTTGGCCAGATACGTGGAGGTTCCCTTCCAGCGGACCCCGGCGTCGCCGGTTCGCCGGACCTCCGCCACAATGTCGACCTGCGTGCCGGCACGGTGTCCGCGCAGGTTCTCGGCCCAGGACGTAATGTCCAGCGCCTCGGTGAACAGGATGGTTCCGTGCTGTTCCACCTTGTTTGTCAGGTGCACCATTCCCAGCAGCGGCAGCGGGAAGTCGTCACGGTTCATCACGCTCATTGACACCGGAAACGCCAGGGCGTGAATGAAGCCTGCAGGCAGTGCGTCGCTCGCCGTCTCACCCACCAGGTGCTGGAAGGCGGTGAGGTTGCCTACGTCGGCCACCACTCCCCTGACCTCGTGTCCGCAGGAAGGTAGCGAGATCCCCGCGTCGGTACCGAGCACCCGGCGTCTGGCAGCGGTGGCCGCGGCATTGACATAGAGCTTGGACAGCGACGGCATGTCCCCGAGGATTACGGGCTGGGAACCGGTCATGCGCCCACCAGATTCTGGCCGCACACCCGCAGCACCTCGCCCGTAATGCCGCCCGCGGCGTCGCTTGCAAGGAAGGCGATGGCCTCGGCAACATCATCGGGCCGCCCTCCTTGCTGCAGGGAATTCAAGCGCCGGGCTACCTCCCGTGTTGCAAGGGGGATACGGGCAGTCATCTCGGTTTCAATAAAGCCCGGCGCCACGGCGTTGATTGATCCGTGGCGCTCCGCGAGCAGGGGTGCTGTGGCACGCACCATTCCAATGACCCCGCCTTTGGACGCCGCGTAGTTGGTTTGGCCGCGGTTGCCAGCGATGCCGCTGGTGGATGCGACGGAAACAATCCGCGGGGAGTCCCGGAAGTGCTCGGACGCCAGCAGCGCCTCATTGATGCGCAACTGGGCTGCGATGTTCACGGCAAGGACGGAATTCCAGCGGTCCTGGTCCATGTTGGCCAGGAGCTTGTCCCGGGTGATTCCCGCGTTATGGATCACGATGTCCAGTCGACCGTGCCTGCCCACCGCATGCTCGATGATCCGCTGCCCGGCATCCTCCCTGCTGATGTCCAGTTGCAGCGCCGTCCCGTGGACCGCATTCGCTACGGCGGCAAGGTGGTCTCCGGCTGCGGGGATATCGACGACCACCAGGGTGGCACCGTCCCGGTGGAGCGCGCGGGCAATGGCCGCGCCGATACCCCGTGCGGCCCCGGTCACGACGGCCACCTTGCCGGCAAGCGGCTTTTCGGGATCGGCGGGCAGACGCCCTTCCCCCGTGGTGACTGTGAGGGACTGGCCGTCGACAAAGGCTGACCGGCCGGACAGGAAGAAACGCAGGGCTCCGAGGCAACTGGGACTTGTGGTGGTCACACCGTCCGCCAGAACGATGCCGTTGGCGGTGGCGCCGGCACGCAGCTCCTTGGCCAGGGACCGAAGCAGGCCGTCAACTCCCTGGCGCGCTGCTGCGGAGGCGGGCCCCGGCGCACTCGCCGGCGTGCGGGACACTGTCACCACGCGGGCGTTTGGTGCCAGGTCCCGGACGGAAGCTGCCGCCGAAAGGACCGGCCTTTCAAGTTCTTCAGGGTGGGCCAGTTCATCCAGCACCAGGATGATGGCGCCCAGCTTCTCCCGCGGCACCGCATGCCTCCGCACGTCCAGGTCCCAGGACAGGAGGGCGGCCGCGAGTTCGTCGGCGCCGGCGCCGGCGCCCTGGACCAGGACCGGTCCTCCGACAAGGGGCTGGCCCGGCTGGTAGCGCCTGAGCACCACTGGCTGCGGCAACCCCAGCTTCCTGGCAACGTCCCTGCCGATGCCACGGGATACGAATTGTGTGTACTTGTCCGTCACGCCAGCCCCCTAGGATGCTTCAAGAATGGCGACGACCCCTTGGCCGCCGGCAGCGCAAATGGAAATCAGGCCGCGGGCCGGACGACCGTTCACCTTGCCCTTCTCGTGAAGCATCTTGGCCAGCGTGGCCACGATCCGACCCCCGGTCGCGGCAAAGGGGTGCCCCGCCGCCAGCGAGGAACCGTTCACGTTCAGCTTGGACCGGTCGATGCTGCCCAGCGCTCCGTCCAGGCCAAGGCGTGTGCGGCCGAATTCTTCATCTTCCCAGGCGGCCAGGGTGCTGAGGACTGTACCGGCGAATGCTTCATGGATCTCGAAGAAGTCGATGTCATCCAGCGTCAGTCCGTTGCGGGCGAGCAGGCGGGGTACCGCGAAGGCCGGCGCCATCAGCAGTCCGTCCTTGCCGTGGACGAAGTCGACGGCGGCCGCCTCGCCGTCCACGACCGTCGCGAGCTTGGGAAGTTCGTGGGCGTCCGCCCATTCCTCCGAGGCGAGCAGCACGGTGGACGCGCCATCAGTGAGCGGGGTGGAGTTGCCGGCTGTCATGGTCGCCTCGGCGCCCAGATTCTTACCGAAAACGGGCTTGAGCGTGGACAGTTTTTCAAGTGTTGTGTCGGCGCGGAGATTCGAGTCCCGGGTCAGTCCGCGGTACGGCGTGAGCAGATCGTCGAAGAAGCCGGCATCGTAGGCGGCTGCCAGGTTGCGGTGGCTGTTGTAGGCCAACTCATCCTGGGCCTCACGGGTAATCTTCCACTGCGCTGTGGTGAGGGCCTGGTGTTCACCCATGGAAAGGCCCGTCCGGGGCTCCCCTGTATTGGGTGCGTCGGGTGCGAGGTCCTTGGGGCGAAGGCGGCCCAGGACCTTTAGGCGCTGGGGCAGGGTCTTGGCGCGGTTGAGGTCCAGCAGAATCTCGCGCAGGCCCTCGCTGACGGCGATGGGCGCGTCGGACGCCGAGTCGACTCCACCGGCAATGGCCGAATCGATCTGTCCGAGCTTGATCTTGTTTGCGAGGCCGAGCACAGTTTCGAGTCCCGTGGCACACGCCTGCTGGAGGTCGTAGGCAGGGGTTTCCGCGGAGAGGGCCGAACCCAGCACCGCCTCGCGGGTGAGGTTGAAATCGCGGGAGTGCTTGAGGACAGCACCTGCGGCAACCTCGCCGATGCGTTCATCCGCGAGGCCGAAACGGGCGATCAGGCCGTTGAGCGCTGCAGTCAGCATGTCCTGGTTTGAGGACTTGGTGTACGCACCCCCGGTCCGGGCAAACGGAATACGGTTTCCGCCCACCACCACGGCCTTGCGCAGCAGGCCTCCGCCGGATGCGGCTGCAGGGACGGTGGATGATTCCTCGGGTCCGGTGGCGGACTGTCCGTTAAAGGACATGTGCTGTCTCCTTTTGCTCAACGCTGATTACCGATACCCAGCGTACCTGATACGCTGGGTATCGTGAACATCCTCCCCGCTGACCCTGACGATGCCCTGGCTGGCAACTCCCGTGGCGCCGGCGCTCCAGGCAGCTCCGCCGAGGGTGGCTCCGTAATCGACGGACGCGCCGCCCGCTGGCAGTCCCACCGGGAGGAGCGCCGCCGCGAACTCATCAAGTCTGCGCGCAAGGCAGTCCATGCTTTGGGCAGCGACGCATCCATGGAGGACATCGCCGCCGTAGCCGGCACGTCCAAGTCCGTGTTCTACCGCTATTTCGGCGATAAGGCCGGGCTGCAGCAGGCTGTCGGCGAGGTGGTGATAAGCCAGATGCAACGCCGCATCCAGGAAGCCGTCCAGGGCGCCCAGACGCCCCGGGAAGGGCTTCTCGCCATGGTGTCCGCCTACCTGCAAATGGCGGAAACCAGCCCTAACGTCTACACGTTCGTCACGACGTACTCGGCAGGAGAACCAGGAACAGCCACCGGGGGCATGGCGGCGACTGGCGCGCTGGGCCATTTCTTCGAAGAAGTCCGTGACATGATCGCCCGGCCCATGCGTGCACACCTGGGCACCGGCAGGGAAGCCGTGGTCGGCTATTGGCCCACCGCGGCGATCGGCCTCGTCCGGAACGCCGGCGAGCAGTGGCTTGCCACGCCGGAGTCGCCCGGCAAACCCGACCAGGAAACCATGGCCCGTCAGATCACCGCCTGGCTGTGCGTCGGGATTGCCCCTGAACTGGAGCCCCTGGAGCCCCTTAATCCAAACCTTTAGTGAATTGTCAGAACCAAAGAAGGAATCGACATGACCGACGTAGTTGACCGCGCCGCCAGCCAGGCACGCCGCCCCGCCGGCAGCGCACACCACCCGGCCGACGTGGCGCCCGCCGTCGACGTAGCTGCCCTCGGCGAGCAGCTCCTGGGCAAGTGGGCCCACATCCGCCGGCACTCCCGCGAGCTTTCAGGCCGACCCGAACTGCACAAGACCGAGGGCCTCACGCACAGCGAACACCGGAAGCGCACGTTCGGCCAGCTTCGGTACCTGGTGGAGAACGGTGCAGTTCACCGTGCTTTTCCCTTATCCCTGGGCGGTTCGGATGATCACGGCGGGAACATCGCCGGGTTCGAGGAACTCGTCACGGCCGACCCGTCGCTGCAGATCAAGGCCGGCGTCCAGTGGGGGCTGTTCGGATCGGCT
The DNA here is from genome assembly GCF_042880995.1 of Arthrobacter sp. NPDC058288. NCBI lineage: Bacteria > Bacillati > Actinomycetota > Actinomycetes > Micrococcales > Micrococcaceae > Arthrobacter > Arthrobacter sp. NPDC058288. The sequence goes on from NZ_JBHVYH010000001.1 coordinate 1,522,500, forward strand.
GTGATGCACCTCGGCACCGAGGAGCACCATGCCAAATGGCTGCCCGGCATCATGAACATGGACATCCCCGGCTGCTTTGCTATGACGGAAACCGGGCACGGCTCTGATGTTGCCAGCATTGCCACCACGGCCACGTTTGACCCGGCCGCGCAGGAATTCGTCATCAACACGCCCTTCCGTGCCGCGTGGAAGGACTACATCGGCAACGCCGCCATCGACGGACTCGGCGCGGTGGTGTTCGCCCAACTGGTGACCCTTGGCGTGAACCACGGTGTCCATGCGTTCTATGTGGATCTGCGGGATCCGAAGACCATGGAGTTCCTGCCGGGCATCGGCGGTGAGGACGACGGCGTCAAGGGCGGACTCAACGGGATCGACAACGGCCGGCTGCACTTCAGCAACGTCCGGATACCGCGGACCAACCTGCTCAACCGGTACGGCAATGTTGATGCCGACGGAGCCTACACTTCACCAATTGCCAGCCCGGGCCGACGCTTCTTCACCATGCTGGGCACCCTCGTCCAGGGCCGCGTCTCACTGGACGGTGCCGCGGTGGCTGCCAGCAAGATCGCCCTCAAGACCGCCATCCAGTACGCCACCGAACGGCGCCAGTTCAACGCCTCCTCGCACACCGACGAAGAAGTGCTGCTTGACTACCAGCGCCACCAGCGGCGGCTGTTCACCCGGCTCGCAACAACCTATGCCGCAGGCTTCGCCCACGAGCAGTTGCTGCAGAAATTCGACGACGTCTTCTCCGGAGCACACGACAGCGACGAGGACCGCCAGGACCTGGAAACGCTGGCCGCCGCGCTCAAGCCGCTCAGTACGTGGCATGCCCTGGATACCTTGCAGGAGTGCCGCGAAGCCTGCGGCGGGGCAGGCTTCCTGATTGAGAACCGTTTCGCCTCCCTCCGGGCGGACCTGGACGTCTATGTCACGTTTGAAGGCGACAACACCGTGCTTCTCCAACTGGTGGCCAAGCGGCTCCTTGCGGACTACGCAAAAGAATTCCGCAAGGTGGACGTCGGGGTGCTGGCACGCTACGTGGTGAGCCAGGCCGCCGGAACGGCGGTCCACCGGACTGGCCTTCGCCAGGTTGCCCAGTTCATGGCCGACACGGGTTCGGTGCAGAAGGCAGCCATTGCACTGCGGGACGAAGGCACCCAGCGGCTGCTGCTGACAGACAGGGTGCAGACCATGGTTGCCGAGGCCGGAGCAGCACTGAAGGGAACCAACAAGCTCCCGCAGCAGAAAGCCGCCGCGGCTTTCAACCAGCACCAGCACGAATTGATTGAGGCGGCTCAGGCCCACGCGGAGCTGCTGCAGTGGGAAGCCTTCACGGACGCCCTGGCCGACGTGAAGGACCCGGGCACCAGGCGGGTGCTGACCTGGCTCCGGGATCTATTCGGACTCTCGCTCATCGAGAAGAACCTTTCGTGGTATCTCATGAACGGCCGCCTGTCGATGCAGCGTGCACGCACTGTGGGCGATTACATCAACCGCCTCCTGGTCAAGATCCGCCCGCACGCCCTGGACCTGGTGGATGCCTTCGGCTACGGCCCGGAGCACCTGCGCGCGGCAATTGCCACCGGAGCAGAAAAGATCCGCCAGGATGAGGCTCGCGCGTTCTTCCGGACCCAGCGGGCCGACGGTGAGGCCCCGGTTGACGAAAAGGTGCTCCTTGCCCGTCAGGCACGCGACACGAAGGCTGCACGCCGCTAAGCCCGGCGGACCGTCCGGCACGGCGACTAAACGACGACGGCGCCGGCCCCCTGAGGGGGTGCGGCGCCGTCGTCGTTTAATCGCTGTCTAGGCAAGGACCGATCGGTACACCTCAAGGGTGGTTTCCGTGATGGATTCCCACGAGAAATGCTCCTCCGCCCGACGGCGGCCTGCCTGTCCCATAGCGCGGGCGCGCGCCGGATCGGACACCACCTCAGTCAGAGCGGCGGCGAATTCGTTGACGAACTTCTCCGGATCCAGCGGGGTTCCGGTGCCGTCAGTGACCTGTTCCAGTTCCACTAGAAGGCCTGTTTCGCCGTGCTGGACAACCTCGGGGATGCCGCCGGTGGCACTGGCCACCACCGCTGCACCGCAGGCCATTGCCTCCAGGTTGACGATTCCCAGGGGTTCGTAAATGGACGGGCAGGCAAAGGCGGTGGCGTGGCTGAGCACCTGGATCAGCTCGTGGCGGGGAAGCATGCGCTCAATCAGGACGACTCCACTGCGCTGGGTCTGCAGTTCCTCGATCAGGCGGGCGGTTTCGGCTGCGAGTTCAGGGGTGTCCGCCGCGCCGAGGCACAGGACCAGCTGGACTCCCGCCGGCAGCTTGGCCGCGGCACGGAGCAGGTACGGAACACCTTTCTGGCGGGTGTTCCGGCCGACGAAAACAACGCTGGGCAGTGCAGGGTCGATGCCCAGGGCACGGATGGCGTCGTCGCCCTCATCACGGTTCCAGAGTTCCACGTCGATGCCGTTGTGGACCACGCGGACCTTGGCCGGATCGACGTCCGGGTAGCTGCGGAGAATGTCCTGGCGCATCCCTTCGGACACGGCGATGATGGCGGCCGCAGCCTCGTAGGCGGTCTTTTCCACCCAGGAGGACAAGGCGTAGCCGCCGCCGAGCTGTTCGGCTTTCCACGGCCGCAGGGGTTCAAGGCTGTGGGCGCTGAGCACGTGCGGGATGCCGTGCAGCAGCGACGCCAGATGGCCTGCCATATTGGCGTACCAGGTGTGCGAGTGGACAAGGTCCGCGCCCGCTATGTCCGGCACGATGCGCAGATCCACCCCGAGCGTCTGCACGGCGGCGTTGGCGGCCCCCAGATCCTCCGGGACCGAATAGGACGTCACCTTCGCTCCGTGGTAATCGGGATCCCGGGGCGCCCCGAAGGCCCGCACCTGCAAATCCACATGCTTGGCCAGCACGCGGCTTAATTCGGCCACATGGACCCCGGCGCCGCCATAAATCTCGGGCGGGAACTCTTTAGTCACAATGTCTATTCGCACGATACCCAAGGTAGTCCTTACGGCGTATCTGTTCTAGTGTGAAGGAGTCCGGGCGTGCCGGACTTTTTGGGGAAGTTACGAAGGCGTACAGGAGCGACCACCATGCCGTTGAATAAGAAAGTCCTGGCTATTGTCCTCGCAGGCGGCGAGGGCAACCGGCTCATGCCACTGACGGCTGACAGGGCCAAACCCGGCGTGCCCTTTGCCGGGAGCTACCGGCTAATCGATTTTGCGCTGTCCAACCTCGTGAATTCCCGCTACCTGCAAATTGTGGTGCTCACCCAGTACAAATCCCACAGCCTTGACCGGCATATTTCCGAAACGTGGAGAATGTCCACGCAACTGGGCAACTACATCGCCTCCGTCCCGGCGCAGCAGCGCGTGGGCAAAAGCTGGTTCCTTGGCAGTGCCAACGCCATTTACCAGTCCCTGAACCTGATTCATGACGCCAACCCCGACATCGTGGTTGTGGTGGGCGCCGACCACGTCTACCGCATGGACTTCGCACAGATGGTTGAGCAGCATGTTGCCAGCGGCGCCAAAGCCACAGTGGCCGCGGTCCGCCAGCCGCTCAGCATGGCTGACCAGTTCGGCGTCATCGAGGTGGACCAGGACAATCCGCAGAAGATCGCGGCCTTCGTAGAGAAGCCGTCCTCAACCCCCGGACTGGCGGCAGACCCCACGCAGTTCCTGGCATCCATGGGAAATTACGTTTTTGATGCGGATGCCCTGGTGGACGCCCTGCACGTCGATGCCGAGCGCCTCGACACCAAGCACGACATGGGGGGCGATATCATCCCGTACTTCGTCAACAAGGGCGAAGCAGGCGTTTACGACTTCACGCTGAATGATATTCCCGGTTCCACCGAGCGGGACCGCACCTACTGGCGCGATGTCGGCACCATCGATTCCTTCTATGACGCCCACATGGACCTTATTTCCCCCATGCCGGTCTTCAACCTGTACAACTCGGAATGGCCTATCTACACACGGCAGAGCATCTCCCCGCCGGCAAAGTTCGTGCGCGGCCAGGGCAACACCGTGGGTACGGCCCTTGACTCCATCGTGGCCAGCGGCGTGGTAATTTCCGGCGGCATCGTGGAAGGTTCAGTCCTGTCCAACGACGTCTACGTGGGCACGGCGAGCCGCGTGGTGGATTCGGTCCTGATGGACAAGGTCCAGATCGGTGAGGGTGCCGTGGTCAACCGCGCCATCATCGACAAGAACGTCAAGGTGCCCGCCGGTGCAGCGATCGGCCTGGATCCGGAGCGCGACCGCGCCCGCGGTTTCAAGGTCACGGACTCGGGCATCACGGTGCTTTCCAAGGGGCAGGCAGTTCCGGAACCGGACGAGGCCGAACGCGCGCTGTCAGCCGCCAACCTCCACCTGGTGCCCAACGCGATCAAGGCGGCAACCGAGAATTACCCGTCTGTCCGGGACTCCGCAGCCAAAGTAGGGGAAGCCCACGCGGCGGCCGTGGGAGTATCCACCACCGACTAGGCGCCCACGCCGCCACCGCTGAACCCTGAGGCGGGCCGAAGTATTCGCAGGCTGTAAAATTGGACCAATGAACTCCCCCGATTTGACGCCTGAGGACATCCAGGCCTGCCTCAAGGTTCTTAACACCATCCACGCCTATGACGAGGAGCACCCGGACTACGTCTCGGTTCGGCGCGCCACGGGCAAGATGTTCAAGGCTGTCAAAAGACACCGCCGGGTCACCAAACGCGACCTCATAGCCGAATCCGACCGTGCAGTCATCGCGCAGACGGCCACGGCAGCGCCCGACCGGATCGACGACGAAACCCGCGGGAACAAGCTGGAGCCCTCTGCCACGGGCAAGGTGGCCGGACACCTCATCAGGTCCCGCCCGTGCTACATCTGCAAGAATCATTACACCCAGGTTGATGCCTTCTACCACCAGTTGTGCCCAGAGTGTGCTGCGTTCAGCCACAGTAAGCGCGACGCGCGCACAGACCTCACCGGCCGCCGTGCACTGCTCACGGGAGGACGCGCCAAAATCGGTATGTACATCGCCCTGCGACTGCTCCGGGACGGCGCCCACACCACCATCACCACGCGGTTCCCGAAAGATGCGGCGCGCCGCTTCGCAGCGATGGAGGACAGTGGTGAATGGCTCCACCGGCTCAGGATCGTGGGCATCGACCTTCGCGATCCCTCCCAGGTGATGGCCCTGACCGATTCGCTCGACGCCGCAGGCCCCTTGGACATCATCATTAACAACGCGGCCCAGACTGTCCGCCGTTCCGGCAACGCCTACAAACCGCTGGTCGATGCGGAGGATGAGCCCCTGCCCGCCGCACTCGACGCGGCCAACGGCGGACCTGAACTGGTGACATTCGGCCACGCCCATGACAAGCACCCGCTGGCCCTCGCCAGCAGCGTCATGGAACACCCCGTCCTGGCCGGCGACGCCATCACATCCCTGGCCCTCTCTACCGGTTCGGCTTCGTTGGAACGGATCGCCACCGGCACGGCGATCGACGCCGGCGGACTGGTTCCGGACCTGGCCACCATTAACAGCTGGACCCAGGTAGTGGACGAAGTGGACCCGCTTGAAATGCTTGAGGTTCAGCTCTGCAACGTGACGGCGCCCTTCCTGCTGGTGAGCCGTCTGCGGGCCGCAATGAAACGGTCCACCGCGCACCGGAAGTACATTGTGAACGTCTCCGCCATGGAAGGGCAGTTCTCACGTGCGTACAAGGGTCCGGGCCACCCCCATACCAACATGGCCAAAGCGGCACTAAACATGATGACCCGCACCAGCGCGCAGGAAATGCTCGACTCCGACGGCATCCTCATGACCGCCGTGGACACCGGGTGGATTACCGATGAGCGTCCGCATTACACCAAGGTCAGGCTCATGGAGGAAGGCTTCCACGCTCCGCTGGACCTCGTGGACGGTGCAGCGAGGGTATACGATCCAATCGTCATGGGCGAAAAGGGCGAAGACCAGTACGGCGTCTTCCTCAAGGACTACAAGCCAAGCCCCTGGTAACAGGCACTCCCCCGTCCCACTAGCAGAGGCTGCGCGGGTGCGGCTAGGGGCCCTATGGCCCTAAAAGGCGTGCCGGAGGGACCGTAACGTGGGTCTACATGAACGCTATGACGCCGCCCGAGGGCCAGCTGTCCATCGATCAGTGCTGGGTTATGCTCGACACCGAGGTGGTCGGGAGAATCGCTCTCATTGTCGATGGCCACCCGGAAATCTTCCCGGTCAATTTCGTGCTCCAGCGCCGCACTATCGTCTTCCGGACGGCCGGCGGGACAAAGCTGTGGGCAGCCATGACGGCCAAGCCCGTGGCTTTCGAAATTGACGGCTATGACGCCCATGAAGAGATGGCCTGGAGCGTGGTTGCCCGCGGCGAAGCCGAACTTATCGAAACCAAGGAAGAAAAAGACGAAGTGGACGCCCTGTTCCTGGAGCCATGGCAGCCGGGCGACAAGGACTACTACGTGCGGCTGGCGCCCAAGGCACTCACGGGCCGCCGGTTCAAGGTCAAGAAGCCGGACATGTGGAACACGCGGCTGTCCGATCCCCGGCGCGCCGCGTTCGAATAGCCCGCTTCGCCAGGAACTGTCAGCGCTTCTCGGGAGTGTGCACGACCAGTACCGGGCAATGCGCGTGGGCTACGCAGGCAGAACTCACTGACCCCAGCAGCAGGCCGCCAAAGCCGCCGTGGCCCCGCCTTCCGACCACAAGCATGTCGGCCTCCCGGCTCGCGTCGATGAGGGTATTCCTTGGGCGCCCCTGCACCAGCCTGGTCTGGACGTTCGGCGGTGTGTCCGTCCCGAACGCCTTGTCCACTGTCTCCTGGAGGATTTCCCCGGCACGCACGTCGAAGTCATTGATCCCCATGGCAACGTAACCGTCGTAGACGGGCGGGTAATCCCAGCAGGCCAGGGCCACCAGTTGCGCGCCAAGCCTGTCGGCGAGGCTGTGTCCCTGCTTCAGTGCTTCCACTGACGCCTCCGAGCCATCCACTCCAACGATGATGGTCCGGATGTCCTTGGCCTCATTCATGTCTTCCCCTTTCGAGGGCGGCTGTCGCGGGAGGAAACCCGTCGGGCAGGCAAGTGTCCTTCAAGGATGTGTGCCGGGACCCGCCGTCGCTAGGGCCTAAAGTCATGGCCGCTGCGGGTCCAAGGACCCTTGCTGCACCGGGCACCGTCAACGAGAATTGGTGGGCCGGATGACGGAAACCGGGTCCGGACAGAGATAATGGGATCTGCACCGCACCGGCAAGCCGGTTAGCGGACCGATTATGGCGGCCCCGGCTGCCGGACAGGAGGACCATGATTCCTCAGGCAGACCTAGGTCCCTCCGCGCAGAACATACACACCGGCCTCATCCGCGTGTTCATTCTCGACGATCATGAACTTGTCAGGCGTGGTCTCCAGGAACTTCTGGAAGGCGAGGGCTTCCAGGTTGTGGGCAGCTCGGGTTCCGCTGTCGAGGCTACCCGGCGCATTCCTGCCCTGCATCCCGATGTCAGCGTGCTCGATGCCCGCCTCCCGGACGGCACCGGCATCGAAGTCTGCCGGGATGTCCGCTCCGTGGATCCGAACCTGAACTGCCTGATCCTGACGAGCTTCGATGACGAACAGGCCCTGCGCGGTGCTGTACTTGCCGGCGCCCGCGGGTACGTCCTGAAAGAGATCGGCGGCACAGACCTGATCGGCGCCCTGCGGCGTGCAGCTGCCGGGGAATCACTGTTCGACGACGGCGTGGCGGCGAGCATCGTGGAAAGCCTTGTCGCACCCCAGCAGGTGGATCCGAGGATTGCCGGGCTCACGCCGCAGGAGCGGCGCGTCCTGGAGCTGGTGGGCGGCGGCCTCACGAACCGCCAGATCGCTGCGGAAATGTTCTTGGCTGAGAAGACCGTCAAGAACTACGTGTCGTCGCTGCTGGCAAAACTGGGGTTCGAAAGGCGCACGCAGGCCGCGGTTTACATCGCCAACAACGCGGTACCGGCGCCGTCCGGTTCAGGGCGTTCCGGGGCGGCCCATTCTGCGTCCACCCACGCTTCCGGCAACGATTCCGACGGGCACCGGCGCTAAAGCGGAACCGACCACACCAGGCTGGTCCCGGCCTCCGGAGCGCCGGTAATGGTGCAGGTGCCGTCCAGCATCCTGGCGCGCTCCTCCATATTGTTCAGTCCGTTGCGCTTCACCGAATCCTTGAATCCGCTGCCGTTGTCGATCACCTGCACCGTCATCCTGCCGTTTAGGGCGGAGACGGAAACCTCGATCGAATCGGCTCCCGAATGCCGGATGGCGTTGCTCAGCCCCTCGGAAACAACGGCAACCACATGATCGGCCTTTTCCGGCAGGACAGAGTCAACCGGGCCTTCCAGGCTTAGCCCCGGGGCAAAGGGCATGGACTTCGCAGCGCTCCGCGCGACACTCCGCAGCCTTCCGCTGAGCAGTTCAGTATCGCCGTTGCCGGTCCGGAGCGAGTAGATGGTGTCCCGCAGGCTGCGGATGGCCTCGTCCAATTCACCGGTGATTGCACGGATCCGCTCCAGTGCAAGGTCTTCCTTCGTGAACCGGTTCAAGCTTTGGACGCTCAGGCCTGCAGCAAAGAGCCGTTGGATCACGAGGTCATGAAGGTCACGGGCTATCCGGTCGCGGTCAGAATAGACCAACAGTTCTTCCCGCAGCCGGTGGACCCTTGCCAGTTCAAGAGCCAACGCCACATGGGACCCAAAAACAGCTCCCATCTCCACGTCTGTCCGGCCGTAGGGGCCTGCACCCGCGTCCCGAACGAGGAGCAGCAGGCCGTGATGGGCGCCCTGGGTACTGAGCGCCACTGCAAGCAGCGGACCGGACACGGTCCCCTCCAGCACTCCCAGCACGTCGGCGGCATTGTCCACGAGCAGCGGGTCTCCGCCGGCAAGCACCTCCCGCAGTGCATCCGAATCCAGCCCCAGGACCTGGCCGGCAAACAACTCCGCATCTTCACCATCCGCCCCGGCAACGAAAAATCCCGCGCCGTCCGCCGCGGGTTCAACTATCAGGGCCAGGCGGGATCCGGATTCCCGCAGCGCCCTGCCGGCAATCGGACCAAGACCGGCAGACGACGACGGTTCGGTCCCCAGCATCAGCCCGGAGACGTCCATGCAGGCCTCAAGCCATTGGGCGCGCCGCCGGGCGTCATCGTAAAGCCGCGCATTCTCGATGGCGACGCCGGCAGCAGCCGCCAGGGCTACCGCCAGTTCCTCGTCCTCGACCGTGAAGTCGCCGCCGCCCTCCTTTTCCGTCAAATACAAGTTTCCGAAGACTACCTCCCGCACGCGGACCGGAACGCCAAGGAAGGATTGCATCGGCGGGTGATGCTCAGGAAAGCCATAGGCCTCGGGGTGCCGGCGAAGGTCATGGAGCCGCAGTGGCTTCGGATCGGAGATCAACAATCCCAGGACTCCGTGGCCGGTGGGGAGCGGTCCGATCCGTTGAGCCAGTTCGCCGTCAATCCCGACAGTGATGAAGTGGCTGAGGGCACGGTCATCCCCAATGACGCCCAACGCCCCGTAGCGGGCGCGCAGCAGCTGGCAGGCGGACTGGACGACCCGCTCCAGGACGGCATCGAGGCTCAAGTCCTCCGCAACGGCCACAACCGCCTCAAGCAGGCCGCCCATGCGCTCCTGGAACTGGAGGAGTTCACCGGCACGGGAAACGAAATCCTTGAGCAGGTCTTCAATCCTCGTGCCGCCTGCGGCTGTGTATCGTTCGGGACTGTCGCCATCGGCATGCATATCCACAACCCAACTCCTGACCGCGTACGTCCGCTCCGGCGGCGTGAGGCCAGAATACCGTTAAGCCATTCCGCCTGGGGCAGGAGTGGTCGTTTTCTACGTCATGGGGACCTTGGGCCCTAGCGTTCCGCAGGTTCCCTGGCTTAGGCTCGGCGTCATGAGCACTGATCCGAAACCCGGCGTTGACCACCCGCACGAGGTCGAAAACCTCGACAATCACGAATGCTGGCGTTTGCTGCGCAGCGTTTCAGTGGGCCGGCTGGCCGTCTGGGTCGAAGACCACCCGGACATCTTCCCCATCAACTACAAGGTGGACCACGGAACGCTGGTCTTCCGCACAGCTGACGGCACCAAGCTGCAGGCAGCCACGGGCGACACCCCTGTAGCCGTCGAGGCGGACGGCGTGGACGCGGACAGCGGCATCGCCTGGAGCGTCGTGATCAAGGGACAGGCAGCTCCGGTGAAGAACCAGGAAGAGGTTCTGGACACGGTGGGACTGCTGCTCTTCCCGTGGCAGGCCGGCAAGAAAGAGCACTTCGTCCGAATTACCCCGGACACCGTCACAGGTCGCCGGTTCAAGGTGACTCCCCCGTTGACCTGGTGGACGCCGCTGGACGACGCCACCAGGTCCGGCTACGAGTAATCCCTCCCCGGCCTAAGCCAGGCGGGTGATTTCCACGCTCACGTTCAACGCGGAACCCCCGCCTCCCGACAGGATGCCCTTAAGCGGCGGCACATCCCGGTAGTCGCGGCCACGTGCCACGGTGACATGGAAGTCGCCGGCGGGTTTGTGGTTGGTCGGATCCCAGCTGCGCCATTCACCGTCCCACCATTCCAGCCACGCGTGCGACTGGCCTGCCACCGTCTCGCCGATGTCCGCCGTCGAACGCGGGTGCAGGTAGCCGGAGACATACCGGGCGGGAATCCCGCAGCTGCGCAGTGCACCGACGGCGAGGTGCGCCAGGTCCTGGCAGACCCCTTGACGCTGGCCCCAGGCCTGCGCCGCGTTGGTGGTGACCCCGGTGGAGCCCTTCATATAGGTCATCTCGCCGCGCATCCATTCGAAGATGGCCATGGCGGACTCGTGAGGATTCCGGCCTTCGACAATCCCCGGAATGATCCCGAGGACTTCGTCCCCCGGACCGCTCAGCCGTGACTGCGGGATCCAGTCGCTGAACTGGTTGAGGGTCTCAGGCGCCTGCAACACGTCCCAGGAAACGATGTCGCCGTCGGCCGGAACGCGCTCAACGCGGTGGACTTCCACCGTGGTGGTGGCCACCACCTCAAGGTACTCATGCGGCATCTGCATATCGAAGGCAGTAACACGCGTGCCCCAGTAGTCGCGGTAGCTGCTGACGGCGGCCTGCGACGGCGCGACCTTCATCGACGATTCCAGCACAACCTGCTGCGGATCCGTCAGCGGGGTCATACGGGCCTCGTTGTACGAGAGCGTGACGCGCTTGTTGTACTTGTAGCCGGTTTTGTGAATGATGCTCAGCCGGGTCATGAAACTTCTCCCACCCAGGCCAGTTCGTCCGCCTGATTGAAGTACTTACGGGAAATGGCGTCGGAGGCCTGCGACACGGCCTTCTGGACGCGCTCCATGTGCTCCGGCAGTTCGGACATGAGGTCGTCCGTGCGGTGGAACTCCAGGAATGTGCGGGCCTGGCCCACAATCCGGCGCGCATCGTTGATGAACCCGACACGCTGTGCGGACGGGTCAAGCTTCGCAAGGCACTCGTCGGCGTCCCGCAGGGCGTAGACGATGGAGCGCGGAAACAGCCGGTCCAGCAGCAGGAATTCCGCGGCATGCTGGTCGCCGAAGGCAGCCCGGCGCGTCCGGAGGAAGGACTCGTAGGCGCCGGCGCAACGGAGCATGTTCACCCAGGACATGCCGGCGGAGAGCACATCGCGGGTGGACAGCATGCGGGCTGTCATGTCGGCGCGCTCCAAGGAGCGCCCCAGGGCGAGGAACAGCCAGCTGTCATCGTGGCTGACGGTGGTGTCCGCCAGCCCGCTCACCATGGCCGTGCGTTCCAGCACCCAGTGGCAGAACCGGTAGGTGCCCACCACGTCCTTGCGGTGCTGGTTCAGGCCGTAGTACGTCGTGTTCAGGCTCTCCCAGAGCCCTGAGGAAACCGTTTCGCGTGCGCGGCGGGCGTTTTCGCGGGCAGCGCCGAGCGAACCGGCAATCGACGTTGCGCTCTGCTTGTCGTACGCCAGGGCGTGCAGCAGCTCCTCGAGGCCGAACTCGTCGCTCTCGGGCCGGGCTCCCATGACAGCCAGGAGTTCCCGGGCAACGTTGTCCCGCTCCTCCGTGGGCAGGTGGTTGAGCCGCTCAAGGTGGACATCCAGGATGCGCGCGGTGCCGTCCGCACGCTCCACATAGCGGCCGATCCAAAATAGGGACTCGGCAATACGGCTAAGCATTTGCGGCTACCTCCTGCGGGTCCGAAATCTGCATGAACATAAACGGGCGAACTAATGCGGGCTGCACCCGCGGGCGGCGGCTCACTGCTGCTGCTCCGTCTGGCGGTCGCGCCAATTGCTTTCGACCGGCCACACTGAAACCCGTTCCCGGACGGTGATGGACGGCCTTGGCACGGCTTCCACCGGAACCTCGGGAGAGTCAGAGAGCACCCAGGTGTCCTTGGAACCGCCACCCTGGCTGGAATTGACGATCAGCGAACCCTCCTTGAGGGCGACGCGGGTCAGCCCGCCGGGAAGCACCCAGACGTCGTCTCCGTCGTTGACGGCGAACGGCCGCAGGTCAACGTGCCGAGGGCCAAACTTATCACCGCTGAGGGTGGGAACCGTAGACAGTTGCAGGACCGGCTGGGCAATCCAGCCCCGGGGATCGGCGATGACGCGCTTGCGCAGCGCTTCGAGTTCCTCCTTGGACGCATCGGGCCCGATGACCAGGCCCTTGCCGCCGGAGCCGTCGACCGGCTTGACCACCAGTTCATCCAGCCTGTCCAGGACGTGCTCGCGCGCCTCCTTCTCCTCCAGCCGGAAGGTGTCCACGTTGGCGATCACGGGCTCTTCGTTGAGGTAGTAGCGGATGAGGTCCGGAACATAGCTGTAAACGAGCTTGTCGTCAGCCACGCCGTTGCCCACGGCGTTGGCGATGGTCACGCCGCCGGCGCGGGCCGCGTTCACCAGGCCGGGGCAGCCCAGCATGGAATCGGCGCGGAACTGCAGCGGATCGAGGAAGTCGTCGTCGATCCGCTTGTAGATGACGTCAACGCGCTGTTCGCCTGCGGTGGTCCGCATGTACACCCTGTTGCCGCGGCAGATCAGGTCACGGCCCTCCACAAGTTCAACGCCCATGAGGCCGGCCAGCAAGGTGTGTTCGAAGTACGCGCTGTTGAACACGCCGGGGGTAAGGACCACTACCGTGGGGTCGTCAACGCCGGAGGGCGCCGTCTTGCGCAGGGCGGAAAGCAACCGGCGCGGGTACTCTTCGACCGGCCGGATGAGCTGCTGGCCGAATGCCTCAGGGAGGCCCTTGGCCATGGCCCGGCGGTTCTCCAGCACGTAGCTGACGCCGGACGGTACACGCACGTTGTCTTCGAGGACGCGGAATGTTCCCGCAGCGTCACGTACGACGTCGATGCCGGAGATGTGGACGCGAACGCCGCCCGCCGGCTCGAAACCGTGGACCTGGCGGTGGAAGTGGGCACTGGTGGTGACGAGCTGGCGCGGAATGACGCCGTCAGCCACCACGGTCATCTTGTCGTACACGTCGTTGAGGAAGGCCTCGAGGGCGCGGACCCGCTGGGCCACCCCCTTCTCCAGGACGGTCCATTCGTCGGCCGGGATCACGCGGGGAACGATATCCAGCGGAAACGGGCGTTCCTCCCCTGCAAAGTCGAAGGTGACACCGCGGTCCAGGAACGTCCTGGCCATTGAATCGGCCCGGGCGGTGACATCGGTGAGGGAAAGCTCGCGGAGAGCCCCGGCGACCTGCCCGTAGGACTTCCTGGCTTCTTGGCCGGGCGTGAACATCTCGTCGTAGGCGCCGGTGCGGCCGGCGGCCTCGGAGTAATCCTGGAATAGGTCAGACATGGTCATTAGCCAACCACCTTTTTGTTTCGAATTCATTACTGATGCCCATTGTGGCGTGTTGGAGCCACCCCCTCCGGTTCGTGTTTTTCCGCACTGTTCCGGCAAAGTATGTGAGTGCCCTTGCCCAGATTCCCCGCCGCCCCTCAGGGACGGATCTCCGCACGGATCCCACCCCTGGCGCCGGGACTGCTCACTGCCGTTCTCGCCGTCGGGGTGGCCTTTACGGTACACGCAATGGCGCCGGTCCTGCCCGCCATGACCGTCGCCGTCGTCCTGGGCCTGCTCGCCGCGAACCTTCCCGGCACGGGAATGTGGGTGGCGGGGCGGGCTCGCGGCGGGCTCGATTTCGCCGGCAAGCACCTGATGAGGGCCGGCATTGTATTCCTGGGGCTAAAAGTCAGCGTGATGGATGTACTGGGCCTCGGCTGGCAGGCGCTGTTGCTGATCACGGGTGTGGTCCTGGCAAGCTTTGCCGGAACGTACGGCATTTCGCGGTCGTTCCGCCTGACCCGCGACGCCTCCCTGCTCATCGCCACCGGCTTCTCAATCTGCGGTGCCTCAGCCATTGGTGCGATGGCGGCTGTCCGCCGGATTCGCCACGTGGACACAGTCCTGCCGGTCGCCCTGGTCACCCTGTGCGGCACACTGGCCATCGGCGTCCTGCCGCTCCTGCTGCATCCGCTGCAACTCACTCCTGAGGTTTTCGGTGCCTGGACGGGCGCATCGGTGCACGACGTCGGCCAGGTAGTGGCAACAGCGCAGACCGCGGGAACCGGTGCCCTGGCTATCGCCGTCGTGGTCAAGCTGACGAGGGTGGTCCTCCTGGCCCCCATCGTGGCAGCAGCGGGCATCCACCAGAGGGCGGCCATCAGCCGCGGAGCGAACGAAGCTGGCCGGAACGGAGCTGAGAGTTCCCGGTCAGCCGGCCCCTTATCCGAAACCGGCGGCGCGGACGTCCGGATGCCGCCGATCGTTCCGCTGTTCGTCATCGGTTTCGTGGCCATGGTGGGTTTTCGGTCCACAGGCTGGCTGTCACCCGGCTGGCTGGAGGCGGCGGCCATCCTGCAGGACGTTCTGCTGGGCATGGCGCTCTTCGGCCTGGGCTCGGCGGTCCGCGTGCAAACCCTGCTCCACACCGGTGCCAGGGCGCTGCTGGCAGCACTCGCGGCTTGGCTTCTTATTGCCGCACTGGGCCTTGGGGCAGCAGTGCTCATCATTCAGCCGCACTGATCGCGCAGCCGCAGGGATGGTCCGGCGCGCACCATGATTCAATAGCTTGGTGTCGAATGAGAACCTGCAACGCGATGAAGCGGCAAACCGCTCAGCCCTGATCACCACCCACAGCTATGACGTGTCCCTCGACGTCCGCCAGGCGCAGGATCCGGAGGTCACGGGTTACACGAGCCGCAGCGTCATCACCTTTTCGGCCCGGGAACCCGGCGCATCCACATTCCTGGACTTCATCAGCAGCGAGGTGCACAGCGTCTTCCTGAACGGCAAGGGTCTTTCCGTCTCCGAGGTGGTGGACGGCTCCCGCATCCGGCTGGACAACCTGCAGGCCGAAAATCAGGTAACCATCACGGGAACAGCCCTGTACAGCACCTCCGGCGAAGGCATGCACCGTTTCTTCGATCCGGCCGACGGGAAGTGCTATCTCTACACCCAGTACGAACCGGCCGACGCCCGAAGGGTGTTCGCAAACTTTGAACAGCCGGACCTCAAAGCTGAGTTCACCTTCCATGTAATGGCTCCATCCGACTGGCAGGTAGCCTCCAACAGCGCCGAGGCCGGTCGCACCAAGCTCACCAGCGACCCCGCAACGAGCCGCTGGGACTTCGAGCCGACGCCGCGGATGTCCACATACATCACCACGGTGCTGGCAGGGCCTTACTTCAAGGCCGAGGACCACTGGAGCGGAAAGCTGGAGGACGGCACCGCACTGGAAGTCCCGCTGGCACTGTACTGCCGCAACTCCATGGCCGGATCCTTCGACACCAGCCACCTCTTCCAGCTCACCAAACAGGGTCTCGGCTTCTTCAACAACCTCTTCGACTATCCGTATCCGTGGGGCAAATATGACCAGGCCTTTGTGCCGGAGTACAACCTCGGCGCCATGGAGAACCCGGGGCTGGTCACCTTCACCGAAAACTACGTTTTCACGTCCCGGGCGGCCGATTCCCAGTACCAGGGCCGTGCCAACACGCTCATGCACGAAATGGCGCACATGTGGTTCGGCGACCTCGTCACCATGCAATGGTGGAACGACCTGTGGCTCAAGGAGTCCTTCGCCGACTACATGGGCACCCTGGGAGTGGACCGGGCCACCGACTGGGACACGGCTTGGGTGAACTTCGCCAACAACCGCAAGGCGTGGGCCTACGTCCAGGACCAGCTGCCCACCACCCATCCGATCGTTGCCGACATTCCCGACCTCGAAGCGGCCAAGCAGAACTTCGACGGCATCACTTACGCCAAGGGTGCGTCCGTACTGAAGCAACTGGTGGCCTACGTCGGCTTTGAAGCATTCATCGCCGGCTCCCGCCGGTACTTCCGGGATCACGAGTACGGCAACACCACGCTTGCTGACCTGTTGGCGCCCCTGGAAGAGGCGTCAGGCCGCGACCTGGCACACTGGGCCCGCCAGTGGCTGCAGACCTCGGGGATCTCCACCGTCTCTGCCGACATCCAAGAGCACGACGGCGTGCTGGGCGTGGTAACCCTCGTCCAGGACGCGGTGGACCCCGCAACGGGACGCCAGGAACTGCGCCCGCACCGGCTCCGCATCGGGCTTTACGATTTCAACGCCGACGGCCTGCTGGTCCGCGCCGACAGCGTCGAAACGGATCTGACCGGCCGGAGCACAGTGGTGCCCGAGCTTGAGGGCAAGCCGGTGCCGGCGCTCCTCCTGGTCAACGACGACGACCTCAGCTATGCGAAGGTGAGGTTTGATCCCCGCTCGGAGGCGACCGCCCGCGCGTCCCTCGGTGCCCTGCAGGATCCGATGGCGCGGGCACTCTGCTGGACGGCCCTCTGGGACGCGGCACGTGACGGCGTGGCGCCGGCGGACCGCTACGTTGCGGCCGTGGAAAGCTTCGGTCCCGCCGAAAAGGGCATAGGTGTACTGCTTAACGTGCTGGGCAACGCCTCAACCGCCATTGAGCGCTATGTCCCCGTGTCCCAACGGGCTGCCGTCCGGAACGGTTTCCTGGAGGTGGCCGCCCGGGAACTGGGCGCGGCCCGGCCCGGGTCGGACCATCAGCTGGCCTGGGCACGGACCCTCGCCACCACAAGCAGGCAGGCAGCCGGACGGCTGGACCTCGTAAGGGGAATCCTGGACGGCACAACCGTGCTCGAAGGCCTTTCCGTCGACCCTGAGCTGCGCTGGAGCCTCTGGCACGCACTGGCGGCCAACGGACAGGCAACAGAGGCTGAGCTGGACGGCGAACTTGCCCGCGACACCACCGCTTCCGGCCGTGCCGGCCATGCCACAGCACTCGCAGCCCGCCCGGACGCCGCCGTCAAAGCCGCTGCCTGGGATGCCGCCGTCAAGGGCACGGAGCTTTCCAATCAGCTGCTCAGCGCCACGATCGCAGGCTTTAACACGGCACCTGACGGCCTTCTGGACCCGTTCGTGGAACCCTACTTCAAGTGCCTGGAGGACGTCTGGGCGGGGCGGAGCATAGAGATCGCCAGCCGGATTATCCGCGGGCTCTACCCGTCAGGACAGAACCTGGACGGAGGCAGCCCCGACACGAATGCAGTGATTGTTCTGACCGACGGCTGGCTTACCGAACATCCGGATGCCCCGCGCGCACTACGCCGCATCATCATTGAGCAGCGGAGCCACCTGCACCGGGCCCTTTCGGCCCAGGCAGCCGCGCCAACACCGTCGGTTGCTCCTTAACTGCTGTTTTCACCGACCAGAAGGGCAGCGGAGCAACCGATTGGTCTCTAAGGCACGCGGTGCAGCCACTCCTCGGTGCCGAACTTGGCCGCCACGCGCTCCTGGGCAGCGGCAAGCTCGGCGTCAGTCAGGACTGATGGCGTGGCCCCGTACCGGCCGCTGAAGACATCCATCATGGCCGCCACGATGTCGGCCCGGGCAAGGCCGGTCTGGCGACGCAGCGGATCCACCCGCTTCTTGGCACTGGCAGTGCCTTTGTCCGAGAGCTTTTCCTTGCCGATCCGCAGCACTTCCACCATTTTGTCGGCGTCGATGTCATAGCTCATGGTGACGTGGTGCAGCATGCCCCCGTTTGCCAGGCGCTTCTGGGCGGCACCGCCGATCTTGCCCTGCTCCGTGGCGATGTCGTTGAGCGGGACGTAGAAAGCGCTGATGCCCAGTTTCTCCAGCGCAGCCATGACCCAGGCGTCCAGGAACGCGTAGGAATCGGCGAAGCTGATGCCGTCCACGAGGGTCTGCGGCAGGTACAGCGAGTAGGTGATGCAGTTGCCCGCTTCCATGAACATGGCTCCCCCGCCGCTGATACGGCGGACTACGCTGATGCCGTGGCGTGCCACGCCCTCCGGATGGACCTCATTGCGGACCGACTGGAAACTGCCGATCACCACAGACGGTTCCTCCCAGTCCCAGAAGCGGAGCGTGGGATTCCGGCGTCCGGCCCCCACTTCCTCGGTGAGAACCTCGTCCAAGGCGACATTGACGTGCGTCGGCAGCACTGACGGGGCAATGACGTTCCAGTGGTGGTCCCCCCAGCCGGTTGCCTTCGCCAGTGCCCGCCGGACGGCAATGGACACCGCATCGGCGGAGAAGCCAAAAAGCACGGCGTCCTCGGGCAGGGCCGCGGTCACGGCCGCGGAGATCTCCTCGGCGGTGGCTGTCTCCGCAAGTCCGGTCAAGGAGCGGTTGATGTCGAGTAGCGCTTCGTCGGGTTCCAGGAAGAAGTCACCGCTGACGGAAACATGCGTGAAGCGCCCGCCTACGACGTCGAAATCCACCACCACAAGCTTGCCGCCGGGAACCTTGTACTCACCATGGCGCCGGCCGCCGTCGTCGTGCGTGCCGTCCGCCGGACTGGTCTCAAAAGGAGGAAATGTCATGCAACCCATCCTGCCCCAACAACGCAAAAGCCCGCATCTTCCAGAAGTTCCGGAAGATGCGGGCTTTCCAATTGACCTTGGGGAGAAGTTGTTACTTCTTGCCGCCGAAGCCCTTGAAGCGAGCGTTGAAGCGCTCGACGCGGCCTGCGGAGTCCATGATGCGCTGCTTGCCCGTGTAGAACGGGTGGGACTCGGAGGAGATTTCGACGTCGATGACCGGGTAGGTGTTTCCGTCTTCCCACTCGATGGTCTTCTTGGAAGACACGGTGGATTTGGTCAGGAACTTGACGCCGGAAGCCAGGTCGTTGAATACAACAGCTTCGTACTTCGGGTGGATATCAGACTTCATAATGGGACCTTTGTTCGCACAACTGGATTTTGCCAGTTGCCAGGTATGAATGGGATGAGGCCGCAGGACAACAATGAATGCCTCTAGCTTGCAAACACCGGGTGTCCGGACCAACACTCAATCCTAGCCTAAACAGGCTCCCGGCACGAAACGGGCGGGAGCGTGGGCCGGCGGCGTCAGCCCTTCGGGCGCAGTTCCCAGAAGGCGACGGCGGAGGCAGCCGCGACGTTCAGCGAATCGACTCCTGCCCGCATGGGGATCCTGACTGCGAGGTCTACGGCCGAGAGCGTCTCCCGGCTCATGCCTGCTCCCTCCGTGCCCAGCACCAAGGCAAGCTTGTCCAGGTTCCGTGCAGCCAGTTCGTCAACGTCCACGGCGTCGTCGGTAAGCTCCATTGCCGCCACCGTGAAACCCTGTTCCCGAAGCGTGCCAAGGTCACCCGGCCACGACTCCAGGCGCGCCCACGGGACCTGGAACACCGTGCCCATGCTTACGCGCACACTGCGCCGGTACAGGGGGTCGCCGCACCGCGGTGAAACCAGGACGGCGTCCACCCCCAAGGCGGCTGCCGAGCGGAAGATGGCACCGACATTGGTGTGGTCCACGATGTCCTCGAGGACAGCCACCCGACGTGCACCCGCCAGCAATTCGGGCAGAGGTACGGGGGACGGACGGTGCATGGCCGCCATGGCGCCGCGGTGCAGGTGGAATCCGGTGATGTCTTCCAGCAGGGCGGCGCTTCCTACATAGACCGGAACGTCCGGGAACTGGTCGAAGACGTCAGTGAGGTCCTCGAGCCATTTCTCCGCAAGAAAAAACGACCGTGGCTGGTGCCCGGCCGCCAGCGCCCGCCGGAGCACACGTGACGATTCCGCAATGTACATGCCCTCAGCGGGTTCCCGGAGCTTGCGGAGATGCACGTCCGTCAGCCGGGTGTAGTCGGACACGCGCGGGTCGTCAGCGGATTCGAGATAGTGGAAGGTCACAGGAAATCAACTCATCGGGGCGTAGGTGCCGGTCATTTGAACAGGTTGGCGATCATGAAGCCCAAGGCAACGAGGCCGAGCGCAAAGATGACGCCGCGCAGGACCGGCGGTGACAGCCTTCGGCCCACTTTGGATCCGACGACGCCGCCGATCAGGGAGCTTACCGCGATGATTGCGACGACCGCCCAGTTGATGCGTCCGAAAGCGAAGAGCAGATAGGACGCTGCGGCCACAATGTTGACACCCAGCACGAGGATGTTCTTCATGGCATTGGCGTTCTGGATGGTTCCGGTCATGAATACGCCCAGTATCCCCACCAGGAGAATGCCCTGCGCGGCCACGAAATAGCCACCGTAGACGCCTGCCAGGTAGACCAGCACGATCAGGAGCACGCCGTGGCTTCTGTCCCTGATGGCGTGTTCCGGGTTGGATTCGCGGTTCTTTACCCACTGCTGGAGACGGGGCTGGAAGACCACCATCAGCAGGGCGAGCACAATCAGGGCAGGTGCGGCGTAATGGAACACCTTTTCCGGCAGGTGCAGCAGCAGCCAGGCGCCACTGATGCCGCCCAGAAGGGATGCGGGCAACAGCCGGAGCAGCTGCTTGCCCCGCCCCGCAAGTTCCTTCCGGTACCCCCAGGCGCCGGCGGCATTACCCGCCACCAAGCCCATCGCATTGCTGATCGAGGCCGTTACCGGGGCAATGCCCAGGGCAATAAGCACAGGGAATGTGACCAGGGTGCCGGAACCCACAACACTGTTGATGGTTCCCGCCCACAGCCCCGCAAAGAAAATGAAGACGCCGTTGAGTAACTCCACGCTCGGATGACCGCCGGGTTAGCGGCGTGCGGTGGCGGCGTAGCGTCCCGCGTTGACCGTGACGTCGAGGGGCAGCCCGAAGGTCTCACTCAGGTGCTCTGACGTCAGGACCTCTGTGATCGGGCCCGCGGCCACCACCTGGGCGTCCCGCATCAGCATGGCGTGGGTGAAGCCCGGCGGTACCTCCTCCAGGTGGTGCGTCACCAGCACAATGGCCGGCGCGGTTTCGTCGCGTGCCAGTTCGCTGAGGCGGTGGACCAGGTCTTCGCGGCCGCCAAGGTCCAGGCCCGCCGCGGGCTCGTCCAGAAGGAGCAGTTCGGGGTCCGTCATCAGGGCGCGGGCAATTTGGACCCGCTTTCGTTCTCCCTCTGACAGGGACGCGAACGGACGGTTGAGCAGCGGGCCCATCCCCCAGTCGTTCAGGAGCCGGAATGCTCGGCGTTCGTCGTCCTTTTCATAGCCTTCGCGCCAGCGTCCTGTCACTCCGTAGGCGGCTGTGACCACAACGTTGAGGACTTTCTCGTGCTCGGGAATCTGGTTCGCCAGCGCGGCGGAGGACAGGCCGATGCGGGGCCGGAGTTCAAAGACGTCGACAGCCCCCAGCATCTCTTCCAGGATGCCGGCCATGCCGCTTGTGGGGTGGAGCCGCGCCGCCGCAATCTGGAGCAGAGTGGTCTTGCCGGCGCCGTTGGGTCCGAGGATTACCCAGCGTTCACCTTCTTTGACCTGCCAGTCCACTTTGTTGAGGAGCGTTTTGGCCCCGCGGACAACGCTGACGCCAGCCATTTCAAGAACATCACTCATAGGAGTAGACACTAGGACAAAACAGGGTGCGACTGATAACTGATGCACCGCCTGGCCGATCGCCGTCGGCGAAGCTGCACCAGGGGCGATGAAACGAATTCGGGCACCGGGAAAGCGCTGGCTAAGATTGCAGCCATGAGTTCGAACGTGACTGCGGTCAGCTACGGCGTTAAATTGTCCCCTTCGGAACTGGAGCACCTCCGGTCCCTGCTGACCGGATCAGGCGCTTCCTTCTCCGCCGAGTCGCGCACCGGCGACCAGCGATTTGAGGTGTACACGGTGGATTTCACCGTGGAGTCCGGCACGGCTGCCGATATCGCCGCGCTGCGCCATGAGGTGGCCTCTGCCGGCTTCACCGGAATGGACACGGCAATCGTCCCGGCGTCCCTCCGCGAGGCGCCGCGCAAGTTGCTCATCATGGACGTCGATTCCACGCTGATCCAGCAGGAGGTCATTGAGCTCCTGGCCGCCTATGCCGGCAAGAAGGAAGAGGTCACGGCGGTCACCGAGGCGGCCATGCGCGGCGAACTCGATTTCGCCCAAAGCCTGCATGCGCGTGTGGCGGTCCTCGCAGGGCTGCCGGCCGACGTCGTCGAGTCCGTACGGGCCGAGGTGGAACTCAGCCACGGCGCCGCGGACCTCGTGGCTGCTTTCCAGGCGGGCGGCCATGCGGTTGCCGTGGTATCGGGCGGTTTCAACCAGATCCTGCGCCCCATCGCGGAGGATCTCGGCATGAATTATTGGATCGCCAATGAACTGGAGATTGTCGACGGCGTGCTGACAGGCAAAGTCCTTGGCGCGGTGATCGACCGTGCGGCCAAGGAGAAGTACCTCCGTGAGTGGGCTGCCGCCGAGGGCATCCCCATGGAGCACACCATCGCAGTGGGTGACGGTGCCAACGACCTGGACATGCTCAGCGCCGCAGGGATCGGCGTCGCCTTCAACGCCAAGCCAGCGGTGCGCGCAGCCGCTGATGCTGCGGTGAACCTGCCTTACCTCGACGCCGTGCGGCACATCGCGGGGGTCTGAAGCAGGGACGGCGCGCTGGTCATTGGTCGCGGTACCCGTTCGACGAAAACCTTGACGTGACATGAATGAAGGCCGGGCAGATGCCCGGCCTTCATTCATGTTTTCCCGGGCGGCGGTGTCAGCCTGCCTGGCCGGTGCTCTTGCCGAAGTAATCGGCTCCGCCGGCGTACTCGGTGTGGCCGGTTTCGACGTCGGCGGTGACCATCTTGGCGATCTCCGCAGCGAACTCCGCCACTGAATAAAGTTTGCCGGCTTCGGCCCTGCGGGCTTCGATGGCTCCCGGGTTGGACCGGTCAAGCAGCGTGGCGGTGACGGTTCCTTCGATCATGTCCCCGGAAACCACCACGAAGGAAATGCCCTTGTCAGCAAGGTTCGGAATGAGGGCGCGCAGGGCGTCCTCGCCGGCGCGCTTGCTGCGTGCCACCGGTTCGTACTCCGGCATCGTGGGCACGGTATCGATGAAGTGGGCCTGGTGGCTGGTGACGAACACCACGCGGGAGCCTTCGCGCATCAGCGGAACCGCTGCGTTCAGCATGTTGACCTGGGCATCACGGTTCAGCTTCAGGGCATAGCCCTCCTCCATGCCCGATTCCATGCCGCCGGAGGCGTTGAGGACCAGGACGTCAAGTGAACCGAAGTTCTCCATGGCGGCGCTGGCCAGCGCCTGGACACCTTCCTGCGTGGTGAGGTCTGCCCCGACCGCTGCGGCCCGGCCCCCGGCGGCCTCGATTTCAGCCACGACCTTGTTGGCCCGCGGGGCCTTCTGGCGGTAGTTCACGACGACTGCGGCACCTTCGGCCGCGAGGAGCTTGGCGACGTCAGCGCCGATCCCCCTCGACGAACCGGTCACAATGGCAGTCTTGTTGTCCAGCAATCCCATTCGAGCTCCTTTGTTCCAAACGTCCAAAATCTGTGGGTCTGCCATCCATCATGCCAGCGGACCATGAGAATTCAGTTGTTCGACGTCAACAAAGAAGCTGACCCGGGCTAGTTCCGGACGGTCGCCGGTCATTGCCGCCCCGGACTGTCCGCTCAGCCGTGGTCGATCTGGATCTTGCGTGTCCCGGCGGCCTGTGGTGCCTGTTCGGGCGCCGGCGCCCGGACTTCCAGGACGCCGTCCTTGTAGGAGGCCGTCACATCTTCCTCCCGGGCACCCGGGGGCAGCGAGACACTTCGTGCGAACGAGCCGTAACGGAACTCCGAACGGTAGCCGGTCTTGCTCTTGTGCTCGGTCTTTTCTTCGCGCTCCGCTTTGATGTGGAGCATGCCGTCCGCCACCGAGACGTCCACGTCCTTCTCCGGATCGAGGCCGGGCACCTCGGCCCGCACCACGAGCGTGTTTCCGTCCAGGAACTGTTCCACACGGATTGACGGCATTGTCAGGTCTCCGTCGAGGAAACGCCGGATGGGTTCCAGAACGTCCGACGGCGTCCATTTGTTGAGATCGGCCATGACTGCTCCCTAGTGTTGTTTCCTGTGATCTGTGGCCGGTCCGGGTGCGGGTCCGGCCGGTATGCCCATTACACACCCGCCAACGGGGCCTGTAATGGGCAGAAGGTCCCCTTCATGGCCAGGGGTTTGGAACAGGGCAGGGAGTACGGGGAGGCCTAGTGGCCCATGCCCAGGCCACCGTCAACGGGGATGACGGCGCCGGAGATGTAGGACGCTTCATCACTGGAAATCCAGCGCACCACATTCGCCACTTCGGCGGCTTCGGCGAAACGCCCCGCCGGTACTTTGGACAGATAGTCCTTCTGGGTGGCCTCCGGCAATTCCGCCGTCATGTCAGTGTTGATGAAGCCAGGCGCCACCACGTTGGCCGTGATGCCGCGGCCGCCGAGTTCGCGGGTCAGGGAGCGGGCAATGCCCACCAGGCCGGCCTTGGAAGCGGAGTAGTTGATCTGGCCCGGGGCACCGTAGAGCCCTGAAACAGAAGAAATCAGCACAACCCGGCCTTTGCGCATGCGGATCATTCCCTTGGACGCCCGCTTGATGACACGGAAGGCTCCGGTCAGGTTGGTGTCGATGACCGAGGTGAAATCGTCTTCGCTCATGCGCATCAGCAGCGTGTCCTTGGTGATTCCGGCGTTGGCGACCAGCACCTCTACCGGGCCGTGCGCAGCCTCGACAGCCGCGAAGGCGGCGTCCACGGATGCTTCGTCAGTGACGTCGGCCTTGACGCCCATGATTCCCTCCGGGAGCGCAGACTCGCTGCGGTACGTCACGGCAACCTTGTCACCGTTGGCCAGGAACGCCTCTGCGATGGCGAGGCCGATGCCGCGGTTGCCACCGGTGATCAGGACGCTGCGGCCGGTCGATGCTGCTTCAGTCATAGTTTGCTCCGGGATTCTGCGGCATGGGGCACCGCGGTAAGGGGCGGGATTTTTACTGCCTCCGATCTTAGCCTCCGTTTGGGCGGCACTGGCGAGGGTGAGAGAATTGGGTTAAGCCTTGGGAGCGTGATCAAACAGCCGTGACACTTGCAAAACGACCCGGACCTTCGATGTCCGGTCAACCGGACGCCGTCTCCGGTGATGCCCAGGTGCACAGCATCACGGATGCCGCCACCGCCCACTCGGAAGAGATGCGCGTGCGGATGATCAAGTACGCCGTGGCCATGGGCATCCGCATGGTATGCCTAATCCTGGTGTTCGTTGTTGATGGCTGGTTCAAAGTCCTGCCGATTGCCGGGGCGGTGTTTCTTCCGTGGATTGCCGTGGTCATCGCCAACGGCAGCGACAAAGCTGAGATCCACAGCAATTACCTGCTGGACGCCGCACCGCTCGCAGAGCTGGAAGCACCGGAATCGCCGGCTGCCGTCGCGGACGAAGGGCCCACGGTTCTCCAGGGCGAACTCATCGAGGACGAAGACGATAACGACGGCCAGGAACGGGCAGCTTCATGAACATTTTTGACCTGGCCGGCGGCGACGCCGGGCCTGCGGAAACTCCTGCACCGATGTGCTCTCGCAAGGCCTGCCGGGCGGGGGCAACCTGGCAACTGCTGTGGAACAACCCGAAGATCCACACACCCGAACGCCGCAAGACCTGGCTGGCCTGCGATGACCACCGGCTGTGGCTCGAAGACTACCTCCAGACCCGGGGCCTCTGGAAAGAGACCCTGCCGCTGGATCTTGCCGCTGTCCCAGGCAGGGACAGCTGAATGTACCGCTTCCTCTTCTCCAGCAAATGGCTGGGTTATCTCTTGTTGGCCGCGATCTTCGCCACTGCCTGCGTGTTCCTTGGCCGCTGGCAGATGGACCGCAGGGCAGAAACCCTGGCGGAGATCAACCGGGTCACGTCCAACTACTCGGCAACGCCCCTGCCCTTCGAAGCCGTGGAAACGCAGTTCTCCCGGCTGGATGCCGACAAGGAATGGACCCAGGTGGAGCTGAAGGGCCGCTACGACGTCAGCGGCCAGCGCGTGGTGCGTAACCGGCCCCTCAACGGCCAGCCCGGCTACGAAGTGGTGGTCCCCTTAAAACTCACCACAGGGCAGACGGTTATCGTGGACCGGGGCTGGCTACCGATCGGAAACAACACCCCCGGCCGGCCTGATTCCGTGCCGGAACCGCCTGCGGGCGAAGTCACCGTCGTAGTGCGCCTGAAACCAGGCGAGCCGGAACTTCAGCGCGGCGCCCCCGACGGCCAGCTTGCCTCCATCGATCTCCCGGCCTACGCCGCCCAGCTTGGGTACCCCGTGCTGACCGGCGCTTACGGGCAGCTTGCTTCGGAAACGCCGGCCGCTGCCAGCATGCCTTACCCGTTCCCGAAACCTTCCGTTGAAGAAGGAACACACCTGTCCTATTCGCTGCAGTGGTTTGCTTTCGGCGTCTTGATGTTTATTGGCTTCGGCTACGCGGCGCGGCAGCAGGCGCGCAATGCGGAAATTGATGCCCAGGACGCCGCCGAGGACGGCACGCCCGAGTACGCCATGGCGGCGAACCGGCGCCGTCCGGCTCCCCGGAAGCGCAGGAATCCGACGGCGGAGGAAGAGGAAGACGCCATCCTGGATGCCCAGGGGTACTGAGTGACGGGCCCTGGAGGCATCCCGGCACCGGTTGCCAACGTCAAGCGCGTCCTCGCCGCCCTTGGCGCCGAGGACACCGTTCTGGTGTTCGACTCCAAAGTCCCGACCGCGGCTGCCGCGGCTGCGACGCTGGGCTGTGAGGTAGCGGCCATCACCAACAGCCTGGTGTTCGACGTCGCGGGAGTTCCCCTGCTGATCCTGGCCAGCGGCGGGGCCAAGGTGGACACTGCGCTGGTGGCAGCCCGGCTGGGAACAGGCAAGATCCGCCGGGCCTCCCCCGGTTTCGTCCTCGAGCACACAGGCCAGGAAGTGGGCGGAGTAGCCCCGGTAGGCCACCCGGAAAAGATAAGAACACTGCTGGACGAGTCCCTCAAAGCCCACAACCTCCTGTGGGCCGGAGCCGGAGACCACCACTCGATGTTCAGCATCACCTACGAGGACCTTCACAGGATCACGGGCGCAGAAGAGATGCCGGTCCGCTAGCACGCGGCAAGATCGAGCAGGGTTCGGAGCGAAGGTGACCCGAACAGCGAGCAGCCTTATGCCAGCGTGATCAGGTCCAGGTAGTCTTCGTTCCAGTGGTCTTCGACGCCGTCGGGCAGCAGGACAACGCGCTCCGGGTTGAGTGCTTCGACGGCACCTTCATCGTGGCTCACCAGGACGACAGCACCGGTGTAGTTGCGGAGGGCGCCCAGGATCTCGGAGCGGCTGGCCGGGTCGAGGTTGTTGGTGGGCTCATCGAGAAGCAGCACGTTAGCGCTCGAGGCCACGATGGTGGCCAGGGCAAGCCGGGTCTTCTCGCCGCCGGAGAGCACACCGGCGGGCTTGTCGACGTCGTCGCCGGAGAACAGGAACGAACCCAGGATGCCGCGCACCTCGGAGTCGTTCATGTCCGGTGCTGACGAGCGCATGTTCTGCAGGACGGTACGGTCGACGTCGAGCGTCTCGTGTTCCTGGGCGTAGTAGCCCACCTTCAGCCCGTGGCCGGCGATCACTTCGCCGGTGTCAGGCTTGTCGACGCCTGCCAGCATCCGCAGCAGGGTGGTTTTGCCGGCGCCGTTCAGGCCCAGGATGACCACCTTGGAGCCGCGGTCGATGGCCAGGTCCACGTCCGTGAAGATTTCCAGCGAGCCGTAGGACTTGCTAAGGCCGTCCGCGGTGAGCGGGGTCTTGCCGCAAGGCGAGGGATCCGGGAAGCGCAGGGCTGCCACGCGGTCGTTTTCGCGCACGGCCTCCAGCCCGCTGAGCAGGCGTTCGGCGCGTTTGGCCATGTTCTGCGCGGCGACGGCCTTGGTGGCCTTCGCCCGCATCTTGTTGGCCTGGTCGAACAGGACCTGGGCTTTCTTTTCAGCGTTGGCGCGTTCCCGCTTGCGGGCACGTTCGTCGGTTTCACGCTGCTGGAGGTAGCGCTTCCAGTCCATGTTGTAAAAGTCGATCTGGGCGCGGTTGGCGTCCAGCAGGAAGACTTTGTTGACGGTGGCTTCGAGCAGTTCCGTATCGTGGCTGATCACGATCAGACCGCCCTGATGGTTCTTCAGGAAGTCGCGCAGCCAGGCGATGGAGTCGGCGTCGAGGTGGTTGGTTGGCTCATCGAGGAGCATGGTCTCGGCATCCGAGTAAAGGATGCGGGCGAGTTCCACGCGGCGGCGCTGGCCGCCGGAGAGCGTTTTGAGGGGCTGGTTCAGCAGGCGGTCCGGAAGTGCGAGGTTCGAGCAGATCGCGGCGGCCTCGGCTTCGGCGGCGTAACCGCCGGCCGCCAGGAACTCGGATTCAAGCCGGTCGTAGCGGTTCATCGCCTTGCGCTGGACGGCGGCGTCCTCGCTGGCCATTTCTTCGTGGGCCAGGCGGAGCTTGCCGACGGCGATGTCCAGGCCGCGGACGGACAGAATCCGGTCGCGCGCGAGCTGTTCCATGTCCGGCGTGCGGGGGTCCTGGGGAAGGTAGCCGATCTCACCGCTGCGGGTGACCTTTCCGGCAGCCGGCAGTCCCTCGCCGGCAAGAACCCGGGTCAGAGTGGTTTTACCTGCACCGTTACGGCCGACCAGGCCGATCTTGTCTCCCTTGTCGATCCGGAAGCTCACCTGGTCCATGAGGAGGCGGGCGCCGGCGCGCAGTTCGAGATCCTGGACGGTAATCAATGCAGCTAAGGCCTTTCACAACAGGGAACGCCGCGGCACAACGGATGGAGTCTGGGCGGGGCCGGGGCAGGGTGGCCGAGAGAACGGCCTCTACCAGTCTACCGGCACAGCTCGTTCCGGATGACCTCGACTGCAGTCGCCCGCAGGCATCCGTTGGCCACCTCGTCCAGAGCGGGCGCGTTCCGTTAGTGGATCCCCTACAAAATAGGCCCGGCGCGGGAGACGTATCGTCGGAAATGACGGGAATCGGCCGCAGGCGTGCGGCCTCCCCTCCCCGTTGCTTTGCACTTGCACTCACTGACAGGACCTCCCATGACCAAGACTGACAACACCGTCACCGGCCAGGCTGCAGCCGGCCGCCACCCAGGGGGCACATCGGCCCGGAACGGCTGGAATGCCACGGATCTCGGCCTCATCGCCGTCTTTGCCGCCCTCGTGGCCGGCTCAGCGCTCATCGCGGCCATTCCGGTGGGCGGACTTGGCGTCCCGATCACCCTGCAGACCCTCGCCGTGATGCTTACCGGACTGGCGCTGGGCCCCGGACGGGCGTCCGCCGCCGTCGGGCTGTACACCCTGCTGGGGCTGGCAGGCCTGCCGATCTTCAGCGGCGGACGCAGCGGGCTGGGGATCCTGGCCAGTCCCTCTGCCGGCTACATCATCGCGTTCCCCCTGGCAGCCCTGACCGTCGGCTGGCTGACCACCATCGTGCTGCGCCGCACCACAAAATACCGCGGGCTGTTCCTCTTCGCTGCGGCCATGGCCACAAGCATCGTGGTTGTCCATGGCCTGGGCGTGCTGGGCATGATGGTCAACGGGAAGCTGGACCTTTCGAAGGCGTTCGTCCTTGACCTTGCCTACTACCCCGGCGACATCATCAAGAACGTGCTGGCCGTCACCATCGCACTCGCCCTGCACAAGGCGTTCCCGGACCTCCTGATCCGTCGCCCCGGCGTCCGTAACCCCGGGACGGTCACGGACCCAAAGGGCGGAGCCAGTAACTAGCATGGGCAGAATCCTGCTGGACGGAGTCGACGTCCGCGTGGTGGTGGACGGACGGCCGCAACCCAAGACGCTCCTCGACGGAATCTCGCTGAACCTCACCGAACAGCGGATCGGCGTGATCGGAGCGAACGGATCGGGGAAGTCCACCCTCCTGCGGCTCCTGAACGGACTGGTTGCACCGAGCCACGGAACAGTCACCGTAGACGGTGACGATACGGTCCGGTCCGTGCGTGCAGTCCGCCGAAAGGTCGGTTTCGTGTTCACGGACCCGCTCTCCCAGCTCGTGATGCCCACCGGCCGGGAGGACGTGGAACTCTCGCTGCGGCGTTCCATCCGAAACACGCGGGAGCGCCAGGAAGCTGCCACTGCCATCCTCGCCCGCTTTGGGCTGCTGCCGCTGGCCGACCAAAGCATCTATGAGCTGTCCGGCGGCGAACGGCAGCTGATGGCGCTGGCCGCAGTCCTTGCCGTTGAGCCTGCGGTACTGGTGCTGGATGAGCCGTCCACGCTGCTGGACCTTCGGAACCGCGAGCTTCTCCGTCGCACCATTGCTGGCCTCAGTCAACAAATCGTGATGTCCACCCACGACCTTGAGCTGGTCCGGGACATGGACCGTGTCCTGGTCGTGGACTCCGGACAAGTGGTGTTCGACGGCGGTGCCGACGCCGCCGTCGAACACTACCGGGCGCTGTCCTCAGCAGGCCTCCCGCCGGCGGACACTGCCGCGGCGCCGCGGAAAGCGGAGGCCACGTGAGCGGCCACGGATTCCTGCTGGTCAACTACGTTCCCGGCACATCGCTGGTGCACCGGGCGCCGCTCTGGCTGAAGTTTGTCCTGGTGGTTGGCTGCGGGATGGCCTCTTTCCTGGTGGTGGACTGGTTGGTTGCCGCAGCGGCGCTGTGCCTGATGTCCGGACTGTTCCTGGCCAGCGGCGCCGGGCCGGCACGTCTGTTCAAGGCTGTCCGGCCCATCCTTCCCGTGATGGCGGCCATCGGGTTGTTTCAATGGTGGCAACTGGGCGGCCCGGTCGCGGCGCGGATCGTCCTCAACGTCCTCGTTTGCGTGGTGGCCGCGTCCATATTGACCGCCACCACGCCGATGCAACGGCTACTCGACGGCGTCGTCTCCCTGGCTGTGCCGTTCCGGCGGTTTGGTGCGGATCCCGAACGATTCGCCCTGACCATCGCCATCATGCTCCGCAGCATTCCGTTCATCGCCGGGGCATACTCGGACGTGCGGGATTCCGCCCGGGCACGCGGCCTCGAACGCAACCCGCGCGCCCTGGTCCTGCCGGTCTTCATCACAACGGTGGCCTATGCGCGCCAGACCGGCGATGCCCTCGCCGCCCGCGGCCTGGGCGAACCCGGTACGGCCGACGACGACGATCAGCCGGGCCGCTAAGCGCTGTCCAGCCGTTGGTACCGGAAAAGGGCAGCGGTTCCCATGCCGCCGGCAATGCTGATCATGGCCAGGGCCAGTTGCCCTGCCGGGCCGGCCGCAGACCGCCCATCCCCGCCCGACTGAGCAGCGTTCCGCCGGGCCTGTGCGAGGAGCCTCGTGACCAGGACTGCTCCCGAGGCGCCGTACGCGTGTCCCAGCGCCAGCGCACCGCCGTCGAGGTTTGCGCGTTCCGGGTCGATGCCGAGGGCGTCCAGGCAGGCGAGCGTCTGAGAAGCAAAGGCCTCGTTGAATTCCACCAGGTCAAGGTCGGCCGCATGGATGCCGCGCTCCGCAAGCAGGCGGCCGGCCGCTGCCGCGGCACCCATGCCCAGCACACGCGGGTCCACGCCCGCGGTATCGGTGCCGAGGACAAGGAGCCCGTCCGTTGCGCCCAGCTCCCGCGCACGCTGCAGGGAAGTGACCACGACGGCGGACGCCGCGTCCGCGTCGAAGCATGAGTTCCCGGCGGTGACGGTGCCGCCCTCGGCGAACGCCGGCGGGAACCGCGAGATCAGGGCGGCCGACATCCCGGCCCGCGGACCGTCGTCGGATGCCACGGTCCCGGACTTGGCCTGCAGCGGCACCGTCTCGCCGGCGAAGCGTCCGGCAGCTGCGGCTGCCAGGGCCAGGCGGTGGCTGCGCAGCGCAAACCGGTCCTGCCGGTCGCGGCTGATACCGAAATCGGCCGCTACGTTTTCCGCGGCACTCCCCATGTCCGGATCGCCGAAACTGAGCGGGACGAACTGGGCGCGGCGGAAAAAGGCGGGACTGCCGTCGGCGGACCTGTTCGCACGCAGCGGCGCGGTGCTGATGCTCTCCACGCCGCCCGCGAGGAAGGCGCCGTTGCCTCCGGCTGCGACGAGCCCCGACGCGAGCACAATGGCGTCCAGCCCCGACCCGCACTGCCGGTCCACGGTCACGCCGGGAACGCTGACCGGCAATCCCGCTTCAAGGGCGGCAAGGCGCGCCACGTTCCCCCCTCCCCCGACGGCGTTACCGATCACAACGTCCGAAACAGCGCTTGCCGGCAGTCCGGTATCCGTCAGGAGGCCGCGCAGCACAGGGGCCAGGAGCTTGTGGGCGCGGAGCTCCTTGAAGGCGCCATTGACCCGCCGGACAGGAGTACGCAGGGCTGCAATGACCACCGGCTGCCGGTCCGCCGGCAGCTCTTCCCCGGCGGCCTTAGCCAAGGCGGCGGATCCTGGTGTCCCCGCGTTCGATCCAGTCCAGCAGCAGCTGCCTGCTGACTTTCCCGCGGTCCGTCACCGGCAGTTCCGTGAGGGAAAAATACTGCAGCGGTCTTTTGTCCCGTGGCAGCACATCGTCAAGCCCGGCCTTCAGCTGGGTTGCTGTGATGCCGCCATGGGAAGGGACCACGCCGGCAACCACCCGCTGCCCGCGGACATCGTCGGCCATGCCTGACGCGACGGCGGCAGCAACGCCGGGCACCGACGCGAGGGCGAGTTCCACCTCGTGCGGGTAGACGTTCTTGCCGGAGGTGATGATCATGTCGGCCCGCCGGCCCAGGATATGGAGCTCACCCTCCAGCAGGTAGCCCTGGTCCCCTACGGTGTACCAGCCGTCGAAGCAGCGCAGCGCCTGCCCGTCGTCGCCCCACAGGTAGCCGTTGCTGACCATGCCGCTGCGGACGCAGATGTTGCCGTCCGTTCCGTCGGGAACCCGTTCCCCCGCGTCGTTAAGGATCCGGACCTCGACGCCCGGGAACGGCTTCCCGATGCCCGTACCTCCCGCGTCCAGCGGGGCTCCGGAGCGCAGGCCGGCGCCCGAAACGAAGCTTAGTTCAGAGGCACCGTAGTACTCGAAGATGGTGGCCTTGGGCGCCCAGCGGCGTGCGGCCTCCAGGGTCCGGGCATCCAGCTTGGACCCGGCGCAGATGATGGACGTGACGCCGGAAGCGTCGACGCAGCCGGCCAGACCGCGCTCACTGAGCAGCCGGAGCATGGTGGGGACCAGCACGAGCCGGGTGATGCCGTCATGTGTGATGGCGGCGTGCACGTCGCCGACGTCGAACGATTCCAGGGTGTGGAACTCGGAGCCGGCATACAGGCACTCGGACAGCGCGTACAGGTTGAGGCTCGCTGCCAGCGGCCCGGGGGCGAGGGTCTTGTCCTGCGGCGTCAGTCCGAAAAACTCAATGGATGCGTCGAAAGAGAGCTGCCAGGAACGCCGGGACCTGGTGAACGCCTTCGGCACGGACGTGGTGCCGGAGGTCAGTCCGATCAGGAAAGGGGACTCCGGGGGTCCGTCGCGGAGTTCCAGTGCGGCCGGCCGGCCGGATTGGGCAGTGGCGCCAGCATGCAGCCGGGCCGTGATGTCCGCTTTGAGCTGCGCGGGCCAGGTGGGGTCGAGGACGGCACATTGCCTGGCGCCGGCAACCGCGGCCGCATAGGACACGGCAAAATCCACGGAATTGGGCTCGGCCAGCACGGTTACCGGTCCGGTGTCCCCAGTCCGGGCTGCGGCAGCGTCCCGGAGCGCGCCCCAGCTGAGGTGCCGGCCTGCCACGACGACGGCGGTGTCGTCGGGGCGGTCATCGGCCCAGCGTTGGAGTCTGTTGAGGAAAGGCATCGGACCAACTTTACCGGCGTCCACGGGTACGGGCGGGGCCCGTAAGGCTATTGTGACTTTATGAGTTTCAATGACAACGTTCAGCTGGATCCGTCGCAGGTCCAGGACCGGCGCGGGATGGGCCGCGGAACCAAGATCGGCGGCGGCATCGGCGGCGGAATCATCCTCCTGCTCGCCGCCCTGTTTGGGGTCAACCCGCAACTGCTGGAAGGCCTGACCGGCACGGTCCAGGAACCGCAGAGCACCGGCAGCGCGCCTGCCTGCAAGACCGGCGCCGACGCCGATGCCCGGCTAGACTGCCGCATCACCGGAACGGTGAACAGCCTCAACGCATTCTGGCCTGCCTACCTCGCCCAGTACAACACCGAGTATCCGCGTCCCACCACCGTGATCTTCAGCCAGGCCACCAACACCGGCTGCGGCGGGGCAACCTCCGAAGTGGGTCCGTTCTACTGCCCGGCCGACACCACCGCCTACTTCGACCCCGGCTTCTTCCAGGACCTGGTGGACCGGTTCGGATCTTCAGGCGGCCCGCTGGCCCAGGAATACGTTGTGGCACACGAATTCGGCCACCATGTCCAGAACATCATGGGCAACCTTGACCGCGCGCAGCAGGATCCGCAGGGCCCCGAATCCGGCGCCGTCCGGGTCGAACTGCAGGCGGACTGCTACGCCGGCCTCTGGGTCCGGTATGCCACAACGCAGAAGGACCCGAACACCGGCCAGCCGTTCCTTGAACCGCTCACCCAGCAGGACCTGAACGATGCCCTCTCGGCGGCATCCGCCGTTGGTGACGACCGCATCCAGAAAGCGGCCACCGGCCGGGTCTCCCCTGAGGCCTGGACGCACGGCTCCAGCGCCCAGCGGCAGAAATGGTTCTACCAGGGCTACCAGACCGGCGACATCAACAAATGCGACACCTTTAGCGCCGCCACCCTCTAGCTGAACGAAAAATACGACGGCGGCCGGTCACCTTCCCGGGGAAGGTAACCGGCCGCCGTCGTATGTTAACGGGTGCTAGATATTGAAGCCCAGCGCACGCATCTGGTCGCGTCCGTCTTCGGTGATCCGCTCCGGACCCCATGGCGGCATCCACACCCAGTTCAGCCGCCAGTCGTCCACGACGCCGTCGAGGGCCTTGCCGACCTGCTCTTCGATGACGTCCGTGAGCGGGCAGGCCGCCGTGGTGAGCGTCATGTCGATCAGGAGGGCGCCGTCGTCGTCCGAGTACTTCAGGCCATACAGCAGCCCGAGGTCAACGATGTTGACGCCCAGCTCGGGGTCGATGACGTCTTTCAGTGCCTCTTCGACATCTTCGAGGCCCGTGCGGGCCGCTTTGATTTCGGTCATGGCGTTGTCCTAACTAGCCCTGGACTGCAGCGTCGGCTGCAGCAATGGTGGCTGCGCCCGCACCCTTGGCGTAACGGTCGTAGCCTTCTTCTTCGAGGCGGTCGGCAAGTTCCGGGCCGCCCTCTTCTACAACCTGGCCGTCGACGAAGACGTGGACGAACTCAGGCTTGATGTAGCGCAGGATCCGTGTGTAGTGCGTGATGAGCAGGGTGCCCATGTTGCCTTCGGCGTGCGCGCGGTTGACGCCTTCGGAAACGACCTTCAGGGCGTCGACGTCCAGGCCGGAGTCGGTCTCGTCCAGGACGGCGAACTTGGGCTTGAAGAGTTCCAGCTGGAGAATCTCCACGCGCTTCTTCTCGCCGCCGGAGAAGCCTTCGTTGACGTTGCGCTGGGTGAAGTCGGCGTCGATGCGCAGCTTCTGCATGGCTGCCTTGACGTCTTTGGTCCAGGTGCGCAGCTTGGGAGCCTCGCCGTCGATGGCAGTCTTGGCGGTCCGCAGGAAGTTGGTCATGCTGACGCCGGGAACTTCCACCGGGTACTGCATAGCCAGGAACAGGCCCGCGCGGGCGCGCTCGTCCACGCTCATGGCCAGCACGTCTTCACCGTCCAGCGTGATGGTGCCGCTGGTGACGGTGTAGCGCGGGTGGCCGGCAATGGTCGACGCCAGCGTGGACTTGCCCGAGCCGTTGGGCCCCATAATGGCGTGGGTCTCGCCGGTCCTGATGGTCAGGCTGACGCCCTTCAGGATCTCCTTGGTGCCCTGCTCCGTCTCAATGCTGACGTGCAGGTCCTTGATCTCAAGAGTTGACATGCTCTTCTTTCTTTCGTTCGTAAGTCTTGTGAAGCCGTGCGCTCAGTAATTGTTGACCGTGGCGCCGTTCAGAACATTGGTCACGTCCACGTAGACGTCGTCGCCGTGAAGCTCGAGGGCGAAGACCGGCACGGGATCGTAGGCAGGAAGCTGTAGCGGCTGGCCGCTGCGCAGGTCGAACTGCGAGCCGTGGCCCCAGCACTCGATCGCACAGCCTTCCACCTCGCCTTCGGACAGCGAAATGTCCGCGTGCGAGCACGTATCTCCGATGGCGTGGATTTCGCCCATCGAATCCTTGACGATGGCTACCGGGTAGTCATCGATGAGGATCCGCAGCGCCTGCTTCACCTGGATGTCGTTGGCATTACATACCAGCTCGCCCTTGGGTTGTTCACTCATGTGTTCCTGCCTGCCTGTTTCAGTTCTCGCTCGCGGCGAGCTCGCGCTCGACGGCGACAGTCAGGCGCTCTTCGAGTGCCGGAACCTTGATCTTCTGGATGATCTCGTTGAGGAAGCCGCGGACAACCAGACGGCGGGCAACATCCTCGGGGATGCCGCGGGCCATGAGGTAGAACAAGTGCTCGTCGTCGAAACGCCCGGTGGAGCTGGCGTGGCCGGCACCCTCAATGAGGCCCGTTTCGATCTCGAGGTTCGGAACCGAGTCGGCACGGCAGCCGTCCGTCAGTACCAGGTTCTGGTTCTTCTCGTACGAGTCGGTGCCCACGGCCTGCTTCTGGATCAGGACGTCGCCCACCCATACGGTGTGTGCGTCCTTGCCCTGCAGGGCGCCCTTGTAGAGCACGTTGGACTTGCAGTTGGGAACGTTGTGGTCAACGAACGAACGGTGCTCCAGGTGCTGGCCCGCGTCGGCGAAGTAGAGGCCCAGCAGCTCGGCCTCGGCACCCTCGCCCGAGAAGCGCACGTTGGAGTTCAGCCGCACGATGGATCCGCCCAGGGAAACCGCGATGTGCTTGTACACAGCGTCCTTGCCCACCTGCGCGTCGTGCTGGGCCAGGTGCCTGGCGTCGTCTTCCCAGAGCTGCACCGAGATCACGGTGAGGTGCGCGCCCTCGCCGACGATGACTTCCAGGTTCCCGTTGTGGTCGGCAGCACCGGTGTGCTCCAGGATCACAACGCTGCGCGAGTTGGCGCCCGCTTCCAGCACGTAGTGCGCGTTGGAGCGGCGGCCTGCGGCTGCGCCGTGGACCAGGATCCGCAGCGGTTCAGCCGGCTCGGCTTCCGCCGGGATGACGACGTGCAGTGCTTCGGCTGTGTTGGCGGATGCGACGGCGGCGGCCCGGTCAGCCGGGACCAGGACGGTTCCGCGGGGCGCGGCTCCCGGAGCCAGCGTGCCGCGGACGTAGCCTTCCGGTGCTTCGACCGTGAACTCGGCGGCCGGCACGGGGTCGAGGCCCGTTGCGGTGTCGGAGAGCAGGTTGGCCAGGGCGCGGACGGGGCTGAAGCGCCATTCCTCCTCGCGGCCCGTGGGCAGCGGAAAGTCAGCAACATTGAAGCTCGTGAGGCGTTCGGCGCGGGAGGACATCACGGTGACGCCGTGATTGTGGCTGTGGTCCACCTTGGCGGCGACCAGCCCCTCGCCTTCCTCGGTGAAGCCTGCAATGGAAGGCGCTCCGATGCGGGCCTTTTCAGTAGTAATTTCGGCAGTCATTAACCGACGGATCCTTCCATCTGGAGTTCAATGAGGCGGTTCAGCTCGAGGGCGTATTCCATCGGCAGCTCACGGGCAATCGGCTCGATGAAGCCGCGAACGATCATCGCCATGGCCTCGTCTTCGCGCATGCCGCGTGACATCAGGTAGAAGAGCTGCTCTTCGGAAACGCGCGAGACGGTTGCCTCGTGACCCAACTGGACGTCATCTTCACGGATGTCGATGTACGGGTATGTGTCCGACCGGCTGATCGTGTCGACAAGCAGGGCGTCACAGCGGACGGTGTTGGCCGAGTGCTTGGCGCCTTCGCGGACCTGGACCAGGCCGCGGTAAGCGGCACGGCCGCCGCCGCGGGCCACGGACTTGGAAATGATGGAGCTCTTGGTGTTCGGCGCGATGTGCACCATCTTCGATCCCGTGTCCTGGTGCTGGCCTTCGCCGGCGAACGCGATGGAAAGAGTCTCACCCTTGGCGTGCTCGCCCACGAGGTAGACGGCCGGGTACTTCATGGTGACCTTGGAGCCGATGTTGCCATCGATCCATTCCATGGTGGCGCCTTCTTCGCAGATGGCGCGCTTGGTGACCAAGTTGTACACGTTGTTGGACCAGTTCTGGATGGTCGTGTAGCGGACGCGGGCGCCCTTCTTCACGATGATCTCCACGACGGCGGAGTGCAGCGAGTCCGAGGTGTAGATCGGCGCGGTGCAGCCTTCGATGTAGTGGACGTAGGAGTCCTCGTCAGCGATGATCAGCGTGCGTTCGAACTGGCCCATGTTTTCCGTGTTGATGCGGAAATACGCCTGCAGCGGGATGTCCACGTGGACGCCCTTGGGAACGTAGACGAAGGACCCGCCGGACCATACGGCCGTGTTGAGCGACGCGAACTTGTTGTCACCCACGGGAATGATGGTGCCGAAGTACTCCTGGAAGATCTCCGGGTGCTCACGCAGGGCAGTGTCCGTGTCCAGGAAGATAACGCCCTGGGCTTCGAGGTCCTCGCGGATCTGGTGGTACACGACCTCGGATTCGTACTGCGCTGCCACGCCTGAAACCAGGCGGCTGCGCTCGGCTTCCGGAATGCCCAGCTTCTCGTAGGTGTTCCGGATGTCCTCGGGGAGGTCCTCCCACGTGGCGGCCTGCTTCTCGGTGGAGCGCACGAAGTACTTGATGTTGTCGAAGTCAATGCCGGAGAGGTCCGCACCCCAGGTGGGCATGGGCTTCCGGTCGAAGTACTTCAGGCCCTTCAGGCGGAGATCCAGCATCCACTCCGGCTCGTTCTTCTTGGCCGAGATGTCCCGGACAACTTCGTCGTTGATGCCACGACGCGCGTTGGCTCCGACATCGTTCTTGTCGGCCCAGCCGTACTCATAGGTGCCGATACCGTGGAGTTCGGGGTTCTTCTCCAGAATCTCCGAAATCACAGTAGTTTCAGCAACCTTATTCTCTGATAGTTGGTCCGTCATCACGGCCTTTCTTGCAGATGGTTGGATACTTCGCCCAGGCTGTCCGTGGTGTGTCCGGGACCCGCGGGTCCCTTCGCGGCCGGACGGCCTGTAGGTATGTGGGTGGTGCAGACGTGCCCGCCCCGTGCGAGGGTGGACAGCCTGCGCACGTCAACGCCGACGAGCCGGGAAAACACTTCAGTTTCGACGTCGCAGAACACGGGGAATTGGGTGGCCAGCTGCTGGATGGGGCAATGGCCCTGGCATAGCTGGACGCTGGAGAGAGCGGCAGGCAACGGCGCTTTGGCTTCGATGGAGGCTGCGGAGGCCACGAACCCGTCACGGCTCAATGCTGCGGACAGGGCCCGCGCCCGCGCAGTGATGTCCGTCCCGGCGGCTTCGATTTCCGGCGCATAGCGCCGCTCCATGTCGGCAAAGCGCTCGACGGCGAACTCGCGGACGGCGTCGGGTCCGGCGATTTCGCCGAGGCGCTGGAGGGCCTGGCCGGCAATGTCCAGGTAGTCGTCGCCCAGGCTGGACTGGCCTTGGGAGCTGAGGACGTAGCGCCGGGCGGGGCGTCCGGCGCCGGCACCCGCTTTGGCTACACGCTTGACTTCAATCACGCCGCTGCGTGAGAGGTGGTCCAGGTGGCGTCGTACGGCGGCCGGAGTGAAGCCCAGCAGGTCGCCGAGTTCGGCGGCGCTGACGGGCCCGTGCTCCAGCACGGCATTCAGGACACGGTCACGGGTGCGCTCTTCGGAGTCCACCGGCAACGTGTGCGGCGCCTGCGCCTGACTCGTTGCGGGCGCAGAAATCCCGGGCCGGAGCGACCCGGCGGCGCCGTCGGGCACGGCTTGCCCGGTCCGGGGCGCAGAAAGTCGAGTGCTCATGGAATACACAACACAATCATGTCGTAATTTACTCCCCCGTACCAGTAAGGCGAGGCTGACCTGTGGTCACATCCGGTCAAGTGGCGGGCGTACTACATCCCGTAGAATGTTTTGGTGCGATCTCCCGATTCCCCCGTCCTGTCCATCACGGGACTCATTAAGGACGTTGGCCCGCTGGCCTCCCTTGACGGCAAAATGCTCCGGGTGGTCAGCGGCGTATCCCTCACCGCCGAACGCGGACAGGTCACTGCCCTGCTGGGGGCCAACGGCGCCGGTAAAACGACCACCATCGAATGCGCCCAGGGATTGCAGCGGCGGTCCGGCGGTGTCGTGTCCCTGCTGGGCCAGGATCCGGACACCTCGGGGGCCTCCCTCCGTTCCCGCGTCGGTGTGATGCTGCAGGACGGCGGGTTGCCGCCGTCGGCCCGTCCCATTCCCCTGCTGAAGCATATCGCCGGAATGTACCAGGATCCATGGCCGGTGGATGAGCTAATCGGCCGCCTTGGCATCGACACCTTCAGCCGGACAACCGTCCGGCGCCTCTCGGGCGGCCAGCGGCAGCGACTGGCCCTTGCAGCGGCCCTGGTGGGAAACCCTGAGGTCCTTTTCCTGGACGAACCGAGTGCGGGCCTGGATCCGCAGTCGCGCCAGCTGGTTTTCGAGCTGATTTCCGAACTGCGGGACGCCGGCATGGGCATCGTCCTGACGACCCACCTCATGGACGATGCACAGCGGCTGGCAGACTACGTGTACATCATCGATGCGGGCCGGAATGTCGCCGAAGGCACCGTCGCCCAGCTGCTGCAGCGGAACCTGGGTACTGACGCCGCCCAGGAACACGTCCGGACGCTGCTCTTCGAGGCGCGGCCGGGACTCGACTTCGCGGGCGTGTTGCCTGCCGCCGTCGACGTCCGCGAGACAC
The DNA here is from genome assembly GCF_042880995.1 of Arthrobacter sp. NPDC058288. Taxonomy (NCBI): domain Bacteria; kingdom Bacillati; phylum Actinomycetota; class Actinomycetes; order Micrococcales; family Micrococcaceae; genus Arthrobacter; species Arthrobacter sp. NPDC058288. Next base: position 1,563,679 of record NZ_JBHVYH010000001.1, read on the forward strand.
GATCCGGGAGCTACGCCGCAACCGGGGCACTGACGCCGGACGACCTGGCCGCTTTGACGGCCTGGTGGGCCGCGCACGGCATCATGCCGGGTTCCATGAGCCTGGAGGCCCGGAGCCTTGAAGACGTATTTTTGGACATTTCGGGAAGGGAGATCCGATGAGCCGGGTCCTCGGCAGCGCTCCTGCCCCGCTGCTTCGCCGCATTCTGCTCCAGGGCAGGTACGAAGCGCTCACGATGCTCCGGAACGGCGAGCAGCTCATCCTGGCAATCGTGTTGCCCCTGCTGGCATTGGTTGGCCTGACCGTCACCCCGCTGCTGGACGGCCTGGGCGGCAGCCGTGTTGACGTGGCCGTGCCGGGCATCCTCGCCCTATGCGCCATGTCCACCGCCTTCACAGGGCAGGGCATCTCCACGGGCTTCGACCGGCGGTACGGGGTGCTGCGCTTCCTGTCCACTACTCCCCTGGGCCGCGCCGGCCTGATCGCTGGCAAGATCCTGGCCGTGCTGGCCGTACTGGTCCTTCAGGTACTGGTGGTGGGCACGGTTGCTTTCGTGCTCGGCTGGCAGCCGGCAACGGCAGGCTGGATACCGGCGATGGTGCTGCTTGTTCTGGGGGCTGCAGCTTTCACCGCCCTCGGACTCCTGGTCGCTGGCACGGTCCGGCCGGAGGCAACCCTGGCCATCACCAACCTTCTGTGGATCCTCCTCGGGGCCCTGGGCGGCATCGTACTTCCCGCCGAACGGCTGCCCGGGCCGACCCGGGAAATCGTCCACTTCCTGCCCTCCGGTGCCCTGGGCGAGGCCCTCCGGGATGCTTTCCTCACAGGCAGCTTCAATGGAGGCGCCACCCTAATCCTGCTGCTCTGGACGGCAATCGCCGGCGCAGCGGCCATCCGTTGGTTCAAGTGGAATTGAGAAAAACGTGAGCACGGCATCGCGCCTTCCCCAGATACTCGGACGCATGGCGTCCAAGCTGCCAGTCACGGTGGACTCGACCGTCCGCAGGTTGGCCGTCCTCTCACTCATCGGACAAACGGTGCTCGTGGTGACCGGCGGCGCAGTCCGCCTCACCGCTTCCGGGCTCGGCTGCCCCACCTGGCCGCGCTGTACTGACGGGTCGCTGGTCAACACTCCGGAAATGGGCATCCACGGCTTCATCGAATTCGGCAACCGGCTCCTGACGTTCGCGCTGGCCGCGATCGCGGTGCTCATGCTGGTGTACTTGTGGAACCTCCGCAAAGAGCGCAGGGACCTGTTCCTGCTGGCACTGGGCCTGCTGGCAAGCATCCCGGCCCAGGCCGTCATCGGCGGCATTACGGTGCTCACCCAGCTCAACCCGTGGGTCGTGGGTCTCCACTTCCTGGTGTCGATGGCCCTGGTTGTTATCGCAACGCTCCTGGTGAACCGGGCGTACGGGCGTACGGGACGGTTCCCCGCCGTCGCCCTTCCCGCCCTTCCCGGGGCCGCGCGGCCGGTGATGGCTGCCGTCGCACTGTTTTCCGCTGTCGCCGTGATGCTCGGAGTGGTGGTTACCGGAGCGGGGCCGCACGCGGGTGACGCCGACGCTCCCCGGAACGACCTTGACTGGGATCTCTTCTCCCATATCCACGCCGTGCCCGCCTACCTGGTTACCGCCGGGGCACTGTTCGGCGTGTTCCTCGTATTCCGCGGCCGGATCACGGGGCCCTTCCGGTCCGCCGTCCTGATGCTGCTGGGTGTCACGGTGCTCCAGGCAATCATCGGATTCACGCAGTACTACAACGGCATTCCCGCCCTGCTGGTGGGCGCCCACATGCTGGGAGCTGCGCTGCTCATGAGCGCCGCCACCAACGCCGCAGACCTGGCTCGGTTCAGCCCGGTCAAGTAGGGGGGGCTTACCGGCCGGCGATACAGCCCGGGCCCGGGAAGGCGCAGGCGTCCAATTACGGCAGCTCGAAAGGAACACCCCGGTCCGCATGGGCCGGGGTGCTGCTTTCGCCCAGGGACGTAACGCCACCCCACCACCGACGCTCTCTCAGATCCTGCGGGGTTATCCTGCGGCGCTCCCGCACTTCTGACACAAAACAGAACGCCCCCTCGCCTGTGCGGGTCCACAGGGTGAGGGAGCGTCAGGGCCCCAGCGGCAGGAAGTGGGAGAGCGTCTAGCCCATGATGGCTGAGCCCACGAAGGGGTCGACGGCCAGTGCAATGAAGAGCAGGGTCAGGTAGCTGATGGAACCGTGGAAGACCTTCATGGCGCCCTTGTTGGAGACGTCGCCGCCTTGGGCCCGGTTGTAGAGGGCATGCGATTCGTACAGGAACCAGGCGCCGGCGACGACGGCGGTTACCGTGTAGACCCAGCCGGCTCCGCCGGCGGGGATCAGCAGAAGTGAGCAGGCGACCATGGCCCACGCGTACAGGACGACCTGGACCGAGACGACCTTTGCGCCGGCGATTGCCCCGAGCATCGGCACGTTGGCATTGCGGTAGTCCTCGCCGTAGCGCATGGACAGCGGCCAGTAGTGCGGCGGGGTCCACAGGAAGATCACCATGAACAGTACGATGGCCGGCCACTCCACAGTGTTGGTCACGGCGGCCCAGGCGATCAGGACGGGGAAGCAGCCTGCCGCTCCGCCCCAGACGATGTTCTGGGCCGTGCGGCGCTTAAGGATCATGGTGTAAATGACCACGTAGAAGACGATGGCGCCCAGGCCAAGCCATGCAGAGAGAGGGTTGGCGCCGAACCAGAGGATCGCGATGGCGGCCGCACCCAGCAACCACGAAAACACGAGCGCTTCGCGTGGAGTCACTTCACCGGTTACCAGCGGCCGGTTCTCGGTCCGGTGCATCAATTTGTCGATGTCACGATCGATGTAGCAGTTGAACGCACCGGCACTGCCCGCAGCGAACGCTCCGCCCACGAGCGTCGCCAGGATCAGCCCGATGGAGGGGAATCCGCGTTCGGCGTAGATCATGGTGGGCAGCGTGCTCACCAGCAGGAGCTCGATGACCCGCGGTTTCGTGAGGGCAAGGTACGCCTTGGCTTTACGGGCTATCCCCATCTTTCCGGGGAGCCGGGAGGCGTTCAGCGGCGTATCTGTTGTGCTCACGGTGGCAGTCACTCTGTTCTGTCTGGCTGTTCAGTCCGGCTGGTTCTCGCAGCGGCGGCGGCCCAAAAAGGGCCCGCTCCCTCCGGCGGTGGCCTCCGAATATCATACCGTGGCTCTCCGGCGCCCGAAGCCTCCATAATTCCGGCAGGTTAACCGATCCTCACGGCAGCGGCGCAGCGTGGTGATTCATATAAGGAAAATTCAGTCCACTTAGTGAGATATACGCTGACCAGCCCTTGGAATGGGGCTAAGCTGTCTGCAGATCAGCACGCAAGGAATGCCAATGGAATGCGCATTCCCGGAATCTCGAACGCGACTGAATGAAGATCAACGTTTCAATGGTGAACGGCTGGTACTAACCGCAGCGGGCGCCATTATGTGTGTCCCCGCTCCGGCCTGTTCGTACCACCTGCCGTCAGCACAGAGAGGGGCCCGGTTTTCGTGCCACATTTGGAAGAGCAAGAACTGTCATGGACCAGTTTGGACCAGCGAGCCGTTGACACGGTCCGCATTCTGGCCGCGGACGCGGTCGAAAAGGTCGGCAACGGCCACCCCGGCACCGCGATGAGCCTCGCCCCGGCCGCTTACCTTCTCTTCCAGAAGCTGATGCGCCACGATCCGAAGAACCCGGACTGGATCGGCCGCGACCGGTTCATCCTCTCCCCCGGCCACACCTCCCTCACGCTGTACATCCAGCTGTTCCTCTCGGGCTACGGCCTGGAACTGAAGGACCTGAAGGCGCTGCGGACCTGGGGTTCGCTGACACCGGGACACCCGGAGTACAAGCACACCGCCGGTGTGGAAATCACCACCGGACCGCTGGGCCAGGGCCTGGCGTCGTCGGTCGGTTTCGCTTACTCCCAGCGCCGCCAACGCGGACTGTTCGACGCCGATGCTCCCGCCGGCACCTCCCCGTTCGACCACACCATCTGGGTCATTGCCTCCGACGGCGACCTCCAGGAGGGCGTGACCTCCGAGGCTTCCTCGCTGGCCGGCCACCAGGAACTTGGCAACCTCGTCGTGGTGTACGACGAGAACCACATCTCCATTGAAGACGACACCGACGTCGCGTTCACCGAGGACGTCCTCAAGCGCTACGAAGCCTACGGCTGGCACGTCCAGCGCGTGGACTGGACGAAGACCGGCGAATACAAGGAAGACGTGCAGGAACTGTACGCCGCCCTGCTCGCTGCGAAGGCGGAGACCTCCAAGCCCTCCATCGTGTCGCTGCGAACCATCATCGGCTACCCGGCGCCGAAGAAGCAGAACACCGGCAAGATCCACGGCTCCGCCCTGGGTGCCGAGGAAGTCGCCGCGCTGAAGAGCGTGCTGGGCTTTGACCCCGCGAAAACCTTCGAAGTTGACGAAGACGTGCTGGCCCACGCCCGCACCGTCGTCGACCGCGGTGCAGCCGCCCGCAGCGAATGGCAGGACTCCTTCGAAGCCTGGCAGGCCGCCAACCCGGACGCCGCCGCGCTGCTGGAACGCGTCGAGGCCCGCAAGCTCCCGGTGGAACTCGACTCCGCCCTGCCGGTGTTCGAAGCAGGCAAGGACGTCTCCACCCGTGCCGCCTCCGGCAAGGTCCTGAACGCGATCGGCCCGGTCATGCCGGAACTGTGGGGCGGCTCAGCCGACCTCGCCGAATCCAACAACACCACCATCGAAGGTTCGCCCTCGTTCATCCCCGTGTCCCGGTCCACCGATGCGTGGAAGGGCAACCCGTACGGCCGGGTGCTGCACTTCGGCATCCGTGAGCACGCCGCTGCCTCGATCGTGAACGGCATCGCCCTGCACGGGAAGACCCGCGCGTTCTCCGGCACCTTCCTGATCTTCTCGGACTACCAGCGCCCGGCCATCCGCCTTGGCGCGCTGATGGGTGTCCCGTCCCTGTACGTTTGGACGCACGACTCCATCGGCCTGGGCGAAGACGGCCCCACCCACCAGCCGGTGGAGCAGCTGGCTTCCCTGCGCGCCATCCCGGGCCTGGACGTTGTCCGTCCCGGTGACGCCAACGAGGTCTCCGCTGCATGGAAGGCCATGCTCGAAAACCACGAGAACCCGGCCGGCATCGTCCTCACCCGCCAGAACATTCCCACCTACGCCCGCGGCGAAGGCGACGCCGAGGGTGACACCTTCGGAGCCGTCTCCGGCGTGGCGAAGGGCGGCTACGTCCTGGCGGAAGCATCCAAGGACGGCAAGACCGCCGACGCCCAGGTCATTTTGATCGGCACCGGTTCCGAGGTCCAGCTGGCCGTGAACGCCCGCGAAGCCCTCCAGGCCGAAGGCATCCCCACCCGTGTGGTGTCGATGCCGTGCGTGGAGTGGTTCAACAAGCAGGACGCCGCCTACCGCGACGCCGTCCTGCCCCCGGCCGTGAAGGCACGCGTGTCCGTCGAAGCAGGCCTGGCCCTGGGCTGGAAGGAATTCGTCGGCGACGCCGGCCGTTCCATCAGCCTGGAGCACTTCGGCGCCTCAGCCGACTACAAGCGCCTCTTCCAGGAATTCGGTATCACGGCAGAAGCAGTTGCCGCCGCGGCCAAGGAATCCCTCGCCGGCCTCTCCAACTGATCAACCCCCACGGTTCCGGGGGACGCAGCGCCCCCGGAACCCCTGATTTCCAGGAGTTATGACATGACTACCCCCACCCAGCAGCTCTCGGACGCCGGCGTCTCGATCTGGCTCGACGACCTCTCCCGCGGCCGCCTGCAGACCGGCACCCTGCGCAAGCTCATCGAAGAGAAGAACGTCGTCGGTGTCACCACCAACCCGTCCATCTTCCACGCCGCCATCACCTCCGGCACGGACTACGACGCCACCATTGCCGAGCAGGCAGCCGCCGGTGCGACCGTGGAAGAGACCGTCTTCGAGATCACCACCACCGACGTTGCCGACGCCTGCGACCTGTTTGCCCCCGTCGCGGCAGCCACCAAGGGTGTCGACGGCCGGGTGTCCATCGAAGTGGACCCCCGCCTCGCCTGGGACACCGCCGGCACCATCGCCGAAGCGAAGCACCTGTACAAGAAGGTCAACAAGGACAACGTCCTCATCAAGATCCCGGCGACCCTCGAAGGCCTCGAGGCCATCACCGCCACCCTGGCTGAGGGCATCAGCGTCAACGTGACCCTGATCTTCTCGCTGGAACGCTACCGCGCAGTCATCAACGCGTTCCAGTCCGGCCTGGAACAGGCCAAGGGCAACGGCCACGACCTCTCCAAGATCCACTCGGTCGCGTCCTTCTTCGTCTCCCGCGTCGACGCCGAAATCGACAAGCGCCTCGACGCCATCGGCACCGACGAAGCCAAGGCACTCAAGGGCAAGGCCGGGCTCGCCAACGCCCGCCTGGCCTACCAGGTCTACGAGGAGCTCTTTTCCACCGAACGCTGGGCACTGCTGGCCGAAGCCGGCGCCCTCCCGCAGCGTCCGCTCTGGGCCTCGACCGGCGTGAAGGACCCGGCCTACCCGGACACCCTCTACGTCACCGAACTCGTCGCACCCGGTGTGGTCAACACCATGCCGGAGAAGACCCTCGACGCCACGTTCGACCACGGTGTAGTCACGGGCGACACCGTCACCCGCGGCTACGACGATGCCAACGCGACGCTGAACGCCCTCGACGCGCTGGGGATTTCCTACAATGACGTCGTGGCACTGCTTGAGTCCGAAGGCCTGGACAAGTTCGTGGCCAGCTGGAAGGAACTGCTGGGTGACGTCGAAGGCGCCCTGGCCTCTGCACGGAAGGCTTCCTAACCCATCATGAGCACACTCAGCTACGACGCCACCGGCGCAGCCCGTGAGGCCCTTGAACAGCACCTCCCCGCACTGCTGGAGGACCGCATTGCCACCCGGATTTTCGCGAAGGACCATACCCTGTGGGGGCCGGACGCCGAACAGGAATCCGCCGTCCGGCTCGGCTGGGTCGAGGCGGCAACCGTCTCCCAGCCGCTGGTCAGCGGCATCCTGGAACTCCGCGACGCGCTGAAGGCAGAGGGCGTCACGCGCATTGTCCTCTGCGGGATGGGCGGATCCTCGCTGGCTCCTGAAGTCATTGCGGGCACCGCTGGCGTCGAGCTGACTGTGCTGGACAGCACCGACCCCGAACAGGTCAGTGCCGCCCTGGTCCGCCTTGCCGAAACGGCCATTGTCGTTTCGTCCAAGTCGGGCTCCACCGTGGAAACGGATTCCCAGCGGAGGATCTTCGAGCAGGCCTTCACCGATGCCGGCATCGACGCGAAGAGCCGCATCGTCATCGTCACAGACCCGGGTTCGCCGCTGGACAAGGCATCACGGGAGGCTGGCTACCGCGCCGTCTTCAACGCCGACCCCAACGTCGGCGGACGCTTCTCGGCACTGACCGCCTTCGGACTGGTCCCCTGCGGGCTGGCCGGCGTGGACATCCAGGCGTTCCTGGACGAGGCCGAAGAGGCAGCCGAGATCCTCAACGAGGACGCCCCCGAAAACATCGGCCTCGCCCTGGGCACCGCGCTGGGCGGTACCAACCCGCTGCGCAACAAGATCGTCATCGCGGAGGACGGATCCGGCATCGTCGGTTTCGCCGACTGGGCCGAACAGCTCATCGCCGAATCCACCGGCAAGCTCGGCACCGGAGTCCTGCCGGTCGTTGCCGGCCCGTCAGCACCGGAGGTCACCTCCGGCGCTGCCGACGTCCTGGTGGTGCGTCTGGTAGCTGCCGACGCCGACGACGTCCAGCTGGGTGATAACGAGGTAGCCATTGCCGGCGGCCTGGCGACCCAGATGATGGTGTGGGAATTTGCCACCGCCGTCGCGGGACGCCTGCTGGGCATTAACCCGTATGACCAGCCCGACGTCGAAGCCGCCAAGGTGGCCGCACGGGGCCTGCTGGACGCGCAGCCGGAACCAACCCCCGCCAACTTCGTCGACGGTGCCATTGAGGTCCGCGGCGGTGACTGGCTGGGAGATGCCTCGACAGCGTCAGCAGCAGTGTCTGCGCTGCTTGCCCAGCTCGCCGACGACAGCTACCTCAGCGTCCAGGCCTACTTCGACCGGCTGGCATATGCTCCGTTTGAAGGTGTCCGTGACCAGCTCGCTGCTGTCAGCGGACGTCCTGTGACGTTCGGCTGGGGCCCGCGCTTCCTGCACTCCACCGGCCAGTTCCACAAGGGCGGACCCGCCATCGGCGTGTTCCTGCAGGTCACTGCCGAATCCGCAACGGACCTGTCCATCCCGGAGCGGCCGTTCACGTTCGGGGAGCTGATCTCGGCGCAGGCCGCCGGTGACGCCCAGGTTCTCAGCGACCACGGACGTCCGGTCCTCCGCCTGCACCTCACGGACCGCGCCGCCGGCGTCAAGCAGCTGCAGGATATTGTTTCAGAGCTTGCCGGCCAGGCAGCATCCCACACTGAAAGCTAAGGCACCGAACCAACCATGCCAGAAACTGAAAACGGCAGCAGGAAGTCAGCCGGGCGGGGCCGCAACCCGTTGCGGGATCCCCGGGACCGCCGGCTGAACCGCATCGCCGGCCCCTCGTCGCTGGTCCTCTTCGGAGTGACCGGCGACCTCGCCCGCAAGAAGCTCATGCCTGCCGTCTACGACCTGGCCAACCGCGGCCTGCTGCCGCCGAGTTTCGCCCTGGTGGGCTTCGCCCGGCGGCAGTGGGAAAACGAGGATTTCGCTGCGGAGGTCAAGGAGTCCGTCAAGGCCTACGCCCGTACCCCGTTTGACGAGGCAGTGTGGAACCAGCTCTCCGAAGGCATCCGCTTTGTCCAGGGAGAGTTCGACGACGACGAAGCCTTTGAGCGGCTCGGCGACACGATCGACGAACTGGACGAGCAGCGCGGGACGCGCGGCAACCACGCGTTTTACTTGTCGATTCCGCCGAAAGCGTTTGAACAGGTCTGCCGGCAGCTGTCGAAGCACGGCCTGGCCCAGGCTGAGGGCGACAAGTGGCGCCGGGTCGTCATTGAGAAGCCCTTCGGGCACGACCTCGAGTCCGCCCGGCAGCTCAACGACATCGTGGAGTCCGTCTTTCCGCCCGACGCAGTGTTCCGGATCGACCACTACCTCGGCAAGGAAACGGTCCAGAACATCCTGGCCCTGCGTTTCGCGAACCAGCTGTTCGAACCGCTCTGGAACGCCAATTACGTTGACCACGTCCAGATCACCATGGCCGAGGACATTGGCACCGGCGGCCGGGCAGGCTATTACGACGGTGTGGGTGCGGCCCGCGACGTCATCCAGAACCACCTGCTCCAGCTCCTGGCGTTGACGGCCATGGAGGAGCCCATCTCCTTCAACGCCGACGACCTCCGTGCCGAGAAGGAAAAGGTCCTGGCCGCGGTCAAGCTCCCGGACGATCTCTCCACCCACTCAGCGCGCGGTCAGTTCGCCGGCGGCTGGCAGGGCGGCGAACAGGTCCTGGGATACCTGGAGGAGGAAGGCATCCCTGCCGACTCCACCACGGAAACCTACGCCGCCATCCGGGTGGACATCCACACCCGGCGCTGGGCCGGTGTGCCTTTCTACCTGCGCGCCGGCAAACGGCTGGGACGCCGCGTGACGGAAATCGCCGTCGTCTTCAAGCGCGCCCCCAACCTGCTGTTCCGCGATCACGGCGAAGACGACTTCGGCCAGAACGCCGTGGTGATCCGGGTGCAGCCCGACGAGGGCGCCACGATCCGCTTCGGTTCGAAGGTTCCGGGGACGCAGATGGAAGTCCGCGACGTCACGATGGACTTCGGCTACGGGCACTCGTTCACCGAGTCCAGCCCCGAAGCGTACGAACGGCTCATCCTGGACGTCCTGCTGGGCGAACCGCCGCTGTTCCCGCGTCACCAGGAAGTGGAACTGTCCTGGAAGATCCTGGATCCCTTTGAAGAGTACTGGGCCGGCCTGGGCGAACAGCCTGAGCCCTATGCCCCCGGAAGCTGGGGCCCCGCCTCGGCCGACGAGCTGCTTGCCCGCGACGGACGAACCTGGAGAAGGCCATGATCGTAGATCTTCCCGACACAACAACCTCCGCCATCTCGAAGAAGATCATGTCCCTGCGCGAGCAGGGCGGCGTGATCGCGCTCGGACGGGTGCTCACCCTTGTGGTGGTCACCAAGTCCGGGCTGGAGGAAGAGGCCATCGAAGCAGCCAACGAAGCCAGCCGGGAACACCCCTGCCGGATCATCGTTCTCGCCGATGCCGGCGCTAACGCCCCCACCCGGCTGGACGCCCAGATCCGCGTGGGCGGCGACGCCGGCGCGTCCGAAGTGATCGTGCTCCGCGGGTACGGCGAGCTCGCCGAGGAAAGTGAATCCCTCGTTGCCGCCCTCCTGCTCCCCGATGCTCCGATCGTGGCCTGGTGGCCGCACGGTGCGCCCAAGAGCGCCTGTGAGACGTCCATCGGGCGGATAGCGCACCGCCGCATCACCGACTCCGCCAATGAGGAGGACCCGCAGAAGGCACTGGACAATATCCGGAATACGTACAAGGCCGGCGACACCGACCTCGCCTGGACCCGCCTCACCAACTGGCGGATCCAGCTGGCCGCTGTCCTGGACCAGGTCGACTCTTCGCCCGTCACGGCCGTCGCCGTGGAAGGCGCCTCGGACTCCCCCAGCACCCTCCTTCTTGCAGCCTGGCTGACATTGGCCCTCGATGCCCCGGTGACTATCGTGGCAGACCCCGCCGGGACCGGCATCCGGCGCGTCCGGCTGAGCCGCGCCAGCGGCGACGTCCAGCTGTTCCGCCCGGGATTGTCCGTGGCTGAACTGACGCAGCCGGGCCAGCCCGCACAGCGCATCTCGCTGCCGCGCCGCAGCCTCAGGGACTGCCTCGCCGAAGAACTGCGGCGCCTTGATCCCGACGAAGTCTTCGGTGAAGTGATTACTATTGGACTGCCCCGTACAAATCTAAGGAGTGTCCGTCCCAGTGAGCGCTGATCCCAGAGTAAGCATCCACCCTGACTCATCCGTACTGATGGCTGCCATCGCGGCCCGGCTCATCACCAAGCTCGTGGACGTCCAGGACAAACACGGTGAGGCAACCGTGGTGCTCACTGGCGGCACGGTCGGCATCGGAACCCTCAGGGCAGTTGCTGACTCGGCGGCGGCTCCGGCGGTGAACTGGTCCAAGGTTAACTTCTGGTGGGGCGACGAGCGCTTCGTCGGCAGTTCGGACAGCGACCGGAACACCCTCCAGGCGCACGAGGCCCTGCTGTCCCACATCCCGGTGGACCCGGAACGGGTGCATGAGCCCGGCTCCACGGATCACTTTGACAGCCCGGAAGACGCTGCCGCCGACTACGCGCGGCGCCTTGCCGAAGCTGCCGCGGCTGAACACGCCGCGGACATGTCCGATGACCGTCCCGAAAACCCGGGGACGCTTCCCAGGTTCGACGTTGTTCTCCTGGGTGTGGGACCGGATGCCCACGTGGCCTCGCTCTTCCCCGAACAGGCAGGGATCAGGGAAAAAGAACTCACGGTAGTGGGTGTGCGCAATTCACCGAAACCACCGCCCGAACGGATTTCGCTGACATTGCCGGCCATCAACACGGCGAGTGAAGTGTGGATGGTCGTTGCCGGCGAGGATAAGGCAGGTGCCGTGGGCCTTGCCCTGGCAGGAGCCAACCCCGTCCAGGTCCCCGCGGCGGGGCCCACCGGACGCTCCCGGACGCTCTGGCTGATCGACGAAAATGCGGCGTCAAGGGTTCCGGAGCAGCTAGTCCGAAAAGGTCCCGCGGGCTCGTAGCCGCTCCAGCGCTCCAGCCAGCACGTCTTCGGCGTCCTGGCTGGAGCGTCGTTCTTTAACATACTCAAGGTGGGTCTTGTAGCCCTCTTCGGGATGATGCGGAAGCTCGACGCGGGCCTCATCCCTCGTCGCCGTACCGCCGCAGCGGCGGCAGTCCCAGACTATGGGGATCTGGTCTTCCGGGAGCTTAATGAAAACTGGCCGCGTCTCGTGTCCTTTGGCGCACCAATAGGAAACACGAATACGCGGCAAGCGTTCACCGACTACATCGTTCGGCTGAATTCTGGGGGCTGATCCTTCGGCCACCCCCACGCGGGTTCCCCGGAACCCTGAAGCAGCATGCACCATCGGGAACTCCTGGCTACTCGACTGACCGGCTATTGGAAGCCAACAGCCACAGTTTAGTGCGGAGTTCCCGACGGCGGCAGGGCCGTTAGTACCGGGAGTGTAAATTTCGGGAAAACTCCCGTTCCGGCAAGGTTTCGGGTTCTGCTAGGAGTCGCCGGCCCCGGAGAAGCGCATCAGCAGGCCCAGGGCGATGATGACGACACCCCAGGTGACGCCGAGGATAACCGTAAACCTGTTGAGGTTGCGTTCCGCTACGCCGGACGAGCTGAGCCCGGAGCTCATGCCTCCGCCGAACATGTCCGACAGACCGCCGCCCCGTCCCTTGTGGAGCAGGATGAGCAGCGTCAGCAGGAGGCTGGTGATGCCCAGGAGGATCTGCAGAATGACATGAAGAACGTCCACGACGGCCTTTCAGAAGTTGATGATTGCGGGGGTCAAGGCTGTGTCCGGACTAATCCGTCAGCAGGTGACTCTCGAACCTGACAATATTAGCAAACTCGGCGGGATCGAGGCTGGCGCCGCCCACCAACACGCCGTCGACGTCGCGTTCGTTCAGGATGGCGGCTGCATTGCTGGCCTTGACCGAACCGCCGTAAAGCAGGCGGACCTTGGCGGCAACCTCATCGCCGAAGAGGGTGGTGAGCTCGGCGCGGATGGCGGCGCACATTTCCTGCGCGTCCTCCGGTCCCGCAACCTCACCGGTGCCGATGGCCCAGACGGGCTCATAGGCGACCACAAGTTCGGCGGCTTCGTCGGCGCTGAGACCTTCGACGTCGGCGCGGAGCTGGTCGAGGGTGTGCTGGACGTGCGTGCCGGCCTGCCGGATCTCCAGGCCTTCGCCGACGCAGAGCACGGGGGTGACTCCGTGGCGGTAGGCGGCCTTAACTTTGGCGTTGAGAACCTCGTCGGTCTCGTTGTGGATGGTGCGCCGTTCGCTGTGGCCCACAAGGACGTATTTGCAGCCCAGCTTGTTCAGGAACTGGCCAGAGATGTCGCCGGTGTAAGCACCGGAATCGAACTGCGAAAGGTCCTGGCCGCCGTAGACGACCTCGAGTTCGTCGCCCTGGACGAGGGTCTGGACGCCGCGAAGGTCGGTGAAAGGCGGGAAGACAGCAACTTCGGCGCGGCTGTAGTCGTGCTTGGCATCGGACAGGGTCCAAGCCAGTTTCTGCAGCAGTGTGATGCCCTGGACGTGGTCCATGTTCATTTTCCAGTTGCCGGCGATGAGGGGCGTGCGGTCGAACTTGCCATTCGTTGACGTTGTCACGTGTTCTCCAAAAAGTGCTTGTGATGTGAACAGCCGGCAGGGCCCCGACTTTTCAGTGCGGTGCCCTGCCGGCTGGAGGATCTAGCGGTCCAGGACGCTAAGGCCCGGCAGTTCCTTGCCTTCGAGGTACTCCAGGCTGGCGCCGCCACCTGTGGAGATGTGGCCGAACTGGTCGTCGGCGAAGCCCAGGGTGCGGACAGCGGCTGCGGAGTCCCCGCCGCCGACGACGGTGAAGGCCTCCGCTTCGGTAAGGGCCTGTGCGATGGCACGGGTGCCGGCGGCGAAGGCCTCGAATTCGAAGACGCCCATGGGGCCGTTCCAAAACACTGTCTTGGCACCCTTGATCCGGCTGGCGAATGCAGCCGCCGATTCGGGTCCGATGTCCAGGCCGATACCCTGCGCGCCGAAGCTGCTGCCTTCGATGGCGTCCGCAGCGACCGTCTCGTGGTCGGCGTCAGCGGCGAATTTGGCAGCCACTACGACGTCCGTGGGCACGATGAACTCGGTGCCTGCGTCCGCCGCGCGCTTCAGGTAGTCCTGAACCACGGGAATCTGGTCTTCTTCCAGCAGGCTGCCAGCCACCTTGTGGCCTTCAGCGGCGAGGAAGGTGAACAGCATGCCGCCGCCCACCAGGATGGTGTCCGCCTTGCCGATCAGGTTATCGATAACGGCCAGCTTGTCCGAGACCTTGGAGCCGCCGAGCACTACGACGTAGGGTCGCTGGGTCTCCGTGGTGAGCTTGCGCAGCACCTCGACCTCGGTATGTACGAGGTCGCCCTGGTACGACGGCAGCCGGGTGGCGACGTCGTACACGCTGGCGTGCTTGCGGTGGACGGCGCCGAAGGCGTCATCCACGAAAGCCCCGTTGTCCCCCGTCAACGCCACCAGCTCGTCCGCGAAGGCGCCGCGCTCGGCGTCGTCCTTGCTTGTCTCACGGGCATCGAAGCGGACGTTTTCAAGGACGAGTGCTTCGCCGTCCTGCAGCGCAGCGGCAAGCTCCTTTGCTGAGGCACCGACGGTGTCCCCGGCGAGGGTGACCTTGAAAGAGGCCAGCTCAGCCAGCCGGGTGACGGCAGGCTTGAGCGAGTATTTTTCCTCAGGGGCGCCCTTGGGGCGTCCGAGGTGGGCTGTGACCAGCACGCGGGCACCGGCGTCCGTGAGCTTCGTCAGTACTGGCAGGGACGCTTTGATGCGGCCGTCGTCAGTCACTTCAGAGCCGTCGAGCGGCACATTCAGGTCACTTCTGACCAGAATGTACCGCCCGCGGACACCATCAGCGATCAGTTCGTTGAGGGTGTGGAATGTCATGTGTCTAACCCTAGCTCAGCTTGGATGCGACGAGCTCCGTGAGGTCGACCAGGCGGTTCGAGTAGCCCCATTCGTTGTCATACCAGGAAACAACCTTGACCTGGTTGCCGATAACCTTCGTCAGGCCGGAGTCGAAGATCGACGACGCCGGGTCGCCCACGATGTCGGAAGAGACGATCGGCTCATCCGTGTAGGTCAGGAAGCCCTGAAGCGCTTCGGACTCGGAAGCCTTCTTCAGTGCTGCGTTGACTTCCTCAACGGTGGTCTCGCGCGAAACGGTGACGGTGAGGTCGGTGGCGGAGCCGGTGGGGACGGGGACGCGGATGGCGTAGCCATCCAGCTTGCCCTTGAGTTCCGGAAGCACCAGGCCGATGGCCTTGGCCGCACCGGTGGAGGTGGGGACCATGTTGATGGCGGCGGCGCGGGCACGGCGGAGGTCGTTGTGCGGGCCGTCCTGCAGGTTCTGGTCGGCCGTGTAGGCGTGCACCGTTGTCATGAGGCCGCGTTCGATGCCGAACTCGTCGTTGACGACCTTGGCCAGCGGGCCGAGGCAGTTGGTGGTGCAGGATGCGTTGGAGATGATGTGGTGCTTGGCGTTGTCGTACAGCTCGTGATTGACGCCCATCACGATGGTGATGTCCTCGTCCGAGGCCGGGGCGGAGATCAGGACCTTCTTGGCGCCGGCATCGATGTGCTTCTTGGCGGCAGCGGCCTTCGTGAAGAAGCCGGTGGACTCGATGACGATGTCAACACCCAGCTCGCCCCAGGGGAGGTTCGCGGGGTCGCGCTCGGCGAGGACCTTCACGACGTTGCCGTTGACGACGATGTTGCCGTCCTTGACCTCGATGGTCTCCTTGAGGCGGCCGCCTACGGAGTCGTACTTGAAGAGGTGGGCCAGCGCTTCGGGGCTGGTGAGGTCGTTGACTGCAACGATCTCGAGGTCAGCGCCCTGTGCGAGTGCTGCGCGGAAGTAGTTGCGGCCGATGCGGCCGAAGCCGTTGATACCAATACGGGTCGTCACTTTTTCAGTCTCCTTGGTGCTTGTAGAAGCACAACTAGTTGAGCGGGCGTTCAAGCCAACTAACAGATCCCGCACGCCATTGGGCAGAGATGATTACCAGATCGGAGGGCGACCAGCCACATTGCTGAAGGCTAACCGCCTTCCGTGATCCATCTTACGTTTAAGAAGGTCCGCCCCCGCAAGTGCGGGGGCGGACCGTCCACGATTCGGCCCGAAACGGGCTAAATGTGAAGTTTGTTACAGGATGATGTCTTGCCTGTCACACCTGGACGGCACTACAGGGTGATGAGACCCGTTGCGTTCTTGCGTGCGCCGTCGAAGCGCTTGGCGACGTCTGCCCAGTTCACGATGTTCCAGAAAGCCTTGACGTAGTCGGCCTTGACGTTGACGTAGTCCAGGTAGAAGGCGTGCTCCCACATGTCGAGCATCAGCAGCGGCGTGGTGCCGAGTGCAACGTTGCCCTGCTGATCGTAGAGCTGCTCGATGACCAGGTTTCCGCCGATGGGCTCGTAGGCCAGGAATCCCCAGCCGGAACCCTGCAGGCCCAGCGCGGCAGCGCTGAACTGCGCACGGAAGGCGTCGAAGGACCCAAAGGCGTCATCGATGGCTGCGGCCAGCTCACCTTCGGGCTTGTCGCCGCCGTCCGGGGACAGGTTGTTCCAGAACACGGAGTGGTTGACGTGGCCGCCGGTGTGGAAAGCCAGGTCCTTCGAAAGCCGGTTGATGTTGGCGAAGTCGCCCTTTTCGCGTGCCTCAGCCAGCTGGGCCAGCGCGTTGTTGGCACCGGTCACGTAGGCAGCGTGGTGCTTGCTGTGGTGCAGCTCCATGATGCGTGCGGAGATGTGGGGCTCCAGCGCTGCGTAGTCGTAGCTGAGTTCAGGCAGTACGTACTCGGTCACAAAATCCTCCAATGTCGTGGACAGGTTGTCCGGTTTGGTAACTCTCGGATTGTGCATCCGGATGACTGTTCACCCGGAAATCTATCGGGACGGAATCCTCGCGGAGCCGCGGCTCCCCTGGGGCACAACCTTCGGCCGCCGCGAGGTATTTCCGATACCCGGTCTCGATTCTAGGGGCGCCGTTACTCGTCCAGCATTTCCGGCGTCACATTGGCCTCGGTCCCGGGGATCCCCAGGTCCAGGGCGCGTTTGTCCGCCATCGCCAGGAGCCTGCGGATCCTTCCAGCGATCGCATCCTTGGTCATCGGCGGATCGGCCAGCCGGCCAAGTTCGTCCAGGCTCGCCTGCTTGTGGGCCACACGGAGCTCGCCCGCATATTTCAGGTGGTCCGGGACGTCGTCTCCGAGGATTTCCAGCGCACGGTCCACGCGGGCGCCGGCGGCAACTGCCGCCTGCGCCGAGCGGCGCAGGTTGGCGTCGTCGAAGTTGGCCAGCCTGTTGGCTGTCGCACGCACCTCTTTGCGCATGCGCCGTTCCTCCCAGACCATGAGCGCATCATGGGCACCCATCCGGGTGAGCAGGGCTGCGATCGTGTCTCCGTCGCGGATGACCACCCGGTCCACTCCCCTGACTTCGCGGGCCTTGGCCTGGATGCCCAGGCGGCGGGCAGCGCCCACCAGCGCCAGGGCCGATTCGGGCCCGGGGCAGGTCACTTCCATGGCCGAGGAACGTCCCGGCTCGGTCAGGGATCCGTGGGCCAGGAAGGCCCCGCGCCACACGGCTTCGGCGTCGGCGGCGGAACCGTTGACCACTGCCGACGGCAAGCCGCGAACAGGGCGGCCGCGCGCGTCCAGCAGGCCGGTCTGGCGGGCTAGGGCCTCGCCGTCCCGCACCACCCGCACCACGTACCGGTTGCCGCGGCGGAGCCCGCCGCCGGAGACGACGATGATCTCGCTCTGGTGTCCGTACACCTCGGCGATCGCAGCCCTCAGGCGGCGCGCCGTGGACGCGAGGTCGACCTCGGCCTCGATCACGATCCGGCCGGAGATGATGTGCAGTCCGCCGGCGAATCGCAGCATCGCTGAGACTTCGGCTTTCCGGACCGAGGATTTCTTAATGTCCAGGCGGGACAGTTCTTCTTTGACTGATGATGTCAGTGCCATGGCACCTTCCTAACTGTTCCCGAAAATATCGTGGTACGCCGTTGCCAGACGCAGGGGGTCGTGGATCGGACGGCGGCTCGACGCCCCTACTTTACCCAAGACCACCTCGGCACCGAGCATCCCTGCGGCCCGTTTGAACTCCTCGACGTCCGGCACGGACATTGGGTCCGCGAGCACAACGTCGATGCTGAAGTCGGGCGCGTAGCTGCGCAGCACGTGCAAGTGGTCGGCCGCGGTCATCCCGGAGGTCTCCTTGGTGTCCGTGGCCAGGTTCATGGTGAGGCACCGCCTGGCAGGCGTGTCGGAGAGAGCCTGCCGCATCTCGGGCAGCAGGAGGTGCGGCAGCACGGACGTGTACCAGGAGCCCGGGCCGAGGATGACCCAGTCGGCCAGTTCGATGGCCGTCAGGGCTTCGACACAGGCACGCGCCGACTCCGGCAGGAGCCGGACGCTTTCCAGCGAACCTGCCACGGCGCACTTGGCCTGGCCGGTGACCGTCTCGAGGGTGTACGTACCGTCGGGGCCGGGAACCCGGACGTCACCCTCGATCGTCAGTGGCTCGCCGGACATGGGCAGGACCTGTCCGCGGGCCCCCAGCAGTGCGCCGGCCCATTTCAGGCCGCCCACTGTGTCGCCCAGCAGCTCCCAGAGGGTGACGATGAGCAGATTGCCCATGGCGTGGTCATCCAGCGAGCCGCCCCGGCCCGCGCCCGGCTTGAACCGGTGCTGCATGACATCCCGCCAGGTGCGCCCCCAGTCGGTGTCGTCACAAAGGGCCGTGAGCGCCATCCGCAGGTCGCCGGGCGGCAGGACGCCGTACTCCTCGCGGAGCCGGCCGGAGGATCCGCCGTCGTCCGCCACGGTGACGATCGCCGTCAGTTCGGAGGTCAGCAGCCGAAGGGCGGAGAGCGACGCGGAGAGCCCGTGGCCTCCGCCGAGGGCAACGACGGACGGACCTTTGTCCAGTTGCCCGCCGCCGGTGCCGGCTGCCGGCGGAACCAGGGGCAGGGGCCCGGTAAGCAGTCCCATTACTCGCGGCCCAGGTCCCGATGAGTGGTGGTCACCGTGACTCGGGGATACTGCGCCAACTTCTTTGACAGTTCCATGGCCACGGCGACCGAACGGTGCTTACCGCCGGTGCAGCCCACGGCAATGGTGGCGTAGTGCTTATTTTCGCGGCGGTACCCGTCCAGGACCGGTTCAATGGCCAGGACGTAGCGGTCCACGAAGCTCTTGACGCCTTCGGCCTCGAGGACGTAGTCGCTCACGTCCTTGTCCAGGCCGGTGTGCGGACGAAGCTGCGGGACCCAGTGCGGGTTCGGGATGAAACGGGCATCGACCACAAAGTTGGCGTCCACCGGCAGCCCGTACTTGAAACCGAAGCTCATGACATTCAGCCGCAGGGCAACGGGACCGGTCTCGCTGAAGAGCTCGGTGATGGCGGTGGCAAGGGCGTGGACGTTGAACTCGGACGTGTCCAGCACAATGTCCGCGGAATCCCGGAGTTCATGCAGCAAATCCCGCTCCGAGGCGATACCGTCAAGGATCCGGCCGCCTTCCTGGAGCGGATGCGGACGGCGGCCCTGCTCGAAGCGGCGCACCAGGACGTCGTCGTTGGCGTCCAGGAACAGGACACGGAACGTCACGCCGCTGGCCTCAAGGGTTTTCAACGCCGCCCGGATGTCGGCGAAAAGAGCCGTGCTGCGGACATCGACCACCACGGCAAGCTTGGGGATGGACTGCGGGGCGTGGGACACGAGTTCGGCCAGGGTGCCAAGCATCTGCGGCGGAAGGTTCTCAACGACATACCAGCCATGGTCCTCGAGGGCATCCGCAGCGGTACTGCGCCCGGCCCCGGACATACCCGTCACCACGAGCAGTTCCGCTTCAACGGGCCTGACGGGCGTCATGCCGTCCTGTTCCGCTTCGGATCCTGCCGTTGACTCTGCCATGAGTAAAGCCCCATTCCTGCTATGTAATTCGACGCAACCGCGCGTTCCGCTTCAGGTCCTTACCCTAGCTAAGTTTCAATGATTTCGCCGGTCGTCATATTGATCGACGGTGCTTCCTCACCCGAGGCCGCGGCGCCGTTGCTGAAATGGCTCACTATTGCGTCCGCCAGCGAGGGGCCGATGCCCTTGGCCGTCGTCAGTTCGGCCGCACTGGCGGTCCGGATGCTCTTGACCGATCCGAACTGTGCCAGCAGTGCCTTGCGCTTGGCCTCACCCAGGCCGGGAACGCTGTCCAGGGCGGAAACCGTCATGGCCTTGCCGCGCTTCTGCCGATGGAAGGTGATGGCGAAACGGTGGGCTTCGTCGCGGATTCGCTGCAACAGATAAAGGCCCTCGGATGTCCGCGGCAGGATCACCGGGAAGTCGCTGTCCGGCAGCCAGACCTCTTCAAGGCGCTTGGCGAGGCCAACCACGTAGACGTCGTCTATCCCGAGTTCCGCCAGGGCGCGCGCAGCGGCGTTTACCTGGGGCTTGCCTCCGTCCACCACTACGAGGTTGGGCGGGTAGGCGAATTTTGCGCGCGGTGCGGGCGTGGTGGTGTCCTGCATGGAGGCCACCGCCATGGCCTCGAGCGCCGCCTGATGGCCGGGAAGCTGCGCCGCTTCCGCCTGGGAGGCCTTCTCCTGCAGGTAGTTCCGGAAGCGGCGGGTGAGGACATCATGCATGGCAGCTGTGTCGTCCACGGCCGCGGCGCCGGTGATGGAGAACTTTCGGTAGTCGGACTTCTTCGGAAGACCGTCTTCCACCACCACCATGGACGCCACCACGTTGGTGCCCTGCACGTGGGAAATGTCGAAGCACTCGATACGGAGCAGCGCGACGGGCAGGTCCAGGGCTTCCTGCAGTTCCTGCAGCGCGAGGGACCGGTTTGTCAGGTCCCCGGCGCGCCGCGACTTGTGCAGCTTGAGTGCGTGCTCGGCGTTTTCCCGGACCGTGGACATAAGCGCTGCCTTGTCCCCGCGGCGCGGCACCCGGATGTCCACTTTTGCGCCCCTTAGGCCGGCGAGCCACTGGGCAAGCTCGGCAGCGTTGCTCGGCTCTTCGGGAACCAGGACCTCGCGGGGCAGCCGCCCCTGCGTTTCGCCTTCCTCGCCATAGACCTGCTGGAGCAGGTGCTCCACGAGGTCCGGCGTGGTGAAGTCCTCTACCTTTTCCACCACCCAGCCGCGCTGGCCACGGACCCGGCCGCCACGGACATGGAAAACCTGGACGGCAGCTTCCAGCTCGTCCTCGTGCAGCGCGAAAACGTCCGCGTCGGTGTCCTCCGCCAGCACCACAGCGTTGCGTTCGAAGACCTTTCGCAGCGCAATGATGTCATCCCGGACCCGTGCGGCCCGCTCATAGTCGAGCTCGGCAACTGCCGCGGCCATATCCTTTTCCAGCCGTCCGATGAAGCGCTTGGCTTCACCGCCCATGAAGGAACAGAAGTCCTCCGCCAGCGCCCGGTGCTCCTCCGGCGTGACCCGGCCGACGCACGGTGCGGCACATTTGTCGATGTAGCCGAGCAGGCAAGGCCTTCCGCTGGCCTGCGCCCGCTTCAGGACCCCCGGGCTGCAGCTTCGGACGGGGAAAACGCGCAGCAGCGTGTCCATCGTTTCGCGGATTGCCCCGGCCGTGTATGGGCCGAAGTAGCGGGTGCCCTTGCGGCGTTCGCCGCGGAGAACCTGGACACGGGGAAACTTCTCCCCCATCGTGACGGCGAGGTAAGGGTAGGTTTTATCGTCGCGGAAGACGACGTTGAACCGGGGCTTGAACTCCTTGATCCAGGTGTATTCCAGCTGCAGCGACTCCAGTTCACTCCCGACGACGGTCCACTCCACGCTGCTGGCGGCATGGACCATGGCGTAGGTCTTGGGGAGCAGGCCCCCGGGATTGGCGAAGTACGAATTCAGGCGGGACCGCAGGCTTTTGGCCTTGCCGACGTAGATGACGCGGCCGTGCGGGTCCCGGAAACGGTACACGCCCGGGTTGGTTGGAATCTCACCCGTTTGGGGTCGGTAACTAGCTGGATCTGCCACGATTCAAGTCTACTGACGCTGCGGGGAACATCCGGACAGGGGGTCTCCGGGCGCGCTACTCCGCGGCTTTGCTCTGGTTGTAGCTCGTTGACCGCTCCTGGCCGCTAAGCTCCGCGATGGCGTCCATGATGCGGTCCGTCACCTGGCGGCGTGCGGGCAGGGAGTGGTCAGGTCCGGTCTTTTCAAAGTACAACGGCTCGCCGACCTTCATGGTGAAGTGCTGCGGCTTCACGCCGTTCTGGCCGGCTGGCTGGAGGTTTTCGGTGCCGATGAGGCCGACAGGAATGACGGGTGCCCCGGTGGTCAGCGCGAGCCAGCCGACGCCGGTGCGGCCACGGTAGAGGATGCCGTCCCGGGAGCGGGTGCCCTCCGGATAGATGCCGATGCCTTTTCCGGCCTCGAGGATGTCCAGCAGCGTCTTGAGGGCCGCCACGCTGGCAGCCTGCTCCCCGCGTTCCACCGGAATGGAGCCTACGGATTCGAAGAAGGATTTCATCACCTTCCCCTTCACGCCTCCCGTAGTGAAGTACTCGGCCTTCGCGAAGAAGGCCACGGGCCGGGGCATCAGCGCTTGAACAATGACGCTGTCCAGGAAGGACAGGTGATTGGGTGCGACGATGAACGGACCTTCCTTGGGAACGTTCTCCAGCCCGATGACCGTCGGCCGGCACGTTCCGGAGATCAGCGTGCGGGTGGTCCAGCGGATCGCATCAAACAGTGCCATCGTCGTTCACCCCGCTCAGGGCTGCGGCGCGCACGGCATCCAGGCTTTCCACGACTGCAGACAGATCCGTGGTGGTGTGCACGATTGCCATGGCGCCTGCCTCATGGAGTTCCCCGTCAGGGGCGAATCCCCAGCTGACGCCGATGCAGTCCAGGCCGTTGGCCAAGGCACCGGACACATCCTGGGCGCGGTCGCCCACCATCACGGCGTGTTGCGTGCGGAGGTCGGACAGGGCGGCGGCAACAATTTCCGTCTTGCCGAGCGGAACCCGGGCGTGTGCGGCTTCGTCGGCGGCCGAACCGCGGATGAAGCGGAACGAGGACGCGATGCCGTGGTGTTCAAGCACGACCCGCGCCAGTCCTTCCGGTTTCTGCGTGGCCACGGCAATCGGCCGGCCCGCGGCGGCGTATTCCTCGACCAGTTCACGGATGCCCGGGTACAGCCGGCTCTGCGCTATGCCGGTTTCGAGATAGTAGGCCCGGTAGAGGCGGATGACCTCGCCCAGCTGTTCCTGCGGAACTCGCGCGATATTGAGGAGGGAGTCACTGAGCTTCGGACCGATCATCGCGTCCAGTTGGGCCGGGGCGGGGACCCCGATGCCGAGTTCAGTAAGGGCCGCGGAGATTCCGTCCGTTATCCCCCCTGCCGGGTCGACAAGAGTGCCGTCCAGGTCGAAGATCACGGGCACTGTTGAAAGGGTCACCGGGTTAGTTTCCCACAAGTGCGCGAATGGCTGAAACTCGCATTCCCCGGCAGGAATACTTCTTCCCGTCGGATCAGCGAGCCCCAGCCATTCGTCAGGGCCCGGCAACGCTTAGCCCAGGATCTCCGCCAGGAAGGACGCCGTGTAGCTCGTGGTGGACTTGGCCACCTGTTCGGGGGTGCCGGTCGCGATGATCTGGCCTCCGCCGGAACCGCCGTCCGGCCCCAGATCCACGATCCAGTCCGCGCTCTTGATGACATCGAGGTTGTGCTCGATGGTGATCACGGTATTGCCCTTGTCCACCAGCCCCTGGAGGACCATGAGCAGCTTGCGGATGTCCTCGAAGTGCAGCCCGGTGGTGGGCTCGTCCAGGACATAGATGCTGCGGCCATTGGACCGCTTCTGGAGTTCCGCAGCCAGCTTGACGCGCTGGGCTTCGCCGCCGGACAGCGTGGTGGCCGGTTGCCCCAGCCGCACATAGCCCAGGCCGACATCCACGAGCGTGCGGAGGTGGCGCGCGATGGGGGTGAAGGCGGCGAAGAACTCCGCTCCCTCCTCGATGGGCATGTCCAGGACGTCGGCGATGGTCTTGCCCTTGTAGTGGACTTCCAGGGTTTCCCGGTTGTACCGCGCGCCGTGGCAGACCTCGCATGGCACATAGACGTCCGGCAGGAAGTTCATTTCGATCTTCAGCGTGCCGTCGCCGGAACAAGCTTCGCAGCGGCCGCCCTTCACGTTGAACGAGAACCGCCCGGGCTGGTAGCCGCGGACCTTGGCTTCGGTGGTCTCGGCGAACAGCTTGCGGATGTTGTCGAACACCCCCGTATACGTGGCCGGGTTGGAGCGCGGCGTCCGGCCGATGGGACTCTGGTCGACGTGCACCACCTTATCCAGGTGTTCCAGGCCCTGCACGGACTTGTGCCGGCCGGCCACCTGCTTGGCTCCATTGAGCTTGTTGGCCAGCACCTTGTACAGGATTTCGTTGACCAGGGTGGACTTGCCGGAGCCGCTCACGCCGGTGACGGCCGTCAACAGGCCCAGCGGGAAGGCGGCATCCACATTGACGAGGTTGTTCTCCCTTGCGCCGACGACCTTCAGCTCACGCTTTTTGTCATACTTGCGGCGCTTCTTCGGGATTTCAATCCTCTTCCGGCCGGAGAGGTAATCGCCGGTAAGGGACTCGGTGTTTTCCAGAAGCTCCTTGTAAGAGCCGGAGTGCACCACCTGGCCGCCGTGTTCACCGGCACCGGGCCCGATGTCGACTACCCAGTCGGCTTCCTGGATGGTGTCTTCGTCGTGCTCCACCACGATGAGGGTGTTGCCGAGGTCGCGAAGGCGCGTGAGTGTTTCGATCAGCCGCCTGTTGTCCCGCTGGTGCAGGCCGATGGACGGTTCGTCCAGGACGTACAGGACGCCCACCAGGCCGGAGCCGATCTGGGTGGCCAGGCGGATGCGCTGGGCTTCGCCGCCCGACAAGGTGCCGGAGGGGCGCTCCAGGTTCAGGTACTCCAGCCCGACGTCGAGGAGGAAGGTCAGGCGCGCCTGGATTTCCTTCAGGACCTGGTGCGCAATCTGTGCCTCGCGGCCGGTCAGCACCAGGGTGTCTAGGAAGTGCGCGCATTCACGCATGGGCATGGCCGCAACGTCGGCGATGGACTTGCCGTTGATCAGCACGGACAGCGAGGCCGGGTTCAGGCGGGCGCCGTTGCAGGCAGGGCACGGGATCTGCCGCATGTACTCCTCATAACGATCCCGGGCAGAGTCCGAGTCCGTTTCGAGGTGCTTGCGGTGCACGTACTGG
This sequence comes from Arthrobacter sp. NPDC058288, assembly GCF_042880995.1. Taxonomy (NCBI): domain Bacteria; kingdom Bacillati; phylum Actinomycetota; class Actinomycetes; order Micrococcales; family Micrococcaceae; genus Arthrobacter; species Arthrobacter sp. NPDC058288. The sequence goes on from NZ_JBHVYH010000001.1 coordinate 1,588,745, forward strand.
ATGACGCCTTCGAAACCTGTGCTGTACTTGCGCTCCCGGCCGAAGCGGTTGCGGTACTGCACCACGACCTTGTGGTCCTTGCCGTGCAGGACGGTCTGCCGGATGTCCTTGGGCAGCTTCTGCCACGGCGTCTTCATTGAGAAACCGAGCTCTTTCGCCAGCCCGGACAGCAGCCGGTTCCAGTACTCGCTGGTGGCCGTGCCCAGCGACCAGGGCGCGATGGCACCTTCGTCCAGGGACAGCTCCCCGTTCGGAATGATGAGTTCCTCGTCAACTTCCAGCTTGGTGCCGATGCCGCTGCATGCCGAGCACGCCCCGAACGGATTGTTGAACGAGAACGAGCGGGGCTCGATTTCATCGATGGCAAGGGGGTGTTCGTTGGGGCACGCGAGGTGCTCGGAGAACGCCCGGACCCGTTCCGGATCGTCTGATTCGAGGTCCACGAATTCGGCTAGCACGCGGCCCTCAGCCAGTCCGAGTGCCGTTTCGACGGAGTCGGTCAGTCGCTGCCGGATGCCGTCCTTGACCACGAGGCGGTCCACGACTACTTCAATGGTGTGCTTGAACTGCTTGCCGAGCTTGGGAGGATCGCTGAGCTGGATGAGGTCGCCGTCCACCCGGGCCCGGGAGTAGCCCTTGGCTGTGAGTTCCTTGAAGAGGTCGACGAATTCGCCCTTGCGGCCCCGGACTACGGGAGCGAGGACCTGGAAGCGCGTGCCTTCGGGCAGTTCAAGGAGTTGGTCCACGATCTGCTGCGGCGTCTGCCTGGCCACTTGTTCGCCACAGACAGGGCAATGCGGGCGGCCTACACGTGCCCACAGCAGGCGCATGTAGTCATAAATCTCCGTGATGGTGCCGACGGTGGACCGGGGGTTCTTGCTGGTGGATTTCTGGTCGATCGAAACGGCTGGGGACAAGCCTTCGATGAAGTCCACATCCGGTTTGTCCACCTGCCCCAGGAACTGGCGGGCGTACGCAGAGAGGGATTCGACGTAGCGGCGCTGGCCCTCGGCGAAGATCGTATCGAACGCCAGGGATGACTTGCCGGATCCGGACAACCCGGTGAACACGATCATGGAGTCGCGCGGCAGGTCCAGGTCCACGTTCCGCAGGTTGTGCTCCCGGGCCCCCTTCACGACGAGGCGGGAAAGGTCGGGGCGCGCCGGTTTTCCTTGTTCTAAGGGGACGACGGCGGAGCGGGCATCAAGGGCTGGTTCTTCAGCTACGGCTTTAGGCACTCACTAATGCTAATCGAAAACTTCTTCGAATTTCTATTGCGGGTGCCTACTCGGCGTCGTAGGCGGCCGCCAGCAGCTGCACTGCCTCCGCGAAGCTGGCACCCTGGGCCTTCGCCGCCGCGGCGAATTCCGCCGCCGATGCAGTCAAAGACGTCCAGGCCTCGTCCCTGGCGCAAATCACAGTGCCGTGCCGGCCACGGGTGGCCACCACTCCGGCCGCTTCCAGCTCCTTGTACGCCCGTGCGACGGTGTGCGGTGCGACGCCCAGTGCGGCAGCGAGGCTCCGTACGGCGGGAAGGCGGGTACCGGGGGCTAGGGCCCCGCTGTCGGCCCGCTCGATGATATTCAGGCGCAGCTGTTCAAAGAGCGGAACGGAACTGCCCTGGTTCGGTTTCCAGGTACCCGGAAACTCATTCGCGCCGCTCACAAGCCGGACTCCGCTGCCCGCAGGGACTCTTGCCCGCCGGCAAACTGGGCATCGTAGAGCCTGCTGTAGTGGCCCTTGGCTGCCAGCAGCTGTTGGTGGTTCCCTTGTTCAACGATTCGTCCGTGGTCCATGACCAGAATTAGATCAGCGTCCCGGACGGTGGACAAACGGTGGGCTATCACGAAGCTGGTCCGGCCATGCCGCAGCCGCTGCATCGCCTGCCGGATCTGCACCTCCGTGCGCGTGTCCACTGAACTCGTTGCCTCGTCCAGCACCAGGATGCTCCGGCCGGCGAGGTGGGCCCTGGCGATGGTGATCAGCTGCCGCTGCCCTTGGCTCAGGGTGTCACCGTCGTTCCCCAGCATGGTCGAATAGCCGTCGGGGAGCGCCCGGACGAAGTGGTCCACCAGCGAGGCTTGGGCGGCTGCAACGACGTCGGCCTCGCTCGCTCCGGGCCGCCCGTATTCGATGTTTTCCCGGATGGAGCCGGTGAACACCCAGGCATCCTGGAGCACCATCCCGATCATGGAACGGAGCTCGTCGCGGGAGCGCTCCGTGATGTCCGCGCCGTCGATGGTGATCCGGCCGGAATCGAGCTCATAGAACCTCATGAGCAGGTTCACCATGGTGGTTTTGCCGGCTCCGGTATGGCCCACGATGGCCACTGTCTGCCCGGGTTCGGCGGTGAAGGACAGTTCCCGGACCCCGGGAGTTCCGCTGGTATAGCCGAAAGTGACGGCGTCGAACACCACGCGGCCGCCGCTGGCGCCTGCTCCGGGCCGGTGCGCACGCGGTGCTTGCGCACCGTCCGCTTCCGCCCCTTCCGCTTCCGCCCCGTCCGGGGGAATCTCCGCCGCGTCCAGCAAGGCGAACACGCGCTCCGCTGACGCGATGCAGGACTGGATCAAGGTGACCATGCCGCCAATCTGCCCAATCGGCTGGCTGAAAAGCCGGCTGAACTGGATGAACGCCTGGACCCCGCCGATGGTCATGGCCCCGGCCGTGACCTGCAGGGCCCCCACCACAGCCACGGCAATGTAGTTGAGGTTGGAGACGAACACCAGGAGGGGCTGCACTGCGCCGGAAACGTACTGGGCGCGGGCGCTGGTCCGGAAGAGCCTGTCGTTGCTGTTGGTGAAGGTTTCGGTGGCCAGACCCTGCCGGCCGAAGGCCTTGAGTACCTCGTGGCCCGTGATGTACTCCTCAAGGTGTGCGTTGAGTTCGCCTGTAGTGCTCCACTGCTCGGAAAAATGCGCCTGCGACTTCCGGGCCACCAGCACCGTGACCACCGTGGAAAACGGCACGGTGACGAGCGCTATGACCGCCAGAAGGGGCGAAAGCCACAGCATCATGGACAGCGCGCCGAGCAGCATCAGCACCGACAGGATCAACTGGTTCAGCAACTGGTTCAGGGCCTGCGAAATATTGTCGACGTCGTTGGTTGCCCGGCTCAGGACGTCGCCGCGGCGCTGCTCGTCGAAATGCGCGGACGGCAGCCGGGCCAGTTTGTCCTCCACCGCGGCACGCAGCCGGTAGCTCACGCGTTGCACCGCCGTGGCGGTGACAGCTCCCTGCACCCAGCTGAAGGCTGAGGCGCCGATGTACATCACTGCCACGATGAGAAGCAGGGCGGCCAGCTTCTGTTCGTTGAAGGTCCCGCCAAAAACACCTTCAACCACGACGTCGGTGGCGTCGCCCAACAGTTTGGGCGCCGACACGTTAAGCGCCACGAAGGCGCAGGTGGCCGCCACGGCGGCTAGCATGCGCCAGGTGACGGGACGCAGCAGCCGCAGTAGTCGCTTGCCGGTGGCCCAGGCGGCGCCACGCGCGGGGTTGTCCGCCGTCGTCGTGGTGGCTGCTGTCATAGCCTGCCACCCAGCGCGAGCTGCGAGGCAGCGATCTCCTGGTACACCGTCGACGTGCGCATGAGTTCGGTGTGTGTGCCCTGCGCTACCAGCCTGCCCTGGTCCAGCACCAGGATCAGGCCCGCGTCGAGGATGGTGGCGACGCGCTCGGCCACGATGATCACCGTGGACCGGCGGGTGAGCGGCGCGAGCGCCTGGCGGAGGCGGGCGTCGGTTGCATAGTCCAAGGCGGAGAAGCTGTCGTCAAAAAGGTACACCGGAGCGTCCCGGAGCAGCGCGCGGGCAATGCACAGCCGCTGGCGCTGTCCGCCGGAAAAGTTCGTTCCGCCCTGGCTCACGGCGCTGTGGAGACCATGCGGCAGTTCACGCACGAAGTCCTCCGCCTGGGCGGCACGGAGCGCCCGGAGGATGTCCTCGTCGCTCGCGTCAGGGGCGGCCATGCGCAGGTTCTCTGCCACGGTGCCGGAAAAAAGGTAGGCGCGCTGGGGCACCAGCGACAGACTGTCCCGCAGGAAGTGCAGCGGAAGTGAACGCACGTTGTGTCCGCCGATCAGTACCTCACCGGCCGTGGCGTCCAGGAACCGTGGCAGCAGGTTGAGCAGCGTTGACTTGCCGCTTCCCGTTGAACCGATGATGGCGGTGGTGGTCCCCGGCAAAGCGGTGAAGCTGATGCCGTCCAGCACGGGTGCTTCCGCCCCGGGATAGGCGAAGCTGACGTCGCGGAATTCCACCGTGCCGCCCGGCGTGCGCCGGCCCGGGGGCAGCCCTGACCGCGAGATCAGCGGGTCTGCGATGGCGGGGCGGGTGTCCAATACGGCCTGGATCCGTTCGGCGCAGACCGCGGCCCGGGGAGCCGTCATCAGCACGTACATGGCCATCATGATGGCGATGAGGATCTGCAGGATGTAGGCGATGAAAGCTGTCAGCGAGCCAAGCTGCATCTCCCCGGCCTGGATCCTGTGGCCGCCGAACCACACCACCGCAACTGAGGACAAATTAACCACAATCATGATCAGCGGGAGCATCCCTGCCACCAGCAGGGCAGACTGCAGGTTATTGCGGGTCAGTTCGCGGTTTACGACGGCGAAGCGGCGCGCCTCGTGTGCCTGGCGGACGAACGCGCGGATCACGTTGGCTCCGATGATCTGCTCGCGCAGCACGCGGCTGATCCGGTCGATTAGTACCTGGCCCTGCCGGTACAGGGGCACCAGGCGGCGGACGATCACGTACATGATGAGAACGAGCAGGGGCACGATGGCCACCACAATGCCGGAGAGGACCACATCCTGGTTGAGGGCCAGGACAATGCCGCCGATGCCCATGGCGGGTGCCGCCACCAGCATGGTAAAGACCAGCACGGCCAGCGCCTGGATCTGCTGGACATCATTGGTGGCCCGGGTCACCAGGCTGGTCACGCCGAACGTCCCCACTTCCTGGGAGGACAGCGACTGGACTTTGGCGAAGAGCTCCTGGCGCAGCTGGCGGCCAAGCTTCATGGCCACGTTCGCACTGAAGTACCCGGCAGCCAGGGCGGCGGCAACCTGGACGGCGGCAATCGCGGCCATCCACCCGCCCAGCCGGAGGATTAGGTCCGTGTTTCCCTTGACGATTCCATCGTCGATAACGGAGGCATTGAGCGTGGGCAGGAAGAGGTTGGCCGTGGTCTGGACGAACTGCAGCACTACGATGGCCAACACGGCAGGCTTATGCGCGGCGAGCAACCGCATCATCATGCCCCGGAGCACCGCACCCCCTCCCGCCGTGGCGCCATATTCAGCCCCGTTTCCGCGCGACTGCGAAGATCCTTCGGAACGGGAACACTGTGCCGTGGGCCGTGGCCGGATAGGCATCCCGCAGCCTCGCGGAGTACTCCGCTTCGAATTCAGCCGCCTCTTCGGGCGGGAGCGCCGCCAGCACCGGCCGCAGTCCGGCTCCCCTGACCCACTCCAGCACCGGATCCGGCCCGTGGAGCACCTGCTGGTAGGTGGTTTCCCACGCATCCGCGTCGCAGCCGGCGTCGAGCATGATGTTCAGGTACTCGGCCGGTTCAGCGACGGCGTCGTCGTGGCGCAGCACGCCGTCGAGCGTGTCCTTCCAGCGGCCGGACTCCGCGAGCTGCCGCATGAGCACATGGGAGGGTGACCTGAAATTCCCGGGCACCTGAAGGGCAAACCACGCACCGGGGGTGAGCGCCTCCAGCCAGCCGGCCAGCAGGGCGGGATGGCCGGGGACCCATTGCAGCGCCGCGTTGGAAACCACCACGTCGGTGCGCTCCGACGGCATCCAGTCGGTGATGTCCTGCAGCGTGAAGGACAGGTTGGCAGCCCGTGCCGAGTGCTCCGCTGCCTTGAGAAGCATCTCTGCGGACGAATCGACTCCCACCACCCGGGCATCGGGCCAGCGCTCAGCCAGGGTGGCGGTCAGGTTGCCCGGACCGCAGCCGAGGTCCACAACGTTGCGGGGACTCTCAGCGTGGACCCGCGCAGTGAGGTCAAAATATGGCCTGTCGCGGTGGTTGCCGAACTCCACGTACTTCGCAGGATCCCACTTCAAAGACGCCCCCTCCAATGGCTCGTGCTGTTGCCGTAGGCCGAGCCTAGCCCGGCCCGGCCCCGCGACCAAGGAAGAACCACCCGTTGGCGGCGGGCACTAAGCTTGAAAGCAATGAAACTCGTTGAGCAGCTCCCTGTCCCGGCCGAACGCACGTCCAGCGGGACGGACCACGATCCGGACGAGCTTTACACCCGCTTCGTCGAATGGACCGAAAGCCGCGGATTGTCCCTTTACGCCGCACAGGACGAAGCCATCATGGAGCTGGCGTCCGGGGATAACGTCATTCTTGCCACTCCCACGGGTTCCGGCAAGTCCCTGGTGGCCATTGCCGCGCACTTCCAGGCCATGGCGCGCGGGGACCGCAGCTACTACACGGCACCCATCAAGGCCCTCGTCTCGGAGAAATTCTTCGCCCTGTGCGACATCTTCGGCGCCGAAAACGTGGGGATGATTACCGGCGACTCGGGCGTCAACCAGGACGCGCCCATCATCTGCTGCACCGCAGAAATCCTCGCCAACATCGCCCTTCGCGAAGGCGCCGGAGCGGATCTCGGAGCAGTGATCATGGACGAGTTCCACTTCTACTCCGACCCGCAGCGCGGCTGGGCCTGGCAGGTACCGCTGCTGGAGCTCCCGCAGGCGCAGTTCCTGCTGATGTCCGCCACGCTGGGCGATGTCAGCCGTTTCGAGGCCGGCCTCACGGAACTGACGGGGCGCCCGACGACGACCGTCAGTTCCGCAGAACGCCCGATTCCGCTTCACTACTACTACGAACAGACTCCTGTGCACGAAACCCTCGAGGAGTTGCTGTCCACCAAGCAGGTCCCCGTCTATGTGGTCCACTTCAGCCAGCTTGAGGCAATAGACCGGGCGCAGAACCTGATGAGCATCAATGTCTGCACCCGCGAGGAGAAGGACAAGATCGCGGAGCTGATTGCCGGCTTCCGGTTTGCGGCCGGGTTCGGCAAGACCCTCAACCGCCTGGTGCGGCATGGCATCGGCGTCCACCACGCCGGTATGCTGCCGAAATACCGGCGGCTGGTGGAGCAGCTGGCGCAGGCCGGCCTGCTCAAGGTCATCTGCGGAACCGACACACTGGGCGTTGGAATCAATGTGCCCATCCGGACCGTCCTCCTCACCGCGCTGAGCAAGTATGACGGAGTCCGGACCCGGCTGCTGAACTCGCGCGAGTTCCACCAGATCGCGGGGCGCGCAGGCCGGGCCGGCTACGACACCGCCGGCACCGTGGTGGTGCAGGCTCCCGAACATGTGATCGAGAACGTCAAGGCGATGGCCAAAGCCACCGCCAAGTTCGGTGACGACCAGAAAAAACTCCGCCAGGTGGTCAAGCGCAAGCCTCCGGAGGGCTTCGTCTCCTGGGGTGAACCGACGTATAACCGGCTGGTGAGCTCCGTCCCGGATCCGCTGACGTCAAGCTTCACCGTGACGCACGCCATGCTGATGAACCTGATGGAACGGCCCGGCGACCCGTTCAAGGCGGCCCGCCGGCTGCTTACCGAAAACCACGAGCCCCGCAGTTCACAGCTGCAGCTGATGAAGAAGGCCCTGGGCATCTACCGGGAGCTGCTGGCCGCGGGTGTTGTGGAGCGAATTCCGCCGGAGGAGCAGGGCCCCGACGGCAGGACCGTCCGGCTTACGGTTCACCTGCAGGCCAACTTCGCGCTGAACCAGCCGCTCTCGCCGTTTGCGCTGGCGGCGCTGGAACTCCTTGACCCGGAGTCGCCGTCGTACGCCCTTGACGTGGTGTCCGTCATCGAGTCCACACTGGAGAAGCCCCGGCAGATCCTCTCCGCCCAGCAGAAGAAGGCCCGCGGCGAAGCGATCGCCGCCATGAAGGCCGACGGCATTGAGTACGACCAGCGCATGGCCATGCTGGAGGACGTCACCTACCCCCAGCCGCTCGCGGAAATCCTGGGCGAGGCCTTCGACGTCTACCGGAAGGCCGCACCCTGGATCGGCGATTTCGAACTTGCCCCCAAGTCCGTGGTCCGGGACATGTACGAGCGGGCGATGAACTTCGGCGAATTCGTCCAGTTCTACGGGCTGGCGCGTTCCGAGGGCATTGTGCTGCGGTACCTCGCCGACGGCTTCAAGGCACTGCGGCAGACGGTGCCGCAGGACGCGCTGCGGGAGGACCTTGAGGACCTGATCGCATGGCTGGGCGAACTGGTCCGCCAGGTCGATTCGAGTCTCCTGGACGAATGGGAGGAGCTGACCTCCGGCGCGGCCCCGACTCCGCATGACGCTCCCCCGCCTCCCCCGCCGTCGCTGACGTCCAACATCAGGGCCTTCCGGGTGATGGTCCGGAACGAGATGTTCCGGCGCGTGGAGCTTTTCGCCGATGAGGCGGCTACGGAGCTCGGCGAGCTCGACGGCGGCGCCGGCTGGGATGCCGACCGCTGGGAGGACGTCCTGGATGACTACTTTGACGAACACAACGACATCGGCACCGGCCCGGACGCCCGGGGGCCTGGCCTGCTGATCATTACCGAGGAACCCGGGACCTGGAAAGTGCGGCAGATCTTCGACGATCCCGCCGGAAACCACGACTGGGGCATCTCGGCGGAAGTGGACCTTGCGGCATCCGACGAGACGGGCACTGCGGTGGTCCGGGTGACCGACGTGAACCGGCTGTAGGCGCTAGTAAACTCGAACAATGAGTGTAATCCGCCCCGCAACCGTTGAAGACGTCCCCGTCATCCTGCAGATGATCAATGAACTGGCCATCTACGAAAAGGAACCCCACGCAGTCCGGAACACCCCGGAAATGCTCACCGGGGTCCTCTTCGGCGAAAGCCCTCGGGTGTACGCCGCGATGGCCGAGAATGACTCCGGCCAGGTCCGCGGCTTCGCACTCTGGTTCCTGAACTACTCCACCTGGGAAGGCGTCCACGGCATCTACTTGGAAGACCTTTACGTGACTCCGGAGGCCCGGGGCGAGGGCCACGGCAAGGCGCTGCTGCAGCACCTGGCGGCCACGGCCGTCGAACGCGGTTATGCGCGCGTCGAGTGGAGCGTCCTGGACTGGAATGAACCGTCCATCAACTTCTACAAGAAGCTCGGCGCGTTCCCCATGGAGGAGTGGTCCACTTTCCGGCTGACGGGGGAAGCCCTCGAATCGTTCGGGACGTCCCGTGAGGCGCAGGTCCTTGGCTGATCTTCCGATGACAGGTCTCGCCGCCGTGGGAATGCTGGAGGCTGCGGCCTCGGCCGCAGCCAAGGGTCCCGCCGCGGTTCCGCACACCGTCAAGGCGCGCCATGAGTACCGCGGAATGCGCACGGCCGAGCACTATTTCGAGGTGCCGCTGGACCATTTCACCGGCGGCACCGGCGAAACCATTACCGTGTTTGCGCGCGAGTACGTCTCCGCCGACCACAGCGAGGAAGATGCCGCCAGGCTCCCGTGGCTGCTCTACCTGCAGGGCGGCCCCGGCGGACGCGGCAACCGTTTCCCCTCCCTGGGCGGCTGGAGCAAGGCCGCGGCCCGGGACTTCCGCATCCTCATGCTGGACCAGCGCGGCACGGGGCTGTCCACAGCGATCGACCGCAACACGCTCCCGCTCCGCGGGAACGAGACAGACCAGCTTGAGTACCTGACGCACTTCCGGGCGGATTCGATCGTTGCCGACGCCGAAGCGATCCGGAGTGCCCTCGGGTCCGCACCGTGGACCATCTACGGGCAAAGTTATGGCGGCTTCTGCGCGCTCAGCTACCTCTCCTTCGCTCCGGACGGCCTGAACGGGGCGCTCATCACCGGCGGCCTGGCTCCGTTGCACGGCCCTGCGGACCGGGTCTACCAGGCCACGTACCGCCGCGTCGCCGCCCGCAACGCAGAATACTTCAAGTCCTACCCCGAGGACCGCGCCGCGGTCACCCGCATTGCCCGGCACCTTCGCGAAACCGAGGAGCACCTGCCCGACGGCCAGCGGCTCACCGTGGAGCGTTTCCAGATGGTGGGGTCGTTCCTCGGCGGAAACACCCGCGTGGACACCCTGCACCATCTGCTCGAGGACGCCTTCGTGGCCACGCCCGGCGGCGAACGCCTCTCGGACGCGTTCCTGGAGCAGGTTCGCGGAATCGTCACCCGCGCCGGCAACCCCCTGTATGCCCTCATGCATGAATCCATCTACGGTCAGGGCGAAGCCACGGACTGGGCCGCGTTGCGCGTGCTCCAGGATTATCCGGAGTTCCGTCCGGACGCCGCGGAGCCGCTGCTGACCGGCGAAATGGTCTATCCCTGGTACTTCGAACAGGACGCCGCGCTCCGGCCCCTGCGCAGTGTTGCCCAGCTGCTGGCGGAGAAATCCGACTGGAAGCCCCTGTATGACCTTGAGCGGCTGGGATTGAACACCGTTCCCGTTGCCGCCGCGGTGTACAGCGAGGACATCTATGTTGACCGGGACCTCTCGCTGGAAACGGCGTCGGCCGTGCGCGGACTCCAGGTGTGGGAGACGGCGGACTTCCACCATGACGGCATCGCTGACGACGGCGAAGGCATCTTCGGGCGCCTCCTGGGAATGGTGCGCTCCGTCCGCAACTAAGTGGTTCCACACAGCAGACAACCCCGGCCACCGATGTGGCCGGGGTTGTCTGCTTTATGGAACAGCGAGGGAACCTAGTCGGCGTCGCTCATGCTCTTGCGGGAATCCTCTTCGAGGCGCGCGTCCACCTTGGCCTGGGCAGCCTTGGAGCTCACCAGGCTGGCAATCACGGCCACGATGATGGTGCCGACGATCACGCCAAGGGACACGAACGTGGGGATCTCGGGGGCCCACTCGATGTGCTTGCCGCCGTTGATGAACGGAAGCTCGTTGACGTGCATGGCGTGGAGGACCAGCTTGACGCCAATGAACGCCAGGATGAAGGACAGCGCGTGCTTCAGGTAGATCAGGCGGTTCATCAGGCCGCCCAGCAGGAAGTAGAGCTGGCGCAGGCCCATCAGGGCGAAAAGGTTTGCGGTGAAGACGATGAACGGACTCTGCGTCAGGCCGAAGATCGCCGGGATGGAGTCAACGGCGAACAGCAGGTCGGTCAGCCCGATCGTGACGAAAACGATCAGCATCGGGGTGAAGACTTTCTTGCCGTCGACCGTGGTGCGCAGCTTGCCGCCGTCGAACTTCTCCGACATCGGAATCACCTTGCGGAGCTTGGCGATCAGCGGGTTTTCCTTGTCCTCTTCGTCCTCACCCTCGTCCTGGGCCTGCTTCCACGCGGTCCAGAGCAGGAAGGCACCGAAGATGTAGAAGACCCAGCTGAACTGCTCGATCACGATGGCGCCAAGCAGGATGAAGATGCCGCGCAGGATCAGCGCGATGATGATGCCCACCATCAGCACTTCCTGCTGGTACTTACGGGGCACCGAGAAGCGCGCCATGATGATGATGAACACAAAGAGGTTGTCGATGCTGAGGCTGTACTCCGTCACCCAGCCCGCAACGAACTGCCCGCCGAACTCCGGCCCGGTGAAGGCAAACATCGCACCCGCAAAGACCAGGGCCAATGCAACATAGAACGTGACCCACAGGCCGGCTTCCTTCATGGAAGGCTCGTGCGGGCGCCGCAGCACCAGGAGGAGGTCAAAAGCGAGGATGAGGCCGAGGACGACGAATGAGCCGACCTCAAACCAAACGGGTAAATCGAGCACAGGGATGCCTTTCGCAGGGTACAGAGAAGCGGTGTAAGTCTCTCCGGCTTGCCTGTGCACTTGGTGCTGAATCGGCAGCCCGCTACGCCCGGCAGGGCATCTATGCCGTGCGTGTTGACGATCGTAGCGCTTGGGATACTCCCCTACGTGACAACAACTTTACCCTAGGCGTGGCCGGCCGCCTGCATCTGCCGCAGTTCCTTCTTCAACTCCCCTACTTCATCACGCAGCCGGGCTGCGAGTTCGAACTGGAGCTCGCCGGCCGCAGCATGCATCTGCTCCGTCAGTTGCTCGATGAGGCCCACGAGATCCTCCGCCGGCGCGGCTGCCAGGCCGTCCGCCCGCACAGTGGACGCGCCCTTGCCCTTGCCGCGGGTCTTCCCTGCGGCGGCGAGCAGTTCGCGCGTGTCGGCGTCCTCCTTGGCCAGCTGGTCGGTGATGTCTGCGATCTTCTTCCGCAGCGGCTGCGGGTCGATGCCGTTTTCCGTGTTGTAGGCCACCTGGATGGCGCGCCGCCGGTTGGTTTCGTCGATGGCGTGCGCCATGGAGTCGGTGATGCGGTCGGCGTACATGTGCACCTGTCCCGAGACGTTACGGGCTGCGCGTCCGATGGTCTGGATCAGTGACGTGGAGGAGCGCAGGAAGCCTTCCTTGTCCGCGTCCAGGATGCTCACGAGGGAGACCTCGGGCAGGTCCAGGCCCTCACGGAGCAGGTTGATGCCCACCAGGACGTCGAACACACCCATGCGGAGTTCGCGGAGGAGTTCCACGCGGCGGAGCGTGTCCACGTCGGAGTGCAGGTATTCCACCTTCACGCCGTGCCCCAGCAGGTAGTCGGTGAGGTCCTCGGCCATCCGTTTGGTGAGGGTGGTGACCAGGACGCGTTCGTTGTTCGCCGTGCGGGTCTTGATCTCGCCCAGCAGGTCGTCGATCTGGCCCTTGGTGGGTTTGACGACAACTTCGGGGTCGATCAGGCCGGTGGGACGGATGATCTGCTGCACGAAACCATCGGACTTGCCGAGTTCGTATTTGCCGGGGGTGGCCGAAAGGTAGACTGTCTGGCCCACGCGCTCCTGGAATTCGTCCCACTTCAGCGGCCGGTTGTCCATGGCCGAGGGGAGCCGGAAGCCATGGTCCACAAGGTTCCGCTTACGGGACATGTCGCCCTCGTACATCGCACCGATCTGCGGCACGGTGACGTGGGATTCGTCGATGACCAGCAGGAAGTCGTCGGGGAAGTAGTCGAGGAGGCAGTGCGGCGCGGTTCCGCGGGCGCGGCCGTCGATGTGCGAGGAGTAGTTCTCGATACCGTTGCAGAAGCCCATCTGCTGCATCATTTCGAGGTCGTACGTGGTGCGCATGCGGAGCCGCTGGGCCTCCACGAGCTTGTTCTGGCTTTCAAGCACCTGCAGCCGCTCGGCCAGTTCGTCTTCGATACGCTTGATCGCCCGGCTCATGCGTTCCGGTCCGGCCACGTAGTGCGAAGCCGGGAAGACGTACATCTCTTCTTCGTCCCGGATCACTTCGCCGGTCAGCGGATGCAGGGTGTGGATGTTCTCGATTTCGTCACCGAAGAATTCGATCCGGATGGCCAGTTCCTCGTACATCGGGATGATCTCCACGGTGTCGCCGCGGACCCGGAACGTACCGCGGTGGAAGTCCATGTCGTTACGGGTGTACTGCATGGAGACGAATTTCCGGAGCAGGTCGTCGCGGTTCATCTCAGCCCCCTTGCGGAGGGTCACCATGCCCGCGATGTACTCTTCCGGCGTGCCCAGGCCGTAAATGCAGGACACGGTGGCCACCACGATCACGTCGCGGCGGGTCAGCAGCGCGTTCGTGGCGGAGTGCCGGAGCCGTTCGACTTCCTCGTTGACGGAGGAGTCCTTCTCGATGAAGGTGTCCGTCTGCGCCACGTAGGCCTCGGGCTGGTAGTAGTCGTAGTACGACACGAAGTACTCGACGGCGTTGTTGGGAAGCAGTTCCCGGAATTCGTTGGCCAACTGCGCGGCGAGGGTCTTGTTCTGCACCATCACCAGGGTCGGGCGCTGGACCTGCTCGATGAGCCAGGCCGTCGTCGCGCTTTTACCGGTACCGGTGGCCCCGAGCAGCACCACGTCCTTTTCGCCGTTCCTGATGCGCTCCGTCAGCTCCGCGATGGCGGCCGGCTGGTCGCCTGCCGGCTTGAACTCGCTGATGACCTCGAACGGTGCCACGACGCGGTTGATTTCCTGGGCAAGACTCATGAATCTAATCTACCGCCGGGCACTGACATCGTGCCCTGATTCAGCTTTGGGCGGTACTGCCGGCTGCGCCGGCGGCGGCCGGGGCGTACGACGGCGGCTGCCATCCCGTGCGCTTCACCCAGTCGTCCATCCGGCCTGCGGCGTGCTCGCTAAACCATGCTTCCTTGTCCGCGGCGTAGCCCGCCGTCGACCTGTCCACGGTGTGGAGGGCGGCAACCCTCCGTTTCTCCGCCAGGTAGTCGGTCCTGGCTGCAGCGTCGCCGCGAAGCCAGTCCCGGAAAGACAGGGCGAACCGCCACCCCGGCGAGCCGGCAGGCCGGACGTGCAGGTTCACCGGCCGCCCGGGGTCCGCGTTCCCGTGCAGGCGTTTAGCCCAGTCCGCCGGGTCGGGGTGCGAAGGCTTGGGACTGTCAGCAAATACCCCGCGCCACAGCGGAAAGCCTGCCGCCGCAAGCAGCGGCGCGATCCGGTCGGCAGTCGCCAGGTCCGCAACGGTCAACTGGAGGTCGATGATGTCCTTGGCATCCAGCCCGGGGACGGCCGTGGAGCCAATGTGGTCAACGGCGAGGATGTCGGCGGGCACGGCAGCCTCGAGCCGGGCGGCCAACCGTGCCGCCTGCGTTGCCCAGGTCGGGTCCGCCGGGGCAAGCACCGGGCCGCCCGATCGCGGCGCCGGCCGCTCCCGGGTGATGTTGTCCGCGAAGGGGGCCAACCGGCCGGTCCACAGCGCGTCGACGGCGGCTTTAAGCTCGTCGATGCTTCCGGAATTGTCCAGCACCACATCCGCGGCCGCCAGGCGGACATCCCTGGCGGCCTGCGCCGCCATCCTGGACCGCGCCTGTTCCTCGGTCATCTTCCGGTGCTCCACCATCCGCTGGACCCTCACGTCGTCGGGGGAATCCACTACGAGAACCAGGTGGAAGTTGCTGCCTTGGCCCGTTTCCACCAGCAGGGGTATGTCCTGCACGACGACGGCGCCGCGGGGGGCGGCGCCGATCATCGCTGCGGCCCGCTCCCGGACCAGCGGATGGACGATGCTGTTGAGTATCGCGAGCCGGTCCGGGTTGCCGAACACCAGCGCACCCAGCCGCGCCCGGTCCAGCCCGCCGTCGGCACCCAGCATGTCCTCGCCGAAAGCCTCCACCACGCGGGCGAGTCCGGGGGTGCCCGGCTCCACCACCTCACGGGCGAGGGCATCGGCGTCGACCAGCACGGCCCCCAACTCCCGCAAACGCGAGGCAACAACTGACTTCCCAGAGGCGATGCCGCCCGTCAACCCGATCTTCAGCACTCCACCAGACTAGTCCCCACCGCCCCCTGACCTCGCTCCGCTCGCCCAGGGAACCCCGGCGTCGTGGACCCATGCCCGGACTAGACTTGGGCGGTGCAAGAGCAACAAAGCAGGGCAGCTGCCTACACCTCCCTTGCTGCCGGGCCCGACTTCCGCCATGAACTTGAGATCAAACGGTCGCGGTTCATCACGGTGATCGGGCGCACCGGGGACGAGGACGGCGCGAGGGCGCTGGTGGCCGGACTGCGCAAGGAATTCCACGACGCCCGTCACCACTGCTCAGCGTTCGTCCTGGGGCCGGACCGGGACATCCAGCGTTCCAGCGACGACGGGGAGCCCTCCGGAACCGCGGGCATCCCCATGCTGGAGGCCCTCATCCGGCGCAAAACCGCTCCCGGGGTGACGGACCTCAGCGACGTCTGTGCCGTCGTCGTCCGCTATTTTGGCGGGATCCTCCTGGGAGCGGGCGGCTTGGTGCGTACCTACTCGGAGTCCGTCTCCTCGGCACTCGACCTGGCGCCCCTGGTTCGGCGGAGCCGGCTGAGGATCTGTTCCGTCGAGGTTCCGCATTCGGCGGCCGGGCGTCTGGAAAACGACCTCCGCGCCGCCGGGTATGTGATGGCGGAAACCACCTACGGCGCCAGCACCACGGTGCTCAGGCTTGCGCTGGCCGACCACGCCGATGAACTTGAGCGGGCGGCCGAACGGCTTGCGTCCATGACAGCCGGCAGCGCCGTCCTGCGGCCGGGAGATACGGAGTGGATCGATGTCCCCTTCTGAACCGATGTCCCCATCTTCGCCGGCACCTCTCGCCGGCCGCGTGGAACTGCTGGACGTCACCGAGGAGATCCTGGAGAAGCTCCTTGATGTCGCCCTCGCGGACGCCGCAGCCGACGACGTCACTCCCCCGCTCGGTGCCGCTGCCGGCTGGAACGCAGAACGGATCAGCTGGTTCCGCGACTACCACCGCGCCGCGGCAGCCGGCCTCGACGGGCCAGCCGCCGAAAAGGCCTGGGCGATCAGTTGCGGCGGACGGCTTGCCGGTTCCATCCGGCTCAAACGCACCGGAACGGCCGCGGGAGCAGCCTCGACGCTGGAAACCGGGCTCTGGCTGGGCCGCAGCTTCCGGGGCCGGGGCGTCGGCCGGGAGGCGCTAAACCTCATCCGTGTCGCGGCCTTAGGAGCCGGTGCCTCGGTGTTGCAGGCCGAAACGACCGCCGGCAATGCAGCCGCCCAGTCGCTCCTTCGTTCCGCTGGTGCGGAGCTGGCCGGGGATGGCGTAACCACGCCCTTGACGGCGCGGATCACCCTCTAGAGGCCGGCCGCCCCTCCCTTCGCCCCCCTCGCCGCCCGGCCCGCCCGGTGGTTTGATGGACGGACAGTGCCAAGCCGGAATGCCCAACGGACGTGAGGAGCCAAGCCCATGGACGACCGTTTCAATCTTGATCGATTCGTGCAGGCCCAGGAGGCCAACGGAACCTACCAAAGAGCCCTTGCAGAGCTTGCCGGCGGGTCCAAGCAGAGCCACTGGATGTGGTTCGTCTTCCCGCAGATCGCCGGCCTGGGACAGAGCCCCACGTCCCGGAGGTACGCGATCACCTCCCTGGCCGAGGCCCGGGCCTATTTGGGCCATCCCGTACTCGGTACGCGGCTTCTCGAGTGCGCCCGGGCTGTTGTTGCCCACACCGGCGTAAGTGCGGACCGGATGTTCGGTGGGATCGACGCCCGGAAGCTGCAGTCCTCCATGACACTCTTCATGCGTGCAGATCCTGCGGAGCCGGTTTTCCGGGAAGTCCTTGACCAATATTTCAACGGTAGCGCGGACCCTGCGACAGACCGGTTGCTGGGGTAAGCACCGTTGCTGTCTTAGAGAAGTTGCTGCGTTAAAGAAAAGGTGGCCGCCCCCTTTCGGGGACGGCCACCTTCAGCGTGCTAACTGCCTGGGCCCTCCGGAATCACGTCCGGAGGAGAACCGGGAAATTAGTTGCCGGTCAGCTTCTCGCGCAGTGCAGCAAGAGCCTCGTCCGAAGCAAGCGTGCCTGCACCGGTCTCGGCTGCAGCCGGCTCGGAGGAGTAGCTGGTGGTGCCGGAATCGCTGTCACCGGACGTTGCAGCTGCAGCGTCGTCGGCAGCGTGCTGGGCAACCTGCTTCTTGTGTGCTTCCCAGCGGGTCTGGGCGTCAGCGTACTGCTGCTCCCAGGCTGCGCGCTGGTTCTCGTAGCCTTCAAGCCACTCGTTGGACTCCGGGTCGAAGCCCTCCGGGTACTTGTAGTTGCCCTCTTCGTCGTACTCAGCGGCCATGCCGTAGAGAGCCGGATCGAATTCGGTGCTGTCGGCGTCAACGCCCTCGTTAGCCTGCTTGAGGGAGAGGGAGATGCGGCGGCGCTCGAGGTCGATGTCGATGACCTTGACGAACAGCTCGTCACCAACGGAGACAACCTGCTCGGCCAGCTCCACGTGGCGGACAGCCAGCTCGGAGATGTGAACGAGTCCTTCGATGCCGTCTTCGACGCGAACGAACGCACCGAACGGAACCAGCTTGGTGACCTTACCCGGAACAACCTGGCCGAGGGCGTGGGTGCGGGCGAAGGTCTGCCACGGATCTTCCTGCGTAGCCTTGAGCGACAGGGAAACGCGCTCGCGGTCCAGGTCCACCTCGAGAACCTCGACGGTGACTTCCTGGCCAACTTCGACAACCTCGGACGGGTGGTCGATGTGCTTCCAGGACAGCTCGGAAACGTGAACCAGGCCGTCTACGCCGCCCAGGTCCACGAAGGCACCGAAGTTGACGATGGAGGAAACGACGCCCGGACGAACCTGGCCCTTTTCCAGCTTGTTGAGGAACGTGGAGCGGACCTCGGACTGGGTCTGCTCGAGCCATGCACGGCGGGACAGCACAACGTTGTTGCGGTTCTTGTCCAGCTCGATGATCTTGGCTTCGATCTGCTGACCGATGTACGGAGCAAGGTCGCGCACACGGCGCATCTCGACGAGGGATGCGGGCAGGAAGCCGCGCAGACCGATGTCGAGGATAAGACCACCCTTGACAACCTCGATGACGGTACCGGTGACGACACCGTCTTCTTCCTTGACCTTCTCGATGTCGCCCCAGGCGCGCTCGTACTGAGCACGCTTCTTGGAGAGGATCAGGCGGCCTTCTTTGTCTTCCTTGGTGAGCACCAGGGCTTCGACCTGATCGCCAACGGAGACGACGTCTCCGGGATCAACGTCGTGCTTGATGGACAGCTCGCGGGAGGGGATGACACCTTCGGTCTTGTAACCGATGTCGAGCAGAACTTCGTCGCGGTCGACCTTGACGACGGTACCTTCGACGAGGTCTCCGTCGTTGAAGTACTTGATGGTGGCGTCGACTGCTGCGAGGAAGTCCTCAGCGGTACCGATGTCGTTAATAGCGACTACGGGGGTACCGGGCTTCTCGGTGGAGGTGATGGTCATGTAGTAGGGGCTCCGTTGTGGATAGTTAGTCGGTCAGGCGGACCGCCGCACACCCGTATGGACGGGGGCGCGGGTGATGGCTGACCACAGGGGTCTGCCAGGTTCATCCTGATTTTGTGGATTCTAGACGCGTGCACGTAGTACACGCCCGTTTATTCTAGTCGCCGCGGCCAACACCGGTCAAAGCGGCCGGCATGGCAGCCGGCCGCTGTGACGTGGCTCGTGCCGCGGGGCGGCCGGCCGGAATCGGCTTAGAAATGGGTCAGGCAGTGCGGCGCCCGTTCGACGGCGAACATCAGCCGCGCCCGGAGGGCAGCGCCGGGCGTGTGTTCCCTGATCCGCCCTGCTGCCTTCAAGGTCACCGGACACACGGCTCCGAGGTAGATGGAGGCGAGGTCGGCCACGTCCATGGAGAGGTCCGGCCGCGCCTCTGCCGGCGCCGCCGCAACGCTGGCCTCGCCGCCGCTGACGTCCAGGATGAACGTGCCCCCGGCGAATCCCAGGGCATCCTCAATAACGAGGACCAGCCTTCCGTCCGCGGAGTAGCGCCGGGCACCCAGCGCCTTATCGCTGTCCAGTATCCGCAGCCAGAGCATGTCCCGGTGGTCGGAGGCCTCAACACAACGCGGGTCCGAAAGGGCCCACACCAGCGGATCGTCCACCGGCGCGTCCGCCCAGCTGACCCGCTGGATCAGGTCGATGCTGCCCAGGAACTGCCAGAGTTCCAGGTACGCGGCATCCGTTCCTGCCACGAGGTCCACCACTTCCACCGTGTAGGGCTTGGTGTCCCAGCCGGCGAACTTGTAGGAGACGTAGCCGTCCACTGCTCCCGCGGCGTCATAGTGCAGCGCGCACTTGATGGCTTCGTCTTCGGTGCCGTCACGGCCCACGGTCCCGGACACATTCTGCCGGTAGGCGTCCTGCCGGACGATGGAACCCGGGGTGTGCCGGTGCACCCGCTCAAACACTTCAGGGGCCAGCTCGAGCAGCACCTTACGGTCAGCGATTTCCACCGTGCCGGAGGGCTGGTGACGGAGCCCGAACCGCGGTCCGGTATCCACCTTGATACTCCGTTCAAAGGTTGCAACGCCGTAGCCAAACCTGCCGTAGATGGAACCCTCCGACGCGGTCAGGGCCGCCATGGCCAGGCCGTCGCCCTTCGCCGCGGTAAGGTCTTCCGTCATCATGCGCCGCAGCAGGCCCTGGCGGCGGTGCGTCCCTCGCACAGTCACAGCCGTCACCATATGCGTCAGCAGCTGGCGCCCGTAGCCGACATTGAGGTCCCTGCGGAGTGTGCCGAAGGTTGCCACCGGGATGCCGGCCCCCAAGGCGTGCGGTGGGACCTCCCCCGTCTGGTAGACGCCGGTCAGCTCGCGCCCGTCCGCTCGGTACATGGACATGATCTTGTCCACGAATTCATCGTTCCTGCGGGTGTCGTGGAAGCCGAAGCCCACGGCCTGGATCCAGTCGGTTCCCTGTTCGTATCCGGGCGCACCCTTTTCTGCCGCCCTGAACCTCCGGACCTCATACTTGTCTGCCACGTACTGCTCCCCCTTGAACCGAATGAATGACACACGCAGGACGCCCGTTCGTGGCGTCCTGCGTGCCCTTGCAACTCTTAGTGGCCGGCGTCGTACCAGCTTGGCCCGACGCCGATCTGGACTTCCAGCGGCACGCTGAGGTCCGCGGCGGAGCCCATCTGCTCCGTCACAAGCTTTTCCACCGCTTCCCGTTCACCGGCGGCGACTTCAAGCACCAGTTCGTCATGGACCTGCAACAGCATCCGTGACTTGAGGCCCTGGGCCTTCAATTCAGCATGCACGCCCAGCATTGCCCGCTTGATGATGTCCGCCGCCGAACCCTGGATGGGTGAGTTGAGCGCAATGCGTTCCGCGTTCTCGCGCAACTGGCGGTCCGTGCTGGTGAGGTCCGGCAGGTACCGGCGGCGGCCCTCGATGGTGGCCGTGTAGCCGTCGATCCGGGCCTGGTCCACCACGCCGCGGAGGTAGTCGCGTACGGCTCCGAAGCGGTCGAAGTATTCCTTCATCAGCGTCCGTGCCTCGTCAACGGAAATCTCCAGCTGCTTGGAGAGTCCGAACGAGGTCAGGCCGTAGGCCAGGCCGTAGGACATCGCCTTGACCTTGGAACGCATGGCGCTGGTGACCTGGTCGGTGGGCACATGGAAGATGTTCGATCCCACGAACCGGTGAAGGTCTTCGCCGTCCCGGTAGGCCTGGATCAGGCCGGCGTCCCCCGAGAGGTGGGCCATGATCCGCATCTCAATTTGCGAATAGTCAGCGGAAAGGAGGCATTCATACCCGTCGCTGACCACGAAGATGCCACGGACCCGCCGGCCCTCTTCACTCCGGATGGGGATGTTCTGCAGGTTGGGGTTGTTGGACGAGATACGACCGGTGGCCGCGACGTTCTGCGCGTAGGTGGTGTGGATGCGCCCGTCCTCGGTGACGGATTTCTTCAGCGACTCCAGCATCTGGCGGAGTTTCGAGGATTCCCGGTGGGCCATCAGCTGGACCAGGAATTCGTGCCCGGTCTTTTCCAGCAGGTTCTTGAGCGAAGCGGCGTCGGTGGTGTAGCCGGACTTGATCTTCTTCGTCTTGGGCAGCTGGAGTTCGTCGAAGAGCACGGTCTGCAGCTGTTTCGGTGATCCGAGGTTGACCTCATGGCCGATGGCGGCGAAGGCAAGTTCCTGGGCGTTGTCGATCACCTTGGCAAGGTCAGCCAGCTGCTCATCCATCCGCTGCATGTCGATGGCGATTCCGGCGAGTTCCATATCGGCCAGGACCCGGCTCACCGGAAGTTCCAGCGTGGACAGCAGCTCTTCGGCCTTGCGCTCCTTCAGTTCCGCTTCGAAGTAGCGGCTGAGGGCGTGGACGACGGCGGCAGCATGGACGAGTTCACCGGCGGCGGCGGAGTCGTCGCCGTCAAACGATAGTTCCAGCTGTCCGGCCTTCGCCACGGCGGTGGAGATTTCGACGTTGAGGTGGTGCTGCGCCAGCTCGGCGAGCTCGTAGGTGCGGCGGTCCGGCTGGATGAGGTAACCGGAAATCGACGTGTCGTCGACGACGCCTTCCAATTCCAGTCCGCGGGCAGTCAGGGCCTTCAGCGCCGCCTTGAAACCATGCAGTACCTTGGGCGCTTCCGGGTCCCGCAGCCACGCTGCCAGGACGTTTTCGGACTCAGCGTCCTGACCGGAAAGGTCGATGTACACCGCGGCCCCATCCCGGACTATCGCCAGTGCGGCGGCGTCCTCGCCGATGCGTCCGGGAACCAGGTCGACGGCGACGGCGGACCGCTGTCCGGCGCCCGCGGCAAGGAATGCGCTCAGCTCGTCCGCTCCGGCGGGGGTGGCGTAGTCCGGGATGTCGAGGCTCTCCCGCTCGGCGAGGTCCACGTCTTCGGCACCGTAGAGGGCAAAGAGCCGCGTGCGGATGGTCTTGAACTCGAGGTCGTCGAACAGCTGTTCCAGCGCAGCCTGATCCGGCCGGGGGTCCGCGAGGTCGTCCAAGGTCACTGGAAGCTCCAGGTCCGTGTGGAGCCTGTTCAATCGGCGGTTCCGCTTCACGGCGTCCACGTTCTCGCGGAGGGAGTCGCCTACCTTGCCGCCGATCATGTCCAGGTGTTCCAGCACGCCTTCCAGACCGCCGTAGAGGTTGATCCACTTGGCGGCCGTCTTGGGACCAACGCCGGGGACGCCCGGGAGGTTGTCCGCCGACTCGCCCACCAGGGCAGCCAAATCCGAGTACTGGGCGGGGCTGACAAAGTACTTTTCCTGGATGGCGGGGGCATCCAGCCGGGGAATGTCGCTGACGCCCTTCCTGGGGTAGAGCACAAAGACGTTGTCCGTAATCAGCTGGAACGCGTCGCGGTCGCCCGTCACCAGCAGTACTTCGTAGCCCGCCTTTTCCCCCATGGCGGCGAGCGTGGCCAGGACGTCATCTGCTTCGTAGCCGGGCATCTTGATGGTCTTGATGCCCCACGCGCCCATGACCTTGTCAATGAGGTCGATCTGGCCGCTCATCTCACGGGGAGTTTCGTTTCGGCCGCCCTTGTACTCGCTGTACTCGGCCTTACGGTGGGTGGTCTCGTCCGAGACGTCGAACGCCACAGCGATGTGGGTGGGTTTCTGTTCCTTGATCAGGTTGATAAGCATCGACGTGAAACCGTGGATCGCGTTGGTGTGCTGCCCCGCTGCGGTTGAGAATTTGTCCGCGGGAAGCGCGAAGAACGCCCGGAAGGCCATCGAGTGCCCGTCCAGCACCAAGAGGCGGGGCTGGTCGGTGATGGGGATCACGGGGGCCACGGTGGCGGAAACCGGCTCCGCAGTGCGTGTGGTTTTCCGGGCGGACTTGGACGCAGTCGCTGACACGGAGTCAGTTGCCGGGGGGATGTCTGCTGCAGATGGGGCAAGGGCCGGTTTGGTAGTTTCACTCACAGGTGCCAGCCTAGTTCCCATGATGGACAATTTCACGCCCGGGCCGTTCGCTGACGAACTGGCGGCGGCCGGAATCCCGGAAGAAATGCATGAGTGGCTCGGCGAGTACGGCGTTGGCGCCCTGGTGGTGAAGATGGGAATCCACTTCCTCGAAATGAGTCCGGAACGCACCGTGGCCACCATGCCTGTGGAAGGCAACACGCAAGTGGCCGGGATCCTGCACGGCGGGGCCCACGTGGTGCTGGCCGAGACCCTCGGCTCCTTTGCCGCGGGAATGCACGCGGGCCCGGGACGGCAGGCGCTGGGTATCGAGGTGGGGGCAACCCATCACCGCGCCATCGCCTCCGGAACTGTGACAGGAACATGCATCGCGATCCATCTGGGACGCACGCTGACCACGCACGAGATCGTGATGACTGATGAGAAGGGCCGCCGGCTGTCCACCGCCCGCATCACCAACCTGATCCGGGACATCGCTGACTGACCGGTCAGCCATCGGCCGAACCCGTTCAGCCCAGCCGGTACCGCAGCTCGACGATTCCCCGGCCCATGGTTCGGGATGCTTCCAGCTCCAGCGGCCGGGTTGGCCCGGTCCTGACGGGCAGCACTGGCTTTCCGGCACCGAGCACCACCGGGATGATGGACACGATGATTTCGTCAAGCAGCCCGGCGTCGGCGAATTGGGCGGCGAGCTCTCCCCCGCCAACCAGCCAGACATTCTTGCCGCCTGCTTCTGCCCTGAAGTCGTCCATGAACTCGCGGACGTCGCCGCGGACGAACGTGACGTCGGCTCCCCGCGGCGCGGAGTGTTCGTGGTGGGTAAAGACCCAGCACGGGGTGTCGGGGTAGGGCCAGTTGTCCGGCTCGTGTTCCATCAGCCAGGCGTAGGTATCCCCGCCCATCACGATGCAGCCGACCTCGGACATGAAGGCTTCGTAGCTCTCCCGTCCGCCTTCGAACCCGTCGAACTGGAGGAGCCATGCCAGGTTGTCATCGGATGTGGCGATGAATCCGTCGAGCGAAGAGGCCACGAAATATTGAAGTCTGGACATGGCCCCAGCCTAGTCATTTGGACTCGGGGTTCCCATACTCCACGCGCATGCCCGGATCATCGCGGAGCACCACCACCTTGCCGCTCCGAAGCGTCCAGCCCTCGTTGAGCAGGAAGATGCGGCCGCCGCTGACCACGAGCAGTCGCAGGCCGCTGTACTGGTACACCGGATGTTCAGCCGTGCCGCTGGATCGTTCGGTGACGTTGGGCGCGCTGATGCCCAGCCGGTCCTTGCTGTACACAACAGCGGTGGGCAGGAGCGCGGACCGCTGCTCATAGCTCAGCGCCAGTCCCCGGCCCAGCGCCTGGGCGTAGTCGGACGTTCCCCAGAACAGGAGCAGCGTCACCAGGCAGAAGATGAGCGTCTTTTCGGACCCGCGGGACAGTGTGGCAAGGCTGCGGGCCGGTGCTTCCGCGGACCGCCGCCACAGACTCAGTCCCCAGGCCGCCAGGAGTACGCCGCCGGCCATGATGTATGGCACGAACAGCACGGTGCGTGCGGGCTGGAGGATCACCACGAGCCACATGGCGGCTGCGCAGGCCAATCCTGCAAACAGGATCACTGCCGCGAGGCGCCGGATGCCTGCACCCCGGCCGGCGTTGAGGCGCCCGGCCAGGAACCTGTCCACGGAAAGCCATACGGCAGCCACAATCAGCAGCCAGACCAGCGGGATGAACAAGGAGGGGATGCTCCTGAGGACAAAGTCCTGAACGGTAAAGCCGAACAGGCTGACATCCAGCCCCATGGCCTTCGCCTGGGCATCCGTGCGTGCCCAGCCGAAGTACACCAGCAAGGCTGTCGCGATAGTCAAGGGCGGACCAATGACCGCCAGCATGTCCACAGCGCGTTTCCAGCGGGGATCCGCCTCCGGGTCGCCGCTCATGACGCCGGTCCTGCGGACGCCACGGGAGGCGGCGGGGAAGTGTCCGGGGGTGACGTGGGCGGCGTGGTAGGTGTGGGGCCGGACGGCATCGGGCCGGCGTAGCGGAGCAGGACTTCACCTGACACCGGAGGCGTTGCCGCCACGGTTACGGTGGCGGACGCGGCGCCGGGCGCGGCCGGCGGGGCGTAAAACTCGAAGGGGCCGAACTGCGGGCCTTCCACGTCAACCGGATTACCGTCCACCAGGACTTTGTCCACGTTCACGAAGAACCCTTGAAGCCTCACCCGCGTTCCGCCCCCGGAGGGAACGGACGGCGCGGCCGTTTCGGCTGAGGAGCCGTCAAGGACCGTCAGACCTGTCAGTTGGCGGGGGCAGTCGTCGCCTGCCCCGGCTGCGTTCACCACGAGTGGGACCCCCGGGTTGGCGGTCCGCAGATCCACTGCCTGATGCAGCGATTCCGTGACCTTGATTTCCCAGCACCGTTCGGGCGGCAGGCCGGGAACCGCGGACAGCGAGGATTGTGCCTGCTGCCAGTCCGCAGGCAGGTCCGTGGCCAACGCCTGGCAGGTGGCCTCCGCGGCCTTCCAGACAGCAGGAAACGCCGTGTTCAGCGTTGATTCGCGGAGGCCGGCACAGTCCCGGCTGCGCAGGAGCTCGTAAAGCGTCCCTTCGGGCGGATCGGTGGGTGCGGCCGGACCAATGGGGATCCACCGGATCACAGGGGCGCCGGCAACGGGCGGTCCGTCAACCGGACCGGGCAACGGTGCGGCCGTGGGCGGCTGATTCGAAGAGGAAGACGGAGATGCGGAACCTGGGGCGGGTGACCCCGCCGTCGTCGAACTTAGCTGGGCTTGGGGTGCCGGGAATGGCGGAGCGGCGCATCCGCCCGTGAGGACCAGCAGGCACAAAGCCGCGGCGATTCCTGGGAGTCCGGCTGCTAGCCGGGCTGCTGCCCCGGTTTGACTGTGCATGACAGACCCACCTGCTTGCGGTTCCCTGGTGGGGAACCGGCCTGGATAAACCCATCGGGAGTCACTCCCGGCATCGGCCGGCCGCGGAGCCGGACCAAACACGCTGAAACAGTGTTAACTATTCCCCCGTTGGGTCATATCCGCCAGAGCAGTCCCGTGCGCTCCACGGGTAACTGCCTGAAGCTACTTGCTGAAGTACGGAATGATCAGGTAGAGGCCGAACAGCACCGCGAGCCCGCACAGCCCGAAGCAGGCGTAGGCGAGCGATTTCATCCACCGCGGCGTGGCCTGCTCGGGATCACCGGCGATGGCGGTAAAGCGGACGCCGATGGAGTAAAGGACCACTACGGTCACGGCGGCAAGGAGCGTGGCACCGGCCACTTGCACCAGTTCCAACCATTTCATTTAGTTGCCACCCTTCAGCTTGTTGGCGCGGCTGGCGGCCATTGCCTTCTTTTTGCGGAAGCGGACGGCCTGCCCTGCTTCCTCGACCTCCACGGCATTGTGGTGGCCCACATGGGACTTGCGGGACTGGACGAACATGAACAGCACTGCGCCGGTTCCGGCAACGGCTGCAATGATGACACCCACCGGTCCGGTCATGACCAGCAGTGCGGTGAGCGCACCGACGATCCCGGCGGCGGGGAGGGTGAAAAGCCAGCCGACGGCGATGCGCCCGGCCGTGCCCCAGCGCACCGAAGTGCCCTTGCGGCCCAGCCCGGAGCCGATCACGGATCCGGAGGCCACCTGCGTGGTGGACAGGGCGAAGCCAAGATGGGAAGAAGCGAGGATGGCGGAGGCCGTGCTGGCTTCCGCCGCGAAGCCCTGGGCGGGCTTAACGTCGGTGAGGCCCGAGCCCATGGTGCGGATGATCCGCCAGCCGCCGGCATACGTGCCGATGGCAATGGCGAAGGCACAGGCCGCAATCACCCAGAACTGCGGGCCGGAGCCGGGCGCCTGCGTTCCGGCGGAGATCAGCACCAGGGTGATGATGCCCATGGTCTTCTGGGCGTCGTTGGTCCCGTGCGCCAGGGCCACCAGGCTGGACGTGAAGATCTGGCCGGTGCGGAATCCGCCTCGTTTCTGCGTGAGCTTGCTGCCGGTTTCCGGATCGTGACGGGACGTCAGCGCGTAGGCCAGTCGGGTACACACGTAGGCCACTCCACCGGCGATGACCGGGGCAAAGATGGCCGGCAGGATGACCTTTTGCAGAAGGGATTCGAAATTCACCGAATGGATGCCGATGCCGGCGATCGCGGCGCCGATCAGGCCGCCGAAAAGGGCGTGCGACGAACTCGACGGCAGACCCTTCAGCCAGGTGATCATGTTCCAGAGGATGGCGCCCATCAGGCCGGCAAAGATGATGTCCGGGGTGATCTGGATACCGTCTGCGCCTTCCTTGATGATGCCGCCGGAAACGGTCTTGGCCACTTCCGTGGAGAGGAATGCTCCCACCAGGTTCAGGACCGCTGCCAGCGCAACTGCCGTCTTGGGTTTGATGGCACCGGTGGCAATGGGCGTGGCCATTGCATTGGCGGTGTCATGAAATCCGTTGGTGAAGTCGAAAAAAAGTGCCAGCGCTATAACCAGCGCCACCATGAAGGTGATTTCCACCTGTTGCCCAATCTGCAGAGTCGACGGTCAGCAGTTCCACTTCCCCATTGCCCCGGCCGCACGCAAAGTCCACACGGGATTTGCCGGCATTTAATGCGGTGTTGTTCGGAAGGGGCTTGAAACCCTAACGATCGTACGCGTCAACGCCCTGAGGACAAAACACCGCGGGCTCAAACGAAAGCGCGCACGGCGTCCAGTTCAGCGCGGGACAATCCCCGCCTGGGATGCGGCGAAATCAGCAGCAGTCTCGTGCCGAGGACGGACGCCCACGCGCGGGCCTCGGCTTCGAAATTGAGTTGGTCGTCGATCCACACGGCCCGGTCCGGAGCAGACGCCTCGATGTCCCGCTGCAGCGCCTGCAGTTTCCACCAGCCTTCTCCGCCGGCCTGTCCATCACTGGCAAGGACAGGCCATGTCCGGCCTGCCAGGCCGATCGCCGGGCACAGGTATTCCGGCGCCATCTCCTCCCAACTGGTGAGCCAGACACAGCGAAGGCCGGGTGTTATGGACAGCGTGTTGAGGGAATCCACAAGCTCACCGGCGTACTTCACTTCGAGAAGGCCGGCGTCGGAAGTCCGCCACGGGCTCCCCCAGTCCGTGATGCCCGCCGCCCCGAACGGACAGATCACGCCGTCAACGTCCAGATACAGGGAGACATTCCTCACGGCGGCATCCTTTCCTCCAGGAGCTCCACCCAAAACGTTACCGACGGGCAGCGGGGCCGGCAACATAGGCGGGATGAACGCAAAAGTGCCGGACACGTTGACGTGTCCGGCACTTTCAGGGTGCAGCGCTCTGCCTGGGGAGGAAGATCAGGCCGGGACTTTCACCGCGGCCTCCTGACGGACGGCGGCGGGAATTCCGTCGCCGTTCTGGCCGTACAGCCAGTCGTTGTACTGGAAGTCGTTGTCCTTCCGGCTCTTGAAGAGCAGGTTGCGCAAGGTCCTGGCCAGCCCGGAGACATGCCAGGACTCGCCCCAGACACGGGCGGTGCGCTGGACCCGGGCGGTGCGACCGGCCCTGATGCTGTTGAACTCCTTGATGGCGCCTTCCCAGGCGTCCGGGTTGACGCCTTCGGCGGTGAAGACGGTGCCTATGCTCGTGTCCTGCAGCGCGGCGGCGTCCTCGAGGGCCTGGCAGGCGCCCTGCGCGAGGTACTGGAGCATCGGGTGCGCGGCGTCGCCCATCAGCACCATCCGGCCGGCAACCCAGTTTTCGATCGGGTCGCGGTCGTACATGGGCCAGCGGATGCCGGTGGCCAGGTTCTTCAGCGCTTCCTGAACGGTCGGGACGCAGTCCTTGTAGGCTGCCTCGAGCTCGTCCACTCCACCGTACTGTTCGACGCCGCGTTCGAAGGACGGCGACTTGAAGACTGCCACGGTGTTGAGCAGTTCGCCCTTGCGCAGCGGGTACTGCACAAGGTGGCAGTCCGGCCCGAGGTAGACGATGACGTCCTCGAGGTCCGCCTTCGGCGTGTTCTCAGTGATGGGAACGGTGCCGCGGTATGCAACGTAGGCCGAGGACACGGGCTCATCGTCGGCAACGAGCGGGCGGAGCGTGGATCGGAGGCCGTCTGCGCCGATCACGACGTCGGCCTCGTAGTCAACGCCGGCGGCGGTGTGTGCGACACCGCGGCCGTTCACGGTTTCGACGCTTTCGACCTTGACGTCGTTGACGAGCTTGACGCCGGCGGCCTCACAGCCTTCGAGGAGGACCCGGTGCAGGTCGCTGCGGTGGATCACGACGTAGGGCGCGCCGTAGCGCTCCTCGAATTCCGCGCCGAGGGTCTGGCGGGTGAGCTCCTCGCCGGTGACGGCGTCGCGGAAGACCAGGTGCTTGGGCTGGACCCCGATTTCGAGGGCCTTCTCCAGCAGGCCCCAGCGCTTCAGGACGCGGGAGGCGTTGGGGGCCATCTGCAGCCCCGCACCGACCTCGCCGAATTCCGGAGCGCGCTCCACGAGGGTGACATTGGCGCCGTTCTCGCGCAGCGCGAGGGCTCCGGCCAGTCCGGCCATTCCCCCTCCGATGACAAGGACATCGGTGGACGTGGCGTGCTCAGACATTGCTAGCTCCTGTTGGTGAGGGTGAGATTGAGAGTTTCGACTTGAGTTTGAGGCCGACGGCGGCCAGCAGGACCGCAGCGATGGCGGCTGCACCGGCGAAGGCGAGGAAATTGGAATTGACGCCCAGTCCGGCAGCCAGCAGGAGTCCGCCCACTTGGGGCGCGACGACGGCGCCGATGCGGCCCGTCCCCAGCGCCCAGCCCAGCGCGGTCCCCCGCAGGTGCCCGGGATAGTGGCTCGCGACGGCGGCAATAATGAGGCACTGCGTGCCGTGGGTGCCGACGCCGGCAAGGACCAGCATGAGGTACACGACAGTGACGGACGGCCCCGTGATGAGCACCACCAGCGCGACGGCGGCGACGGCGGCCGCGGCAATCGCCGTCGGCACAGGGCCGAAGCGGGTTCCGGCCCAGGCCGTGATGACCGAACCGGCCACCGCACCCAGGTTGAGGGCCAGGGCGAAGGTCAGGGCGGAACCGAGGTTGTAGCCCGCCAGCTGCATCAGGTTGGGCAGCCAGGTTCCCAGCCCGTACCAGGCGAACAGGGTGGCGATCGTCGCCAGGGCGAACAGCATGCTGACGCCCAGGTACGGGGCGCGGAGCAGGGAGGAGAAGCCGGACGGTTCCTTGACCGTGCTGCCCCTGCCGCCGGCCTTCTCGGCCACACGGACCGGGGGCAGCGTCTCCGGGAGGTACTTCAGTCCGAGCGGCACAACGATCACCAGGGCAAGCACGGCCACAAGGAACATGGCCTGCCAGCCGAAGACGGGGATCAGCTGGATGCCGACCAGGGCGGCAATGGATCCGCCGATCGGAACACCGGACATCATCAGGGTGGCGATGGTGGACCGCCACTTGGTGGGGACAAGTTCGGCAACCAGGGCGTTCGCCGAGGGAACCAAGCCGCCGAGGCCGATGCCGGCGAGGAGCCGCAGACCGCCGAAGACGGCGGCGTTGGGAGCGACGGCACAGAGGGCGGTGAAGATCGAGAACACGACGGCGCAACCCAGGATGGTGCGGCGGCGACCCCACGAGTCGGCCATCCGGCCCGCGAAGATCGCT
Organism: Arthrobacter sp. NPDC058288; assembly: GCF_042880995.1. Taxonomy (NCBI): domain Bacteria; kingdom Bacillati; phylum Actinomycetota; class Actinomycetes; order Micrococcales; family Micrococcaceae; genus Arthrobacter; species Arthrobacter sp. NPDC058288. Next base: position 1,619,583 of record NZ_JBHVYH010000001.1, read on the forward strand.
CCGATCATCATGCCGAGGAAGGCCATCGACCCGATGGTCCCGGCGGTGGCCTTGTTCAGGCCCCACCCGGTCTCGGTAATCAGGGAAGACTGGACAGTGCCGTAGACGATGAGGTCGTAGCCATCGAATACCACCAACAGCCAGCAGACGAGGACGGCCGCGGCCGACGCTTTGGAAAACCGTGATGCAGGCCCATCAGCGGAAGTGGGGACGGTATCCCCGGGAGAAGACCGTTGCGGCGCTGCAGCGGAAGTTGTGTGATTCATGCCACTACTGTCATGGCCGGGGAAGGTGAACCACAATAGAATTCTGATGTGCAGAAACAGCTAACCCCCCAACCGGCATCCAGATCAGCCCGGAAACCCGTGCAGAAGCGTCCTACCTATTCCATCGAGGCCGTCGACAATGCGCTGCAGCTTTTGCAGCTGCTCCGTGACGGTGGAGCGCTGCGCCTCAAGGACGCTGCCGAGGAGCTGGGCGTGGCCCCGTCCACTGCCCACCGCCTCCTGGCAATGCTGGTTTACCGGGGTTTCGCCGTCCAGGATGAAACCCGGCGCTACGTGCCCGGCCCGGCTATGGGTGTGGGCCCGGCAGGGCTGAGCTGGACGAGGCTGCTCCGCTCTCTCGCCCAGCCGCACATGGAATTGCTCTCGGCGCAGCTGAACGAGACTGTGAACCTCATGGTGCGGGTTGGTACCAAAGTCCGCTTCCTGGCGACCGTGGAAGGGAACAACGTGTTGCGGGTGGGTGACCGGCAGGGAACGGTGATGCCCGCCAACAGGACCTCCGGGGGCAAGGCCATGCTCGCCGAACTGGACGTTCCCATGATCGACCAGCTCTTCCGCAGCAACAACGCAGAGATCGGCGGGGACACCATCGCGGCCGCGGAGTACCCGGCGTTCCTGCGCGAGCTGGAGTCGATCCGCAACAACGGCTTCGCCGCCAACTTCGAAGGCACCGAGGAAGGTGTGAGCGCCCTCGGGATCGCCCTCCACAACAGGCACGGGAAGGTGGTGGGTGCGCTCAGCGTGGCCACCCCCGCGACGCGCTTCCGCAGGGTGTTCGACGCCGGGCTGGTCCCCGCCTTGCGGGAAACCTGCCGGCAGCTGGAAATCGACATCGCAGCAAATCCGGCCGAGCCGGACTGAACACCGGGCAACGCGCCCGCAGCTCCCGCCGTCGCACCAGCCAAGCAATTCTGTCCTGCAGAATATGTTGGGGGTCACATGGCGGCATCCGTAGAGTCGAACTACGCCAAGAAACTGTTCTGACCTACCGAGGAGGCCCACGTGTCCATCAGCGCCGAGAACACGACCCATGAATCAGTGGCCGCGGGGCACACTGCTCCGGAGCCGACGCCCGAAGAAGCTGCCCAGCTGAAAGAGCTGTACCGGGATTTTGACCGGGAGAACCTGATTCCTTTGTGGACTGAGATCGCGGATTTGATGCCGATGGTCCCGTCCCCGAAGGCGGTGGCCCATGTGTGGCGGTGGAGTGACTTGTATCCGCTGGCGGCCCGTGCCGGTGACCTGGTGCCGGTGGGCCGTGGCGGGGAACGCCGTGCCATTGCGCTGGCGAACCCCGGCCTGGCCGGTACCCCGTACGCGACTCCGACGTTGTGGGCTGCGATCCAGTACCTTGGTGCGCGTGAGACCGCTCCGGAGCACCGGCACTCGCAGAACGCGTTCCGCTTCGTCGTTGAGGGCGAGGGTGTGTGGACGGTGGTGAACGGGGATCCGGTGCGGATGTCCCGCGGTGATTTCCTGCTGACTCCGGGTTGGAACTTCCATGGCCACCATAACGACACTAATGAGCCGATGGCCTGGATCGACGGCCTGGATATCCCGTTCGTGCATTACGCGGACGCCGGGTTCTTCGAGTTCGGCACCGAGCGGGTCACGGACGAGGCCACCCCGGACATCTCCCGCTCCGAGCGGCTCTGGGCCCACCCGGGCCTGCGTCCGCTCTCGGGCCTGGATGACACCACCAGCTCCCCCATCGCGGCGTACCGGTGGGAATACACCGACGCCGCCCTGCGCGAGCAGCTGCTGCTGGAGGACGAGGGCCACCCGGCCACCGTGTCCCAGGGCCACGCGGCCGTCCGGTACACCAACCCGACCACGGGCGGGGACGTGATGCCCACCATCCGGGCCGAATTCCACCGCCTCCGCGCCGGCGCGACCACTGAAGCGGTCCGGGAGGTCGGCTCCAGTGTCTGGCAGGTCTTCGAAGGCACCGGCACCGCGACCCTGAACGGCGAGGTCAGGACCCTGGAGAAGGGTGACCTGTTCGTTGTCCCGTCCTGGGCCGAGTGGTCCCTGCAGGCCGGCGCCGGCTCGAACGCAACCTTTGACCTCTTCCGGTTCAGCGACGCCCCCATTTTCGAACGACTGAACTTCAACCGCACCTACATCGAAGGACGCACCAAGTCATGAGACTCCTCACCCTCCGCACCAGCAACGGCACGACCCAGGCTGTCCGCCAGGACGGGACCACCCTGACCGAAATCGACGGGTTCTCCGACGTCGGGGCGCTCCTGAAGGATTCCGCCTGGGAAGAGAAGGCGAAGGCCGCCGCCGGGGCGACGCACCCGCTTGAGGGCGCGGACCTTGCCCCGGTGGTCCCGTTCCCGGGGAAGATCATCTGCGTGGGCCACAACTACCGGAACCACATCAAGGAAATGGGCCGGGAGATCCCGGAGTACCCCACCCTGTTCGCGAAGTACCAGGAATCCCTGATCGGCCCGAACGATGACCTGGCCCTGCCGCAGGAATCGGACACCGTGGACTGGGAAGCCGAACTCGCCGTGGTGATCGGTAAGAAGGGCCGCCGGATCAGCGAGGCCGACGCCCCCGACTACATCGCCGGGTACTCGGTGCTGAACGATGTGTCCATGCGCGACTACCAGTTCCGCACCATCCAGTGGCTCCAGGGCAAGACCTGGGAGAACTCCACCCCGTTCGGCCCGGCCCTGGTCACGCAGGATGAGTTCACCGCCGGTCCCCTGATGACCTCGGCCGTGGACGGCGAGGTCCAGCAGTCCACCCCGACCGGGGACCTGGTGTTCACCCCGGAATTCCTGGTCTCCTACATCTCCACGATCATCACACTGAACCCCGGTGACGTGATCGCGACCGGCACCCCGGGAGGGGTGGGCCACGCCCAGGATCCCAAGCGCTACCTGCAGGAGGGCCAGGTCCTGGTCACCACCATCGAGGGCCTGGGCCGGCTGAGCAACCGCGTGGTCAAGGAAGCCTGATGGTCGCCCGCCACGACCAGACCACGGACCCGGTCCTGCTCGAGGGTTTGCTGCAGGCACGGCGGGGCACGGCGTTCTTCGCCCGCAAGCTCAACGAGCTCACCGACGCGGACCTCGACGGGGACTCGCTGCTGCCGGGCTGGACCCGGCGGCACGTCACGGCCCACATCGGCTACAACGCCCGGGCCATCGCGCGGCTCATCGAGTGGGCCGCCACCGGCGTGGAAACACCCATGTACGCCTCCACGTCGGTGCGCGAGCACGAAATCAATTTCGGAGCCACCCTCCCGCCGATCGCGCTGCGGCACCTCTTCGACCACTCCGCGGTGCACCTGAACGTCGAATGGCGGGACCTCCCGGCCGAAGCCTGGCACCACAAAGTCAAAACGGCCCAAGGCCGGATCGTCCCGGCCGAGGAAACCGTCTGGATGCGCACCCGTGAAGTCTGGGTCCACGCCGTGGACCTGGACAACGGCGCCACCTTCACCGACATCCCCGCCCCCGTCCTCACCCGGCTCCTGAAGGACATCACCGGAGCCTGGCACACCCGCGGCACCGACACCGGACTACTCATCAGGGTCACTGGCACAGACCTGACGTTCGGCGACACCAGCGCCGAGAACCCAACACTGATCACCGGCCCGCTCCCCGCCATCACCCAATGGGCCACCGGCCGCGGCACCCACGCCGTGACGGCAAGAGGCACCGCAGCAACTGGCACCCCGGCAGCGGACGCCGCCGCATCGGCGTCGGACGCTGACCTGCCCGAGGTGCCCGCAGCACCGAAGTGGATCTAGCACCCCAGGACCTGGTGTCCGGAGCGGCGTGAAGCGTGACGGCGACTCCCGCACATAGCTATGGCCCCCTCCTCGAAGGGGGCCATAGCCATGCACTGACAGTGCCCGCTATTCCTCGTGCTTGACCTTGTGGACCCGCGTGACCACCGTGGGGCACGGAACACGCAACAGAACCGCGTGGGCCGTGGAGCCAAGGACGAGGCGGCTGAATCCCCCGCGTCCGCGGCTGCCGATGACCAGGAGGCGCGCGTTCGCGGCGGCCTCGACCAGGGCCTTGGCCGGATCGGTGTCCTTGTCCAGCACCTGGTTAACCACCAGATCGGGGTACTTGTCCCGCAGCCCGGCCACCGATTCCGCGAGCACTATCTTGTCCTCTTCCTCAATGACTTCCGCCAGCCCGCTGGCAGGCATCCCGCTCTGAACCCAACGCGCCGGGCGCCGGAAAGCCAGCACGGCCGTCAGCTCGTCCCCCTCGCGGTCTGCTTCCGCCGCGGCGAATGCAACAGCCTGCAATGACTCCTCCGAACCGTCCACGCCCACCACAACGCCGCGGCCTTCCGGCCCCTGATCCTGCGGAATAACCGCCACCGGGCTGTCCGACGCAGTAACGACCTGAAGGGCCCGGTCCGTCATGGGTCCTCCGTCGGCCCAATGACGGTGGTGTGATCCGATGACCACCATGGCGGCGTCTTTGGACATTTCCCGTAGCGCGGCGCCGGCGCTGCCGTGACGCAACTGCACGTCGACGGCCACGTCGGGTTCCTTCTTGGCGGCATCTTCCTGCACCTGCCTCAGCAGTTCCATGCCTGATTCCCTGATCAGTTCGTGGTACTGGAAGTCCGGCGACATCCACCGGTCATCCACCGCATGGACGGCGATCACCGGAAGCTTGAGCCTGGCTGCCCGGTGGAGCGACCACGACATTGCGGCCTCGCTTCCGGTGGAGCCGTTGATGCCGACGACGATTGGTTTGCTCATTCTGAATCCTGCTCTTCTCCATCGCGTTTTCGGATCAGCGCGCCGGAGGCCGCTGACACCTTCAGTGTGCTCCGGCGGCGGACGCAGGGGTTAGGGCCTTAAGCCCCTCAACCAGCCCCGTCGCCGCGCGTAGCGTCGGCCCAATGAAGGAGAACCTGACGGGCACCGCCGCACCCGGGCGGCCCGAACATTTCCTCATGCGCTGGTTCCTGTGGGTCACCCTTGGTGAGAGTGCAGGCTTTCTGGCTCCCGCCGTCGTCGCGGTCTTCGTGATCATGCCGGACACCGCCGGCGGGATGGCCTGGCTGGTAGTGGCCGGCGTCGCCGAGGGCACAGTCCTGGGGCTCGCCCAGGCGCACGTGCTCCGAAGCCGGCTGCCCCGCCTGAGCGCGACCCGGTGGACCACAGGCACTGCCGCCGGCGCGGCGCTCGCCTGGCTCCTCGGGCTCAGCCCCAGTACTTTCGCCGATCAGTGGCAGCTTTGGCCACCGGCCTTGCAGGCCGCTGCCGCCGTGCCCGGAGCGCTGCTGCTGCTGTGTTCGATCGGGCTGGCGCAATGGTCGGAACTCCGCCGGCACCTCGCGAACAGCGGATGGTGGGTTGCCGGGAACGCGCTGGCATGGTGCGTGGGGCTGGGACTCTTCTTCGCCGTCGCACCGCCGCTGTGGCAACCGGGACAGCCGCCGACGACGGTGATCGCCATCGGCGTTGCCGCCGCCATCCTGATGGCCGCCGGCATGGCGCTGGTGACCGGCCTGGTGATGAAACGGCTGCTTCGCTTTCCGGGGGCAGATCAGAAGCCGGTGGGCTCCGTTTCGAATTCCGGCTCACTGGGCGGAGCCTCGTGATGGAGCGGACGAAGCGCCGAGGTCTGTTCCATCCAGATGAGGGCGTCGTAACGCCCTCCCATCCGGGTGGGAACGTAGTTTCCGGATTCCCTGGCCGGGCGGTAGACAACCCCGATGGCCCGGTGACCCAGCCAGGCTGACAGCCACGGACCGGATCTGTCCCTGCCGAACTCCAACAACGCCGGTGCGCCCAGGGCCCTGTGCAGCAGGTCCTCGTGGCTGCCGGTCCGGGCTTCCGGCACAGTGAGCACCCGTTCAGGGGAGCCCCAGGCGTCCGCAGCCATCACTGTCCCCCGGTACGATCCGAAACCCACCAGGGTCACACCTTCGGAACCGTGGCGCTCGCGGAGCAGCTGGCCGACGTTCACCAGCCCGTCCCTGGCCATGTCCGTGGCACGGGCATCTCCCACATGGGTGTTGTGCTCCCAGATGATCCCTTTGGAGGCTGGGCCCAGATGCGCGCTCAGCCGGTCCACGGTGTCCGCCATGTGGCGGTCCCGGACGTTCCAGGACTCACGGTTCCCCTGCACCATGATGCGGTAGTAATGCTCGGCGTTGGCGGCAACCACGGCGTTCTGGACCGCGTCGAAGGCCTCATCGCTTTCGGCGAGCGGTTCGTGGTCCCGCAGCGCAAGTGCCCGGTTTCGCACCTCGGTGAGGAGCGCAACCACATCGGCCTCGCACGATTCCGGAACCAGCCGGGTGCGCCAGGCGTACTCGTGCGGATCTTCATGATGCGGAAGGAAACACTGCCACGCCCGCATGGCAGCGGGAACGGCGTCGGGTTCGTTGTCCTCAAGCCAGCCGATGATTTCCCGCAGGGAATCCCACAGCGAATAGACGTCCAGGCCGTAGAATCCCACCCGCTCCTCCATCGGACGCTCCAGGTTCCAGCCGCGAAGCCAGTCAAGGAAGCCCGCCACTTCCTCGTTTGCCCACATCCAGGTGGGCCAACGGCCGAACCCGGCGAGCATGGTGTGCACGCCCGCATCCTGCCCGCTTTGTCCGCGGACCCAGCGGTTGATCCGCCAGCAGTCCGGCCAGTCGCCCTCCACTCCTATCCAGCTGTAACCCTGCTCTTCGATCAGCCGCATGGTCAGCCGGGCACGCATGGTGTAGTACTCATGGGTGCCGTGGGATGCTTCGCCGATGGCCACGAAGCGTCCGGCACCGGCCTTGTGGACCAGGCGGTCAAGGTCCCGTATTCCGCTGAGGGGCCGGGCCAGGCTGCGGATCTCGTCCAGCATGCTCAGGACGGCACGGTTTCCGTTGGTCATGTCGGATCCTCGAGCGAGATGCCTTCAAGGTATTCCGGAACGCGCACCCGCCAGCCGAGTTCGCGCTTGATGCGGATCCGGAGCGCATCGGACGCTTCCGGTTCACCATGGGTGATGTAGGTCATTCGGGGTTCCCGTTCGGCGGCCCTCATCCACTCGATCAACCCGTTTGAGTCCGCATGCGCGGACAAACTTTCCATCTGGATCACTTCGGCGCGGATGCGGAAGTCCTCCCCGTAGATCCGGAGTTGCCGTTGGCCCGCGGCGAGCGCGGCGCCGCGGGTTCCGCCGGCCTGGTATCCGCTGAGGATAATGGCGTTCTTCGGATCGGGACCGTACTCGGCGATGTGGTGCAGGATCCTGCCTCCGGTGAGCATCCCGCTGGCAGAAATGATTACCATTGGGCCACCGCGGAGGTTGAGCAGTTTCGAATCGTCCACGGTCCGGGTCATCTTGGCCACTTTGTACATGTCCTCGTACTCCCGCTGCTTGAGGCGGTGTTCATTGGGGTGCCGCTGGTACATGCCGGAGGCGTCGATGGCCATGGGGCTGTTCAGGTATACGGGAATGTCCGGAATCGCGTTTTTGGCCCGAAGCCGGGACAGATGCAGCATGAGTGTCTCCGCCCGTCCGACGGCGAACGCGGCAATCATGATCACCCCGTTCTTCTTCGCCACACGGGTGATAATCTCCCCCAGCTGCAGTTCCGGATCCAGGCTCGAGTGTTCGCGGTTTCCGTAGGTGGATTCGGTGACGAGTATGTCAGCGGCGCCAAGCCCCCGGGGCGGGAACATCAACGGATCATCGTTGCGTCCCAGGTCACCGGTGAAATGGACGGAGTGCTGGCCCACGTCGACCCTGATCTGGGCTGCTCCGAGAATGTGCCCTGCGGGCAGGAACGTCGCGGAAATCCCCCCGCCCAGCTCCAGCGGGGTGTCGAAACCCTGCTCCCGGAAACTGTCGAGCGACCGGACCGCATCCGCTGCCGTGTAGAGCGGAACCGGCGGGCTATGCCTGGACGAGCCGTGCTCGTAGGCGTACTTGGCTTCCTCTTCCTGCAGGTGCCCGCTGTCGGGAAGGAGCAGGGTGCACAATTCGGTGGTGCCCTCGGTGGCGTACACCGGTCCGCTGAAGCCGTCCCGGACCAGGGCGGGCACGTAGCCGGTGTGATCAAGATGGGCATGGGTCAGCAGGACGGCGTCAATCGATGCCGGCCGGACGTGGAACGGGATGCGGTTGCGGTCGCGGAGCACCTTGTAGCCCTGGAACAGCCCGCAGTCCACGAGGATGCGTTGCCCGCCCGCCTCAACCAGGTACCGGGAACCGGTCACGCTGTCCGTGGCTCCGAGGAACCGGAGTTGCGGGTGTCGGTGTTTCATGATGCTCCCTGCTCCCTGCTCCCGTCGCGCAGCGTCCCCATTGACCTCCGGCAGCCGTTACCTCTGGGCAGCCGCAGTTCCACGGCCGCAGCAAGCGCACGGGCTGCACCGCGCCGGAATGCGCAGCGCGGTGTACGTCCCAGCTTCCGCTTCTTCCGGCAGCCCACCTAGGGCCGAAAGTCACGGCTGCGCAAGCGCTCCCGCCTTTTCGGGAACCGGACCCGGCAGTACGCTGGAACCACCCCTTGGAGACGTCGTATGGCTGAACAGGATTTGATCACCAGCGCCCGCGCGGCGTACGCCCGCAGGGACTGGCACGCGGCCCTGACACGCGGCCCTGATGGGTGGGGTGGCTGGCAAAATCGCGCAGAAATTCCGGACAGGCGGCGGCCTGGGGTACGAGGACTAGCCGGATTACGTCGAGATCCAGGCCGCTGACAGCGCTTCGGTCCATGAGACGTCCCTGGTGTCCGCCATCCTCCCGCTGGCCGGTTGCGTGGACGGGCTGCGGCTGGGACTGCGGAACGTCCGGTTCCAACTCCTCGACGCAGCTGTCCTGGACGGCGCGGAGGGATTCGATCTCATCACTGTTTTCGATGCCATCCACGACCAGGCCCAGCGGGCTTCGGCAGCGTTGAGGTGAAGGAACTCGAGGAGGATCCGTTCAACGCCTACTTCGTGGCCCGGAAGTAGGCGTTGAACGATTCAGTTGCCGGTCCCCTTACTGCTGGGGACCGGCAATGTTCACCAGCCAGGCGACCCCGAACCTGTCAGTGCACATGCCGAAGGTGTCGCCCCACGGTGCCTGTTCGAGCGGCACCGTCACGGTGCCGCCGTCGGACAGCTTCTCCCAGTACCCGCGCAGTTCGGCGTCGTCATCGCCACTGAGGGAAACGGAGAAGTTGTCGCCGGGGGTGAAGCTCATGCCGTTGGGTGTATCGGCGCCCATGAGCACCATGCCGGATTCGCTGGTGAGCATGCCGTGCATGATCTTGTCCTGCTCGGATGCGTCTTCGCTGGCATGGAACTCGCCGAAGGTGCTCATTGCCAGTTCGCCTCCAAATACGGACTGGTAAAAGGTCATGGCCTCCCGCGCGTTGTCCCGGAAGCCAAGGTAGGGATTCAGTCTCGTGGTCATGTTCAGATGTGTCCTCTCGTACCGGTCGATACCCGGACCACCCGTGGATCCGGTGGCCGCCCGGGCTTGGAACACTTCATATGTTGCCCCAGTCATGCCGGACTGCATAGGGGGTTGGCGGTAGCCTTCGGTCTTAGCTCCAGAGCGCAACGTGAACTTTGGATCCCCGTCGTTCAAGCCCCCGGGAGCCGCCCGGAGCAACCATCGCGGCTGTTGCATCCGATGTGGTGACGAACCGCTGCAGCGCCCTGGCCTTGGAAGTTGTCCGGCCATGGTCCAGCGTGCTTGCCCACCACAAACCGGAAACTGGAGTTCCGACAACGGGTACGCGCACCAGGACTCCGGTTTGGAGTTCCGCCCTCACGATGTGCCCCAGGGCGAGTGTCAGGCCCTCTCCTGCCCTGACCGCGGCGAGGGCGTCGGTTTCGCTGCTTAATCGGATCACCTCGGGCGCTACGCCCATCGAAGACAGCCACCGCCCTTCATCCGTCTCCGCCTGGATGCCGGAGGGACCGGCGAACCATGGTCGGTCCAGCAACCGTGCCAGTGGTACCGGCCCGTGCAGCCCGGCGAGGGGATGCGATCCCGCCACCACGAAGACGCGCTGATACCGCAGGAAAGGGACCATCTCCAGTCCGACGTCACCCCCTGCACCGCCCGGCTGGGCAGCCCTGGCCCCGAGAGCTATGTCGTAGGCGCGGTCAAGGAGCAGCGAAGCTATGTCGGCTGCGGACTCCACGACGACATCAACGGAGGCTCCCGGCACCCGTTTGGTAAAGAGGTCAAGCAACCGCCCGGCCGCATGTTCAGCGAACGGAGCTGTTGCGACGATTCTCAGCAATCCCGCGTCTGTGGTTGCGTGGGACACTTCCCACCGCGCGTGGTCAGCCAGGCCAACGATTTCCTGGGCATAGTCCGCGAGCGCCCGGCCGCCCGGCGTCAGGGCAATGCCTCCGCCAGCCCGGACGAAAAGGGGGTCGTCGAGGTCCCGCCGAAGCGCAGCCAGGGCAGAGGAGACTGCCGGCTCGCTGACGCCCAGGGCCGCCGCGGCAGCGTGAAGAGACCCCAGTCTGGCCACGAGCGCAAAGGCCCGCAGCTGGCTCAAAGTCATCGACACGGCTTCATAACCCTTCGCTTATGACGATATTGACACTCCACTCGGGCCAGGGCAAGACTGACCTCAAATCGGCGTCTTACAGTGTGCGGCGCCATGGAGTGAGGTAGGGACAATGCAGATTCCGGCTCCTTTTGACTACGTTCGGGCCAGCACAGTGAATGATGCCCTTGAACTTCTTGCACGCCACGGCCCCGAGTCCCGGGTGATAGCCGGCGGGCACAGCCTTCTGCCCATGATGAAGCTCCGCCTGGCCCGTCCCGAATGGCTGATTGACATCAACGACCTGTTCGAACTCGACTTCATCCTTCTCGACGGGGATCACCTGCGGGTGGGCGCGCTGACGCGCCATACGGCCCTCCTGGAATCAGCCGAAGTGGCCCGCCTCTTCCCGATCATTTCGGACGCCGAAGCGGTCATCGCGGATCCTGTGGTGCGCAACCGCGGGACCATTGGCGGTTCCCTGTGCCAAGCCGACCCGGCCGAAGACCTTTCCACAGTCTGCGACGTCCTGCGTGCTGTGGCTGTGGTCCGCGGTCCCGGCGGCGAACGCCTGGTCGATATGAACGAGTTCCACCGCGGCCCCTATGAGACAGCCGTGGCCCCTGACGAGTTGCTGTGCGAAGTCCGGTTCCCCGTTCGTCCGAACTCGGGAAGCGCCTACGAAAAAGTGGAACGCCGGGTTGGCGACTGGGCCGTCGCCGCAGCCGGGGCGGCCGTCTCGCTGGCGGACGACGGTAGCGTCGATGCCGCGGCCATAGGTCTCACGGCGCTGGGCCTCGACGGAACCGTCGAGGAAGCCGCGGCCGTGCTCCTTGGACAGCAACCCCGCGAGGAGCTGTTCGTCGAGGCCGGCCGGCTGGCGTCCATTGCGTGTGATCCTGTCGCAGACCAGCGCGGACAGATCGACTACAAACGGCATCTGGCCGACGAGCTCACCCGCAGAGTCCTGCGGCGGGCATGCGCCCGGGCCGCCGGAATACAGGAAGGTTGAGCCCCATGCAGATCAGCATGACAGTGAACGGAAACGACGTAACCTCCGACATCGAACCGCGTGTGCTGCTGGTTCATTACATCCGCGACGTCCTTGGCCTCACGGGCACGCATTGGGGGTGCGACACCACGAACTGCGGAACGTGTGTGGTCCTGATGGACGGCCAGCCCGTGAAGTCCTGCACCGTGCTCGCCGCGATGGCGGCCGGGCACGACATTCGCACGGTTGAAGGACTCGCCACGGCAGGCACCCTCGATCCGGTTCAGCAGGGGTTCATGGAGGAGCACGGGCTGCAGTGCGGCTTCTGCACCCCGGGCATGATGCTCACGGCCCGCGCCTTGCTGGACAAGAACCCGCATCCGGACGACACCGAAATCCGGACGGCCATATCCGGGCAGATCTGCCGCTGCACCGGATATGCCACGATCGTCCGCTCAGTGCAGTGGGCTGCCGCCCATCCCGCAGGGGCGGCTGCTGACGTTGCAGCTCCAGACGAAGTCATCGAGGGCACAGACACGGCGGTCCCGGACATCGCAGACGCAGAGGTGAAGGCATGACTGTTATCCACGATCGGCCAGCCAATCCGGCCGCCGGCGACGCCGACCGCCCGATCGGCTACGGCCGCATCCAGCGCAAGGAAGACCCCCGGTTCGTCCGCGGAAAGGGCCACTACGTCGACGACATTGTGCTGCCGGGCATGCTGCACGGCGCCATCCTGCGCGCCCCGGTTGCCCACGCACGGCTGGTCTCGATCGACACCACCAATGCGTTGGCCCACCCGAAAGTGCTCGCCGTGATCACGGGCAAGGACCTGCTGGCACTCAACCTCGCCTGGGCGCCCACTCTTTCAGCGGATGTGCAGGCAGTGCTGGTTACCGACAAAGTGCGCTTCCAGGGGCAGGAGGTCGCCTTCGTCGTGGCGGAGGACCGCTACGCCGCCCGCGACGCCTTGGAACTGATCGACGTCGACTATGACCTGCTGCCTCCGGTCATCGATGCGCGCAAAGCCCTGGACCCGGACGCCCCCGTGATCCGGGATGATCTCGAAGGCCGGACGGACAACCGGATCTTCGACTGGGAGATGGGCGACGAGGCGGAAACGGAGGCGGTCTTCGCCTCAGCAGACGTCGTCGTGGCACAGGAGGTCGTCTACCCCCGGGTCCATCCGGCACCCATGGAGACCTGCGGCGCCGTCGCAGACTTTGATGCCGTGTCCGGGAAGCTGACGCTGTATGAGACGACCCAGGCACCGCACGCGCACCGCACCCTGTTCGCGATCGTCGCCGGCATCCCCGAACATAAGATTCGTATCGTCTCCCCCGATATCGGCGGCGGGTTCGGTAACAAGGTGGGCATCTACCCCGGCTACATCCTCGCCGTCGTCGGTTCGATCGTCACCGGCAAGCCGGTGAAGTGGGTGGAGGACCGCTCGGAAAACCTGATGTCGACGTCGTTCGCCCGGGACTACATCATGCAGGGCGAAATCGCCGCCACCAAAGACGGCCGGATCCTCGCCCTCAGGACCAGTGTGCTGGCCGATCACGGCGCGTTCAACGCCACCGCCCAGCCCACCAAGAACCCCGCCGGCTTCTTCTCGATCTTCACTGGCAGCTACGACCTGAAGGCCGCGTTCTGCAAGGTCAGGGGCGTCTACACCAACAAGGCTCCGGGCGGCGTTGCCTACGCTTGCTCGTTCCGGGTGACGGAAGCCGTCTACCTGGTGGAGCGGATGGTGGACATCCTGGCCCGGAAGCTGGACATGGACCCGGCGGAACTCCGGTTGAAGAACTTCATCAGGCCCGAACAGTTCCCGTACGCGAACAAGACCGGCTGGGTCTATGACTCAGGCAACTATGAAGTGGCCATGCGGCTGTCGATGAAGATGGCCGGCTACGAGGAGCTCAGGCGCGAACAGGCCGAGAAACGCGAACGTGGCGAACTCATGGGGATCGGTGTCGCCTTCTTCACCGAAGTCGTGGGAGCCGGCCCGCGCAAACACTTCGACATTGTGGGCCTGGGCATGGCCGACGGCGCCGAGCTGCGCGTCCACCCGACCGGCAAGGCCGTTGTGCGGCTTTCCGTCCAGAGCCAGGGGCAGGGCCACGAGACCACGTTCGCGCAGATCGTCGCGGAAGAGCTCGGCATTCCGCCGGAGAATATTGATGTCGTCCACGGCGACACCGACCAGACGCCCTTTGGCCTGGGCACCTACGGGAGCCGGTCGACGCCGGTCAGCGGCGGCGCGGTGGCCCTCGTTGCGCGCAAGGTCCGCGAAAAGGCGAAGCTCATCGCCGCCGCCATGCTCGAAACCCGTCCCGAAGACCTCGAGTGGGAGAAGGGCCGCTGGTTCGTCAAGGGCGATCCCGGCGCCGGCAAGACCATCGAGGAAATCGCCATGGCCGCCCACGGCACCATGACCCTCCCCGAGGGAATCGACGGCAACCTCGACGCCGAGGTCACCTACGACCCGCCGAACCTGACGTTCCCCTTCGGCGCCTACATCTGCGTGGTGGACATCGATCCGGGAACGGGCCACGTCAAAGTGCGGCGTTTCATCGCGGTGGATGACTGCGGGACCCGGATCAACCCGATGATTATCGAAGGCCAGGTGCACGGCGGCCTGACCGACGGCGTCGGCATGGCCCTCATGGAAATCATCGAATTCGACGAGGCAGGCAACTGCCTGGGCGGCTCCTTTATGGACTATCTGATCCCCACGGCGATGGAGGTACCGGACTGGGAAACCGGCTTTACCGTGACGCCGTCACCGCATCACCCCATCGGCGCGAAGGGCATTGGAGAGTCCGCCACCGTCGGCTCGCCGCCGGCCATCGTGAACGCGGTCGTCGACGCCCTGGCCCCATACGGGGTGGTCCACATGGACATGCCCTGCACACCGGCCCGGGTATGGGAAGCCATGCAGGGCCGGCCAAGGCCACCGATCTGACATGCAATCCACTGGAGAAACCCTCGCGGCAAGGGCAACGGAACTCATCAGCCGGCGGGAGCCGTTCGTCCGTGCCACGGTGGTGCGGGCGCAGCGGCCCACGAGCGCGCACGCGGGTGACACCGCCCTGATCCTGTCCGACGGTGAAATGGCTGGCTTCGTGGGCGGAAATTGCGTCGAGGCCTCGGTCCGGGAATACAGCCTGAAGGCACTCTCGGCCCAGGAGCCGCTGTTGCTGCGCGTTGTGCCTGGCGAGCCGTCCCACCGCAGCGAAGAAGGCGCGGTCGAGGTTTCAAACCCCTGCCTCAGCGGAGGAGCCATCGAGATCTTCCTTGAGCCACACATCCCCGCACCGAGGGTCCTGGTGGTCGGCACCACCCCCGTGGCCCAGGCCCTGGCATCCCTCGGTGCCGGCGTCGGCCTGCAGATGGAACTGACCGACGGGCAGGCCGCGGACCCCCGGCCCGACGACGCCGCCCTGATCGTCGCCTCCCACGGCCGGGAGGAAGAAGGGGCACTGGAGGGCGCATTGCGTGCCGGGGTGCCCTACGTCGCACTGGTGGCCAGCGAAACACGGGGCGCCGCCGTCCTGGCATCCCTGGATGTGGATGAATCTCTGCGCTCCCGGGTGTTCAGCCCGGCAGGGCTGGACCTTGGAGCCCGCACCCCGGGTGAGATCGCCGTGTCCATCCTCGCGCAGCTCGTTGCCGAACGGGCCAAGGGACGGCACCCGGCGACTGCCCAACGCGCACCGGCAACGGCCGTTGACCCCGTCTGCGGGATGACGGTGGCCGCCGTAGAGTCAACGCTGCACCTCGAGCACGGCGGCACCACCGTCTACTTCTGTTCCCGGGGATGCTACGAGGCATTCCGCAAAGATCCGGCACGCTATGACGCCTCCCGCTGAAGCCCTGCCCGGCCAGGCCCGCAGCCCTGCCCCCCTGACATCCCGTCGTCCAGCCGGAAAGCCCCGGATTGCCGGGCTGGTCCTGGCCGCCGGCGGCTCCAGCCGGCTGGGGCGCCCCAAGCAGCTCCTCCCCTATGGAGACGGCGTGCTGCTCGACGCCGTGCTGGCCACCGCCCGGGCCTGCGGCTTCGCCCAACTGGTGTTGGCCGTGGGCGGCTCGAGCGAAGAGGTGCTGAAAGGCGTGAACACGGCTGGCTGCGATGTCGCCGTCAACCCGGACTTCGGCACCGGCTGCGCATCGTCGATAGCCGCCGCGTTGCAGGCGCTTCATTCCGACACTGATGTGGTGGTCCTGTTGCTCGGCGACCAGCCGGGGGTCATGGCCCGGAACGTGGACAGGCTGCTGGCGGGACGCGGGCACGCCGAAATCGCCGTCTGCCGTTACGACGACGGCATCGGCCATCCGTTTGCGTTCGCCCGTTCGGCCCTGCCCGCGCTCGCCGGACTGCACGGCGACAAGGCGGTGTGGCGGTTGCTCGAGGAGCGCGCATCGGAGGTAACGGAGGTGGCCGTGCCCGGCGCCATTCCCCTGGACATCAACACCGACGATGATTACGACAGGGTGCTCGACGCACTTCGGGGCGGACCGTGAGCAACGCCGCGCGCAGCGGCGCGGAAGGAGATGTGCAGCAGCTGGTCCCGGATGTTCCTTCGCTAATGGCTGCACTGGACGACGGCGACTACCTCGCCGACGTTGGACTGGCCACGGCGTTGTTCCTGGCTGTGCGTTTGCCCCAGCCCATCCTGTTGGAAGGCGAAGCGGGGGTGGGCAAGACCGAGGCTGCGAAGGCGCTGGCCCGTGTGCTCAACACTCCCCTGTTCCGGCTGCAGTGCTACGAGGGGATTGACGCTGGTGAAGCGCTTTATGAATGGAACCACCAGCGCCAGCTGCTCGGTATCCGGCTGGCAGAAGTCCGCGATGCAGCCCTGAACGAATCGGACCTCTTCGGGCCGCAGTACCTGCTGCGCCGGCCGCTGCTGCAGGCGATCGAGCATCCCGGACCGCGCCCGGCCGTGCTGCTGCTGGACGAGATTGACAGGGCTGACGCCGAATTCGAGGCGTTCACCTTCGAACTGCTCGCGGAGGCCTCAGTCACCATCCCGGAGCTAGGCACCATCCGGGCCACGCATCCGCCCGTTGTGGTTCTGACGTCGAACCGGACCAGGGACCTGCACGATGCGCTCACGCGCCGCTGCCTGTACCACTGGATCGACTATCCCGCACCCGTGCGGATTGCCGAGATCGTGCGTCGCCGTGTCCCTGGAAGCGCCGGTCCCCTGGCACAGGAGGCGGCGTCGGCCATCACGAAGATGCGGACACTGGACATGGCCAAGCCGCCCGGAATTGCCGAAGCCATCGACTGGGTATCCGCCTTGTCCGTACTCGGCATCACGCACATCGATGCGCCAACCGTGGAGAAGACCTGGGGCTCGATCGTCAAGAACCGGGATGACCTTGAGCTCGTGGGAGCTCGCGGCGCCGCCTGGCTGGTCGGGGACGGTCATGGCTGATTCCAGCGCCGCCATCGGCCCGCCGGGGGTGGAGGCCGCGTCCCTGGCTGCGGGACTTGTGACGGCGCTGCGCCGTGCCGGCCTTTCGACTTCCCCGGACCGCGCCGTTCGGCTGGCTGAAGCCCTCCGCCTGGTCCCGCCCGTCGCCCGCGAACCGCTTTACTGGACGTGCCGGGTGGTCCTGGTGTCCTCCCGGGAGCAGATGGCGGTTTTCGACGCCGTCTTTGCCGCCGTATTTGATGGCCGGCTTGATCCGGCAGACAGCAGGGGCGCCACCAAGGCAGAGCCGGTTATCGACTCCCGGGCGCGCCTCCGCCCGTCCCCCCTGTCAGGGCCGGCGAATGTGCCGTCGGGTCTCCCCAAGGCGTCGCCGCCGGCTCTGCTTCCCGGCAGGGAACGCTCCGGCGAGGGGGCCGGTCCTGAGCGCGACGCCATCCTGGCCATGGCGTCGGCGGAGGAACGGCTGCACGAAACGTCCTTTGCCGAGCTCTCCGCCGAGGAGATAGTCCAGGTACGCCGGCTCGTTCGCGAGATAGCCTTCTCCACGCCGGCACGCCTGAGCCGCAGGACCCGCAAGTCGTCGCACAGCAGTGCGCGGCTGGACATCCGGAGCACCGTCCGCGCCGCCCGGCGCACCGGCTCCGATGCCCCACGGCTCATCTATGCCCATCGCCGGCCCCGTCCGCGGCAGCTGGTCCTGCTGTGCGATGTATCGGCGTCCATGGAGCCCTACACGAGGGTGTTCCTGTCATTATTGCAGGGCTCCGTCGCCGGAGCCCGGGCGGAGGCGTTCGTGTTCTCTACCCGCCTGACGCGGCTGACGCGGCAGCTGGCGGGCCGGAACCCTGATCAGGCGCTGGCCCGGGCCGCAGCAAGGGCACCGGACTGGGCAGGAGGGACACAGATCGCGGAAAGCCTGCGGAGCTTCATTGACGCGCACGGCCGCCGCGGCTTGGCCAGGGGCGCGGTGGTGGTGGTGCTCTCCGACGGCTGGGCCCAGGATGATCCGGACCTCGTGGCCACGCAAATGGGACGGCTCAAGCGGCTCGCCTACCGGATTGTCTGGGTTAATCCGAGGAAGGCGGACGTGAACTACCGGCCGCTGGTGGGTGGCATGGCCGCGGCGCTTCCCTACTGCGACGCCTTTGTCAGCGGCCACAGCTATTCGGCGCTGGCGGAAGTGGCAGCCGCGGTCCGGGACGCTCGCAGGACAACACAAGAGAGGCAGGGCAACAGCTAATGCAAATAGACAGCGCTTTCTCCGTAGTCGCTCCAATCGACAAAGTCTGGGACACGCTTATGGACTTCCAGCGCGTGGCCGCGTGCGTTCCAGGGGCGCAGATCCTGAACAAGCTTTCCGACGACGCCTACCAGATCGGGATGAAGGTGAAGCTGGGACCGGTTTCCATGCAGTACAAGGGGCAGATGACCGTCCTCGAACGGAACGTTGACGAACACCGCGCGGTGTTCCAGGGGCGGGCGCAGGAAACCCGCGGCCAAGGTACGGCCGAAGCCACTGTGACCCTGCGCCTGGCAGAGGCGCAAGGTTCCACGCAGGGGACGGTCAGCGCCGATCTGGCCCTGTCCGGAAAGGCCGCCGCAATGGGGAAGAGCGTTATCGGCGGCGTCACCGAGCAGATGATGGCGCTGTTCGCCGCCAACCTGCAAACGTTGCTGGCGCAACCCGCCGGGGAAGCGCCTGGCGAGGCCGTGCCGGAAGCACCCGGCGAGGCCGTGCCGGAAACGCCTGGCGAGGCCGTGCCGGAGGCGCCGCCGGCACCACTACCCGGGTCACCCGGGTCACCCGGGGCACCGGTTCCCGCACCGTCTGCCCCGTCGCCATCGTCACCACTGTCGCAGCCCGACAACAGCCTGAACGCACTTTCCCTGGCCAGGGGAATGCTCACCGATCAGCTCAGCAACCCCGGGAAACTCATTGGGCTGCTTGCCGCCGTAGCGTTTTGTGCTTATCGACTGGGCCGCCGTGCCGGGCTGCGCTCGGGCCGGCCCTGAGCCGCCATTGGAGGAGAGAGGAAGATGCGTGACGTTCTCGCTGCCATGATGCCGGGCTGGCTGCATGGTGAAACCGCCGGTTTGGCTACCGTCGTGCGGACTTTCCGCTCCGCACCGAGGCCCCCTGGTGCTTCCATGCTGGTCACGGCCACCGGCGAAGTCTTTGGCTCGGTCTCGGGCGGTTGCGTCGAAGGTGCTGTCTACGAGCTTGCCACACAGGTTAAGGCCGACCGCCGCCCGGTCCTGGTGAGCTACGGCGTCAGCGACGACGACGCCTTCTCCGTCGGATTGACCTGCGGCGGCACTATTGAGGTGTTTGTAGAGCCGATTTCGCAGCAAACCTTTGCCGAGCTGAACCGGGTCCGTGAGGACATCGAGACATCCCGGCCGGTGGGAGTTGCCACCGTGATAGAGCACCCCGATCCCGGCCGGCTGGGTCGCCACCTCATCGTCCGGCCCGACGGATTCAAAGGCGGCCTGGGCTCGCACCGGGCCGATCACGCCGTCGGCGACGACACCCAGGGCCTGCTGGCAGCCGGCCGGAATTCCGTGCTGACGTACGGTCCGGACGGCGAGCGCCTCGATACCGGCATGTCCGTGTTCTTCGCCAGCTACGCGCCGCGGCCGCGGATGCTTGTGTTCGGGGCCATCGACTTCGCCGCGGCACTGGCACGGCTGGGTACGTTCCTGGGCTATCAGGTCACCGTTTGTGACGCCCGCGCCGTATTCGCCACCCGGGCGAGGTTTCCCGACGCCGCGGAGGTGGTCCGCGCATGGCCCCACCATTACCTCTCCGAGCAGCTCGCCCGGGGGCTCCTCGACGAGCGCAGCGTGATTTGTGTCCTGACCCACGACCCCAAGTTCGATGTCCCGGTACTTGAGGCGGCCCTTCGCGGGCGCCCTGTCGCATACATCGGTGCGATGGGCTCCCGGCGCACCCACAACGACCGGATGGAAAGGCTTCGCGCTGCGGGTGTGAGCGACGAGCAGCTGCTGAGACTGCACAGCCCCGTTGGCCTGGACCTGGGGGCGCGCACCCCCGAAGAAACGGCGGTATCGATCGGGGCCGAAATCATCGCCCTGCAATGGGGCGGCAGCGGTGAGCCGCTAGGGTCACGCGTGGAGCGGATCCATCACGATGAGGCGCCCGAGCGGACCACTGACACGGCAGCCGCCGCGGCTCCGGCGGATCCACGACGAACCCGGTCGGAGGCGACTGGCGTTGATTGAAGACAAAGCCCTTCGCGGCATGTACGCGGTCGGGCACGACGCCCGCTGCCACCCGGACCTGGCCACACTCCGTGCAGAAATCAACGCGGGGCCATAAGCTCAAGGCATGGCGAGATACTTTGACGTACACCCCGACGATCCCCAGCCCCGTGCCATTGGCCAGATAGTGGAGCTCTTGCGGTCCGGCGGATTGATCGCGTATCCCACCGACTCCTGCTATGCCCTTGGTGCGCAGCTCGGCAACCGCGAGGCCCTGGACCGTATCCGTGCCATCCGGCAACTGGACAGCAAACACCACTTCACCCTGGTCTGCAAGGATTTCGCCCAGCTGGGCCAGTTTGTCCAGATCGACAACGATGTGTTCCGAAGCATCAAGGCAGTCACCCCGGGCAGCTACACCTTCATCCTTCCCGCCACGAAGGAAGTGCCCAAGCGCCTCTTGCACCCGAAGAAGAAAACCGTGGGCGTCCGCATCCCGGACAACGCCGTGGTCCAGGCGCTGCTGGCCGAGCTGGGCGAGCCGCTTCTCTCCAGCACGTTGCTGCTGCCCGACGAGGAGGAACCGCTCACCCAGGGCTGGGAAATCAAGGAACGGCTTGACCACGTGGTGGATGCCGTGGTTGATTCCGGGGACTGCGGTGCGGAGCCGACGACGGTCATTGACTTCTCCAGCGGTTCGGCGGAAGTGGTCCGCCGCGGCATGGGAGATCCGTCCAGGTTCGAGTAGCCCGCCCTGCTGCCGGCAGGTCTCCGGCCCGGGCGGACTAGTCCTTGTTGCGTGCCCTGCTGGGCTGGACCCGCGGGGGTTCGCCCGGCATCTTAGGGTAGTCCGGCGGAAACGGAAGCTCTCCCAGCCCGGTGCCGAGGTCGCGCTCCCACCATTCGAGCAGCACGTCAATTTTTCCCGGTTTGGCGTTCATGTCCGCCCACGGGTCCCCTACGGTCCTGAGCCGTTCCGGGACAGTGAGAATTGTGAAGTTCTTCGGGTCCGCGCTGCCCAGTTCCTCCCAGGCGATCGGGCAGGACACAGGAGCATGGCCCAGTGCACGGGGGCTGTACGCGCCGGCTATGGTCCGGTCCCGGTTAGCCTGGTTGAAGTCCACAAACACCCGTTCGCCGCGCTCTTCCTTCCACCAGGCCGTGGTGACCTTGTCCGGCATCCGCCGCTCCAGTTCACGGGCGGCGGCGATGACGGCGTGGCGGACGTCCAGGAACTCACGGGTGGGCTCCACCGGCGCGTAGACGTGCAAACCGCGGTTCCCCGAGGTCTTGATGAACGTGGTGAGGCCCGCTTCCTGGAGCACATCCTTCAGGGCCAGCGCCGCAGGGATGGCGTCGTCGAAGTCTGTACCAGGCTGGGGATCGAGGTCAATCCGCAACTGGTCCGGGTTGTCAGTGTTTTCGGCGCGGGACGGCCAGGGGTGGAACACGACGGTATTCATCTGGGCCGCCCACACGGCGGCGGCCGGTTCGTCGAGAACCAGCATGGCGTGCGAGCGGGCACTCGGGAAGGTCACCTTCACCGACCGGATGAAGTCCGGCGTGCCCTTTGGCGGATTCTTCGAGAAGAACTGCTCGCCCTCGACATTGTCCGAAAACCGCTGCAGCGCCACCGGGCGGCCGCCGTTCGCTGCGATGAAGGCGTCCCCCACCTGCGCCAGATAGCGCGCAAGGTCCAGTTTGGTCAGCCCGAGATCGGGCCACAGGACACGGCCGGGACTTGAGATCCGCATGTCGCGGGGGCCGTTCGGGCCCTCGACGGTGAGGGTGGTGGATTCGCTCGCCATGGTGACAACCTACCCCGCACCGGTCCGCCCCGTCAGCAGGTGGCGCCCGAAAGGGAGAAACTTCGGCCTGTCCACTGGGCACGGGCCCGCCGGTCTGTAAGGATGTGAACTGGCCGGATGCCCCGCGGTACCCGGGAAATCGTCGAAGGAGACCCGTTCCATGGTTGAAGCCGCTGGTGTGGACCAGGCATCGAGGCAACATGCCCTGAACGCGTTGGGCGCGGAGGCGGACCTCATGTCCCGGGACAAGGACAGCTCCGTATTCCGCCATCGCTTTGACCGCCATTTCCCGGACCTGTACCGGCTCTTCCACACCCTGTACGGCAGCCGACCCGACTTCCAGGAGCAGTTGACGGCGCTGGTTCTCCAGGCGGCCCGCTCCTGGAACGAACGCCCGTCCGGCCTCAAGGCCCTGGACGAAGAACGGGACCACAACAACGCGTGGTTCCTCGCCAACAGCATGCTGGGCGGCGTCTGCTACGTGGACCGCTATGCGGAGGACCTCGACGGAGTCCGCGCCCGGATTCCCTATTTCAAAGAGCTTGGCCTCACCTATCTGCACCTCATGCCGCTGTTCCTCGCACCTGAACCGCATTCCGACGGCGGTTACGCCGTCTCCAGTTACCGCCGGGTCAACCCGAAACTGGGGACCATGGAACAGCTGCGTGAACTGGCCGCCGAGCTGCGGTCCAATGGCATCAGCCTGGTGGTTGACTTCATTTTCAACCACACCTCGGATGAGCACGAGTGGGCACAGCGGGCCGCGGCTGGCGATCCCGAGTACGGCGATTACTACTGGATCTTCCCGGACCGGACCATGCCGGACGCCTTCGAGCAGAATGTGCGCGAAATCTTTCCGGAGAACCATCCGGGGTCCTTCATCCGGATGGAGGACGGCCGCTGGGTCTGGGCCACGTTCCACACGTACCAGTGGGACCTGAACTACTCCAACCCGGCCGTCTTCCGGGCCATGGCCGGAGAGATGCTGTTCCTGGCCAACCAGGGGGTGGACATCCTGCGGATGGACGCGGTCGCCTTCATCTGGAAGCAGCTCGGAACCCCCTGCGAGAACCTCCCTGAGGCCCACACCCTGCTGCAGGCCTTCAACGCCGTCTGCCGCCTGGCTGCGCCGTCGCTGCTGTTCAAGTCCGAGGCGATCGTCCACCCCGACGAAGTGGCGCTGTACATCGATCCGGCAGAGTGCCAGCTTTCCTACAACCCGCTGCAGATGGCGCTGATCTGGGAGGCGATGGCCACCCGGGACGTGGCCCTGCTGTCGCAGGCCCTGGAACGCCGGCACAACATCCCGGACGGGACGTCCTGGGTGAACTACGTCCGGAGCCATGACGATATCGGCTGGACCTTCGCGGACGAGGACGCGGCGGAGCTGGGCATCAACGGCTTTGACCACCGCCGCTTCCTCAACTCCTTCTACGTCAACCGCTTCCCGGGCAGCTTCGCCCGCGGCGTGCCCTTCCAGGACAACCCGCGGACGGGTGATTGCCGCATTTCCGGCACGACGGCGTCACTCTGCGGCCTGGAGGACGGCACCGGCCAGGCGGTGGACAGAATCCTGCTTGCCCATTCGGTGGCCTTCAGTACGGGCGGAATCCCGCTGCTCTACCTTGGCGATGAGGTGGGGCAGCTCAATGACTACGACTACGCACTGGAAGAGGGCCACGGCACGGACAGCCGCTGGGTGCACCGCCCGCACTACCCCGCCGAGAGGTACGCGAAGCGCCATGACCCGGCCACACCCGAAGGCGCGGTGTTTGAGGGCCTACGCACCATGATCTCGGTGCGGTCAGCAACACCGGAATTCGCCGGAACACGGCTGGTCCACTTCGACACTAAAAACCGCGGCGTCCTGGGCTACCAGCGGCCGGGCGAAGGAACCCACATCCTGGTCCTCGCCAACTTCAGCGACGGAAACCAGACCATCACGGCGCAGACGCTTTCCGGATTCGCTGCCGGGGCAGTGGACCTGCTGACCGGCAACCCGGTGCGAATAGAAGGAGGGGTCACTCTCCGGCCACAGGAGTTCCGCTGGCTGCGGGTTACCCCGGCCCGGGTCTGAGCCCGGGCAGATCGGGCATCATGGATTCATGCCCGTACACGAATCCCCCGTAACCATCACCGTCGGCGATATCCAGGTCTCCGGCATCTACGCCCGGCCGGACAAGCCGTTCGCAACACTCGTGCTTGCGCACGGTGCCGGAGCAGGCATGGAGCATCCCTTCATGGCGGGCTTCACCAACGCGCTGAACGACGACGGCGTCTCCACCTTGCGCTTCAACTTCCCCTACCGCGAGGCCGGACGGAAGTTCCCCGACCGGCCACCGCTCGCGATCGCCACCTGGCGTGCCGCCATGGAAGAGGCCGCGGCCAAGGCGGCCGCGCACTCCGACACCGGTCCGGTGTGGGCGGCCGGCAAGTCGTTCGGCGGCCGGATGGCGTCCATGGCCGTTGCCGAGGGAATGCCGGCAGCCGGGCTGGTGTACCTCGGCTATCCGCTGCATCCCCCGGGCAAGCCGGAGAAGCTGCGGGACGAGCACCTCTACGGCCTCACCCTTCCCATGTTGTTCATGCAGGGAACGCGGGACACGTTTGCCACCCCTGAGCTGCTGGAGGGCGTTGTCAGCCGGATCGGGCCTACGGCCACGCTCCACTGGTGCGACGGCGGCGACCACTCGTTTGCGGTCGCGGGCAAAAAGCGGAGCGCCGAGGACATCGGCGCCTCCGTTGCGGGCCCGGTTGCGGCATATCTGCGCTCACATGGCTAGGTTCAGATAGCCGGGACCTCACTGCCTGGGAGCCGTGTGGGCCATATTCGGGGGCAGGGGCTCGTGCCGCAGGTAGGTGCGCCGGAAACGGCCGGTGCCGGCTGTTAATGCCCGCAGATCCACCGCGTAGCGCAGAAGTTCCTGTTCCGGTATCTCAGCGCTGATCTGGGTGCCGCTGCCGTCGGCCGAGGCCGTCCCGGTCAGCCGCCCGCGCCGGGACGAGAGATCGCTCATCACTGCCCCCACATAGTCGTCGGCGACGCTGATGGTCACCGCCAGGACAGGTTCGAGGAGCTGGATCCTGCCCGCGGCCGCTGCTTCCCGCAGCGCCAGCGCCCCTGCCGCCTGGAAAGCCGCATCCGAAGAATCGACGCTGTGCGCCTTGCCCCCGGTGAGCGTCACCCGGATGTCCACCACCGGGAACCCCGCTGCCACACCCTTCTGCATTTGAGCCCGGACACCCTTTTCAACCGAACCTATGTACTGCCCCGGGATGACCCCGCCCACGGTCTTGTCCACGAATTCGAAGCCGGCTCCACGTTCGAGGGGCTCGACGTCAATGTCGCAGATCGCGTATTGGCCGTGGCCTCCTGACTGCTTGACGTGCCGGCCGTGGCCGGAAGCCGGCGCCGCGAACGTTTCGCGCAGCGGCGTAACCACCTCGACTGTCTGTAGTTTGACCCCCTGCTCGCGCAGCCTGTCCAGCACCACCTCGCCGTGGGCTTCGCCCATGCACCAGAGGATCAGCTGATGGGTTTCGGCGTTCCGCTCCACGCGCAGGGTCGGGTCACCGGCTGCAACCTTCCCCAGGGACTTGGCCAGGGCGTCTTCGTCGCTGCGGGTTGCTGCTTCCACGGCCACGGGCATCAGCGGCTCCGGCATGTCCCACGAAACCACCAGCAGCGGCGCCTCCCGGGCTGAGACGGTGTCCCCGGTTTCGGCATTGGCAAGCTTGGCGATTGCGCAGATGTCCCCCGCCACGCAATAGGGCACCGGCCGGAGGCTCGACCCCGCCGGGGAGTAGAGGTGGGTGAGGCGCTCGTCGCTGTCGTGGTCCTCGTGGCCCCGGTCGGCCAGCCCGCGGCCGCTGACGTGCACGGCGGAGTCCTCGCGCAGCGTTCCGGAAAAGACCCGCACCAGGCAGACCCGGCCCAGGAACGGGTCGATGGTGGTCCGGACTACCTCGCCGGCCAGCGGACCGGCGGGATCGCACGCCAGCGGCGGGACCGGTTCGCCGTCCAGCCCGGTGACCTGCGGCAGGCTGCGCTCCAGCGGAGAGGGAAAGGCACGGGTCAGCATGTCCAGGAGTTCGGCAACGCCAAGTCCCGTTTCGGCGGAGGTTGCCAGCACGGGAAAGAATGTGCCGCGGGCGACCGCGGTTTCCAGGTCGCTGACGAGTGCGTCGACGTCTATTTCCTCACCGCCAAGGTACCGGTCCATGAGGGTCTCGTCCTCGCTTTCCGAGATGATGCCCTCAATGAGTGTTCCGCGGGCACTTTCGGACGCCGTCATCTCCTCCGCGCTGGCTTGGCGCACTTCCGGTACCGGTACGCGGGCGGAATAGTCAGACACTGTTTGGGAGAGCAGTCCCAGGAGCCCGGTGGTGGCGTCTCCGGCGCGCACTGGGAGGTACGCCGGCACCACCGAGTCACCGAACGAGCGCCGGCATTCGGCGAGCGTTGCCTCGAAGTTTGCGCGCGGGTGGTCCAGCCGGCTGATCACGACCGCCCTGGGCATCCCCACCTGGTCGCACTCGGCCCACAGTGCAGTGGTGGCGGCGTCGATGCCCTCGATGGCAGACACCACAAACAGGGCCGCGTCTGCTCCCCGCAGTCCTGCGCGGAGTTCGCCGGTGAAGTCACCGTAGCCCGGCGTATCAAGGAGGTTGACCTTGATGCCGTCCACCACGAGAGGGGCTACGGAGAGCACCACCGAGCGCTGTTGGTGCACCTCGGAGGGCTCGGTGTCGCTGACCGTCGTGCCGTCCTCGATCGATCCCATCCGTGAGATCACACCGGTCGCGGCCAGCAGCGCTTCCACCAGCATCGTTTTGCCGGCACCGGAGTGGCCCACAAGAACCACGTTTCGGACCTTCGCCGGCGAATCGGCAGGAACCCCGGTGGAGGCGTCCGGCCGCCGTGAATCAGAGGTTCCGCGGGCCGGGCTCTTGGCCCGGCCATTTGTGCTTTTTACCGACATGAGCAACTCCAGGCGTCTTAGTCGTGAGCCGCCGTGCGGCCTCTGTAAGACGATTCGACACCCTGAAGGCGCCGAACTTCAAGAGGCTGAGGTGCAGCCCCTGCCCGCGGGGTTAGCTTTCGTCGTGCCACCAGCCTTCCCAGGGGGTGGACGTGAGCTGCCCGCTGGGGAAAGCGCCCTTGGAGCCAGCCCCGCCGACATGCGGATCCTTGTCCTTCCGGCCGGAATGAAGGGAGAGTGTCAAAGTGCCCAAAAGAGTCATCATGGTGTGTCCTTCCGTTCGCTGCATGGACCGCTGTCCAGGTAGGAATGAGCGTAACCGTGCAATGTTTCGCGGCAACGACGCAAGGTTTCCTGTGTGTATCAGTTACCTCACCGGGGCACTTTGAGGTCCGGCGATCTACTCCGCCAGGATCAAATACAGCGCACGGCGGGCTTCGTCAATCTTTTCGACGGCGGCCAGGCGCTGTTCGTCCGTCGCCGCAACCCGGAACTGATGAATCACGCCAATGAGCTTGCCTACGCTCTGGTGAAACGCGGGACCCGTGCCCTCCGGGTCGGTGTTCCAGGCATTGCCCAGCTCGTCTGCATGGTCCTCCACATACGCCTTGCCGGCATCGGTGAGGGTGAACTCGGTGCGCCTGCCCTCACCAACGGGCGTGATGAGTTCTTCATCGACGAGCTGCTGGAGCGTCGGGTAAACGGAGCCGGGGCTCGGACGCCAGGCTCCGGAGGTCTTTTCCGCGATCGTCTTGATCAGCCCGTATCCGTTGGAGGGCGCTTCGGCCAGCAGGGAAAGAATTGCTGCGCGGACATCGCCCCTGTTGGCCCTCCGTGGGCCGCCCGGGCCGAAACCGGGCCCAAAGCCGGGTCCGAAACCTGGTCCGAAGCCCCGTCCGAATCCGCCCCCGCCGCCATGTCCATGGGGTCCGCGGCGGCTGCGGCCGCGCTCGAAACGTCCCCGTTCCGGGCCGTTGTCTGAAAATTTATCGTGAATGCCTCTCATGATGGCATCATCCTTCCGATTCTTATCACCGACCATCGGCGATAATTAACGATATATCGCTAAGTATCGCCGGTCAATAGACTCACGAGAGCTATCCGGGTTGGCTTCTGCTGTCAGCCAAGGGCACCACCAACCGCATAGTGGTGCCTTCCGGACCGGTCCGGGCGATCTGAACACGCCCGCCAGCGCTTGAGGCGATGTCGCGGACCAGGGCCAGGCCGATACCGAAGCTGCGCTGTGTGCCATGGTGACGCTGGGACCTGACGAACCTTTCGAAAATCCTGTCCTGGTCCACTCCGGTTATTCCGGTGCCGGTATCCGCCACCGTTATGAGTGCGTGGTGCTTGTCAGAGCCAGTTGTGATCGTGATCCGGCCGCCGGCGGGGGTGTGCGCCAGGGCGTTGTCCCCGAGTGCCAGCATGGCGCGGCGCAGGCTCCCCTTGTCGATCCGGGCAAGAGGCCTCCCCTCGTTGCGAACGATCACGCTGATGCCGTGGTTGCCCGCTACCTGCTCCAGGCTTTCGGCCACGGAGACGGCGACGTCGGCCACGTCTGTCGGTTCCGCCGGCGGTTCCTCTTGCGCCCCGGTCGCGGTAAGCAGGAGTTCGTCGACGATGGCCGTCAGCGCCGCTGTATCGTCGCGTATCCTGGCCAGCGCCTGGCCAGGTTTCGAATCCGCGGTTGTATCGCGCTGGGCGAGTTGGATGCGGGCATCCAGAATGGCCAGCGGCGTGCGCAATTCGTGGCTGGCGTCCTGGACAAACCTCCGTTGCAGTGCGAGTGCTTTTGCCAACGGCTTAATGGCGCTCCGTGCACTGGCCCAGCCGACGCCTCCGGCCAGGACGATGCCGGCGACGCCGGCGATGATCAGGGCTTCGAACAAGTCCTTCGCATCGAGGTAGGCATAATCCGGGGCCTGCACTCCCGAGCCTGGCACTGCGGGGTGGGCGAGCTGGTTCGTAAGGTAGAAGGCGGCCCCGGCGAGAAGGCAGAGAACCATGACGGCGCACCCTGCGCTGATCCGGACGGCGACCTTGAGCGCGGCCCGCCGAAGGGTTGCACGGTCGGGACCGTCGCCATCGGCGGGTGTCTCATTCATGGGCTTCACCGATCTGGTATCCCACACCGTGGACGGTGCGGATGACGGTCCTGGAGATCTTTCGGCGAAGGTGGTGGACGTAGGTGTCGATGACGCCAGGCTGGTCAGAGGGCTGGAACAGGGACGAAAGCAGCTCGTCACGGGTGAAGACCCGTGTTGGTTCGCTGGCGAACGCGGCAAGGAGTTCGGTCTCTTTCGCCGTGAGGGAAACCAACGGCCCGTACACGGAGCGGATGGACCGGGACGTTGTGTCCAGTTCCCAATCCCCGATGCTGAACAGGGGCCGGGCGCGGGTGAAGCTCCGGGTTAAGGCGCGGAGCCGGGCGCTGAGCTCTGCGACGTCGAACGGCTTGGTCATGTAGTCGTTCGCACCTGCATCCAGGCCGTTGACTTTGTCTTCAGTGGAACCCAGCGCAGTCAAAATGAGGATCGGAACCCCGACTCCCTTCGAGCGCAAGGCAGTGATGAGCTCCACGCCGTCCATGCCGGGCAGCCCGCGGTCAATGATCATCACGTCCCACTCTTCCGTCAGGCCGAGATGAAGACCGTCCCTGCCATTGGCAACCAGCCGGATCCGGTAGTCGACGCCAAGAAGTTCAACGATGAGGGGACCTAGGACGGCATCGTCTTCGACCAGAAGCAGGACAGGCAGGATATCCGTTGTCATGACGGCTATTCTTCCGTGGCTGGTTCTTTGGCTGGTGATTCGTTCCAGGCGTCTTCCCGCTCGGCGGCCCGTAGAGTGCGGCGGCGTTTGACTAGTTCCACACCCCAGGGGAGCACGGAAACGAGAACCATGACAATGGCGATCACATCAATGTTCCGGGCGACGATCTCAAAGTGGCCCAGCCACGTGCCCAGCAGGGTCACGGACACAGCCCAGGCCATGGCACCGACGATGTTCCACAGCGTAAAGGCCGTGTACCCGTAGCGGGCGATACCGGCAGTCAGCGGCGCATATGTTCGGACGAGGGGAACGAACCTGGCCAGGACGAGGGCCGGGCCACCGTAGTGGCGAAAGAATTCCTCGGTCCGGGTGAGATGGGCGGTCTTCAATACCTTGGCATCGTCCCTGAACCATCGCCTGCCGAATTTGCGGCCAAGCAGGTAACCCACCTGGTCCCCGGCCACGGCCGCCGCCGTGACAATGCCGATCAGTACCGGCAGGGTGAGCTGAAGCTGTTGGTGCAGCAGACCTGCGGTGAACAGCAGGGAGTCACCGGGCAGGAAAGGGAACAGGACACCGGATTCGACAAAGACCATGGCGGCGATGACCCCTAATGCGGCAGGTCCCAGGTCCTGGAGCAGGCCCGCAGGATCAAGAAGGGACAGTCCGCTCGTAGGTATTGCGAAGGACGGGGTTGCAGCAAAGGCCTGAACAATATGGATGACGCCCTCCTTAGGACAGAAATTGTCGGGTTGCCGCGTTGACGGGCAAACGCTGAAGGATCCTGGCCGCGAACCGGTTCCACAGGCCAGTGAGAAGGACAAGGGCCGCGCCGGCCGCTAGGAAGGAGGCGGCCACATCCGTAGGGTAATGGACCCCGATATACAGCCGCGACCAAGCCACAACGGGTGCCAGCACTACGCCTGCGGCCGCCGCGGGACGGGCCCAACGTGTCTCCCGGGCCAGGCAATAGAGGGCGAAACCCAGCGTAATGGCAAAAGAGACATGACCGCTGGGAAAGCTGTTTGAGCCGGTTTCCGGAGCCAACGGGTCAAACAGCATGCCGGGGTTGGGCCGATCGCGCCTGATGATGAGCTTGAAGAATTCGCTTGCCGCCCACCCCGACGCCGCCACCACGCCGAACCCGATCGCATCCGCCACCGATTTGCGGACCAGGAGGACAGTCACGGCGATCAGGGCAATGGCACCCACACCGAAAAGAGGGCCAAAGGCAACGTTCAAAACCATCGCTGCGGCCGTCAGGACCGCGGCATGATGGCGGCTGAGGTCCTGGTCGACGCCCAGTTCAACAACACTCTCCCCTGGCAGGAATTGCACGGTCAGGCCCAGCACGAGAACCGCGGCGCCCAGGAGAATCGCGGCGATGATCCAGTGCCGTGCCTGGGGAAGTTTGAGCATGACTGGGCGGGTCTCCGCTGAGCCGCTGCTGGCAGTGCTGACATTCCTTGCCGGGCTCGGTTCGGTGCGGTCGCGGTGGACTTCGGTCATGTTCGACTTCCTTCAGGGCACAGCGGACGGTTGGCCGCCATAACAAGCTTCGCCTCCCGCCTTTAAGGAATCCGTAAGAACCTCAGGCGTCTTCCTGTTCCGGCTTCGTCTACAGGTGCCGGAGGTACCTTTCGGGCGACTCAAGGATCGGCGAGCATGGATTCAGTGGATCTGGTGCTGTGGCGGGCGTCAGATCGAGCCCATGGTCCAGAAGCTGGGCGACAGGTGGCCGGACAGCCGGCCACTGGCCGCGGTCGAGGGGCACGCGCCTGCAACTCCTTCGACCCGGGAACGGCGCTACATCCTGCTCTTCGTCCGGGCCGTCGCCGGCGCCGTCCAGGGGTCCTCCGGCCACGGGTGTTTCGGGTAGCGGCCGCGCATCTCCGCCCGCACCTGCGCGTACGGCCCCGACCAGAACGACGCGAGGTCATCCGTCACGGCGAGGGTCCGCCTTGCCGGTGACAAAAGGTGGAACAACACCGCGACCCTGCCTGCCGCCAACCGCGGGGTTTCTGCCCAGCCAAAGCATTCCTGCAGCTTGACCGCCACAACCGGCCGGCCGTCGTCGTGCTCCGCGTCCGGGTAATCGATCCTGACACGCGAACCGCTGGGCACTTCGAGCGCCTCCGGTGCCAGCTCTCCGAGGCGGGCTGCGTCCGGCCACGGCAAAAGTCGGCGCAGCGGTTCCGTGAGATCGATTCCGGCCGTGGCGGTCCCGCCGGCAAGCGCTTCGAGTTCGGGTGCCAGCCAGTCGTCGAGGCGGGACAGCAGCGCCTGCTCGGAGACATCCGGCCAGGGGCTGCCCAGTTCCCGGTGAAGCAGCGCGAGGCGACGGCGCAGGGCGTCCCCCGACGTGGACCATCCGATGGTTCGCAGGCCTTCCTTTTCCAGCGCGCGGGCCACGGCTGTCCGCCCCTCGGCGGCTGAGGGCCGCACCGGCGTCGAGGACAGCGTGATCGCACCCAGGCGGCGCTCCCGGCGGGCCTTGAGCCGTCCTTGTTCGAAGGCGGCTTCGACGGTTTCAGCCAGCAGGTGCCGGGCTGCGGCCTCTGCCGTGTCAGCGGACAGGGGCGCGGCAGAGCGGATGACGGCGCCGGTTCCCGCCGCGTCCCGGCCTTCCGCGCGCGAGACCTCAGCGACCGCCAGCCACTCATGGCCGGACAGCGGGCTGCCAGCCGGAAGGCCTGCCCGCGTACCGGACGAGAGCAGGTACCGCTCCCCGGGACCGGGCACGCGGCGCGCCACCCGGTCCGGGAAAGCGAGGCCGACGACGAACCCGACGGCCTCTGCGCCGGTCACCGGGGCCACGGCCAGCGATTGTTCGACGACGGCGATTTCCTTGCGGACGATCGCTTCCATCCGCCGGACGTCCTCTTTCCAGCGCCGGGCAACCGGATCGTTGCCTGAACGGAGCGTGGCCAGCAGCCGTGTGAGGTCGGCGCCCGGAGCGCGCTGGTCACCGGCGACGACGGCGACAGTCTCCGCAGCGGCCCGGTGGCCCACCGTTGCGGCGCCGTCCAGCAGGGCGCGGGCCAGGCGCGGATCGGCGGGAATCCGTGCCAGGGTCTTGCCCAGCCCCGTGGCGAGGCCCTCCGGACCTATGGCGCCCAGTTCGCGGAGGACTTCAACTGCCTCACCCATGGCGGCCGCCGGCGGCGGGTCCGGAAGCGGCAACTCTTCTCCGCCGGGTGATCCCCAGCAGGCCAGGAGCAGCGCTGCTCCGGTCAGGTCGGCCACGGCGATTTCCGGGGTCTGGTGGGCCTGGGCGGCGCCGAAGGTCCTCTGGTCATAGCAACGGACCACGCGCCCCGGACCTTGGCGGGCGGCGCGTCCGGCGCGCTGTTCAGCGGAGGCGCGGGAGCAGGACACAGTCACTAGGCCGGACATGCCGCGGTTTGTGTCGCGCCTCGGCTCCCGGGACAGCCCGGAGTCGATGACCAGCCGGACTCCCGGCACGGTCAGCGAGGATTCGGCGAGCGCGGTGGAGACGATGATCCGGGCACGCCCGCCAGGCTCCCGCCCCGACACTGCACGGTCCTGCTCCGCCGCGTTTGCCTGGCCGTGCAGCTCCAGCACGTCGGCATCCACCCTGCCGCGGAGGCGTCCGGCAACGTGCGAGACCTCCCACGCGCCGGGAACAAACACCAGGGCATCCACGCCCGGGTCGGCGGCAAGCGCTGCGGCATGTGATGACGCGGCGGTGTCCGCCACGTGGTCCAGGAACGACCGGGTGACGCCCCGCGGGTCCAGCCGCGCCACAGCGGCGGGCGCCCATTCGGTTTCGAGCGGGTACAGCGCGGACGGACAGTCGACGACGGGCGCCGGGGCGGCGCCGTCGTGCTTCCCGTCCTGCCCCGACCCGATCAGGGCGGCAAAGCGCGGTGCATCCAGTGTGGCGGACATGGCCACCAGCATGAGGTCGCCGCGCAGCTCGCGGACTTCCGCGAGCATGCCGAGCAGCAGGTCGGTCTCCAGCCCTCGTTCGTGCACCTCGTCAAGCACCACGGCGTCCACGGTTTCCAGGCCCGGGTCGGACAGGAGCCGCTGCAGCAGTATGCCGGGCGTGACGAACTCGATTGCGGTGCCTGCACCGGCTACGCGCTCGCCGCGGACCGTGTAGCCGATGCGGTCCCCGAGCCGGCTGCCGTCCAAGGCGGCCAGGCGGCGTGCCGCCGATCGCGCAGCCACACGTCGCGGCTGGGTGACGACGATGCGCGGCCCACGGTCCCGTCCGGCGGCAGCCCCTGAACCACAGGAAACGGCGTCGGCTGCGATGTTGGCAAGCAATGGCGGGACCAGGGTGGTCTTGCCGGTACCGGGTGGCGCCTGGACCACCGCGGTTCCGCCTTTTCCTCCCGCACGCAGGGCGTCGGCCAGCTCCCCCAGCGATGCGGCGAAGGCCAGGCCCGCGCCGATGACACCCAGATCAAAGGGTGCGTCGGGGCGTGCGGCGGCCGGAGGGAGCGGAAAAGTCACGCTTCTATTGTGCCTACAAAGTTCAACGGGTCAGCTCGCGGGTGCGCTGACCGCGATGAAGCCGCCCTGGGGGTCGCCGATCACTGCGTTGCGGAATCCCGGCGTGTCCATCGGCGCCATCAGGATGCTGCCGCCCAGCGCTTCAGCGTGCCGGGCGACGGAATCCGCATCCCTGACAGCGAAATTGACGCTCCAATGCGGAGGAACGGCAACCCCGTCGGTCGCGGTCACGACGGCGACCACCTGGCCTGAACGGCGCCACAGCGCAAAGGGGGCATCCGGCACCGGTTCAAGTTCCCAGCCGAACATGGTGCCGTAGAACGCCTGCGCTTTCCCGACCTCGGTAGTGTGCAGCGAGCTCATCGCCCAGCTGTTCGGCTCATCGGCAAGCACGGCGTCGTCGCTCCCGTCGGCCTGCCAGAGGCAAAAAGGCACTCCCGTGGCGTCCGAGACCACAGCCAGACTGCCCGCTGTGCCCTCACCGAACGGTCCTGCGATGAGCGTACCTCCGGCGTGCTCCGCACGATCGAGAGCCTGACCGACGTCGTCGACGCGCACGTAGGTATTCCACGCGGGCCGGGACAGCGCCGGTGCCTGGCCGATCCCGGAAACCGGCCGCCCGTGAAGGCGAGCGGCATAGTAGTTGCCCTCGAGACCGGCCGGCATAGGGGCGGGACTGTCAAAGGTCCAGCCGAAGAGCGGGCCGTAAAACTCCATGGCTGCCCGGGGATCCGGCTGGAAAGTATCGATCCGGCACGGCGCGCCGACTGAACGGGTATCGCGGGTTGCCACTATGGCGCCTTTCTGTTCCTCCGGGCTCTTTCCTTCTGCAGCGTATGCAGCCGCGGACATAGCTTCAAGCCTTTGCCGACGCCCTTCCCAGGCTCCGCCTGGCAGCCGGCGCCTGGGCCGGAGTCCGCTGAGCGAGTAGATTGTTCGCATGCGCTGATCCTGGAGGGCCCGGACCAGCGAAACGAGCACATGGACAAGGATCCGGATGAGCCGGCCGTACCGCATCGACACTCACCAGCACATCGTTCCGCCGGGCTATGCGGGCTGGATGCAGGAAATGGGCATCCGCCCCGGTGGCGTGGGCCTGCCGTCGTGGTCCGAGCGCTCCGCGTTGAAGTTCATGGACAGGCACGACGTGCAGACTGGCATCCTGTCCCTATCCACACCCGGCGTATATTTCGGGAACGCGGCGGAGGCGCGGCTGCGGGCGCGGGAAGTCAACGAGTACAGTGCGGAAGTGGTGGCCGGTCGGCCGGAACGGTTCGGGTTCTTCGCCACGCTCCCGCTGCCGGACGTGGAGGGTGCCCTGGCGGAAGCCCACTACGCCCTGGACACCCTGCTCGCGGACGGGATCGTTCTGCTGGCTAATAACGACGGCCGCTACCTGGGCGATCCGGGCTTCGAGCCTCTGCTGGAGTTCCTAAACCACCGCCGGGCCGTCGTCTTCATCCACCCCGGTGAACTGCCCGCTCCAGCGGTGCCCGGCGTACCCGCCTTCGCCGCAGATTTCCTGCTCGACACTACCCGCACTGCTCTCAGCCTCATCCTGTCCGGTGCGATGGAGAAGTACTCGGGAGTCAAGTTCATCCTGGCCCACGCGGGCGGCTTCGTGCCTTACATCGCGTTCA
The DNA here is from genome assembly GCF_042880995.1 of Arthrobacter sp. NPDC058288. NCBI lineage: Bacteria > Bacillati > Actinomycetota > Actinomycetes > Micrococcales > Micrococcaceae > Arthrobacter > Arthrobacter sp. NPDC058288. Next base: position 1,655,702 of record NZ_JBHVYH010000001.1, read on the forward strand.
GGATCCTGCTGACGATGCTCAATGACAAGGACCTGGCCCTCAGCGCGCTTGCGGCGCTGACAGATAAGAAGCAATCCGTCCTGCGGCGGTTTTACTATGACGTCGCCCTGTCCGCCAGCCCGGCGGCGCTTCCCAGCCTGCTCGAGGTAGCTGACCCGGGCCGCATCACTTTTGGAACAGACTTCCCCTTCGCCCCAACGGCGGCGATCGAGTTCCTGAACATGCAGTACGAGAATTACCCTCTGGCCCCCTCCCTGCGCGCGGCGATAGACCGCGGCAATTCGGAGGCGCTGTTTCCCCGCCTGAGGCAATCCACGACGTAGGAGTTCCGTCCCGGGTCCTGGTTTCCACCATTGGTGGCCGGGAGGACCTTAGCGCGTGATGCCGAGAGGCTCAATACGTGCGGCACATGAGACCAGTTGCAGAGTTGCCGCTGCCCCGGCGCGGTTGTTCCCGCCAGTGTCATCACACCAATCGATGCCGTATGGCGTAGCCTCGACGGCCGCGTCTCCGATAGCCGCCTGGAGCGGAACCTCAAAGGTGTAAGCGAAGCCGCCGGCGTCATTCATCGGGGCAGTTGTATCAATGACCTTCGTGCCGGCCGCGTCCGTGACAATCACCTGGGCAATGCCCACCCAAAATGGCCCGCGTCCCATGCGGGAAATGGTAGACCGGGTCGCTCAAGCTCTCCGGCCCAAATGCGGTATCACTCCTCCATCCATGCCCGATCCTTCTTTGCCTCGCGGGCTAGGATCTGGATATGGGGTCCGTGGAGGATTTGTTCGAGGGGCCGGCCACCGGATTGCCCGCACCGACCCCGCGCGGCGCAGCACTTTATGCGGAGGTGACCGGCCGCGAAGCCCCGGTCAGGCACCTCGCAGGCTACTCCGTGTTCCTCGGATTCTGCGCCGGCCACGACGTGAGGGCGGAAGAGTTGGCCGACGACCCGGCGCGGCTTATGTGGTTCCTGCACGCATTCTCTGCCGAGATCGGGAGCGAAACCGCTGTCAGCGCCGCGGCAGCGGTTTTCACCGGAAACACCATTGCCCGGCTGAGACCGGATGCAGAGTGGACCTCCTACGAGGCCGGGTCTCCCCTGGTTGGGAACGGGCAGACGAAGTTCGAGGTGGGCCGCCTACTGGGGGCTCTGCGCACCGCGGACGAGGACTCAGTCCGGGGCCTCGTCGCCAAGCTCTCGGACTGGGCCCGGGAACCGGAGGACCCGCCTGCCATCCGGCCCGTGCCGGTCCCGCCGCCTGCAGAAGAGTCACGTTATGTCCGGCCGGCACTGCCGACGACGACTTACTACTCGCCGGAAGGTGCACCCATCCCCTACGGCGGGCGGTGGGGTGCCGACGGTCCCGCCCCTGACTCATACAGCGTTGACAGCCATCCCGAGCGGTTCGCGGGGCTTCATGTTATCGCGTTGGCACTGATCGACCACCTGTCAGCCTTGTACGACGTGGACGTCGATAACGACCCTCGTCATGCCGCAGAGTTGCTCACGGACGCCGGGGAGGTGCTGCAGGCTGTCCGGCTCACGGCACGGCGCACGACGGCAGCGCCGCTCACGTTTGTGCTGACCGGCTACCCGGGTGTCCTGATCCACGCCGGCCTGTTGCATGATTTTCCGTTTCCGGTCTGCGGCTGCGATGCGTGTGACGAACCTGCGGAGACGGTGGCTGACCGGATGGAGATGCTGGTGCTGGCGGTCGCGGCGGGTGGTTACAGCGAGCGCTATCCCGTGGGTCGCCGCAGGTGGAGCGAATACGCACTGACCGCCGTCGACGGTTCCGGGTCAGAAAGCGGTAGTGGTGAACCGGGCCCGGCGGATGCCGCCCGACTCCAGGAGGCGGAGGTCCGGCTACGGGAGGTGGCCCGCGGATGGCGCCCCTGGCCGCTCAGGTCCTGACTATGAGCGGGGGCGGCCAAAGCCTACTCCGGAGCAGGGCCGCGATAGCCTTGCCGCATGCCTGTTGACGACCAAATGACACGCGGACCCGGCCCGCTTGAGCGGTCACCTCAGGCAGTCATCCTTGCCCGGCGGCCTCACACGCGACCGGCCTAAGGCAGGGGAAACTGGCCGCGGGCAAAGCGGGCGAAGCCGGCGTGAACGTCACGGATAATGACGGTTCCCGTGCCGAGGAGTTGTGCCTTCTCTCGAAGTTGGGCCACGAGGTCCTCGCCCGGGCGGCCGAAGATTTCGATCGTCTTCATTTTGATAAGCGGAGCAACTGGCGGGAACTTAGGCCCCGCCACCTTCAGGTGGAACTCCAACGAGGCCAGATCAGGATGAAAATGGAGGACGCTCATGGTGGAGCCGTCCTCTGAGAAACTGACGCTGTAGGAAATGATCCGAGGCTCATTCTGTTCAACGAACGCGGCAAGTTCTGCCATGGCTGCTTTAAGTTCCTCAAGCTTGCCGGCGCGGACCTCCGAGGTATCAAGGTAAGCGACGAAATCATCCATGTCATCCTCCCGTTGAAGGCCCGGGCTGAATGCCTGGGCCAGGATCACTACACACAATTTTCCTCCCGATCCGCCAGGGAGGCGCGGCGGATTTTTGGGTCCAGGAGCACGGCGTGCTGCCGGGACCTCCGGCGTTCACGGTGGAATCCCAGCGGAAGCTGGCACCATGGGGACATGACTCCTGCTCACGGCTCTTCCGGATTTTTCCGGCGTCCCCAGCCCATCAAACCCAAGGCCGGCCAGGAATCGGTGTGGGACTACCCGCGGCCGCCAAGGGTCGAGCCCCGCTCGGAGCGGGTTATCGTGCGGCTTGGCGGGCAGGTGGTCGTCGACACCACCGATGCGGTGCGTGTCCTGGAGACGAGTCATCCGCCGGTCTACTATCTGCCAATGGACGCATTCCCCGCCGGTGCACTCGTCCCGGTCGAGGGCACCAGCTTCTGCGAGTTCAAGGGAGAAGCGCACTACTTCGACGTCGTTGCCGGCGGAATAGTCGTTCCCCGCGCCGGGTGGACCTACCCGAAACCCACCCGGGGATTCGAGGCCCTCAGCACCCGGGTAGCCCTCTACCCCGGGCGCATGGACTCCTGCGAGGTCAACGGCGAGCTGGTGACCTCGCAGGAGGGTGACTTCTACGGCGGTTGGATCACCAAGCAGATCGTTGGCCCGTTCAAGGGTGGCCCGGGCACGGCGGGGTGGTGAAGACATCACTCCTGCGCAACGGCGGGACTTGCCCCGGACTTTGCCCCTGGTTCCTCCGTAATTAGCAACCGCCCTTACGGGCTGGAAGGGAAGGAACGACGCCGTCACCAACCTCCGCGCGTCGGCGTGCGTCCCTTTCGGGCGTCCTCGGGCATTGCCATTTCGGCCCGCAGGCCCAGGAGCCGGATGGGACGGCCCGCTTCGATTCCGGACGCGAGGTCCAGGGCCTGCGCGAGGATGTCGTTCGGGTCGGACGTCCCGGGAATCTTCCTCGCGTGGGTCTTGGTGAAGAAAGGTGCGTACCGAACCTTGAGGGTCAGCGCAACCACCGGCCGTCCTTCAGCCCAAACATCTTCAAGGACACGCGCTGTCAGCTCCCTCACGGCCTCGTCCACCTGGGCGGGCTCGGTCACGTCCCGCTGGAAGGTGGTCTCCCGGCTATGCCCGCGGGCAACCCACGGGGTGTCGTCCACGACGCTGGCACCGTCTCCGCGGCCGAGCTCCGCATACCAGGGACCCATCTTGGGGCCGAACTCCGGGACCAGGCCCTGGGGGTCGCACGCGGCGAGCTCGGCGACTGTGTTGATGCCGAGTTTGGCCAGCCGGCCAGACACTTTGGTTCCGACGCCCCACAGGTCTTTGGTGGGCCGGCTGCCCATGACGTCCAGCCAGTTCCCGGCGGTGAGTCGGAAGACGCCGGCCGGCTTGCCGAAACCGGTGGCGACCTTGGCTCGGACCAGGGTGTCACCGATGCCGACACTGCAATGCAGCTGCGTTCGCTCCAGAACCGCGGCCTGCACCCGCCGGGCGTATGCTTCCGGATTATCTGTCTCGGTGCCCACAAAGGCTTCATCCCAACCCAGCACTTGCACGGTGGCGCCGGGCTGCGCGCGGAGGGTTGCCATCACCGTTTCAGACGCCGCGAGGTAAGCCTCCTGATCGACGGGCAGGATGACAGCGTCGGGCACCTTGCGCGCCGCAATGCGTAAGGGCATTCCGGAACCCACACCGAACGCCCTGGCTTCATAGGATGCGGTCGACACCACGGCTCGTTCCCTGGGGTCGCCCCGTCCGCCCACAATGATCGGCTTGCCCGCCAGCTCCGGCCGCCGGAGCACTTCGACCGCCGCGATGAACTGGTCGAGATCGACGTGCAGCACCCACCGGTTTCCGTTCACGCCACCAGTCTGCCCTAAACGTCTCCACCCAGCATCAGCTCCCGCTGCGCACTGGGCCGGCCCCAAGGGCCCGGCCCGCCTCACGCGTGCGTTCGGACCCGCGCAGTTCCTCGTCACGTTATCGTTGGTCCCAACACATCTAGCGAGGAGGACGAATGCCCTACGTGGTTGACTTCCAGAATGTTTCTACAGTCGGCCTGGAATCGTCTCCGGTGGCCGAGGCGCTTGCCGGATTGCGCGCCAACGAGGGCCGCTACTATCGCAACAAGTACGACCACGTCTTCACCGTGAGCCCCGCGGGCGAGGTTCCGGAGGTGCTCGACCGGGTGAGCCGCATCCTCAAGGAGGAACGCGACATTGTCATCGGCTCCCGCCCCCTCGAAGCGACAGCCTTCGAGGTGGACGGTTTGCGGATGGATTACGTGTTCTACGAGTCCGGACTATCGATCAACGTCATGTACAGCATCGAGGACGGCGGGAAGCGGGCTGTCGGATTCAAGCTCGCTGACGGGATGGAGATTCCGGAGGAACTGGCATCACGCTTCAAGTTCGCCCGCCAGAAATCAAAGCTGGCGGGCGTTATCCGGGGATCCTACTTCGTCATCAAGGGCGAGTACTGACGAAGTAACGATCTCTCCGTCCTTATGCAGTTCGATCTCGTCGTTGCGGTAAATCCTGGTCCAGTTCAGTGCCGGTTCCAGTGGCTGCGCCATTGTCTGCGGCGGTGATACGCGCGAATGAATGGTCATGGGTGGTCCTAGCAGTTGGCGGCTTTGGAAAGGCCATGCGGGCCTGGCTGGACAGTCTCCACCCAGGCCCTGCGAGTCATCTTGTCGTTAGTGCAGTGGGGCGGCGCACGTTGCGAATAGGCGATGATCCCGGTGATCATCATTCGCCGCCCCACTGCGGTCCAGGTCCGGCCGGCTGCTGGTGCCAGGGCCGTCTTTCCGGCTGCGCCGGTGTTCGGCTACATAATGCCGGTGGGTACCAGCAGGACCCAGGCCAGGGCCGGGGCCACCAGCACCACTCCGCCGGCATAGGCCATCAGCTGCCGGTAAACGCGCTGCCTGTCGTCGTCGCGGGCGTTGGCCACCACCAGCGCGCCGTCGGTGGAGAAGGGAGAGACATCCACCACCGTGGCAGCGATAGCCAGTGCCGCGACCGTTCCGGAGGCGCTCAGCGAACTCGTGGCCAGCAGCGGGCCGGCCAGGGGAATGAATGCGGTCAGCAGAGCCGTGGAGGAGGCAAAGGCTGAGCCGACGCCAATGACGTAGCAGAGGACCAGCGCCACCAGCAGGGGTGCGCCCAGTGCCAGGGCCTGCTCGGCGAGGGTGTCAATGACGCCCACATGCTGAAGCAGGGAGACGTAGGTGATCATGCCCGCCACCAGCAGGACTGTCGACCAGGAGACGCCGCCGATGAACGTTTGATGTTCTTTGATGTTGACCAGCGCCAGCAGTAGTCCGGCGGAAAGTGCCACAAAGCCGATCGGCATGTGGAAGCCCAGGGTGCACACAAGCATCACTGCGATCAGTGCCAGGGTGAGGATCTGCTGCCCGCGGGGACGGCGGGTCCGGGCGGTGTCGACGTCGGCATGCTGGCCGCCTTCGCCGTCGCGCAACCGGCCGATGAGGGCGAACAGGACGATTGTCAGGACCGAGAGAATAAGGTTGAGGGCGAAGCTGGCTGTGAAGAGTGCGCCCTGGGAGATGGGAAATCCATTCTTCAGCGCGATGTCGTGGACCAGGACGCCGGCCACGGACAGCGGGGAAAAGCCGCCGGCATGGGCTCCGTTGATGATGAACGCCCCCATCAGCACGGGGTGGATGCGCGACTCGTAGGCGAAGCCGATGGCCGCCGGTGCCAGCAGTGCGACTGCTGCCGGAGAGAAGGTTCCCAGCGATGTCAGCGCGGCTGCGATCAGGAAGAACACCCAGGGCAGCAGCATCGTCTTGCCCCTGACAAGGCGCACGCAGTTCTGGACGATGATGTCGATAGTCCCGTTCCGCTGGGCCATGCTGAAGAAGTAGGTCACCCCGATGATCGTCAGGACGATGCTGGCGGGAAACTCCTCAAGGATCTGCTTGTCTGTCATTCCGAGCATGAAATAGCCGACGCCGAAGGAGGCAACCAGCCCCATCACGCCGATGTTCAACGGCCACTTGGTGGCGACGATGAACATTACGACGAGGATCACGAGTGGGATGATCTGGACAGCGGTCATGGCGTGCTCCGGTTCCGGGGTGGCCGAAGAGTTGAAGATATCACCTCCCAGCACGAGGACAATCAAAGCCAGGATCGCGAAACCCGCTGCCGCCGCCACCAGTACGAAACGGCGGCGACGGGTTGGGCGCGGGGCGTCGTTGCCCCGGGTCTCGCCCGCAGCGACAGCGGTGCGGTGCTCAGTCTTGGTCATAATGGTCTCCTTTAGCGGGTGGCTCCGGCGAGGGCGGCAGCGACGGCGCTGCCGGGAATCTCGGGGAGATGGATGGTGGTGGTGGCGATGGTGCGGGCCGTGCGGTCGACGCCTACGAGGAGCGTCCCGTTGTGTTCCTCGGTCCACGTCTCGATTACCCCGGCAGGGGTGCGCAGCCGGAGCGTGGGTGCCCCCGCGCCGCCCGTGATGGCGTGCAGCACGCTGGAGGGGGTGCGGGCGGCCAGGGTCAGGGCGATACTGCCGGTGATGGCCAGGGCCGGGTGGGGTTTGCCCATGGAGAGCATCATGACGTTGGCGTCGCAGCCGGGGTCGGGCCGGGCAGGCGCACCTACGATGGCGAGCTTGGGGATGGCCCGGGCAGCTTCGGCTGCGGTAGGGACCAGCCCCATCCGCACCGCAGCCTGCCGCCGGATCTGCTCCAGGGTTTCCAGCTGCCGCTCGACCCCGGCACGCCAGCTGTCGTACCTGGCAAGGTCCAGTCCCAACTCCTCGGCGCAGACCATCACCACGGGCGCTCCGGCGTCGACCATCGACACCGTCCAACGGGCTCCGCCAGCACTAATGGTGTCAGTGGCCGCCCCGGAAGGCAGCAGCGCCCCGGTGGTCCTGCCGGCAGGGTCTTGGAAGCCGAGCCCCACCGCGTGGCCGGGGAAGGGTACACCGGGCATCCGGGCCTCCGGGGCGGACGCCAGGGCGCCGGCAGGGGTGGCAATCCGCTGGACGATGATCTGGTTGGTGTTGGTGTTGCGGGTGACGATCCGGGTAACGTCGCCGTTGGGGACCACCCACCCCTTCTCGATGGCGTACAGCCCCACGACCGCCGAGCCGTTCCCGCAGTTGCTGCCCCAGTCCACCGCGGCGTCTTCGATGCCCACCTGGGCGAAGGTGTACTCAACATCGACGCCGGCGCTGACCGGCCGGTGCAGAATCACCGCTTTACTGGTGGTGGAAGTCGCCCCGCCTACCCCGTCAATCTGGCGCGGGTCCGGACTGCCGAACAGCCGGGGCAACAGCACATCGAGGCTGGTCCCGCTCTCCTGAAGATGCTCCGCCTCGAAAACCCAGCACTTGCTGGTCCCTCCGCGCATCCATTGGGCTTCGATGTTCATGCTTTTTCCTGCTCCTCCTCGTGCCTCAGATCCTGGTTGAGGGCCTGAAATGAGATTGACCCAGATCACACTTTTAGACAATGTTGGATTTTTGATGGGGGATGTAGAATTGCTTAATTCATAATCAGTTGAAGGGTTGGATTCATCCCTTCATCCTCGGTTTTGCGTGGAATAGCCCCCAATATTCGGAACGGAGGGCATGTTCCGGCAGGGAATGGACCGAATTTGCAGAAGGGTGAAGCGTTGCTTAACGACGACGGCCAGGATTTGTTCGACATAAGGCGGCTTGCGCTGCTCCTGGAGGTGGTCGAGCAGGGCTCCATTACCGCCGCGGCCGAGCTCATGATGTACACGCCCTCCGCCGTCTCCCAACAGTTGCGCAAGCTCGAACAGGAAGTGGGGCAGCCCCTGCTCAACCGCCGCTCCCGCGGGGTGGTGCCCACCGAGGCCGGCCAGGTGCTGGCCGGCCATGCCCGCAAGATCGTCTGGCAGATGCAGGCAGCCCGGTCCGACCTGGGGCAGATCGCCGGCCTCAAACGCGGGTCCCTGACGGTTGGCACTTTCCCCACCCTGGCCGGATCATTCCTACCCGTCGTCATCCGGACCTTCAAGAAGCGCTACCCTGCCATCAGCCTCTCTTTGCGAAGCGCACGCTTCGATGAACTCGTGGCAGATTTGCAGTCCGGGGTCACGGGGCTTTGCCTGCTCTGGGACTACCCCTGGAGTCCGTTCCAGGACGATTCCATCCGCATAACAGAGGTCTTCCAGGAAAGCACCGTGATCCTGGTGGCCCGCGGCCACCGACTCGCCGACCGGGAGCAGGTAAGCATGGAGGACCTGCGCAACGAGTCCTGGATCGTGCGCGCCGAGGCCCACCCTGTCGTGGAGGTGCTTCAGCGTTCCGCCCACGACGCCGGGTTCGAACCGGTGATTGCTTTCCTGGCCAACGACTACCAGGAGGCCCAGGCAATGGTCAGTGTGGGAATGGGCGTGGCCATGGTGCCCAAGACCGCAGTGGCCCTCCAACATCCCGACGTGAAAGTGCTGAGCCTCGGTTCAGCGGCGCCGCTCCGGCGGGTATTGCTGGCGCAGCGCGAGGACAAGGTCTACGCTCCGGCAGAGGTTGCCTTTCACTCCACCGTGTTGGAAATCGCCCGCGAAAGGGCCGGTGATTATCTCTAGCCGGCCCTGGTTATGCTGATACGACACTTACCTGAAGGTGCCTATTGCACTTCAAAGTGCGTCATCCGGCGGCGGAATTGTTCCCTGTCGACGGAGGTTGGCCATGACAGAAGGCGCACCGAGCGGGGCGCCCACGGCAACCTAGGAGAATCCCATGTCCATCGTTATTGCAGGAGCCACCGGCCAGCTGGGCCGACTCGTCGTCAAGGAATTGCTGGGACGCGGCGTACCGGCAGAGCAGATCGTGGCCGCGGGGCGTTCCGCTCAGCAGCTGGCGGAACTGGCGGCTCACGGCGTCAGGACAGCGACGGTGGATTACGACGATCCGGCCACCGTTGACGCCGCCCTCAACGAAGGCGACACCCTCCTTCTCATTTCCGGCAGCGATATCCAGAACCGGTCAACCCAGCACGAAACCGTCATCGGCGCGGCTGTCCGGGCCAAGGTTGCCCACATTCTGTACACCAGCGTCCTGGCCGCTGACACCACCGAACTCGTTCTGGCCCCTGACCACGCGAAGGCCGAGGAAGCCATCCGCGCCAGCGGCCTTCCGTTCACCTTCCTGCGCAACGGCTGGTACACGGAGAACTACGCCGCGGCCCTGCTCACGGCCCGCGAGACCGGAACGTTGCTCGGCAGCGCCGGCGAGGGCCGGGTGGCCAGCGCCACCCGGGCGGACTACGCCGCAGCCATCGCCGCAGTCCTGACCACGCCCGGTCACGAAGGCCACGTGTATGAACTGTCCGGCGACTACGCCTGGACGTTCGGGGAACTGGCGTCTGCGTTCTCGACGGTCCTGGAGCGCAAAGTCAGCTACCTGCCCGTGAGTTCAGCAGAGCACGTCAGCGCCCTGGAGGCCGCCGGCCTTGACCCTGCCACGGCCGGATTCCTCGCAGCCCTGGACGGCAACATCCGGGAGGGAGCACTTGCCCTGACCACCGGAGACCTCGCACGGCTGGCCGGGAGGCCCACCACTCCCCTGCTTGAAGGCCTGCGCCCACTGGCGGGCTGAGCCCGTCTGCGGGCGAGCAGGCGGATAATGGCATTCACAGCCACCTGTTAGCGCGGTCAGGAGGGGCCCGGAATGTACCCGGTTGCACGTATCACAGTGGAGGCGCCGGTGGTCAGCGTCGGTTCCGGCCCCTCCGACTACGAGGGACTCGGCCGCTATGTCCGCGCCCTGCGCCGGCCGCGGGGACTGCACATGACCCTGCTCCACCTCGGAGTGCTCGATGACTTCTGCCAGGACGTCTCGGAGTGGACCAGGGGTATCACCAGCGCGTCGGCCGCCGCCCGCAGCACGGTTGCCTGGCTGCACGGCCTGCCTGTGCTGGAAGGTTTTTCCTGCAGCACCGAACGGCTGATCGTGCTGGGCGGCGGCAGTGTGTCATGTCTTGAAGTCGACGTCCCGGAGCGGGTCCACGACTACCAGATTTCACTCGTCCAGGCCCTCCATGACCTGCTGGACGGGCTGCTGGTGGACAACGTCGATGACTTCATCCTCAGCTCCCGCGCCCTCGGCTTCCGGTCTCCGCACTGGACACCGCATGTTGCCGTCGGCAGCCCGAGGGCGCGCAGCGGCAGGTCGTGGGAAGTCGAACCGCTGGCGCTCCAGTTCGGCGAGTCACGGATCAGGAACCGTCAACTGCTCCCCGTCGTGGGGCAGTAGCGCGGCGACCTTCAATCGCTAGAACGACGGAACAGTAATCCCGAGGCCCAGCAGGCCGCGGCCCGCCTGCTCCAGGATAGGGTCCAGGGTCAACGTCGGATGGTTGAGCAGAACGTCGACGTCGCGCTGGATCCGCTGGAGCGGATTTGAAAGTCGGTGCGCGCTTCCGCCCGATCCCGCCATGATGACGCGGACCGCTTCGGCAGACGCCGTCCCGCTGAGGCCGAGCGAGAGGCGGAAGGCTGCCCGCTCGTGGTCGGTCATGGTTGTGGGCCGTCGCTGATAGGAGGCAGTGACCACCCGGATCGCTTCCTCCCAGTGCAGGCGGGCCGTGGCGACGAGCCCGTAGGCCCGCGAGTACCGCGCCTGGGCAAGGGGGGAATCCGCCTGACGGGCCTCCCGTGTGTTCTTGACTTTGCGCACCAGGATGCGCTCGCGGAAAAGTTCGACGGCGTGCTCGGCGGCTCCCAGCGCGGTGGCCGGCGCCACCAGGTTCAGGAGGGTGGCCATGGGCGTGTGGATGATCGGGTCCTGATGGATCAGGCTGCCCGGATTGTCCGCCGCACCCAGGAGGGCCCAGCCAATCGCCCGGTGTTCCGGTACAAACAGCGCCTCTGCCCGGAGGTCGTTGCTTCCGGTTCCCCTGAGGCCGGCGGTGTGCCACGTGTCCAGCAGCTCGAGGTCGGAGACCGGCACCAGGCACTGCAGCCGGACGTCATCATGTTGCACGGCCAGGAGGGCCCATTCCGAATGCATGACTCCCGAGGCGAAGGTCCAGCGGCCCGAGATGGAATACCCTCCGGGAACCTTGACTGCCGCCCCCACAGGGGCACCGGTGGCAGCGGCCAAAGGAGCCGGTCCGCTGGCGAAGACCTCGTCCTGGACCTTCCCGGGCCACCGGGCGAGCATCCAGACGTGTTCGATGAGGTGTCCCACGGTCCACGCCGTGGAGGGGCAGCCCCGCGCGAGCCGGCGCACAACCTCAACGTACGTCTCCGCTCCCAGGCCGAAGCCCCCGACTGCCGTTGGGGAGAGGACCTGGAAGACGCCCGCCTCCTTCAGGTCCGCCATCGTGGATTCCGGAAGGTGGCGGATCCGCTCCGTTTCCCCAGCGCGCTCCCGCAGGCGGGGAATCAGCGCATCAACACGGGCCAGCATTTCGTCGTGGCTGGCAACGGCTGGCTGCGGGAGGTCGAGGGTGTGCGCGGTGTGGTCCCGTTTAGCGGCCAGATACGCGTGATTGGCCGGTGAAAGGTGGACCCCGGTGGGTACCTGCTCAGTAACGCCGATGCCCAGGGCGGTGAGCTGGGCGGCTTTGTCAGGGTTGTTGGTGAGCAGGCGGACGGTGGTTGCGCCGACGGCGCCAAGCATTTGGGCAGCAGCCGTGTAGTCGCGCTCGTCCTCGCCGTGGCCCAGGGCCAGATTCGCCTCGTACGTGTCCAGTCCGGTGTCCTGCAGGGCGTAGGCGTCCAGCTTTGAGTACAGGCCGATGCCCCGGCCTTCCTGGCGGAGGTACAGGAGGAAGCCGCCGGCAGCTGAGATTTCTTCCACCGCTTCGCGCAGCTGCGGACCGCAGTCGCACCGCTCGCTGCCGAATACGTCACCGGTCAGGCATTCGCTGTGCAGCCGGACCAGCGGCGCCGAATATGCCGAAGACGGTTCCGGGAGCATCCGCCCCCAGTCGCCCAGGGCGAGCAGCAGGTGTTCCTGCCCGTCGGCCAGCCCGTGAAAAGTCAGCACCTCGGCGGTGGCCGTAAAGCCGTCAGGGAAGCGCAGCGGAACGGTGACCGTGCTGCGAACGGTAGCGGCGGGCAGTGCCGGGAAAGGCGGCGTGAGGGTCTCGGACACAACGGTCATCTGGGGCCTCAGCATTCGATAAGGGAGCACATTACTTGAAGATTGAAGTTAACCGTACAGTCGGTTAGTTGAACCTGCAAGTGTTGCGCACTGGTCGAATTCAGCCCCCCTCTTGCCTCAGGGTCGGTTCAGGAATTCTTCAGCAGGGCAACGTCGGAGACGAGCTCTATATGCTCCAGCATTGCCGCGGCCGCCGCGGCCGCGTCCTGGGCCCTGATGGCCTCGGCGATCTTCCGGTGGGACGCGAGCGACTGCTCCGGGCGGCCCGGCTGACCAAGCGACTCAAGTCGCGTTTCCAGGACCATTCCGGCGATGAATGTCATCAACTGGGCCAGCACTGCGGAGTGTGCTGCGGCGGTCACGGCCTGATGGAACAGTTCGTCGCCGTGCGCACCCCGGCCTCCTGAGGCAACCTCTTCGGCCATTGCATCGAGCGCCTTGTCGATGGCTTTCATGTCCCCGGCGCTGCGCCGGGCGGCAGCAAGCTCGGCGAGCTTGACCTCGAGGGTGCTCCGCGCCTCAACGATCTCCGGCAGCCGGCTACGGTGCTCGCGCAGCCCCTTGATAACGGACGGGACATTGGGGCGGTAGACCAGCACCGCCCCGGTGCCGTGCTGGACATCGATCACACCGAGCACCTCCAGTGCCACCAGGGCCTGGGCCAGGGTGGCGCGCGAGACTCCCAGCCGCTCAGCGAGCTCACGCTCTGCGGGCAAGGTATCTCCGGGGCCCAGCTGGGCGGCCTCAATGAAGTCCATGAGCTGCTCGACGAGCTGCTCATAGAGGCGGGGCCTGGAGACCCGAGAAATCTGTTGCGTTGCTGCTTTCTTTGGCACGGCGCGTCCTTCCGGCGATGTCCTGCCCCTAGCCTACCGAAGAACTATTGACAAAGTCACCTAGTGTCTAGGAGGCTAGGCCAGTGAGCCAGTAATCCAGCTCACACATCCACCCCTTGATCCGGAGGAACAACGATGTCCGCTCCCGTCCTTTCCATCATCATCCTGGCGGTGATGTTCCTGCTGGCCACGGTGCTGCCCCTCAACATGGGCGCCCTGGCTTTTGTGGGCGCATTCCTGCTGGGGTCGGTCGTCCTCGGAATGTCTACCAATGACATCCTTGCCAACTTCCCCGGCGGTCTATTCCTGACCATCGTCGGCGTCACCTATCTCTTCGCCATCGCGCAGAACAACGGCACTATTGATCTCTTGGTCCGGGCCGCCGTGCGGCTCGTTGGCAACAAAGTGGCGCTCATCCCCTGGGTCATGTTCGCCATCACCGCGCTGATCACCGCCGTTGGTGCGCTGTCTCCGGCCGCCGTCGCCATCATCGCTCCGATCGCACTGAGCTTTGCCGCAAAACACAAGATCAATCCGCTCATGATGGGCATGATGGTCATCCACGGGGCCCAGGCAGGCGGATTCTCCCCCATCGCCGTGTACGGCGTGACGGTCAACGGCATCATCGCCAAGACCGACCTGGAAGCCAGCCCCATGGCCATCTTCCTGGCCAGCTTCTTCTTCAACCTTGCCATTGCAGTGGTGCTGTCCCTCGTCCTCGGCGGCGGCAACAAGTTCCGCTCCACGAAGGCAGGCAGGGTGGTCGAACAGGCCGCCGAAACTCGGATGTCCGTCAGTGTCGGCGCCCGCGCAGCTGGTGTCACCCTCCAGGGCTCCGGCTCGGACATCTCCCCCGCCGGCGTTTCGGCCAAGGGCACCTCGAGCGGCTCCGGCACGCCCGCAGCAGGCGACGCTGCGGCCCCCGCGAACGGAGCCCGCGCCAACGTGCCGCAACTCGTCACGATCCTGGGGCTGATCGCCCTCGCTGTCATCTCGCTCGGCTTCAAGGTCGACGTCGGCTTCGTCTCCATCACCATCGCGATCGTCCTGGCCCTGGTGTCCCCCGCCGCCCAGAAGGGCGCTGTGAACAAGATCAGTTGGTCCACCGTCCTGCTCATCTGCGGCATGCTCACCTTCGTGGGCGTCCTCGAGGAAGCCGGCACCATCAAATTCGTATCCGACGGCGTTGCCCATCTCGGCATGCCGCTGCTGGCAGCCCTGCTCATCTGCTACATCGGCGGCATCGTTTCAGCCTTCGCCTCCTCCACCGCCATCCTGGCGGCCCTCATTCCGCTGGCTGTTCCGTTCCTGGCCACCGGCGAAATCGGCGCAGTGGGCGTCATCGCCGCCCTCGCCGTCGCCTCCACGATCGTTGATGTCTCCCCCTTCTCCACCAATGGCGCCCTGGTGCTGGCCAATGCCCCCGAAGACGTGGACAAGGACAGGTTCTACAAGCAGATCCTTGCCTACAGCGGCATCGTCGTCGTCGCCGGACCGGCCATCGCCTGGCTGGTCATGGTGGTCCCGGGCTGGTTGTAGGCCGGCACGCAACAGCAGCAACCCAGGTATCCAGAAGCAAGAGAAGGAACACCATGAAGAGCACTGAATCCACTCCCCAGGCAGGGGGTCCCCTGTCGGGCTACCTCGTGGTGGACCTGAGCCGCGCCCTGGCCGGCCCGCACGCAGGCATGATGCTTGCCGACCTCGGCGCCCGGGTCATCAAGGTGGAGAACCCCGGCACGGGGGACGACACCCGTGGCTGGGGCCCGCCCTTCGTCGGCCCGGAGGACGATCCGCAGGCGACCTATTTCCTGTCCTGCAACCGGAACAAGGAATCCATCGCCCTGGACCTGAAGGACGACGACGGGCGGACAGTCCTGCGCGAACTGCTGGAACGCGCCGACGTGGTCATCGAGAACTTCCGGCCCGGCGTCCTGGACCGGCTGGGCTTCTCCGCCGCGGAAATGCACGCATTGAACCCGGCACTGGTGATCCTGTCGATCACGGGCTTCGGACACGACGGGCCGGAATCCCGGCGCAGCGGCTATGACCAGATCCTGCAGGGCGAAGCCGGCCTGATGTCCCTGACCGGTTCCGGGCCGGACGACCCGCAGCGGGTGGGCGTCCCCATCGCCGACCTCCTGTCCGGCATGTACGGGGCCTTCGGCACCCTCGCAGCCCTGCTGCAGCGTGAGCGCACGGGGCAGGGCCAGATCGTCCGCACCTCGCTGCTTGCCGCGCTCATCGGGGTGCACGCGTTCCAGGGCACCAGGGCCACGGTGGCCGGCGAGGTCCCGAAGGCGCAGGGCAACCACCACCCCTCCATCGCCCCGTACGGACTGTTCCACTGCCGGCAGGGACGGGTCCAGATCAGCGTGGGCAGCGAAAAACTGTGGAACACGTTCGCCGCCACGTTCGGAATCGACGCAGCGCGTCCCGAATTCGCCAGCAACGCGGACCGGGTGCGCAACCGCGAGAAAGTCATCGAAGAGGTGGAGCAGGCATTCTCCGATTACGAGGCGGAGGAGCTCCTCGCAAAACTCAACGACGCCGGAATCCCGGCCGGCAGGGTCCGCACCCTGGACGAGGTGTACGCCTGGGAGCAGGTGCATTCGCAGGGCCTGGTGATCGACGTCGACCACAAAATCCTGGGCACCGTCAGCCTGCCCGGTCCGCCGCTGCGGTTCTTCAGCCCCGCCGACACCGCAGAAACGACCCTCACCACGCACACCGCACCCCCGCTGCTGGACCAGGACGGGGAGCAGATCCGGCAGTGGCTTGGACTGCAGCCTGCCGGTACAAAAAGCACTGCCGCCGGCACGGAGCAGAAAGGGCGCTGAACATGCTGACTGAACAGAAAGCCAGGCACCTGGACGCCGCCGGACTCATCACCACCGTGCTGGATCCCGGCTCCTACCGAAGCTGGGACGCCCCGGTGGTTGACCCCGATCCCGGTCCGGAATACCGCCAGGAACTGGCAGACGCCCGCGCAAAGACCGGCGTGGATGAATCCGTCCTCACCGGCGAAGGGTTCATCCGCGGCCGGCGCGTAGCCGTCATCGTCAGCGAATTCCGCTTCCTCGCCGGTTCCATCGGCCAGGCAGCCGCGGAACGCATCGTCACCGCCGTCGAACGGGCGACGCGTGAGGGCCTGCCGCTCCTGGCCGGTCCCGCGTCGGGCGGCACCCGCATGCAGGAAGGAACCATCGCTTTCCTGTCCATGGTCAAAATCAGTGCCGCCGTCCGCGCCCACCGCCAGGCCGGCCTGCCCTACCTCGTGTACCTGCGGCACCCGACCACCGGAGGCGTTATGGCGTCCTGGGGATCCCTGGGCCACATCACTGTGGCCGAGCCCGGGGCCCTCCTCGGCTTCCTCGGGCCGCGGGTCTACGAGGCCCTCCACGGCACGCCGTTTCCAGAGAACGTGCAGGTGGCGGAAAACCTTTTCGACAAGGGCCTCATTGACGCCGTGGTCCCGCCCTCGCAACTGTCCGACGTCGTGGACCGTGCCCTCGGCATTTTGGTCACCGGCCCGCACGGCCGGATTGAGCCGCCGAAGACCCTTTCGGTCAAACCGTCCGGAGCCGGCGCCTGGGAATCGATCGAAATCTCCCGGAACCCGCGGCGGCCGGACCTGCGCCAACTGCTCGGCTACGGCGCGCGCGATGTGCTGCCGCTCAACGGCACCGGGCAGGGGGAAAAGGACCCCGGACTGCAACTTGCCCTGGCCCGCTTCGGCCAGGAGTCCTGCGTGGTCATCGGCCATACCCGGCCCAGGCCCTCGCAGCAGACCGCGATGGGACCGGCGTCGCTCCGTGAGGCCCGTCGCGGCATGCGGCTGGCCGAGGAGCTCGGTTTGCCGCTGCTAACGGTCATCGACACCGGCGGCGCGGCGCTGTCAAAGGAGGCCGAGGAAGGCGGCCTGGCCGGCGAGATTGCCCGGTCCCTGCATGACATGATCGGGCTGAACTCTCCCACCGTCTCAGTCCTGCTGGGCCAGGGTGCGGGCGGTGGGGCGCTGGCCCTTCTGCCTGCAGACCGCATCATTGCCGCCCAGCATGCGTGGCTGTCGCCTCTTCCGCCCGAGGGTGCCAGCGCCATCGTCCACCGCAGCACCGACTTCGCACCGGCCATGTCCGAAGCACAGGGCGTCAACGTTGGCGCCCTGCACGCCAACGGGCTGGTGGAGCACATCGTGGACGAACGCGGGGACTCAGGACACGGCGATGCAGCCCTTGAAGCAAGGGCGTTCTGCCGGCGCCTGGGACAGGCCATCGAATACGAACTCGCCACGTTGTCCTCCGTCGCGATCAACGCGCTTCTCCCGCGTCGACTGGCAAAGTACCGGAACCTGGGCGGCCTTTTCGCCGGGTGATCCCCGGCGGATTACTCCGGTGCCGCGGTTTGCTTCACGACGCTGGCGCCGCCAGCGAAGACCGGTGGAAATCCGTGTGCCACAGCTCGAGGTCCCGTCCGTTTCCGTCGGTGACGACGTATTCGGGCCAGCGGTCGAACGCGGAGCAGGGGTGGGAGATGCCGAAGTCCACCAGGTCTGTGACGTCCAGGCCGGTCACGCCGGTGAGGACTGCGTGGTGGTCGTAGAGGTTGCGCACCACAGCGGTTGCCCCGTCCCTCGGGGCACCGTCAGCGGTGTGGGCAGCCAGGACCACCGGCAGCCCGGCGTCGTAAGGCAGGTCCCGCTTGCCGGCGCCGACGACGGCGAGCCCTTCTTCGGGGATCGAGAGCACGACGGCGCGGACGGTCAGCGCCGGGGTCAGGCCGGGCACAAGGCTGACATCGGCGTAGGTGCCGTGATCGTGGGTGACGTAGCAACCCGACCGCAGGACCCGCCGGGTTCCGGGCACCTGGCCGGGTTCCGGCAGGAACTCGACCACACGGTCCGGAAATGCCGATCCGCCCATGGAGTAGACGGGGGCGGCCGTCTCAAAAAACGGTGCAACTTCCAAGTAGACATCCCGCACCAGCCGGCAGTGCCGGTCGACGGCGGCGATCGTGTCGGCCGCCCTGGTGTTGGGCGCGACACCTTCGTAGCCAGCGACACCAACCAGCTTGAGGCCGGGTGCGTCGCGGACCAGGCGGGCCAGGCGGACAGCTTCCTGAAGCGCGCGGACTCCGGTGCGCCCGCCAGGGGTTCCGACGTCGAGCATCACCTCAAGGGTGGCGCCCCCTTCGGGGATGAACACCTGCGCCGCGGCGTTGATACCCGCTTCAGAGTCCACGAAGCAGCGGATTTCCCGCCCGGCGTCCTCCTCCAGCCAGGTCCGGATGCGTGCCAGGCCGTGCCGGTCGACGACTTCGTTGGCGATGAGGACGTGCTGGTGACCCCAGCCCAGCGCGGCGGCCACCTGGTCCACGGTGGCAACCGTGACGCCGACTGCCCCGGCCGCCACTTGGCGGCTGATGATCGGAGCGGACATGGTGGTCTTGACGTGCGGTGAAAGATCGACCCGGCGTTCCCGGCACCAGGACGCCATGACGCGGATATTGTTCTCGAGGGCATCGGCATTGAGCCGGAGCTGCGGATACGGCATGGTCGATTGTCACGGGCGTAGGCTGTCAGGACCAAATTCGCGAAGGGGCCGGAGTGGACACACGAAAGCTGAAGTATTTTCTGGCCGTTGTTGACCATGGCGGTTTCAACCGCGCAGCAGAGCACTTGTTGATCGCCCAGCCGTCCCTCTCCCAGACCATTGCCGGCCTGGAGAAGGACCTCGGCGTGCCGCTCTTCCACCGCATCGGACGCAGGGCGGTGCTCAGCGAGGCCGGCCGGGAACTGGTTGGACCGGCGCGCCTGGTGATGCGGGACCTTGATGCCGCGCAGTCCGCCGTGCAGTCACTGCAGGGTCTGCGCAGCGGGCGGCTGGACATCATCACCATGCCCTCGCCCGGGATCGAGCCGCTGACTTCGATGATCGCCGGATTCACCCGGCTGCACCCCTCGGTCCGGCTCAACGTCGGTGCCGCGTTCACACCCGAGGAAGTCATCGAATCCGTCCGCAGCGGCAGCACGGAAATCGGCTTGGCCGGTGCCTCGACGCCCATCCGGGTACCGGGGGTTCAGGTCCTGGAGCTGGAGCGCCAGCCGCTGATCCTGATCGTGAACCCGCAGGCCGACACCTTCAGCCCGGGAACGGCGATCCAGCGGGAGGACCTCGGCGGGCACCGCCTGATCGCGAGCCAGCGCGGGTCATTGATGCGGTGGCTGGTGGACGACGCACTGGCACGTGGCGTGAATGCGGAGATCGTCGTCGAGGTCGCCCACCGGACCTCAATCCTGCCGCTGGTGCTCGCCGGGGTGGGGCATGCGGTGATGCCGTCCTCCTGGGCGCCGACCGCGCACAAGGCCGGGCTGCGCACCCTGCTCATCGAACCCGTGTCCCACCTCGACGTGGCAATCCTGAGCCGGAAGGAAGACCTGACACCGGCCGCCAGGGCATTCCTGAAGGTCGCGGAGTTGCACGCCGATCAATAGGCTGAGCCTATTTGCCGTATCGAATCTTGGTCTTGGACGCCCCATGTGCCCAGGCCTTCTACTTGAAGAGGAAGGCAGTGTGACGCTGCTAACAGACTCAACGAGGAGGTAGGCCCATGAGCGCCACCCAGAAATTCAGCATCGCTTCGATCCCCGCAGACGGTGTCGGCAAGGAAGTAGTCTCCGCCGGCCGCCGCGTCCTGGACGCTCTGGCAGAGAACTCCAACGGCAAATTCGCCTTCGAGTGGACCGAGTTCCCCTGGGGCTGCGGCTACTACGAAAAGACCGGCCAGATGATGGACCCCAAGGGCCTGGAAGCCCTCAAGGACTTCGACGCCATCTACTTCGGGGCCGTCGGCTGGGAAAACGTTCCGGACCACATCAGCCTCTGGGGCCTGCGCCTGAACATCACGCAGAACTTCGACCAGTGGGCCAACATCCGCCCGGTCAAGTTCCTTCCGGGCATCCAGTCCCCGCTCCGCAAGGCCGACACCACCGAGCTGGACTGGATCGTTGTCCGCGAGAACAGCGAGGGCGAATACGCCGGCCTCGGCGGACGCAACCTGAGCGGCCGGGGTCCCGGCAACGAGGTGGCCCTGCAGACCGCCCTCTTCACCGAAAAAGGCTGTGAGCGCATCATGCGCTTCGCTTTCGACCTCGCCCGGACCCGCACGGTGAAGAAGGTCTCTTCCGTCACCAAGTCCAACGCCCAGCAGTACGGCATGGTCCTCTGGGACGAAACCTTCCAGCGCGTCGCCCTGGACTACCCGGACGTGGCCACCGAAAGCGTCCTCGTCGATGCGATGAGCGCCAAGTTCATCCTGCACCCCGAGGACCTCTCCGTCGTCGTCGCCTCCAACCTGAATGCAGACATCCTCTCGGACCTCGGCTCGGCGCTCGCGGGCAGCCTGGGGCTGGCGGCCAGCGCGAACCTCAACCCGGAGCGGCGCTTCCCGTCCATGTTCGAACCGGTCCACGGCTCGGCCCCGGACATCGCCGGCAAGGGCGTCAGCAATCCCATCGGCGCAATTGCAAGCGCCGCCCTGATGCTGGACCACTTCGGCCTGCATGAAGAGGCCCGGCTCGTCGAGGCAGCAATCGAGCAGGCCACCGGCGCCGGCCACCTGACCCGCGACGTCGGCGGCGACGCCAACACCGACGACGTCACCGAAGCAATCATCAAGGCCCTCACCCGCACGCTGGCCGCCGTCTAGCCAGAAGCGGGACCAGCCGGGGCCGGCCCCTGCAGTCCGACACACCCCGGAGTGGACGGCGGCCAATACCGCCGCCGTTCATTCCGGCACGCCCCCAACCATCAAGCACCCTCCAGCCACATTCCACAACGAGGTAGGAATCATGGAACACATCACCCAGGCCGGCGCTGCGGCTCCAGCCACAAAGCAATCGGCTAAGAAACCGGCACCCAGGACACGGTGGTACAAGCAGCTGTACTTCTGGGTACTGACAGCCATCCTCATCGGCATTCTCGTCGGCTGGCTCGCGCCGACCGTCGGCATCGCCATGGAACCCATCGGCACCACCTTCGTGAACTCGATGAAGATGCTCATCGGCCCGATCGTGTTCCTGACCATCGTCGGCGGCATCGCCAGCGTCGCGGACCTCAAGAAAGTCGGCATGACAGGGCTGAAGGCCCTCACGTACTTCCAGGTCGGCACCATCTTCGCGATGATCTTCGGCCTGGTCGCCATCAACATCTTCCGGCTCGGCGACGGCGTCAACGCGGACGCCAGCAGCATCAAGACCTCGGACTCCGCAGCCAAACTCATCGACGCCGGCGCACACCAGGAATGGTGGCAGTTCCTCACCCACATCATTCCCAACAGCATCATCGGGCCCTTCGTTGAAGGCGACATCCTCCAGATCATCTTCATCGCCGTCGTCTTCGGCATCGCCCTGAACGCCATGGGCAAGGTCGGCGCCCCGGTCCTGGACGGCGTGCAGCGCCTGACCGGGGTCATGTTCAAGATCCTGGGCTTCATCATGAAAGCCGCCCCGATCGGAGCCTTCGGTGCGATGGCCTACGCCGTGGGCAAGTACGGCGTCTCCTCCCTGACCAGCATGGGCGGCCTGATCGCCCTCTTCTATGTCACGTCCATCCTCTTCGTAGTCGTGATCCTGGGATCCGTCATGGCCTTCCTGAAGCTGAACATCTTCACGATGATCCGCCACCTCAAAGAGGAATACATGCTCATCCTGGGCACCTCCACCGCCGAACCGGCCCTCCCGGGACTGATGCGCAAGCTCGAGCACGCCGGCGTCAAGAAGGAAACGGTCGGGCTGGTTGTCCCCACCGGCTACAGCTTCAACCTCGACGGCGCCGCGATCTACCTCTCCCTCGCCGCCCTCTACATCGCCCAGGCCACCAACACCGACCTGACCATCGGCCAGCAGCTCGGGCTCCTTGCAGTCATGCTGCTCACCTCCAAGGGCGCAGCAGGCGTGGCCGGCGGCGGCTTCATCGCCCTGACCGCCACCCTGACCACCATCGGCACCATCCCGGCGGCCGGCATCATGCTCATCTTCGGCATCGACAAGTTCATGTCCGAATGCCGGGCCCTGGTGAACTTCACCGGCAACGCCGTCGCCACCCTCTTCATCGCCTGGTGGGACCGTACCCTGGATGCGGACCGCGCCCGCCGGGTCTTCGCCGGCGAAACCGTCGAGCCCATGCCCGCCGAGCACCCCATCCACCCCGATGACGTCGCCGGCCTCGACGACGACCTCACCGAATACGGCCACCATGCGCCCAGGCACACTGGCGACGTGAACGCTGCCGACCGCCGTCCCGCCTACTCGGAATCCATCTGACATGACCAACGCAACCGCCCCGAAGACCGTGCGAACGCTTATCGCTCCCGACAAGTTCAAAGGCAGCCTCACTGCCGGCGAGGTGGCCGACGCCCTGGCGGCCGGGCTACGTGCCTCGGGCGGGGCGGGGGTTGGGACGGTCCATTGCGAACTGCTCCCGCTGGCTGACGGAGGTGACGGCAGCGTCGACGCCGCCGTCGCCTCCGGCTTCACCCGGCACCAGTACACGGTGGCCGGGCCCACCGGCCAACACGTTCCGGCAAGCATCGCGTTCGACGGCGTCACCGCCGTCGTCGAGGTTGCCAACACCTGCGGCCTCGGGCTCCTGCCCGACGGCAGGCTGGAGCCGCTGGATGCTTCCAGCAGGGGCTTCGGCGAAGCAATCCTGTTTGCCCTCAGCCTGAACCCGGCCCGAATCGTGCTGGCCCTGGGCGGCAGCGCCAGCACCGACGGGGGCATGGGAATGCTCACTGCCCTCGGATTCAGCTTCCGTGACGCGGAGGGCCGGCTGCTTTACGGCAGCGGCCGGGCGCTGGACCGCATCCATTCCGTCCACCGGACCGCACTCCCCGAACTGGCGGACACCGAGCTCATCGTCGCCAGCGATGTCCACAATCCGTTGCTCGGCGCCCAGGGTGCGCCGGCAGTCTTTGGCCCCCAGAAGGGTGCCGGACCTGACGACGTCGCTTTGCTCGACAAGGGCCTGGCGCACTTCGTCCGCACGATGGCCGACGCCGGATTCGAGGACGCCGCGTCCCGGGCCACGCATGAAGGGGCCGGAAGTGCCGGAGGAATCGGCTACGCCTGCCTGCTGCTGGGAGCCAAACAGGTGTCCGGGGCGGACTACTTCCTGGATCTGCTGGACTTCAACTCCCGCAAGGAGCACTGCGACGTTGTCATCACCGGCGAAGGAAGCATCGACGAACAGACCCTGGCCGGGAAGCTGCCCGCCGCCGTCGCCCGCCGTTCCGGACCCCGGCCGATCATCGCTGTCGCCGGGCGTTCGCTCCTCCCGCCGGAGCGGTGGCCGGAAATGGCCCTGGCCCGGGTCTACACGCTGGCCGACTACACCGACCAGGACTCTTCGAAGGACCCCGGGCTTTCGGCCGCGTTGCTCCGCCGGATCGGCCAGGACATCGGCGCGGCCCTCCTGTAGCGGCCGGGTGCGGCTCAGTTGTCAGCGCGAGCAGCCGTCAGCAGCCGGATCGGAGTTCCATGGAGCCAGGCCTGCACGTCCTCAAAAGCACCACCGTAGAACTCCCGGTAGCTTTGCTCCGTGACATATCCCATGTGCGGTGTCAGGACTGTCCGCGGCGCCGACAGCAGACGGTGGCCCGCCGGCAGCGGTTCCACGTCGTAAACATCCAGGGCGGCTCCGCCGATCCATCCTTCGTGCAGTCCCCGGATGAGGGACTCTTCATCGACCAGGGGTCCGCGGGAGGTATTGACCAGCACACCACGCGGCCCCAGGAGGCGGAGCTCCTCTTCGCCCACAACGCCCCGGGAGCGTTCCGAGAGCCGCACATGCACCGAGACAACGTCCGAATCGCGGAAGAGCGCCTCTTTGCTGACCTTCCCGACGCCGGCCTGCGCGGCGGCCTCGCCGGTGAGGTTGGGACTCCACGCGATGACGTCCATGCCGAACGCCTGACCGTACGCGGCGACCCGACGGCCGATTTTGCCCAGGCCCAGCACTCCCAGGGTCTTACCGGCGAGCTCAAAGCCAACGGTGGACTGCCAGCAGCCGTCCCTCAGGCTCCGGTCCTCGAACGGAATGCTGCGTGCAAGCGCCAGCAGCAGTCCCCACGTCAGTTCCGGTGCCGCCGTCGGGGAGCCGCCGGTCCCGCACACCACGACGCCCCGCTCCTCCGCCGCCCGAAGATCAATCGACTGGTTTGCCATCCCGGTGGTCACCAGCAGTTTCAGGTCAGGCAGTTGCGCCAGGCGCTCGCGCCCGAAGGCGGTCCGTTCCCGCATCGCGACGATGATGTCGAAGCCACGCAGGCCCGCCACTGCGCTGGCGTCGCCCCCAAACGGCTCCGCGAAGACAGTGACCTCGACGCCGTCGGCCGCAAGCCGTTCCCAAGGTGCGTAATCCCTGGCGACAGACTGGTAATCGTCCAAAATGGCGAGGCGCATGGAGGAATCCTTCGGCGTAGGCAGCGTGCGGGTCACTGCTGTCAGGCTACCGCCATCGGGCCGCCAGGAGCGCACATGCGGGTGGCCCCCGCCTCAGGATGCCGGGGGCCACCCGTCCGGTTATGCGCGCTGGAAGATGTTGAGGATGTTGCCCTCCGTATCCAGGAACCACGCGGCTTTGCCGACTGCATTGGTGGCAATGCCGTGCTCTGTCTTCAGGCCGGGAAAGTCGTACTCCTCGAAGGTGGCGCCGCGGCCGCGCAGTTCTTCGACCTCGGCTTCGATGTTGTCCGTCATCCAGCCCATCTGGGTGTTTTTTGCGGTGCCCGCGTTGTCGGTCTGGTAGAGCAGGAATGTTGTTCCGTTGCCGCAGCGGTACATCACATTTTCGTCATCCATGACCTCCGGGTCGTCCAGCCCCACAACGTCCCGATAGAAGTCACGTGCCCTCGCGATGTCCTTGGCAGGGAGGACCGCTGCGATTTCACGTTCCTTGAGCATGTCGAATTCTCCTGGTTTGAAGCGATCGAGATGCCGGCCCCGAAGGCGGCGCCTGCGAGGGCGGCTATGCCGGCTCCCGCCGGCTCCCGGCTGTTTTGAGGGGCCGGGACGGTGCCTGGGAGGCCTTCGTCGCGGTCGTAGCTAATGGCCGTCCCCGGGGGTCTCCCCAGCGTTCATACCGCCATTATGGCCGCAGTTCGCCTTCCCGGAAATAGCAAAAAAATAGAGGCCGACGGCGGGAGTCACTGCCGCCGTCGGCCTCCATTTGCGAACGCATCACGGCGACGGTTTAACCACCATCGCCGAGCCGCCGCCGCGCCGCACGGGCTCGGCCGCAGCAACCATGCGGCCGTCGGGGCCGAACTCAATGGCTGTCGCCGCACCGATTTCCGCCGCCGAGGTAAAGGCGTCCCCGGCGGGTACCAGCTTGTGGCCGAGCGCGGTCAGATCCGCACCATAGGCGTCGATAAATGCGGGCTCAGCCGTGACATTGGCCGTGTTGCGCTGCGCTGCCCGCGGCGCCGCGATCGCGTCCGAGATGTCCATGCCCAAGTCCACCCGGTTGAGGATGGTCTGGAGCACAGTGGTGATGATGGTCGATCCGCCGGGCGAACCGAGGGCCAGGAACGGATCCCCGTCTTTCAGGATGATCGTGGGCGACATCGAGGAACGCGGGCGCTTCCCCGGCTGGATCCGGTTCGGGTCCTCCTCCTTGTAGACGGTGGAGAAGTCGGTCAGCTCGTTGTTGAGCAGGAACCCGCGGCCTGGAACCACGATTCCGGAGCCGCCGGTCTGCTCGATGGTGAGCGTGTACTCCACCACGTTGCCC
Source organism: Arthrobacter sp. NPDC058288 (assembly GCF_042880995.1). Lineage (NCBI taxonomy): Bacteria > Bacillati > Actinomycetota > Actinomycetes > Micrococcales > Micrococcaceae > Arthrobacter > Arthrobacter sp. NPDC058288. Next base: position 1,681,932 of record NZ_JBHVYH010000001.1, read on the forward strand.
CACTTGTCCGCAACCGTCATGTTCGTGGTGGAGATATTCTCAGTGTCCTTCTCGTCGGCGGGCGCAGCAGCGGCGGCCGGGCACACGCCGTCATAGGACGCGATGTCTCCCGGCGCGACGGGCTTGGTGGCCGCCTCCGCCGGATTGATCTGGCATGCACGCTCCTTGCCAAACAATGGATCGGTCAGTTCCCCGGTGGGGACGTCCACAAACGCCGGGTCGCCCACGTACTTGCCGCGGTCCGCAAAGGCCAGCGCGCTCGCCTCAAGGTAGTGATGCAGCGCAGAAGGCTTCGACATCGCAGAAAGGTTGGACGGATCCAGGATATTCAGCGCTTCGCCCACGGTGGTGCCGCCGCTGCTCGACGGGGCCATGCCGTACACGTCCAGACCCCGGTACTCCACGTGCGTGGGATCCTGGTCCAGCGCCTCGTAGGCTGCCAGGTCTTCGGTCTCCAGGAAGCCGACCGGAACAGGTAGCGCCGTGGTGGCCGTCTTCGGCGGGGCCTTCACCGCGGAGACGATCTCCTCCGCGAGCGGGCCGCCGTAGAAGGCGTCGGTTCCCTTTTTCGCGAGGAGGCGATAGGTGGCGGCCAGGTCATGGTTCTGGAAAATGCTGCCGACGGCGGGTGCGTCACCGCCGGGGAGGAACAAGTTGCTGGTGGATGTGAAGGCTGCAAAGCGGTCTTTGTTGTCGAGAGTCTGCTGGCGGAACGTCTTGTCCACCACAAATCCGCGGGTTGCCACCTTAATAGCGGGCTTCAGGGCGTCACCAAGGTCCAGAGTTCCCCAGCGCTCGAGCGCACGCTCCCAGGTGGCCGGCGTGCCCGGGACGCCGACTGAGACGCCACTCGTGACGAGCTCGGGCGTGAAGTTGTAGGGCTTGCCTGTCGCCGGGTCGATGAAAGCATCCTTGGGCATCGCTGCCGGGGCGGTCTCGCGGCCGTCGATGGTACCCACCTTTCCAGTCTTCGCGTCGTAGAAGACAAAGTAGCCGCCACCGCCGATCCCGGCACTGTACGGCTCGGTCACCCCCAGGGTCGCGGCTGCGGCCACAGCGGCGTCCGCCGCGTTGCCGCCCTTCCGCAGCACCTCGATCGCCGCCGCGGAGGCCTCCGGGTCAACGGTGCTGACAGCGCCGCCATAGCCTGTGGCGGTCGCGTTCTTTTCAGTTTCCCGCGGATCGGCAAAAGCGGGGCTCGTGACCGCCCCGCTCGTCACGCTCATTGCCAGGGCCGCCGTGAGGGCGGCAATTCGACGTCTCACCTTAGGCATGGTTACTCCCGAGTCATGGTGGTGCGAGTTGGGTGAAGGTCACGTTACCCCCGCCCGGAGTGACACTCAACACTGAATGTTTTGGGTCCGCGCGGCTACGACGGTGAGGACTCCGGAGTGCCGGCGGGGACGTTGGCAAGGTCGGCCGGGGGTCCCTGGCGGCGGCTCGCTAACAGGAAGGGCACCGACACCAGCTGGATCACGCCGCCGATCGCCAGCGAGGCCGCGTAGCCGTAGGCATCGGCTGCCCGGCCGAGCAGAGGCTGCACCACCACGCCACCGCTTGAGCCGATGAGCGAGTCGAAGCTCAGCACGGTTGCCCGCTGTTTCGAGGCGATCATGTCGTTGAGGTAGGCCTGCCGTACGGGGACGCCCGCGGCGTCCACCACCGCCCAGAGTGTCAGCAGGGCGAGCGCCGCCCAGAACATCCGGGTGAACCCGAGCACCACCAAAATCACTGCGGCAAGCCCGACGCTGATGATCAACACGGTGGTGCGCTTTCGCACCAGGCGCCGGATCCGGGGCGCCAGCCAGCCGCCGAGCACCTCGGCCCCGGCCACCACTGCCGCCGCCAGCCCCGCCACGGAGTAGGCCCGTGGGTCGCCGAAGAGCTCCAGCAGGTAGGGCTGCAAGGCATAGAAAACGTAGATCCCGACTCCGGCGCTGAACGGTGCGGCCAGCATCACGTATCGCACGGGCGGGTTCTTCAAACCGTTCTCGATCGAGGCGGCAAGGACGGTACGGACCGCCCGCACGGGGTGGGCCGATCGCTCCGGCGTGAAACCGACGTCGTGCATCAGCCTGAAGGCCACCACGAACATGGCCAGGAGCACCCCCGCCCGGATCAGGAACGGCACACCGAGGTTGGTGGCCTGGGCAATGACGCCGCCAGCCACAGAACCGACAAGCATCGCAACACCCGAAACCATCACACCGCGTCCCAGTACCGCCTCCAGGCCGCCCTCGTAGCCCGAGAAACGCAACGCGTCCACCAGCCAGGCTTCCACTGCCCCCGAGAAAAAGGTGAAGCCCAGACCGAGCAGGACCGACACCAGTGCCCACCACCAGAAGGGGGCGGAGAGCTGCCAGAGCAGGTAGTAGAAGTAGGTGGATACGGCCAGGGTGACCGTGCCGAGCAGGAACGAAACGCGGCGCCCCCAGCCGTCGGCAACCACTCCGGTGGGCACCTCGAACAGCACCATGCCTGCCGTGAAGAAGGCGTTGGCGGCGAAGGCCTCCAGGTTGCTGAGCCCGGCGTCCAGCAGGAAAAGTGTGTTGATACCCCAGATGAAGGATGCCGCAACGGTATTGCCCAGCGTCAACGTGAGATAGATGCGCTGGATCCTTCGGGCGCCGGCGCTCATCGCGTTGACGTCCCCGCCGGGGCGAGGTAGGAGCACGAGCCCATTCTCGTCGCGTTAGCCCTCGTGCACCAGAGCTAAGGCGCTGCGATCCGGGCAGGCTCCCCCGGCCGCGCTAAGCGAGGCGGGTTCGGACGATCTCGCTGACGGTCTTGCCGTCAAAGCGCCCAGCGACCTTGGCCGTGACCGGCTTCATCACGGCGCCCATCTGGCGCATGGATGGCTCCTGGCCGTCGGCCTTCAGGCCGGCGATCACCTCGTCGACAATGGCCTCGACCTCATCCCGTGTCAGGGCTTTGGGCAGGTAGGCCTCAATGACCTCGGCTTCGGCGATTTCCGCCGCGGCGCGGTCGGCTTCGCCGGCTTCGGTGTAGATCTTCGCTGTGTCGCGGCGTTTGGCCGCCTCCTTCTGGAGCAGCCCGGTTACCTGGGCGTCGTCCAGTTCGATCGGGGTCTTGCCCGACTTCTCGCGTGTTTCGATCTCGCCGAGGACGTTGCGCACCGTGGTGAGCGCCACCTTGTTCCGGTCCTTCATGTGGATTACGACGTCGCCATGGAGGCGTTCTTTGAGCGTGGTCATGGTGTTCTCGTTTCGTTGGCTTTGATTCAATTGTCCCCGGTCGCCGCGTTCTTTAGTCCCGTCGGTCGAGCGCTTCGAGGAGCCGCCTGACCGAACCTCCGAGGTTCCATTCGGAGGCAAGACGCTCCAGTTCCGCGCGCGAATCGCCGATTATAGGGTGCAGCTGCGCGCCCGCCTCCTCGAGGGTCGGCAGCCCGAGGTCGCGAACGACGTTCACGACCTCGGGTGCCACTGTGAGGTAGTCCGTTGCCGCTTCGAGCTTGGCCCGTACTGGCGCGGACAGCCCGCTCTGCGAATCCGCAGCCGCCTCAAGCAGCGTCGCGAGCGTGCCGTACTCCCCGAGAAGCGACGCGGCGGTCTTCTCGCCGATCCCGGCAACACCCGGCAGCCCGTCGGAGGAATCACCGCGGAGGATCGCATAGTCCGCATACTGTTCGGGCAGCACGCGGTACTTGCCGACGATGACGGCGTCGGTGACGACCTCGAGGTTCCTCATGCCGCGCGCGGTGTAAATCACCCGCACGTCACGGTCGTCGCTGACCACTTGGAAGAGATCGCGGTCTCCCGTGACCACGTCCACCGGAAGGCCGGCCTGGCTGGCATAGGTGCCGACGACGTCGTCGGCCTCATGCTCAGCAGCCCCCACAACGGCGATGCCGGCGAGCTCGAGCACGCGGCGGATCATCGGGATCTGCGCATCCAGGGCGTCAGGCACCACCTCCACGTCGGGGCCACCGGCCACCACCTCCGCGACCCGGTGCGACTTGTAGCTCGGGATCAGGTCCACCCGCCACTGCGGACGCCAGTCGTCGTCCCAACAAGCTATGAGATGCGTCGCTTCGTAATCGGTGGTGAGCCGCGCGATGATGTCGAGCAGGCCGCGTACGGCGTTCACCGGTGTGCCATCGGCGCGGCGGATCGTGTCGGGCACCCCGTAGAAGGCGCGGAAGTACAGCGAGGCGGTGTCGAGCAGCATCAGGCGGTGGGGCATACCTGATCCTGACACGGATAGGCGCCGTTGAGAATCCGGTTGGCGCCCAGGCTGCTCTTCAGAACTCCCGGTAGTAATACAGCATCGGCTCCGTGCCGTTCGGTTCGGTGTTGGTGAACCCTCGGGCCTCATAGAACCGGCGGGCGTCTGTATCCTCGCCGTCGACGTTGATTTCGAGCAGTCCGCCGCCCCGGCCCCGTATCAGCTCGCATGACGCGGCGAGCAGGGCGCTGCCCAGGCGCCGGCCCCGCCGGCCTGGACGAACGTAGAGCTCGTCCAGGATCGCGACCGGCCCCGGGTACCAGACATTCAGCCGGAAACTCACCACCGCAAGTCCGCTTGGCGGCTCGCCGACAAGCAGCACCACCACGTCCTCCCCTCCCAACAAGCGGGAGAGCCGCGATTCCAACTCGTCGATGCCCGGGCTGGGCGTTCCGAACTCGGTGTTGAAATCGTGGAGCATGTGGGCCACAGCCGCAGCATCGGCCGGAGTTGCCCGGCGTGGCACCTCGAGGTTGGCTGAGTCATCAGAAGTCACGGCTTCATCATGCACGGCACCCCGGCAGGCGTCCACACCGGCCTATCCGCCCGGCTTTCGCAGCTAGCTAGCCGGCCGGCGTCACGACGTCCTCCAGCATTGACCGGTCGAAAAAGCGGACCTCGCCCGTCGCCTCGAAGAACACCGGAACCACCGAGGTGCTTGCGTCCCTGGACGTTTCGTAAATTTCCGGCGCACCGCCATGCTTCCGGGCAATTGTTCCCACCATTTCCGTACCGCGAACCCGGACGGTTCGGTATTTGTAGCTCATGTTGACTCCTTCGTCGACTATGGCAAACCCTACTCCCTGCACCTGTTTCCAAGGACGGGACGGGCTACGTTTGTCCCCCGGCGGCCGGCGGGACACGCAGGCTGCCGTACCTCTCCATCCGATGCCAGCCGAGATGGACACCCGCCAAGGCGGTGACCACTGACTGGATGACGACGAGATACATCAGCTGCCGGTAGACGAACTGCTGGAGCGGAAGCGTCCATAGCGGCCCGAGCCGTTCCTTGTCGAGCCGGAACGCATAGGTGGCCATGAGCATCTGAACGACGAGGAAGACGAGCCAGAGTGCCGCGATCCGGAGTGGATCGAGGAAGATCAGTCCATAGACAGCAAACACATCGACTACGGGGGCGAACAGGGGAAGCAGCACTTGGAGAACGAGCAGGTAGCCGAGCCCGCGTCGGCCAAGCTTGCCGGCCGCTCCCCGCTGCACCACCGCACCCCGGTGCTTCCACATTGCCTGCAACGTGCCGTAGCACCAGCGGTACCGCTGTTTCCACAGGGCGCCAAGGGTAGCGGGGGCCTCGGTCCACGCACGGGCATCGTCCTGGTACACGACGCGCCAGCCGTCGCGGCACAGCGACATGGTGAGGTCCGTGTCTTCGGCGAGCGTGTCGTCGCTTACTCCGCCGACCCGCAGGAGGGCGTCGCGGCGGAAGCCGCCAATAGCCCCGGGAACCGTTGGCATGCACTCCGCGACGTCGAACAGCCGGCGGTCCAGATTGAAGCCGACGACGTACTCGATGTGCTGCCACGCACCAAGGATGCCGCCGCGGTTGGCCACCTTGGTGTTGCCCGAAATTGCCCCCACGCGCGGGTCAGCGAAGGGCTGGATGAGGGCATGGACCGTGTCCGGTTCGAAGACGGTGTCGCCGTCGACCATCACCACAAGTTCGTGGCTGGCGGCAGCGAGCCCGGCGTTAAGGGCGGAGGGCTTGCCCCCGTTCTCCTTCCGGATCACGGTGACACCAGGCAGGCCAAGGGCTTCCACGATGTCCGCGGTCCCGTCGGTTGAGCCGTCGTCGACCACGATGGTCTCAACGGGGTGGTTCGAGGCGGCGATGGACCGGACTGCGGCTTCGATGCCGACAGCCTCGTTGTAAGCGGGGACTATCACGCTGACCGGCTCTGTGATCTCTGGCCTGACCGGCACGTCCACCCGCCGCCGCCCCCTGCTCACGGTCCGAAGACGCCGCGCAGCCCGGCTGTGGCGGGCGGCGAAGCCGATGACGAGGACGGCGCGGACCAGCGTCACGATGCCGGCCGCAACCAGCCCCCACGATATGGCGGTGACGACGAAGTCGCTCAGCTGGATGCCCCGCACGAACGCCGTTCCGGTCATCTTCTCCGCGGCGGCGGCCTCCCGCATGCTGTCAATACCGAGTGCGTCACCGACGCTTGTCACGCGATAGCCTTGGCCGGCGAATCGCGACAAGGCGGAATCGAGCGCCGCGACTGTCTGCGCCCTGTCACTACCGCCGTCATGCATGAGGAGCACCTGCCCCTGCGGCCCGGAAGGGGCGAGATTCCGCTCGATGGCTGCTGCGCCCGGCCGCCGCCAGTCCTCGCTGTCGACGCTGCTCAGCACCGTGATGTAGCCCTCGTCCGCGGACGTTCGCATTGCCGACCAGGTGCTGTCGTTGATCGCATCGTTCCCCGAGCTGTACGGCGGACGCAGCAGCGACGTCGTCTGTCCGGTGATGCCGGCGATGGCTTCCTGGGCACCTTGGACTTCGAGTTCACGCCGCCACGACGGAGCAGTGCCGAGGTCTGTGTGCGTGAGTGTGTGAACGCCGATCTCGTGGCCTTCGGCAATGATCCGGCGCACGAGGTCCGGGTTGTCGATCGCCGCCGAGCCAACAACGAAGAACGTCGCACGCACGTGATGCTTCCGCAGGACGTCGAGGATCTGAGGCGTCCAGACAGGGTCCGGCCCGTCGTCGAACGTCAGTGCGAGCGTGTGGTCCGGAGGGCTCACGGTGCGGACCGCCCCGCCACGGGAATCGACCACCGGGCCGCCGCCGGAGACTGCCTGGGGCACGTTTCCCGCAGAGGTGCTCGACGGTACGGAGTCATCGCCGATTCCGGCGAGGTGGTGCATGTATCCCTGGACGGTGAGTGCAACACCCAGCGCAAAGATGACGGCGATGAGGACGAACCAGTGAGCCCTTACGCTGGCGGGAACTGCGGATTTGACTGCGGACTTGACCGGGCGGCTCAGACTCACGGCTGCGGCGGGGTAGACGGACGCGCAGCCTGGCCCGGGGCCGTCCCGCTCTTGCCTGGTGCCGTCGGCTCCGTGGCCGGTGCAGGAACTGTAGCGGGCGCAGAGGGGGCAGTCTTCTGCACTTCAGTAGCACTGCCCGTAGCACCGGCCGGCGGCGTCACCGGAACGGCCGGCGGCGCAATCACCGGAGCCTGGAATGCGGCCTGCCCTGCAGGTTCGGCCGGGACGGCCTGGGGGGCCGGGGCCGCGGCGGTGGACGTCGGCGCCGACTGGGAAGGAGGAATGTCCTGGGCCGCGGGAGCTGCCGGGCGGGCAGGCAGCGGCAGGTACGGAGCCGCGACATTGGGTCCGCCAACGAATGCAACCACCAGGAGCACCACGTATGCCGCCACGAGCCCGAGCGACCCGAGGCCAAGAAGCTTCACGAGCCGCAGGCGCCGTCCTGATGCATCTACGAAGACCGGCCCGCGCGGCTGCGCGGGCCTCGACTGATCGGACGTTTCATCAAAAGCTGCCATCGGGCATCAACCTTAGACGATCAGCAATCCGCATCCCAAAAGCATGACCCTCGTCACGTCCGGGCATCGGCCCTGGCCTGGCAATACCTGTCGAAGCGGTCGCGCCCCGTGCGACCCAGCTTTTCGACCGTATGCCAGCTGACCACCGCCACAAGCAGCGTCAGCACGATGGCCGACACTGCCACGAGCGGCGGCAAGTCGGCAGTGGAACCGCCGTTGAGCCAGAGGATGACCACGTAGTTCCAGAGGTATGCCGCATAGGAAACAGTGCCCAGCATCTGCAGCGGCCGCGTCCACCGGGGCAGCACCTGCGAACGGGAGGCGGCCAGCACCACCAGGACCGCCGCGGCAGCCATCGCCAGCGGACCTCCGACAAAGAAGAAGGCCGGCGACTCGTTGGCCTTGGGAAAGAACACCAGCGCGGCGAGGACAAGAACAGCGCCAAGCAGGGCCAGCCGCCGGGGCCGGCGGCCCGCGAACCAGCTGAACATCTTGACCCGGTAGAGGCGCAGCCCCGAACCGATGATCAGCCCGAGGCCCCACGTCGTAGGAAGCGCATAGACCAGGGAGTGCAGGTGCGGAGCCAGGATCAGCATGGCCAGGACGCTCGCCGTCATCAGGGAAAAGACGACGGCCGCAGACCAGCCGATCAGCAGTCCCTGGCGGTTCCTCCCCAGCGCGACCACCAGCAGTGCCGGCCAGATCAGGTAGAACTGTTCCTCCACCGCCAGCGTCCAGAGCGGCCCGATCGCCATGCTGACGTCAAAAGGCAGCGGCAGGTCTTTCAGGTAGCCGAAACCGGCCAGGAGGGTGTAACCGATGATCCCCTTGGATCGGTCCCCCAGCACGTCCGCCGTCAGTTCAACGACGGCGTAGACGCTAAGGAAGGCGATGAGCGCCGGCAACAGCCGGAAGGCCCGGTGCGCATAGAAGCGGCCGTAACGGACTTCGCGATGCTGTTCGATGTCCCTCAGCAGCACCCCTGTGATCAGGTAGCCGCTCAGCACGAAGAAGACAATCACTCCGACGATGCCGGCACCTTGAAATACCCCTGGCCACGAATGTCCCAGCAGAACGGCACCGACGGCGGCACCCCGCAGGACGTCCAAACCGCCCAGCCTTTGCCCCACTGCACTGTGCCGGGCGGTTTGCCCGGCAGTTTGCCCGGCGGTCTGCCCGGCAGCCGTCCGTACTGTTCCATCAACTAGCAACGCCAAATGACCTCCGCAGTTCCGTCTGGATGATTTCGATGCCGCGCGCCAGCGGTGATCCCGGGCGCCGCGCCTCGTCTAATTATCCCCGGCCCGGCTGAGTGAAAGCTGACCCCCGCCGAAGGGTGCGGCGTGGTTGGAGGCGAACACGGTGGGTTCCACGAAGTACCCGCCGCAAAAGGCGGGAGGACGACGGGGGTGCGAACCGCCGTCGTCCTCCCCCTTTATTTTTCTATTGTCCTCGGACCGGCACCCTGAGCACGTCATCGATGCTGCCCAGAACCCGCTCCGTGACCTCCTCGATTCCGCCGATCCCGTCCACCTGCGCGAGGATCCCGCGGCCGGCATACTTGGCCACCACGGCCTCCGTCTGCTGGTGGTACAGGTCCAGCCGGTGGCGGATGACGCTTTCGTTGTCGTCGCTCCGGCCGGTTTCCCTGGCCCGGCCCATCAGGCGGGAGACCAGTTCCTCGTCGTCCGCAGTCAGCTGGAGGACTACGCCAAGCTTCTGGTCGCACGACGCGAGGATTCCGTCGAGGTATTCCACCTGCGCCACGGTGCGCGGGTAGCCGTCCAGCAGGAAGCCCTCTTTGGCGTCGTCCTGGCTGAGGCGGCTCCGCACCATTTCATTCGTGACGCTGTCCGGCACGAAGTCTCCGTTATCCATGTACTTCCGGGCCTCGACGCCGAGCGGGGTCCCGCCTTTGACGTTGGCCCGGAAGATATCGCCGGTTGAGATCGCCACTACGCCGAGGCGTTCCGAAATCCGTTCCGCCTGGGTTCCCTTGCCGGAACCGGGCGGACCAATAATCAGCATTCTCGTCATTCGCTATTCCTTTGCTGGTTATATGGACGTCTTCGTCCTGGCCCGATGCTACTGATCCGGGGGCTGCGGCCGGGCTGCATCGGTGCCTGACAGCAGAGTACGACGGCGGAGGAACCCCGCCGTCGTCCCCTGGCCTTTTGTGCTGCTACCGGTACTGCTGGTGCAGTGAACGGCGGGGCCGGCTTGGCATATTACGAGGGGGGACCGGTAAATTTGGGGCGATGATTCACATTGACCGGGACGACCCGGCGCGCGCGGATGTCCACCAACTCCTGAGCGAACACCTGGCCGACATGTACGCCACCTCGCCGGCCGAAAGTGTGCACGCGCTGGACCACTCAGCGCTCTCCGGACCCTCGATCACCTTCTGGACGGCCCGCGACGAAGGCGAGCTCCTCGGGTGTGGCGCGCTCAAACTCCTCGACGCCGCGCCCGGTTCAGCGAAGCACGGCGAAATCAAGTCCATGCGCACCACGGCAGGCGCACGGGGACGCGGCGTGGCCACCCTGATGCTCAGGCACATCGTGGGCGAAGCCCGAAGCAGGGACTGCGGGCGCCTTTACCTTGAGACGGGAACCGAAGAGTATTTCGCTCCCGCACGGCGCCTATATGCCCGCAACGGATTCACCGAATGCCCGCCCTTTGCCGACTACGCCCTGGATCCGAACAGCGTTTTTATGGAACTGCACCTCTGAGGGTCCAGACAAGGCCGGGTTGCTCACCCCCACGCCTAGCCCGGCTCCCGACCCTAAGAAGCCCAGTCGGCGTCGTCGTAAGGGCGGCCGCGGAAGTGGGCACGGAGATACTCTCCCACGACGGCGGCCCCCAACTCTCCGGACTCGGGCGCAACAACCCGGCCGTCGATGCGGCGGACCATACGCTGGACGAACCGCTCGAGCCCCGGGTCATCGCCCAGCCGGAAAAACGTGGCCTGCGTTCCTGCGCGGCCGAGACGGTCGAGCTCGGCGATCGTCACGCGGATGGTCTCCGGGTCAGGCGGATAGTCGAACCACGAGTCCCCTTCCGGCAACAGGTGCGCGGTAGGCTCGCCATCGGTCACCACGAGGAGCACGTGCTGCATTGACGGGTGCTGGCGGAAGAAGCGGTTGGCCAGCAACAACCCGTGATGAAGATTGGTTCCCTGCTCCCGCCGCGATGCCAGGGCCGTGAGCTCACCGATGTCCATGGTCTGCGCGTAGCGGCCGAAGGTGATCAGCTGCAGCCGGTCCCCGCGGAACCGGGTGGAGACGAGATGGTGCAGGGCAAGGGCGGTGCGCTTCATCGGCACCCATCGCCCCTCTGCGGCCATTGAGAACGACACATCGACGAGCAGGACGACGGCGGCCTGGGTGCGTGCCTCAGTCTCCGTCACTTCGATATCGTCCACCTCGAGGCGGACCCCGCGGCCCGGGTCACCGCCGCCGGCCACGGTCCGGCGGATGGCGTTTGTCATGGTGCGGGTAACGTCCCACGGCCCGGCGTCCCCGAACTCCCATTGACGACTGGAGCCGATCTGCTCGCCGGCCGCCCCGGCCACGCGCGTATCCCGGCGGCCCTGCCGGCCGGACAGCTGCTTGGCAGTGTCCCGCAACAGTGACTTGCCGAGCCGCCTCATGGCCTGCGGGGACAAGCGAAGGTCGCCGTCGGCGCCGCGCCGAAGGTAGCCGCCGTCCTGCATGGCCCTCTCGATCTCGGCGAGGGTACGGGCCGTCACGGCGGCGCTCCGCCCGAGCTGGCGGGCCAGCGCGTCAAGGTCCAGGTCGTCAAGGCGTGAGCCGTTATAGGACTGCGAGAGCTGCTCGGCCAGATCGTCGAGTTCGGCGATGTCCTGGAGCACGCCGGTGCCGTCGCCCAGCCCAAGTCCCTCCTGCCCTTCAAAACGTTCGGAGCCGGTCCAGTCCTCCCCCGGGCGCAGAGCGCGCAGGGTGTCGTCGAGTTGACTGAGCTGGTCCATGAGTTCGGGCGAGCCGAATGCCTGCGCGGACAGCCGCATCAGCTCGTCGCGCTGCTCGGCGGACATGGACTGCAGGAGCCGTTGCGCTGCGGCCGCGCGCCGGGCGAGTGCATCGATCAGCTCCTCGACTGATTGCGGGTTCTCCGGAAAGAAGTGGCCGTGGCTGGCCATGAACTCGTGGAAGTCCGCCACCGTATCCTCGCCGCGCCGGTGTTTGTCGAGAAGTTCGTTGAGGTCCTGCAGCATCCCGCTAACCGCCGCGCGGTCCTCATCCGTGGCGCCTTCGAGGGCCTGCTTCATGCCGGCGAACCGCTGGTCGAGGACCTCACGGCCCAACAGATCCTTGATCCGCTCGTAGGCTTCCCGGGCTGTGCTTGACTGCCAGTCATACGAGGCGAGCTCGTTGACCGCTGCCGCGGTGGACTTCGGCAGGTTCTGCAGCTGCATCTCCCTGAGAGCGCGGTCCGTGTTGTCCATCATGGCGTCGCGGGCGAGCTGCTTGCGTTCCTCAAGCACTGCGGTATCGAGCAGCTTCTGTACTTCGCTGAGGGTGCCGTCCAGGCGGTGGCGGCCCAGAAGTTCACTGCGGCGCTGTTCCACGCGGCCGGCGAGATCGTCGAGACCTTCACGGTTGCGGCCGCCGTGCCGCAGGTACTCCTGAAGGGCGCGCCGGGGTGAGTAGCCCGCCATGACGTCCTCGGCAATCGCGTCGAGCGCCTCCGCAAGGTCGACCGGCGGGGCGAGCGGATCAGGCCCTCCCCTGTACCGGCCGTACTTGGAGTTGTGCACACCCATGATGCCGCCTATCCCCGGACCTGGTTCCTAGCCGTAGACCGTTTCCTCGTCGTCGGACTCCTTGGAGATCCGCCGGGCGAGATAAAGACCTTCCAATGCAAGTTCGATTGCCGCGGCGCGCTGTCCGTCGTTCCTGGCGCCCAGGCGCCCGCTGATCTCGTCATAGAGGCCGGATGAGTCAAGGGACGGAAGGTTTTCGAGGAACTCCCGTGCGGTGACGTGTTCGCCGGTGGTCACTGTCCGGTGGCCGTCGAGCGCCGCTACAAGCGGACCGAGGTCCAGTCCGTGAAAGTGGGCCCGAACGGCTTCGGCAGTGGCCGTGCGAAGAAGATGGTCGAGGACCGCCTGTTCGCGCCCTTCCTCACCGGATTCAAACTCAATCTTGCCCGTCAGGACCTCGACTGCGGTCTCCAGGTCGATGATCCGCGCGACGGCCTGGTCCTCGCCGCGGACGCTGGCACGCCGCAGCGCCGCGGCGGCGACTGTTTCGGCGCCTGCGATGGCGAACCGCGCCGAGACTCCGGAGGTCTGGTTGATGGCCGGGGATTGCCGCAGTGCACGGGTGTAGCGCGCCAGGATCTCAAGAATGACGGGCGGGACGTCGGCCACCAGCCGCCCCTCCTGCCGGATGACGGACACCTCGTCCTCCAGCTCTATCGGGTAGTGGGTCCGGATCTCGGCGCCGAAGCGGTCCTTCAGCGGCGTGATGATCCGGCCGCGGTTGGTGTAGTCCTCGGGGTTTGCGGAGGCGACAACGAGCACATCCAGCGGCAGCCGCAGCACGTAACCCCGGATCTGGATATCGCGCTCCTCCATCACGTTGAGCATAGCGACCTGGATCCGCTCGGCAAGGTCCGGCAGTTCGTTGATGGCTATGATGCCGCGGTTGGAGCGCGGGACGAGTCCGTAATGGATGGTTTCCGGGTCCCCGAGCCGGCGGCCCTCGGCAACCCGCATCGGGTCGACGTCGCCGATGAGGTCGGCTACGGAGGTGTCCGGCGTAGCGAGCTTCTCGACGTATCGTTCCGAGCGGTGGCGCCACGAGACCCGCAGCCGGTCACCCTCGGTGAGAACACGGGCACGGGAGTGTTCCGTGATCGGTTCGAAAGGGTGTTCGTTCAGTTCCGAACCCTCGATCACCGGGGACCACTCGTCGAGCAGCCCCGCAAGGGTGCGCAGGAGGCGTGTTTTGCCTTGCCCCCGCTCGCCAAGCAGGACGACGTCGTGCCCGGCAATCAAGGCCCGCTCGAGCTGCGGAAGGACGGTCCGGCTGAAACCGTACATCCCCGGCCACGGATTACGCCCGGCAGCGAGCGCGGCGAGCAGGTTGCCGCGGATCTCGTGGCGCAGATCCTTGAGGACATGGCCGGCTGCACGCAATTCACCAACGGTGAAAATCTCGGGACGATCACTCACCTCTCTACCGTAGTCCCCGGATGCGCGGCGAATCGAGGGAAATGCGCAAAGATTCCTGCGCACGTGCCCCTGGCACGGCCTACGCTGGAGGGTGATGACTGCAGCAGCGCCGTCGATGAAAGCGACACCGCGAAGCACCCTCCTGTTTCTCGTGCGCCACGGGGAGACACCCACGACAGGGACGGTGTTGCCCGGCCGCGCCCCGGGACTGCACCTGTCCGATCGAGGCCGGGTCCAGGCAGAACGGGTCGCGGAACGGCTTGCAGGCCTGGCTGTCGACGCCATCTACTCCTCGCCCCTGGAACGCACCCGCGAGACGGCGGAACCTACCTCGGCCCGCACCGGGCTCCCTGTCAACGAGGACGCCGGCCTGATCGAATGCGACTTCGGCGAGTGGACCGGGTCCGCGCTCGCCGATCTGGCGGGGTTGCCGCAATGGCAGACCGTACAGCACAGCCCGTCGGCCTTCCGATTTCCGGACGGCGAGAGCTTCGCGGAGATGCAGGCCAGGATTGTCGGAGCGCTGGAGGCGCTGCGCACCGCGCACGCCGGGGGCGTCGTCGTCTGCTTCTCCCACGCGGACCCGATCAAAGCCGCCGTTGCCCACGCCCTGGGCACGCAGCTTGACCAGTTCCAGCGGATCGTCGTCAGCCCGGGCTCGGTTTCGGCCATCTCGTACGCGGAGGGCGGGGGTCCCGCCGTGCTGACCGTTAATTCGACGTTGGAACCGTTGAGCGGGCTGAGGGCGTCGTGACAGGGGGCAGTCCGTGTCCGGCCGGGAGTTGACGCTCCTCACCGAGGGCGGCATCGAACTGCTCGGACGCATCCCGAAGACTCTTCTCGAGGACATCGCTCGACGGAAAGACCGGCGGGTGCGGACTGTCTTCATCACGAAGATGTGGCACTTGTGGCATGATGACGGCAACTGTCCAGCAGAGGGGGGTCTCGTGATCAGTCGTACGCCGGTGCTTATTGCATGCAAATGCCGGACCCGGTAACGGGGAAGGCCAGGAACCGGGCGGCGGTCACGCCGGGAACGGGGCAGCTGCGGCGCATCCGCGAAATTCTTCCGGCCGGCCTGTGCCGGATCCCCGCCGGGTGCTGGCTCGCCCTGGTGGTCCTGGCAGAGGTGGTGCTTGCTTTCGTGGTGCGAATTCCCTCGCTGTTCGCGCCTGACGGCCGCGGCGGGACCGCCGGCCGGCTCTGGGCCCTGGATATTGCGGCGCTCTCGTTGGTGCCCATTGTCGTTTTCGCGGCCCTCCAGCTGAACCGGCAGCGGAAACGGGAACGCGCCCAGGCGTCGGAATCGTCCGGGTACATCGACAAAGTGATGCGAACGAGCCGCGAATGGCTTTGGGCAGTCGACGCTACCGGAACCATCACGTTTTCCAGTCCGATGTGCGAGCAGCTGACCGGATACAGTCCATCGGAGCTGGTAGGCAGTCCCATCGGTCTGGTCCTGGATCCCGCAGACCTTGCAGCTGCCCTCAAATCCCAACCGGTCGTCGAGGACGAGTCCACCTTCACCGGCCTCGTCCTTGTCTGCCGGCACCGGGACGGCAGCCGGGTGCTGATGGAAGTTGCCGGCCAAACGGTCTACGGAGCAGACGGAACGGGGACAGGTTTCGAGGGCACCGCCCGGGCCATTGACAACCCTTCCTCCTCGGACCATACCGCGGAACAGATCCGGGAGCGCGTCACAGCCCTGGTGTCCGGCCACGGCATCGTTACTGCCTTCCAGCCGATCCAATGCCTCAGGAGCGGAAACGTCGTCGGCGCCGAAGCTTTAAGTCGGTTTCCCTTCTCCGATGGCACCACCACTGAGGCCTGGTTCATGCAGGCTGCCTCCGTCGGCATGGAGGCGGACCTGGAACTCCTGGCCTTGCGCACAGCGCTCCGCACCGGGGCGAGGCTTCCGCGGGATATTTACCTGGCCATCAACCTCTCTCCGGGCGTGTGCCTGGACCCTCGGGTCCTCGAAGCGATCTCGCAGGGCGAAATCCACCCGTCGCGTCTGGTTCTCGAAGTGACAGAACGCCAGAAAGTGGACGACTACGGGCAACTGCTAGGCGTGCTTGCGCCACTGCGGAGTTCAGGGGTGCGGGTGGCCATCGATGATGCCGGGGCGGGATTTGCCTCCATGCAGCACATCGTCCAACTCAAGCCGGACCTCATCAAACTTGACCGCGCCATCATCAGGGACATCGATTCGGACCCAAGCCACCGCGCGTTGGGGGCGGCAATGGTCGGGTTTGCAGCCGAGACAGCCGCTCTCCTCGTGGCGGAGGGAATCGAAACCGCTGCGGAGCTGGATGCCGTCACTTCACTCGGCATGACGGCCGGCCAGGGATACTTCCTTGGCAGGCCGACCCTCGAACCCGCCGACTGGGCCCGGTGGCAGAAGAACACCCGGCCCGGCTAGCGCCTGAAGGTCGGCATGGGCGGCATCGAAAAGTCGGGTACCTCCTGCGCGCCCCCGGCTGCCTGGCGGGCGGGGCGCCGCCGCAGCCTGTGGCAGCCGGACCTGACCTGAATCATGCGACGCTTTCCAGCAATCCGGCGCGTGACTGCACTCCTTCGAAGTAGCCGCCCTTGAAGAAGAGCAGCGGCTCTCCGCCGTCGCGCGCACCGAGTGCGCGCACCGCCCCGAGCACAATGGTGTGGTCGCCGCCGTCGTATTCCTGATGCAGTTCGCAGTCCACCCACGCAAGGGCCTGATCCAGCACCGGGTTTCCCAGCGGCGAGGCGGAAAACTCCACGCCAGCGAACTTGTCGGTCCCGGAACGGGCAAACTGGACGGCGAGATGATGGTGTTCGGCAGGCAGGATGTTCACCGTGAAGCGCCCGGCGTGCCGCAGCAGCGGCCACGTGCTGGAGCTGCGGGCGGGGCTGAAGGTAACCAGCGCCGGGTCCAGGGAGAGGGAGGAGAAGGACTGGCAGGTGAATCCCGCCGGTCCCCTCTCTGTAGCGGCGGTAATCACCGTCAGCCCGGAGGCAAAATGGCCCAGGACGTGCCGCAGGCGCTGCGGAGTGAGATCAGAATGTTCCGTCATGTTCTTCCCTTTCAAAGCCGTTAGTCCCAACCAATCACCGGTCCGGATCCGTTTCAACCGGTGGTGAAACGCGCCGACGCGCAAAGCAACCTGGCTTCACGGCCCGAAGCACAAGGTAACGAAACGGGCCTGTACGCCGCTCCGGAAAGCCTTCCCTTTTGAAGGCCAAGCCGCCGCTTACCTACTGACGCCGGAACGCGGTTCGGCTAAACTCAGGCTGAGCAGAGAGGCCAGCCATGGATTTCGCCGCAGCCAATGAGCACCCGCTGAATCCTTTCCCCCATTACGAGCGAATGAGGGAAGCCGCACCAGTCTTCCACGACGAGAAATCGGGAAGTTGGCACGCCTTCCGGTATGACGACGTGCAGCGGGTCCTCTCCGAGCACGCTACATTTTCTTCGCGAATGGGCGGTGATGACCCCTCCGAGACCGGCCAGCTGTTCGCCTCAAGCCTCATCACCACGGACCCGCCGCGCCACCGGCAATTACGCTCCCTGGTGACCCAGGCCTTCACTCCGAAAGCAGTGGACGCGCTTGCTCCCCGCATCTCGGAGCTGACCGACGAGCTTCTGGACGGGTTCGCTTCCCGCGGTACAGCCGATTTGATCGAAGAGCTGGCGTACCCGCTGCCGGTGATCGTGATCTCCGAACTCATGGGGATCCCCGCAGATGACCGGGACCGCTTCAAGCAGTGGTCCGACGTCATCGTCAGCCAAACGCGGACCAATGCGCAGACAGAAGACCACCAGGCCACCAACCGGGAGATGACCGGGTACTTCCTCGACCTGATCGACCAGCGACGGAGCCGTCCCGGCGATGACTTGATCAGTAACCTTCTCGCAGCCGAAATTGACGGGCAGAAACTAAATGTGGCCGAACTGCTGGGTTTCTGCGCCCTGCTACTCGTGGCCGGCAACGAAACAACCACCAACCTCATCGGCAACGCGGTCCTTTGCTTCACGGAAGTGCCCGGAACTATCGATCGGCTAGTGAAGGAGCCAGCACTGCTCCCCCAGGCCATCGAAGAAGTCCTCCGCTTTCGGTCCCCCGTCCAGTCCATGTACCGGGTCACGGTCGCCGACACCACCCTCGGCGGCGTTCAGATGCCTGCCGGCGCACCGGTGGTGGCGTGGATCGGCTCCGCAAACCGCGACGAGCGGCAATTCCAGCACCCTGCAGAGTTCGACGTCGACCGGGGCCAGATCCGTCATTTGGCATTTGGCCATGGCGTCCACTTCTGCCTCGGTGCGCCCCTTGCAAGGCTTGAAGCAAGGATTGCATTGGAAGCCATCCTGTCCCGGCTGCCTGGACTGGCACTCGCCCCGGGAGCCCGCCTGGAACGGATGGACAGCACAATCGTCTACGGACTGAAAACGCTACCGGCCAGCTGGGAGTCGGCTCTGGACAGTAGGGCCGGAACTTCGTAAATTCGTATCAGTCCCTAGTCAGCCTGTTTGGGGACGGAACCTTTGCCGCCGGGTGCACGGCCGCAAAGAGAGCCGCTGTTGCAGCACGGTGGCACATTGATGCACCCCCTGGAAAGAACCGTCATGGCCAAGTCACACTTTGAACGATTCCTCCTTGAAGCCACCGTCCCGGATGAAACGCAGCATCCCTTGGGACCGGATTGCCTCTACGGCCTGTACACGAGCTGGTGCCTGCTCCACAGCATCACCCCCGTGCAGGACATCATCTTTCGGGCCGCCATGAGGCGCTGTGGTATCGATTGGCGCACAAGCCGCCGACGCATCACGGGCCCGGCAGCCGCGGACTACATTCTTGAGAGTTACCCGGCCGCTTCCTGAACTGGACATTGGGCAGGCGATCCTGACGCCTTTCCCGGTGCATGCTGCGGTGCTGTACCAGTTGTAACTGACGGGAAGAATCAATGAAAGTCGGTGGCGGGACGGGCCCCAGAGGCAACCACTTCCGGTGGGTGCTGGCCCTTTGCCTCTGTTGCCTGCTGGGCGCTTGTTCCAGCGGCGGCGTCCCCCAATCTGTGTCAGACGCAGTCGATAAGAGCCTTACAGCCATTGGAACCGCCAGGCTCGCCTCCGCCTTGAACGCGTCCGGGCAGTTAACGGACGCAGCAGCCGCCACTGCCCTCGATGATGCGCTGAGGGAGCTCGGCACGGCGCGCACGACGGTCGTGAACCTCTCTCCCACGGTGCAGGCCGACCGGGATCTTCGTGGTGCGGCCCTGTCGGCCATGGATGACTGCACGTCGGCAATGCTCGCAGCGGCCGAAGCCCTGTCCAGCAGCGACGGCCGCGCCTCACTGTCCGAAACCGCCAGGCGATTGGAGTCCGCCGCGGGCGCGTTGTCGGAACTGAAGATCCGGTCGGGCAGGCCATGAAACGGCTGCTGGGAGTCGCCCTCGGCGTTCTCACCGCGATCGGAGGCTTCGTGGACATCGGCGATCTGGTCACGAACGCCGTGGTCGGTTCGCGCTTCGGCCTTTCGCTGGTGTGGGTGGTGATTACAGGGGTCCTGGGCATCTGCCTGTTCGCAAACATGTCCGGGCGCGTGGCCGCGGCGTCAGGCAGGGCTACGTTCGAAGTGATCAGGGAGCGGCTTGGCCCGCGGGCAGGACTGGCCAACCTTGGCGCTTCGTTCTTCATTAACCTGATGACTGTGACAGCCGAACTCGGCGGAATCGCGCTGGCCCTGCAACTGGCCAGCAGTGTCCACTATTTGCTGTGGATCCCGGTCGCCGTCTTCGCAGTGTGGTTGGTCATCTGGCGGGTGAAATTCTCCATCATGGAGAACGTGACCGGCTTACTGGGCCTCTGCCTCATCGTCTTCGCCGTGGCGCTGTTCCTCCTCAAACCTGACTGGAACTCCCTGACCGGGCAGGCTGTGTCCATGGCGGTCCCCGCATCCGAGACCGGATCCTCGTACTGGTACTACGCCATCGCACTGTTCGGAGCAGCGATGACTCCGTACGAGGTTTTCTTCTTCTCGTCCGGCGCGGTCGAGGAAGGCTGGTCCGTCAAGGACCTGATCCAGTCACGGATCAACGTGCTGGTCGGCTTTCCGCTCGGGGGCCTGCTCTCCCTGGCAATAGCGGGGTGCGCGGCCGTCGTCCTGCTGCCGGCCGGCATCGCCGTGACCTCACTCTCGCAGGTGGTCCTGCCCGTGGCTCAGGGCGGCGGAAAGCTCGCCCTTGCCTTTGCCCTGATCGGTATCGTTGCCGCAACTTTCGGCGCTGCCCTGGAAACCACACTGTCAAGCGGCTACACACTGGCCCAGTTCTTCGGCTGGTCGTGGGGAAAGTTTCGCCGGCCCGTCCAGGCCGCCCGCTTTCACCTGGCCATGATCATCTGCCTGCTGATCGGGGTCGGCGTTCTGTCCACGGGCGTCGATCCGGTGCTCGTGACCGAATACTCGGTGGTGTTCTCAGCCGTTGCGCTGCCGCTTACCTATCTGCCGATCCTGATCGTAGCCAACGATCCGCAGTACATGGGGGCACACGTCAACGGGCGTCCCGTCAATGTCCTGGCCATGATCTATCTCGTCATCATCCTGGCCGCCTCCCTGGCAGCGATACCGCTCATGATTATCACAGGAGCCGGATCATGACGCTCAACCGCCGGCTGCAACCCGCCCCTCCAGTGGCCGGACGGACCCTCGACGCGCAGCTTCATTTACTTGACCGGCAGGTGCTCGACAGCGACGGCACGCCCGTCACGACAGTCGACGACCTCGAAATCAGCGGGTTGGACACAACCGGTCCCATCGCGGAAGGAACTCCGGCCCCTGTCCTCACTGCCCTGCTCACCGGGCCGGTCCTCGCGACCCGCATCTTCGGAGGCAGGCCGCCATCGTCGCGATTGATCCGGATCAAATGGAAAGACGTCGCAGACGTCGGGGTCATTGTTACCCTCGGCGTCCGGGGAGAGACCCTTGACGCCGGCTGGGTGGAACGCTGGATCCGCGGCAAAATCATCGCCCGCATCCCGGGAGGCCGCCATGATCCTCGGTGACCTTTTGGGATCGCCTGTTCACGACGCCCGCGGAGCGCGCCTTGGCAGGGTCGCGGATGCCAGGTTCGTCGTCGACGGCAGTCCCGGGCAATTAATGGCTCAGGTGCGCCTGCTGGGGCTCGTAGTCAGCCCGCACAGCGCGGCATCATTCCTGGGATATGAACGAACCGGACTCACCCAGCCCTGGCCGTTGGCAAGCATCCTGCGATGGAGGCACCGTGGTTCGTTCCTCGTCATGTGGGCAGACATCGCGCGCGTCAGCGCTGATTCCGTCCAACTCAGGGAGGGATTCACCGCCTACCGCCCAGATCTGAACGCAGCCGGCCAGGAGTAAGCCGGCTCATAGTGTGCAACGCTGGTTGCATGGATCTGGAGGTGTCGCCTGCGCTCACTATTCCCGCTCCGGAACTCCGGTGGCGCTTCACGCGTTCGTCGGGGCCGGGCGGTCAGCACGTCAACACCTCGGACAGCCGCGCCGAGCTTTCCTGGAACATCAGAGATTCGCGGGTACTCTCGGACGGCCAACGGCTGATGCTGCTCACGCGTCTCCACCGACGCCTCATTGCCGGGGTCATTACCGTGACGGCTTCAGAGCAGCGGTCACAGCTGCGCAATCGCGAGATCGCCCTGGCTAAACTCTCCGGCCTAGTGGCAGAGGCGCTTGCTCCCGAATCCGCTCCCCGGCGTCCAACGAAACCGACCCGGGGATCGAACCGCAGGCGCCTCGCCGCAAAGGAACAGAGGTCGGCGACGAAACAGCAACGACGGCGTCCGGCGGCCGAATAACACCCTCCACGGCAAACGCAGCGGACACCTGAACTACTACCGGCCGCCCATTCCGGGGTTGAGTCTCGCGACTCCCGCGGACAAAGCGGTGGCGAAGCCGCACCACAGCGCATAGGGGGCCAGCGCCACGCCGGCGCTGCGGTTCAGGTTGTACGTACGCCGCACCAGGTCAGCGCTGCTTGCAGCCAACACTGCGGCCTCTGCTGCTGCCAGCCAAGGCCGGCGGGCACGCCAGAAAAGCCAGCTCCACGTTGCGTTGAGTACAAGGTTTGCGGCCAAGGCGCCCCGGAAGGCGCGGATCTCCTGCCGCCTGTCCTGTCCGCCGACAGGATCGGTCGCCTCCTTGCTGTCCAGGGCGACGGCGGAACTCACGGCAAGGTCCGCGTAAAGAGCAGTCCACACGACGGGAAAGGCCAGTGCGGGCGGCTGCCAGTCCGGCTTGCGCAGCCGCTGGTACCAGGTGCTGTCAGGATCCGTCGCCAACGCCCCGGCCGCTGCCGTAGCTGCCGTCGCGGCCGCCGTCCACGCTACTGTCAAGAGTTTCATGGTTGCTCCTCTTTCCCTTTGTACTCGTCGAGCCCGGGCAGTTGTGCGCCCATACGCTCGATAGTACGGTCCAGGGTCGCATCCGTCTGGTGTCGTGGGTAACGCTTGGGTCGGGGTCAGAACCCGGGCCAGGTCAGCAGAACTGGTCAAGGCTTCTGCGATGCGGCTTCGTTCGGTTCAAGATCGGCGAGAGCGAGCGGATGGGCAGGGGCGTCCGGGAAGGGAAAAGTGGCGGTCACCGTCAAGAACGGATCGACGTGCACCAGTTCACCGGGTGCCATGGGTCGCCAGGCCGGGTTATGGTCCATTGGTTCAGTGCCGAAAAGGACATGCGGATTGTAGGCGAGTTCCGTGCTGCGGGAGTGGATCCGGTGGCTCCGGGCGTCGAGGGGCGCGGCCGGAGCCGGGGCAACGGCGGGATCCCTTTCCAGAATGTATAACTCGTGGGCTGCCGGGTATCTGAGTGCCCACAGGTCCGTAGCCGTGGTCATGATGAGGTTCAGGCTGAAGACGGGCAGCTCCTTGGCGACCCATGCGATCGCCCTGACAATACCGTCGCCGACGTCGCCGCCGGTCAGGCGGCTCTCAGCGGTGATAAGCGCGAAAAGGCGTTCGCTGTCGGTCTGCCCCTGCACGAGGACCGCAACGCCAAGATCGGCCAAATGGTGGTCGAGCCGTTCGAGATCACCGAAGGCACCGTTGTGGGCAAACAGCCGCCCGTCCTGCTCGAACGGGTGAGTGTTGACCAAAGTATGGGCGCCGATACTGGCGTACCGAACGTGGGCCAGGAACGTCGTGCTCTTCACGTCCCGTGCCTCACGAGCGAAAGCGTGGTCCTGCCAGGCGGCAAGGGGCTGCTTGGCTATGCGAGCCTTCCCGTCCGCGTCGAAGGTCCCTATGCCGGCTCCGTCAGGCTCCCTCCGGCTCTGGTCCGCGAGGCTGTCCGGAGCGTCCAGGAGCCAGAACGTCGCCCGGACCGGTAGAGAACCGGCGTGGAGCCCAAATAATCGGCACATGGCAAGTGCTTTCTTCTGGGTGCCGTCTAACTGTGGAACCAGATACGCAGTCGGGGGCTGGGATGCAGCCTCCGGAATCGTGAAGCAGGGAAGAGGGTTGACTCCCGCGGTCGGGGACGCCGACCTCGCTTTCCTGTGCCCTGGAGTTCGGCTAATGAGGTTCCCGCACGTGGGCCCTGATGGCGCCGATCACCGGCGCCGACCCCTGGGTGCGGTACACATCGATGGGTCTGGAGCCCAGCTGCACATTGGGGCTGCACATCCAGATCATGGCCTGGGCTGGCGTGAAAGCACCATGTAGATGCCCGACGAGGGCGTCCAGGTCCGCAAGCTGAAGCCGGCCCTCGGCATCCGGCGCATCTTCGCCCGATGCCCACCGATCCAGGAGTCCGACACTCACGCCCAGCAGAGGGGCCGCTGCATCAGGGCCCAGCGAATTCATGAGCCTTTCAGCTATTGCCTTGGGACCATAGCCTGGGGCGTCCCTCAACTCCGCGAGACTGGCGAAAACTGTGGTGGCAGACAATTCCGGTTCTTCGGCGTTGGCTTCCTGCAACTGTTCCATGACGCAATGCTAGGGATTGGCCGCCCCCGTGGAGTAGGGCCACAGGGCCTCCTCCACGCTGGCCACCAGGCAGTCCGGCCCCACTGCGGCGGAAGCGTCCGTCAGTGCCCGCCCGGGTTTCCCGGGCGGGCACTGAGGTCGGCGCGGCGGCTTAGTTCATTTCGGCGCCGACTGCCGTGCCGGCCCCGGCGAGGCCAACTGAGCCGGCGAGCCGGAGCCAGGTGTCCACCACAGTGTCCGGGTTGAGCGAGACGGAATCGATGCCTTCCCCGACCAGCCACTCGGCAAAGTCCGCATGGTCGCTGGGCCCCTGGCCACAGATGCCTACATACTTGCCGCGTGCCTTGCATGCCTTGATGGCCATACGCAGGAGCTTCTTGACGGCGGGGTCGCGTTCATCAAAGCCGCCCGAAACAATCGCCGAATCCCTGTCCAGGCCCAGGGCCAGCTGGGTCATGTCATTGGACCCGATGGAGAATCCGTCGAAGTAGTCCAGGAAGTCGTCGGCGAGCAGC
Organism: Arthrobacter sp. NPDC058288; assembly: GCF_042880995.1. Classification (NCBI taxonomy): domain Bacteria; kingdom Bacillati; phylum Actinomycetota; class Actinomycetes; order Micrococcales; family Micrococcaceae; genus Arthrobacter; species Arthrobacter sp. NPDC058288. The sequence continues at coordinate 1,706,379 of NZ_JBHVYH010000001.1, forward strand.
GCGTTGGACGGAATCTCGCACATCATGATCACTTCGAGGCCGTTCTCGCCGCGGCGCAGGCCGTTCTCCGCAAGCAGGTCGATGACGCCGCTGGCCTCGTCCACGGTCCGCACGAAGGGGATCATCAGCTTGACGTTGGTCAGCCCCATCTCATTGCGGACAAAGGACAGAGCCTCGCACTCCAGGTCGAAACAGTCCCGGAAGGACGGCTCCAGGTAGCGTGAAGCACCGCGGAAGCCAATCATCGGGTTCTCTTCATGCGGCTCGTAGGCCGGGCCGCCGATCAGGTTGGCGTACTCGTTGGACTTGAAGTCGGACATGCGCACAATGACCGGCTCCGGCGCGAAGGCCGCCGCGATGGTCGCGACACCTTCGGCAAGGCGCTTGATGTAGTAACCACGCGGGCTGTCGTAGGCGGCAATCCGTTCCCGGATCACCGTGGCCACGTCCGCCGGCTGGTCGTCCATGTTCAGGAGCGCCTTGGGGTGGATGCCGATCTGGCGGTTGATGATGAATTCCAGCCGGGCCAGGCCAACGCCGTGGTTGGGCAGCTGCGCGAAGGTGAACGCCTGCTCGGGCGTGCCGACGTTCATCATGACCTTGACCGGGGCCTCGGGCAGCTGGGTGATTTCGGTGTCCTCGACACTGAAGTCCAGGAGTCCTTCGTAGATGACGCCGGTCTCACCGTCGGCGCAGGACACCGTCACGTCGAGGCCGTCGGACAGGACATCCGTGGCGTTCCCGGTGCCGACGACGGCGGGAATCCCCAATTCGCGGGCAATGATGGCCGCGTGGCAGGTGCGTCCGCCGCGGTTGGTGACGATAGCGGAGGCGCGCTTCATGATCGGTTCCCAGTCCGGGTCGGTCATGTCGGCGACGAGGACGTCGCCGGTCTTGAAGGCGGCCATCTGGTCGATCGCGGTGAGGATCCGGACGCTGCCCGCGCCGATGCGCTGGCCGATTGCGCGGCCCTCGACCAGCACCCGGCCGGTCCCGTTGAGGCGGAAACGGCTTAGGCTGCCGGAGGCGCGGCGGGACTGCACGGTCTCGGGGCGCGCCTGGAGGATGTACAGGCCGCCGTCGATCCCGTCCTTGCCCCATTCGATATCCATCGGGCGGCCGTAGTGGTTCTCGATGGCGACGGCGTGGCGGGCGAGCTGCTCGACGTCGTCGTCCGTGAGGCTGAAGCGGTTCCGCAACGAAGCCTCAACCGGAACGAAGTCAATGGTGTGGCCGACTTCGTGGTTGCTGGTGTACGTCATCTGAAGCGCCTTCTCGCCCAGTCCGCGCTTGAGGATGGCCGGGCGGCCGGCCTGCAGGGCGGGCTTGTAGACGTAGAACTCGTCCGGGTTCACCGCGCCCTGGACGACGGCCTCACCGAGGCCGTAGGAAGACGTGACGAACACCGCGTCCTGGAACCCGGATTCGGTGTCCATGGTGAACATGACACCGGAAGCGCCGACGTCGGAACGCACCATCCGCTGGATCCCTGCGGAGAGCGCCACCTCCGAGTGTTCGAACTTGTGGTGCACGCGGTACGCGATGGCGCGGTCATTGTAGAGGGACGCGAAGACGTCCTTGATGGCGAGCAGGATGTTCTCGATGCCGCGGACGTTCAGGAAGGTTTCCTGCTGTCCGGCGAAGGAGGCATCGGGCAGGTCTTCCGCTGTTGCGCTGGAACGGACAGCCCAGGACAGGTCGTCCGAGCCGCCGTGCTTGTCCACCAGCTGCTGGTAGGAGCTCCTGATCTGCTTCTCGAAGTCGGGAAGGAAAGGCGTCTCACGCATCAGGGTCCGGATTTCCTGGCCCGCCGCGGCGAGTGCCGTCACGTCGTCGGTGTCCAGGCCGACCAGCCGGTCGGCGATCTTCTGGTCCAGGCCGGAGTCAGACAGGAAGGTGCGGTAGGCATCGGCCGTGGTGGCGAAGCCGTCAGGGACCTGGACGCCGGCAGAGGTAAGGTTCTGCACCATCTCACCGAGGGAGGCGTTCTTTCCGCCCACCCGGTCAAGGTCCTTGAGTCCGAGTTCAGAGAACCACAGGATGTCTGTTGTCATAGTTGCTGCTCCTTTGCAGATGGATGGCATGCAGATGTGCCGCCCCGCTCCCGGCGATGACCGGTTGGTGGGCGCAAATCCTGTCCACAGTGACAGGTCTCGGGCGCCGTTTCCACATGATGTGCGCCACACTCAGTTTGTGAAAATTTTCCCTAGTGCTTGAGATTCATCCGCTGCAGGATGGTCGCAGCCATTTCCTCCACTGACACCGTGGCCGAATTCAGGTACGGAATCCGGTGGGATACGTACAGCTGCTCGGCGCTGCGCAGCTCGAAGCCGCACTGCCGCAGTGATGCGTACGGCGAGCCGCGGCGGCGTTCGGTACGGATCTGGCTCAGGCGCAGGGGGTTGGAGGAGAGTCCGAAACATTTCTCAACGAAAGGCCTCAGGGGCTTGGGAAGCCCCTCCCGCTCAAAGTCCTCGTCCACCAGCGGAAAATTGGCGGCGAAAATCCCATGTTGCAGCGCCAGATACATGGTGGTGGGCGTCTTCCCGCAGCGTGACGGTGCCACCAGGATGACCTGCGCCTTTTCGAGCGCACGCAGGCTCTGGCCGTCGTCGTGTTCCATGGCGTACTCGACGGCGGCCATCCGGGACTGGTACCGCTCCGCATTGCCCAGGCCATGGGCCCTGCCAGGTTCGCCGCTGGCCGGTGAGCCGAGCGCCTCCTCCAGCTGTCCGACGTGCGTCCCGATAAGGTCCACAACGATCCCCTGGCACTTGGCCAGTGCCCGGCGGATGTCGCTACTGACGGCGGTGGAAAAGACGATCGGCCGCGGACCGGTGGCGGCCAGGTCGTCGATGGTACGGACCACGGTCCTGGCCTGCTCGACGGTAGTGATGAAGGGGACCGTGATCCGGTCAAAGTTGTTTGCGGGGAACTGCGTCAACAAGGTGTTGCCGAGCGTTTCCGCCGTGATGCCGGTGCTGTCCGAAAGAAAGTAGACAGGCCGTAGATCGTCATTGGTCATGAACGCATTCTCCACCAGGAGCGGTCCGGTATCCCAACGCGGGGACACAGGGGGCCAGGACCAGGGACCGGGCGTACGTGACTGCGGCGGGAATCATCGGCGGACCCGCCACTTTGATCGCATGTCAGAACAAACTGTTGACTCCGGCGTTAGAGCGCTCTAACGTTAGTTGAACGTGATCTGGCGCACTCGCCGGAACCCCCACCAACGGTCCAGTTGTTCGGGCCACTCGATCCGAGGAAGTCAACAATGTCGTTGCACGCAGCACGCTCGACCACACCGCTCAACAAACCTGGCTCCAAACATCGCGGGTATCTTGCCCGCCTTACCGTCATCTCCACTCTCGGTGGACTTTTGTTCGGTTACGACACCGGAGTCATCTCCGGTGCGTTGCTTTACATGCAGGACTCCCTGAGCATGAGCCCCGTCGAAGAAGCCACCGTGGTCAGCGCCCTGCTGTTCCCCGGGGCAGCGGTCGGCGCGCTCAGCGGCGGCCGGCTGGCCGACACGCTTGGACGCCGCGGCACCCTCCTCGTTTGCGCGCTGCTGTTCCTGGTGGGCGCCCTGGGCTGTGCGATTGCCCCGACGGTCGGCTTCATGGTGGTGTCCCGCGTCATCCTGGGCCTCGGCGTTGGCGCCGCGGCTGTCACCTGCCCGCTCTATCTTGCAGAAATGGCACCGGCACACCTGCGCGGCCGCATGGTCACCATCAATGAACTCATGATCGTGACCGGCCAGATGCTCGCCTTCGCCATCAACGCCCTCCTCGACGCTCTCATCCACGACCCCGAGGTTTGGCGCCTCATGCTGGGCGTGGCATCGATCCCGGCCATCGCCCTGCTCATCGGCATGCTCATTCTCCCGGAATCGCCCCGCTGGTTTGCGATCCGGGAGCGCTTTGCAGAGAGCCGCCGCATCCTCGACCTCAGCCGCAGCGCGGAAGAAGCGGATTTCGAATACAAGGAAATCGTCGATTCGGCCAACACGGCAAAGAACGAGCGGTCCCACGCGTGGCGTGACCTGAAGGACAATCCCTGGATGCGCAAGCTCCTGTGGATCGGCATCGGCCTGGCAGTAGTGCAGCAGGCAACCGGCATCAACACGGTGAACTACTACGCTCCCACGATCCTGGAACGCAGCGGACTCGGCGTCAGTGCATCTCTGATAGCCACCGTTGCGGTGGGCGTGACATCGGTTCTGATGACCATCCTGGGCATTTACCTGCTCGGGTTCATCGGACGACGCCGCATGCTGGTCATCGGATTCTCCGGCGTCGTCGCCTCCCAGGCGATCCTCGCCGTCGTCTTTATGCTGCCGCAGTCGGATGTGGTCAGTTACACCATCCTGGCCGCCATGATGCTTTTCGTCGCTTTCGTGCAGTGTTTCATCGGCACCTGCGTCTGGCTTCTCCTTTCGGAGATCTTCCCGATGGCCATCCGCGGGTTCGCCATGGGCATCGCCGTCTTTGCCCTCTGGACTGTCAATGCCGGCATCTCCTTCCTATTCCCGATCCTCGTTGTGGCACTCGGCTCGACGGGAACGTTCGCGCTCTTCGTCCTGGTAAACGTCATGTCCCTGGTCTTCGTGTCCAAGTTCGTGCCCGAGACCATGGGCCAGTCGCTGGAGGAACTGGAGGTGCACTTCCGCACCGGCAGCCTGCCCGTCATCGCGCCCCCGACGGCGGCGCCGGGTGCGAAGGCCACGGCCAGCTAGCATCTCCCCCGCCAGGCAACCATGACGATCGCGGCCGGGGCGGCAGGGTGCCGCACCGGCCGCGATACGCTTGCCTTCGGAAAGCGGCCGATCCTCCGGGAGTGAAGTGAAGCACCAGGAAGTACCCAAACGCGCCACGATCTACGACGTCGCGCGGGTGGCCGGCGTCTCCCGCGCCCTGGTCTCGCTGGTGCTGCGGGACTCCCCCAAAGTCAGCGCAGAAAAGCGACAGGCTGTCGCCGAGGCCATCGCAGAACTCGACTACCGCCCCAGCAATGCTGCCCGCTGGCTGGCCAGCGGGCGCACCCGGATTGTCGGGGTGCTGCTGGACGATCTGGCGAATCCCTGGTTCGTGGAACTGCTCGACGGGCTGCAGAGCGTACTGGGTGAGCAAAACCTGCGAATGGTCCTCAGCGACCCCACCTACCTCGCCCGGCCCGGGGAGAGCCCGGTGTCTGCCTTCATGGAACTCCGAGTGGACGGGCTCATCATCGCCGGAGACGTGAAGACCGACGACGACCTGGTGCGCGCCACCGCGCATACCCCGACTGTTGTTGTCGGGGCCCGCGCATTCGAGCTTCCCACCGCGGACCTCGTCACCAACGACGACGTCGCCGGGGCGCGTATCGCCGTCGAACACCTGATCAGCCTCGGCCACAAGGACATCGCCTACCTCACTGCGCCCACCGGCTCAGCCGCCTTGCGGGCTAAGTCTTATCAGGTCACGATGACCCGCCATGGTCTCCAAGAGCACATCCGCATGGTTCAAACGGACCTGAGTGAACGTTCCGGCTTCGAGGCAATGAACAACCTCATCCTCAGCGGACAGCTTCCCACAGCAGTCCTCGCCGGCAACGACGTCCTCGCCGTCGGGGCGCTCTCGGCTGCCGACGACCACGGCATGAAAGTTCCCGCGCAGCTTTCCCTTGTCGGGTACGACAACACCTATCTGGCCGGAATCCGGCACCTGTCCCTCACCAGCGTGGACCCCGTAAGCCGCGACGTCGGCATCCACGCCGCCCGGCTGCTCCTCGAGCGCATCGCCGACCCCTCCCTGCCGCAACGCACCGAAGTGCTTACCCCTCGCCTGGTGGTTCGCAACAGCACGGCACCCGCCCCTGCGACCTGACGCGCAGGGGCAGGCCAAACCAGAGACCAAGGATGAAGATCGAATAGAGCGAGTAAGCCCCGGGAATGAGGCCTTCGCTCACAACCCGGTCGTAGATCGCCGGCCGCCAAGACCTATCGCTGCCGCCGTGAACGTCAGCAGTCCGATCACAGCCCATAGCCCCCGGGATGACTTGCGGCTCCACGGGTTCCGGAAAGCACTGCCGCGATTCCCTGTTAGCGCTTGTGCGGCCTGAAAACAAGGTCTGTTCGGGCCGTTCACAGGGTCCTACAATCGGGGTGGACGCAACCGGTCAAGGCACCCCGGGGCTCGCCCGCGGGGGAAGTATGTGTGTTCCAGCGGTGCCGGCAAGGATGCGGACAATGACAGACATTCAAGGGCTCCTCAGCTCCCTTCGGCCCGAAGTCCTGGCTGCGCTCCGGGAGCGCGGCCCGAACCAACTCCTGGACCCGGACATGCTTGATGCCATTGACCGCGCCGCCGGCGGACCCGGCGAAGGTCGGGGCTATTACGTCGTCCGCGGCAGCCTGGTACCGCTGGAACAACGCCAGTATTACCTCCGCGACGACGTCGTAGCGGCGGTATTTGCCCCCTAGTCCCTGGAAGGCGCCGCCGGACCGGACGCCTGACCCCATCCGCAGAAACCCTCACCATAGCTCTGGAGGAAATAGGCGACACCTCCGGACGAGCGTGGACGCCGTCAGCCCGTCATCAGGTCCGCGTGATGCTCCGCGACGACGTTCGGATGGGCCCGAAGCCGGTATCGAAGGGCATTCTCCCCGTAGGTTTCCAGAATCGGGCTGTTCGTAGGGTCAACCGACAGGCCGCGCGCCTTGCTCCTGAACTCAGGGCTCACCGCGAGCTGCGGCATCCTGGCATCCAGGGCCGGATTGTAGAAGAACGGAAGGGAGACCCTGTCGGTGCCGCGAGGCGGCGAGACCACGCGGTGCAGGGTCGCCTTCAGGTAGCCGTTCGTGGCCAGCTCAAGCATCTCGCCGATATTGACCACAAAAGTTCCAGGCACCTGAGGTGCGTCAATCCACGTCCCCTCGTATTCGACTTGGAGGCCACCCTTCCCGGGCTCCACCAGGAGGAGCGTCAGCACACCGCCGTCGCGGTGGGAGCCCACCCCCTGCATCGGTTCCTCGTGGGATGACCCCGGATACCGCACAACCTTAAGTACGGGGAAGGCCCGTGCAGCGAAGGCCTCATCAAAGGTGTCTTCGGGCGCCCCGAGGGACAACGCCAGGGCCCGCAGGAGAGTCAATGAAATGCTGCTCAGCCGCTCCATCCACTCGGCGGCAATCCCCCGCATTTCGGGCAGCGCATCCGGCCACTGGTTGGGCCCCTCGAGGCGCCAATAGTCGGCGACACCCGGACCCGGCTCCACTGCTTTCCGCTCCACGCCGATGTCGATCTGCTCGCGCCAGTCGACTGCACCGTCCGTGAGTTCCCCGCCGACACGGGTGTAGCCACGGAACTGCGGGCTGTGGACATTCTCGATCGCGAGCTTCTGCTCTTCGGACAACTCGAAGAAGCGGCGGGACACATCCAGCATTGCATCCATGAGCTCTTGCGGAATGCCATGGCCGGCCAGGTACAGGAAACCGACCTCATGCATGGCGTTGCGCAGTTCGTCCCGAAACCGGGACGCCTCCTCCGCACCCGCGGTCAATCGGGAGAAGTCGAGAACGGGCAGTGTTTCGAGTGGCAACGTCTCCAGTCCTTTTCGGTGAACTTGGCAAGCCGGCGCATGTATCTTCTTCCATGTTACCGCCGGAGGTTCTCGCGGACTTGAGGAAGAGCCGACTGGCCGCTTTAGCGGCTACCGGCCTCCGTGTAACGTCGATCCCTTGCGGCGCCCGGTCGCGTTTGTAGACTGAATGGGGATTCACCTATTCGGCAGCAGGGGATGGGAATGAAATGGCCACTTTTCGGGAACTCCATCACACTGCGGCGCCGCTGCTGCTGCCCAACGCGTGGGACGTCGGATCCGCCTTGGCGTTCGCGGCAGCGGGGTTCCCGGCCGTTGGCACCACGAGCTTTGGCATTGCGGCAAGTGCCGGCCTGCCGGACGGAGGCCGATCCAGCAAGGCTGTGACCACCACACTCGTGGAACAGCTGTGCCGCCTGCCCGTCCATGTCACGGCGGATATCGAAGACGGCTACTCCGATGATCCCGCCGAGGTTGCTGAATTTGTGGCCCGACTGGCTTCCCATGGTGTGGCCGGGGTCAACCTGGAGGACAGCACGGCCGGGCACCTGGTCGATCCGGCAGCCTTTGCCGACAAGGTTGCCGCAGTCAAGGGACGCAGCCCGGCCACATTCGTCAACGCACGGGTGGACAACATATGGTTCGGCGAACAGCCCACTGTGGATGCCGTCCTGCTCCGCGCCTCTGCCTACGCCGACGCCGGGGCGGACGGAATCTTTGTCCCCGGACTTGTGGTTCCGGAGGACATCCGCCACGTTACCGCCGGCATTGGACTGCCGGTCAACGTGCTGGCACATCCCTCGCTTACTATTACGGAGCTGGGTGACTTGGGCGTCCGGCGGGTGAGTTCCGGTTCCCTGCCGTACCGCGCAGCAATTGACGCGGCCGTGAACGTCGTCAGCGCCCTGCGGGACGGCAAGCAGGCGCCGGCCGCCACTCCGTACTGGGAGATGCAGTCGCGTCTTGTGTCATTTAGCCGGCGCCTCGGGGGCTGACCCTCGATAGCGGACCAACCAAGCGTTCAGCGTATATCGGAATGTATCGTTGAGTATCGTTCGCGATTCATTAAGGAGAGCAACATGCGTAATGCACACCCGGCTGGCGGATTTGGCGGTCCCAACATCGACAGCATGTGGCAGGCCGTTGAAGAGCTGCGTTCAAGGTTTGAGAAGCGCTCCGGCACCCGCGCGGGGCGGGGCGACGTGAGGTCGGCGGTGCTGGCCCTGCTGGCGGAGCGGCCGATGCACGGCTATCAGATCATCCGTGAAATCGAGGAGCGCAGCAGCGGCAGCTGGAAGCCGAGCGCCGGCTCGGTCTACCCCACGCTGCAACTGCTGGCCGATGAGGGCTTGATCCGCGCCGAGGAGTCCAATGGCCGCAAGATCTACTCGCTCACCGAAGCAGGCCGGGAGGAAATGGCGGGCGCGCATGCGTCAGCGCCGTGGGAGTTAGGAGGCCAGGCTTCCGGCACCGGCTTCGCGGCACTGCCCAAGGCTGGCCTTGAGCTAGCGCAGGCCGCGTCCCAGGTGGGTCGCACCGGCTCGCCGGAGCAGGTGCAACAGGCCGTGGCGGTGCTTGACGAGGCACGTCGCCGGCTGTATTCGATCCTCGCCCAGGACTGACGGGGTGACGTCGGTCCGTCGGGACCGGGCAGATCCGGTAGCCAGCGCCGGGAACACCCGCGCCCGATACCGCCGCATCCTTCGCTTCGCCGCGTGGCATCTTACGGTGACCTGGTGGTGTGAGCTGTTCCTCCCCCGCGTCGGGCTAGGCAAGATTGCCGAGCGCACACGGACGAGGAGGATGCGGCGCTTCGCGCAGCGCTTCCGTGTGCTGGCCGTGGATTTGGGCGGCCTGATGATCAAGGTGGGTCAGTTCCTGTCGTCCAGACTCGACGTGCTTCCGCCGGAGATCACCAAGGAACTCGAGGGACTCCAGGACGAGGTGCCCCCCGTCCCGTTTCCCGCCATCCGAGCACTTGCCGAGGCGGAGCTGGGCGCGCCGCTGGACAAGGTTTTCGCCTCAGTCGAAGAGGTGCCAATCGCCGCCGCATCCCTCGGGCAGGCGCACCGTGCGCACCTCCTTCCCGCCAATGCCGCCGACGCCGGTCTCCACAGCGTGGTCTTGAAGGTGCAGCGCCCCGGCATCGAAGCGATTGTCGACGTCGACCTGGCGGCACTGCGCAAAGTGGGCGGCTGGCTCAGCCGTGTGCGCCTGGTGTCCGATCGTGCGGACATGCCCGCGCTGGTAGAGGAGTTTGCGCAAATTAGTCTTGAGGAGATCGACTACCTGCATGAAGCAGCGAATGCAGAACGCTTCGCGGCTGATTTCGCCGACGACGACCGGGTTGGTGTGCCCGATGTCGCATGGGAGTGGAGCACCCGCCGCGTGCTCGTCCTCGAAAATGTCGCGGCGATCAAAATCACTGATTCGGAGGAACTTCTTGCGGCGGGTATCGATCCGGCGCAGGTTGCCACGGTTTTCGCCTCGGTCATGTTCGACCAGTTGTTCAGCAGCGGCTTTTTCCATGCCGATCCGCACCCCGGGAACATCTTCGTCACACCGGCTTCCAATGCATCCGCAGGACGCCCCTGGAAGCTGACGTTCATCGACTTCGGCATGATGGGCGAGGTTCCTCCCAGTACCCGCAGCGGCCTGCGGAAGCTTCTGATCGCGGCCGCCTCGCGTGACGGCAAGGGCCTGGTGGCCGCGATCCGCGATGTGGGTGTGCTGATGCCGTCGGCGGATACGGCCGAGCTTGAGCGGGCGATGACGCATCTCTTCGCCCGGTTCGGCGGGATGGGCTTCGCTGAGCTTCGCGAAGTGGACCCGCGGGAGTTCATCGATTTTGCGGTGGAATTCGGCGACCTGGTGCGCTCGCTTCCCTTCCAGTTGCCGGAGAACTTCCTGCTCATCATCCGGGCGATGTCGCTCACCTCGGGGGTGTGCAGCTCGCTGGATGCCAGGTTCAATCTGTGGGACGCGGTGGAACCCTATGCGGCGCAATTGCTGCGCGACGAGCGCGGAAACATCGTGCAGGACGTGGCTCGGCAGGCGCTCGAGGCCGCCGGCGTCGCACTGGGTCTGCCGAAACGACTGGACACGCTTCTCACTCGAATCGAGGACGGCTCACTATCCGTTGCTAATCCGCGTCTCGAACGGCAGGTGGCACGGCTGGACCGGACGGCGCAGCGAACCGCCTCGGCCCTGGTTTTCGGCGCCCTGCTCATCGCAGGTTCCGTGGCCCGGGCGGACGACACGCTGCTTGGCAACCTGCTGATGATCGGCTCGCTAGCGCCGCTGCTGCACGGGCTTTGGGCAGGACGCCGCGGCCTCTAAGGGAGGCGGTGACGTGCTGTGTACGTGATAACCATGCCTCGTCATGCCAACGCGGCAATCGCCGGGGCAGCGGCCACTACCCGGGCGGAACGGCCGGCGTTAAGAACGCGTAAAGAAAATGCCGAAACACGCATTTGTGGTCCGTCCGGGGACTAGGTTGAATCGCCGAGGTGTCGGACATTTTGGACGTGCTGCGCCCCGGCAACAGAGGAGACGCACATGAGCGACACGGGCCACCAGACCATTCCCGCTGAAGTCAGGCGGCCGGGGCCGGAGCCCGATACGGGAAGCTCTCTGGTGCGGTGGCTGCTCAAACACCAGGTCCAGCCCGTGATCGGCCCGGAAAGCGCCGAGGACCACACCACGCCGCAGGCGTGGTGGAAGGTCATGTGCCTGACGGGCGTCGATTACTTCTCCACGCTGTCCTACCTGCCGGCCATCGCGGCCCTTGCCGCCGGAGCCCTGTCCCCGCTGGCCACCCTGTTGATCGTTGCCCTCACGCTCCTCGGAATGCTGCCGATGTACCGCAGGGTCGCCCGCGAAAGTCCCCACGGACAAGGTTCCGTGGCAATGCTGGAAAGCCTCCTGCCGTTCTGGCGGGGGAAGATATTCGTCCTGATCCTCCTGGGGTTCGTGGCAACGTCCTGGATCATCACCATCACACTTTCGTCGGCGGACGCCACCGTACACATGCTGGAAAACCCCTACCTCCCCGAATTCCTCGACGGACAGGCCGTACTCATCACCGTGGTCCTGCTGCTGATACTGGGCGGCGTGTTCCTCCTCGGGTTCAGCGAGGCCGTGGTGCTTGCCATGCCCCTCGTGGCGGTATTCCTGCTCCTCAATGCCGTGGTCATCATCACCGGCGTGGCCACGGTCGTCAGCGATCCCGCCCCATTGTCCGCCTGGACCGGAGACCTAACAGCACGCGGCGGCATGACGGACATTCTGGGCCCTGCCGTCATAGCCTTCCCGCTGCTGGTCCTTGGCCTGTCCGGATTCGAAACCGGCGTCAGCATGATGCCGCTGGTTGCCGCCGAGGGCCGGACGGCCGAGGAACGCCTCACCTCCCGGGTGCGGAACACCCGCAAACTGCTCACTGCGGCCGCAGCCATCATGAGCGTCTACCTTCTGGGCAGCAGCTTCGTCACCACGGTCCTGATCCCGGCCAAGGAATTCGAACCCGGAGGCGAAGCCAGCGGACGGGCATTGGCCTACCTGGCACACCATCTACTGGGGAACGGCTTCGGCACGGTCTACGACGTCAGCAGCATCCTGATCCTGTGGTTCGCCGGCGCCTCCGCCATGGCCGGCCTGATTAACATCGTCCCCCGCTACCTCCCCGCGTATGGAATGGCCCCGGAATGGGGACGCGCGGTCCGTCCCGTGGTCCTCGTCTACACAGGTGTAAGCATCCTCATCACCATTGGCTTCAACGCCGACGTCAACGCCCAGGCCGGCGCGTACGCCACCGGAATCCTGGCCATGATGGTCTCCGGGTCCATCGCCGTCACAATCTCCGCCTTCAGCCGGGGCAGCCGACGGTCCGGGGCAGGCTTTGCGCTGCTGTCCCTGATCCTGCTGTACGCGCTGGCTGCCAACGTCATTGAGAAACCCGACGGGCTGACCATCTCGGCTTTCTTCATCCTCGGCATCATCGCGATCTCCCTCGTCTCCCGTGTCGCGCGGACCACCGAGCTGCGCGCAGACCTGATCAGGTTTGACGAGAATAGCCGCCGGTTCATCGCCGACTCCCTGGACTACGACGGCGCCCTGAACCTGATCGCCAACCGCCGCCAAAGCGGCGACAGCCGGGAGTATGCCGACAAAGAATACGAGCAACGTGGCCAGAACGCAGTCCCCGGGACGGCTGATGTCATCTTCCTCGAAATCGACATCATCGACCCCTCCAACTTCGGCGGGACGCTGGACGTGCGCGGCGTCGAAGTCGACGGCCACCGCGTCCTGCGGGTCGAAAGCCCGGCAGCGCCCAACGCCATCGCCGCGATCCTGCTCGCTCTTCGGGACACCGCCGGCGTCATCCCCCACGCCTACTTCGAATGGTCCGAAGGCAACCCGCTGGCACACTTGATGCGCTACCTGCTCCTGGGCCGCGGCGACACCCCGCCGGTTGTGCGGGAAATCATCCGCAAGCACGAACCGGACCCTGCCCGGCGCCCGCGGATCCACGTAGGTTAACCAGACGTTCGCGGACAAAATTCGCATCCTGGACCGACTCAGCTAAGGCGTCGGCGTGCACTGATGCCAGCGCCACGACGAAGGAGTTCCGCTCCCGCAGCGCCCAAGTCAGAGGTGAAAGGCTGCAGGCCCCGAGGCTCCCGGCGTCATCCCGGTCATTCCCGAACCGATCACGATGTCAGTGGCACGTTACGCTGTGTCGATGGTTTCACGCGGTTGACTTCGCGCCTGGCATCATTCCGTCGTGATGCGCAGCCCGGCGACCGCCCCGGTCCACGGCCCGTTCACGTTCTGTCGCATCAGCTGGGCGCTGAGGGTTCCGGCCTGCAATTCGACCACTCGGGAGAAGACGCCGGAGCAATCCAAGTCAAGCGGCACAAAGTCATTTAGTCCCGGGCGGCCGAGAATAATCTGCGCCCCGGGGGTACCCACGCAAGCTGCCGTGACGGTATACGTGCCAGCCGTCTTCACTGTGGCTATTTTGCTAAATCCAACGCCGGGTCCATCCGCGGGGCCGGACTGGTCGAGCAGCACGGAACCCGGGGCCCCTGCCAGCCGCTTTTCCAGCTCGACGTAATTACCCGCTTGAACGCTCAGAATTTCAGGACTAGCACTCGGGAGGGAAGGTGCAGGGCGGGCGCTGCGCCCGGCCGCCGTCGGCTGCGGATCTTCTTCATCCTCATAGGCGCAGGAGGCCAGGCCCGCACACAGCATATTTCCCGCTACCAGGGCAGCAACGAAGCGGACAAGTCTTGGTCCCCCCACATCAGACATGCCCTGAGTCTACGACCGCTTCCCGAAGGCATCCGTGAAGGCGAACCCGCAAGGACTTTCCCGCCCCTGACCACCCCCGCGCACGGCAGCGTCACACGCAAAGGCTCCACCACAGGTGCAACTACGCCTCCAGCCCGGCCGCCACGTCCGCCGCCAGATCGACACCGGGGCTGAGGACCCTCATCGCACCAGAGTGCTGAGCTAGGCTAAGTGCGAAGACTCTCATGGGTCCGCGTTAGGGAAAGTAATGAGCAGCTTCGACAGTTGGAGGCTAAGGGCAGTGATCTGTCTTCCAACAGCAGCGGTACCGGAACTGTGAGCCGTACTGTCGAACCGGGGCGTTCCAGAATCAGACGGGCCTTGCTGTGCATCGCCGCGCTAATGTGCACCGTGCTCGGGTTGGGCATTCGCATGCTCAGCGATGCGGAGTGGACCGGCCCTGCCGGTGATGGCCTGTATGCGGTGCTCATCTACATTCTCGTGGCCATCCTGATTCCCTCGAAGCCCAAGGCCCTTGTTGCGGCCGCAGCCTTAGCGGTCTGTATGATGATCGAGTTGTTCCAGCTCACTGGTCTTCCCGCCGACCTCGGACAATCCTGGCCACCCCTTCGGCTCGTCCTCGGAACCACATTCGGGACCGCGGATTTGTTGGCCTACGTCAGCGGTGCTGCCGTCTCCTATGCGGTGGATCGGGCCACGGGCACGATGGTGAACAGCACTCGCCACCACTAACTACCGGTCTTCCTGCTCCGCGGGGCGTAAGACCACCCGACGAAGGTCGTGCCCGCCAGCGAACAGCTGTATCCGGGATCGGGAAGGCGAGCCGTAGTCTCCAATTAGTGCCCGCGTCGTGGTTCTGGACGCACAACCCGGCGTCGATGTGGTCCATCACATCAAAGGCACACGACCCGAGCGGACCCGGTACGGTTCACACGGCCGTCGAGCGGGTGGTTAGGCTGGGTGGATGGCGACAGTAATTCTTGTGCGGCACGGCCGCACCACAGCCAATGCCACCGGACTGCTGGCCGGTCGGGCCGTTGGCGTCAGCCTGGACCGGATCGGGCGTGACCAGGCAGCTCGGACCGGCGAGCGGCTCGCGGCCGTGCCGGTAGTCGGGGTGGTGTCGAGCCCTCTTGAACGTTGTCAGCAGACCGCCCGGCTCATCCTCGATCGCCAGGCTGGCTCGCCGTACGCTCCGGTCGATCCCGATCTCACCGAATGCGATTACGGTCAGTGGCAGGGCCGCACCCTCAGCGATCTCGCGACCGAGGATTTGTGGCCGGTTGTGCAGTCGCAACCGTCCGCCGTCGTCTTTCCCGGCGGTGAATCCATGGCCGCCATGCAGGCGCGGTCGGTGGCAGCGATTCGACGCCACGATGCAGCCTTCGAAGCCGAGTACGGGCCCGGTGCCGTGTGGGTGGCGGTGAGTCACGGCGACATCATCAAGTCAATTCTCGCCGACGCGCTCGGCATGCACCTTGACCTGTTCCAGCGTATTAACGTGGGGCCCGCCTCCGTATCGGTCGTGCGCTATGGAGCTAGCCGGCCGAGTGTTTACGCGACTAACACCGACGCGGGTGATCTGTCGTGGCTCTCGAACGGCATCCAGTCGGGCGATGCGCCGGTGGGCGGCGGTTCAGGGCAAAAGGCGCTATGAACCTCATGTGCCTAGAATACTGACATGCCTACACTTGTTCACGAGTTTGCCTGGCCTGATCGGGTCGTCGTTGGCACCATTGGTCTTCCGGGGGCGCGCACGTTCTACCTGCAGGTGCGCGCCGGGACGCAGATCGTGAGTGTTGCCTTGGAGAAACAGCAGTCGGCTCTGCTCGCGGAGAAGATCGACGAAATTCTCGACCAGCTCATCACCGTCGAGGGCAACCCCTTCAGCGTTCCCAAGAGTACTCCCATTGAACTTGTCGACAATGACCAGCTCGAGGCCGTCCAGGAGCAGTTTCGCGCCGGCGCCATAAGCTTAGGTTGGGACCCAACCACGGCCCAGGTCGTCATCGAGGCCTACCCCATCACCGATGTCGATGATGACAACGACGAATCGCTTGATGGGGACGGCGCTAACGAGCCCGAAATGCTGCTGGTTCGAATGCCGGTCGGCACCGCCCGCGCATTCGCCAAGCGCACCCGGGAGATCGTGGGCGCCGGGCGTCCGACGTGCTCGCGCTGCGGCTACCCGATAGACGCCGACGGGCACATCTGCACCCTTCCCGAGGTCTGATGCCAGCGCCGGACCTGCTTACGGCCGAGCTGACGCTCACCGGGCGCATCACAACGGCGTCGAACGCTACATTTCTAGGCAGCATCGGCGACACGACAGTCGTCTATAAGCCGTTAGCCGGGGAGAAACCGTTGTGGGATTTTCCCCAAGGCACCCTGGCTCACCGTGAGGTAGCCGCCTACCTGGTCTCGGAGGTCCTCGGCTGGAACGTCGTGCCGCACACCTGGCTGCGCGATGGTCCGCTGGGCGAAGGGATGGTGCAGCTCTGGCAGGAGACAGACCCCGACCAAAACGCGGTGGATCTCGTTTCGTCCGACGACGTACCGGAGACCGGTTGGAAACACGTTCTCGAGGGTCAGGATGAGAACGGACGGATGGTCGCCCTCGTTCATGAAGACTCGCCGGCGCTCAGACGCATGGCGGTGTTCGACGTCATCGTCAACAACGCCGATCGCAAGGGCGACCACATTCTTGCTATGACGGACGGACACCGGCACGGCGTGGACCATGGGCTCACCTTTCACCGGGACCACAAGCTGCGCACGGTCCTGTGGGGGTGGATAGGAGACGCTCTAACAGCCGAGGAACGCGAGGGCATAGATCGTGTCAGCGAGGGACTGAACGGTGGGCTGGGCCGAAACCTGGCGGACTTGCTCAGCGCCGAAGAAATCGAAGCGCTCGCCGCTCGCTGCGCCCGGTTGCGCTTGGCAGGGCGGTTTCCGGCTCCGCGCGGTGAGATGTCGGCGGTGCCCTGGCCGCTGTTCTAAGGGAACTACGGCTACGGTCTTCGCAGGCTGTGTCACGTTGATGGCATGGTCCGCCCGATGCGACACGCAGAGTCCCAACCCCCTGAACAGGGAAAACACGTCCCCAAGGTCGGAATCGAACTGAAGTCCACCCCCGCAAACATCCGGCGCGCGCAAGACGGGTGTACTTATGCCGTGGCCTCCTCCCGCTGATCAAAGCCCTAGCGTCGGAGGGCCTGCGAGCGTAGCGTCGATCACAGAGCTGGCTTCGACGGCAGCGGCCTGGAACCGAGGCCGCAGGGGCCTTGATTCCGAGGGAGGCCAAAATGGCTGGGTGGAACTCTGACACCGCGGCCGGTCCCATGGGGGCCGGGACGGTCACCCTGGTCGAGGGGTCGTCCTTCTGTATCTCCTTGCCGAATGGCGACATCCATCCGGAACATCCCCATGGCCTTTTCGTCCAGGACACTCGGATCCTTTCCAAGTGGAGCCTGACCATCAACGGACAACCGCTTGAGCCACTGGCCGCGGAGACGAAGGAGCCGTACCGTGCACTGTTCGCGGGACGTGTTCCACGCACCGACGGATATGCCGACAGCCCCCTGATAGTCGAGCGGCTCCGTGAGGTGGGAACTGGAATCCGAGAACAGATTACCGTCCGCAATTTCTCGTTGGACCCTGTCGAATGCTCTGTCTCTCTTACCGTTGAGGCTGATTTCGCCGATCTCTTTGAAGTCAAAGAAGCGCGGATCCAGCGGCAATGGAGCGAAAACCGTCAGGCGGAAGGCCATGTGCTGACCATCCGGTCTGCGTGGCAAGACGTCCAAAAAGGCGTTGTAGTCCGCGCCCCGGGAGCGGAAATGACTCCGGAGGCCATCACGTACCGGGCCTCTATCGCAGCCCACGGCCAGTGGAGCGCTCTCCTCATCGCGGTACCCGGCATGGGCGGAGCCACCTCTGATTCGTTCGTGCATGCTGAGGGTGACGGGCTGTCCCCTAGTGACCGGCGCCGCCAGGAGTGGGTGGCCCGGATCCCGGTGCTCCACATGGGGAACCCGTCAATCGAACGCACGCTTAGGCGCAGCTACGACGACCTCGGCGCCCTTCGCATCGAGGATCCGAACCACCCGGACCGGGTCGTGGTGGCGGCCGGTGCGCCCTGGTTCATGACTCTGTTCGGACGGGATTCGCTGTGGGCCTCGGAAATGGCGCTACCGGTGGACCCATCGTTGGCTTTGGGCACGCTCCAGACTCTGGCGGACCGCCAAGGGACCGTGGTCGATCCAATGAGCGAGGAGGAACCGGGAAAAATCCTCCACGAGGTCAGGCTCGATGTCTCCAGCGGACTATCCCTGGGAGGTAAGTCCGTCTACTACGGAAGTGTTGACGCCACGCCATTGTTTGTTGACGTCCTCGGGGCGGTCAGCCGCTGGGGATTCGCCAAGGACACCATCGCCGCACTACTGCCCCACGCGGACCGGGCGCTGGACTGGATCCGTGACTACGGAGACAAAGACGGCGACGGGTTCGTCGAGTATCAGCGCCTCAACGACCAGGGGCTGATCAACCAGGGATGGAAAGACTCCTGGGACGGCATCAACTTCGCCGACGGCCGACTGGCAGAACCACCCATCGCGCTTTGCGAGGTTCAGGCCTATGTTTTCGCGGCGTATCTGGCGCGAGCATGGATGGCATACGACGCCGGCGACACGGTTCTGGGCGACAAACTCGCCGGCTGGGCATCGGCACTGAAGAAACAGTTCAACGAACAGTTCTGGATGCCTGAGCGGGGCTATTATGCAGTGGCCCTGGACGGCAAAAAGCAGCAGGTAGATGCCTGCGCATCCAATATGGGCCACTGTCTATGGCTGGGCCTCATCGATGAGGACAAAGCATCCAAAGTGGCCGAACGCCTCATGTCACCGGAGATGTTCAGCGGTTGGGGCGTGCGCACCCTCGCCAGCGACATGGGTGCCTACAACCCCGCCAGCTACCACAACGGCTCAGTCTGGCCGCACGACAATGCAATCATCGCGGCCGGTCTGCTCCGTTATGGCTTCGTTGCGGAAGCTCAGCGGATCTCCACCGCGCTGCTGGAGGCTGCAGAATACTCGGGCGGCCGGCTACCGGAGTTGTTCTGCGGCTTCAGCCGTGAGCAGTTTGCTGAGCCGGTGCCATACCCCACGGCCTGTTCACCGCAGGCCTGGGCAGCGACCACACCGATCCTTCTGGTGACAAGCCTGATGCGGTATGACGCCCACGTCTCCCGCGGAGGCTTCTGGCTGGATCCGGTGCTTCCGGAATCGTACGGCGACCTCCACATCACGAACGCACCCTTGGCCGGCGGCAGGATCACCATAGACATCACCGGGTCCGTCCCATCCGTCCAGGGCCTGCCTGGAGGAATGGCTTTCCACCGCGGGCACCGCCCATGGATAACAGAACTGGTCGAGCAAGCCAGTAAGCGCCTTCCGCAAGGCCGCCGCCGGCCTTGAGGCTCACGGGTGCCAACCACTACACGACGCATTCCCGCCGCGTTGGGATAAACTGGACCGATCATGATCGGTGCTCCGCTCCGTCTTGTTGTGGCCTGGTTCGTCGCCCTGGCGACCCTCCTCTCGGCCTGCGCGCCTGCAATCAGACTCGATGAAGTCACCACCGATCAACCGGCCCGGACCCCACCCGCCCCGGCGGCCGCACGCGATGATGTCCCCCCTCCTCAACGGACGCCGTCCCCCACCCCGACATCGGTTCCCGCGCCGCCCCCGGTACCCCAAGCGTTCGCCCTCAACCTCTACCAGGAGGGCGACTTCGTGCCGCAGTACACCTTTGAATGGTGTGTGGCGGCAAGCATCCAGATCATGCACAACCTCATCGACAAGACGGGGACCGTGACGTGGGCCGATAGCGTTCAGCAAGGCGAACTCTGGGAGATGGCCCGGGCACGGTCGTCCAACTCGTTCAACGGTGCCAACCCCTTGGGTTGGGCGCAGGTGCTCAACGAGGTCGGGATGGGGCCGTACGCCGTCGTCAGCATCGCTGACTATGAGGACGCGCTGCAGGCCGCTGCACGTGCCATCGTCGACACTGGCCGGCCGGTCGGGCTGGTCCTGTGGCGCGGTCGCCACGTATCGGTGATGAGCGGCTTCGAATCACTCGGCGATCCCGGCCAGTTCCCGGAGTTCTCGGTCACCGCCATCCGCGTGCAAGATCCGCTCTACCCTTACGGCGGCGAACAGTGGGGCCTGTCCCCTGCGCCTAACAGTCTGCTCACCCCCGAGCAGTTGGCGACGCAGTTCGTCGTCCGTGAGCCGCGACGCTGGAGCACTGACCTGCCGACCGGCTACCTGCTGGTGTTGCCGGTCGCCAAGGCCTGATCCGATCTTCGCGTTCGCGGCGGGTTGGTGCGCTGGACGTAGACGCTTCGCGGATCCGGACGGGCACTTACTCGAGGTGATCACGCGTCCGCACGGATCGGCGTCTGCATGAAGTCCCGGGTACGCCGACGGCCACCTTTGGCAGCTCGCCGTGCCTTCTGGAAGCCGAGCGGAGGCTCGATGTAGACGCTAATCTGAGCCAGGCTGAATGCGAAGGCATTTTGCTAGTCCTGTGAAGGTGCAGGGCTGGGCTCGGCGGCAACCGCAGGGTCCGTAGTCGAGGGGGCGGCGGTCTTGTTATCCGATGCGGGCATCGCGACAACGGCGACGACGGTGAGTACGGCGGCGGCCAGTACGGCTAGGAAGACAGCCCCGGAGGCCGAGACGACTGTGTGCGGATCGGTATTACCGCCCGGAGTGCCTGCGTAGATCGCATTCGCAACCGCACCGAAAACCGCGACGCCGATGGAACTACCGATCGACCGTGCGAAAAGATTGGTACCTGTGACAACTCCGCGCTCATTCCAGTCGACGCTGGACTGGGCGGCGATGAGGCTCGGGGTGGCAACCAGCCCGAGCCCGAGCCCTACGATAAAGCAACTGGCCGCCACCAGGAGAACGCTGGGTGCGGAGGCGGTGAGGGCAAGTACCGCCGTACCCATGACCGTGATAATAATGCCGATCATTGCAGTCTTCCGGAACCCCATCCGGAGATAGAACCGGCCCGATTGGGACGCACTGATCGGCCAGCCGATCGTCAATGCTGCCAGCGCGAGCCCGGCCAGGATCGGGGAGGTCGAGAGGGCTCCTTCGAGGAACGTGGGAACGTAAGAGGTGAGGCCAAGCATGACCGCTCCAACGCCAAAGGAGATCAGTGCCGTCGTCGCCAGCAGCCGCCGGGAGACCACCCACGGCGGCAGGACCGGTTCGGCTGCCCTGCGCTCGACGAGGATGAACACGGCAAACAAGAGTGCTCCGCCGGCGAACACTGCAACGCTAATGGCGGAGGTCCAGCCCCACGCCTGGCCGCCTTCGAGTGCCCCAAGAATGATTAGCGTCAGCGAGCCGGTCAGCAGGCCGGCCCCCAGATAGTCAACCCGGTGCCCCGTTCGCTCGACATTCTCGTGGAACGTTCGGCTCAGCATCCACCCCGCCAGGAGGCACAGTGGAATGTTCACGAGAAAGATCCCACGCCAAATGCCCAGCGCCGAAAACACGCCCCCGAGCGTCGGGCCAACAACGGAAGACACCGCCCACACGCTCGCAAGGTAGCCTTGCACCTTCGCCCGCTCAGTCAATGTATAGATGTCGCCGGCGATAGTGATCGCCATCGGCTGGACTGCTCCCGCGCCCAGGCCCTGCAGCACACGGAAGGCGATGAGGGCTGGCATGCTCCATGCCAATCCGCAGAGGATCGAACCGAGCAGGAAGAGCCCGATACCGATCAGGATGATCGGTTTACGGCCGACGACGTCGGAGAGCTTCGCGTAGACGGGCACGGACACGGCCTGCGCCAACAGATAGGCAGAAAAGAGCCACGGAAAAGACGTGAACCCACCAATGTCATGAACGATCGACGGCACCGCCGTCGCGACGATCGTCGAATCGATCGCCACCAAGCCCGTCGAGAGCATCAAGGAAATCAGTATGGGACCGCGCTTCGAGCGGAAGCCGACTCCCTCTGCAGGCGTTGCCGTCACGTGATCTCATTCCCGTCGTCACTAGGGGTCGCGTTGTGGACAACCGCGGCAACAAAAGCATCCAAATGACCCATCCCCCTTATCGGCCTGATACTAACCGCCAACGGATCGTTAATCGCAAATGTCTTACTTGACTATGTCAACCAGATTGAGGACCACGAGACGGGCTGATTCAGGACCACCCCACACCTCTCCAACCAGCGTCTGCCGAATGTGCGGAGCACCGGTCACGGGTTGCCGCCTGACATCTCACAGCAGGGATTTAGTTGCCGCGCCAAAAAAACCGGACCTCCGCGGGGATGTCGGGACAGTCACGTCAGGATCAACCAAAGCTTCGGGGACTTGGTCCGGTGCAGGATACGAAGCTCTTGAGCATCCGTGGAAATAGGAGTTTAGATGCAGCATCTTGCGCCAAATTACGGAACGACCTTGATTGACCCGGCTCGTGATCATCGTCGCCGCTATTGGCGTTGTTGTCCTGGGAACTATTATGATCATCGGTCTGCTGGGCATCTGGTGTTCCTTCCCTGCGACTGTGAGGGCTTCGTCCAGGACTGCCCGGACGGTGGGCAGGCGCAGCCGGGGGCGTCGATACAACGGTGAAGTTCGCGACCGGAATGCCCTCAGTTTTTCCGAACTCACGGGAAACGAAGATAGTCCCTAGCTCGGACTGGGCGGCCTGCTTACCAGGACGGCAGTGCCGGCGCCGGGCCGTCAATATCCACGTGTTCGGCGTCCCCGCGCGCCAGCCACTGGAGCAGGCCCTCACGGTCGGACTCAACGCGCAATCCACCGTCGCCGATGACCCACTCGTCACGCTCTTCGGTCACCAGCGTCATGCCGGGAGCACCTTTGGCGCGCAGGGACCGCACTACGGCTTCGAGGGCGTTCAGCAGCGAATCCGGATCGGCTTCTTCGACGGTCCAGGCCGTGTCGAGGTCGTGGTGATGCACCACCACCTCGGCAATCCGGAGCGCCACGATGGAAGTGGCGGGGACCGGTTTGCCGTTTACCTGCACTTCCGTGGCCGCGAGTTCGCCGCCGAGGCGTTGTGCCTGCTCAGCAAAGTTCCGGGCGGACTCCCGCAGTTCCCCGATGAGTTCCTCGCGCGACAGGGCGGCCAAAGCAGCGATCTCCAAGGAGCGCGCATCTTGTGAAGAGTACAGGGGACGTTCCTCGCCGGAGGTTGCCCAGTCGATGAGCTTTACCAGGGCGCGGCCACTGGATGCGACGTGGGCAATAACGTCGGCACGGCTCCATCCCTCGCACAGCGAGGGAACCCTCAGCTCGTCATCGGCAAAGGACTCAACGGTAGCCAGGAACATGTCCGTTTCCCTGCCTAGGCGGGACAGGTCCGAGTAAAGGCGTGCAGGGTTGATCATTGTGCCAGCCTACCCACGGGCCAGTTTTCAAACCACCGTTCCTGCCCCGTGTTTCCATATCCAGATCGTCTCGACTCAGACGGGCGGCATTGCCGACGCCTTAACTCCGCAAAGAGGGCGTTTCAGATCCACAGCATATGAATCGCACCCGGGCGGAAAGCCGGGCATTTCCCTCATATGTCGCGCGTCACACCTCTGTCAGGCTGAAGGCACTCGGAGGACGGCCCCTCGGATTCTCCCGGTGCCGCAGGCCTCCACTTGAGTCAGAGAGGACTTAGGGACCATGTCACAACCGCACGCCGTTATAGCCGAAAATCCACAAAGGGAGGCGCGCACTGCCAACTGGGTGGCCTTCATCATCTGCACAGCCCTTCTGTTTGACGGCTACGACCTTGTCATTTACGGCACCGTTCTACCAGGGCTGCTCGCGGACCCGGGCCAGATCGGAGTGTTTGACACAGTCACCGCCGGCCTCCTCGGCTCCTGGGCCCTCATCGGGGTACTTGTAGGCTCACTCGTTTGCGGTGCTGTCGGCGACTTTTTCGGCCGCCGCCGCCTGATGCTCCTGGGCATAGCTTGGTTCTCCATCGGCATGTTCGCCACAGCCTTTGCCACCAGCGTCCCTGCCTTTGGTGCCCTGCGGTTTGCGACCGGACTTGGTTTGGGAATCGTTATCGCCAGCGCCGGCGCCACCATGGCTGAATTCGCACCGGCGGGAAGGCGGCAGTTCTACAACGCAATTGTGTACTCAGGCATCCCGGCAGGCGGCGTCCTGGCCTCCATCCTGGGCATCCTTTTCCTCGACAGCATCGGCTGGCGCGGGCTGTTCATGATAGGGGCACTGCCGCTGGTCATTCTCCTGCCCATTGCCTGGCGCAAGCTCCCCGAATCACCGCGATGGCTGCTGTCCCGGGGCCGTGAACAGGAAGCACTTGCCGCCGCGCAACGCACCGGTGTCCCGCTCATCGAGGAGCGGATCATTCTGCAGGTCGGCGCCGCGCCGCAGAAATCAGGCTTTGCGGCCGTGTTTTCCCGCCAGTTTGCCGTGGCAGCGATTCTGCTGGGCCTGATGTCCTTCTGCGGTCTTCTGCTGACATACGGACTCAACACCTGGTTGCCCAAAATCATGGAGGGCTACGGTTACGGGCGGACGTACTCGCTGTTCTTCCCGCTGGCACTGAACCTCGGCGCTGTGGCGGGCGGCCTGCTTGCGTCCCGCCTCGCGGACAGAAGCGGTCCACAACGGGTCATCGCGGCCACCTTTGCGCTGGCGACCATTTCCCTGGCGCTCATGACCTTCAGCTTTCCACTGCCGCTGCTTTTTGCCTTTATCGCCCTCGCAGGCGTGGGAACGCTGGGAACCCAGGTGCTGATCTACGGGTTCCAGTCCAACTACTTCACCACCAACGCCCGGGCCGCGGGCGTCGCATGGTGCGCAAGCGTGGGACGGCTGGGCGGCGTGCTCGGTCCGATTATCGGCGGGTGGCTGGCCGCCGCCGGCATTGGCGGATCCACGGCCTTCTACATCTACGGGGCCGTGGCCCTCGTCGGCGCCATGGTCACCGTGCTGGTGCCGCGTCAGCGGAAGCTGGAGGAGGCCGAGCACAAGGTCGAAGAAATCGCAGTGGGTCGGGCAGAAGACAGCATTCCTGCTGAGCAATTCACAAAGTCCGCAATCCGCCCATGATCCACCGGAACAGCAGCAACATTACGTGTCCTGGATATCCTAGTGAGGCTTATTATGGTTACTATTTGAATAAATAAGCCACGGCAGCATCGTCGGGGCTGGTTAGCTGAAGGACGGCACCACCGTGGACATCCGCCAACTGAACTACTTCATTGCGGTTGCTGAGGAGCGGCACTTCGGCCGCGCGGCCAAGCGCCTTCATATGGCCCAGCCACCTCTCTCGCAGCAGATCCGCCAGCTGGAAGACCAGATAGGAGTCCAGTTGCTCAACCGCACTACCCGCAGGGTGGACCTCACGGCGGCGGGGCAACTCCTCCTGGATCGGGGACGGCAGATAGTCAATGACGTGGCGACTCTTCAGGCTGATGTTTATCAGGTGGGCAGGGGCGCAACCGGCGTCCTGCGGGTCGGCTTCTCGGGCTCGGCAACGTATGGCGTCATGCCCCAGGTAGCCCGACTTGCCAAACAGCTGCTGCCGGGCCTGTCCCTGGCCCTGCACGGCGAAATGCTCACGCCGTCCATGGAAACGGGCCTGCGGAACGGTACTCTGGACGCCGCGTTGCTGCGGCCCCCCGTCGCAGCGCAAGACATCGACTATCGGACGGTGGCCCGTGAGCCGCTCGTCGTCGCGCTTCCCTCCTTCAGTGCCCTGGCCGTGGATCGGCCCGTGGCGATGCACGAGCTGCAGGACCAGGACTTCATCGCCTACCCGCCCGAGTCCGTGCTTCACCGCACCACCGCAGACCTGTGCCGCCAGGCGGGCTTCCAGCCACGCATTGCCCAGGTGGTTGGTGAGACCTCGACGATGCTGGCGTTTGTAGCTGCAGGGGGCGGGGTGGCGGTGATGCCGTCCAGCGTGCAGGCCTTCCAGCTCGAAGGCGTGGCCTACCGGCAAATTGAAGACGTCCCCGACGTGGAGCTCGCGGTCGCCTGGATGCGCGGGCATCACTCTGCGCTGCTCCGCAACTTCCTGGACATCGTGGCCACCGCAACTGCGGGACCAACGGTGCCTGCCCCGGCCCCCGGCCCTGTGCCGTTTCCCACTGATGAAAGGCTTTCCCGCTCATGAAGATCGCAGCCATTGAGGCGATTCCCTACTCGATCCCCTATCTTCATCCACTGCATTTCGCTTCCGGTTCCGTGCACGAGGCAGACCACGTGCTCGTCAGGCTTCGCACCGACGACGGCGTGGTGGGGACCGCTGATACCCCGCCGCGCCCCTACACCTATGGTGAGACGCAGAAGTCGATCGTGGCGGTGGTGGAGGACATTTTCGCTCCGCAACTGATCGGTGTCGATATTTTTGACCGGGAGAAAGTTCAGTCAATCCTGCACAGGACCGTTCACAACCAGACGGCTAAGGGCGCCGTAGACATCGCCCTGTGGGACGTCATCGGCAAGACTCTCGGCCAGCCGGTGACAAAGCTGCTAGGCGGGTACACCGACTCGCTCCGGGTCTCCCACATGCTCGGCTTCAAGCCTGCCCAGGAGTTGCTCGCCTTGGCGCTGGAGTTCCGCGAGACCTATGGCATCAACACGTTCAAGCTCAAGACCGGCCGCCGCCCGCTCAACCTCGACGTTGAGGCCGCCAGGGTGCTGCGCGAGGGTCTTGGCGAGGACGCTGAGCTGTACATGGACGCCAACCGCGGCTGGTCCGCCAACGAGGCCGCCGAAGTGCTGCGCCGCACGGCAGAATTGGGCCTGCAGTTCCTGGAGGAGCCCGACGACGCCCGCGAAGTCCTCGGCCGACGCCGCCTCGTGACGAACTCCCCCATCCCGATCGCCGCGGACGAGTCTGCTGCCAACCTTGGCGAGGCCGCTCGGGAGATCCTCACGGGCGGTGCAAACCTCCTGGCGGTAAAGACTGCCCGGTCCGGTTTTACCGAGGCGGCCAAAATCGTTGGCATGGCCGAGGGTATGGGCATCGATGTCTATATAGGCAACCAGATCGACACCCAGGTCGGCACGGTAGCCTCGGTGGTCTTCGGCGCCGCCTTTGCCCATTCGGCCAAGCGGGCAGCGGAGCTGTCCAACTACCTGGACATGGCCGACGACCTCCTGGCCGAGCCCTTGGCCATCACGGGCGGACGCATCCGTGTTCCCGAGGGCCCGGGCGTGGGCGCC
Source organism: Arthrobacter sp. NPDC058288 (assembly GCF_042880995.1). Taxonomy (NCBI): domain Bacteria; kingdom Bacillati; phylum Actinomycetota; class Actinomycetes; order Micrococcales; family Micrococcaceae; genus Arthrobacter; species Arthrobacter sp. NPDC058288. The sequence goes on from NZ_JBHVYH010000001.1 coordinate 1,733,521, forward strand.
GCTGTTGATGAAGAAAAGCTTTCGCGCTACCGCACCGACCGCTAGAAACCGCTTTACCGAAAGGACACTCATGAAGTATCTCGTCCACATGGACGTAAACCTGCCCGCAGACCTTCCCGCCGGCCAAGCCGCGGAGATCAAGGCCAGGGAGAAGGCCTACTCGCAGCAGTTGCAGCGCTCTGGCAAGTGGCCGGAAATCTGGCGGGTGGTGGGTGAATACGCCAACTATTCGATCTTCGACGTCGATTCGAACGACGAACTCCACGAGATCCTGCAGAACCTGCCGCTGTTCCCGTACATGGACATCTCGGTGGTCCCGCTCGCGAAGCACCCCTCCGACGTCAAGTAGTCACCGGCGCGAGGCCTCCGGGCTGGCCCTGTTCCGGGTTCAGTCCCTGGCCCGGAACACGGCCGCGAGCTCGCTGCGGGAGCGGATTCCCATTTTGCGGTAAAGCCGGGTCAGGTGGTACTGCACGGTCTTCTCTGCCAGGAACAGGGTCCGGGCCGCTTCCTTGTTGGTGGCGCCGCCCGCTACCAGTTCGGCCACGGCGCGTTCCTGGGCTGTGAGCTGGAGGTGCTGGTCGCTGACGGCGGTCAGCACGGGGTCGGCAGGGTCAGCCAGGCTCCCGACGTCGAGCCCTGTTGCCTTGAGCTCCCGGTCGCACCGTTCCACATACGTGGCCGCGCCCAGGGAGTCGTAGAGGTCACGGGCGGCCCGCAGGACCGAGGAGGCCAGGCGCCGTTTGCCCGCCCGGCGCATGCTCTGGCCGAATGCAAAACTAATCCGTGCCCGGAGATAAGGCCGGTTGAGCCCCCTAAGGTGCCCCAAAGACGCCTCAAAATGTTCCCTCGCAGTGTCCGGGTCTCCCTGTGCAGCCACGAGACGTCCCCTGGCCCACGCCATCCGCGCCATATCCGAGGGCACTTCCCGCTCGCGCGGCACGCGTTCGAACGCCGTAAGGAATGAGTCGGCGGCGTCGAGCTGGTCGGTCATGACCAGGGCGTTGACATAGGTGTCCTGCCAGGGCCAGAAGGACACCCTGTTCTCGGTCCATGGGTCCAGCTCCGTCAGCGGCTGCAGGACAGCCAAGGCCCCTTCGTAATCCGCCCTGGCCTCATGGAAGCGGGCGCGGGCGAGGCTCGCGGGCACCTGCATGGCACGGTACGTCCCTGGCTGAACAGCTGCCTGGGAAACGTAGTACCGGGCCCGCTCCCAGTCTCCCCGCATGGACCATAGCTCCGCTGCAGTCCAATAGAGCAGGGGCCGGATCAGCGGCATCCGCGAAGTCTCGAGCCGCACGGATGCGCGCGCCACTGTGGCGGCCGCCGCATCCCAGTTGCCGAGTACCAGGTGAGTGCGAGCCAGCCAGGCCTCGGCCCAAAGCGAAATCCGCATCGAGCCGCCCTGATACTCAGTGGGAGCCGCCGACTCGAAGTTCACCAGCGCTGTCTCAACGTTGTCGAGCCGCAGCGCCAGCCAGCCCGCACCCATCTGGACCCGTTGTTTTTGGGCGTTCTCGGCAGCATGTTCAAAAGCCCGGTGATAGGAAGCCTCCGCCTCGGAAAGCCGACCCTGTGCGTACAGGCCGAGGCCGTAGATGGCCTCTGATTCAATATGGGCGGGGGTGCCCGGCTGGGTAAGTTCCATGGCCCGTTCTGCCCAGGTGGTAATAACCGGACCGTCCCACGACGCCACGCCGTGCAGGACGAAGCGCTGCGCCACCTGCGCGGCGGCCGTTGGATCACGCTGCGGGTTGGAGGTGCGCCAGGCCATCTCCAACTGCTTCTGTGCACTGTCATTCTGTCCCGACGCGGTGGAGAGGTAGCCCAACACGGACGAGCGAAGCGGCGACGGCGGAAGCGCGTCCACTGCCGCCGTCCACATCTGGGCCTGGGCAATGTTGCCGGAACCCACCAGTGCATCCACGGCCCTCAGGAGCCTGTCGTTCCGGGAACGGATGTCCTCGGAAAGTCGGGAGGCGGAGAACAATGCTGTTGAGGCGTCCTGCCAGGCTCCAACGAGGGCTTGGCGTCGGGCAAATTCTTCCAGCTCTTGGGCCAGGGCTTCGTCCGCGCCGGGTGTGGCGGACACACGGTGGCCCAACCTCTCGCCCTCGGGTTGGACGGCCTCGGCGGCCAGCCGATGAAGCCCAATGCGCCGGCTGGGAGCGATCTGTTCATAGACGGCTGCGTCGGTGGCTGGTTCAAAGAACACGACGGCGGAACGTGCCTGGTCGACAGACAGCCCCAACAGCCCGGCGCGGTGCCCCTCGTCGAGCGCCTCCATAATGGCGCCCACCCCGCTGACCTGGGAAACCTCTGCCATGCTGGCGGTCCGCCCGAGCACCGACGCTGCCTCTGCCACAGCAACCAGCCCCGGGGACGCTGCTGCCAGGACACTTCGCACCCTGGCGCGGACGCGGGATGTCGGGGGCAGGGAGGGAAACCACGTCTGCCAGGTTTCGGGCGGCAGTTCACGGAGCAGCTCCACGATCGGTTGCGCGAGTCCCCGGGTGTGCTGGACCAGGCCGTGTGCTGCGGTCGCGCTGAGGTCGAGGCCGAACATCCTCCGGGCGAGATCCTGAGCCTGCTGCGGGGTTATCGGATCCAGCGGGATACTGGCTACTTGGTGGCCGGTGAGGAAGTCAAGCACTCCACCGGGGACGCGTAAAGCGTCATCGGGGTTGAGGGTGAGCACGAACATAATCCGTTTTCCGTAGACCCGGCGCATGACGAAGGTGAGGATGCGGAGGCTCTCCACATCGAGTTTGTGGACGTCATCGACGGCAACAACTACGCTGCCATGAGCCTGCAGCCCTTCGAGGTGGGTGCCGAGGGTGGAAGCGTAATTAACCACCTGGGCGGCGGTGAGAGCCGCAACCGGACCCGCGGGCAGGGCAGGGCCGCCGTCGTAATCCTTTGCCGAGCGCAGCGGCGAGGTGAGCATGAGCTGGGAGTAACCCGCGAGCGGAAACTGCGCCTCCCATTCATCGCCCATGGCGGACAACACCCGGACACCACGGGCCACAGTGCGGCAGTGCTCAAGGAAGGACTCCAGCACGGCGGTCTTCCCGGAACCGGACGGGCCGGTGATCACCACTGCGCCCACTTTGCCCTTGCGAACCGTGCGGAGAATGCCCAGCAGTTCCTCAAAGACCCCTGACCGGCCGACGAGGGGAAAGCCCTCTGCAGTATCGCCTTGCATGGAGCCCGCCGTCATGGCCGCAACTCTACCGGAGCCGGCCGGCCGGGCCTGACGGCGGACATCCATCACGGCGGGCTCAGCCCAGGTCCCCGCCAGCAACCGGAAGGATGGTGCCCGTCAGGTATGACGCCTCATCTGATCCGAGGAAGACTATCGGCGCGGCCTGCTCGTCCAGCGTCGCGTAGCGCTTCATGAAGGACGACTCCACGGTTTGGTCAACGATTACCTGGTACCAGGCCTTCTCGGTGGAGGATTCGGCCTCTGGCCCGCGCTTGACCTTGCGGGGTGGCGCCTCGGTGCCGCCGGGGGCTGTCGCCACCACGCGGATGCCGCGCCCTCCCACCTCCATCGCCAATGACTGGGTCAGGGCGTTGACACCCCCTTTGGCTGCCGCATACGGCACCCGGTGCAGCCCGCGCGTGGCCACCGACGAAACATTGACGATGGTGCCCGAGCCCTGCTGGAGCATGGCCGGCAATACCGCCCGACAGGTCCACAGGGTGGGAAAGAGGGAGCGCCGGATCTCCTTCTCGATCATGTCTTCGTCGTATTCTTCATAGGGACGCGCCCAGATGGTGCCGCCGACGTTGTTAACCAGTACATCCACGCGGCCGTAGGCGGCCAGTGCCGCGTGGACGGCCTGCTGTGCTCCCGCGAAGGTCTCCAGATCCGCAGTCACCGAGGTGGCCGAGCCACCTGAACCGGTCCCCTGTGCCGCCTGCTGTATCCCGCTCGCCACCTCATGGACCAGCTCGGCACGGTCTACGAGGACGACGGCGCCGCCCTCGGCACCAATGCGCTCGGCCACCTTCTGGCCGATGCCCTGGGCGGAACCCGTCACAACAACTACCTTGCCGGCGTACCGGCCGGGAGTAACGAACTGTCCGGCATATGGCTGTGTCATCAGCTGCCGGCCTTGGCGTCGATGGCGCCGGCCATGGTTTCCTTGGCATCGTGGGCGTGGGCCATGATGACCTCCCGGACCCGCGCTTTGTCCTGGCGCTCAAAAGCGTCAACGACATCAAGATGGTCCTGTATGACCCGCTCGAAAATCCTGGTTCCCGTTTCCAAGGCCGCCGCCATCTGCGCGTGGACGTCCAGCCGACGGTAGGACTCGAGCAGCATGGGGTTGTCGCAGATCATGAAGAGGTATTCGTGGAACTCCTCATTAGTCCGCGCGAACTCTTCCGGTTCGTGGATGGTGCCGGCATTTACAGAGCGCTTGGTTGCCTCGGCGAGGCGGCGGAACTGGTGCAGCTGCTCCTCGCTCAGGCGGCCCACCATCAGTTCGCTCACTGCGAGTTCCAGGCCCATGCGCGCGTCCAGCTGCGCGAAGCTGTCCTCTTTACGGAAATCCAGCCGGCCGGTCTCCAGGGACGAAACGGCCTCGCTGCGGCTCATCGTGTCGCCGTCGGCCGCAATCTTCTCGGCGGCTGCCGGCGCACCTGTTTCCGCGTCGCCGCCAGTGGTTTCCTTTGGGGCAAAGCGCTCGAAGTAAAAGTTGGCGGGCTTGAGGCCCTCGGAGTCCAGCCATTTCGACACGGCGTTGACCATGGGAGGGGGTCCGCACAGGTAGATGTCAACATCGCCGTCGTTCAGGTGCTTCGGTTCGATGATCTGGGTGACATAGCCGGTGTGCGGGGCGGAGGTGCCCGGCTCGGAGGCGATGTAGTCCCAGGTGAAGCCAGGCAGTTTCGCCTCGTAGGCGCGGAGCCAGTCCAGGCCCACGATGTCCGCCTCGCGGGTGAGTCCGTAGATCAGGTGGACCGGGCTGGACGGCGGGTTTTCGGTGAGCTTTTCCAGGATGGACAGCAGCGGGGCCAGGCCGGTGCCGCCGGCCAGGAGCAGCAGGGGCCGCTTGGGCTCGCGCAGGAAGAAGGATCCGTAGGGGCCGGTGAATTCGATGGCGTCGCCTACCGCGGCGCGGTCGCGCAGGTACTCGGACATGGCGCCCTGCGGGGTCACGCGGACCATGAAGGACGCATCGTCCACCTCGGGGCCGCTGCTGAAGGAGTAGGAGCGCTCGGCGTCGGTGCCGGGGACTTTGAGGTTGACGTACTGGCCGGGAAGGAAGGCCAGCGCGTCCCGGTTCTCCACCTCGAGGGTGAAGGAGACCGTGGTGTCGGTGTGCCGGTTGAGCTCCTTGATGGTGGAGCTGAAGGTGGCGGCCGCCGTCTTGGCCGATTCCGACGTGGCCGGGATCTGGATGGCCAGGTCGGATTCAGGGACGGCCTGGCAGGTAAGCATGTAGCCCTTATCGAGCTCTTCCTCCGTCATGGCGTCGTCGATGTAGTCCCCCGGATCGAAGGAGCCGGAATCGCAGAACGCCTTGCAGGTGCCGCATGCGCCGTCACGACAGTCCGACGGGATATTGATACGGGCCTTGTACGCGGCGTCCATCACGGTCTCGTAGTCGCCGACTTTGATAACTTTGGTGACGCCGTCTTCGAAGCTGAGGGCAACTTTGTGGCCCATGGTTTCCTCCTGGCTGGGGGCCGCCTCGACGCGGCCCGGGAATGTGCAGATGTGCCCGAACGGGCGAATGGTGAAACGTTCAGGGCCGGCGCCAGGCAAACGCCCGGCACCGGCACGGGACCGTCAGATCATGTAGATATCCACCACGTGATGGATGTAGTCGTTCTTGAGGACGACCTTCTTTTTCAGGATGACGGGGTCGCCGCCGGCAAGATCGATCGTGTAGAAGCTGTTTCCAAAGTACGTGTCCGTTGTGTTGTAGCGGAAGTACAGGGTGAACCAGTTGAAGCGGACTTTCACCTGGTCGCCGTCGTGCTCCATGATTTCGATGTCAGTGATGTTGTGCCCGGTGCGGGGTTCCGGCAGGGACGTGGCCGAGGACCGGTCCGTCTTGATCCGGAAGACACGGTCCTCGATGCCGCCGCGGTTGTCGTAGTAGATCAGGGAGATCTCGTTCTGGGGGTCCTGCGTCAGCTGGTCGTCGACGTCCCATGCGGGCATCCAGAACTCGGAGTCCGGGTGGTAGCACTGGAGCCAGTCATCGAACTGGCGGTCATCCAGCAGGCGGGCTTCCCGGTAAAGGAACGCCCGGACGGTCTCCAGGGTTGCGATCTCCTCCGCGGTCTTCAGGACCGGGGCGGTTTGGGTCAGGTTGGTCATGGGTTCTGTGCTCTCTCTGTTTCCGGCGGGCTCTGGGTCAGGCTCGGACTGGAACAGCGTCCAGTGCGGAGGTCTCCTCCTCCGCCAGGGCACGGTCCATGACTTCCTTCCAGTACCCGTGCTGGATGGGGTAGAGCCCCTCGTCCTCGGTGCGTACCCCGGAAGCGATGACCCTGGTCATTCCCAGCGCCTGGGCCTGCTCGTCAGGACCGGTAATCTCGTGGGTGGACCCGCGGGTCATGTCGTTCCAAGGCGCAGAAGTAGCCCAGTAGGTCTTATTGCAGGACCGGAACTCCTCGAGATCGTCGGGGGTCGCCATGCCCGTGGCGTTGAAGAAGTCCTCGTACTGGCGGATGCGCTTGGAGCGGTTCTCCTGGGACTCGCCCTTGGGTGCGATGCAGTAGATGGTGACCTCGGTCTGGTCCGCGGAGATCGGGCGGAAGTGGCGGATCTGGGAGGAGAACTGGTCCATGATGTAGACATTCGGGTACAGGCACAGGTTCCGCGAGATGTTGATCATGAAGTTGGCCATCTCCTCGCCGTACTTCGCCACAAGCTCGTCGCGGCGGTCCCACAGCGGGCGGTCCTCGGGGTTGGTCCACTCCTGCCACAGCAGCAGGTGTCCGTGGTCGTAGGAATAGAAGCCGCCCTTGACCTTGCCCCACTTGCCGGCGTCCATGGCCTTGGTCTTGTTGGCGGAGTCGCCTGCGCTGCGGCGGGCGGTGGTGGCAGCGTAGTTCCAGTGCACGGCGGTGACGTGGTAGCCGTCGGCGCCGTTCTCCGCCTGCACCTTCCAGTTGCCGTCATAGGTGTAGGTGGAGGAGCCGCGCAGCACTTCGAGTCCCTCCGGTGACTGGTCCACGATGGAGTCAATCACCTTGGTGGCGTCGCCCAGGTGCTCTTCGAGCGGGAGCACGTCCGCCTTCAAGGAACCAAAGAGGAAACCGCGGTAGGACTCGAAGCGGGCAACCTTGGTGAGGTCGTGGGAGCCCTCTTTGTTGAAACTCTCCGGGTAGCCCGCGTTGCGGGAGTCCTTGACCTTCAGCAACTCACCGGAGTTCTTGAAGGTCCAGCCATGGAACGGGCAGGTGAAAGTGGTGCGGTTGTCCGTCTTGCGGCGGCACAGCATCGCACCGCGATGTGAGCAGGCGTTGACGATGCAATTGAGCTTTTCGTCCTTGTCACGGGTGATCACCACGGGAGTACGGCCGATGTTGGTGGTGAAGTAGTCCCCCACGCTGGGGATCTGGGATTCGTGGGCCAGGTAAACCCAGTTGCCCTCAAAGATGTACTTCATTTCCAGTTCGAAAATCTCTTCATCCGTGAAAATCTCACGCTTGGCCCGGATGACGCCGTTCTCACGGTCGTCGATCACGGCGTCGGCAAGGACCTCGCGGACATGGGTCATGTTCTCGGTCATGGCTGCTCCTTCGTTGGAGAGTGCTGGACGGATGGGCGCGTGGTCCGGCTAGCGTCGCGGAACGCCCAGGACGTTGTCAGGTAATTCTTGTCCACCGTGACAGCTCTCACATCAGGCAAAAACCTAGGTTCGACCAAGGGTGTCTTTATGTCGCCTTTTTGACTGAAAACAGGCTAAATCGATATTTGTAGCGTCCTTATTTGAAGCCTACGATGAGACGGACATCACCCGAGGTCGCGTGGTGGCAGGTGCAAGTCCGGCCGCACGCCTTCGCAATGGCACAGGATCACTTCCTGTCCTTTATTCAAAGAGGAGTATGGACATCACCATGACCGAGACCCAAGCAGACACCCGCAAAGAGGACGAAGGCACAGCCGTCGAAGCCGGCTCCAAGGCCACCGAACGCTTCACCGCCTCAGGCAAGCTCTCCCGTCTGGATGTGCCGAAGGAAAGGGTGAGCCTGCTGGCCGGGGCCCTCATCAAGGCCGCCAACGACATCGTCGTCGAACACCAGGTCACCTACGAGGAATACAACGCACTCAAAGCCTGGCTCATCAAAGTGGGAACTGACGGGGAATGGCCGCTGTTCCTTGACGTGTGGCTGGAGCACACCGTGGAGGACGTCAACTCCCAGGACCGCCCCGGCACTGTGGGCACCATCGAAGGACCCTACTATGTGCCGGGCTCCCCGTTGCTCCAGACCCCGGGCACCGTCGAAATGCGTGAGGACGAAGAGGGCACCCCGCTGCACTTTAGCGGCCGCTTCACCGATACGGACGGTAATCCCATCCGTAACGCCCAGGTTGAGATTTGGCATGCCGACAGCGCCGGCTTCTATTCCCAGTACGCGCCGGGCCTCCCGGAATGGCTCTTCCGGGCAACGGTCAAGGCGGACGACGACGGCCGCTTCGAAATCAACACGATGCGCCCGGCGCCTTACCAGATTCCCACGGACGGGGCCTGCGGGCAGCTGATCAGCGCGGCAGGCTGGCATGCCTGGCGCCCGGCGCACATCCACATCAAGGTCTCGGCGCCCGGCTTCCAGCCTGTAACCCAGCAGCTCTACTTCCCCGGCGACCCCCACAACGCCGACGACATTGCCTCGGCAGTCAAGCCTGAACTTATGCTCGATCCCAAGCCGCGCACGGATGGCGGCGCCGGCGAAGAAGTGGTCTATGACTACGTCCTCGCCAAAGAAGGCCAGCACAAGTAAGAACCACCGCTCACAAATGGTGCCGGTTCCCTCCGGCCCCACAGGGCGCTCCGGAGGGCCACCTCCGGGGCGCCTGTATCTTGTGCCGCCGTTGCGAGGAGCCGACATGCCACAATCCCGCCAGGACCCGCCCGCCGTCCCCGAAACGGAAACTGCTGCGGCCCAGGTGCGCCAGCCCCTGCTGGAACGCCCCGGTGTTCTGCCCGCAGGCGTGCGGCAGGTCTTCCGTGACCTCGGCGTACCATATATTTCCAACGGGGTGATCGGCCTCATCTTCTCCGCTTCCGGCCCGATAGCTGTAACCCTGGCTGTTGGAACGGCGGGGGGACTTAGTGACGCCCAGCTCGCGTCCTGGGTGTTCGGCATTCTATTTTCCGGCGGAGCAGCAACCCTGGTCATGTCGCTGCTGTATCGTCAGCCCCTCGGCTTTGCCTGGTCCATTCCCGGCACGGTCCTCCTGGGCCCGTCCCTGCAGCACCTGTCCTTCGCGGAAGTGGTTGGAGCCTTTTTCACCTCGGGCGTACTCATCCTGGCCTTGGGCGCCAGCGGCGTGGTCCGCGGAATCATGGCCCGGGTGCCAATGCAAATAGTCATGGCCATGGTGGCCGCGGTATTCCTTAAGTTCGGCACGGACATTATTGCCTCGACGCAATCCAACCCGGCCATTGCCGGCCCGATGGTGGCATCATTCCTGCTGCTCACTGCCGTACCGGTCCTGGGACGCTTCCTTCCGCCGGTACTCGGTACCTTGATGGCCGGCTGCGTGGCTGTGGCGGTAACCGGCCAGTTCGTCCTCAGAGAAGCAGGACCCCTTCTGGCTGCACCCGTGTTCACGGTTCCCAACTTCACCTGGGCAGCCCAGGTCGAGTTGGTTATGCCCCTGGCCCTGACCGTGTTGTTTGTTCAGAATGGGCAGGGCATCGCGGTTCTCCGTGCCGCAGGCCATCGTCCGCCCGTTAACGTCTTTGCAGTGGCGTCCGGGGCGTTTTCGGTGCTCAATGCTTCATTCGGCGCCGTTTCAGCGTGCGTCACGGGCCCTACCAATGCTCTGTTGACATCCTCCGGAACGAAAGAGCGCCAGTACTCGGCTGCCGTCGTCTACGGCCTGCTTGCCGTTGCCTTCGCCGTGCTGGCTCCCTTGCTCACGAGGCTGATGCTCGCCACCCCCAAGGAGTTCGTTCTCACCCTGGGCGGCATCGCGATGCTGCGGGCCCTTCAACAGGCGTTTGTCACGGCTTTCGCCTCTGCCTTCACGCTGGGATCACTGGTGACATTCCTGGTCACCATCTCAGGTCTGAACCTTTTCAACATCCACGCCGCGTTCTGGGGCCTGGTCATCGGCTACGCGGTGTCCAGGCTGCTTGAGCACGCGGACCATCTCGATCTCTAGGGCGGGTCAGCCCGCAGTGTCCGGCTCGTACCGCCCCACCCAGGCGGACGATGTCAATGTCATGGTGGACGCCGCCAGCTCGGCCTCCCACGACGCCAGGTCTTGGGTACGGGACAGCTGGAACAGCAGTCCCAGGTAGCGAACCAGGCACTTCACGGGGCCTTCCTTTCCAGGCGGCAGAACGGCTCGAAGGGCAACAAGCGGTCATGCAGTTACGGACACCTACATCCATGAAGGCGTAACAGAGCCGAACCATTAGGTGTCCAGTGGAGGAACACGCCGGCCACGGCAACGGCCACCACCCAAGAAAGGTCCTGTCAGCCATTCAGGCCCCGATCGCGCCACATTTACCTGAGCCGTTTCCGCAGACAACGAGAGCGTGCGCTGCTTGGGTGGCGGCTCCCGAATCGCCCCCGCCCAGCTGCACCCGGAGTACGTTGAGCACCGGACTCTGGCCTCACTGTCGGGCCACAGCATGGAACTCGGAGACTGGCGGAAGTTGCCTGCAGCGTGGCCAACTACGCAGCCAAGGTCGGGCCGCCCCCGGATGCGTTGCCCGCCGGCGCCGAGGCGGCTTGGGTAAACGTGCGGGCGGCCCGTGAGCCAGCGGCGGTGCTCGCCCCGATGGTTATGAGCGCTCCGAGGATCATGGCCGCGGCCTCGCCCGGTTCCAACAAATGCAACTGGGAGCCGATAGTGGCAGCGGCAACCGGCACTCCTAACTGGGACGCTGCCAGCATCGCGAGCGGCAGAGGCTGGCGCAGTAGCCGCAGGCTTCCATGGACCAGCAGGGTTCCCAGCCCCAGGCAAATCCCGAGGAGAAACATTTTCGGGCTTACCGCAAGGGTGCGCAGATCCAGCGACGCGCCCAGCCAGACGAAGAACACCGGCCCTAGAAAACCGTCGCTGACGGCGAACAGTTGATGAGCCAGTCGCCGGGGTTCGCCGACCGCTGCAACCACCAGGCCGAAGGAGAACCCGGCCAGCATAATGGACACGTGGCCGGCCACGGCAAGCCCGGAGAGCGCGAAGAGCAGGGCAAGTTGGATCCTCAGCTCCAGGGCGAACTTCCGGTCCTCGGACAGGTCATGCACCCGTCCGCGCGTGCCGCTGCGCTCCAGCCAGCGGAGGATGAAGAACAAAACTGCAGCGCACGCCGCGACGACGGCTGCCCCAACGGCCGCCCTCGGCGCATTGGGCGGGTCGACAGCAAGCGGGAGCGCCACAATGCAGGCGATGTCCGCTACCGCCACTTGAGCCGTCGTCGTCAGGACCTTTGGTCCCCTCAGCCGCAGCGAATCGACGATCGGCAGGACCAGGGCTGCAGAAGAGGACGCGAGCAGAACGATGTAAAGGGGGGCATGTCCGGTGCCAAAGGCAAAGGCAATGCCGATTCCGACGACGGCAGCCAACACTGCGGCCACGCCGGCGCGCAACGCGCCCGCGCCCAGTGCCGGGCGGATGGCTTCGTCCCGCACCGGAACATGAGTCCCGGCGACAAACATGACAAGGGCGAACCCTACGTCGGCCACAAAGGTGAACGTGGGGTCCGAAGAGTCCACCAGGCCCAAACCCGTCCGCCCGATGGCGATCCCGGCCAGTAACTGGCCAAGCACTACGGGAAGATGCCATTTCCTGGGAAGTGCCAGCAGGGGTCCCAACAGCGCGACCGCGGCGATCAGCGAAAGCTGAAAGAACGACACCTTCCTCCTTCCACCGGGATTGCGGTTGGCCTGCGGTAGTTACCGCGGCGCGTCAGCCAGTTTGAGTGGAATGTCGCTATTTTCGTCCGTGTAGTAACTTGCGCATACCCGATGGTAGCCATCGGCCACCATTGCGGGAATCCCTCGGGCCAGGCCGCCCCTGACCATCAGGATGGGCGAGAGCTTCTTGCCCTCCTTGATCTTCTTCAGATCCGAGGCAACGTGGGCGATGTCCTCGGGCTGCAGCACCAGCCCCGCGCCCCGGCCGCGCCCTGCTCGTGCGGCACAGGCGCAGAGCTGTCGCGCATCAAGTCCCCCCAGCACTTCGAGGCACGGCCAGCCACCGCTTCGACCGGGATGCGGAGCGATGCCAGCCCCAGAAAGTCCAAACCGATGCCCGCCGCATTACAACGGGTGACCGACGCATCGTCCGGCACGTCCAGGGACAAGGCCCGTGCATGTCGCACGAAGGTCAGATCGCTCGGGAACCGATTACCTATCGGCGCTTAGCGGGACAAGCGGGCTTTGGCTGCGTGCTCAACGAGAACGGGGATGTAGTCGCGTATTCGGCCGTCGGCCAAAGCCTGGTGTTCCTCACGGACGGCCCGTTCGATGCTGGGGCGGGGAACACTCGGGAATCGTTCGGCGAGATGGTCCACCACCTTATCGATGGCTCTTGATTCATCGTCCATGTTCACTTGCCAAGTTTCCCCCCGACCGGGTCCACGGTCAATTGACGATGGGTACGCGGGCAGTGTGTACGGTACTGATATTGCGTCTCCGCAGACGCTAAGCGAGGCTGAGCGCCGTGTCGTCGCGATGTGGGCCGCTGACTGCGCTGAGCGGGTCGTGGCCATATTTGAGTCAGAGGCACCGACGGATGGTCGGCCCCGCGACGCCATCGCCCGATCCCGGGCCTTCGCTCGCGGTGAGCTCAGTGCCGCCGACGGGATCCGCTGGCGGTTTGTTGCCGGCCGTGCCGCAACATAGGTAACCAGCCCGGCTGCGGTGGCTGCCGCCCGGTGTGCACTTCGGCGCTTGCCACCGCTGGGTGGGAATTCCACCGGTCCGCTCGGGCCAGGACTTCTCGCGTCAGGGATCCTCGCCTCGATCATCCGCCCGATCCAGGCCGGGCAGCGTCTTAGCTGCCAGCGCATCGACCGCTTCGGCGATGCCGCGCCGCGGCTGCGGCAGGCCGGCGATATATGCGAAGACCGGATTGTCGCCGACCCCCGCTTTCGCGGGGCTTGCCCCGCCGGTCATGGCTTCCGGCAGCTTGGTGGCAGCGTCGGCGTGTGCCGCTGCGCCTCGCTCGTTGCAGGCCCGGGCGGAAACGGGTGCGCCCGGGCTTAGATGTACAGCCGGGAATCACGCACTGCCTCCAGGCCTAGGAGCGCCCGTTCCCTGATCGCCGGCCATTCTTCCGTGAGCAACGACAGCACTACGATGTCCCGCCAGGAACCGTCGATCCGTTGCGAGGAGCGCCTGCGGGTGCCCTCGATAGTGAAACCGAACCTTCTGAGGGACGAAATGGACCTGTGGTTTCTAGGATCCACATCGCATTCGACACGCCCTGCCCCATGGGAAAACACCCAGTCGAGCAGCGCCAGCTTCACCTCAAGGTTGACCTTCATGCCCCAGAACGCCGGGCTAATGAGGGTTCTGCCGATCTTTACGCGTTCCGTCGGGGCATGGGTTTCCGTAATGCCGGTGGTCCCGACAAAGAGCGGACCGCCGGGCAGTCCGGTGTAGTGGACCGAGAAGATCCGGAGACCCGCATGGCGGCGGCTGATGAAGCCGACCGTCTCCTCGTGCGTGAGTGGACGGTGGTGACCGTCGCCGAACCCCGTGGCCCAGATGTCGTCATTAGCAAGGATATGTGCCAGCGCGTGGATGTCCCCGGCGCTGAACGGGGACAGAACAAAGCGGCCTGTGACAGTGCGTAACGTCGGCAGAGCTCGGGGCAGGCGAAGCGTCATTGTGACCTTTCCATGAGGGATCGTCCGGACAGCATCCGGGACGAGGACGAACACCGAATGAACGCAGGACGATCTTTCGGTGAGCAAGTCAGGGGACACGTTTTGCGACGCTGACCTCCGCTTGACTGCCGGCCGTCGGCTTAGGACCCCGGAGCTATTTCTTGCCAGCCCTGAGGTCCGCGACTGCCTTGGCGATTCGGCGGGAACGGGTGTCTGATCGCAGGGCGGCGGGCTATGCCGCCGCCTCCTTGCTGGGCCTGATAGTCGACGCCGGCGCGACGATGGGCCCGCACGGCGTCATCCTGCCCGCTGCCCGGATCGGGGCCGGGGGTACGGTCGGTGCCGCGTCCCCGGTCCACTAAAACCCCGCCCAAACGGCACTGGCCCGGGCCACGCATCGGGCCCTAGAATCAGTGCACGACCGGAACAGGCGGGGCGCCCTGCCCCAGCCATTGCCCCCGGCGCCAGGCAAGGACATGCCCAATGACGAACATTCCTGCAGCCAGGCCGGCGGCCTGAGCCCCATGGCATCCCGGGACAGCACCGAAACGGAGCGCAAGTACGACACCGGCCACACCTCCCGGGTCCCCGACTTGACCAATATTGCCGGCGTCGAGCAGGCCGGAGAACCTGCCGAGACGTTCCTGGAAGCCGTCTACTACGACACCGCCGGGCTGGAACTCGCGACCCGGGGCATCACCCTGCGCCGCCGCACCGGCGGCACCGACCAGGGCTGGCACCTGAAGCTGCCGACCGGCCCGGACACCCGCCGTGAACTCCAGGCACCCCTCGGCCAGCCCGACCACGTCCCGGCCGAACTGCTCGACCACCTCGCCGCCATCACCCGCGGGCGGCAGCTCTCGCCCGTGGCCCGCCTCTCTACCCGGCGTACCACCTACCGTTTGCACGGGCCGGCCGGGGAACACCTCGCCGACTTCACCGATGACCGCGTGCACGCCGTCCCGCTCCGTAAGTTGGGTCCGGAGACGCACTGGCGTGAATGGGAACTCGAACTCGTCCACGCCACATCGAAGCTATTCACCGCTGCGCAACCGGCCCTGGAAGCAGCCGGGGCAGTGCCCTCAGCCCACGCCGCCAAGCTCGTCCGCGCCCTCGGCCCGGCCTGGCCGGAGGCCCGGACCGCCGCCCCCGGCTCGGCACGGAAAAAGGGACCTGTCCGCGACGTCGTCACCGCCTACGTTGGCGCGCAGATCAACGAACTCCTCACCCATGACGCCGGCGTCCGGCAAGAACTGCCGGACGCAGTACACCAGATGCGCTCCGCCGCCCGCCGCACCCGGTCCGCGCTGCGGACCTACCGGACCCTGTTCACCAAGGGCGCCGTCGTCGGACTGGAGCGGGACCTGCAGTGGCTCGGCCGGATCCTGGGCCGCCCCCGCGACGCCGAAGTGATGCGGGAACGGATTCTCGCGAATCTGCACGCCTTGCCCGAAGCGCAGGCCTCCGGGCCGGTCCTCGGACAGATCGAGCATGAACTCGGCACGGCCTATAACACCGGCTACCAGCGCGCCCTCGCAACGATTAGCTCGGCGCGGTACTACCGGATCCTGACCGCCCTGGAACACTTCCGAGACAACCCGCCCGTGAAATCCAAAGCCAAAGCCTCCAAACCCGCCCGCAAGACCAGCGCACGACTGGTGAACAAGGCTGCCCGCCGCCTGGACCGGGCACATAAGGCCGCCAGGAAAGCTGCCGGAACCCCCGGACACGATGCGGCCCTCCACCAGGTCCGCAAAGACGCCAAACGGCTCCGTCACGCCGCAGAATCCGTCACCGCCATCCATGGGAAGCGGGCACGCGTCCTGGAAGAAACCGGCCACCGGATTCAAAGTGTCCTCGGCGACCACCAGGACGCCGTCGTCGCGCGCGAGCTCCTGCACCGGCTCGCCGCAGTCCCGGACATGGCCGCCGGGACCACGGCCGTCTACAAGGCCCTCATCGAACAGGAAGCCGAAACGGCCGCGAAAACCGAGGTAGCCTACCGGAAGGTGCGCAAGAAGGCCCGCGGCCGGCGCCTCTAGGCGTGGCCTCAACCCGTGGAGCACGCGGCGGGCAGCCTATTCTTCCGGAATCTGTCCCCAAGGACATGTGATGTTCACCAGCAAGGCGCGGAGCGTGAGGGCCAACAAAACGTGACCGTTCACCCAGGACACACGTTCCCCCGCAATGAGCCCGGGCTCCCCCAATGGAAGTCCGGGACGCCTGCGTCCCCCCGCCCCACGTCGGTCCGGCGTTAGGCGGCGGTCGGTTTGGTACCCGCAGCACCTTGAAGGGGCTCCTGCAGAAGGACGATGTCCAGTTCGGCCATGTCCAGCAGCCTCCTCCCGCCGGAAATCTCATCCATGATCTAGAACAACCCGTGGTCCGGCATCCTCTCCGTGACCCGTCCCCGGTGCACCAAAGCTTCTCTGTAACGGGCGTCGATCCTGTCCCCGTCCATCAACTCATGGCAGGACTCAACGACTCTCTTCTCAGCTACGTTCACGAGCGGGTCCTTTCCGAAGCGTTCCCTGTCTACACTGTGCACGCCCCAGATGGCCCGAAAGTTTCCACCACGTGATTTCTTCATGCCAGCCGCTCGCCCGGTCGAAGCGCAGCCGACATTCCTGAGCAGGTCCCCCGGCACCGGCCCGTGGCGGCCCGCTGAATGCAGTAAACAAGCTGATGAACGCCGCCGTCCCCATGCGTCAAGCTAATCCAATGGACGATACGGAATAGCGTGAAGCCATCGCCAAAGTCACGGACCGCCTCTCCGCGCGGTACCGCGAAACATCCCAGGGCGGGCATTGAATCCAGACGGTCGCGGCGAGGTAAGCGGGAACACCTGCAGCCACAGCAACCAGCCCAAGCCACATCGCTGACATCGCACAGTGTCTACGCTCTCCAGCAGAATTGCTGCACCATTTGCGACACACTTATGCACGTGGCGGACAGGTACAGGGTATGAGTCATCTATCGAGGGCCCCTGACAGGGCGGACGCCTTCCGGTCGCTATACGAATCCTCATACACCGACCTGCTGAAGTTCGTTCAGCGTCGCACAGAGCCGGCAAACGCCGAGGACGTGGTCGCCGAGGCGTTTCTTGTTGTCTGGAGGCGCTTCTCCGAAGCGCCGGCGCACGAGAGTGATGCTCGTGCCTGGGTTTTCGGAATCACGAGGAACCTCATCCTGAATGCTCAGCGAGGAGAACAACGACGTCATTCGCTAGGCATCCGACTTGCGGAAACAACACCCGATTACCTCCGCACCTCTCATGCTGATCTGGTCAATAGCCGTATAGATTTAGGCCGCGCATGGGAGCTTCTTTCTGAAGTCCATCAAGAAGCCCTGGGACTCGCCGTCTTTGAGGACCTCGCGGCGCCGCAGGCTGCCAGAGTCTTAGGAATCTCACCCGTGGCTTTTCGTCTGAGATTGACCCGCGCCAGACGGGCCTTGCGGCTCCTCCTTGACCACCTCCCCCACCATGCTTCCGACATTTCGGCAGCATCAGCTGAAACGGCGTCAACACCATGAAAAGTGATCAGAACCTCGACACACTTCTCCGCTCCATGGACGCAGCAGAGCACAGCTCACCGCCGAATCCTGCCCGGGCACAAACCGACCTGAACCTCATTCTTGGCTCTCAACCAGTTTCCACTGCCTCTGACAGAAGAACGGAAGTTAACCACGAGCCGGCTAAACCCAAGGCCGCCCGCGGACGACGAGCCGTCACTCTTGGAGGTCTGGCAGCAGCAGTCACTGCCGGGTTGCTCATCATGCCCGCACTCTCCGGCGGTGATCCGGCCTTCGCAACATGGACCGCAGCACCCGGGACACTCACTGGCGCGGAACGTGACAACGCCGTCTCAGACTGCCTCAACTCAAAACAAAATGTAGGTGGAGGCATGTACTTAGCCGAACTTTCAGCAGCCGAAGTAGCCATCGTCGAGCGGCGGGGAGCCTGGGTGACGGTCGTCCTCAGTGGACCCGAGGGCTTTGAAGCAACGTGCACCACGGACGCCACGGCACCCTGGTTCCGCAAAGGGTTGATCGGCTCCATCGGCAAACCAGGTAATGTAGCGGCACTCCCGGCACGAGGTATCACTGCTACTCAACTCGGAACCGGAACAATTGCAGACAAGCCGATCTCAATTGCCTCAGGGCGCGTGGGAACCGATGTCACAGCGGTTTCCTACACCAACGCTGCCAACGACCAGGTGATCGCAACCGTAGCGAAAGGCCAGTTCGCCTTCTGGCTACCGGGCAACGAATTGCAGAATGCCTCGGATCAAGGATTGCCCGTACAGGTTAGCTATAGCGATGGCTCCGCCGAGACCCGGCTGCTCACCTTCTGATTGACGCGACGGGGTGCCCTATCATTCGAACAGGACAGATTCGGGGGCACCCTGATTTACGGAATGTCGGTCGCGTTAAGATCACGCAAATTTTCGATGTGCCGGCGTATGGAAACCATCAAGGCAGGTTCCGGTACGGCGTTGCCGGTGATGTCATGAAGGAAGAGGACGCTCCGACCACCCTGGCCGCGGTTAGTCCCCGGCAGGAGCCAACCGGAATGAACAACACGGCGCAGCGGATCGAGGGCACATCCGGTCTTCCGGGTCCTACAGGTGACGCCCGGGATTTCATCGCGGTCGATGACAGCGGCGACTTTTCGTATCACCGGTCCGAACAGGACCTTGTGTCGGCATTTGAGTATGTCGGGGAAGCTGCGTGCATTATCGACCGCAGCGGCCGCGCCTATCGTCTGGCGTTGGATTCGAACCGGCATCTGGTCCTGGGACCATTGCGCGGCCCTGTGGAGTTCCACTGGCTTCGCCAGGCATGGCTAGACGCTCAAAACGCGCACCCGGAACGGCACCGGCTTCGACGCTTCTTCCCCCTGACCAGGGACGAGGTGGTCTCGGACCTGTTCGAAACGCTGGTGTTGGAACACGGGCCGGAGCCGGCCGGGGGCTCCTGGACCATGGATGTCAGTGGCGTTGCATCGCAACCTACCGATCTGGAGGATATTGACCGCTGGCTCGGGCATGAGGAGTTGCCCGAACATGTCCACGTGAAGGACCCTTTCGGCCACGTCTACCGGCCGTTGCGGCACCGCAGGCACTGGTATCTGCCGGCGGCCGCCGGATTCAACCTGTACATTGAAGTCCCGGCCCCGCCGAACTGATATCCGTCCCACCGTCCAGGCTGCGGGCCGTCCTGTCCCGGACAAGCGCCTCACCGGATGTCCGTATCGTTCCGGCGTTAAGGATCCGTCAAGATTGTTCCGACGCCGATGTCACAGCGCGGAGCCGGTGTTAGCGTCGGCAGTGACCGCGATGGCGCGCATCGCAAGGGAAGGCCGCTATGACCACGATGAGCAGGCCGCCGGCGGATCCCCAGGCCGCACGGCCGGGAGCCGCGGACCACTTCAGGAACTGGCTGCTGTTCGGCCTGCAGGACGCCAAGGGGATCCACCAGGGGCCCGGCGCGGTGAGCGATTCGCATCTGAAGAGGCATCCGTGGTGGCAGGTGATGTGCCTGACGGGTGTCGACTACTTCTCCACCCTGGGTTACCAGCCGGCCATCGCCGCCCTGGCGGCGGGCGTTATCTCACCACTCGCGACCATGGTGCTGGTCGCTGTCACCTTGCTCGGTGCCCTGCCCGTGTACCGCAGGGTTGCCGGGGAGAGCCACCGGGGCGAGGGGTCCATCGCCATGCTGGAACGGCTTCTGCCGCGCTGGGGCGGGAAGCTCCTGGTTCTGGTGCTGCTGGGGTTCGCGGCGACGGACTTCATGATCACCATGACCCTTTCCGCAGCCGATGCGACGGCGCACGCGATCCAGAACCCCTTCACGCCGTCCTGGATGCAGGGACAAAACGTTCTGGTCACGCTGTTCCTGCTGGCACTGCTGGGGGCTGTGTTCCTGCGCGGCTTCAAGGAAGCCATTGGTGTGGCCGTCGTCCTGGTCGGTATTTATCTGGGCCTGAATGTGGTCGTGGTGGCCGCGACCATTGTCGAGGCTTTTACCCATCCGGTTGCCGTGGCCGATTGGTGGCATGCACTGACCTCCTCCCATGGGAATCCGTTCATGGTGGTCGGCATCGCGCTGCTGGTCTTTCCGAAGCTGGCGCTGGGTCTGTCCGGTTTCGAAACCGGTGTGGCCGTAATGCCGCAGATCAAAGGCAGGCCCGGGGATACCGAAGACAAACCGGTCGGACGGATCGACGGTGCCCGCCGGCTCCTGACCACCGCAGCAGTAATCATGAGTGCCTTCCTCGTCACGACCAGCTTCACCACCGTCATCCTGATCCCGGAGCAGGAGTTTCAGCCCGGCGGCCAGGCCAACGGACGCGCCCTGGCATTCCTGGCCCACGAATACCTCGGCCCGGGTTTTGGGACCGTGTATGACGTGAGCACCATCGCGATTCTCTGGTTCGCTGGCGCCTCCGCGATGGCGGGGCTACTGAACCTGGTCCCCAGATACCTGCCCCGCTACGGTATGGCCCCCGGGTGGGCGCGGGCCGTGCGGCCGCTGGTACTCGTGTTCACTGCCGTCGGGTTCCTGATCACCTGGCTTTTCGACGCCGACGTCGACGCCCAGGGCGGCGCCTACGCTACCGGGGTGCTGGTGCTGATGACCTCGGCAGCGGTGGCCGTGACCCTGTCGGCCCGGCGCCGGAAGCAGCGTAAACGCACGATGGGGTTCGGTGTCATTGCCGTGGTGTTCATCTACACGACGGTGGCCAACATTTTCGAACGGCCCGAGGGCATCCGGATCGCAGGGTTCTTCATCGCGGGCATCATCGTAATCTCGTTGCTCTCCCGGATCCGGCGGTCCTTTGAACTTCACGCCACCCACGTCCACCTGGACAGGCCGGCGCTCGAATTCATGTCCTCCAACCTGTCCGGCCCGATCGCGCTCATCGCCCACGAACCGCTCCGGCTGAGCCCGGAGGCCTACCGGGACAAGCTCACCTCCGCGATCGAGGTGAGCCATCTTCCGCTGGAGCACCAGGCGCTGTTCCTGGAGGTGATCGTGGACGATTCCTCCGATTTCGAAACAGCACTGGAGGTCCGCGGCGTGACCCGGCACGGATATCAGATCCTGGAGGTCCACGGGCCGGTGGTGCCGAACACGATCGCCTCGGTGCTGCTGCACATCCGTGACGTGACGGGCCTGATGCCGCACATCTACTTCCGGTGGACCGAGGGCAACCCGGTCATTAACCTGCTGAAATTCCTGTTCCTGGGCGAGGGCGAAATCGCTCCGGTGACCCGCGAAGTGCTCCGCGAAGCCGAACCGGACGTCACCAAACGGCCCTGGGTCCACGTCGGCTGAGGCGCCGCAGGCCAGACTTCCCGGGACCGGCCGGCTGGCCGCCGTCGTTATGGTGATCGGCGGGGTCGTGCAGAACTTCTGGTCCACCGACGTCACCAATCAAGCAACGGGAATCAGCCAGACGATTCCCGGAGGCCCGGTCGCCTCGCAGGAGGCCATCAAGATCCTGGGCACCAACGGCGGCGGCTAACATCAAAGCTCACCGCAGTTTCATGACCGGCACCTACTTCGGCCTGCTCGGCGCCTTCGTGGGCGTTCTGGCTGTGCCCTCGCGCCGCATTCCGCAGCTTGCCCCACACAATCTTCCGCTTCTCTTGCTGTTGATAGTGATCCTGCTGGGCACGGCCGCACTGACAATCATCGGCATCGCCCAGCTCCGCAAGACCCAGTCGGTCCGCACCATTTAGCCGACGGAGCAAAGGACGCTCCGGCGTCCGTTGAGGGATACCCTCACGGATCATGCCGAATTCGGCGTGCAGTAGGAACCGCGCCTCGTCTTCTGCCTTTCCACCTGACGGGAGCTGGAGGTGCCGGCAGGGATTGTCCCTCCGGTAGCGAAGCATGACAGCCGTCTGCATGGCCTCGAAGACCAGGCCGTGATTGTTCTTGATGGTCTTCGGAGACCTGCCCCTCTTCTGCATCGTTTTGATCCAGTAGGTCAGGTGCCGGTAGTCGCGCTTGTCGACAGGAATATGATCGATGACATCTGCGATGTGCAGTTTCAGCATCGTTTGGTTCGGGTGGACAGTCCCGACGGACGGGCGCACAAGAAGGTCGATGTGTTCCTGAATCACTGACGCCACGGTGGGTGATTTGGTCTGGTTCTTGACTATGGCATGCTGTGCGATTTCGAAGGACTGCTTGTTGGCACCAAGGACAAGTCGCTTGAGCGTGACAGCGTCCGCCCGAGGTGGGAATCGAACCGGACTCTGGCCCTTGAATTTCCGCCACTCCCCCGAGTACCTATCCGCTCACGCGGAATCGACGGCAGGATGGGCGCCATCCTGACTTTCGGACCCTGGCTGGGCATGGGCCGATTGGCCCTTATCAACGAGCCCGCAGCAATGCCGCCCACACTTTGTTTGGAGAAATTTCATGTGTTCTTTGGTGAAGTGCTGTGGGGGGTGGCGCGGGTCGAGCTGTTGCGTACTACGAGCGTCGGCGCGCGGTCCACGTCGCGGCGACGGCGTCGGGGAGGTGGTGTTCCTTGGTGGCCCCGACGATCGGTGCGGTTACGACGGGGTTGTTCAGCACCCAGGCTAGGGCGACGCGGGCCATGGGAATTCCCCGTACCGGTTGGCCGCGTCGGCTAACCTCCACCGCCAGAATCAACGCACCAGCGATAGAGGCATTGTCAGCGCCAGACGCTGTGAGAGGGGATTGACAAGGGTTCAGTGAAAGTAGCCGTCCCATTTGGGCTCGTAGATGGTCTCGAAAAGCAAAAGTTCTCGAGACACGGCCAGATCATTGCGCGGCGGCCATGACACTCGTTCTGATGGACATTGCGTTTCTACAAGAGGATCGCCTGATCGACAGGCCGAGGCTAGGGCTCAAAGTCCTACCCGCAGGCGAACAGGGTGCATTTCTCCTTGCCGGGGGCGCGCCGCAGTGCGGGAGGAACCGCTCGGCGCGACAGCCGGCTCCACTTGCCTTACGGGGGGCGGCCATTTGCGGCTTTGCGCCAGGGGCACGTTTTACCGGAACTGCCGATGAGCGTGTGGCACGGGTGTGGGCGTGGGCGTCGCGAGTGTTCGCTTCTGCGGCTGCGCTGCGGTGAGTCACGGACAGGCAGCCGGGCGGGATGTCCGCGATGTGGTCCCCTGCGATGCCCGGGCCAGCCGGGACCTTCTCCTCTAGAGCCTGCCATCCCACCTGCCTAGCGTCGGAGTACGAAGACGGGAGACCGTCCATATTGAGGGAGTTAAGTACAGTGGCCACACTGACACGCAGCATCACAATCGACGCCCCGGTCGACACAGTCTTCAACTTCGCGTTGGACATCAGCCAATTGTGGAAGATGAAGGACGTCGAGTTGACGGATGTCGACATCAAGCCTGAAGGTGTCGGCACTTCGGCCCGCCTGAACACGCATCTGCTGGGCTTCCGCCTGGCGGGCGGTGTCGAGTACACCGAAGTCGTCCCCGATCAGCGGATCGTCGCGCAAGTCCACTTCTTTGCGGAGAAGCCGACCTGGAGGTTCACGTTCGAACCCGCCGACGGCGGCACCAGGGTGACCGCAGAGGCCGAGTGGGACGTGAAGGTCCCGGTCGTAGGCAAGCCCATCGAGAAAATGATGGTGAAGGAACACGAGCCCTACGTGGAGGCGATGCTCGCCGAGCTCAAAACACGGCTGGAGGCCAAGACCGCCGCCTGATGCCGCGAAGCCACATGCGGCGACCCGGTGAGGGATCCCCAAACTGGACGGAAATGCCCCAAAGACTGCCTGTCGTGCAAGAATCGCGGCATGGATGAGGATGCGCGGCAGACGAGGCAAGAGTTGATGATCGTCGAGGCTCTGGTGCAGGCGATGGATCGGCGGGACGAAGTCTTCGAGGTGATTGAGGATTCAGAGGACGTGGACGAAGCAAGGCGTCGGGTGGATCATCTGTTGGGTGTTGGAGAGCTGGGCAGCCGGTTTGTCCTCGACCTGCAGGCTAGAAGATTCACCCGAGACCAGCGTCAGGCCATCGCTGCCCGTGCAGAAGAACTTAGATCAAAGTTGCCCGATGGGCACTGAACTGGTCGCGTGCGATCGACGACAGGTCAGATGCCCGGTAAAGGTCGCTATCGCTCTGCGCGACCAGTTCCTGGCAACAATGAAAGGGTAGGAACCCGCACGGCGGGACCGGGGCTCACGAGACACACAGCGCACAAGGAGCGCCTTGACTTGGGAACTCGTTCCGGCCTCCGGGATACCTGACTCATCGCCCGATCTCGCAGGTCGCATGGCCGCCCTGGATAGCGGCCGGCATGTCGTGTTGGCGCTATCGGCGCTTGCCGGTAAAAAACGGCACGGGGTTTCTCGGTCAGATGGTGTGACGTCTCGTATTCCAAGGGTTGCGAGACACCTATTAGGTCGTAGCTGAGCGGACCTCTCGCGGTGGGTGGCTAACGGAGGATTTAGTGAATAATTGACCCGTCACCGTGGAAGATTAGGGTTCGGCTTTGCTTGTCGATCCAGACCTAAAAGTATGTTGCGTCCTCGCCTACGTCGTCCACGGTGCCCTGCTCTTGCGCGAGCCCGCTCCGTTTGACGGAGACTCGATCGCCTGGGTTTAGGTGGACCCAGTTGTGATAGCTGAGGGGGCGGCCTTTTGCCCCAGGGGTCAGGACGTTTGGCATCTGAGGGTCCGCGTTCATGTTGCTCCTTCCCGGCTTTATCAAGCTTCTGTAAAGAGAGCGGGCGGGGCATGCATTGTGTGCATGCCCCGCCCGGTTGCGTTTGGTACTACGTGGGTCAGTTTTGAGGTTCCACCGCGTGCTCGCGTACGGCTGCCACCTCGGCCGGGCTCTTATTCATTTCTGCTGCGACCAGTTTCTTCTGCACCCGGCGGGCCCATGCTGAGGTCACGATCGGGCAGAGCACTGCGGAGACGACGACCGAGGCTGCCACGAGCACTGTGGCGTGTTCCGCGGCGGGCGCATAAACGGGGTTGGCTGTGGCGATGATGGCGGGGACGAGGGCCGCGTTGCCGGCTGTGGTTGCTGCGGCGAGGCCTGCTACGCCGTCGCCGCCGGTGAGTTTGTCGGCGAGTAGCAGCACTGCGCCGCCGATGAAGACCACGAACAGTCCGAGGGCGATGCCGAGCAGTCCTGCTTCGACGACGGCGTTGAGGTTGATGGTCAGGCCGAGGGCCAGGCCCAGGAACGGAATCATTGCCGGTACCAGCGGGGCTAGAAGATGCCGCATGTTCTTGTCCAGGTTTCCAAGGAGCATGCCCAGTGCCAGCGGGAGGATCGCGCCGACGAGTGCCTGCCAGGGGAAGGCAGCGAGGCCGGCGATGCCGAGGGTGACCATGGTCAGGAAGGGGCCGGATTCGAGCGAGAGGATGGAGTAGGCTCCGGCGTCGCGTTTGCGGCCGAACTGTCCCATCAGGGAGATGTATAGGCCGCCGTTGGTGTCGTTCAGGGCGGCGACGAGTGCGAGGGTTGAGAGGCCGGCAAGGATTCCGGTTTCGATGGGCGCTTCGCCGAGGAAGCGTCCGGCGATGACGCCGATGAGGATGGCGAAGAGGATTTTGGAGCCGAGGAGCACCCCGCCCTTTTTGAGGATGTAGGGGGTTGACTTGACTTCGAGTGTTGCGCCGAGGCAAACGAAGAACACGGCCAGGAGGGGCGGAAGGCCGGTGAAGAAGGCTCCGGTGAAGGAACCGAAAAACTTACCGGCGTCCGGGGCCAGGGTGTGGATGATGGCGCCGATGAAAAGGGGCACCAGCATCATGCCGCCGGGGACTTTTTCCAGGGCTTTCTTGATGGGAATCGACATTGATTTCTCCTGTGAATAGCTGAGTGGTTGCGAGCTGCACGGGTCGGACCGTCAGTTCCGTTGTTGGGTTGGGTTAGCCGAGGCCTGGGATGAGCAGTACTTTGCAGGCGTCTCCGGTAAGCAGCTCGACCGCTTCGTCGATTTCGCTGAGTTTTTTGCGGTGGGTGATGAGCCAGTCGAGGTCCAGCTTCCCGGAGTCCAGCAGCAGCAGGCTTTGTTCCCAGGTTTCCCAGAGCCGGCGTCCGAAGATGCCGCGAAGGGTGATGCCTTTTTTGTTGATGTAGGCGGCGATGTCGACTTCGGCGGGGCGGCTGGGGTGGCCGACGGTGATGACGGTGGCTTCGCGGCGGACGGCTTCGAAAAGTGTTGTCAGGGTGCCGGGCGCTCCTGAGCATTCGAAGGCGACGTCGAAGCCGCCGCGGCGGCCGGTCAGTTCGCGGCAGCGTTCGATGATGCCGTCGTTGGGGTGCAGGGCTGTCGCGCCGAGCTTTTCGGCTTGGGCGCGCCGGTAGGGGTTGGGGTCGACGGCGATGACATGGCTGGCGCCCATGAGCAGTGCCAGGTTCACGACGACGAGGCCGACCGGGCCTGCGCCGCTGACGAGCACGGCCCGGCCAGCGACGGAGTAGTTGGCGCGCTGGATGGCATGCACGGCCACGCCGGCTGCCTCGAGCAAGGCTCCGGATTCGAGTGACAGTCCCGTGGGCAGCTTGACGCAGATGTCCTGCGGCACGGCGGCGTACTCGGCGAACACGCCGTCGATGTGCATGCCTAGGATCCCGGTGCGTTCACAGGTGTGCGCGTCTCCCGTGCGGCAGGGGAAGCACTGTCCGCAGGTCAGGTGGCTTTCGAGGGCAACCTGGTCACCAACCTGCAGTCCGGTGACTCCGGGACCGACCTCGACGATGGTTCCTGCGCCTTCGTGCCCGAGGATGACCGGAAGGTTGAGGTTGAACGCCTGGGCCGACGGGGTCCATTCGTAGAGTTCGCGGTCGGTGCCGCACAGGGACGCGGCTCCTACTTCGATGACGACTGTGCCTTCTGTTGCCTTAGGGTCGCCGGCGTCGGTGACGTAGGTGACGCCTCGCTCTGCTGCGTTCTTAGCTACTGCCCGCATGGGGGCCGCCTTTCCTTGGTTCTGGTGATGCGTGGAGGATTGTGCTGGGGTATCAGCTGGGGAGCTGGCCGGCGAAGCGGCGAAGGATGTCGGTCGGGCCGACCTGTCCGCCTTTGAGCAGGAGCCTGCACTCTCCGACAGCGGAGGCGCCGTCGGCCTGCAGGATTGGTCCGGCTGTGACGAACTGGTCGGAAACGCGCAGCTGGCGTACACCCATGGCAATGAGTGCGTGGCTGGAGGTGTCACCGCCGCAGACGGCGATGTCGCGGGTGAGTCCGGCATCGGCCATCCTGGCGGCGATGCCGCCGATGAGTGTGCCGACGTAGCCGGCGTCCACAGGTTTGCCGGCTTCATAGCGGGGGTCCGCCGATCCGCGGGTGGTGTGGACGACGACGTTCCTTCCTGCCCGGAGGGCAGCGGAAACGCGTTCATCGAGGGCGGCCGCGAGGGCGGTGTCATCGCGTTGCAGCAGTCCGGCGGGTACGGGAACGTCCTCCCAGCCATTTGAGATGGCGTCGTTGATCTGGTCGGCTGTGGTGCTAGAGGCTGAAGCGCTGACGGCGAGAACCGGTCCGGAAGGGCGGTGCGGTCCAGGTGTGCGCGGTGGCTGGTCTGAGATGGACCGTGCCAGTGCTGCCATGATGCCGCCGGATCCCACGACGATCGAGGGGCCGTGGCCGTGTTTTTCCCGCGTGAGTGCTTCTGCGATGTCGTCCATCTGGCGCTCATCCACGGCGTCGACGACGAAGGCCTGTGCCCCGGGCTCCCGGCGCCGTTCCGCCCAGGAGTCCTTGAAGGTGCCGTCCTCATAGTCGGGCAGGTGGATCGCCCCGGGCATCGGGGTGCCGCCGAGCTGTTCGGCCAGGACCTGGCGCAGGTCCGATTCGGACATGGGGGTGGACGGGTGGCGGGACATGACCGGGTGGCGGTCCAGCCGATAGATTTTGCCGGCGTAGGTGGCGTAGTGATTGCTGAAGGCGGTGTAGCGGCCGAAGCCGGGCTGGGCCGGCACCACGGGAATGGGGCCGTGCTGGGGGAATTGCTGATGGAGCAGCTGGATCCCGCGGCCGATGCTCCCGACAGTGACGGAGCTGTCGAACGTGGAGCAGACCTTGTAGAGCAGCACGTCCGGATGCAGGGCCGCGATCCCGGCGAGGTCCCGGGTGACCAGGGTGTCGAACGCTGTTCCGGACAGGGATCGGGCCGGTCCTGCGAACCCGACGACGTCGGTGTCCGTGGGCAGCGGCGCGTCCCCGATCACCAGCGCAGCTTCAAGGCCGTAGCGGTGGGACTGGGCAAGGACGTCGGCGGCTCCGGTGAGGTCGTCCGCGACGAAACCGAAGGCTGGCATGTCAGGCACCTTTCCCGAAAGTCTGAACTGCATGCAGGAGAGCATCGTCCCCGGTTTGCGCGAGTTTGTCGGCCGCCGACTGCAGCGGCACTCTGTCCACGGCTGCTTCCCACGACTGGCGCAGGCTCCGCACTCCTGCGCCGGGACCGTCGGGGTGGGCGGCGACGCCGCCGCCGGCGAGCATCATCAGATCGGTGGACCCCACCGCGTCGAATGTGGGGCCGGGTGTGGTGACATTCTGCCCTGAGGACAACACAGGCAGCGGTGCAATGGTCTGCCCGAGGGGTTCGAGCAGGCTGCGGATGTTGGCAGCGACCTCTTCGTCCAGCTCGTAAAACTTACTGCCCAGCCCGCTGGCATGCAGGTGATCGGCGCCGGCAAGGCGGGCCATTTGCTGCCAGACCCGGTAATCCATGCCCAGGGCCTTGGACCGCATGGAGGCGGCGAGGCCGGCGCGGTGGCCGTGAATGGGGACCTCTGCGAAGCTGCGGAGCAAAGCCAGGGCGGGCATTCCCATCACGGGGATGTTCAGCATCACGCAAGTGCCGCCGGCTGCAACAACCAGGTCGTGGCGCTTCTGCAGCCCGGCGAGGTCACCGGTGATGTTGAAGGCATACATGGTGGAGTGGCCGGTAACCTGCTCGGCGGCGCGGATTTCCTCGGTGGCGACCGCGACCCGGCGTTCCAAGGGCAGGTACGCCGGATCAGTCATCAGCTCGTCGTCCTTGATCAGGTCAATGGACGCCATCGCCAGATCCCGGACCACCAGACGGAACTCTTCTTCCGAGAGCCCGACATTGGGCTTAACTATGGTGCCGACCATCACGCCCTGAACGTCACTGATCAGTTCGCGCGTCCCCTCGATGCCGAAGGCCGGGCCCGGGTGGGCTGCCACGAAGTCCTCTGGCAGTTCAATGTTTTGGAGCCGGCAGGCAAACAGATCGCCCAGCTCGAAGAGATTGCCTGCGATGGCAGTCTGCAAGGTCGCCAGGTCGGTTCCGACGTTCTCCATCGGGAAGTCGACGGTTACCAATGCAGCGCGGACTTTTTCCGGGTTGGTCCGTGACGGCAAGGAAGGCCGGCAAAAACCAAGCTCCTGCACATCCGATATCCGGGCGGCGTGCCGTTCCCGGATCCGGGCAGATTCGCCCGGGACCGGTAGGAAGGTGCCGCTGGACTGCTCGCCGGCCATGATGGCGGCGGCCTTCCCGGGGTCAATCTCGGATTCTAGGTAGTAGGTGCAACGCACCGAGCGCGGGTCGCGCATGGATTCTCCAATTCGAGGGGGTTTGAAACTCACGTATCCGACTGTCACCTGCAGGTACTTTCACGTAGCTCACTCGCCGACGCGGGCTCAAGCAGGCGACTCGCACTCCGTTTCCATGGCATCTTCAGTGATAACCAATGCCGGAGTTGTACGTACCTTTGATACGTACAATAATAGGTGGTGAGGATCACGTCAAGCCCGACTGATAACACTGCAGCCCGCCGGGAGGCAGCGGGAGAGCTAAGATTTGCACAGTGGCAAAGGAGTTGTGAGTTTGGAACCAGCAGAAACAGCGTCGGAGCCGGCCGGACGCAACGGTGGTCTAAACCGGGAAGCCGGCGGCCCGCTCCATGCGCAAATCCGGGACATCCTGCACCGGCAGATCGTGGACCTTGCACTCTCCCCGGGCTCCTCTCTGCCCACCGAAGAGGAGCTGCAAAGGCAGTTCGGGGTTTCCCGCAGCGTCGTGCGTCAGGCACTGTCAGGCCTTGCCGATCTCGGCCTGATCCGACGCCAGCGCGGCCGCGGAAGCGTAGTGGCCGCAACGCCCGTCCTTCGACGGCACGTTCAGCGCGCGGGCGGCCTGGACGAACAGGCCGCCGCGCACGGCCAGCGCCTGCGCACCCATGTCCTCAGCGTGGAACCATCCGAGCCGCCCCAGGCAGGCATCGAGGCCCTGAACACCACCAACACCTGGAAAATTGAGCGGGTCCGCTACCTCGACGATCTTCCCGTTGCCTTCATGCGCACTTGGGTCCCGCGCGACTTCTTCCCGCACTTCACCGTAGAGCTGCTCGAAGACGCGTCCCTCCTGAGCCTGATGCGCGACCACGGTTACCACCCTGCCGGGGGCCCCCGTCAGGTCCAGGCAGTGTCCTCAGA
Organism: Arthrobacter sp. NPDC058288; assembly: GCF_042880995.1. Lineage (NCBI taxonomy): Bacteria > Bacillati > Actinomycetota > Actinomycetes > Micrococcales > Micrococcaceae > Arthrobacter > Arthrobacter sp. NPDC058288. Next base: position 1,764,013 of record NZ_JBHVYH010000001.1, read on the forward strand.
TCCTGACCTGGCGCGGAAACTCAACATCAACACGCGGGAACCACTGCTCCTGCTCCAAGGCGTGACCCGTGACGCTCTCGGCCATGGTCTCGAATGGTTCAACGTCTGGCACAGCCCCAACACAGTCTTCGACGTCGACGCACAAGTCACCAGCCAGCCGGGGCGCGTCTCCCAAGAGCACATCCGCCGCCTGCGCAACCTGACCCAGCAACTTGAATCAGAACTAGCCAACCTTGAACGAGGCGAACGCTAAGAATAGCCCGGGCACAAAAAGTGGTCTGGATCAGGTCTAAGTTGTGGTGCAGAGTCTGGCAACTCAAATGTTTCTAATCCCATGCCCTGCAAGAACTCGAAGCCCCGAGTGCGACATGACGCGATCACAAGATGCCGCCATTTAGCAGCAGACCCCGCACAAGATAACCACGACGCACCCACACCCCAGCGCGTTCACACTACTGTGAGCACCGCCATCCATGCCAGGTTCATCATGCCAACAGCAATCAGCACCACCATGAGCCCCCAACAGCAGCACACGCAATACACACTCCGTGGTACATACATGCCGACGCGGACATCCCGCAGTCGGCCCTTGTACCCGGATAAGTGCAACAGGAATGCCACAGGCGACCGACAGTGCCTGAGGCAGAAATCCTTCAGCGGCGTCAGCTGGTAGACGCCGGCCGCCACCGCCAATACGGGGCAGTTGTCCGGACGGCCCGGACTCCGCGGCTGCGGACGGCACGAATGGTCCTGAGGTACGTGGAAGTGGGAGGCGCCAGAGCCGGCAACATCATGGCCGCCATCATCAGCGTCCCCACGCCCAAGAAACCCCAGAGCCCAGTCCCATGGTTCCCGCGCCCGCAGACATGCCGGCGAGGCCTGAGAAAATGAAATACCACGCCAGTGCGGCACACCCGATCAATGCCAACTCCGCGGCATGGTGGCTGACGGTCAGACCACTCCTGCCCGGCACTTAGGCGGACCAGGCGAATGGCGCCGAGAAGGAGTTCTTCCCGGCGTTATCCCAGGTCATTCCGAACACGTCGACGCGGGCGGTGCTGGACGTGCCGGCTGCCAGTGTGTCGGCCGGGAATCCGACTCCGCTGATTTTCACCCCTAGTCCCGTGGGGTCCAGGGGAGACACGAAGTCTTCAACCACCATGTCGACGGCACTGCCAATCCGGACCTGGTGGACACGCCCGTCGTCGGCGTAGGCCATGTTGAGTGACTCCATGCCCGCCATTTCACCGATCAAGGGGGCAAGGCCCTCCATCGGTCCGCCGAGTTGGCCACCGAAGACTGCACCCAGCGCTTCTGCCTGCTCAGCTGAGGCGGCGGCGTCCAGCAGAACCCCGACTTTCCAGCCCCCGTCACTCATCAAGGCCGGAGTATCGGCTACGACGCAGACTGTCAGACCGCCGACGTCGACACCGTTGACTTCGCCGGTTTCGACATGGAAGGCCAATGCCACGTTGCAGCGTTCGTTATCCGCCGGCGCGGTCAGCCCTGAAGTGGAACACGGGCAGGCCATGTCGCAGTTGCAATTCTCAAAATACGTGCCCTCGACATGCCACGGCATTTAGGGCTCCTTTCGAAAAGGCTCCCCCTAAAAAGTCTCCTCGCGGCCCTGAGGAGTGTCAACGGTAGTATGGGACCGCGCTTCGAGCGGAAGCCGACTCCCTCTGAAGGCACGGTCGTCGCGTGATCCGATCCCCATTGTCATCACAAAGCGTTGCGCGCAGAACCAGTCCGGGCTCGGTATGCATAACTGCCTGATTCATCCAGGTAGTCGCCGAACGACAAGAATTCCATGGCAATGATGGCGGCCACCCCTATCGACCGTGGCGGGCCATAGGCCGGGGAAGACCCCGGGGCGCCGACTCTGCGTTTGAAGGCGTATCGATTTTCGGGCGACGGCCGCCGGAACCGGAGCCATGCGCTTTTCTAACGCGGCCAAGGTGACTCGGTCCGCCCTCCTGCAGGCATAAGCGCCCGGCCTGGCCCCTTGGGTCCTTCGGCATTTGGCTTGCCCGGGCCGTCCGCCAGCCGGCAGAGCCGTGATGATCACCGGGCAGCACTCACACGATCGATGGCGAGAAAACCGCCCATGTTCTATAGGCCCTTTGGTGGGTCCCGGATAGGCTACAGACTCAGAATGGCACTTCGGCCCGAACCAACTGTTGTGAAGGTAGAACTGCCTGCTAACGGATGCTGCCCACGGGGGGACCAATGGCTGAGGAGCAACATGACGATCTGATCATGCAATCGCTGCTGCTCGATGAAATCGGGCAATCGGTCATCGGCATGGACGCGCAGTTCAGGATCACGTACTGGAACCGCGCGTCGGAGCGGCTCTACGGCTTCAGCCAAGAGGAGGCCCTGGGAGCAAGGATCACCGATCTTGCCATCGTCGGCGGTAGCGAATCGCCGGGCCCGGGCGCCACCACTCGGGAGATAGCGGACAGCGTAGCCCGCGGCCGGGACTGGGCCGGTGAGCTATGGACGCGGCACAGGACAGGCCGGGACTTCCCGGTCCATGCCACGGTCAGCCCGATCCGCGGCCGGCACACGGTCCCCGTGGCGGTCGTGGCGATCTCGAAGGACATCACGGACCGCAAGCACAGTGAGGCGATCCTTCGCCGGCTCTCAGCGATGGTGGAGTCTTCAGGGGATGCGATCATCGGCGCTGACCTGGCTGGCACCATTACCAGCTGGAACGCAGGGGCCACCCGCATGTTCGGTTGGAGCTCGCGGGACGCCATCGGACAGAATTATCGCCTGCTGACCACCCTGGACGATGTCCTTTTCGACACCGCAGTCGCGGCACGAATCGGCAGCGGAACATTCGTCACAGGCGTCGAAGCGCGTTGGCGCTGCAAGGACGGATCAATGATCGACGTGGAGTTGACGGTCTCTCCTGTGTACGACCCGGACGGCGCCCAGGTTGGCGCCTCCGCCATCGCCAGAGACATCACCGAGATCCACCGGCTGAAGGCAGCAGCCGCAGCCGAGCGCGAGCGGCTCTTGGCCGCGCAGGAAATGGCCCACGTCGGAAGCATCGAATACACCGTCGAGACCGGAGAAACCTGGCACTCCAAGGAGTTCTCACGGATCATCGGACGGCAGGAGGACGCCTTGGACTCCCGGGAAGCCATGCTCGAGCTGACCCATCCGCAGGACCGGGATCTGGTTCGCGAAATCTGGAAGAGCCTGGACAACGGTGCTGACACCGCCGATTTCGAATACCGGATCATCAGGGCAGACGGCGAGAAACGGTGGCTGCATTCACGAATCCGGAGCGTGAAGGGCCCGGACGGGAACCCCGTCCGGTTTCTCGACACCGTCCTGGACATCACCGATCGCAAGGACGCAGAACAGATCCTGGAGTGGCGTGCCCGCCATGACGCCCTGACGGGTCTGCCGAACAGATACATGATCACGGAAGTACTCCAAGGCTGCCTTGAACGCTCCTCCCGGCCCGTGGTGATGTTCGTCGACGTCGACCGGTTCAAACTGATCAACGACGGCATCGGCCACGGAGCCGGCGATACGATCCTGATTCATCTCGGAGAACGGCTGAAGGCTGCGGTGAGAACCGGCGACACCGTTGCCCGGTTCGGTGGCGATGAATTCGTCATTGTCTGCGAAAACCTCATGATGCGCGGCGCCGGGGTGCTGGCCGAACGGATCCGGGAATCCACCCGCCGCCCTTTCAACGTCGACGGTCGGCAGATCTACCTCAACGTCAGCGTCGGCATCGCACTTGCGGACGACGACGATACGGCCGAACTAATGCTCCAGGGGGCTGACTCAGCCATGTACAGAGCCAAATCAGCCGGCGGAGACTCCTCCGCGTTCTATGACGTGCGGATGACCGGACGGGCAGCAGGGCGACTTGACCTTGAATCCGACCTAAGACTGGCCCTGGGCCGCGGCGAGCTTTCCCTCAACTACCAGCCCATCATGGACCTCTCCACAGCCCTACCCGTCGGCTTCGAGGCCTTGTTGCGGTGGCACCATCACGAGCACGGACTGATCATGCCCGATACTTTCATTCCCATCGCCGAGGAAACCGGGCTAATCCTTCCGATCGGCACCTGGGTGCTCCAAGAAGCCCTCCGCCAAGTACAGCAATGGCGCAGGAACGCGCCAGGCGCAGGAAACTTCTCCGCTGCCGTGAACATTTCCGGACGCCAGCTCCTCGCCAAAGACTTCCCCGATGTCGTGGAAGAAGCCATCCTGTCTTCGGGCATCGACCCTGCCGCCGTCGACCTCGAAGTCACCGAAACAGTGCTCATGAAACAACCGGACTTGCCTAAGGAAACCCTGCAACGGCTCCACAACCTCGGCATCGGGCTCTCGATCGATGACTTCGGCACGGGGTATTCATCCCTGAGCTACCTCCGATGGCTCTCAGCCCGGACCTTGAAAATCGACCGCACCTTCGTGGACGAACTGGGAAGAAACCCCCATGGCGCGACAATCATCGAACTTGTACTCGGCATGGCCGGCAGCCTGAACCTCGATGTGGTCGCCGAGGGCGTCGAAACCAGCGACCAGCTCTCGGAACTCCGCCGGCTTGGCGTGCGCCTCGCCCAAGGCTTTCTATGGAGCAAACCCCTCCCGCCGGAATCCGTTCCGGCATGGCTGACGGCCCTCGCCACCGAAGTGCCAGGCCGGGAACCGGCACAACACGCGCCCTAGCCGCTCCGGACGGTGCATTTCTTCAGCTGTACATTTCTGCTGACCACCGTCTTATATCGTCCGCGCTTAAACGGGCAGCCGGAATGCACCGGCGCAGCTCGAGTGCCAGTACCTTTTCGATAACAAACAGTGGACGGCCCCCAGGGATGGGCCCACACGATCGAGCACTGCGTCGGACTTAAACACAGCGGACAGTCCCGGGAGATTGCCTCATTGAGGCACTTCCGTGAGCCAGGCGACGGCTTTGTCAGCCGAGGTAAAAAACCGCGCCGGGCAGGCCAACGCTTTGCCGCTCAGAAAAAACCTCGCCATCACAGCATCCACCGGTGATGACCCCACAATGGCAATCCGGTCGGCCGGTCCGGGAAGGGTAAGCATGGGGGGACCGCCGATGACGCGTGTTCCGACGCCGTTCAGCTATCCTTCCCGTAAAGGCCCAGCAGGTCACGGCTGAACTGGTGTGGCGATGTTTCACAGGGACTGTGGCCGCCGCGGTAGACGGCGATCCGGGCTCCGATCGCGTGCGCGAAACGCCGGTGCAGGTGCAAAGGCCATAAGTCATGCTCACCGACCGCAACGAACTTCGGGAGTGCGGCGTCGGCCAGGAGTTTCCTCAGATCCGGTGCATTCTTCATCAGTCCATAGATGTCCCGGACAGCGGCCCGGCGGGTAAAACGGAAGCGGTAGTTGACGAACTGCCGGCGCCCCTTGAGAACCGGGACAAAGCCCCTGCGAATGCCCCAAATCAGCAGGGCTGCCCCGATCCGGTCATTGGCCCAGCTGCTGAAACGGCCGATCCGGCTGACGCCACGGAAGCTTTGCCCGGTCTCCGGCGGGCAGCTCAACAGGGTGAGGCTCTTGAACAGGTCCGGTCTCTTCGAAAAGGCGATTTGGGCAACGATGGCGGCGAAGGAGTAAGCCACTATGTGCACGGGTTTGCCGGCGGCCTCGATGACTGCAAGGAAATCCCCGGCAAAGAGTTCGTAGTCGTAACGCCGCTTTGGTGGAACCAGCGTCTCCGGCCCCGCTGCTGCTGACTCATATTGGCCGGCCAGGTCATAGCTCAGTACAAAAAAGCCCTCGCTGGCCAGGTCCGGCATCATGAGCGAGAAGTCCTCTTTCGAGCCAGTGGCGCCCGGAACCAGTACGATCCATGGATCGTCGGGGTCACCCATTGCCAGGGCCGCAAGTTGACCGCTGGGTACGGGGATGCGCAGGGTCACGGAGCCAGCAGGCGGGATGGTCCAGTCTGCGTCCCCCAGTTGGGCATCCCGCAGGGCAGCCGTATCAACCCTCGTGGAGCCATTCGCCTCTGGATCGACCCCGGACGGTTCCTGACCCTGCGTCTGCGCTGCCATGGTCCAAACATAGCCCGGACGGCTGCCTAGGGTGCGGGGTCATGGTCAATAGGCTGCTGTGAGATATTCCGGACGAAAGCGCGCAGGCGCCGGTATACTTCCTGGGATTCCGGATAGCGGTAGTCCTGCTGCCATGTGTGTTCAGTGTTGGCATTCGCCCAGGAGTAGATCAACATGTCTACTGGCACGGCGTCCTGTTGAAGCCGTTTAATGAAGTTCACGTTCGCCTCGTAAAAGAAGTCGCGCTCGGACGTTGTGACGAACACCGGTGGGAAGCGGCCGTCGAGCCACTCAATGGGAGACACGAAGCTGGCCGCGGCCCTTAACCGTTCCATGCCCGGGCCAGTGGAGAAGGCACTTTGCATCCAGCCCCTGGCCTTGCCGGCCGATGGCAGCAACATTCGGACGAAGTTCAGGCTGAGGACAAAGCCGCTCTTGAAAAACACGGAGAAATCAACCACGCTGCAGTGCTGAACCAGTCCCTTCAGGTGCTTCCCGGGGACAGCTGGCTTCAAGGAGTAATGCGCGGCGAGCTCAGGCCTGAAGATGGTAGCGGTGAGCAAAGCTGCGATCTGACCGCCGGCGGAGTCACCCCCTAAGATCACGCATTCCGGATCCCCGCCGTATTGGCCTATGTTCGCACTTACCCACGCCAAGGCTGCATTTGCATCCCTCAGAACATGGCCCATGTGGAAACGGGGAGGCTGGCGGTAGTTGACGTTGACCACAACCATCCCGCCGAGCGCCTGGTTTGCGCAGTATTTGGTCAGCGCTGACTTGTCCCCGGACGTCCAGCCTCCGCCGTGGAAATAGACGTAGACAGGAAAGGACTTTTGGTTCCCGGCTCTCCCCTCAGGGCTGTCCACAGCCGGAGCAGGGGGGGTGAGCACGTCCAGGTGGTGCGCCCGCACATTGTCGCCCAGGTAATTTATGTCGTGGACGTAGTCCACTTCCGTGATGGGTTCGTTGTTAAACCTCGTCCGCTCACGTGAGCTCGCTGAGCGCATGAGGAGCCGCCATGTCCAGACCGGGACGCGGCGCACCACTCCTCGCGCCCGGCGTGCCAGCGAGAAGGCATTTTCGGAATGGTGGACCGCAGTGGTCATCCAATAATGCTAGCCGGAAGACCAGAAATGCCGAACCTCGGCGGCCCCAGGGGCCTTTCGTCTTTGTTGCATTTTTCGCCCGCAGTATCTATTGGAGGGACACCGGTCCGCTGAAGGCTCTTCCTTGCCCAGGGTCTGGAGAAGCTGTCATGTCTGACCTGCTGAAATGGTGTCCTTTCGCGACGACCCGTTGGACCTTGCTATTCAACACGCTTATGCATCCGTCGGGGCTGATGCACTCCCTGGACAGACTGTTTGATTCCCAGCGCTTCCGGTCCGGATTCCGGTGCGGACCCTTCAGCCGCAGCGTCCCGCTTCCCGACGATGTTAAGGAAGGAGATATTAAGGCCACCTACTCCGACGGGGTATTGGAAGTCCCTGCTAACCTTTCAGACCAAGCAGCGCAGCCGGCGGCCCCGAAGACGCCGGCATTGGTTCATGGACCATACCGGCGCAGCCGCCGCGCCCCCACCATCACCGCCGTGCTGCCAAGGCAGCTGGCCAGCTCCTGTCCCCGGGATTCACGCTGCCAGGTCCGGCTCGCCGCGGACGACATGCTGTTCACGCGGAACGGGGCCCAAAGCGCCTTCGCCGTCCATGACACCGAACGGCTCTTTGAAAGCTGAATTAGAACGGCCTTAGCAGCGGTCGCCACGCAAATGTGCTGTTGAAGACCTGGTAAGCACACAACAGTGGGCACCCAACGACACTGTCGAGCACAGCAGGTATGGCCGGCGAGGTTTTCAAGCTCGACGTCGGGGGCCACCTGGCAGATAGCTGCCTGCACGGCCTGACGGGCGTCCTGTCCTTCATAACTCCTCCGGTGACTGCAGCAATTCAGTCCTTAAGGTCGTGTCCGGCCGGTCCCGCGGGAAGGATGCGAGGGGTCGGCGGGGGCATCTCGACGCGGACGGGCAGCTCGTCGTCCCCCCGAAGAATGGCGCGGAGCAGCCGCCGCTCCTCCCACCTAAGCGACACGTGCGCGTGGCCGCCCCGCAGTACCAGGCCCCCGTCCGGGGTGGCGTACCGCTTCTGCAGATCTCCCAGCTCCTCGGCCTGCAGCAGCGCGACCGTGCTGCCCGCAGCCAGGTCGACCAGGCGGACCAGCGAGGAGGGTCCCGTCAGATCGGTCGCAACGACGCGCTGCTCGCTCTCGGCGAGGATTGTCTTCTGGGCCGCGCGTGTCACGACCAAGGGACGGGACGGCCCGTCCAGCAGTCCGGTCAGCACGTCCGCCGCAGCGTCAGGGCGGCCCGTTCTGCGCGCGGCCGCCTGCATCCGCTGCAGGCGGCCTGGATCGCGCAGTACCTCGTCGATCTTCCAGCCGATCGTGGCGGGAGTGTTGCAGCGGACCGCCGCCCCCTGTTCCATCAGGTAGTCGCCATTGCGGACCTCCTGCCCCGGGATGGGGTTCACTAGCACCATGGGCAGCCCTGCAGCCATGCACTCCGACGCAGACAACCCGCCCGGCTTGCCCACAAACAGGTCGGCGCGGCGCAGCAACTGCGGCATCTCCGCCGTGAGGCCGAGCACCCGGTAGCGGTCGCCAGCGGGCGCCACCAGCTGCTCGATGCGCTGCCGAAGCGCATTGTTGCGTCCACACAGGACCGTGGCCGTAAATGACGAGCGCATGTGCAGCGTCTGCCGCACGATCGCGGCGGCATAGTCGCCGCCGGTCGCTCCCGCCGAGATCAGCAGCATCGGGGGCCCGTTTGCATCGCGCGCAGGCGCTGGGTTCAGCGGGGTGGCGATCGGGATGCCCGTGGCCGCGACGCGGTCGGGGGGCAAACCCAGCGCCATCAGTTCCACCCTCCCCTCCTCCCTGGCCAGGAAGAGGGCGTGGAACGCGCCCGTTAGCCATAGGCCCTGGAAGTCGTAGTCCGTTGTGACGACGGCGGTCCTCGCGTCAATCACGCCGCGAAGGAGCAGCGACGCCAGCAGTTGGGCTGGCAGGAAGTGCGTGCACACGATTGCGGTCGGCCGGAATTGCTTGATCGCATCGATCACCGGAAGAGCGTTCACCCGTGTCCAGGGGTCTACTGGGCCCCGGCGCCGGAACGGACGGTCGTTGATGTTGTAGCCCCACTCGACCAGCCAGGGCAAGTCCTCAACCAGGACGAAGTAACCCTTGCCCAGCAGCGTGCGGTAGAGCACGCTGCTCACCTGCAGCACGTCCAGCACCTGCACCTCGTCGATGTCGGCGCGCGCGGCACACGCCTGCTGCACCGCCGCCGCGGCGCTGTTGTGCCCCGCTCCTACCCCTGCTGACAGGATAAGCACGCGCTCCCTCCCAGCGGCGCAGGGGCCTCGTGCCGACGTTCTGCGCATGAAGAGAGTCTAGCGGGCCGTATCACCACCGCCTGACCCCAACTTGTGCTCGATCAGCATGGGACTTGTTGAACCGTCCCGGGTTTGATGCCGCTACCTTCTGTGCGAAAGATAGTGATTATCCCCGAGCAGTTCCCGCCCGAAGTCCGTGACCGTGCGGTGCGCATGACCATGGATCGGTTGTCCGCAAACCCATCTGTTTACGCTGCTGCGAGTGCGAGTTCCGGGACGCAGTTTCCGAGACCCGACCACTGCGTGGATCCGACGGCCGAATCTCACCGCACCAAGGAGTTGTTCGCGAGACGCCGGGCCTGCGGCTCCATTGCGTATGAAGACCGGTTGCTCCTGCCGCCTCATAAGCGGGCCCAGGGCCCGCCAAAGCGGTCTGACCGGTACGCGCGGATGCCCAGAGCGCGGGACAGCCGGCTGCCGCGCCGGCGATGACATTGCGTCCCAGGGCCTGCCATTGCCTGCCATTGCCTGCCACGCTCGGATGCTTGCACGCAGCACGCCGGCAGCGTCTCCACATCGGCTCGCTACTCGCCGCCGGCTTGCTGCCGCATGGTCCGACCGGCTCGATACCAGCCGCTGAGCAGCTGTATGTTCCGGGCACAGCATCATCCTCCGACGGTGGACTGCTCCTCTCCCCCAAGGTTCGACTCTCAAAGGCCGCGGCCCGATGCCGGTGAGCAGAAGTTTGCGGCCGATTGAGGTCTCAGGGCGTATCGAATACCTCAAATTGAACATTGGTGGCAGAGACCGCTGTTAGATGAGTTGTTCGCCAGCATGCCACTGGCAGCCGAGCAGGTCGGGATTATGCCAATGAGGGCACGCGACGGGGACGGCATCCGAATTCCGCAGAGGACAATGTCCGCACATTGAAGCAAAAACCCCTCTGACGAGGGGTTATGCTGTGCCCGAGGTGGGACTCGAATTACATTCCAGCCCTTGTGAACACTGGGAACTCCCGGAATCATGCGGAATCCGAGCCAGTCCGGCCGATGTACGGCCGAGTCCGAACCTAAGAGTGTGGACATTGTCCACACTCTCTTCTTGCCATATTCCAGCTCCAAAAAGCGTGCGTCATGAGGGGCTTCCCCGTTGTGACGAAAGATCGGTTATCGGTGCTCCGAGATCAGTCGTTGAGGCTGATCGGGCTTCATCGTGGAAGTTACGGACCTGCTTGCTGTACGCCGCTCCGGACGCACTCAGGATCGGCCAAACGCATATCCATAGAAGGTGGTGGGCGCGCGGCTCGTTGAGTCGAAGACTCTGATTAATGCGCGACCTTCTACTGCTTGACGGCTATTTGTGCCTGTACTCGATGTCCAGAACCGTGCACGCAACAGAGGGCTTCCCATGTTGCGAGGGTGGAAGACCCCCCGTTGGGTGTACTTTGGCAGCCGTGGTTAGCTGGCGTAGGGGTCGGCGATGCCGATGTACTGGGTGTAGAGGTATTCCTCGATGCCTTCGAGGCCGCCCTCACGTCCCAGGCCGGACTGCTTGACGCCGCCGAACGGTGCTGCTGCGTTGGACACGACGCCGGCGTTCAGGCCGAGCATGCCGGTCTCGAGGCGTTCGCCCATCCGGATGCCGCGGTTCAGGTCGCGCGTGAAGACGTAGGCCACCAGTCCGTACTCGGTGTTGTTGGCGAGGCGGACTGCCTCGTCCTCGCTGTCGAAGGTGATGATCGGGGCCACCGGTCCGAAGATTTCCTCGGACAGGATGCGGGTGCCCTCGGTGACGCCCTTGAGGATGGTGGGCTGGTAGAAGTAGCCCGGCCCGTCCACCGGGCCGCCGCCGGCGACAGCCACCGCACCGGAGGCCACGGCGTCGGTGACGAGCTCGTGGACCTTGTCCCGGCTCTTCGCATCGATCAGCGGGCCCACCTTGGACTCCGGCTCGGTGCCGCGCGCCGTGGTCATCTCGCCCATTTTCGCGGCGAACTTCTCCGCGAACTCGTCCGCGACGGACTCGTGCACGATGAACCGGTTCGCGGCCGTGCAGGCCTCGCCCATGTTCCGCAGCTTCGCCAGCATGGCCCCGGCCACGGCGGCGTCGACGTCGGCGTCCTCGAACACCACGAACGGGGCGTTGCCGCCGAGTTCCATCGAGGTCCGCAGGACCGTTTCGGAGGCGTCCGAGAGCAGGCGGCGGCCCACTTCGGTGGAGCCGGTGAAGGAGAGCTTCCGCAGCCGGGTGTCCTTGATCAGCGGCCCCGTGGTGGCACCGGCTGTGGAGGTCGGGATGACGTTCAGGACCCCGGCGGGCAGGCCGGCTTCCTGCATCACGGCCGCGAACAGCTGGGAGGTCAGCGGCGTCAGGTTGGCGGACTTCAGCACCATGGTGCAGCCGGCAGCGACGGCGGGGGCGATCTTGCGGGTGGCCATCGCGAGCGGGAAGTTCCACGGGGTGATCAGCAGGCACGGGCCCACGGGCTTCTTGGTGACCAGCAGGCGGGACTTGCCGTCCGGGGAGACGGAGTAGCGGCCGAACGCGCGGACGGCTTCCTCGGAGAACCAGCGCAGGAATTCGGCACCGTAGGTGACCTCGCCGCGGGCCTCGGCCAGGGGCTTGCCCATCTCCAGGGTCATCAGCAGCGCGAAGTCATCCGCCCGGGCCGTGACCATCTCGAAGGCGCGGCGCAGGATTTCCCCGCGCTCACGGGCCGGAACCTTGGCCCAGGAATCCTGGGCGGCAGCGGCCGCGTCCAAAGCGGCTGCGCCGTCCTCGGGGCCGGCGTCAGCGATGCTGAGCAGCACCTTGCCCGTGGCCGGGTCCTCGACGTCGAACGTCTTCCCGGACGCCGCCGGGCGCCATTCGCCGTTGATCAGCAGGCCAGTCGGCACGGAGGCCAGCAGCGCGGCTTCACGCTGGGCGTTTGTTGACATCGTTCTATCTCCAAGGGGTTTGAAGGAAGTCGTAGCGGCGTGCAGCCCGACCTTCAGCAGTTTGGGGCGGTCCGCTGCCAGAGGCAGGGCATGAGGAAGCTAAATCTTCTGTGTGTCTTTCACCATTGAGGTGGCAGGGTCGGTGCCGGCCCTCTGGGGTCGGCACCGACGCCTTGGTGTGAGCCGGCTAGGCTCGGACGCTCGTCTTGGTGCGGATCAGGTCCAGAGCCTGAACGAGGTATCCCTTGAAGACCGGGTAGTTCTCGCTCATCGGGAAGTGCCCGATAGCCTTCATCTCGATGAACTCGGCACCCGGGATCTGGCCGGCGGTGCGGGCTCCGTCTTCAGGGGTGGTGAGGTAGTCGTACTCGCCGGTCATCAGGACCACCGCACATTTATTCGTCTGGATTTCGCCCAGTTTGCCGCGCAGATCGTGGTCCACCGAGTAGAAGTACAGGTCACCCTTGAACGCCTCGGAACCCTGCGTGTAGTAGAACCACGTTTTCCAGCGGTCCGCCTCCGGCGATTGCGGTGCCATGAGGTCCCAGGTGCCGCTGCCGCACACCTGCGCGGCGTTGGCGTGTGGGTGCTGCCACCAGTCGAGGTAGAACCCCGGCGAGTAGTCCGCCCCCTCTACGGGGATGACGGCGTCGAACCTCTCCGGGAAGCGGTGGGCGAGCTGCAGCGCTACGTTGCCACCGAAGGAGGATCCCATGAAGATGGGGTCGACCAGTTCCAGTGCATCGACGAGGGCGACAATGAAGTTGGCGAAGTGGTCCGCGCTGAGCTGGTACTCCTCGGTCCACCACTGGGTGTTTTCAGGGGGGTCTGATTTGCCATGGCGGGGGAGGTCGTAGGCGATGACGCGGTAGTTGGCGGTGATCTCCGGGTCCTCCAGCAGGCCGCGCCACTGGTGGTTGTGGGCTCCGGCGGTGTGCTGGCAGACCAAGGGCTGCCCCTGGCCGTTTTCGAGGTAGAAAACCTTGTATTCGAGGCCGTCCACGTCGACGGTGACGTAGTGGCCGGTGACGGGGGAAATTTTGCTCATGTCAGGAACTCCTATGGTCTAGACGGGTGCGCCGGTTGAGCGCAGCAGTTCGATCTGGCGGGTGAGGCAGCGCAGGTTCTGCATCAGGACCAGGACGTCGCCCTCCAGCTTCATGTCGCGCTGGAAAGTGGCGGCCCAGATGCCGTGGTACATGGGAGCCGGGACGGGCTTGCCGAATTCACCCCAGGTGTGGGCGCTGGCCCGGATGGCGAACTGGTAGGGCACCTCGATGGGTCCCGGGTCCACGAAAATCTGGGCGATGGTGCCGGACACCACCCGGACAACAAAGGTGTGCGCCTCCATGTCCAGCAGGTAGGAGCAGGTGAAGTACTCTCCGTGGGCCTGAATTTCCGGGTCCTGGTTGTTGGCCTCGGTGAAGCTCTGAACCCAGGATTCTACAGAAGGGGCACGTGTTGCGACCGTCATTTCGTTGTTCCTCTCGTTGAACTCGCGGAGGGTCGGACTTCTCTGTCCGAGCCTCGAAAGCGGGGTTTCTGGAGCGCCTTTGCGACTATCTCCGTTGGCAACCCTTCGCTGTTTCCATTGCAGTCGCCGTGACCCCGAACGGTCCAATACCTGTCCACTATCCACCGATAGCCTGAAACTATTGGACCCCGATTGCGGCGGAGCTTACAGTTGAACGATGCAGCAGCCACAGCTAGACCTGCGCGTTCTGCAGTACTTCGTCGCCGTCGCAGAAGAGCTGCATTTTGGTCGAGCCGCTGCCCGACTTCATATCGCGCAGCCATCCCTCAGCGTCCAAATACGGAAGCTTGAACACTCGCTCGGCACTCCCCTGCTGATCCGGACCAGCCGCAGCGTCTCCCTGACCAGCGCAGGGGACGTCCTGCTGGGTGAAGCTAAGCGCCTTTTATCCGCCGCGGAGCGCGCCGTTTCGTTGACGCGTGAGGTCGCGAGCGGCGTGCGGGGCACCTTGATAGTCGGCTTCCAGGCCAACGCGGCTGCTGAACTGACCCCGCGAATCCTCGCAGCGTTCAAGAACAACCACCCGGAAATCCACGTGCAGATGAGGTCCTTCGATTTCGCTGACCCCACAGCGGGGTTGGCCGATGGAAGCGCTGACGTGGCATTTGTGCGGCCGCCCCTGCCGGCGGCTGACTGGCTCGCCATGGAGACACTGTTCATTGAGCCGCGGGTCCTCGTAGTTGCCAGCAGTTCCCGCTTTGCCGGGCTGTCTGAAGTCTCGGTCGAACAGGTCGTTGATGAGTCCTTCGTCGCCCGCAAGGCTCCGGATAAGTGGAGGGATTTCTGGCTCGCAACCCAGGCCCGCGGCGGGCAGCCGGTCCGTATGGGCACTCAGGTAGCCACCGTCGACGAATGTTTCGAAGCCATCATGGGTGAGCGGGGCATTGCGTTCACTCAGGCCTCGACCCAACGCTTCTATGACCGTCCCGGGCTGTCTTTCATCCCGGTCAGAGACGTCCCGCCCTCTCCGCTGTCGATTGCATGGCGCACTGACGTCAATGACGGGCTGGCGCGCGAGTTCGTGGAGACGGCCCGGACCCTGGCCTCCTTCGGGGGCGTACCAAACCTCGTCGACTCCCCTCTGCCTGCCTCGCTGTCCTCTTCGCTCCAGTCCAATTAGCGCCACTGACGATCGCAGTGCAGCCAAGAAATGCCGCCAACGATCGTCTGGGCGACCTTGCCGTCCTCGATCAGCAGGGCACCGCCGGGATTGACGTCCTCGCGGAGGGACTTGAGCGTCTGGAACGGGGACACGCGCGGCCCATAAGGGACGATGGCGGGAAACCGCCCGCACCGGTCCGCGAACCGCGAAGGCTCGTTGCGCTTGCCGTTTCACACGGCGAGGTGTTGGGAGCTATTTGTATGCTGGAAACCGACAGGCCGGTAACAGCCGCCAACGTCTTCGCTTTGAAGTACGCAACACGGCTCTTGGAGGTCGAGTTGTCGCACCGCCGCAGCCTGGCCCGGCTGGAACTGAGGCCGGGGCGCGACCTGGTGGACGAACTCGTGTCCGGAATGGATGGCGCGACCGCACGCGTTCGTACCGAGGCATTGGGATATGACATTAGTGGTCCGCAGCACGTCATCGTGGCGGAGTGGCAGCCGCCAAGAACCGACGATACTGTCGTGGTCGCACTGCGCAGGACGTTGTTGGAACTTCGTTCATCCGCGCTCGTTTCACGGCGCGCGGACATGGCTGTTGCCGTGGTTCGTGGAGATCCGTTGGGTGCCGAGGTCTTTTCCGTTGTCGCCAGGACCCTACGAACTGCCACCGGGGCCATGGGCATCGGCGGTCCAAGCCTGGATGTCGCCCAGATTCCGCGCTCCTTCTCGGAAGCCCTGCAAGCGCTGCACATTCGGGCCGGTTCAATCGATCGCTACGGTGTCACCCGCTTTGATCAACTGGGGATCTACCGCATTTTGGAGACAGCTGGAGGCGAACCGGATCTGGCGGGCTATGTCGACGAGTGGCTCGGTAACCTTCAACGCGCCGACGCCAGCCGGGGGTCTGACCTGGTGCAAACCCTGGCCCAGTACCTGGACCACGGCGGCAACTATGACAGTACGGCCGAGAGCCTGAGCATCCATCGAAGCACTCTGCGTTACCGCCTGAAGTCGATCCGGCAGATCAGCGGCTTCGATCTTGCCGATCCCGAGACCCGACTAAACCTGCACGTCGCAACGCGTGCATGGCGCCTTCGTCCGCACGGCGCCCCGTTTCACGTCCCATAGCAGGCATCAACAGGCCGAACAGCCGCGGTGAAGGCGGTGCCGGCTGACCTGCCGGATTCGAATATCGGCAGTTCTGGACGGGCGGGGCTATGCCACTTCCATGGCGCCAGAGGAACTCCTGGGTGAGGCCGCGGCCGTCAGCCCCCGACCGAGTGGGCGGGGGAAGCCTGTAGGGCCACGGACCGCGGCGGCCCCGAACAGACCCCACGGAATGAGACATCGGAAACCCGTGTCCACTGCGACGGCGACCTCCAAGTCGCTGGTCATGGACACTGAATCATAGGAGTCAGGGTGTGCCGGAAAGTTCGGGCGACGTGAACCCCACCATTGCCCGTACGCTGGGCGTTCTCGCCGAGCCGGAGGTCACCGCGGAGTTTGCCGAGCGTAACGGCCGCGAAGTGGGCCTTCTTCTCAACCTTGCCGATGAGCGCCACGACTGGTCTGTGGTGATCGAGTACCAGGATTTTACGGCTGGCAATGGGTTGGCGCCGATGCTGGAGTCCATGGCGAAGCACCGGATCCTCCGTGCATGGGATGTCATGGTGTGCCTGACCGATCTTCCGATACGTTTCGAGGGCCGGACGGTGGTCGCGGAAGTTGCGCTTGGGGAGCCGATCTCCCTGGTGTCGTTGCCCGCGCTCGGCGCCGTCAACATCGACCGCCGGGTCCGCACTGCCGTCGCCGACCTCGGCTGGGCGATGCACCGCCATTTCGATCCCGAGGATGACGCCGGGGAATTCGGTCCGCCCTCCCTGCACCAATCGCGGCATATCGAGACCGCTGTTCTTGACGACGGGCCGATTGGATTCCGCTATGTCTCAGCGACCCGCCTCGGCCGCGGGCGGTTGCTGGCGGGCATGCTGCGGGCGAACCGTCCTTGGCGGCTGGTCTTCGGATTGAGAAGCGCAATGGCTGCCGCAATCGCCACGGGCGCCTTCGCGCTTGTCACGGACACAATATGGCAGCTCGCAGACCTGCTGGGGGCACCGAGGTTAACGTTGCTGATGGTCCTTTCGATTGGTTCGATGGTGTTCTGGATCATCACCCAACACGATCTGTGGGAAAGCCCCCGGCGCGACGATTCCCTCGAACGATACAAGGCTTCCCTATATAACATCTCTACAGTGTGGTCGTTGGTGATCGGCGTCGTGATCAGCTACGTCCTGCTGTTCGTGGCTGTGCTGCTGGCCGCGGCGTTCACAATCGACGATGTCTTATTGGCGCTGACCCTGAAACATCCCGTGACTTTTTGGGACTTTGTGGAAGTCGCATGGATGACGACATCGGCGGCGCTCATCGGTGGTGCGTTGGGCTCGGGATTCGAGTCAAAGGACGACATTCTACGGGCGGCCTACGGCCAACGGGAACGTCATCGCCGCCAGTCGATGGACGCAGGCGATTAATCCGGCCTTGCCGGAGGCACGTGCGGGGCAAAATCGTCGCCCGGATGCCCGGAGGCAGCTACGCTCGATTCGTCCCGAAGAGTCACTAAGTGGGGCCAGAAATAACCGTCCTACCGGGGCCATCCAAACCTGTCACAGCCACTCGCCCGTGCGCCGCGACCATTGACCGGTTGACCGGTTGACCCGTAAGGGCACCATCATCGAAAACCGTACCGGCTCCTACCGCTTCGCTCACACTATTGCACAGGCCATTCCAGGCTCGGATACTCCCCCGGCGGTCCAGCCGTCATGGCTGCCTGATCCACGCCCCTATCCCGCAGCCTGTAAGGGTCGGCGCGCCAGATCTCTCCCGAGAGGCCACCGATCTGCCTTCCTTCCGAGGCATTGGTCACGATCAGCTGCCAAGTCCGTGCCATTGACCAGTGGACTCCACAACCACGGGACCGGCCTAATATGGGGCCCGGGCAATCCCGAAGGGATAGGTCTTTTCTACTACCCGGCGCCCGGGCAGGGATCCCCCCGTTCCACGTCCGGTTCCAAGGCCCAGGCCGCCCGATGTAACACATTCGAGAGTCGGCCACGG
This sequence comes from Arthrobacter sp. NPDC058288, assembly GCF_042880995.1. NCBI lineage: Bacteria > Bacillati > Actinomycetota > Actinomycetes > Micrococcales > Micrococcaceae > Arthrobacter > Arthrobacter sp. NPDC058288. Next base: position 1,782,152 of record NZ_JBHVYH010000001.1, read on the forward strand.
AGGCGGCTGACTCGTCTACGGTTTCTCATGGCGCCTCCGGGTTCGATTACGGGGGCCCCGGGCAACGCACTGAGGGCTTCGGTATTGATAGCGCCGAGGAGCGGGTAGGCCAGCTGGGAATAATCCATTGTCTTCTTCTTGTCTCGCCAGGCGGCCGCGGCCGACAACGACCACAACCGACCGGTAACTAAGTCTGCTTATCATATTGTGAATCGTTCAGCCCAGAAACAGCCGAGCCACAAGAGTTGGCCGGGGTGCGCGAAACGCGCTCCCCGGCCAACTTCCCTACTTATGCCCTGTAGCCCGAGGGCGGTGTGAGCACGCCGCGCTCGATGAGTTTCTCGATATTGGCGGCCCGCGTTGAGTCTTCCCGGGCGAGCCAGCCCTCGCTCGGGGGTGCGTCGAGGTACTGGTTCTTCGGGTAAATCGGGTTGTCGTAGATGACCCGGTACTGCTCGGTGCGCAGGTCCTTGAACTGGTTGTACAGGCCGTTGGCGACCCGGGCCCGGCGGAGCGCTTCGATGTCGATTGTGGTGCAGACGAACGAGTCGCCCGAGGTCCAGCCCTGCTGCTTGGTGAGGATCTGCCCGCGCGGACCGACGATCATGGACTGGCCGCCGAACAGGTCCTGCATGCTCCCGTCGTCGCGGACTTCGGGCCCCAGGTTCGGAGCGACGACGTACGCCGAGTTGAACATCGCGTGTGCCCGGTTCTGCAGTTCCCACATGCCGTTTTGGACGGCCGGCTCGATTAGGGTGCCCCGGATAATGATCTCGGCGCCGTTCATCGCGAGCCCACGCGGCACCTCGGGGTAGACACCCTCGTGGCAGATGGCGTACCCGATGTTGCCGATCTCGGTCTTAGCCACAGGGAAGATGGCGTCCATTGCGTTGCCGTTTCCCTTCTTTTCAATCCACTCGTCCCACACGTCGTGTGGGTTCATGTTGCCGAGCATGCCGCCTTCGTAGGCATCACTGGTGGCCTTGTAGCGCTTGTGTATGATCTCGCCCTGCGGATCGATGATGAAGGCGACATTGAAGTGGCGGTCCGGGAAGTCCTCGTCCTTGACCATGTACAGCTCGGCAGCAATGTAGGTGTTGAGTTCCACGGCCTTCTTCGCCAGCTCGTCCGTCTCCGGACCAGGGATCGTCACGGCAAAGTGGGCCTCCTTCTCGCGGTTCCCAGGCGTGTTGGCCATCATGCCCTGGATCGCCATCTCGGGCAGGACTACCAGCTTGACCGGTGAACCTTCCCAGGCGCCGACCATGACCGCCGTGTCGATGAATTCGTTGATGCGCTTGACGTTGGCGACGCCGTCGCCGGGATTCTTCACATTGATTGTCCGCGGCGAAACCGCAACGACGACAAATGGATCGACCATTGTTTTCTCTCTTTTCTCTTCTTTGAGTACCTGAGTTAGCGCTAACTCACGATATTCCGATTAGGTGGGAAATTGCAAGACCTTTGGGTTCATAGCTTTCAAGAAGCGGCTAGGGCCCTCTTCAGTTCCCAGCCAAGGAGTTCAGCCCCGAGTAGGACTGTAGGTAGTCAGCGGAGTGGTTTAGCGCTGACTTGGGGGTGGCGCTGTGGTGTCGCGGAGTACCAAACGCGGTTCCAAAAGAGGGATATCTCCCTCAGCCTCGTCTTTTATCATGGCCAAAATGCGACCCACAGCAATGTGGCCGATGGCTTCGAAATCAAGCCTTACGGTCGTTAGTGCCGGACGAAAGAAGGGCGCTTCTTTGACGTCGTCAAATCCCACGACGCTGACATCTCCCGGGACGTCGCGCCCGGCCTCGTCCAGTGCCTTGATCACTCCCAGCGCGAAGGGATCATTGGCGGCGAAGACTGCTGTGACGTCCTCCCTTGCGGCGAGCTCACGGCCGACGCGATATCCCTCGGCGGCTGACCAGTCGGTCGTTGCGATCGGCGTCGGAACGAAACGTCCAGACGCCCCCAGTTCCGCTGCCCATCCCTGGACCCGGGCGGATGTTGCCATCCATCCGGGCGGGCCTTGGACGTGCCACACTGTTTCGTGCCCGAGGTCCAGCAAGTGGCGCACCACCATCCGGGCACCACGTACTTCGTCAACGGAAACGCTTGTCGGGCTCGGGTGCGATCCTTGCTGGAACGTCACCACGGGGACACCGATGTCGAGGTCCTCGAGCACAGTGATCGCATCCAGCAGGGGCGCGAGCACGATCACGCCGTCAACCGTGTCCGAATTGATGGATTCGAAGGCAGCCCGGATATCACGGCGTTCGAGACTGGCCAGAGTGACTAAACGCGTCGCGTAGCCATGTTTCCGGGCTTCCTCGGAGATACCGTACAGGGCTACCGTGGGTCCCAGGACAGACAGTTCGAAGCTGACAACACCGATCGTCATGGTCCGGTTGCTGGCGAGAGCCGCGGCCGCGGGATTTCGACGGTACCGCAGTTGGGCGATTGCGTGTTCGACGCGTTCACGGATGTCCGGATCGACATTGGTCGCTCCCCTGACAACCCGCGACACCGTCTGCTGGGACACCCCGGCGAGCCGGGCAACGTCGGACATCCGGGGAGCCTTTGACCTGGAGGCCAGCCGCTCCCCGCGCCCATTGGAGTTTCGGGCGTTTGAGGGAGCGGGGGTCGTGGACACATCTACATTATCCCCGGATACCCCCGGGCAGCCACGGAACGTGGCTCCGGTCGGCGCGCCAACTGTCACGGGCGCCGGTACCGCAGGACCTCAGGATGCTGGTCGTATGGCCACTCGGCTCCCTCCACCATGTACTTGCGGGTGGTGTAGGTGCCGTCCATGGTTGAGGCCAGCGACGGAGGTCCATCGAAGCCGATGACACCCCAACCGACGCGGTTCTCGTTCCCTCCGTACACCGGGTCGCCGTAAAACCCCTGACGGGTGTTAAGCACCAGAAGCGGGAAGAACTCCAGAAAGTCCTCGTTGACCGGTTGGTTTCCTGCCGGCGCGCCCCCAAGGCCAACCTCGGAGTGCTCCAGTGAAAAAGCGTTGGGCTTGGCCAAGCCCGACAGCGTCTCGAGCACCGCGTCTTGGTCCGCTTCCGTCAGTTCGATGAACTCGGCGTCTGCACGCTCTTTCGCCAGCCGGTCCAACTCCACAACGCCCTCGCGGTAAAACTCCCGGCGCTGCTTGATTCGCTCCTGCCATGCGGCCTCCTCGAGGCCCTCCATCCGGAGGAACCCGTTGCCGTCCGCTGCCGGAAAGATGAACTGCGTTCCTGCGAGCATCCGGTCAATGAAGCGGACCACCCTGGCCTCGCGCGCACCCGGGTGGTGGTCGGCGGGGATAATCCGGGCCGACGCCGCTTCGATCGTGTTCCACTCGTGCTCGGTAAAGAAGACCGGCCCGTCCACGTCCCGTGTTGAGATGGGTACCGTAGCCCATTCCGCCTGTCCCATATGGCATCTGTCCTTTCGTGTCCTGTATGAAGTGCGAATCAGTTGTCGGACCAGCCGTGGCGGTCCACCTGGAGGATATGGTCAGAGCACCTCCAGGCGTTGGCCATGATCGTCAGGGCCGGGTTGATGCCGGTCGCCGTCGGGAAGAAACTCGCGTCGAAAACGTAGAGGTTTGGTACTTCATGCGAGCGGCACCAGCGGTCCACGACGGACGTCGCCGGATCATTGCCCATCCGGGCGGTGCCCAGTTCATGCGAGGTGTTGCCCGTGATCCGTTCCATATTGACCGGAATGACCTTCTTCGCCCCGGCAGCCTCGAGGATTTCCCCGTTCTTGGCAACCTGCCAGCGTTCCTGGGCAAAGTCGTTGGAGTGGGGCGTGTGGGTAATACGGGCCACCGGAAGACCCCATGCGTCTTTGACGTTCGGGTCAAGGTCGACACGGTTGTCCTCCACCGGCAGGTCGTGCAGGAGGACACCGATTTTCATGCTGTGGTTGAAAAAATCGCGGTCGGCGTCCTTGGCCGCCTGGCCCCACGTAGGCCGGCCGGGGAAGCTCCAGTTCACCGGGTGGCCGATCATTGACGGGAAAATCAGTGATCCCAGGATGTGGCCCCGGCTCTCGTCCGTCTCGTAGAAGTCGAACGAACACAGGCTCATGTAGTGGCCCGCCCACCCGTAAAGCGGGTCGCTGACCTCGCGGTCGAACAAGCCGACCGAGAATGAGTACTGATGGAAGGTGGCGTTCTTACCCACCATGCCGCTGCCGTTGCCGAGTCCGTCCGGGAAGAGCCCTGACTTCGACATGAGCAGCAGGCGTGGGGTTTCGATGCCGCCGCCACAGACGATCACGGCTTTCGCGTGCTGGACGAACTCGTCGCCGTCCTCGTCCTGGTAACGGACACCGGTGGCGCGGCCGTCCTTGCCTACGAGTATCTCGCTCACGTAGGAATCGGAGCGGAGGTCATAGCGCCCGGTCGCAACCGCGTCCGGAATGAAGCTGATCAGCGTGGATGACTTGCCTGTTCCCGGGTCCGGGTACTGCTGCCAGAAGCCGTTCTCACTGAATGGCTGACGTCCCCGATAGGGTTCGGTGACCATGCCCTGCGGCATGGGGAACGTGCCATGCCCGAGCTTTGACATCGCGGTGGCGAAGGTCCGTCCAATCTGGCTCAGCGGTGATGGCTTGGTGGGGTAGCCGCGGCTGCGCCACGCTTCCCACTTGTTCGCTCCGGCAAGGCCCGACGTGCCGAACTCCCACTCAACGCGTGTGTAGTACGGCTCCAGTTCGTCATAGGAGATGGGCCAGTCAACCAGGCTTGCGCCCGGAACATCGCCGTGCAGGCTGCGCAGCTTGAAATCGCTCTCCGCCATACGCGGAACCATGCCACCCCAGTGGGTGGTGCCGCCGCCGACGACCTGCGGCGTGGCGGAAAAGTTGGTGATTTCCGCCTCTACCTTGTCGTTTGGGCGGTAGGTCCGCGGTTTGATCTTCGGGTCCTGCCAGATGAAATTCCGGTTGAGGAACTTGAGTTCGTCCCCCGAGGCGTGCTCGGGCTTTAGCCAGGGCCCACGCTCGAGGCCTACCACCTTCAGGCCGGCCTCCGACAGCACCTTTGCCGCGGTTGCCCCGCCGGCGCCCGCACCGACGATGACGACATCTACCGGCTCAGGCTGCTTCTTCCTGGTCATTGCTTCGTTTCCTTTCGTAAATTCCTGCTACCCGCCCCGGTAGTTAGACCGTCACGGCTTCGATGCCGTTGCGTCCCTCGCGTGCAAGGGGCAGGAGCTGGTCCCAGAGTTCCTGGGGGATGTCGTGGTTGAGCAGGCCGAGGGTCTCCTCGACCCGGCCCGGCTGGGACATTCCGACGATGGTCGACGCCACGCGCTCATCACGGACCGAGAATTGCAGGGCAGCTGCTGCCAGCGGGACGCCGTGCTGCCCGCACAGTTCTTCCATGCGCAGGACCCTGTCGATCGTCGCCTGGTCCACGGGCGCGTAGCAGTACCGCGGGACGGCCCTCGGTCCCTTGACGAGCATCCCGCCGCCGAACGGGGCGGCGTTGACGAAGGCGACTCCGCGGCGGGCCGCGTCTTCCAGGAGCGGCTCGGCGGTCTGTTCAACGAGGGTGTAGCGGTTGTGACTGATGACGGCGTCGAATGCGTCCGTGGCCAGGTACTGCAGCTCCAGGTCGATCGGGCCCCCGGCTACGCCCAGGTACTGGATAACACCCTGGTCCCGGAGATCGATGAGGGCTTCCAGCGGTCCGCCCTTGGCCACCCCCTCCTCGAAGGAGATCTTCTCGGGGTCGTGCAGGTAGACGAGCTGGAGTTTATCGAGGCCGAGGCGCTCGAGGCTCTCCTCGATTGAACGGCGGACACGGTCCCCGGAGAAGTCGGCGCTGCCGGGAAGCGGGTCGACCTTCGTGGCGACGACGTAACCCTCGGGGATGCCGCCGCGCTCGGCGATGGCCCGGCCAATCCGCTCTTCACTTGCACCCCCGCCGTACTCATTCGACGTATCAATGAAGGTAAAGGGCCCGTCGAAGACACGCTGAATAGTAGCGACGGCGGTGTCTTCATCGACCTCGTAACCGTATTGGGCGGGAAAGCTGCCGAGCGCACTGGTACCGACACATATATCGGAGACGGTCAGGCTGGTGCGGCCAAAGGGGCGAATGGACATGGTTCCTGCTTTCTGGAGCTGAATGGGAAGACGGGGGTAGGCGGTCAGACGGCGCGGGTGCGCGGGAAATGTTTCGAGAAGAATCCGGAGATCCTCTGGACGCCGCCTGCGCTGGAGAGGAAGACGGCGAGGATGATGACTGCGCCCTTGATGACCAGCTGCGGCTCGGAGGAGATCCCGACGAGGTTCATGATGTTGATGATGGTGGTCAGGATGAACACCCCGATCACCGCATTCAGGGGATCACCCTTTCCGCCCATGAGGGAGGCGCCGCCCACGACGACGGCTGCGATGGCGTCGAGCTCGTAACCTACACCGATGAGCGAGCTTCCCTGCCTCAGCTGGGAGGCGGCGATGAGGCCTGCCAGGCCGGCGAGCACCCCGGAGATGGTGTAGGTGATGATCAGGTTCCGTGCGACCGGCAGGCCCGAAAGCCGCGAGGCTTCAGGGTTGCCGCCAATAGCGTAGAGCGAGCGGCCGAACGTAGTGTATTTGGCCACGAGCGCCGCGGCCACGGCCACGATAATGAAGATCAGGACGGGGTGGCGGATCCCGAGGAAGCTGCCGCGGGAGAAGGTCTCAATGATCCACTGGTCGCGGATCTCGATCAGGCTTGTTGACTGGATGATGTAGCTGAAGCCCTTGACGGCGCTCATCATGGCGAGCGTGGCGATGAACGGGGGGATGTTCAACCAAACGACGAGGATGCCGTTGATCAGTCCGGCTGCAGCGCAGCAGGCAAGCACGAACACAACGGACGCGCCGGCGGGCATCCCGGCCTGCAAGGTCAGTGCCGTGATTACCGTGGACATGGCGAGGATCGAGCCTACGGAGAGGTCAATTCCGCCCGTCAGGATGACAAAATATTGGCCGATCGCCAGCACGACGACGATCGAGGCGGCCGTGATCACGTTCTCGGCATTGCGGAACGTCAAGAAGTCGTCGGAGACGTAGTAGCCCACCGCGATGATCGCGAGAAGCACGAGGATAAGGTAGCTCTTTGGCAGGGCGCGGAGGGCGCTGCCCCGCAGTCGGGAGCTGATACTTGCTGAGGGCGATGGGGAGGGCGCGCCGCTCTTTGGCGGCAGGGACGACAAGGTCCGGGACATGGTTGTACTCCTGAATAGAAACTGATTGAGGGGGGCCGTCAGGCGAAGCGCTCGAGAATGGCGTTGCCGGAGGGGTCGATGTCGTCGTGATCGAGTTCGGCGACGACTTTGCCGCGCGCCATCACGAGGACGCGATCGCACATCATCGCCTCCGTAATCTCCGAGCTCGCCACCACGACGGTTCCTCCCGCCTGGGCGAACTCGCGGATGAGCTCGTACATGTCCTCCTTCGCCCCGACGTCCACGCCGCGGGTTGGTTCGTCGCACACGAGGATGCGCGACTGGCGGACAAGCCAGCGGGCCAGGATGGCCTTCTGCTGAGTTCCCCCGCTCAGCGTTTTGAGCGGTTGGTGCACCCCGGATACCTTCATGCCGAGCCGGGCCACCATCTCCCCGGCCACACTGCGCTCCCGCCGGGACTGGATCACGCTCAGCCTGCTGAATTGCGGCAGGCTGGCGAGCGTGATGTTGCCTGCAACACCCATGTCCGGGATGAAGCCCGCTGCCTTGCGGTCCTGCGGCAGCAGTCCGATCCCCCGGCGGATCGCGTCGCGGGGGGCACGGAAGTCCACCGCTTTCCCATCGACACGGATCTCGCCGGAGGTCCGCCTTCTCGCACCGGCGATGAGGCCGGCCAGTTCTGACTGGCCGCTGCCGATGAGCCCGGAGATGCCGAGCACTTCGCCTTCACGCAGCTCGAACGACACCCTGTCCACATGCCCCTGCTCGGAGAGGTCGCGGGCAGAGAGAATGACATTCTCCCGGGGACCGGCCCCCAGGCTGGGCGAGCGTTCCCCGCGGAGGGCCGCATCGGCAATGGAGCCTTCAAGGCTCTTTCCGACCATTGCCGTGACGACGTCGGCGGGCTTGGAACTTGCCGTTATCAGGTCGGCGGCGTTCACGCCATCGCGCAGCACGGTGACGGCGTCACAGAGCGAAAACAGCTCATCCATGCGGTGCGAAATGTATAGCAGCGTCACGCCTTGTTCCGAAAGGGAGCGGAGGACGGTGAACAGCCGCTCGACATCGGGCAAGGGCAAGGTGGAGGTGGGTTCATCCAGGAGCAGGACCCGGGCGTCCTTGTGCAGGGCCTTGGCCAACTCCACGGCCTGTTGTTCCGCTGTGGAGTAACTTCCCACGGGGCGGCGGACATCGAGATGGAAACCTACGCGGTCCAGCGCGGTCCGGGCTTCGGCCTGCATGCGCTGCCAGTCGACGGAGGCCCCCGCCCGTCGAGGCAGCTGGCCAAGGAAGATATTCTCCGCCACCGAAAGGGACGGCACGAGCGAGAGTTCCTGGTAAATGGTGTGGATCCCGGCGCGCTGGGCGTCCATCGGATCACGGAAGCGCTGAAACTCGCCGCCAAGGCGTATGCTTCCGCTGTCCGGGGACTCCGCTCCGGAGAGAATCTTGACGAGTGTCGACTTGCCTGCGCCGTTCTGCCCGGCAAGTGCATGAATGGATCCACGGGCGACGCTGAAGCTGACTCCCTTCAGCGCCTGGACGCCAGGATAGGACTTGGTGACGCCATCGAGCCGCAGCTCCGAAGCGCCGTCGTGGGTGTCTCGTGCCGTCTCCGCCGCTGCGGTGGAAGGCGAGACCGGGTTATGGGCGAGCATCATGCTCCTTATATAGGGCTCTGGATGGATCGGCCGGCCGCGGGGCGGCGCCGGTCAGGGAGCTCAGTTTTTTGCGCGGACGTAGGTGTCCGAGGGGACGTAGTACTCTGGCGCCTCGACGGGCGTGATCACCGTCGTGTCGATGTAGTTCGTCTTGTCCGGGCACTGGGACTGGTCGCCATTGAAGGCGGCAAGTGCCATCCGTACGGCGGCAACTCCCTGGTCCCACGGCTGGTTGGACGCGTCGGCCTGCAACGGACCCTTGGGGTCGTCCACCATTTCCTTAATGGCTCCCATGCCGCCGTCGTAGCTGGCCATGATGATCCCGTCGCCCCAGAGCCCGGCCTGCTGAAGCCCCTGGACAATGCCGCCGTGCATGACGTCGCTCATGCTGTAAATGACCTTGAGGTCCGGGTTGGCGGTGGCAACGTCCCGGATCGGGGCGAGCGCCTTGTCCGGCTTCCACTCCCCGTACTTCGTTTCGAGCTTCACCGTGGTGACGCCCGGGTGCTTTTCCATCACGCGGTTCCAGCCAGCCATAAAGCCGTTAAACCGCAGGTCGCTCAGCACGTCACCCGGGAAGCCTCCGATACCGACAAGCTTGATCTGGCCGTTGTCGCCGTACTTCTCGAGCGCCTTCTGGGCAGCGACTTCCCCGGCGAGTGAACCGGTATGTTCCTGGTCCTCCGCAACGTAGCAGAACATGTCTGGGACCAGCGACTTATCCAGACTTGAGTTGACGGTGACGACAGGTATGCCTGCATCCTTAAGCGCTTGAACTGAGGGGCCGACGCCGATCGGGTCGTTCGGGTTCATGACGACGACGTCCACGCCCTTGGTGATGAGGGTCTGCACGTCAGCGTTCTGCCGGACGGTGTCACCATTAGCATCAAGCAACTCGAGTCGCGCCCCGACCTTGCTTGCCTCGGCCTGACCGCCCTCGACAAGGGTCTTCCACCAGTCACTGCCGCTGATGCCTCGCTGGCTCCAGCCGATGACCAGTCCCTTGCCTGTTGCCTTCGCCTCCTCATCGGCGGCGGCGGCCGTCCCACTCTTGCAGCCAGCGAGTCCGAGCGTTGCGACAGTCAGGATTGAAGCGCAAAGGGCCGCCGCGGCCAGCCTACTGCTCCGACGGGTTCCAGTTTTGGTTCTTTGCATGAACAACACTTCCTTGTGTTCGTGAGTGCCCCAGTTTGGGGCTTCGTGAGCTAAGTTACACCGTGAGTTAGCGCACTATCAAGAGCTTTCAAGAAATATGTTAAGGACTTCGAATCTCGCTGGCTAGGGATCAAGATAAGCGCAAGCAAAGGGATTTTACTCATTGTCTGGTACTCAATTTAGCCGTAGCATTGTTGAGTTACCGCTAATTCAAGCCCTCCAGGGGAGCTGCCGGAAGGAGGGGTTGCGCCCGGATACGGGAGGCGAGGCTCGCTCCGGCAGCAACCCGAGCGACATGGGGAACGTGGCCGCCTCAGGCGGTGTGGGCGTATCTTTCGCGGATCCAGGCAAGCCGTTAGGCGTCGATCCGTGACGGGTCCTTCAGGGTGAATTCATTGTGCCACCAGTAGGCCGACGCAGGCTCGGCTCTGTGAATCCGCGCCTATTCGAGTTCCCTAGTCAGGACAGTGCTGACCAGAATCGCACCACGACGGGGATGGATACCAAGAAACGCACGCCCGTGGACTGCGTGGAACGACGACACGTTCTCCTACAGCTCACACCCCCGCCAGCGCAGATATCTTGTCCAGAAGCGAACCGTATACGGTGGAAGAATTCCGGCCGCCATCAATGCGTTCTCTTGCTGTGCGAGGCATTTCATCAACCATACGACCGAAGGACGCAGCACATACTCCGACAACGCGAACGGTCGTCAGACGGGACTAACCGGATGCATGCTGCCGCTCACGTTTTGTTTGGAGGCGTTTCAGGTGTGTTTTGGTGAGGTGCTTTGGGGGTGGCACGAGTGGCGCTGTTGCGCACTACAAGCGTCGGCGTGATTGGCGTACGGTCGACGTCCCGGCCCTCCATGGCACCGAGAAGCACCTCCGTGCTCATAAGTGCCAGCGCGGTAAAGTCCTGGCGCACAGTGGTCAGGGGCGGCAGGAAATAGTCCGACCCTTCGATGTCGTCAAATCCGACGACACTGACATCGTCCGGGACACGGACGCCATTTTCGGCGAAAGCGCGAATAAGCCCAAGGGCGGTATGGTCGCTGGCTGCGAAGATCGCCTGAGGGATCCTTCCCTCCCGGACGAGCCGGAGGCCGGTCTCGTAAGCCCATTTGGGGCTCCAGTCGCCCTCGATGCACAGTCCTGGTGCAAGTCCGGCATCACGAAGCGCGGCCTCCCAGCCGCGCTTGCGTACGCGTCCGTCGAACCAGTCCATGGAGCCGGCGAAGTGGGCGATGTCGGTGTGGCCCAGGTCTATGAGGTGCTGGGTGGCCAGCCTCGCTCCGAGCTCCTGATTTTCTGAGTATGTGAAGACGTTTGGAGTTGATGATGCTCCGGCGGCAATCATCTCCACTGGTACACGGCATGAGGCGTTCCAAACAGCTGCAGCCATGTCGACGAGAGGTGCGATGACTATGATCCCCCCGACACCGGTATCGTCCAGGGTGTCGAGGGCAGCTTGCACAGACTCTTCATAGGGTTTTTCAACACTGATGACGGTTGTGGCGTAGCCCTTCTTACGCGCAATGTTCTCAAGGGCCATGAGCGTCCCGACAGGGCCGAATCGTGGCGAGCCGTCCGAGAGTATGCCGATGGAAGTTGACCGGCTGGTGACCAGCGCGGTCGCGGCCCGATTCCGCCGGTACCCGATATCTTTAACGATCTGCAGAACTCGCTCGCGAGTTGAAGCACTGACGTCCGGCGCGTTGTTGAGGACTCGCGAAACAGTCCCAAATGAGACACCGGCGATTTGCGCCACATCGTTGATAGTCGGCTTCCGCCGCAAGGAAGTGTCCGGAAGCCGCTCATTCGCCTCGCGGGGGATCGCTGTGCCTCTCACGTGCTCTCCTGTCCTGCACTGGCCGGGCCGAGTCCGCGGTCATTCCGTGCTTCTTAAGCTTACGTCGCCGCGCGCCTCCGGAACCTCATATCAGCCAGCGACGTGATGCTTGACACAAATCTCCGTAAACGTTTACGATATGGAGCGTAAACGTTCACGGTACGTCCGTAAACGTTGACGGAGACAGACTTCAACGAAGAGGGAACGGTATGAGCAACACCATCGTCGATGCACTTTTACTCGATCCCGGCGTTGGCATTCGAAATATTGACCCCGCCCAGTGGGCCAATTTGGAAATGCTCCTGACGGACGCAGCACGTGATGATCTCGCAGCCGCTGTCCGCACCTTCGTCTCCGCAGGCTCCTCGGCCGTCGTCGGCGTCTTCGATGACAATCGCCTTTGGGCGAGCCTGGTGGTCTCCGTCGACCAATCAGGCGCGCCGACGTCACTGTCAACCATTGACGGCTCGGTCACCGAGACAGCCGGCGCTGAAATGACCAAAGCGGCAGGCGAGGCGGTCCGGTGGGTTCAATCCCATCACGGACCGTGTTCCCTAGGCCTCTTCGTCGACAAAGTGCGGGCAGAGGCGGTCCTGACGTCGTCAGACAAGGCCGCTGCTATCCGCACGGCCGCCGCCGCCGGCGGGCTCGTCCTCTCGCCGGTTCCCCCGGCCCTCGCCATAGCCCTGGCCTGACCCAACACCACCATCCCACCTATCCATCCACCCACAAGCACTGGAGAACAATGATGATCCGCAGGCTTCCCATTGTGGCCTTGGCCGCAGCCCTGTCCCTTTCCGTCGCTTCCTGCAGCAGTTCGACAACGGGCACCTCAAACGCTCCCGATGCAGGGGTGTCCGAGAAAGCCCAGCAGGCCCTTGACAAGATCAAGGGACAGGTCCTGAGCAAGGGCCCCAACGGCGAGACGCCCTCCCCGTCATCCGTTGCGGATCTGACGCCCGACGAGATCGAGAAGGTCAAGGCACTCAACGCCAAGGCCGCAATCGTGATGCACTACGGCGGCAACGACTGGGCAACCGCCCAAACCAACGGGCTTAAGAGCGAATTCGAAAAGCTCGGTATCAAGGTAATCGCCACAACCGATGCGAACTTCAAGCCGGATAAGCAGGTTTCGGACATCGAGACTGTCATGACGCAGAACCCGGACGTCATCGTCTCCATCCCCACGGACCCCGTGGCAACGGCCTCCGCCTACAAGAAAGTCGCGGCCGCCGGAACCAAGCTCGTCTTCATGGACAACATTCCCCAGGGGCTGACTGCCGGCAAGGACTACGTCTCTGTCGTCTCCGCCGACAATTACGGCAACGGCGTCGTTTCCGCCCACCAAATGGCCAAGGCCATCGGTGGCAAGGGAAAGATCGGACTCGTCTTCCACCAAGCCGACTTCTTCGTGACCAAGCAGCGCTATCAGGGATTCAAGGAAACGATCACCAAGGAGTACCCCGACATCAAGATCGTCGAGGAAAAGGGCATCGCCGGGCCGGACTTCGCAGGAGACGCCCAGGCCGCTGCGAACGCCATGCTGAGCAAATACGCCGACCTGTCGGGCATCTGGGCGGTCTGGGACGTCCCCGCAGAAGGTGTCATGGCCGCAGCCCGTGCTGCAGGCCGACAGGATTTGAAGATCGCCACTGAGGACCTTGGCAAGAACGTCGCCATCGCCTTGGCCAAAGACCAACTCATCGTCGGCCTCGGGGCCCAGGTTCCGTTCGACCAAGGCGTTACGGAGGCCCGGCTGGCCGCAGGAGCGCTCATCGGGAAAAAAGCGCCGGCATATGTGGCGCTGAGTGCACTCCCCGTTGACCATTCCAACGTCCTCGAAGCCTGGAAGCAGGTTTACCACGAGGACGCTCCCAAGGACATTCAAGAGTCCTACAAAAAGTAGCCAGACCCGAGGGCGGGGCACCCACCCTCCCCCACTGTCCCGAAAGGGCAACAATGAACACCGCAGACAATGTCGTCGAGATGCGCTCGATTTCCAAGGGCTTCAACGGGGTTTCAGTCCTGAAGGATGTCAGCTTCGACGTCCGGAAGGGCGAGGTCCACGCCCTCGCAGGAGGCAACGGGGCCGGGAAGTCCACCCTTATGAAAATCCTCCAAGGCGTCTATCAAGCAGACGCCGGCGAGATCCTCATTGGAGGCAAACCGGTCGCCATCAACTCGATCCAGGACGCGAAGTCCGCCGGCATCGGGATGGTTTTCCAGGAATTCAGCCTCGTACCGAGCCTGACTGTCGCTCAGAACATCTTCCTTGCTGCTGAGCCGCTCGGGGCGGGCGGACTCATCGACGACCGCGCCTCGGAGCGGCGGGCCAAGGAGATCTTCGCCGAGATGGAGGTAAAGGTCGACCCCCGTGCCGAAGTCTCCCGGCTCGGCACGGCCTACTGGCAGCTGACCGAGATCGCCAAGGCACTCTCGCAAAACGCCCAGGTGCTCATCATGGACGAACCCACCGCCAGCCTTGCCCGGCACGAGTCCGAAGCGCTCTTCGAACTGATAGACCGTCTCAAGCAGCGCGGCATCTCCATCATCTACATCTCCCACCGCATGGACGAGGTATACCGTCTGGCCGACCGGATCACCATCCTGCGCGACGGTCGTCGACTCCTCACCGAGCCGCTGACCGGCGTGACACCCGAACAGATCGTGGAAGGTATCGTCGGCAAGAAGATCGAGGGCCAACTTGCCTACCGCGAGCGGGACCAGGTGGCTCATGACAGCGCCCCGCTGCTGGAGGTCCAGGGGCTGAACGCCGGGCCGCGGGTAAGGGACATCTCCTTCTCGCTTCGACCCGGTGAGATTCTGGGCCTGGCCGGTCTTATGGGTAGCGGTCGCACAGAACTGGCCCGCGCACTCTTCGGCATCGACCGGCGGGACAGCGGTGAGATCTTCATCCGGGGGGAGCGAATCAATCTGACCTCGCCGCAGCAGGCCATCACTGCGGGTGTCGCCCTCATCCCGGAGGACCGCAGGGCCCAAGGTCTCGTCTTGGAGCACTCAGTCCAAGACAACCTGCTGCTGCCGCTGCTTGGCCAGATCCAGCGAGGACCCTTTCTTGACGGTGCCAGGGGCAAGGAGTTGTCCTCTTCGCTGATCAAGAGGTTCGCAGTAAAAGTCGCTCACCCCCACCGACCGGTGCGGCTGCTCTCGGGCGGCAACCAGCAGAAAGTGGTCATCGCCAAGTGGCTGGGCACTGATCCGGACATCCTGATTCTGGACGAGCCAACGGCCGGCGTTGACATCGGCACCAAAAGCGAAATTTTGGACATGATCCGCGAGTTGGCAAGCGCCGGCAAAGCCGTCATCGTCATCTCTTCCGAGTACCCCGAACTACTCGCGGTCAGCGACCGCGTCCTCGTCCTTAAGGACGGCTCCATTATCCGCGACATCCCCCGCAGCGAGATCGCTGACGAGGAATATCTCCAACTTGCAGTCCAGGGAGTCTGAACAGTGAGCAAGGCAAACACCATCGCGCCCCGGGACACCGCGGCACCACGCAATTTCGGCACCATCCTGAAAGAACTCGACTGGCGACGTTACGTCATCTACATCGGCTTTGTCGTCGTCTTCCTCTTCTTCGCCATTCTGCTCCGCGATCAGGGCTTCCTGTCGCCGAACAACCTGCTGAACATTTTCCGGCAAACTGCCACAATCACCGTCATCGCCGTAGGTATGACATACGTCATCTCTTGTGCAGAAATCGACCTAAGCGTCGGATCGGTGGCCGGGTTGTCCAGCGTCTGCACGGCCATGGCGTTGTCCCAGTGGGGCCTGATCCCCGGAATCCTCGCCGGCCTTGCCGTCGGCCTCGTGGTCGGGTCAATAAATGGCGCACTGGTCAGTCTCCTTGGCATCCCCTCCTTCCTGGTGACGCTCGGCATGCTGGGTATCGCCGTCGGAGTCGCCCAGTGGATCACGGCCTCAGCCCCCCAGCCGATCCTGAATGACACCTTCAACATGCTGTTCGGATCCGGTGACTTCGGCCCCGTACCGGGCCTGGTTGTCTGGAGCGCTATCTTCGTTGCCATCGGCGCCGTCGTATTGAACCGCACCAAGTTCGGCCGACAGGTCCTAGCTACCGGCGGTAACCGCAACGCCGCGGAATTCACGGGCATCAACACCAAACGAATCAAATTCCAGGTGCTCCTCATCTCCGGCATGGTCGCGAGCGTTGCCGGCATGCTGTACGCCGGCCGCCTCCAGTCCGGCCGCTTCCAGTGGGGATCGGGCGATGAGCTCTCCGCCATCGCCGCCGTCATCCTCGGCGGGACAAGCCTGTTCGGCGGATTTGGCTCCATCATGGGAACGCTCTTCGGCGCCCTCCTGATTGGCTTGATCAACAACGGACTGATCCTGGCCGGCCTCGACAGCAGCCAGCAGCAGGTGGTCCGCGGCGCCATCATCATCCTGGCCGTCGCCCTCGCCCGGAAGAAATAGCACCCGTGACCTTAAAACTACGAGCCGGAATTATCGGTACAGGATTCATGGGCTCCGTCCACGCGCACGCAGTGCGCGCAGCGGGGGGCGAAGTCAGTGCAGTCGCCGGGCGCAGTCCGGCTGCCGCTGAGGCAGCCGCAGCCGGACTCGGCGCCCGAACCGCGGCAGAGTCCCCCGAGGCGCTGATCGCAAGAGACGACGTGGATGTCGTACACATCTGCACCCCCAACACCACTCACGCCGACCTCGCACGCAAGGCCATCGCAGCCGGGAAAGCCGTGGTTTGTGAGAAGCCCCTCGCGACCAGTGTTGAGGACGCCCTCGAACTGACCGACCTCGCGGACAGGGCAGGCGTCGTCACGGCTGTGCCCTTCGTCTACCGGTTCTATCCGGCCGTTCGCGAAGCACGCGATCGTATCCTCCGCGGTGACGCCGGCCAGCTTTGGCTGCTCCACGGCTCGTACCTTCAGGATTGGCTGGCCGGCGCAGACGCCACAAACTGGCGGGTCGATTCGACGCTCGGAGGAGCCTCCAGGGCATTCGGTGACATCGGCGTGCACTGGTGCGACCTGATGGAATTCACCACAGGGCACAGAATCACCAGACTAGTGGCCAAGACCAGCCGGGCTTACGACCAACGCGAAACCGGAGGACAGTTGTCCTCCGTGGCTACCGAGGACGGGGCCGCGCTCCTATTCGAGACCGACCACGGAGCCACAGGCTCCCTGGTAGTCAGCCAGGTGAGCCCGGGCCGAAAAAACCGCCTGTGGTTCTCCTTCGACGGGACCGAAGCTTCATTCAGCTTCAACCAGGAGCGGCCGGACACACTTCACATCGGCCGCACGGACTCCAGTGCCCAAATCGCCGTCGGACCGCAAACCCTCACCACCTCTGGCGGACGCCGCTACAACAGGCTCCCCCCGGGTCATCCGCAGGGATACCAGGACAGCTTCAATGCCTTTGTCGCGGACGCATACGCAGCCGTCCAGGGTCAAGAACCCGAAGGGCTGCCCACCTTTCGGGACGGACTCCGGGCAGCCCGCCTCACTGAGGCACTGGTTACCTCCGCCGCCCGGCAGGTGTGGGTCAACGTCCCCGGACCTACATCCCCCTCTAATATTTCCAACCTTCCTTCGGAAGTTGAAAGGCAAAAGCAATGAAACTTGGTTACTGTTCCATCACTTGGGGCGGCGTTGTCGGCCATCCCGGAGGCGTGACAAGCGTCAAAGACCTCTTCTACCTAACCCACGGATCCATGAAGGACGCCATCCACGACATCGCATCTGTCGGATACGAAGGCGTCGAGATGTTCGACGGCAACCTTGCGGAATACGCAGACAAGCCCGAGGTGCTTACAGAGCTCCTGAACAGCTCCGGGGTCTCCCTGACTAGCGTGTATACCGGCGCCAATTTCATCTATGCCGACATCCTTCCCGATGAACTGCACAGAATCCACCGCTCTGCCGAACTAGCAGCGAACTTCGGAGCTGACCGACTGGTAGTCGGAGGTGGAGCACGGCGCGCAGCAGGTACCACAGACGAGGACTACCACCGCCTCGGCCGGGCGCTGGACAGCGTGACGGACATCGCGGAAAGTTTCGGGCTGTCAGCAAGCTACCACCCGCACCTGACCACGATCGTCGAAAGCCCGGACGAGCTGGACAAGCTGATGCCGCTGACCCGAATCGGCTTCTGCCCGGACACCGCCCACCTCGCGGCCGGCGGAGCGGACCCGGCCGCGGTCATCCGGAAGTACCCCGACAGAATCCGACATGTCCACCTCAAGGACTTCCGGCAAGACCCGTTTACTTTCCTCCCCCTGGGCCAGGGAGAACTCGACTTCCCGGACATCCTCGCCGCAATCCGAGAGAGCGGATACGACAGCTGGCTCATGGTCGAACTCGACAACTACGACGGGGACCCCCGGGAAGCTGCCGAACTGAGTATGAAGTACCTCGAGAAGCTCCTCTAACCATCCACCACTTTGACCGCAAGGGAAAGCCACAATCGGCACCTCCCGCTTTCTTCCGGAAGGAACAAGATCCAGATGCAAAACCTCAACGTCGGCCTCATCGGAGGCGGCTTCATGGGCAAGGCCCACTCCCTCGCTTACGCCGCCATGCCCATGTTCTTTTGGCCAGCACCGGCGCTCCCGGTCCGCAAAGTCATCGCTGAAGCCAACACGGAACTGGCTGCTGAAGCGGCCCGCCGCTTCGGCTTCGAGAACTCCACTTCGGACTGGCGCAGCATCATCGACGATCCGGACATCGACGTCGTAGACATCGCCACGCCCAACCACCTCCACGCCGAAATCGCCATAGCCGCCGCCGAAGCAGGCAAGCACATCATCTGCGAAAAGCCGCTTGCACGCACAGGCGAAGAAGCCAAGGCTATGTACGATGCGGTCAAAGACGCCAATATCGTCCACATGGTCGCATTCAACTACCGGCGGACCCCCGCAGTCGCGCTGGCGAAGAAATACATTGAGGAAGGATCCATAGGCCGCATCCTCAGCTTCCGCGGAACCTACCTGCAGGACTGGAGCGCCGACCCCAACTCCCCCTTGTCCTGGCGTTTCCAGAAGTCGGTCGCCGGTTCCGGCGCCCTTGGCGACATCGCAACACACGTCATTGACATGGCCAGGTATCTTGTCGGAGAGTTCAGCGCCGTCAATGCCGTCCTGTCGACGTGGATCCCGGAGCGCCCCCTCCAAACGGGCGGTGCCGATGCACTTGGCACCGTTCGCGGCGGTGAAGGCCCGCGTGGCCAGGTTGACGTCGACGACGAAGTCATGACGATGATCCGCTTCGCAAATGGAGCCGTGGGATCCGTCGAGGCGACACGTAACGCGCATGGGAGGAACAACTACATCACCTTCGAAATCCATGGAACGGAAGGCAGCATCGTCTTCAACTACGAACGACGCGACGAGCTGCAGGTGTGCTTCGCTTCGGACCAGGCCGACCGGCGGGGATTCCGGACCGTGTACACGGGGCCGGCTCACCCATACGGAGAAGGCCTCTGGCCCATTCCAGCTCTAGGCATCGGCTATGGGGAAACGAAGATCATCGAAGCGTACGACTTCTTCAAGGCCATCGCAGAAGGCGGATCAGTAAGCCCCAATTTCGCCGACGGCTACCAGACCGCGCTCATTGACGACGCCATCGTCGAATCCGCTCAAAAAGAGTCATGGGTCGCGGTTCCACTGATCACCGATTGATCCTCTTGGGAGGGACGGCCAAGAACCGTCCCTCCCAAACTCACCGACCATCACTAAGGAAGAAAGATGCTTAATTCCCTCCCGGCCCGCCAAGAGACGGCAGGAGTCTGGCTAATGCCGGTTTTCGTCGCCAAAGCGGGGCACGAAGTAGACCTTCGAAACGCCCTTCACTCTCTCCAGACGCTAAGCCGAAACGACCCAGGATGCCTGGAGTACACCGTATTCTCGGACGGGCAGCGGCCCGGCACCTTTATCCTCTTCGAAGGCTGGGCTCGTAACGAGGATCTCGAAGCTCACAACGAAGAAGTCCATGTAAAGGAATTCTTGACAGGAGCGGAACCGCTGTTAGCTGTTCCTTTCGCCGTGACTCCGCTAACGCCTCTCACCTAACATTCCAACTCACCTGAAGGACTGACATGCCCCGCCCGTACACCCTGTTCACCGGCCAGTGGGCCGACCTCCCCTTCGAGGAAGTCGCCCGCCTGGCCTCCGGCTGGGGCTACGACGGCCTCGAAATCGCCGTCTCCGGGGACCACCTCGACGCCTGGCGCTGGGACGAACCCGGCTACGTCGAGTCCAAGCTCGCCGTCCTGGAGAAGTACAACCTGAAGGTCTGGGCCATCTCCAACCACCTCAAGGGCCAGGCCGTCTGCGATGACCCCATCGACTTCCGCCACGAAGCGATCGTCGGATCCAAGGTCTGGGGCGAAGGCGACCCCGAAGGCGTCCGCACCCGCGCCGCCGAAGAAATGAAACACACCGCCCGGCTCGCCAAAGCCCTCGGCGTGGACACCGTCGTCGGATTCACCGGCTCCTCCATCTGGCAGTACGTCGCGATGTTCCCGCCCGTCCCCGAAAAGGTCATCGAGGCCGGCTACCAGGACTTCGCGGACCGCTGGAACCCCATCCTGGACGTCTTCGACGAATGCGGCGTCCGCTTCGCCCACGAAGTCCACCCCTCCGAGATCGCCTACGACTACTGGACCACCGTCCGCACCCTCGAAGCGATCGGCCACCGGCCCGCGTTCGGGCTGAACTGGGATCCGTCCCACTTCATGTGGCAGGGCATCGATCCCGTCTCCTTCATCTGGGACTTCAAGGACCGGATCTACCACGTGGACTGCAAGGACACCAAGCTCCGCCCCACCGGCCGGAACACCGTCATGGGCTCCCACCTGCCCTGGGGCGACCCGCGCCGCGGCTGGGACTTCGTCTCCGCAGGCCGCGGCGATGTGCCCTGGGAATCGTCGTTCCGGGCCCTCACCGCGATCGGCTACCACGGCCCCATCTCCGTCGAATGGGAAGACGCCGGCATGGACCGCCTCCACGGCGCCCCCGAAGCCCTTGCCGCCCTGAAGAAATTCGACTTCCCCGCCTCCCAGACCAGCTTCGACGCCGCCTTCAGCAGCAAGGACTGAAGTTATGACCGTTCCCCCTCGCGTTTCGGCGGGAGAGGTCTTCCAGCATTTTCGTGGCTCGTCACCGTTGACCCGTGCCCGGCTTTCAGAACTGACTGGCCTTTCGCGGGCCGCAACGACAGACAGGATGAGAACCTTAGCGTCGCGGGGACTCATTGGTCCCGCCAACGAGGCGCCCTCGACGGGTGGCCGGCGATCCGCTCAGTATCGACTCATGCCGAACGGCGGAGCGGTTATGAGCGTCCTGCTGGGTGCCAGCGAGGCAAAGGTACAGGCATTCGACCTTTCCGGACAGCCGTTATCTGCTACGAAGCCGGTGGCAACCGTACGTGGCGGGTCTGCCGCTATCTTGGATTCCTGCCTGGCTTCGGCGTATTCGCTCCTGAATTCCATGGACCACCTTCCTGTCCAGCTCGTAGCAACGGGCGTTGTTCTGGATGAAGGTGCGCCGGATCTGGAATGGCCTGAATATTTTGCTGGCCGCCCGGTCGTCGTCGACTCCGCGCTGGGGGCCATGGCAACGGCGGAGGCCCTGTCGCGAACCCCTCGTCTGCAGAACATGTTCTTCCTGGACGTGGGAAAGACCATTGACTGTGCCGTGCTGGTTCACGGTAGGACGCTGGGGGTTCTCAGGACTTCCAAGGGGGCGTTCGGGCACACGCCGGTGAAGGGCACGTCGATGCGGGCCTGTGCTTGCGGCATCATGAATTGCCTGCAGGGTATCGCAGGGGAAGAGGCAATAATTGAGGGCCTCTCGTCGGACTTTAGAGACGAACCGGACGCGATCAGCGATGCTGTCCGGCGGAGCGATGCGGCTGCAGTCAGTGCTCTGCGACAGGCAGGTCGGTACATAGGAGAAACCCTGTTAGGGAGCATCCACCTCCTTCGACCTGAGTTCGTCACTGTCAGAACCCGGTGGCCGGGTGCCGCCGACTTTTTGCTGGCCGGCCTTAGGGAGGCAGTATACGAAAGCGGCGCCCCCGCTGTGACGGAGAAGCTGGTGTTGGCGAGTTCAAGGACCGGGTCTCCCGCCACCGGGATTGCACTTCGAGCCCTGGACGCCGGACTGGCGGTGGATCCAGTGGACCAATTGCTGTCAGCTCCACCCAACCTCAGCGAACAGCGGATCTATTGGCCAGCACCGCCCAAGTCGACCGACCGTCATCGGCACGCCAGCTGACCGGCCGCGGGTAGAATCTACTGGCGATCGACAACCCATACAACACGATCACTTGCTGCTGCACACTGGGCTCATTGGATCTCGGTTCAGCTGGAAGGTCCCAAGCCCATGGATGAAGTATTTCGCGACGACGACGTCGCCGGCGATCCGGACAGGTCACCGCACGATCAGATCAGACGCTATAGTGTTCCGGCCGGGCTGAACCCCGACGAAAAATTCGAACATTGGCGGAGCTGGTACGGCAGCGCGATTGACGCTCCCGTTCGGTTGGAAAAAACCGACAAGCTAGTGCGATCCGGCTTCAATCCAACCGCCCTGAGCCTCGAGAGCCCGGGCTTCAGTCTTGTTGATGTCACGAATGAACCCGCCAGTTGCTACTGGAACGGGGACACGAATCCCAGCGACTGGCTCGTGTATTTCAGGACTTCATGTGACAAGTTCAGCTTCTCGGGACGCTCCGAGGCCGTCGCTCCCGGAACAGTCAGGTTCTTTGATCTTTCTTTGCCGGGAAACTTCCATGCGCCCGCCGGCCTAAGCGCTGTGCGGGTCCATTTCGACCGGAGCCTGCTCGGCTTGGACGACAGATCCGTCAAACGGCTGCAGGGATTGGCCGACATCAGAGAAAACCCCATTATGCGTGGGCTGATTCTTCCAGCCTTGTCCGGCTGGCAGCGGTCGGTCATAGCCCAGGAGATGCCGCGTCTTCAACCGGTCGTCCGGTCGATGATGACGGCCTTGGTCAGCTCTTTGCTCGAAACCACGGCCGATCCCGGCGACATAAAACTGGCCCGCATCGCAGCGATCAAGAAATTCGTGCGCAGGAACTTCAGAAACCCTGCCCTCACAGTTGACGAGGTCGTGGCCTACTCATTTCTTTCACGCCGTGCCCTTTACTACCTCTTCGAAGACGAAGGGCTCCAGGTCAGCGGACACATCCGCGCTCTGCGGGCCTTGGAAGCCCTTGAGCTCCTCGCCGAAGCAACCTCGTGGAAACGCTCTCTGACGGACATAGCGGGTGCCAGCGGGTTCACAAGCCTGCAAGCCATGCGGCGTGCCGTCAGGGAACTAACAGGGCTCTCGCTTGTGGACGCGCAGGAGAAACCGGAACTCCTGCGGACTCGAGCCGCCGAACTAAGAAAATTGACCGGGCTGTGAATCGGCCGGACAGAATCCCGCCTGGCATATAGTCCGTTCCACGCTTTCGCCGGACTCCCCGCCTGCCTCGATATCTGATGGGTCCCACACGACTCGTCCGCTTCGAAGGTGCCGACGCTGTCATGGATTTCTGGACCCGGGACCAAATGTGCCCCAAAGAGGGTATGACGCGGGTCCGCTCCTTCTTTTCTTGCCGGTAACTTTGACGATGCCGTGGTCTTCCCCATGGCCGAGCCATAAATTACGATCGGGCCCGGGCAGGACCCGGAGGGTCCCTCGGGTGCTTGTCTTACCCAGCGGAGGTGCTTCGATGGATCCGCGCGGAGCCCCGAGGGCTCTTGGTGGTCCGAGGTCGGACGCTACGAGGCCGCGTCGAAGGACGATGTATGCGGTGGTGTCATTCAGGTGCCCCGTCCCGAAAGCTCGGACGGTTTGATCTCGAGCCAGCACGCAAACGATGACACTTTCCCGCATAGTCGCGGCGCCGGTGCTCCGAGCAGGGGCACAGGGCGCAACTCGCGCCCGGCTGGGCCATTGCTGGGGAGATCAGCCGGCTCCGGCGGATTGGCCCTTAGGTGTCAAGGCTATCCGCATCTCCATTCGCTGACGACCGGTTCCGCTGCCTCCAACGGGACCAGTCCGACGGAAGCACGGATGGTCTACCCAAGAGGTAGCCTTGCCCGATGTTCACGCCCATCTCGGCAACGGCGGCTAGTTCTGCATTGGTTTGGATTCCCTCGGCGACCAGGCTTGCCCCGATTTGTGACGCGAAGCTGACCATAGCCATGCACAGGGCTCTCTGGTTGGGGTCGCTGTCGATTCCCGCAACGATGGTCCGGTCAAGTTTGATGAGTTCCGGGCTGAGCCTAAGGATGTGGCGCATGGATGAGAACCCGGCTCCGACGTCGTCGATAGCTATGCGTACGCCAGCGCTTCTGAGTGGGGCCAATGCTGCTGCGAGACGTGCATAGTCAGCCACGGCTGAGCGTTCGGTCAACTCTACGACGATCCGCCCGGGGTTCAGACCGGAATTCCTCACGATGTCGCTCAGCCTCGGGTCAAGGCATGCCGACGGGGAGAGATTGACGGCGGCATAAATGTGGCCGGGAAGATCCGCTGCGGCCTGCATCGCCGTTTCCAGGGCAAGGAATTCGAGTTCGCGGCCACGTCCGATTGAATCCGCTTCGACGAACCACTGATCGGGCGACCTGAACGGAGAGCTGACGAAGCGAGTGAGCGCTTCGGCGCCGACAACCTCGCCGGTTCCCAAATTACAGATGGGCTGAAACGCCGTGATCAGTGTCCGAGTGGCGAACAGGCGATCGAGGCGCGCCTGGATTTCCAGATCTGCAGGGCTCTCTGCCATGGAGACATCCAGCGGTCGCGCGATTCCCTCAAATCCTGATCCTCGGCCCTCCCTGTCGAATCGGCGCCGGCAGAAGACCTCGACGCTCAGGCTCCGACCGCCGCGGTGGCGGGCCGAAAGCAAAAGTCCTTCCCGGCCCGCGCGTGCATCTGGTTTCCGCGCGGTCTTGAGGTCAGCGAGGTCGATGACGAGACTGCACGGGCGTCCCACCAACTCGGAGGGCTCAAAACCAAGTAGTTCCCGACTCGCCCGGCTTGAGAAGGTGAACCTACCGTCTGCTCCTACGGCCCACAGCCATTCACGGGTCGTGCTCAGTACTGTTTCCATAAGGCTGGCTGTAATTAACGCCTCCAACCGGTCGCGGCGCTGTTGCCGAATAAGGCGCCAAGCGGCATGAAGGACGGCCGGAAGGAGCAGGGTCGAGGCGAGGGCCGACACTCTGGTGGGGACCTCGAGGCCGTTCCACGGCTCAAGACCAGATAGCAAAGGAAGGAGTAATGACAACACCGATACCAACTCGAGGGATAGAACGGCCAGCAACCGTCGACCGTCAGGGGTTATCCAAGGTTGGCCGTTGTCAGTCCACGCCGGAGATGTGAACTGCGGGCGCCGAGAAAGTGATGATTCCAAGAGCGCGTTATGCTGCCGCAACAGTCGTGGGGCAGCGCGTTGATGTATCGCGTCTGGTGACATGCGAGTCTTCTTCCGTGCTCGATTCGGAATTAGGTAAGCATCGCTAGATGTCCGCCTACCGCACGCCATAACGCGGCAGGGAATGCCCAGGATCGGGCTGGCCGCACATCGTTTTTGCCGGCACTGGATCGGTCCTAGGCGAGAGATCGCGTTCCAGAGTGATGCCGTAGGGAACGTCTGTGCTCAGAGTTACTGCGAACGAGGTCGGCCCATAGCGCGTCACGAGAATTCCGTGACGTCCCTCCCTCAGAGCCCGTTCCTGAGCCGATTTCTCCGCGGCGTCAAGGCGTTCGGCGATCAACTGGGGCTGGTCGGCCGTGACGTGATAAGTAGGCGTGATGATGGCGGTGATCATGGGGTCGTTCCTGTTCTAGTAGTGCTCATAGGCAGTTCGATTTCACGGCCGGTATCCCTGGAAGGAACCACCAAGTGGCGGCAGGGAATGGTCTCTAGGAATCGCGGCGCCGCGCCATGGCGTCACAAACGGCCGAAACCTTCCACCAAGAGTTGCCCGGTCGAAAGCAGCCCGGCCGCTTTCAAAATCCTACGGTTGATGGTCGCGCAAGGAAGCGGATAAGTGTTCCAAAGTGTGCATTCTTCGATCCCGGACCGCTCATTTCGTGCAGTAGTCTCCTCACCCTGAGCCTCAGCTCTCTCATACAACCAGGTCGATCCACCCGGCCTACCGTCATCTTTGCCTACACGATCAAGGGCCGCGGCCTTGCCACCGAAGGACACCCCAACAACCACTCAGCGCTCCTGACCAAAGATCAGATGGAAACACTCGCGGAGACCTCCGGAATGGACCTTGGTAATCCCTGGCGCAAATTCCACCGGGCACCGTGGAAGAACGGGCCTGCGCCCGGACATCCCTCCGGCTCAAGCGCCGGCAACCCGCACTGGCCTCGTCCGTCCAGATCCCGGCTTCCCTGCCATGGGGCTACGGCGACAGAATTTCCACCCAAGCCGCCCTGGGACGGTTCCTGTCCGACCTGAAACGGGCAGCGCCGGAGGTGGCCCACCGTGTTGTCACGTGCAGTCCCGACGTCGTGTCCTCAACCAACCTTGGCGGCTGGATCAACAAAACCGGAGTGTGGTCCGTCGGTGAACGCCGGGTCTGGTTCGCGGAAGACCTCGAACGGATCCTCCGCTGGATTGAAAACTCGGAGGGTCGGCATATCGAACTCGGAATAGCCGAAACCAACCTCGTGGGCCTGGTCTCGGAACTCGGAACAACCTGGAGCGGTGGGGCCGGCCGCTGATTCCTATCGCCACCATGTACGACCCGTTCGTGGCCAGCGCCCTCGAACCGTGGTCCTTCGGCATGTACGCCGGCGGCCAGTCAATCCGGGTTGGGACGCCGTCAGGGGTGACTCTGGCACCGGAGGGCGGCGCGCAACAGTCCATTACCACTCCATCCATCGGCTTGGAACAGCCCGAGTGCACGGCCTGGGAGCCAGCCTTCGCGCAGGACCTGGAATGGTGCATGCTCGAAACCATGAGCCCCATAGGCATTCCCGGAGGACGCTCGGCCTACTTCCGGCTCACGACCCGTCCACTGGACCAGGCTCACGCGGCCATGCCGACGGATGCGGTGCTGCTGGAGCGGCGCCGCAGGCACGCGGTGGCCGGCGGTTACCGGCTGACCGACCACGACCCAGTCGAGGACAGGGTCACTCTGGTCGGTGTCGGCGCAATGATGCCCAAAGTCATAGCGTCCGCCGCCCGGCTGAAGGCACTTGGCATCATGGCCGGCGTCGTCTGCCTCACCAGCCCGGACCTGGTCTTCGAATCCCTCCAGCGGCGCAACTCACTAAACGCCGCCACGGGCAGCAGTGGGCCCGACATCATCGACGCACTCCTTCCACGACACGCCCCCGCGCCCCTCGTCACCGTCCAGGACGGACCCCCCACACCTTGTCCTTCTTGGCCGGTGCCCGAGGCGACCGCACAGTCTCCCTGGGAGTAAAGGACTTCGGCCAGTCCTCTGATCTCCAGGACGCCTACCGGATCCACGGCATCGACGAAGCGTCCATCGTCAACGCGGCGCTGAACCTAGTTCGCTAACATCGGCCGTCTACCGGTACCGGGGCGGGAGACAGTCGTCTGGCGGGTCAGGAAGCGCGGCTACGTCCACGTCGAGTCAGCGGATCGCCGCGAGTTGGCGCCCTTGACTTCTCCGCTGACCGTTGTCAGTCTTTTCGACAAGAGGAGGGGGTGTCCGCCCGCTCCTGGCCCAATGGAGGCTACTGATGTTCCGTGCCAGGTCGCTGATGCGTTACGCAACCTCCGGAGACCGGGTCACGCGCCTTGAGTTATTCTTCGACCTGGTATTTGTCTTCGCGCTATCGCAACTGTCCCATCATTTGCTGGAGCATCCTTCATGGGTGGGGGCCGGTGAGACATTTGTGCTTCTTCTTGCGGTCTATAAGGTGTGGGTGTACACGACCTGGTCGGTGACGTTGCTGGACACTTCGCGGCTTGAGGTGCAGTGGATGCTGCTGGTCATCATGCTTGTCACACTGTTCATGAACGCCTCAGTCGGCTCAGCGTTTGGTGACTTCGGCTGGCTCTTTGCTGCGAGCTACCTCCTGGTCCAGCTGGGCCGAGGCGCGTGGATGCTCACTGCCGGACTTGACCGGACCACCCACGACCACTTCGTGCGCACGCTGATCTGGGGGTGTATGAGCGCGCCTTTTTGGATTGCCGGCGTCTTCTTCGCTCCGGGGCCGCGTTTGATGTTCTGGAGTGTCGCTGCCGCGATCGATCTCGGTGGCCATATGGTGGCCCACCGGTTGCCGGGCCGGAAAACCGAAGGCAGCCGTGTCCCGCTCCCGGGAGAGAGGATCTTTGAGCGGTTCGGGCTGTTCTACCTGATCGCGCTCGGCGAGACGATCCTTTCAACCGGCCTGGCGATTTCAGGCAATCTGGAGGACCCCTTGATATTTCTGACCGGGACCGTAGGTTTGGCCGGAAGCGTCGCGATCTGGTGGTGCTACTTCCATGGCCTCGAACAGGACATTCTGGAAAAGCTTGCTTCTGTCGATGATCAGTTCCGGCACGGCATTTTGGCGGGCAACACCTTGGTCATGTTGCTGGCAGGCCTGATCCTAGTGGCGGTTGGTGATCAGCTCGTGATCAGCGATCCGGCCGCCCGCCCCGATCTGGCCACCGTTCTACTTCTTTTTGGTGGGCCGGCTCTCTTCCTTGCTGGCCGGGGCTTCTTTATTCGACAGGTACTGGGCCAACGCCAACCATCTGATCTCGCCGGCATCGGAGCCTTGGTGGTGCTGGCAAATTTGAGCTTTCTCTTCCCGGCCTTCGTTGCCGCTATGGGGGCCGTCCTTCCCCTCATAGGCGTAGCAGTTTCCGACACCGTGAACCGCCGCCGCCGAACGCAACAGGGAGCGCGCTGACGGCCTATTTGGATGCCAGGGAACGTATCCCCGGCCGGCTTTGACAGCTTAAGGAGTCTTCTGCCAGTCGCCTCCCCCACTGTCCCGGGGTGCACCGTTACAACATTCGCAGCCCGACGTTCGGCGCGTCGTTTGCGGAAAATGGGGCCTGTCGGCTTGGTCGACACGCGGCCCGGATATGTTCAGCGCATGAAAGATGGGCACTACCTTGGCGGCATGCAGGATCCGGGGTATCAGCCGGAACACTGGGAGCCGTTGGTTGAACGGCCGCAATGGCGTTCCCGGGTTGCGTCAACAGGCACTGGATCCGCGTCGGTGGCTTCCTGTTCCGGTCGTCAACGGGTCCAGCCATTACCTGTCCGAAGATGAGCGGATGTTGATCGCGGACCGTTTGTTGGCGCGATCAAGCGTTCGGTCCATTGCCCGGAGATGGACCGTTCCCATCAACGATCAGCCCGGAGCTGGCCCGCAACCGACCGGACACCAGACGCTATCATCCGTTTCGTGCTCACAAGATTGCCGACGACAGGCGCCCGAGAACCCGGCTCTCCAAGTTGGCCGGCGACCGCGAGCTGCGCGAGTTCGTCGTGGAACACCTGGCGCAGCGGTGGAGTCCTCAACAGGTCTGCCAAGCGTTGACGAAACGGTTTCCCGGGCGTCCCACCGGCATCTGGCTCTCGCAAATCTCGGTCCTGCGTTCGATATCTGAGAGCGACCGTTTGTTCCTCCCAGAGCCTGCGGCACTCCGGCATCCCCATAAGTTGTCCGGATTCGGGTTGCCAAGGGCCGAGGGTGGCGCTACAGCCGCGGGCGCACAGGAGTCCTGGGGGCCTCCCCCGCTGGCGAGGAGCCCATTTCGTCTTGAGAAACGGGTACCGTGCCTTGACGATTCAGGCCCGGTGGGCCGTGGGTGCAGTCTCTAGTTGGTCGGCCACGTGCTGCCAGCTGTCCGTGAACATGCCGTAAGCGGTTTTGATCTGGACGTCGACCGGGAGTTCGGGGCACTCGTTCTCGCCGTTGGTTCCCCAGTTGACCCAGCCGGATTGGCGGCGCTGGACAATCTGGAAGGCTCCAGACGGCGCAGAGGTCCACCAGATCATGGCTCTGTCGAGTTCGGAGTGGAATTCGGCGGTTTTGGATGCTGGTCCGGGGAAGATGGTTTCGTGTGGCAGGGCTGAGACGTCGACGGGCGCTTCGGTGATGGCCCACTGGCGGTCGGGCAGGTCGGCGAGCACGTGTGAGTCTGCCCGGACCCGGGCGAGGCGTTTGCGGATCTCAGTGTTGTCCAAGGCGCCTTCCCAGCTGCTGAAGAGGCGCCAGTATAGGTCCCAGTGGGCGGCTTCGATGTTGCCGGTAAGTTGGCGGCGGAATTCCTCGAATTTTGCGGTGTTTGAGGTTGAGGTGGCGATGGTTTCGTCGACCATTTTTGCGAGTTCGGCCGCGTAAGGGTCCCCTGCGCGGTATCGGGTGCCGCCGTATGCTTGGAAGCGGTCGAAGACGACGTTGCCCTGGCCGGCCTCGAATTCATCGCCGACGGTGATTTTGTTGGTTATTGAGCGCCCGTTGATGACGGTCTGGAAGTCGTCCACGCGGTAGCTGCGCGTGAAGTACGGGGTGCCGTGGGTGAATTTCCAGTCGATGGAAAATGTCTTGCCTTTGAGTTCGTCGAGCAAGCCGTCCGGGATGGTGCCGTTCATCCGGTAGTGGTGCAGGACCGGGCCTCGTTCAATGATTTCGATGTCGACGGTGGTGTGCTCGGGGGGGTTGATGAGGCCGTTCTCGGGTGTGAAGAAGGGCCCGTAGAAGCCGCCGATGGCGTTGTTGCCCGAGGGCAGCAGATCAATGCCTTCCTTCAGGGTTGAGAAGTGGCGCAGGCCCCATTTGGAGGAGCCGGTGCCCTCGGCCGTCCCTGAACACATTTCAAGGTCAAAGTATCCGGTGTCGAGGCGGACAAAGGCGTCGGTTTCGACGGGTTCCCGTTCCGTGATTCCCTCGACGTGTTGAGTTGCCGGCCCGGTCAGGGTGAGTTCGACGCTTCCCTCAAAGGTCGCGACCGTGATGAAGTTTGTCTTGCCGGGCACAGGGTTGGCGCGCAGTCGCTGGCAGGTGAGGGTTTCTCCGGTGTTGGTGGTCGCCGTCCAGAGGTCCTCCTGCAGTTCAGAGTCGACGGTGAAGGTCACGGGTTCGTTGGTCCGGCGGCCGGGAAGGGTGTCCTTCAGGACGATGGTGGGCAAAGCCACGGGCGTTCCTCTCGATTGATTTGGGGTGCGGGCTGCCTGCCCCACCTTGCTCCCGTAATAGCCGGGTTTGGTGGCGGGCTGGGCAGGGGGTAGCTGTCTGCCGCGTGGGGAGTAGGTTTATGCCGGTGTCTGGGCGGCGATGGCCCGGGACCACGGCATGCGGAGGGTGCGCTGTTTCAGGCTGTCGATGGCCACTGCCAGGATGATGACGAGGCCCTTGATCAGCAGCTGGGTGAAGAACTGGACGTTCATCAGGATCAGGCCGGTGCTCAGGACGCCGAGAATGACCGAACCGATGAGGGTGCCGTAGATCCGGCCTCGTCCGCCGACAAGACTGGTGCCGCCCAGGACGACTGCTGCAATGGCATCGAGCTCGTAGCCGGTGCCGGCTGTGGGCTGGGCCGAGACTACCCGGGCGGAGAAGATGACGCCTGCGAGCCCGGCGCAGGCCCCGGCGATGACGTAGACGGAGGTGAGGACGCGCTTGACGTTGATGCCGGCGAGTCTGGCGGCTTCGGCGTTGCCGCCAACGGCGTATACGTGCCGGCCGTAGCGCGTGCGCTCCAGGACGAACCACGCCACGATGTAGACGATGACCATGATCACCACGGGGACCGGTATCCCGGCCATGTACCCGTTGCCGACATCCCGGAAATTGAGGGTGTTGGAGACGATGGGCTGCCCGTCGGTCATGGTGTATGCCGCGCCGCGCAGGAATGTCATGGTGCCGAGGGTGACGATGAAGGCGGCCAATGACAGGTAGGCGCTGAGCATGCCGTTGATCAGTCCGGCGGCTGCCCCGGTGAGGACGCCGACCAGGATCGCGACGGGTGCAGGCAGTCCGGCAATGCCGGTCATGACCGATGCGACGCCCGCGACGGCCAGGATGGAGCCGACGGAGAGGTCGATGCCGGCGGCGAG
Organism: Arthrobacter sp. NPDC058288; assembly: GCF_042880995.1. Taxonomy (NCBI): domain Bacteria; kingdom Bacillati; phylum Actinomycetota; class Actinomycetes; order Micrococcales; family Micrococcaceae; genus Arthrobacter; species Arthrobacter sp. NPDC058288. Next base: position 1,814,058 of record NZ_JBHVYH010000001.1, read on the forward strand.
AATGACGAATGTCATTCCGGCGGCGAGAATCGCGTTGATCGAGATGGACCGGGCGATGTTGAGCAGGTTGTTGACACTCGCGAAATTTGGCGCGATAACTACCATCAGCGCCACGAGTGCGACCAGGACGACGAGGATGCCGACGCGGTCCCACCAATACGCGAAGTCGAAGCCGCGACGGGGCGGCGGTGCTGCCTCTGGCCGGACGTCGGCGTCCTGCGGGTTGAGGGCCTTGTTAGTCATGGAATTCTCCGTTTGTCTGTGCTGCAGTACCGGTCGCGTGGGACATAACGTCCTCTTCGCTGGCGGTGCGGGAGTTTAGTTCGTGGACGATCCGGCCGGAGCGCATCACGAGGAGCCGGTCGCTGATGCCGATCGCTTCGGGCAGATCGGATGAGATGACCAGGATTGCTTTGCCGGCCCTGGCCAGGTCATTGATGACTTCGTAGATTTCGCTCTTCGCTCCGATGTCCACACCTCTAGTGGGCTCGTCGAGTATGAGCACGTCGGATTTGCGCATCAGCCAGCGGGCCAGGACCGCTTTTTGTTGGTTGCCGCCCGAAAGTGCGCTCACCGGCAGGCGCAGCGCGTTCTGCCGCAAATGGAGGCGTTCCATCTGCTTTGTCACCGCCGTCCGGATTTTGGTCCGCTGGAGCACCCCGGCGATAACGTGGCTGCCCAGGGAGCTGACGGCGATGTTGTCCTCCACGGTATGGGACACGAACAATGCCTGGTCTTTGCGGTCCTCGGGAACCATGGCGATTCCCCGGGCGATCGCCTGGGCAGGGCTCGACGCCGATGCCACCTTGCCCTGGACGGTGACCGTTCCGCCGCGGGACCGGTCCGCGCCGAAGATCATCCGTGCAGTTTCGGTGCGCCCGGCACCGATCAGCCCGGAAAGAGCGACGACTTCGCCCGAGCGCACGTGGAAACTGACCGGCCCGATGCCGGCTCCGTCGGTGAGCTCCTTGACGTCCAGCATGACGTCTCCTGGGCTGTGCCGGTCGTGGTGGTACAGGTCATCGAGGTTGCGTCCTACCATCATCCGTACGACGTCGGGCGGGCTGATCTCGTTCTTTTCCCGGGTGCCGACGTATGTCCCGTCGCGGAAGACGGTGACCCGGTCGGCAAGTTCCCAGACCTCCTCCATGCGGTGAGAGATATAGACGAGGCCGACTCCGGAGGCGCGCAGTTCGTTGATGATCGCGAAAAGGTGGAGGGTTTCGGTGCGTGAGAGAGCCGCCGTTGGCTCATCGAGGACGAGGATTCTGGCGTTCTCGCTGACGGCCCGGGCGATTTCAACCATCTGTTGCATGCCGATGCTGAGCTCGCCGAGCTCTCGGCGGGGATCGACCCGTGCGCCGACCCGGGCGAGCTTTTCCCGGGCCTGGGAGATCATGGCACGCCGGTCCAGTGCTCCGAACCGGGTTACCGGTTCACGTCCGAGGGCCAGATTTTCCGCTACTGTCATCGCCGGAACGGTGTTCAGCTCCTGGTGGATGATGGCGATGCCATGGGACACGGCCTCCTGCGGGGAGCGGATGTCGATTTCGTTGCCGTCCATCAGGATGCGGCCCGAATCGCGGGCAACGTTCCCGGCCAGGATCTTCATCAGGGTCGATTTTCCGGCGCCGTTCTCGCCCATCAGGGCGTGTACTTCACCGGCACGGAGGTCGAATTGGACGTTGTTCAGCGCGAGCGTGGCGGCAAAGCGTTTGGTGATGCCTTCGAGCTGTAGCAGCGGCTGGAGGGAGGGTGTTGTGGTCATGGTGGCCTATTTTCGGTCCGGCTGTGTGGGGCGGCTGGGAGTTCAGCAGCCCCACACAGCGATGGTGGAGCGTTACCAGCCTTTGTATTGGCTAACGGTGTCCCGGGTCACCAGTTCACTCGGAATCAGGATCGTGGTCTCCGTCGGGGGCTTGTTGTCGATGATGTTCTGGGCGACCTCGACGGCCTTGCGGACCATCTCGGCGGGGTTCTGCGTAGCGGTCCCAATGAAGGGCGATCCGGCCTGCTTGAGTTCGGCCACGGACTCCGGGCTTCCGTCCACGCCGGTGACCTTAACGGTGCCGCCCTTGTGGGCCTGCTGGACCGCCAGCACGGCGCCGAGGGCCGAGGGGTCGTTCATGCCGAAGATCCCCTGAACATCCGGGGTGGCAGTGAGCATGTCGGTGGTCACGGCCAGACCGGAGGCTCGGTCGTTCTTTGAGGCCTGCTGACCGACAACCTTGATGTCGGGGAATTTCTTCACGACGTTCTTGCATCCGGTGATCCGGTCACGGATCGTCTGGAGCGGGGTTCCGTCCACCATGAGAACGTTGCCCTTGCCCCCCATCTGCTCGAACAGGTACTGGCAGGATTTTTCGCCCGCCTGCACGGCGTTGGTCATCACCACTGCATCGGCGCTCTTGGCCGGGGTGTCCACGGCGATGACGATGATCCCGGCCTGCTTCGCACGTTCAATCGCCGGCTGGATGCCGCTTTCATCCACGGCACTGATGACGATCAGGTTCACGCCTTGTTGAATGAAGGTGTCGATCTGGGAATTCTGGTTAGCCAGGTCAAGCTGCGCATCCTGGGTGTTGGACGTCGCGCCGATCTTCGCGGCGGCTTCCTTGGCTCCCTTGTCCATGGCCGAAAAGAAGGGGTTGGACATGTCCTGCACCATGAGCCCGATTTTCTCGATTTTCTTCGGCTTATTGGCAGCGGGCTGCGCGTCGCCGGAGCTGCAGGCGGTCAGGCTGAGCGCGGCCAGTGTTGCGCTGGCGGCGAAGATTGCGGACTTCTTGGCGAGTTGATTCATTGTCGGATCTCCTTTGAACCGGAACCTGCCGGCCGTCGTGAAGCCGGTAGGTCGGTGAAATAATTGGTAGGTGTTGTGTCGGCTCCCTTTGGGGCCGGGATCTTTCGGTTCGGTTCGGACATGATCACCTTCGGCGGGATCATCTTTTGTCGAACCAGGTTCGCCTCAGCAGCCGCAGGACCGCCGCACGATCAGGTCGGCGCTCACCTCCCGCCGGTCCTCGGGGCGGTAGTCGGGTGTAGGAGGCACACCGCGCCGTTCGGCATCGATTTGTCCGTCAAGGATTCGGGTCAGCGTCTGGGCGGCGAGAACGCCGATGGATTCGCTGTCCTCATCCACCACCGTCAGCGGCGGATCCAGCAAGGGGGCCCAGGCAAATTCGTCGAAGGCAATGAGTGCCACCTGATCGGGAACAGCGATCCCGCGTTGCTGGAGCACGGTGAGGACACCGTGGAGCAGGGGGTTGTTTCCCGCAATGATCGCCCTCGGCAGAGCCTGTCCGGGAGCATCCAGGTGGGCCCATAGCGACCGATGCGCCGATTCGGAGTCGTTTTCGGTCTCTAGCACCCGAAGTGAAGCACCGTGCTTGGCGGCGGCCTCACGGAGGCCGCGCTCCCGCTCTGCACGGGTGGACCAGCGGCCCGGATAGGCCAGGAAAAGCCAGTCCGTATAGCCGTGCTGGGCCAGGTGCGCTCCGGCTTTCATGCTGGCCGCAAAGTTGTCGGTCAGGATGCTCGGAACTCGAGTCGCGTCCACCGGTGGTGCCGAGTCCACGAACACCACCGGGATGTCCCAGCTTTCGAGGAGCTTGATGTTTTCCGTGCTCAACGTCAGTGTCGTGATAATGCCGGCAGTCCGCGACTGGATCAGGTCCTGAACAGTGGCATCTTCCACCTCGGCCGTGTAGACGCCCTCTGCGGCGATGTCTGCGACGACGGCATTGCGGTTGGATCCGCGCAGGACCCGCTGGATGCCCTTCATGAGGTCCAGGTAGTAATAGTTTGAGGTACTCGCCGTAATGACGGCGATGGAACTGCGCGTTTTCTTGCGGAGTTCCTGCGCGGCGCGGTTCGGAACGTAACCAAGCTCCCGGGCGGCCTTCAATACGAGCTTCCGGCTCGCGTCCGAGACATCCGCGCCGTTGCTCAACGCCCGGGAAACCGTGTAGGAAGACAGGCCCGTCACTTCGCTCAGGTCCCGCAACGTGGGTTTCTTTGCCACTTGCTCGATCGCCTCCTAATCGTTTAGGGGAAAGGTTCGGCGAAATCTCTTTCGCGTTACCTAAAGGATTAGGGTCAACCATAATGTGATTATGCGCACACGTCAAGAAGCCGTCATTCACGAACGCCTCCAGGCCGCAGCGTGGGCTGAAAGCAAGCTGGGGGCCCGTTCAGCGCGGTAGCCTTAAAGGCCAGATATCGGCCCTGGTGGTGGAGCCGCCAGCTGGTCTCCTCGACCTCAGCGGGTTCAGTCCATTCCAGGGCGGCGACAAGGTGTCTCTCGTTTGGGAGAGCTTGTTGTTCGGCTTCGGGAAGCTTGTCGTAGGTGTAGGCAGCTACGCCATGGGGGACGTGGAGCTGCCCAGGCTGTAGCGAACGCTACGGTCGTTTTTAGTGCCGCAGATCAGGATGCCGAGGGTTTGGTTGTGGTATTCCCGGCGCAGCAGGTCATCGACGAGAGCGACGTAGAAGTTGAGTTTTCCGGCGTACTCGGGCTGGAACTTGCCCGTCTTGAGCTCGATAACGACGTAGCCCGTTAACCGCACTAAGGACTCACGTAGCAGTTCCTTCCTGCACCGCTCCCCGCGAAGAGTCTGCCAAATTGTGCACTATCGCTGAAGGGATCTGAAATTACGGTCTGCCCGTGAGGGATGACGCGGTCACCAGGCCCGGCATTCTGTCACTACCGCAGTCTGTAAGTCCGTTCCTGCAACCGATAGCGGAGATCAGCGCTTCCTACGGCTCGGCGGAAGAATTCCTCCCTAGCGGGTATGTCTGCAGCGGGTATGTCTGCCGGCTTAGAAGAAGTGCTCATTCTGCCCTTCCCACAACAGTTTCATGATGGGATTCGAGAAGTGATTCAAGGTAGTTGAGGCATCTTGCTGCCGTCGTCATCTCATCGCCGGAACCCGGTTTGAGGAAGTCTATCTCCACGGCCAGCAGCCCCTTGTAGCCAGCATTCTTCAGGTCGCGGAGCGCGTGCGGGATATCGATTAGTCCTTCGCCCAGTGGAACGCTCGGCCAAAATCCGAAGGTTTTTGGGTCCGCGGTAGGCAGCGACGTCTTTGAGGTGGACAGCCTTTGCGTGGGGCGCTAGGGCCTCTACCACCAGGGCGGGGTCGTCAAACATGCGGAGGTTGTTAGGGGTGTCAAGGCAGATGCCAAGGTGCGGGTTATCAATCGTTGTCAGTAGTTCCAGCATTTCGTTAGCGTGTAGATCGGCATGATTTTCGAGAGCCAATGTGATGCCTGCGGCTGCGGCATATTCGGCGGCACCCGCCAGCGGGGTATCAGGAGCCGGCGGTGCTGGTTCCAGTCCTGCAGTCGCGTGTTGCGACCGCCCGCACAGATACGCATGACGGTCGCACCCAATTCGGCAGCGACATTGATATGCAGCAAGAGATCCTTCAGTGCCTCGGGATCCGCGCCGGACGACAGTCCGTTGGGGTGCCCCAAGCCCAGACCAGTTCAAGGTCCGCCGCCTCCACTCTCTCCCGCAGCCGGGCGAGGGTGAGACTTGAAATGTCGGGGACCATGAAGTGCTCGATCGAAATGCCTTGCACGGCCTGGATCTGGGCGAAATCGACAAAAGTGTCGATGGACCAGGATGTCTCGGGAGCTGTCTCCAGGCCTGCGTAAACCTCGCCGAAGTATCGGTGGAAACAGAAGGAATCGATGGCAAGTCACCGTGAAGTGGATGCTGATGGCCGGGTGGCTGCGGATGCACCCACGGCGGCTCTCCGGACGGATGTTTACTGGGGCAGTCTGGCCGACAATTCCTCCGCTGCTTTCCGCAATACCGGAACCAGGGCCGGGAGCTCCTGAGCAGAGAGGCGGAATGCGGGGGCGGCCACGGCGAGGACGGCCAGGGTGTTCCCGGCGGAGTCCGTAACTGGAACAGCGAGGGCTACAAGCTGCATCTCACTTTCATGGTCCTGAAGGGCATACCCCTGCTCGCGGACGCGCTCAATTTCCTGTCGAAAGGCGTCGCGGTCAGTGATCGTGTGCGAAGTCACGCCGAACTCGCCGAATTGGGGCGCCCGTCGATTTCGGGAAAAGTCCACGGTCTGGTTGTGGCCGTGGATATCGACTCGGATGACACCACAACCCCCTTGTGGATGATTTACGCTCGCTGGCAGCGCAGTCGCTTTGCCAATCTCTTCATTGAGGTTGCAGCGTCGTAAACGATCCAAAGAGGCTGTGATGCCCGGCGTCAGCTCCTGTTCGAGCTTGGACGATGGTGAGGTTTTCCGTGGCGAGGGACGTTGCGCGTGCGAGTCTCATGATCCAGCAGCTGCTTGTAACGAGACTGACGACTTCGCTGTACCGGGCATTCTCAACCCCCTTCACGGCAGTCTCCTGCGCCTCCGCAAGTTCTCGTGTACGTCGCCTGTTTCCTCCCATGATGCGCCGGCCGACACCCCTCTAGCGAACTTGCGGATTGAGGGTTTGGAGGACGGGTTGCAGCCCCGAAACGGCCCATCAGTTGAGAGCAGCACGGACATGTGGTGGTGGTCTGCGTGATCGCGCCACCATACGCCCATGCCCGTGCTGCCGTCCAGGCGCAGGAACTCCCAGGCACCCCAGAGTGCTTCGAGGCGGCTGATCGCTTCGGCGCGTTTCCACCATTGAAGAGCAATCAATCCAACCTGGAGTACACCCCAACTGGATGTCAGACGAGCCGCAAAATGCGGCAAGATTGGGCCCCAGGTGCTTTTCCCTGACACCCAACTGCTGGATTCTGAGAGTCCAATCCGACACCCAGTGGTAGGCAGATCAAGGGATCTGTGAGTCCGGACACCCGTCGAGTAACAAGACGCATTCCTGCCGCCAAGAACGGCGAACGAGTGGTCCCTCAATAGATTGGGCTAGGATCGCGGCTGGTCATCAAGGGGACTCCGCAGTTCTTCGTACCGGCTATGCGGCGTGTCGCTCTTTTAGCAGGATGAGGACTCGACGCCTGCGCTCCCGCCGCCCAGTCGACCTCTCGCGTCTGCTCCGGCCGGTCCCGAGGAGTCGTCTGGAAGCTCCCGGCCCCATACGCCGTACCCATGCGAGCCAGTTGGTGACACAGAACATCTGGACAACCTAGTCCGTCATGCCGCCGCGCTCCCCCGCCTCCATGAACCACCAGAAGCAACATCGCTGCTTGTCGTTCTGCTCCCCATCATCGCTGGGCAGGTCCTCCGCGCAACCAGGGCGCTCCGCGCCGCTCATGATCCAAAGTTTCGATGGGCGCTCCTGCGTCGCTTATTTCCTCGCGAAACTTTGGATCGCTCCCGGTTCCCCAAGTTGCACTCCGGACCCTCAAACCCAGCGGTGACTCCGTGTATCAGAACGACGCACACATCTGACAGACACGACTGCCGCCCTCGACAAAAGCGGACCGCGCAGCGGATGCCGTCGCATACCGATTGAAAGCCATTCACCAGCGTCTGAGGGTGGGCTCGCGGAACTGGCACGGTCGGAGAGCGCCTTGAGATCGTCATGTCGAAGCCGCCCTCCCCCCTCATTGACAGAGATGACTGGTTGACGGAAGAAGAGTCCGTATCCCACACACCTTCACTCTGTCGACGGATCCTGCGCCGCCAACAGATATGCCAAGAGAGGCGCCCGATGACAGGAAGGTCCCACAAGAACCTCTGATCCGGGCCGCAAAGTCATGTCGACCGGACCAGAGACCTGCATGAACTAGCGAAGGCAGAGCCAGGAGGAAGGGATAACAATGAGGATGACAGGCCGCCCGTGCACAAACGCGTGCACAATGTGCACACCCCCTTTGGCCGGACAAAAGCTCGACGAGCGCAGTATGCCTGGCTTAAAGAAAGCAGCAATCCGAGGGCGATCCTCGAAGAAAATTCCGCTTCGTCATGTCGTCACCACAATTACTGGCCATGAACGAGTGAAGGCCAACAACTGGCCACCGGAAACAGCAAGAAAGGACGCCAAATAGCTTAGATCCCAGCAGGCGCGGGGCCAACCAGCCAAGACCCGCCCCCGCCACCCACACAACCGAACAGGCCACCGCGGAGCCAGGCCAAAACCGCGGACAGCGTCAGAGGAACCCGCGGAGGGTCAATGTCCACACATTAAAGCAAAAACCCCTCTGACGAGGGGTTATGCGTGCCCGAGGTGGGACTCGAACCGGACTCCAGCCCTTGCAAACACTGGGAAGTCCCGAAAACATGCGGAATCCGACCCAGTCCGCCACCAGTACGACCCGATCCAAAGCCGAGAGTGTGCACATTGTGCACACCCTCTTTTGGTCGACCCCCGGCCCCAGAATAACTCTGAGGTCCATTATTGCCCCTCCCACTTCTGTCCCACTCCAGGCAACACCGCCCTTAGCCCGTCTTCAGCTTGCTGAGAAGGGCAGCACGCACTGCGGGATTGTCCTGCCATTGGTTGAGCGATCCCGCCATCGTGTCCCCTATGCGCTCCATCGCGTCCCGGGCCGTAAGCATGTGCACCCCGTGGGCCGAGATGCTGGTGGACCCAACGGACGTGCTGCGCCCGTGAATCATGATCATGGGAATCACTTCCACCCCGGGCCCGAGCAGGGACCGGTATCCGGCGGCGGCGGCATGCATCCAGTTCGCTTTGCCGTGCCCGTACCCGTCAGAGCGCACAATCAGATCCTTCTCCCCGGCCGGGCGCCATTCGTACTGGCCCCAGCGATAGAGCTTGGAATCCAGAAGGTAGACAACGTTCCCGAATGCAACCGCATGGTCCACATCAGAGTCCTGGCGTCCCGGGAACTGCAGCCCGTGGAACACGGACGTTCCCGGGATTCGCAGCAGAAGTTCCAGCAGAAGCGCCGTACTACCCTCACCCCTCGCCCCCGCCTCAACCCTACCCCGACCGAACTTTTCAGCCGCGGCCAGAACACCACCAGGGGTACCAAATATCCGGCCACGGTTGGCCTCCCGCCTCGCATCTTCCCGCGCCTCCCGCACGGCACCGGACCACGCGACGAAGATCGCGAAGATCAGTGCCACTCCCGCCAAGAGCACACCCAGAGTCACCGGCGCCATCTGGTACAAGCTCACGTGTACAAGGACGGCGATCCAGTAGATCACCGGCATGGCCACCACCACAGCTACAACGACCAACACGATCAGTACCACGGACCTACGAGCGGCCCGCCGCGTCGCAGCACGGTACTGCGGCGTCGGGTCCGGGCGTACCCTGCCGTGTGCCCGGTACCAGTCCCAGACCTCGGGCCGGATGCCATACTGCCGCAGTACCTGCACGGCCTGGACCATTCTGTCCCCCAATATTTCTCGTCCACCCAGTTGTCCGGCGAGTCTAGTGCTGCATGATCGGAACTAACAGCCGTCTCCGAGCCTGGCGCAAGACTTGACCGACATAGCGGCCTCACGTATCTGCCTTGCTCGGCATACCGCCTGGCGCCGGGGTCGCCCAAGGGCAGGACCCCGGCGGATGCGACTCCCGTCGAGCGGATAGCCAGGAAACTGAAAACGAAGAAGGACCGGGCGGTCTACGCACGGCGTAATGCCATCGTGGAACCGGCCTGCGACAAAAATGGCATTATTTCCGAAATTGCAATAATGCAACGCTCAATAAGTATTGGACGCGCTGTAATGGCCGATGGGATAGTGAAAAAGATCCCCCTATGGAAGAGGACCCATGACACTGCAGAGCACCGTAGCTCCCCCCGCGCCGGGGGCTGCCCAGGACCGCCAACCGGCAGGCGTGCGCCGGGACGCCTTCGGTCGCGATGCCAGCGGGCCTCTGGCGGGAATCGTCATTGCCGACTTCAGTCGTGTGCTGGCCGGCCCCTACTGCACCATGCTTTTGGCGGACATGGGCGCCACCGTTATCAAGGTGGAGAGCCCGGCCGGCGACGAAACACGCGAGTGGAAACCCCCGGTCTTCGAGGGCCAATCCACGTACTACCTTTCGATCAACAGGAACAAGAGATCCATCGCCTTGGACTTCGGCGATACGGACGATATCGACACGGCGCGGAACATTGCGGCGGGGGCCGACGTCGTCATCGAGAACTTCAAGCCCGGCGGGCTTAGCCGCTTCGGCCTGGACTACGCTTCCATCGCCGAACTCAACCCTGCCGTGGTCTATGCGTCGATCACCGGATTCGGCACCGCCGGCGGCGCCACCCTGCCGGGCTACGACCTGCTCGTCCAGGCCATGTCCGGCCTCATGAGCCTGACCGGCGATCCGGAGTTCCCCGCGTACCGGTCGGGTGTGGCCGTGTTCGATGTCATCACCGGACTCCATGCCGCGATCGGCGTCCTGTCCGCGCTGCACGAGCGGAGCCAGAGCGGCCGCGGCCAGCGCATCGAGGTGAACCTCATGTCCTCGGCCCTGTCCGGCATGGTCAACCAGACTGCGGGCTTCCTGCTCAGCGGCAACGTGCCCACCCGTATGGGTAACGAGCACCCCAGCATCTACCCCTACGAGCCGCTCCCCACCGCTGACGGGGAGATCGTCCTGGCCATCGGCAACGACCGCCAATTCCGTACCCTGTGCGGTGTTCTGGGCGCGCCGCACCTCGCCACGGACCCGAGGTTTGGCACGCCGCCGGACCGCAGCCACAACCGCAAGGCCCTGCGTCCGCTTCTGGTGGAGTTGCTGGCCACGAAGCCCGCTTCCGAATGGTTCGACATCTTCACCGAGTCAGGGCTACCGTGCGCCCCGATCAACGACGTGCGTGGCGGCTTCGAGTTCGCGGATCGCCTCGGGCTGGAACCGGTGGTTGAAGTGGGATCCGGTGAAGGAGCCATCCCCGGCGTCCGCAACCCGATCACGTTCTCGGCGACGCCCGCCAGCTACGACCTCGTGCCGCCCGGCATCGATGCCGACCGCGGGGACATCCTCGGGTGGCTGCAGTCTGTGCCGCAACGCTAGCCCTCCCCCGAAGCAGCCACCAACCACCCCGGCATCCGTCCACGGACCATCAAAAGGACTCATCATGACCACCACCACAACTACCCGTGCCGCCGCCACTTCGGACTACTTCCACCTCGACGAACAGCTCACCCCCGAAGAGACGGCGATCCGGGACAAGGTCCGCGACTTTGCCGAGAACCGGGTCCTTCCCATCATCAACGACTACTGGGAACGGGCGGAGTTCCCGAACGAACTGCTCCCCGGCCTCGCAGAGCTCGGCATCATCGGGACCTACATTCAGGGGTACGGATGCCCGGGAATGAGCCGGAAGGCCGCCGGCATGGTGGCCCGGGAGATGGCCCGGGCCGATGGAAGCATCAACACGTTCCTGGGCGTGCACTCCAACCTTTGCATGGGCGCACTGAACATGCTCGGCACCGATGAGCAGCGGCAGCGCTGGCTCCCGGACATGGCCAAGCTCAAGAAGACCGGCGCCTTCGCCTTGACCGAACCGGACCACGGGTCCGACTCGGTGGCCCTGGAAACCAGCGCAACCCGCGACGGCGACACCTGGGTAATCAACGGCCACAAGCGCTGGATCGGCAACGGCCACGCCGCCGATGTCATCGTGCTGTTTGCCCGCAACACTGAGGACGGCAAGGTCAACGCCTTCGTCGTCGAGAAGGACGCGGAGGGCAACCACCCGGAGGGCTACAACCCCACCGTCATCACCGGCAAAATCGGCAAGCGCGCCATCCTCCAGGCCGACATCATCATCGACAACATGCGGATCCAGGAAACGAACCGGCTGGAGAACTGCAGGTCCTTCGCGGACGTCTCCCGCGTGCTCCAGGCAACCCGCGGCGGCGCCGCCTGGGAAGCCGTAGGCCACGCCATGGCATGCTTCGAGATCGCCGTGGACTACGCCGCGAAACGTGAACAGTTCGGCAACCCGATCGCCGGGTACCAGCTGGTGCAACACCGCCTGGCGAACATGCTCAGCGAGCTCACGGCGATGCAGCTGATGTGCAATCGCATGGCGGAACTTGCCGACCAGGGCCTCCTGACAAACGCCATGGCGTCCATGGTCAAGATGTCCACCTCCCAGAAGGGCAAATGGATCTGCAACGAGGCGCGTGAACTCCTTGCCGGCAACGGCCTGCTGCTCGAAAACCACGTCGCCCGCCACTTGACGGACATGGAAGTGGTGTCCACCTACGAGGGCACCGACTCCATCCAGGCACTGCTGGTAGGCCGCGACATCACCGGCATCTCAGCCTTCCGCTGACCGCACGCCTCCCCCATACCAAACCCAAGGAGTTTCCATGCCCGAAGCATTCCTCATAGGCGGCGCCCGCACCCCCGTAGGCCGCTACGGCGGCGCCCTGAGTTCCGTCCGGCCTGACGATTTGGCCGCACTCACGGTGCGGGCCGCCGTCGAACGCGCCGGCATTGACCCAGCCGTGGTGGACGAAGTGATCCTCGGCAACGCCAACGGCGCCGGCGAGGAGAACCGCAACGTCGCCCGTATGGCCTGGCTGCTCGCCGGCTTCCCCGACACCGTCCCCGGCATCACCGTCAACCGCCTCTGCGCCTCCGGCCTGAGCGCCATCATCATGGCCTCCCACATGGTCAAGGCAGGCGCCGCGGACATCGTGGTGGCAGGCGGCGTCGAGTCCATGTCCCGCGCCCCATGGGTCATGGAAAAGCCGGACAAACCCTTCGCCAAACCCGGCGCCGTGGTGGACACCTCCATCGGCTGGCGCTTCCCCAACCCCGCCTTCCTGTCCGGGGAACTCTCCCGCGACGGCAAAGCCACCTACTCCATGCCCGAAACCGCGGAGGAGGTGGCCCGCGCCTACAACATTTCCCGTGAGGATTGCGACGCCTTCGCCGCCCGTTCCCACGAGCGCGCCCTCGCCGCGATCGAGGCCGGACGCTTCGCCGACGAAATCATCCCCGTGACGGTCAAGGGCCGCAAGGGCACAGAAACCATCGTGGATACCGATGAAGGACCCCGCCCCGGAACGTCCCAGGACGTCCTCGCCGGCCTGCGCCCGGTAGTCAGGGGCGGCAGCGTGGTCACCGCCGGCAACGCCTCGACCCTCAACGACGGCGCCTCGGCAATCATCGTGGCGTCCGAGGCAGCCGTGCAGAAGTACGGCCTCACTCCCCGCGCCCGCATCCTCGACGGTGCCTCCGCCGGCGTCGCCCAGGAAATCATGGGCATCGGCCCCGTCCCGGCCACCCGCAAGGTCCTGGACCGCGCCGGTTTCACGGTAGCCGACCTGGCCGCCGTCGAGCTTAACGAGGCCTTCGCCTCCCAGGCCCTGGCCTGCATGCGCGAACTAAAGCTCGAACCCGACACCGTCAACAACCTCGGCGGCGCGATCGCCCTCGGCCACCCGCTCGGCTCCTCCGGGTCCCGCCTGGTCATCACCCTGCTCGGACGCCTCGAACACGAAGTCACGCGCGGCGGCAAGCTCGGCCTCGCCACTATGTGCGTCGGCGTCGGACAAGGCACCGCATTGCTGCTCGAAGGCATCTGATGACAGAGGTAATGCACGACGCCGGCACGCGCCTTGATGCCTCGGGTTTCGTCACACTGCTGGTTGAGGAGCGGGAGGACCGTTTGGCGGTCCGGCTGCACCGGCCGCCAGTGAAAAACGCCATCGACCAGGCAATGGTGGACGAGTTGCACGCCGTGTGCGCGCATCTGGAAAGCACACCGAAAATCCTGATCCTCTCCGGCACTCCCTGTGACCCCGACACCGGAGCACGGGCCGTTTTCGCGTCCGGGGCCGACATCGCGCAGCTGCGCGAGCGGCGCCGTGACGAAGCCCTGGCGGGAATCAACTCCAGAGTCTTCGACAGGATTGCGAAGCTGCCCATGCCGGTCATTGCCGCCCTGGACGGCTTTGCGCTCGGCGGCGGCGCCGAGCTGGCGTACGCAGCGGACTTCCGCATCGGCACTCCGGCGCTGCGGATGGGCAATCCCGAGACAAATTTGGGCATCCTGGCCGCGGCCGGCGCCACCTGGCGGCTGAAGGAGCTGGTCGGCGAGCCAATGGCCAAGCAGATCCTGCTGACCGGCAAAGTCCTCACCGGCGAGGACTGCCTCGCCATAGGGCTGATCACCGAACTTGTGGAACCGGAGACACTGCTGGATGCGGCGCACGCCCTGGCGGACGCCATCGCGGCGCAGGACCCCCTCGCCGTACGCCTCACCAAGGCCGTGTTCCAGGCTCCACGGGAGGTCCATCCCGTCATCGACACCCTGGCCCAAGGCATGCTTTTCGAGTCCCAGGCCAAATTTGACCGTATGCAGGCGTTCCTCGACAGGAAGAAGAAGTCATGAACAACCCAGTAGTGCCGGCAGGATTCCCGGCGCGTGTAGGTGTCCTGGGCGGTGGCCGGATGGGCGCTGGTATCGCCCACGCGTTCCTCATCAACGGGGCAGACGTGGTGGTGGTGGAACGCGACGAGGCCGCAGCCCAGGCGGGCCGTGAGCGCGTCAAGGCCTCCGCGGCGAAAACGGTGGAGCGCAACCCTCAGGGTGGCGACCTCGAGGAGCTGGCTTCCCGCCTGTCCGTTTCTGTGGACTATGCAGCCTTCGGGGACCGCGAACTGGTAGTCGAGGCTGTCCCGGAGGACTGGGCGTTGAAGGTAGCAGCACTCCGCGGGGTCGAGGAGCAGCTCTCGCTGGGAACCGTGCTGGCCTCGAACACATCGTCGCTGTCCGTGTCCGGGCTGGCTGAGGAACTGGCGCGGCCCCAGGACTTCCTGGGACTGCACTTCTTCAACCCCGTCCCCGCGTCCACGCTGATTGAGGTGGTGATCGGCAAGCAGACCCGTCCCGAGCTCGTCGAACAGGCCCGCACCTGGGTCCTGGGGCTGGGCAAGACCGCCGTCGTGGTCAACGACGCCCCGGGTTTCGCGTCGTCCCGGCTGGGCGTGGCGATCGCCCTGGAAGCGATGCGCATGGTCGAGGAAGGCGTCGCCTCCGCCGAGGACATCGACAACGCCATGGTCCTCGGCTACAAACATCCCACCGGACCGCTGCGCACCACGGACATGGTGGGCCTGGACGTGCGCTTGGGCATCGCCAATTACCTTCACCAGACGTTGGGCGAGCGGTTCGCCCCGCCGCAGATTCTCCGGGACAGAGTGGCCCGCGGTGAACTGGGCCGCAAGACCGGCAAGGGCTTCTTCGATTGGAGCTGAATCGGCTGGAACTGATCTGAGCCTAAACTCATGAAGCTGGCCAGGACTCTGGGGTCATGGCCAGCTTCGTGAGTTGGTTGACGCTTTCCGCTGTGCCGCACATTGGCCGTCCCCGGGCATGATCAAGCAGCCGGTCTTCCTCGGCGTTGGTTACAGGTCCAGGGCCAGCCACGGAAAAGACGGGAACCCACCAATGTCACGCACGATCGGCGGCACCGCAGCCGTGACGATCGTCTAATCGATCGCCACCAGGGCCGTCTAGAGCATCAAGTAGATCAGTGCGGGTCCGCGCTTTCTGCACGGTGGACGAGTAGTTCCACGGCCGCGCCGGACGGGGTTGAGTGCGATTGCAACGGCGCTCCATCTGGTCGCTGCAGCATGGAAGCTTCGAACTATGAACGACGGCGGCCGTCGCGGCCGGCCGCCACGGCTCACCCTGCAGTGATGGACAGGTTGGAGAAGAACGCCTCCGTACCGATGTCAACAAAAAGCCCGATACCGCCGCGGGCTTCCGGTCCCTTCGTTTCAGCAAGATCCAGAACCTGGATGCCATCGACGCTGGCACGCAATCTTCCGTCCTGCACCTCGATGCGCAGGCGGATCCATTCGTCCGGACCGATGCGGGCCCCCGCCTCGTAGCGACCGTCCGGATAGTCCTCGCGAAGGCGTTCGAAGTTCCACTCCGGATAGGCGAAATACTGCACGGCCCGCTGGGCACGGGGCCCCGGAGGATTTACCTTGGCACCGTTGAGGGGCCGGACATACACAGCTTCGAAGCTCTCCAGGTTCTCCGTGATCCGGTAGGCAAGACCCGCGAACGCCCGCGCATAGTCTGGCGCGCCGTCTGCGAGCCGGCTCAGCAGGTCGACCTCGACGATTCCGTTCCTGAAGTCCGCAGGAATGAGGACAAAGGTGGGCTGGTCCACGTAGTCAACACCGGGAACCCCTGAGGCTGCGGCCTCGGTCAGCCCGACGCGAAGGGCACGGCGCCCCGCAACATTGACACTCTCCGCCGTCACGGAGTTCATCGACGCTCCCGCGGGCAGGCCGTCCAAGGCGTGGAATACCGTTACCTGAAGTTTCCGGTCATTCATTGACGTTCCCTTCTTCCGAGTGTGCTGAGGGGGCGTCGGTGCGCCCGCCCACCGTGACTACCAGCTTTCCCGTGACGGAGCCGTCCTCCATGTCCTGATGCGCCTGCACTATGCCCTCGAGGGAATAGACCTTCCCGATCGGGACGATGACCTGTCCCGACGCGACTGCGTCCAGGAACTCCTGCAGGACAGCCTGGGGCAGGTCCTCGGCTTCGCCGGTGTAAGCGGTGAGTCGAACTCCACTCGGGATGTACTCGATGGGGTAGAAGTCCGGCACGGTCCACTCATCGGAAAGCATTCCCGTAAAGCACACCGTCCCGTGGACGGCAGTGGCCCGGAGGGTGTCGCGCAACGTCGGGGCCCCCACGAGCTCAACGGCGCCGCCGACTCCATCAGGGAAGATCGTCCGCACCTCCTCAGCGATACTTCCGGTGTCGATAATGACATGGTCCGCTCCGACGTCGAGGAGCGCTTGAGTCTTGTTGGCGTTCCTCGTGGTGGCGAGGACCGTGATGCCGCGGCGCTTCGCCAGGACGATGAGAGCAAGACCAATCGAGGATGTGCCGCCCCGGATCAACAAGCTGCTGCCCGGGGCGGCATTGACGCCGACAGTCAACGAGCCGTAGGCGGTCTGCAGCATTTCCGGAACCGCACCCAGGGTGGGCCAGTCAAGGGTGCTCGCGAACGGGATCACGCTGGCGGCCGGTACCGAAACGTACTCGGCGTATCCGCCATCAAAAGTCCGCCCCATGCCGCCCATCAGCGCTGCGACCTGAGTCCCGGAGGTAAACTCTCCGCCCGGGGCATCAACAACCACCCCGGCCGCCTCGATGCCCGGAATACGCGGAAAGGACCCGAACGACCCCAGGCCGCGCCGGAAGTGCAGTTCAGAGCGGTTCAAGCCGAAGGCGCGGACCTCGATCAGAACCCACCCCGGCTTGGAAACGGGCCGGGGTACATCACGGATTTTGAGGGCGTCCGGTGCCCCGGGACCGTCGAGGACGACAGCACGCATCATGTCAGGCATGGTCCTTCACTCCTTGGGCGTCTGCGTCAGCTGTGGTGCGCGATGATACTGGCATCGGCCCGGGTTGCTGGTCTTGTGAAGCCGCTGTCTCCGGACCCCGCCGAATGGCCGGGAGGGCAGCGAGTGCAACGACTGCGATCAGCAGCCCGGGCACCAGCGGCCAACCCGTCGATTCCGTGAGCGTCTGCACCGCGTACGGGGCAATCCCGCCAAAGATCGTTGTGGCAACAGTCCCGCCTATAGCCAACGCAGTCAAGCGGCCCCTGACTTCGAACTGCTCCGGGATCGCCGATGCCCCGACCGCGCTGAGGCTGCCTGCGAGGCACGCTAGGACAACTACCGCCGCCACTGCCGCGCCTGCGTTCGTTTGCCCGGCTGCAGCGAACATCGGAAGTGGAAGAAGGACTGCCGCAATGGCAAGGATCAGCAGCGTTGCCCGTCGGCCGTACCGGTCGGACAGCCAACCCGCCACGGGGGAAGCAAGGACGACGACGACGGCCGCGAGCGTCGCCAGCCCTAGGGCCGAAGATTCGCTCCAGTTCCGGACCGAGATCAGGTACGTCGGCAGATAGATGATGCCCACGTAATAGGCAGCCGAGCACAGTCCCGAAATCATAAACGTACGGATTATGGCCCGCCACTGCCGCCGCAATACACCTGGCAACGGCTGCTGCCGCGTAACCAATCGGCTTTGCAGGAACAACGGCGTTTCCGGCAGCCCGGACCTGAGAGCCAGAATCAGTCCGGCAAGTACCCCGCCCACAATGAACGGGATCCGCCAGCCCCACTCCTCGACCTGCGGTGCGGACAATGCAGTCACTGTCAGGGCCGAAACACCGGCAGCCAGCAACGCGCCAACTTCGCTGGCAGAAGCCGCCAACGAGGTGACCAGGCCGCGATTCCTGGCACGGCTGCTTTCGAGGAGGTAGGTCATGACTCCTGTGTATTCGCCGCCAACAGAGAACGCCATGAGGCATCGCAGGGCAAGGAGCCACACTGCTGCCGATTCGCCGACCTGGGCATAGGTTGGCAATGCGGCCATCCCGGCCGTGGCCAGGAACATCAACGCCATGGACGCCAGAAGGACCGGGCGCCTGCCCCAGCGGTCCCCCACATAGCCGAACACCAGGCCTCCAACGGGCCTCAGTAAATAGGAGACAGCAAACGTCGCCAGTGTCATGAGGACGCCCGTCGGGCTGTCCCCGAAGAAGACCCGGGAAAGCACCGAGCTCAGGTAGAGGAACAGCGTGAAGTCGTACCACTCCACAACTGTCGAGACCACGGCAATGGCAAGACGGCCGCGGGAAATGGCCGGTTTGGGTGTACCTGCGACAGGCGATGACGGCATGAGGGTCCTTCGGAGACGAATGCGGGACGTTCAGCATATACCTCGAAACGAGGTATCTCTGAGTGAATACCTCGTTTCGACACATACATGTCATGTAGCATGGCGTTCGTGCTGGAACTGATGATTTTGGGCTTCCTGGCGGAGGGCCCGCTCCACGGCTACGAACTGCGCCGGAAAATGAACGAGCTATACGGTTTCGCCCGTGAAATCAGTGACGGCAGCCTGTATCCCGCCATTCAGCGGCTGATCAATTCAGGATCAGTTGTCCGCCGCATCGAGAGCGGCCGGGCCGCCCAGCGCCACACGCTCGAACTGACGCCAGATGGCAGGAAAGACCTCGAGGGCCGACTGCGCAGCGCAGCGGCAGGCGACATTACTGACCTCGGACGATTCATGGTCATCCTTGCGTTCCTATCCCAACTTCCCGATGTGGAAGATCAGCATGCGGTACTTCGACGGCGGCTTGAGTTCCTGGAGGCCCCGGCAAGCTTCTTCTACGAAAATGGCCGGCCACTGCGCAAGGCTGAAATAGACGACGTCTACCGCAAGGGAATGGTCACCATCGGCCAGGCCGCAAGCCGCGCCGAGATCGCCTGGATCCGGCAGACTCTGGCGACCTGATAGCGGTTGCCTGCGTATCCGGGACCCGGCTATCCATCCTGGCCCTCGATAAACGCGTCGATATCTTCCGGTTCCAGAGGGATGCCAGGAAACTCGACGATCGTGGCCAGCGGCATACTGAGCACGTTGACACGCCCCGCTTCGTCTCCGAGCAGGTCTCCGATGCGCCCGCGGAACCCGCCACGGACTTCCGCGGTCGCCCGCAGTCTAGGCCCGGCGACGGGGTGAGCGTAAAAATCGCCGAAAGTGGACCAGTTGTCGAGGCGCACCGGGCGCGGCACGCCTGTGATCTCGATGTCCGCTGAAATCCTGAGGTCGCGGGATGATGCCCCGACATGGACGGTGGCGTGGCCGCCTTCGTATGCCCAGCCGGTAAGCCGCCCGTGCCAATGCTCAAGGTCGGCACGGCGCACCTCGATCCGGACAACTTCGGAGGCACCGGCGTCGAGACGAACCTTCCGCCAGCCGCGCAGCTCCCGGAGTGGGGTCTGGACGGAGCTGTTGTGGTCGGTGACGTACACCTGGACTACGTCCGATCCCTCTCTTGTGCCGGTGTTGGTGAGGCGGATCTCCACGTCGAAAGCGGTCTCATCCTCGAGCGCACGCGGAGTCACATTGAGGTCGGAGTAGCTGAACGTCGTATACGAGAGTCCGTGTCCGAACGGGTAGTCCACCGCCACATCCCGGGCATCGTAGTAGCGGTATCCGACGTGGATGCCTTCACCGTAGCGGACCGTTCCACCCTCCCCCGGGAAGGAGAGGTACGACGGAGTATCTTCGATCCGCAGCGGCACCGACTCAGTAAGGCGACCGCCAGGCTCAGAATCTCCGAGAAGGACATCGGCAACTGTGTCGCCGTGAGCTTGGCCGGTCAGCCAGAATTCGACGACGGCATTCACCGAAGAGCGCCATGCCGCCGTGGTGACCGCGGAGCCGTTGCTGAGAGCTACGACTTTTGGTGTGTCGACCGCCTGCATGTCAGAGAGGAGCGCAAGCTGGTCATCGGGCAAATCGATGGATGCTCGGTCCACGCCCTCTGCCTCGTAGCCTCCTGGCAGCCCCAGAAAAAGCAAAACTATGTCCGCCCGCTGCGCCGCTTCTACTGCGTCCGAACGCATCATCGGCGACGAGCCAACCCGATCAAGACTGTAGCCGGGCGAGAACTCCACCGCTCCCCCTGCTGCTTCCACCCGAGTGGTTAGCGCGTCAAGCCCGGAAACAGTGAGGGAGGCGTTGACACGTGAGCTGCCGGCGCCCTGATAGCGCGGGGTCCGGGCAAGCTCGCCAACCACCGCGACGCGAAGTCCTGCGGATACGTCGAGGGGCAGCGTTCCATCGTTTGCCAACAGTACGGTGGACTGAGCGGCGGCAGTACGTACGAGTTCGTGGTGCGCATTAGTATCGACTGCAGCTACGGGGCCATTCATTTTCGTCCGCTGAGCCAGGAGCATCAGCCGCTCTGCTACACGGTCGAATGCCGCGCGGTCAACCCGCCCCTCGGCGAAGGCCAGACCAACACGCGGATCGTCCGGTCGACCAGGCATGCGAACATCGAGGCCAGCGTCAACCGCCGCCACGGGATCGTGGACGGCGCCCCAATCTGACACGACGACGCCGTCGTAGTCCCATTCCCCTCGCAGCACGTCGGTGAGTAGCCAGCGATTCTCCGAGGCATAGACACCGTTGATTCGGTTGTATGCGGACATGATCGACCACGGGCTGGACTCGCGGAGGGCGACCTGGAAGGCGCGCAGGTACACCTCACGCAGCGTCCGTTCATCAACCTCGGCGCTCACGCGGAGACGATCTGTTTCCTGGTTGTTTGCTGCGAAATGCTTGAGGCAGGCGCCGACACCTTCACTTTGGATACCGCGAACGGCCGCAGCCGCGAGTACGCCAGCGAGGAACGGATCTTCGGAATAGTACTCGAAATTGCGTCCGCAAAGCGGGCTGCGCTTGATGTTCAGGCCCGGTCCGAGCACAACATCAACGCCGGCAGTGCGAGCTTCGCGCCCAAGAGCAGCCCCGACGGACTGCACGAGTTCGGGGTCCCAAGACGAGGCGAGCGTGACGGCCGGCGGGAAGCACGTGGCAGGGGCGCTCCGTTCGAGTCCGAGGTGGTCAGGGTTTTCGTCGTCCTGAACCCGAAGGCCGTGGGGCCCGTCAGCGAAACGCAAAGACCTCAGGCCGATCCACGGCGCTTCCGGCGTCGTCCAGTAGTCGGCCCCTGTCGTCAGGGACACTGCGGCAAAGGGCATTGTGTCGGTCATCGAAACTCCTTGAATGAACAGATATAAACCGTTGCGGCGCTGGTTAGCGGCCGGCGAGGGATCCGCCGATGCCGCCGACGCTGAAGTATTTGTTCAGGGTGGCGAAGACGATGACCGGCGGGAGCATCATGACCACGGCGAGGGCCATGACGGAGGT